>CAWKGI010000029.1:0-22289 GCA_963849125.1 uncultured Actinomycetes bacterium | reverse complement strand
GCCTGCACGGCACGGGCCAGCAGATGGGAGGGCTCGATCAGCTGCCCGGCGACGTTGCGCGGTCCAGCCGACGATAGTAGTCGAGGAACCCAGGCCGGTCCGCGCAGCCTCTTCGCCCGCGGACGGGTCGACTTCGGCCGCGCCGCTGATCGCTAGCGACCTCGCCGTCGTCTCCGTCTCGCCGAACGCGAAACGAACGACGGGCTCCTTCGCCGCCTTCACTCGTCGAGCCTGCGGACTGGCCGGTGATGGGGCGCGTAGTGCAGGTTCTCGGATCCGTCGCGGCCTTCTCGGCGATGTCGCGCATCGCCTCGATGAACGTGTCGAGACGCTCCCTGGTCTCGGTCTCGGTCGGCTCGATCATCAGCGCCTCCGGCACGACGAGCGGGAAGTACACCGTCGGCGGGTGGATCCCTCGGTCCATCAGCCCTTTGGCCACGTCGAGCGCCGTGACGCTGTGCTCGCGCTTCAGGGTTCGCGCCGAGAGCACGAACTCGTGCATGCAGAGCCGGTCGTACGGGAGGTCGTAGACGTCCTTCAGGCAGGCGAGGACGTAGTTGGCGTTGAGCACGGCCACGTCCGACATCTCGCGCAGATCAGGACCTAGGCGCGCATGAACGCGTACGAGCGGGCGAACACGCCGAACGGGCCGGCGAAGCCGCGCACCCGCCCGATCGACTTCGGGCGATCGTGGTCGAGCCGGTAGGCGTCGCCGTCGCGCACGACGACGGGCGCCGGGAGGAACGGCTCGATCGACTCGCGCACGGCCACCGGCCCACCACCCGGGCCACCGCCGCCGTGGGGCTGCGAGAACGTCTTGTGCAGGTTGTAGTGCACGATGTCGAACCCCATGTCGCCAGGGCGCGACCGTCCGACCACGGCGTTCAGGTTCGCGCCGTCGTAGTAGAGGAGCGCGCCGCGCGAGTGAAAGATGTCGGCCACCGCGGTGATCCCCTCGTCGAAGAGCCCGAGGGTCGAGGGGTTGGTCAGCATCAGGCCCGCGGTCCGGTCGTCGACCTTGGCCCGGAGATCGTCCAGATCGAGGTTGCCGCGCTCGGTGGTCGCGACCTTGGCGAGCTGGAAGCCCGCCATCGTCACGCTCGCGGGGTTCGTGCCATGTGCGGTGTCGGCGGTGATGATCACGTTCCGCTGGTGCTCGCCGCGGTCGGCGAAGTACGCCCGCATCAGCATCAGGCCCGTCAGCTCGCCCTGCGAGCCCGCCGCCGGCTGGATCGTGACGCCCTGCAGCCCGGCGACCTCGGCGAGGATCTCCTGCAGGTGCCACATCAGCTCGAGGGCGCCCTGGGCGTCCTCGTCCTCGACGAGCGGGTGGAGATCGCGGAACCCGGGGATCGCGACGACGCGCTCGTTGACGCGCGGGTTGTACTTCATCGTGCAGCTCCCCAGCGGATAGAAGCCCGTGTCCACTCCGAAGTTGCGATCGGCGAGCGCGGTGAAGTGCCTGACGATCTCGTTCTCGGGCACCTCAGGGAGGCGCGGTGGCCGCGAACGGCTGAGCTCCTGAGGGCACCTCGGGCACGGCGAGCCCGTGCTGCGGGATGCGCCCGGCACGGCGCCCGGGGCTCGACTCTCGTAGATCAGCTCCATCAGGCGCACACCTCCTCGAGCACCTCGGCGAGACGGTCGACGTCGGCAGGTGTGCGCTTCTCGGTGAACGCGCAGAGCAGCACGTCGTCCATGCCCGGATAGTCCCTCCCGATCGCATAGCCGGGATGCACCCCGTGGGCACGGGCTCGGCGCACGACCTCGCGAGCCGGGATCGGCGTGCGGAACGCGACCTCCTTGAACACGGGCCGCTCGAACGCGACCGGCAGAGCCACTCGCTCCTGCGCGTAGG
The DNA here is from genome assembly GCA_963849125.1 of uncultured Actinomycetes bacterium. Taxonomy (GTDB): domain Bacteria; phylum Actinomycetota; class Thermoleophilia; order Gaiellales; family Gaiellaceae; genus Gaiella. The sequence continues at coordinate 20,431 of CAWKGI010000029.1, read as the reverse complement.
CAGTGAGCGCCATGCACGACTCGCCGAGTTCGCGGAGCCCCTCGGGGCCGAGCCAGCAGAGCGTGATCAGCCCACCGAGCGCGAGCAGCGTCTGGTTGGTGGTCATGTTCGAGGTGGCCTTCTCGCGACGGATGTGCTGCTCGCGCGTCTGGAGCGTGAGCACGAACCCGCGCTCGCCCTCGAGGTCGGTGGTCTCGCCGACGATCCGCCCGGGCATGCGCCGGATGAACTCCTCGCGCGCCGCCATGAAGCCGTAGTGCGGACCGCCGTAGCTCTGGTAGTTCCCGACGGACTGTCCCTCGCCGATCGCCATCCCGCAGGCATAGACGCCGGGCGCCTCCAGGATGCCGAGCGAGGCGAGATCGACGTGCGCGACCGGGATCGCGCCACCGGCGTTCGCCGCCTCCGCGAGCTCAGGCGCCTGCTCGAGGCAGCCGAACACGTTCGGGTGCTGGAAGAGCGCCACGGCGGCGCCGTCGGCAGCCTCCGCGAAGCGCGCCGGGTCGATCGTGCCGCCGTCGTGCAGCACCTCGACGACCTCCATCCCGAAGCCTGGCGCGTAGGTCTTCACGACCTGGCGGGCCATCGGGTTGAGCGTCTCGGCGAGGACGATCCTGGTGCGGCCGGTGTGCGCCTTGGCGACGAAGCAGGCGTCGGCGGCGACGGTCGCGCCGTCGTACCCCGACGCGTTCGAGACGTCCATCCCCGTCAGCTCGCAGATCGCGGTCTGGTACTCGAAGATCGCCTGGAGCACGCCCTGGCTCATCTCGGGCTGGTACGGCGTGTACGCGGTGAGGAACTCGCCGCGGCCGAGGAAGGTGTCGACGATCGCGGGGACGTAGTGGTCGTAGATCCCCGCCCCGAGGAAGGAGAGCTGGCGGGACGTGTCGACGTTGCGCGCCGCGAGCTCCTCCATGTGCCGCACGATCTCGGCCTCGGTGAGAGCCGGTGGAACGTCGAGCTCTCGCTCGAAGCGCACGTCCTCCGGGATCTGGGCGAAGAGCTCGTCCACCGACGCCACGCCGATCGCCGCGAGCATCGCCTCGCGGTCGGCGTCGGTCAGACCGAGGTAGCCCGCGCTCACTGGTCGGCCAGAACCGCGGCGTAGGCAGCTGCGTCGAGCAGCGCATCGAGCTCGCCCGGGTCGCTCATCCGGATCCGGACGAGCCAGCCCTCGCCGTAGGGATCGTCGTTGATGACCTCGGGCTCCGCGGTGGCGCGCTCGTTGACGGCGACGATCTCCCCGGACAGCGGCGAGATCAGATCCGAGACGGCCTTCACCGACTCGACCTCACCGTAGGACTGGTCCTTCGTCGTGGTCCCGCCGACGGCGGGCGCCTCGTAGTGGACGAGGTCACCGAGGGAGTCCTGCGCGAACCACGTGATCCCGAGCACCGCCTCGTCGCCCTCGATCCGCGCCCAGTCGTGCTCGGGGTGGTACCGCAGGTCGTCCGGGTAGCTCTCTTCGGCTGCCATCTAGGTCGTCTCCTTCGTGTAGATCGGCTTCTTGACGATACGCGCGCGACGCGGCTTGCCGCGGACGTCGAGGGTGATCTCGGTGCCTGGGGTCGCGCTCGCGGCAGGGACGTAGCCCAGGCCGATGCCGACGTCGAGCGAGGGCGAGTGGGTTCCCGACGTGACGACGCCGCCGCCCTCGATCGGCATCCCGCCTCGAGGGATGGCCTTCTCGTCCATCACGAACGCCACGAGCCGGCGGGTCGGGCCATCCGCCGCGATCCGACGAAGCTCCTGCGCTCCCGTGAAGTCCTTGTCGAGCGCGCACGCCCACCCGAGCCCTGCGGAGAGCGGATCGGTGTCGGGCGTGATGTCGTTGCCGTGGAGCGGGTAGCAGACCTCTAGGCGCAGCGTGTCCCGCGCACCGAGCCCGCACGGGACGACCCCGCGCGCGACGACGGCGTCCCAGAGCGCAGGTGCGTCTTCCGACGGGCAGAGGAGCTCGACGCCCTTCTCTCCCGTGTACCCGGTGCGACAGACCATCAGCTCGATCCCGTCGAGCACCCCCATGGCGTGCGTGAACGCCGGAGCCTCGCCGAGCCCGAGCGCCGCGAGCGCCGTCGGTCCCTGCACCGCGAGCATCGCGTACTCGTCCGAGGCGTCACGCACCTCGGAGCCGCGCAGCTCGCGCTCCTTCAGCCAGCCGTACGCGGCGTCGCGATTGCCCGCGTTGACGACGACGAGGAAGTGCGACGGGGCGAGGCGGTAGACGATCAGGTCGTCGACGATCCCACCGCGCTCGTTCGTGAGAAGGGCGTACTGCGCCTCGCCGTCGCCGATCCGCGACAGGTCGTTCGAGAGGGTCGACTGGAGCAGCTCGAGCGCAGTCGGGCCCTCCACGTGCAGCTGGCCCATGTGCGAGACGTCGAACACGCCTGCGCCCGTGCGCACGGCGAGATGCTCCGGGATGACGCCCACGTACTGCACGGGCATCTCCCAGCCGGCGAAGGGAACCATCCGCGCGCCGGCCGTGACGTGCCGGTCGTAGAGCGGCGTCCGTCGGAGGATCGCGTCCACGAGATCCGACAATACCGCCCCGGGGCGCAGACGCCACGCAGAACGTCGCATCGCCGCGAGCTCCCGCCCTCGTGAGCTGCTCCCGCTCGTTCCCCCGGCGGCGGCGCAGCCGACGCCCTTCAGGGATCTGCCGCCGCGTCCCGCGCAGCGGGACACGGCGGATCCAGCGGCAGGAATCCGCTCCCGCGGACTCCCGCGTCACGAAACGGACATAGCTCTCCTGCATCTCGCCCGCTCGTTTCCCCGGCGGCGGCGCAGCCGACGCCCTTCAGGGATCTGCCGCCGCGTCCCGCGCAGCGGGACACGGCGGATCCAGCGGCAGGAATCCGCTCCCGCGGATTCCTGCTTCGCGAAAGGGACCTAGCTCTCCTGGAGGAAGCTCGGGATCTCGATCTCGGAGGTCGCCGGCGCCTCGAACCGGGGCACGACGCTCTCGGACGAGCTGGTGACGCCCGCCGGCTCGAGCCGGCGACGGCGAGGCCGTCCCCCGAACCCGGTTGCGATCACCGTCACACGGACCTCCTCGCCGAGCGACTCGTCGACGACCGCGCCGAAGATCACGTTGGCGTTGGGGTCGGCGTGACCGGTGACGACCTCGGCAGCCTCGTTCACCTCGAACAGCCCGATGTCGGACGGGCCGGTGATGTTGAGGAGCACGCCGGTCGCTCCGTCGAGCGTGGTCTCGAGGAGAGGCGACGAGACGGCCGCGTTCGCGGCGGCGGCAGCACGGCCCTCGCCCCGGCCGGTGCCGATGCCCATCAGCGCCGAGCCGGCGTCGCGCATGATCGTGCGGACGTCGGCGAAGTCGAGGTTGACGAGGCCGGGAACGGTGATCAGGTCGGTGATCCCCTGAACGCCCTGCCGGAGGATGTCGTCCGCCATCTTGAACGCGTCGGTGAGCGGCGTCGTGCGCTCGACGACCTGGAGCAGACGGTCGTTCTCGATCACGATCAGCGTGTCGACGCGGTCGCGGAGGTTCTGGATGCCCACGTCCGCCTGCGACGAGCGGCGCTGCCCCTCGAACGCGAACGGCTTGGTGACGACGCCGACGGTCAGCGCCTCGAGCTCGCGCCCGAGCTCCGCCACGATCGGGGCGGCGCCCGTGCCCGTGCCTCCACCTTCTCCGGCGGTGACGAAGATCATGTCGGCGCCCTTCAGCGCCTCCTTCAGCTCGTCACGGCTCTCCGTCGCCGCTGCCGCGCCGACTGCCGGATCTGCCCCGGCGCCGAGCCCGCGGGTGGCCTTCGAGCCGATGTGGATCTTGACGTCGGCGTCCGTGTCGAGCAGCGCCTGCGCGTCGGTGTTGACCGCGATGAACTCGACGCCGGTGAGCCCGGACTCGACCATCCGGTTGACGGCGTTCGTTCCGCCGCCGCCGACGCCGACGACCTTGATGACTGCGAGATAGTTACCGGACTGGGTGCTCATGTTCACACGACCTACCTGGGGTCAAGCTCTGATCGAGCCGTTGGGCGGGGTCCTGAAGCCCTGGTTCTGAGCCAGGGTACGAACTCCTTGTCGGCATTGTCAACGAAACCCTCAAGGGGTGGTCGAGGGAAGAGTCTCGACCTCGACCTGAGGTTGAGGTTCACCGGAGCCCGCCACGGGTCGCTCGGGGACGCTCACGTCGAGGTACGTCGACCCCGGCTGCAGCAGGGGCAGCAGCTTCGCGGCGACCGCGAGCTTGAGATCGGTCTCGATCGCGTCGCCGAGTCGGAGCTCGAGCCCCGAGCGCAGACGCAGGGTCAGCGACTGGTCGGCGACCGTCACGGACGTCACGTGTGCGGGGAAGCGGATGCCGGCGATCGGCGCCACGGCACCCACTGCCATGCGCAGGTCTCCCGTGACCGGGGCACCCGGCACGAGCGTGACGCTGCGCGGCACCCAGATGCGCGCGAGCGACGCGTGGGCGCCACGATCGACGCGGGCGATCACGCGCCCCCGCTCCGACACGAGGAACGACGCGCTCCCCTGGCGCACGACTGCGACGGCGTGCTCGGGAATGACGAACACCTTCAGGGTATGCGGGTAGGCGCGGTCGAACCGCACCCGGGCGACCGTCGGCAGCGCCTCGACCGCCCGACGGGCCTCCTCGAGATCCAGTGAGACGAGGCTCGTGCCCTGAGCGTCGCTGAGCGCCCCACGCACCTGCCCGGCGACGCCGCCGGGAGCGCCGGTGACGGCGACCGTGCGCACGGCGAACACTCCGGTCTCGCGCGCGGCGAGGTAGGCGCCGAGCGCGAGGGCGACGATCGCGAACGCCGTGAGGAGGGAGCGGCCAGTGGGAACGAGCCGCGCGAGGTCGAGGCGATCGCCACGAGCCGGACGCGGAAACGGGACGACGACACTCGCCGTGCGCGCGCGGGGGCGCTTCCCCGTGTCGGCTCGTCCCCCGCTGGCCACAGGGGAGGTTTCGCCACGGGGCGGCCCGGTCCTCTGCCGTGTCGCTCCGTCCAGCCGATCTCGGCCTCGGGAGGCCCCGGAACGCCGGACCCCGGAGAGCGCGCACCGACCTCCACCCTAAGCGGCAGGGCTCCCTACCGCGACGGGAGCCGCAGGCCCCTGCCCCGGAGCACGCCTTCCCGTAGGGGCCGGGCTCGCCCCGCCCGCACGCACCACGGCCTACCCGAGACACGCGAAGGCGCCCACCGCGGGAGGGACGGACCCCTCCCCTAGGCGGACGGAACCTCGATCCCTCCGAGCAGAACGACCTCGTGCTGGAGCTCGACGCCGTAGGCCTCCCGCGCGCGACGACGAGCCTCCGCCATCAGCGCCAGGCAGTCGGCGGTTGTCGCCTCGCCCGCGTTCTCGATGAAGTTCGCGTGCCGTGGCGAGATCACGGCGCCGCCGATGCGGTGTCCCTTGAGCCCGCAGAGCTCGAGCATGCGCCCGGCGCCGAGCTCACCCGGCGGGTTCTTGAAGACCGAGCCGAAGGTGCGCTTGTTCGTCGGCTGCGTCGCCTTGCGGCGCGCGATCAGATCGGCGACCTCCGCACGGATCTCCGCCGGCTCGCGAGGCGTGAGCCGGTACTCGACCCGGGCGACGACCTGCCCGTGACGGAGCGCCGAGTGGCGATAGGAGAAGCCTAGCTCGGCCGGCGTCAGCCAACCCGCTCCGTCGGCGGTGACCACGAGCGCGCGCTCGAGGATCGCCGCCCAGTCGCTCCCGTAGGCACCGGCGTTCATCCACACCCCGCCACCGGCGGTTCCTGGAATCGCGCACGCGAACTCGAAGCCGCCGAGCCCTGCCGCCCGTGCCGCATGGAGGCACACCGCGTTCGCGGCACCACCGCCGGCTGCGAGCAGCGTGTCCTCGATCTGCACCGCCGCGAGCTCCCCCTCGAGATGGAGCACGACGGCGTCGACGCCCTCGTCGGCCGCGAGGAGGTTCGATCCGTTGCCGACGACCACCACGTCGTCGCCCTGGTCGCGTGCGGCGTGGAGAACCTGCTCGAGCTCGGCCAGCGTCCCCGGGCGGGCAAGCGAGCGCGCCGGGCCGCCCGTACCGATCGTGGTGAACCGGGAGAGCAGGACGCCGGACTCGAGCGGAGCGCTCACGCCGCGAGCCCTTCCACGACCGCACGGGCGACCTTCCACGGCTCCCCGACCCCCAGCGTGACGACGACGTCGCCCTCGCGGACGACGTGGAGCGCGAGCCCCGTCGCGTCGGCGAGCGTCGGCGCCCACAGCCTGCGGGTCGGCGCGGGCACGGCGTCGAGCACCCACCGTCCGGTCGTGCCGTCTCGCGGAGCGTCACGGGCGCCCGTCACCTCCGTGACGATCGCGACGTCGGCGAGACCGAGCGCTGCGCCGAGCTCGCGGTGGAGTTGGCGGGTGCGCTCGAAGACGTGGGGCTGGTAGACGGCGACCACGCGGCCCCGTGCAGCCTGGGCCCGCGCCGTTGCGAGCGTCGCGCGGAGCTCCGTCGGATTGTGGGCGTAGTCGTCGAAGACGACGACGCCACGTCCCTCTCCGACCCTCTCGAACCGCCGCTCGGCGCCGGTGAAGCGGACGAGCGCCTCGAGGGCGGCCTCGCGCTCGACGCCTGCGCGCTTCAGCAGCGCGAGCGCGAGCGCAGCGTTCTCGCGGTTGTGCTCGCCGGGCACCCCGAGCGCGGCGTCGAGCGGCTCGAGCTCCCAGGAGCGCACGACCTCGGGCACCGCCGCGAGCCAGGCGTCGAACGCCTCGTGCAGCTCGGCCTCGGAGCCGTAGCTGGCGTGGTGGTCGAGCTCGACGTTCGTCACCCCCGCGAGCTGCGGGTGGAGGTCGAAGAGCGAGCGATCCGACTCGTCGCCCTCGACGACGAGCCAGCCCGCGCCGGTGCCGGCGTTGCCGCCGAGCTGCGGGATCACGCCGCCGATGATCCACGAGGGGTCGAGTCCGACCTCGCGCAGCACGAACGCGACCATCCCCGCGGTCGTCGTCTTGCCGTGCGCGCCCGCGAGGACGATCGACGGACGCGACGCGACGAGCTCGGCCAGGAACGCCGCGCGAGGAACGCCGTCGATCCGGTGCGCGTGCGCGGTCGAGAGGATCACCTCCCAGCCCTCCGGGGGCCGTGGCTCGCCGCCCAGGTCGATCTCGACGCCGTCGAGCGTCTTCATGAAGATCGTGTCGCGCAGGTCCCAGCCGCGAACCTCGGCCCCCCACGCCCGGGCGATGTTCGCGTATGCCGAGAGTCCCGAGCCACCGATGCCGACGAAGTAGAGTCTCCGTCCCTCCAGAGGAGGCGAGCCGCCCGCCGGAGCGTGCGCGTCGCTCATCGCGCGCACCCGCAGCGCCAGGGGCGAGGCTGAAGCGACGGCCCGGCCGAACCCGAGGACGGGCCATAGCGGTCGTGACGTGGCGTCAGCCGCGTCCCCCGCCACCGGGAGCCGCCGCTCATCCGCCTCGCCCCGCGAGCTCGACGAGACGATCGGCCACGGTCTCTGCAGCGTCGGGGCGTGCCAGCCGGAGCATCGCCTCGCGCATCGCGGCGAGGCGCTCGGGATCGCGCAGGAGCTCGTCGACGAGGGCGGGAACGCGCTCGACCTCGCCGTCGGGGACGACGATCGCCCCTCCCCCACGCTCGAAGTACCGCGCGTTGAGGGTCTGGTGATCGGCGGTCGCGTGGGGGTACGGCACGAGGATCGACGGCGTCCCCGCCGCGGCGAGCTCCCAGACCGTCCCGCCGGCCCGTGACACCGCGAGATCGGCAGCCGCGAGAGCGTCGCCGAAGTGGTCGGTCTGAGCGAGCAGGACGTAGCCCGGCCGGTCGACCCGGGCGCGCAGGGCGTCGTGGTCTCGCTCGCCGGAGATGTGGAGCACACCGGGCCCGTCCTCGCCCCAGGCGCTCACGGCGAGCTCGTTGAGCGACCGCGCGCCTGCGAGCGCGCCGAACACGGCCACGACCGGGCCATCGGCAGGGAGCCCAAACCGGGCCCGGCCCTCCTCCCGTGTCGCGCCCCGATGCGCGCGCGGGATCGGGCGACCGACGACCTCGTAGCGTGACGACCTTCGGTCGGGGATGTCGTACGCCAGCAGCACCCGCCGGGCGAGAGGCGCCGACAGCCGGTTCGCCAGGCCGAGGTGGGCGTCTGCCTCCGTGAGCGCTGCGGGGATGCCGCGCAGCCGGGCCGCGAGGACCATCGGCCCTGCCACGTACCCGCCTCCCCCGAGGACGACGTCAGGGCGGCGACGCCCCAGGATCTCGAGGCAGGCGAAGGGCGCCCGCACGGCGTTCCACACGGCCCGCAGCAGCCGGGGTGAGAGCTCCCGGGGGAAGCCGGAGACCGCGAACGTGTCGAGCTCGAAGCCCGCCTCAGGCACCAGCCGCGACTCGACGCGGTCTGGAGTCCCGGCGAACGTCACGGTCACGCCGCGCTCGCGCAGCGCTTCCGCCACTGCGAGCGCGGGCCTTACGTGACCTGCCGTTCCCCCGGCCGCGATCACGCACACGAGCTTCGACGACGCGTTCATTCACTGCGATGTTAAGGAGGACCCCGACACCGGCGAGCAGTACGAGCAGCGACGACCCCCCGTAGGACACGAACGGGAGTGGGATTCCGGTGAGCGGAGCGATGCCGAGAACCGCCGCGAGGTTGATCGCTGCCTGCCCCGCGACGAGCGTGGTGATCCCCGCCGCCAGCCGCTTCCCGAAGGGATCCTTGCACTGCAGCGCGATCCTGAACCCGGCCCACGCGAAGGTTCCGAACGCCGCGATCACGAGCGTCGAGCCGACGAGGCCGAGCTCCTCGCCGACGACCGCGAAGATCATGTCGGTGTGCGCCTCCGGCAGGAAGTTGATCTTCTGGATGCCCTGACCGAGCCCTTCGCCCGTGACCCCGCCCGAGCCGATCCCGATGATCGCCTGGACGGTCTGGAATCCCGAGCCCTGCGCGTCCTTCCAGGGGTCGAGGAAGCTGAAGACGCGCTCGCGCCGGTACGGCTCCATCCAGATCGCCGCGACACCGATGCCGAGCGCGAGGCTCGTCGCCAGCGCGAAGAGCCGGAGCGGCATGCCGGAGACGAGCAGGATGCCGGCGACCATCACGAACAGCGAGATGGTCGTGCCGAGGTCGGGCTGGATCACGATCAGCCCGCCGAACACACCGACCACGATCCCGATCGGCTTCATCAGCTCGCCCATCGTGCGTGGCGCCGGTCGGCGTGAGAGGACGGCGCAGACCCAGATGCAGACCGCGATCTTCGCGAGCTCGGACGGCTGCAGGCTGACGGGGCCGACGATGAACCAGCGGTGCGCGCCGTTGATCGACGGGCCGACGGCGAGAACGGCGACGCAGCCGACGAGCGCGCCCACCAGCAGCACGGGAGCGAGGGCGCGCAGACGGTGGTAGTCGAACCTCGAGAACGCCGCGAGGGCGACGAGCCCTGCAAGGGCGTAGATCCCCTGCTTGACGAGGAACTTCATCGGGTCGCCCGCGCCGATCGCGGCGGAGGCGGACGTCGCGCTGAAGACCATCACGAGCCCGAACGCGACGAGCCCCAGCGTCACGAGGACGAGGAGGCGCTGCTCGAGCTGTGTTCGGCTCACTCCGGGAGGTTCGACACGAGCCGGCGGAACTCCTCCCCGCGGTGCTCGAAGCTCGTGAACTGGTCGAACGAGGCGCACGCCGGGGAGAGCAGCACCACGTCTCCGTCGACCGCTGCGGCGGCAGCCGACCGCACCGCCGTGGCGAGATCGCCGCAACGTTCGGCAGGCACGTCCGCCTCCTCGAGCGCCGCCATGATCGTCTCGGCCGCCTCGCCGATCACGTACCCGCGGTCGCCACGCGCAAACGCCGCCGCGAGTGGCGCGTACGGCTCAGCTTTCCCTCGGCCGCCGAGGATCACGTGGAGCCGTGCCCCCGGGAACGAGACCAGAGCCCGCAGAGCGGCGGCGACGTTCGTCGCCTTGGAGTCGTTCACGTAGCGCACGCCTCGCCGAACCGCGACCTCCTCGATGCGGTGCTCGACGCCCGGGAAGCTGCGCAGCGCCTCGGCGATCGCATCGTCAGGGAGGCCGGCTGCTCGCGCCGCCGCGGTCGCGGCAGCGGCGTTCTCCCGGTTGTGCGCGCCCGGGATCCACGGCTCGGCCGGGAGAACGTCGCTGTCGGTGAACTCCACCCGGAGCGCATCGCCGGGCACCGGCCGGAAGCCGGCGGGGACGACCGCCGTGTCGCTCGCGTCCTGCCGGGCGAACAGCCGAAGCTTCGCGGTCGCGTAGGCGTCGAACGTGCCGTGGCGGTCGAGGTGATCCGGCTCGAGGTTCGTGAGCACGGCGACGCGCGGGCGCAGCGTGTCGACGCCCTCGAGCTGGAACGACGAGACCTCGCAGACGATCCATGCCGTAGGCTCGACCGCCCCCACGAGCTCCGTCAACGGCCGCCCGATGTTCCCGACGACCTCCGCGGGCACGCCGGCGGCGGCGAACATCGCGCCGAGCAGGGCCGTGGTCGTGGTCTTGCCGTTCGTGCCGGTGATCGCGACCAGCGGATTCGTGAGCAGGCGCGCGCCGAGCTCGATCTCCGAGATCACGCTCACGCGCGCGGCGCGGGCCGCGACGACCGGCGCAGCGTCCTCGGGGACGCCGGGACTCTTCACCACGAGCTCGACGCCGTCGAGGAGCGCGTCGTCCCACTCCCCGAGCTGCACCTCGGCGTCGATCCCTGCCACGTCGACATCAGGTTCGCGGTCGTACGCGACGACGTCCGCTCCACCGAGCCGCAACGCAGCGACGGCAGCGCGGCCGGAGCGCGCGAGACCGATGACGAGCGTCCGCATGTGGAGAATGTTCGACACCGCTCTAAAGAATCCGGCGACCGAGGGAGTCTCTTCAGGGTAGATGGGCACGCTCGACCCGCAGCTGGAGGATCTCTACCGCCGCCGTCATCGCCAGTTCCACGCGATGCTGGCGTCCGTCACCGGAGACGGCGAGACGGCGCGGGACGTCGTGCAGGACGCGTTCGCAAAGGCGCTCCGCAAGCAGAAGGACTACCGCGGCAGCGGATCGCTCGAGGGCTGGGTGTGGCGCATCGCCCTGCGCTGCGCGATCGACTCCCGCGGATCACGAGAGCTCGCCGTGGACGAGATCCCCGAGACGGCGTTCACCGAGCCTGTCCGCAACCCTGCTCTGCACGCTGCGGTGCAATCGCTGTCGCCGCAACGGCGGCTCGTGGTGTTCCTGCGGTACTACGCCGACCTCGGCTACGAGCAGATCGCCGAGATCGTCGGCATCGCCCCGGGCACGGTCGCCGCGACCCTCTCCCAGGCCCACGCTCAGCTCGGGGCGGCTCTGCAGACGGAGGAGGTGGCCTCGTGAACGCGATGAGCGACGATCTGCTGCGCATTGAGCTGGAGCGGCTCGCGCCAGAGCCGATGCAGCCGGACTGGCTCGACGTGTGCCGTCGCGCCCGCGAAAGCCGTCGGCGCACGCTCGTGCTCGCGGCGCTCGCTGCGACCCTCGTCGTCGTCCTGGTCGGCTGCACGGCGGTCTTCGGCCCGCGCATCATCTCCTTCGCCGACGCCGAGCCTTCCCCGCCCGAGGCGGTGGAGTGGGTCTCGCTCGTCCGGCGCGCGAACGCGATCACGGCGCCCGAGCTGCCCGACTTCGATCCGGCGCAGACGCGGCGTCTGCTCGACGGTCCGTTCCGCGGGGGCACCCTCGCGGTCGACCTGACGCCGGCCGAAGGAGGGTTCTGCGTCAGCCTCACCTACGCGCTGCAGATGTCGGACGGCACCGCGACCGACTGCGTCGACGCGAAGCGCCGCCGCACCCGACCGGTGACCGTGACGGAGCCGGGCGGGCGCGCGGCGCAGGATCCGACGATCACTGACGAGGTTCGAGAGCAGGGCGCGACCTCCCTCGTCGGCTGGACGACGCTGCCCGAAGCGACCCACGCCGTTGTGCGCTACGAGGACGACACCGAGCGCAAGGTCGATCGGTTCCTCCGCGTGACCGCACCAATCGACGCGGCGTTCTTCACGGCGGAGATCCCCGACGAGCTCACGCACTTCCCCCGGCGCGCAGTCGAGCTCGTCGTGCTCGACGCCGACGGTGACGAGATCGGACGCCAGGCGATCGCGAACGCCGATCCCGACGAGTGGTCGTTCCCGCATTTCGGCCAGGGGAACGGCGGCTTCCCGCCGGCCGCGGACGGCGAGCACGCGACGGTGCTGCGCTTCCCCGGCACCGGAGCGCGGATCGTGCTGGCGCAGGCGAAGGGGGGCGTCACCTGCGTGAGCTTCCGCGACCGTCCCGGGAGCAGCTATGGCGGGCAGGACGTCTGCGTGCGCAGCCCCGCCGACCGCGCCAGGATCACGCTCGACCGCGATGCCTTCTGGCCCGGACCGGGCGCCGGCCCGGCGCACCCCGTGATCGTCTACGGGCTCGTCGAGCCGTCCGTCAGGCGCATCGAGCTGCGCTTCCAGGACGGCACGCGCGCGACTCTGCGGCCGCAGCGCAGCGCGATCGTCTACGAGATCCCGCCACGGCAGCACGCGCCCGGCAGGCGCCTCGTCGGCGCGCGCCTGCTCGACGCGGACGGGCGGCTCGTGCGCGGGATCGTCTTCGACCCGACGACCCGCGACCTCTACCCCTGCGACGACCCCGTCGACCCGGGCCTCGGCCCGCCCGTCTGCCCCTGACCCGAGAGGAGCGCTCATGTCCTCCTTCGCACGCAATGCCTCGATCGTGGCCCTCGCCGCGACGGTTCTCGGTCTCGCGCTCGCACCCATCGATCCGGCCGACGCCGCCGACCCCCCAGTCCATAGCGTTGGCGGATGGCTTGACAGCATCGCTGAGCTCGGCTCCTGTGTCCGTGAGGTGAGGACGGAGGTGCCTTCTCGTCCCCACGCCGGCGCTGTCGCGCGCTGCCTCCGCCCGACGCGCGTCCACACCGTCAGCCGCGTGCGCTGGTCGACGTGCAGGAGCGGCGGCATCCCGGCTCCGGGTGAGCGCTGCGAGACCGGATCCGCCCGCATCGAGCTGCGCGCGACGGACGCCGACCGTGAGTTCCGTCGGGGTGAGGGGCCTCTGCGCTGGGCGCAGCGCTGGCACCTGTACGGCCGCGGGACGGCGCAGTGCACGCGCGAGATCCATGGGCTCGCCGCGGACGATCCGCGGGCTCACCGCTCTGCCACGGGGCAAATCGAGCACGTCGACTTCCTGACGCTGTGGCCGTCGGGATCGACCACGGAGCCCCTCGCCATCGGCGTCCACCCGACCTTCTCCAACTGGCTCAAGTCGACGCTGCCCGAGGATGCGCTCGACCTCCGCGCGGCGGCTTGTCGAACCCTCTGGACGGTCCTGCTCTACCCGATCCCCCCGTTCGCCACCGCGGACGTCGCCCGGCTGCTCGCCCCCGGCGGCGCGACAGTACAGGCACGTGCGCGCCACGCCGTCCGTGTGCCGAAGGACTGGGCGAGCTGGGCACGTCCCGTAGGCGGCCCGGTGCTCTTCGACGTCGTGGCGAGGACGACCGTCACCTTCGCCGTCTCGAAATGGTGAGGGCTCGATGAGCACCGACCTCACCACCGCACTTGTGTCCGGCCTGTCGATGCTTGCCGGCGCCGTGCTGCTCGCCGGTTGCGGGTCGGGCGATGAGCCCAGGACGACCGCCTGGCCCGCGCGAGCATCCAGTTCGTCGACGCGGTGGCGCCGTCGTGCGAACGGTCGCGCCCGACGTCGCCGGCGCGGGCGAGACCATCGTCTTCGTCTCCGAGCCCGCGCTGAGCCGCGTCGCGGTCGAGGGTGGCGACGTGCGGTCGGCGTTCCCGACCCCGGTCGTCGGCCGGCACCCGCGCGCGCGACCCGCGCCGCAGGGCTGATACTGCGTCTCAGGCGCGCTGCGCCACGACGATCCCGGCGAGGATGAGCACGCTGCCGAGCACGATCGCGGCCAACGCGAACCCCGACAGCGGCTGGAGGAACTGGAGGGTCGCGATCCGCTGGATCCCGCCACGGTCGAGAGCCCAGTACCACCCGGCGTAGCCGACGATCGAGGTCACGACCGCGAGGAAGAGCACAGCTCCCCAGGCGGTGGCATCCGCGTCCGGCCAGCCATCCCTCGCGAGCAGCGCGGTCGCGAGCGGCGCGAGCACCACCGCGCCGAGCACCACGCCCCAGTACGTCGCCACGACGCTCGGCACCCCGCGCGGTGGAAGCATCGCGCCCGCGACGTACCCCGCCGAGATGACGAGGGCGGCCGCCAGCACGATCAGGTCGCCCGTCAGCGTCGCGTCCCCTCCCCCGCCCGTTGCGCCCCGCCCGCCGATCAGGACGGCCTCGCCGACGAGGGCGATCGCGCTCCCGATGATCCAGGCCCGGCCGGGCCCCCGCCGGGCGACCACGCTCGCGTACGGCCCTGTGAAGATCGGCAACGCCGCGAGGATCATCACGCCGTCAGCCTCGACGTGCGCCCCTGGCCGACCGTGTAGACGATCGGAAGACGACGAAGCCGGCGAGGCCCGAGATCGCGAGCAGCCGTCGCGTCGGCCGCGTGCGCGGGAAGGCAGCCGCGCCTGCGCCAGGAGCGGCACGGCGAGCAGGCCCGCGATCACGGTGCGGAGCGTCGCCACCACGAGCGGCTCGAGATCCTCGAGCGCGAGCCGCGTCATGATCGGCGTCGCGCCCCACACGACCATCACGAGCACGGCGACCGTCACCGGCCCCGCCGCCCGGGCCGCGCGCGAGGGCGTCAGAGGTTGAAGCGCAGGTAGTAGCGGTAGTACAGGACGAAGCCGAGCGCGCAGAGGATCGCCCCCACGATCCAGAACCGAACCATGATCTTCGTCTCCGACCACGCCTTCATCTCGAAGTGGTGGTGGATCGGCGCCATCAGGAACACGCGCTTGCCGGTGCGCTTGAAGCTCGCCACCTGGATCATCACCGAGAGCGCCTCGATCAGGTAGATGCCGCCGATGAAGACGAGGAGCACCTCGGTCTCGGTGACGATCGCGAGCGTCGCGATCGCCCCACCGAGCGCCATCGAGCCGGTGTCCCCCATGAACACCTCGGCCGGGAACGCGTTGAACCAGAGGAACCCGATCACCCCCCCGATCAACGCCGCCGCGATGATCGCCAGGTCGAGGTACTGGTCACTCCGGCTCCCGACGTCGCCCGACCGGATCCAGTCGATCGACGCGATCGCGAGCAGCGTCAGCAGCGAGATCGCGCACGTCCCTGCGGCGAGCCCGTCGACGCCGTCGGTGAGGTTCACGCCGTTCGAGGTTCCCGCGATCACGAGGAAGAGGAACGGGAAGTAGAGCCAGTGCAGGTCGATGTTGACGTCGATCACGGGGAAGTAGATCTCGGTGTCCATGTAGCCGATGTGGGTCGTCGCCCACCCCACGCCGGCCGTGATCGCAAGCAGCCCGAGCATCTTCCAGCGGCCGTTCAGCCCGAGCGAGCGACGCCTGCGCACCTTGAGGAAGTCGTCGGCGAACCCGATCGCGGCACAGGCGAGCGTCGCGAGCAGCACGGTCAGCCCGGGCAGCGTGTAGGTCGACACGACGAGGAACGGCGCGGTCGCGGCGACGATGATCATCAGGCCGCCCATGGTCGGCGTGCCCTGCTTCACGAAGTGGTGCTTCGGCCCTTCCTCGCGGATCTGCTGGCCGACGCTCTGCCGACGAAGCCATTCGATGAACTGGGGCCCGACCGCGACACCGATGACCATCGCGACGAGCCCCGCGATCAGGACGCGGACCATGTCCTCGCCCTCTTCTCGATCTGCCCTGCGATGCCTTCGAGCCCGACTGCGCGTGACGCCTTCACGAGCACCGCGTCGCCCGGCAGGACGAGCTCCTCGACCTCGGCGAACGCAGGCGCGTCGGGAATCCACGCAGAGGCGCCGGTCGCACCCGCGAGGTACGCGCGCGCCGGCTCGCCGACGGCGATCACGACCTCGACGCCTTGTCCGCGCAGGAGATCGGCGACCTCCGCGTGGTACGCGGCGGCGTGCTCGCCGAGCTCCGCCATCTCACCGAGGATCGCCACCCGACGCCGGCCTGCCGCGCGCTCGGCGAGGTCGTCCAGCGCAGCGCGCATCGACGTCGGGTTCGCGTTGTAGGCGTCGTTCACGACCACCCCGCCCCCCGGCAGCGGGTGCACCTCGGCACGCCACCGGGAGAGCCGGATCGCCGAGGCCCCTTCCTGCGCGCGCTCGAGCGAGAGGCCGAGCGCGCGATAGGCCGTGACCGCCGCCAGGACGTTCTCGGCCATGTGACGCTGGTCGAACGGCAGCTCGAGCTCCACGACGCGCGCGGGCTCGCCCGCGGCTCCGGGCACGAGGAATCCCCACCAGGCGCTCGTCGACCCTCGCGCCTCGGCGACGAGGGCTCCGTCGGCGACGAGGCGGCGGACGCCCGACCGGTCGAAGCGGATCACCTCGATGTCGGCACGCCGAAGGTACGGCTCGAGCTCGGACGCGTCCGCGGGCACCACGGCGACGCCGCCGGGCGGGAGGGCCTCGATCGCCTCGGCGTTCGCCCGGGCGACCTCTGCGACGGTGCCGACGAGCTCGAGATGCTCCGGCCCGATCGAGCTGACGACGACCACCTGCGGTCGAGCGACCTCGCACAGCTCGGCGATCTGCCCGAGCCCGCGCATGCCCATCTCGGTGACGAGGATCCGTGTCTCCGGCTCGAGGGCGAGCACGGTGAGCGGCAGGCCGATCTCGTTGTTGCGGCTCGCCTCGGCCGCGACCGTCGGCGTGACCGCCGCGCAGAGAGCGGCGAGAGCGTCCTTCGTGGACGTCTTCCCTGTCGAGCCGACCACGGCGACGACCACTGCCTCCGAGCGGTCGCGGACGAGCGACGCCAGCGCAGCGAGCGCAGCATCCTGGTCGCGCGGGACGAGCGTCGCCGCGCCGGCGCCGAGCGCATCGTCGACGTACGCCGACCCGGAGTTGAGGGCGACGAACAGGTCGCCTGCCCGGGCAGCTCGCGAGTCGTCGTGGATCCGGCGCACGACGCCGTCGGCCGGCGCGCCGCGCAGCTCGCCGAGCGCGAGGCGCTCGATCAGCTCCCACTCGAGCGGGATCACGCGCTCTCCGGCCGATGCGTGCGCGCGCGGAGCGCCTCGCGCGCGACCTCGCGGTCGTCGAACGGCGTCACGACCCCGTCGATCTCCTGCCCCTGCTCGTGCCCCTTGCCTGCGATCACGACGACGTCGCCTGCGCCCGCCGACGCGATCGCGCCGTCGATCGCCGAGCGTCGATCCGGGTCGACCGCGACGTCCGTTCCCGTCCCCTGGAGGATCTCCTCGATGATCGCGAGCGGCTTCTCCGAGCGGGGGTTGTCGCTCGTCACGACGACTGCGTCGGCGCGCTGACGCGCGACCTGACCCATCAGCAGACGCTTCTCCCGATCGCGGTCGCCGCCCGCCCCGAAGACGACGGTGAGCCGGCCGTCGCCGAGCGGACGCGCGGCTCGCAGGACGTTGTCGAGCGCGTCCGGCGTGTGCGCGTAGTCGACCACGACGGCGAAGTCCTGGCCTTCGTCGATCCCCTCGAACCGGCCGGGCACGCCCGCGACCGCCCGCACGCCTGCCGCGATCGCGGGGTCGTCGACGTCGAGCAGCAGCGCTCCGGCGACGGCCCCCAGCACGTTCTCGACGTTGAAGACGCCGAGCAGCGAGGTCTCGAGCTCGATCCCGGCCGCCCGAAACCGCGACCCTCGGGGGCCGAGCTCGAGCTCGTCGGCCCGCACCTCGGCCTCGGGTCGCAGGCCGAACGTGACGAGCGGAGCCCGCGCCGAGCCGGCGAGCTCGTCCGCGAGACGCCGACCGTACGGGTCACCCACGTTCACGGCGGCGGGAGGCGGCTCGACGCCGACGAACAGCCGGCGCTTGGCCTGGAAGTAGCTCTCCATGTCGCCGTGAAGGTCGAGATGGTCCTGGGTGAGGTTCGTGAAGACCAGCGCGTCGAACCGGACGCGATCGAGGCGTCGGAAGTGCGAGCCGTGCGAGGAGGCCTCGAGCGCGACCGCCTCGTCTCCCGCCTCGATCATCCCCGCGAGCAGCCGCTGCAGCTCGATGGACTCCGGGGTCGTGTGGGGAGCATCGTGACGCCGGCCGCCGACGATCCAGTCGACGGTGCCGATCAGCCCTGTCGAGCGTCCGGCGGCCTCGAGGATCGCGCGCAGGACGAACGTGGTCGTCGACTTGCCGTTCGTCCCGGTGACACCGGCGACCTCGAGGCGTCTCGTCGGCTCACCGAAGAACACGTCTGCGGCGACCGCCATGGCCGCCCGTGTGCTCTCGACCACGAGCTGCGGCACGTCGACGTCGAGCGGTCGCTCGACCACGAGCGCCACCGCGCCTGCCTCGATCGCGTCGCCCGCGAGGTCGTGCCCGTCACGGCGAGAGCCGGGCAGGCAGAAGAAGAGCGCGCCGTCGCCGACGGCGCGGGTGTCGTGCGCGAGGTCGCGGACGACGACCGGCGTCTGACCGATCACGTCGCTCGGCGCGAGCGCACGGATCAGCGCCTCGAGCTCCATCGCGGCGGATTGTAGGGGCCGTGCCCGGCGGCCCTGCCCGGGTGTCGTCAGCGCCGCTCCAGCCGGCGGGTGCCGCGACCCTCATGCCAGCTCTCGACGACGAGGTGATCGGGTGGCTCTCCGAGCCGCACGACGACCAGCTCGAGGACGTCGAGACGAAAGAGGTCGGCATCCGAATCCTCGTGCTCTGCCCCGATCACCTGCCGGACGACCCCCCGGTCGCGGACCTCGACCGCACGGCCGGCCACCTTGGCGTCTCCCGTCCAGGCCGGCGGGTCGTCGGAGCCGCTGTGCAAGGCGAATCGCGGATCCCGACGCAGATCTGCGGCCTTGACCGACGCGCCCATCATCCCGAGCCAGAGCTCGCCGTCGGCGTGCCGCAGCTCGATCCCGCTGATCCGCGGTGACCCGTCCTTCCGGAGGGTTGCCAGCGTCAGGTGGACATGCGACCGCAGGTATCCCAGGGCGAGGTGCGCGAGCTCGGAGGCCTCCCGCTCGACGGCCGACCACGCTGCCATCGGCCGAGGATACGCGCGCGGACTACTGCGTCGTGCCGGCGCCTGCAGCGACGAGCGCCTTCGTCTGGGGCGCGTCGGGTGGCACTTCGAGGTACTGGAGCGAGAACCGCGCGATGTCGCGGAAGATCGGTGCGGCGACGACGCCGCCGTAGATGTCACCGCGTGGCTCGTCGACCATCACGAGGATCGCGAGCTTCGGATTCTTCGCGGGGACGAGGCCGACGAAGGACGCGACGTACTTCGCGACGTAGCGCCCGTTCTCGGCCTTCTGCGCCGTTCCCGTCTTGCCGGCCACGGTGTAGCCGGGGATCGCGGCCTCGGTGCCGGTGCCCTCGACGACGACGTTCCGGAACATCCCCATCATCGTGTCGGCCGTGTGCCGGGAGACGATGCGCTTCCCCTTCGCGACGCGCTGGCGCTTACCGCCGATCCTGTCGATCACGTGCGCCTGGGGCATGACGCCGCCGTTGCCGATCGCGGCGTACGCGCTCACCATCTGCAGCGGCGTCACCGCGATGCCCTGCCTGATCGGCACGGTGCCGATCGTCGACCCTGACCAGTCGCTGTAGGGGAGCACCATCCCCGCGCTCTCGCCCGGGAGGTCGACGCCGGTCGCGTGTCCGAACCCGAAGCGGTCGATCCACGAGGCGAGGTTCCCTCCGCCGAGCTTCTCGGCGATCGTGATCGTGCCGACGTTCGACGACTCGGCCAGGATCTGGCGCACCGTCATCTGCTCCGCGCCGCGGATGTGCGCCTCGCGGATGACGCGGTCTGCGACCTGGATCGTCGGCTGCAGCCAGAACGACGTGAGCGGGCTCACCACCCGATCCTCGAGCGCCGCTGCGATCGTCACGATCTTGAACGTCGAGCCCGGCTCGTACACGTCGGTGACGGCACGGTTGCGCCGCGCGTCCGCCGGAGCGGCCGAGAACCGGTTTGCGTTGAACGTCGGCGCGTTCGCCATGGCGAGGATCGCGCCGGTGCGTGGATCCATCACGATCGCCGTCGCGCCCCGCGCGCCCCAGCGACCGACCTCACGGGCGAGCAGCTGCTCGGTGCTCGCCTGGATCTGGTGATCGATCGTGAGCGTCACGCTCTTTCCGGGCCGCTCCGCACGGGACTTGACGACGTCGATCGGCTGGCCCGCCGGGTCACGGATCACGACCTCGTACCCCGGCCGTCCCGCAAGCCTTCCGTCGAGGGACTGCTCGAGCCCTTCGAGCCCCTTGTTGTCCGTGCCGGCGAAGCCGATCACGTTCGCTGCGACCGAGCCCTGCGGGTAGGCCCGTTGCTCCTCGGGGTAGAACCCGAGGCCGGGGATCCCGCGCTTCTTCAGGGCGTCGGCCTCGAGCGGGTCGGCCTGGCGGCGCAGGTAGACGAACCGCTTGGTCGGGTCGGCGATAG
>CAWKGI010000028.1:0-383628 GCA_963849125.1 uncultured Actinomycetes bacterium | reverse complement strand
ATCGGTGCCCGCGCCGATCCTGGCCACCAAGCTCTACATCCCACCGTCACGACGAAGGGTCGTCCTCCTTGTTCCGCGGCTGGTCGAGCGGCTGGACGAGGGCCTCGCTGCCGGCAACAGGCTTACGCTGGTCTCCGCTCCTGCGGGGTTCGGCAAGACCACTCTGGTCAGCGAATGGGTCGCGGGCTGCGGGCGACCGGCGGCTCGGCCGTCGCTCGACGAGGGCGACAGCGAGCCCGGCCGTTTCCTGGCCTACATGATCGCGGCCCTGCAGACGGTGGCGCCCGGGATCGGGGACGGGACACTGGCCGTCCTCCAGTCGCCGCAGCCTCCACCACCCGAATCGATGCTGACGGCCCTGCTCAACGATGTCGCCCTCATCCCGGGCGACGTCGTGCTGGTGCTCGACGACTACCACGTCCTCGACGCCAGGCCGGTCGACGATGCCCTGGCCTTCCTGGTCGAGCACCTGCCGCCCCGGCTGCACCTGGTCATCGCCACGCGTGAGGATCCAGCCCTGCCCCTGGCCCGACTGCGCGCCCGAGGCCAGCTGACCGAGCTGCGCGGCGCCGACCTGCGCTTCACCCCGTCCGAGGCCGCAGACTTTGAACCGGGTGATGGACCGCGCGCTGCAGCGCGATCTTCAGGGAGGCCTCTCGCACCACGTCGTGCGCCGACGGCGGCAGCGGAGGAGGCGGCGGCCGCCGCAGCACCAGCCGTGCGCCTTCGCGCTCGAGCAGGAAGGTGACGTTCGACTGACCCTCGCCGATCCGCGTCGCCCGGACGGAGCCCGAGCCGAGGCCGTGCTCGTCGAGGAACCGCTCGACCGCCTCGAGCACGAGCAGCGGAGCGGGTGACCGCCCAGACGCCTCGGCCCTGGTGCGGACGACCTCGCTCACGGACGCGGGGCGACGTCGCGTGCGCGCCGACGCGATGCTCTCCGGGCGATCGCCCAGCGGTGCACCTCCGACGGGCCGTCGTACACCCGGAACGCACGCGCATCGGCGAGCGCACGGGCGAGCGGCAGCTCGTCGGAGAGCCCGAGCCCACCGCACACCTGCACCGAGCGGTCGACGACGCGGTGCACGGCCTCGGCCACGAACGTCTTCGCCACGGACGACGCCTGGCGCGCGTCCTGGCCCGTGTCGAGCAGCCAGGCGCAGCGCCAGATGAGGCCGCGGGAGGCCTCGATGTCGATCACGCTGTCGGCGAGGTGCTGCTGCGTCAGCCCGAGGTCCTGGATCCGCGCGCCGAACGCCTCCCTCGTCGCGGCGGCGTCGAGCGCGACGTCGAGCGCCCTGCGGGCGACGCCCAGGAACCGCATGCAGTGCGTCAGGCGAGCCGGAGCGAGCCTCGCCTGCGCATACCGGAACCCGAGCCCGGGCTCACCGAGCACGGCCTCGTCCGGGACGAAGCACGCCTCGAGGCCCACGCGCCAGTGGCCCCCGGCGAAGTTGTCGTCGATCGTGCGGACGTGGCCACGGAGCTCGAAGCCGGACGCGTCGGTGTCGACGAGGAACATCGTCGCGCCCTCCCCACCCTCGGTCCTGGCCATGCAGATGCCGAACGCGGCTCCCTCCGCGCCGGTGATGAAGGTCTTCTCGCCGTCGATCACCCAGCCTCCGTCCACCTTGCTGGCGGCGGTCATCAGCATGGAGGGATCGGACCCGGCTCCCGGCGCCGGCTCGGTCATCAGGAAGCACGAGCGCACGTCGCCCGCGGCGAGCGGGCGCAGGTACCGCTCGCGCTGCGCTTCGGTCGCGACCTCGGCGAGGAGGTGCATGTTGCCCTCGTCGGGAGCGGCGCAGTTGAGGGCATGAGGACCGAACGGCGAGTACCCCGCCTCCTCGAACACCACGGCGCGCCCGCGCATGTCGAGCCCGAGCCCTCCCAGCTCGGCTGGCGACGTGGGGTGCGAACACGCCCGCGCCGCGCGCTGCCTCCCGCAGCTCGCCGCACAGCGCCTCGTCGAGCTCGGCGGCGCGCGCCGTCCGCCGAGCGCTCGGCGGGGACGACGACCTCCGCGATGAAGGTCCGGACGCGATCACGGAGCTCCTCGAGCTCCGGTTCGAGGGAGAAGTCGATCATGGGTTCCTTCCCTGGAGCGGTGTGGCCCAGACGCCGTCGAGGAGGCTCGACGGATCGGGAGCGGGTGAGCTCTCGGCCTCCCGCAGGCCGGCGTCCACGGCGGACGCTGCATCCTCACGCACGAGCGCGAGCGTTGCCGACGCCACGCCGTCGGCCTCGAGCCGCCAGACGAGACGGTCGATCGGGTCGTCGAAACGGGCGCGGAGATCCTCGGGCACGTACGAGGCGTCGTCGTGCGCGGCGTGGCCGTGGACCCTGAGAGAGACCGCCTCGACTGCACGCGGGCCGGCGCCGAAGCGTGCGGCCTCGACCGCCTCGAGCACCGCGGCGTGGGTCGCGAGCGCGTCGGTGCCGTCGACGCGAGCGCACGGGATGCCCCAGCCTCCCTCGATGCGCTCGGCGATCGTCGTGTTCCGCATCTGGCGAGCGGTCGGCGTCGAGTACGCGTACTGGTTGGACTGGATCACGAACACGGCAGGGACCTCGAGCACCGCGGCGAGGTTGAGACCTTCGTGGACGTCGCCCGTGGACATCGCGCCGTCACCCCAGAACGTCATCGCGACCCGTGGCTCCCGGCGCCGCTTGAAGGCGAGGGCGGCGCCGACGATCACCGGGCACAGGTCGCCGAGCATCGAGACGAGCGGGAAGACACCGCGTTCGGGCACGCCGAAGTGCATGTTCCCGTCGCGTCCGAACGTCGGCGAGTCGGCCTTGCCGAGGAAGTTGCGGAAGACCTGCGCGACCGTGACACCCCGCGCGTAGTGACACGCCTGCTCGCGGTTGAGCGGCGCGACGACGTCGTCCGGCCCGAGAGCGAGCCCGGCGGCTGCCGCGACGGCCTCCTGGCCGCGGCCGGTGTAGACGCTCCCGGGGATGCGGCCCTGCCGGTAGAGCGCGAGGATGCGCTCCTCCGCGAACCGCTGCAGCAGCATCAGGCGGAGCAGCGCCAGGCGGGTCTCGGCCGACACCGACGGGACGTCGACGCAAGGCCCGCGGGTGACGATCTCAGAAGGCAAGGAGCTCCTCGAGCGCACGCCGGACATCCCCGACGGACGGGAGGTAGGCGTCCTCGAGCTCGGGGGCGAACGGCACAGGGACGTCCGGCGGAGCGACGAGGCGCGGAGCGGCATCGAGGTCACCGAACGCCTCGCGGGCGACGAGCGAGATCAGATGAGCGCCGACGCCGCCGTGGCGCGGGGCCTCCTGCAAGACGAGGAGCCGCGAGGTGCGGCGGACGGACTCGAGCACTGCCGAGGCGTCGTACGGCCAGACGGTGCGCAGGTCGAGGATCTCGACGTCCAATCCCTCCGCGGCCTGCAGCGCGAGCTCGACGCCTGCCGCGTAGGTGACGATCGTCGCGTCGGCGCCCTCCCTGGCGACGGAGGCGACGCCGAGCGGCACGCGATGCGCCCTGTCCGGCAGCTCGCCCCGGACGCGGCGGTACAGCGCCTTGTGCTCGAAGAAGAGCACGGGATCGTCGTCCTCGATCGCCGCGCGCAGCAGCCCGTAGGCGTCGGAGACCGTCGCCGGCGTGACCACCTTGAGCCCGGGCGTCGCCGACGAACCACCCCTCCGGGCACTGCGAGTGGAACGGCCCGCCGCGGACGCCGCCCCCGAACGGCGCCCGCACGACGACCGGGAGCCTGATCCCGGAGCGCCAGTGCGTCTTCGCGGCCACGGTCACGAGCGGATCGAAGGCGCAGCTGACGAAGTCGGCGAACTGGAGCTCGACGACCGGCCGCTCCCCCATCCACGCCGCCCCGAGCGCCGCGCCCACGAACCCCTCCTCGCTGATCGGCGTGTCGAGGACGCGATGCGAGCCGAACCGCTCCGCAAGCCCCTTCGTGACCCCGAACGCACCGCCGAAGTGCCCGATGTCCTCGCCCAGGAGGAAGACCGCAGGGTCGTCCTCGAGCGCGTCTGCGAGCGCCTGACGGACGGCGTCGAGGAGGGTGGCGTCTCCCGTTCCTGTCCTCGCTCCGTCTCCTCGACGTGAGCGCTCACTGTCCGGACCCTCCGTCGACGGTCACGGTCGCGCCGGTCACGCGAGCCGCGCACGCCGCCCGCCCCGGAATCCCGCAGGGAGCCGTCGTGCTCGGCCAGAAGGACGGCCGGCGCACGTCTGCGGGCCACGCACAGCGCGGCGGCGCGAGGCGGGAGGAGCGAACCGGTCAGATCGAGATCCACGGCGTACGCGAAGACTGCCGGATCCGGCGCCTCGCCGCGCTCGCGCTCAGCCGAGCCAGCGCCGCCGTTCTGGTCGATCGCCTGCCCGGTCACGCCTCGCGCATCGGGCGAGAGGAGCCACGCGACGGTGCCCGCGATGTCGGCCGGCTGGGACATCCGACCCGAGAGGGACGGCGCGCATCGCCTCGCGGTAGGCCTCCTCGCGTGTCGTCCGATCCGCCCTGGCGATGCCGTCGAGTCCCGACCAGGCCATCTCCGTGTCGACCCAGCCGGGGCAGACCGCATTGACCTGGACGCCCTCCGGGCCGAGCTCCGCCGCGAGCGAGCGGACAAGACCGAGGAGCCCTGCCTTCGAGGCGCTGTAGCCCGAGTAGGCAGGGACGCCGATCCGCGCGAGGATCGACGAGATCACCACGAGGTGCCGCGTCTCCGGTCCCGGCGCGAGCTGCCGGATCGCGGCCGCGCAGCAGTAGTACGTGCCGTTCAGGTTCGTCTGGACGAGCTCGTCGAAGCGATCGTCCGGCCCGTCGTGGTTCGAGCCTCCGATCCCGCTGCACGCGACGAGCGCGTGCACGGGCCCGAGCGACGCGGCGGCACGGGCGAACGCCGCGTCGACCTGCTTGCGCTCGCGGATGTCACACGAGGCGACCTCCACCTCCCCGCCGAGCGCTGCGGCGGTCTCCTCGAGCCGCTTCCGGTCGCGGGCGAGGAGCGTGAGGCGGGCGCCCTCGCGGTCGAGACGGTGGGCGATCGCCCGGCCGATCCCGGCCCCTGCCCCGGTGACGATCACGTGCTTTCCCTGCATGGCTCCCCCGGTTCTCGGAATTTGCGAGATTTCGCGTCCGCGCGGCCCTTGCGGGCCGTGCCGGCACCAGCGTAGATTGCCGCTGCGCCGAGCAGGGGGCGCGAGGAGGACGAAGCCACGCCGGGCGGCTCGACGCGGAAGCGAACGGTCAGCCGGCCTGGGGGACGAATCCGCCCCGGCTCGGCGAACTGCTGGTCCCACCTCTCCAGAGCACGACGCATCACTCGCAATCACGCACGGCGTATCACGGAAAATACGCAAATTGCGGAGATCGTCGTCGACGCCGCCCTTGACGGTCGCGGGTGACGATGTAGATTGGGCAGTGCACCGAGCACGGAGCGTCCGAGGTTGATGGCACTCCGACAGGCAATCGCTTCGGCGGAGGTCAGTCGTGAGGGCCGGACGAGGAGGCCACCGACTCGGTGCATTTCGTCGTGGACAGACGGATCGTGGCGGCTCGTGGGCTTCTGCCGGCCGGTCCACGTCGACCCCGATCGGGCATCACGACCGGCCAGCTCGGCCGAGGCGGTGATCGAGCGTGAGCGCGAGGTTCCGGTCGCAATTCTCGAAACGTCCGCAAATTGCGGAATTGCGCTTCCTCGCGGTCTTGACGGGCGCTTTCGGCGTCCCTAGATTGCCGCTTGCACCGAGCACGGAGCGCCTGAGGTTGATGGCCACTCCGACAGGCAGTCGCTTCGGCGAACGTCAGTCGGGAAGGCCGGACGAGGGAGCCACCGACTCGGTGCATTTCGTTGTGGACCTGGACGGGCGTCACTGCCGCGTATGCTCGAGGCGCCGCATGCGCACCCGCCTCCTCCCCCTCGTCTGCACGATCGTCTTCACCGACACGATGCTCTTCGCGGCGATCGTCCCGCTCGTCCCCACCCTGACCGGAGAGCTCGGGCTCAGCGAGCTGCAGGCGGGCCTCGTCGTCGGCGCCTACGGCGCGGGGGCGGTGCTCGGCGGCATCCCGTCGGGCTACCTTGCAGAGCGGGTCGGGGCGAAGCGCACTGCGGTCGTCGGCCTCCTCCTGCTCGGCGTCGCGAGCGCCGGTTCGCGCTCGCGACCGGCTCCGTCGCGCTCGGCGTCGACCCGCTTCGCGCAGGGCTTCGCGAGCGCCGTGACGTGGTCCGGGGCCCTCGCCTGGCTCACCACGTCGACGCCCCGCGAACGTCGGGGCCAGACGCTCGGCACGGCCTTCGGGTTCGCTGTGCTCGGATTCATCGTCGGGCCGGCGATCGGCGCCGTCGCGGAGCTCACGTCGGTACGAGTGCGTCTTCCTCGCGGTCGCAGCGGCGACGATCGCCCTCGCCGGCCTCGCCGCCCGGCTTCCGGCGACGCGCGGCGCTGCCAGGGCCGGCTCGATCTCTCTCTGGCAGGCGCTCCACGACGCGCCGTTCGCGGTCGCGGTCTGGCTGACCGTCGTGCCCGCCCTCTTCTTCGGTGCGCTCGACCTGCTTGCACCGCTCACGTTCGACGACGCCGGGTGGGGAAGCGTGGCGATCGCTGGGGCCTTCGTGTGCGCCGGGCTGATCGAGGTCGCCCTTGCGCCCGTCGCCGGACGGCTGAGCGACGTGCGCGGGCGACTGGTGCCGGTGCGCCTCGGCCTCTGGGGGATCGCGGCGATCGCGCGCTCATGCTCGCGCTGAGCGACCGCGCGCTCGTGGTCGCGGCGCTCCTCTTCTGCGCCTCCGTCGCGGTGAGCGGGGTGACCTCGCCCGGCATCGCGCTCGTGTCGGACCGCGCAGAGGCGACCGGCCTTCCTCAGACGCTCGGCTTCGGGGTCATGAACTCCGCCTGGGCGACAGGTGCCATGGTCGGCCCGATCGCCGCCGGCGCGCTGGCCGCCGGCATCGGCGACGCAGCGCCGTATCTCGTCTGTGCGCGGCATCGCGGTCGCGACCGCGATCGGCATCGGCTCGACGATCACGGAGCCACGGCGAGCATGAGCAGGCAACGACTGGGACGCCCGCTATGCCGACCGAGACCTCGTCTGGGGAGCCGGCCGAACCGCTTCGTCGAGCGCGAGCTCGCCGACCTCGCACCCGGCCGCGCGCTCGACCTCGCCAGCGGCGAGGGGCGCAACGCGATCTGGCTGGCCCAGCGTGGCTGGCAGGTGACCGCCCTCGACTTCTCGCAGGTACGCCACCGACCGTGCGCTCGAGCTCGCCGCGGCCGCGGGTGTGACGATCGACGCCCGTGCCGAGGACGTCCTCGCGGGAGGAGACGACCCCGAGGTCGATCTCGTCCTCATCTCGTACCTGCAGCTCCCGGCCGACGAGCGGGCGCGGGCCCTCCGCCGCGGGGCCGCCGCGCTCGCGCCCGGCGGTACGTTCCTGCTCGTCGCGCACGACCTCCGCAACCACGGCGAGGGCTACGGCGGGCCGCGGGACGCGGGGCTGCTCTGGACGGTCGAGGAGGTCGTCGAGGGGCTGGGGCCATCCTTCGAGGTGATCGCGGCACGCATCGAGGAGCGCCCGGTCGACGGGCGCGCCACGACCCGCGCTCGACACGCTGGTCAGGGCGCGGAAGCGAGCGTGACGTCGGCCGGGAAGCGCTCGAGCGCCCAGGCTGCGTCGAGCGGCCGGCGCCGGTAGTCCTTGCCGGCGACGAGCACGTAGTCACCGGTGCGCGGGTCCATCGGCAGACGGGACTCCGCCGGATACCACCGGTTGTGCCGGTCGATCAGGTCGTTCACCTCGTCGAACACCGTCGCGCTCCACCAGTCTCCAGCCAGCGCTGCGCGAACGCCGCGGGCGTCGGACTCCTCGCGTGCCAGCTCTCGCCACGCGCACCTCCAGCTCGTGCTCGTGCGCCTCCTCGAGGGCATCGATCTCCCGCGAGCCGGAGGACGTACGGACGCGGCCCGCTGAGCGACGCGAAGTAGTCCTCGACCAGGGGCTGGAAGTTCCGCAGACGCAGTCGGCAGCGGTCGACCGAACAGCGCGTTCGAGCGGACGTCCTCGACGAGCCCTTCGAGCTCCCGCCGCTCACGTGGCGTCTGGGCGCGTGGAGCGCTCTCCCTCAGGATCGCCTCGCGTTCCTGCTCCTTCACGCCCGCAGTACAGCAGACCGGCTCCGGTCGCTGCGCTGCGCGAGGCCCAGGAGGGCAAGCGCTCCCAGGAGCGCTGCGACGACCGAGATCGCGCTGAACATGATCCACGTCGCCTCGTCGCCGAAGCTGTTGCGCACCTGGAGGCCGATCAGCGGCGCGAGCGCGAACCCGATCGCCGGCGCGCTCCCGAACGCGCCCATGTACGCGCCCCGGATGTCCTCGGGGGCGAGGTCGGCGACCACCGCCTGGGACGTCGGCACCCACAGCATCTCGCCGAAGACGAACACGACGAGCACGAACAGGACGACCCCGAGCGACTGGTCGAAGACGAGCAGGAGATACGGGAGACCCATCACGAGCATCGCGACGACGAGCTTGGGCGCAGCGGGCACGCTCCCGGTCGCGCGCGTCAGCCGGATCTGGAAGAGCGTCACGAGCAACGGGTTGATCCAGACGAGGAATCCCCAGGTCGCAGGTGCGTACCCGTATCCGTCGACGAGCGAGACGGGCAGGACGATCTCGTAGGCGACGTAGACGAGCCAGGCGAACACGGCAGAGCCGAGGAACAGGAGGAAGGGCCGATCGGCCAGGATCACACGGAAGGAGCCCCGCTCGGGCGGGCCCTCGGGGGCGTACGCGCCACCGCGAGGGAGGAACCGGTAGGCGACGACCCACGCGGCCGCGGACAGCGCCGCCACGCCCACGAACAGGAGCGTCCAGCTGCCGACGATCAGGAGGAGGCCGCCGAGCGGCGGACCCAGGACGACGCCGAAGTTCGCCGCCACGCGCACGGACGCGTAGGACGCCTCGTGCTTCTCCGGAGCGACGAGATCGGCGACCATCGCCTGCGCGACGGAGCCGCCGAGCGCGCCGAACACGCCCGCGAACGCGAGAGCGGCGACGCCCGCCCGAGGGCTCGCCGCTCACCGCGAGGAGCAGCAGCGGGTACCCCACCATCACGCCCTCGCCGAAGAGGATGATCCGACGTCGGCCGAGACGATCCGAGAGGTACCCACCGACGTAGCCGGAGGCGCCGGAGAGCAACGCGCCCACGAGGAACGCGAACGGGAGCAGCGCTTTCTCGTCGAGCTCGTCCACGGCCCAGATCGCCATGAAGGACCACATCGTCGACCCCGCGAGCGAGCCGACGAGCGTGACCGCGAGCACGGGACGCAGCGCGGGGTCGACGTCGTCACCCCAGACGAGACGCGCGATGCGACGCACGAGCGGCATCGGGCCAGACTAGTCGCTGGTGTCGCGAAACCCGGCCGGCGTCAGCGTCGAGCGCGCCAGCGATCGAGCCAGGACGACGGCTCCTGCACGATTCGGCGAAGGCGCGCCCGGCTCGACCGCCCCCGGGGCTCGCTGTTCCTCGGATCTCGCCTCGGTCGGCTCGCCGGTGAGCGTGTCGACCCGCACGGGGCGGGCTCCTCCCTCGCGACCTCCGTCGGCTCGAGCGTCGTCGCCACGCCGCGCGCGCGGAGGCGGGCGAAGTCTCCACGCAGCGCGCGGGCCATCTCGTCCTTGTGGCTCTGCTCCCTCACTCGGGCGGACGTTTCACCGCCGTGGCCTCGACTCCTCCCACGGCGGGGTGGAGCCGCCGCCAGACGAGCATCGTGAGACCGCCCAGCACCAGCGTCGGGACGATCGAGAGGAACCGGTAGATGAGCGTCGCCGCGACGACCTCCGCGTTCGCGCCGCCGAAGCCCACCAGCGTCGCGGTGAGCCCGATCTCGACGACGCCGAGCCCGCCCGGGGTCAGGGGGATCGAGGCCCAGGACCCTGGCGACCGCCCACGCCGCGAACACCTCTACCCAGGTGAGCTCGCCTGCGTCGATCCCGACCGCGCGGACGGAGACGAGCAGGAGCACGAAGACGGTCAGGTTCCCGACGAGCGCGGCTGCGGTGAGCACGTGCCACCGGCGCTGAACGAGCCCGACGGTCTGGTTCCGGAAGCGGGCGAACGAGGCACCCGACCAGCCGACCGGCCCTCGCCGGAACCGGCCGAGCAGGCGATTCGACCAGGAGGCAGCAAGGTCGCCGATCGCCTCGGCGAACTCGGCCCGCCACAGCACCAGCCCGAGGGCGAGGACGACGGTCCCGAAGATCGCCGCGCCGACGAAGGCGAGGGTCGTCAGCCCCGCATCGGTCTCCTGCTCGGCGGTGAGCAGGAACACGGCGAGCACGGGCAGCAGCAGGTTGGAGAGCTGGTTCCAGACGCCGGTGAGCGTCACCGCCCGCGTCACGTCGCCCGACGCGAAGCCCCAGCTGCGCAGCAGCGCGAACGAACCGGCCATGCCGACGAGGCCGCCGCCCGGCACCGCATAGGTGATCGCGGTCGACGCCTGCGTGAACGGCAGTGCCTGACGGAACCGGAGCCCCGGGAGCGCGACCATCCACGGCGGCGCGTAGGTGACGATGTTCAGGATCGTCGCGCCTGCGAGCGCGAGCAGCCACACCGGCTCGAGACCGCTGATCACCGCCCAGACGGCCCGGTAGTCGGCGATCCGCGGCAGGACGACGAGGAACGTGAACCCGACGACCGCGAGCGCGACCGCGAGACCGAGGTGACGATGGTGACGGCGGAGCCAGCGCATCTCGTCCAAGCCTACGCCTGCAGCGTGCGGATCAGCCCTCGAGGAGGCCGGACGCCCCTCGGAGCAGCCCCAGCAGGAGCCCGAGGGGGAGCCGCTCCGCGGCAGCCCGGACGAGACCTCCCGTTCGATCGCCGAGAAGCCCCTGCTGCTCGGCCTCGTCGACCGCTCGGACGAGACCGGCGCGCACGGCCTGCTCGAGCTGATCGGCCTCGATGCCCTCCCGCTCGGCCAGCTGTGCGAGCTCGTCTGTCCCACGCAATGCCAGGACGAGCTCCTCGCGCGAGACGCCGAGATCGCAGGCCGTCTCGTCGGCAGCGACGAGCACGACGCGCTGGATCGCCTCGCTCGTTCCCGCCCCGGCGGATGGCGCTTCACGAGGCTGGCACGGGTCGGCGACGGGCGTCGGGCGATAGTCGGTGCCACCGAGCGCGATGTACGCGCAAACGAGCGCGACCGATGCCACCACCGCGATCGCCAGCAGCCGGCCGATCACGCCTCGACCCTCCCCCGGGAAAGCCCGAGCGGCACGAGCGCCGCGAGCGCGAGCAACGACGCGAGCAGGAACGGTCGCGAGAACGCCGCGGTCACGGCCCGCTCGAGCTCGTCGACGATCGCTGCCTGGAGCGAGGTGTACGCCGGCTCGTCCGGACGGCTCGCGAACGCGGCGGCGACGTCGGGAAGCCGGCCTTGCGCACGATCGACCTCTGCGAGCACGTCCTGCGCCAGGCCGAGCTTGTCTCCGGGCCGGATGGGGCTGTCGAGCACGGCGGCCGCGCCGGCCCGCAGAGCGTCCTCCTTGCTCCGGTCGAGCGCGGCCGTGAAGACGGGCGTGAGGAGCAGGAGCCCGAGCACGACCCCGCCGTGCCGCGCAGCGATCGTCCAGCCACCGTGCACCGCCTGGGGAGAGCGCCCGTGGAGGGCGCGCTCGGTGAGCGCGGAGAGCGCGAGCCCGAGCCCCGCGCCGATGAGCACCTGCGGGAGAACCGTCCAGCCCCACCCGGCGCCGGGGAGCACGGCGAGCGCGGCGAGTCCACCGGCCACGAACACCGAGCCCGACGACGCGCGCGCCAACGGCGAGCCGAGCCGTGCAGCCCAGGCTCCCGTGGCGATCGCCGCCAGAGGCATCACCGTGACGATGAGACCCGCGGCCGCCGGGTCGATCCGCCAGCCGTCGACGAGGAGCAGCACGAGGAGGAACAGGGCTGCGGTCAGCGCCCCCGAGAGGAGCACCAGCGCGCCGTTCGCGCCGAGCGCCGGTCGGCCGGCCGGCGCGACGACGGGTCGGGCGCGGAGGCCCCGGACGGCAACCAGGGTGACGAGCGCGAGCGGTGCCTGGAGGAGGAAGATCGACTGCCAGCCGAGAGTCTGGGTGAGGATCCCGCCGGCCGCCGGCCCGAGCGCGGCCCCGGCGATGCCCGCCGTCGCCCAGATGCGGACGGCCCGCTCGTCGGAGCCCTCGCTCTCCGAGAGGAGATCCAGCGCGGCGCACACGACGAGCGCCCCGCCGGCCGCCTGTACGCACCGACCCGCGAGGAGCACCTCGAACGAGGGCGCGCTGCCGCACGCGATCGACGCAAGAGCGAACACGACGCCGCCGACGACGTACGCGAGCCCGCGGACGCCGGCGGGCAGCGTACGCGGCAGGAACCGCGCAGAGCGCGAGCACGAGGTTGTAGGAGGTCAGCACCCACGCCACCTCGGAGATCTCGAGGTCGTACTCGGCGAGGATGTCCGGCAGCGCGAGCGTGACCACGGACGAGTCCGCGAGCGCAAGCGCGATGCCGAGCCCGAGCAGCCAGGAGCGTCTCACGGGACGAGTCTACGGGGCGCTCTGGTACGTTCCGGCCGTGTCGATCGACCTGATGCCGGGCGAGGAGATCATCTGGGAGGGCCACCCTTCCTGGCGGGCCGTCGTGTCGCTTCTCGCGAAGGGCATCATCGGGTCGCTGCTGCTGATCGCCCTCGTGGTCGTCGCGAACAACCTCGGCCTCGACGGCTCGATCGTCGTCTGGGGTGTGCTGATCGGTCTCGTCGGCATCGCCGTCACCGTCGTCGTCGGCTGGCTGAAGCGGATCTTCACCACCTACACGATCACCGACCGTCGGATCAACGTCCTGACCGGTGTCCTCGCCAAGCGCGAGGCGTCGACGTCTCTCGATCGGATCCAGAACATCACGATCACGCAAGGCGCGATCGACCGGCTGTTCGGGACCGGCACCGTCGACTTCGACACCGCAAGTCAGGACGGCTCCGACCGCTTCCAGTTCTTCGGGATCGACCGTCCACGCGAGGTGCGCGACAGCATCGCGCGCGCGCAGGAGGCCCGCTTCACGCGGGATCCGGCGCAGCCCCCGCTGTAGCGCCGCCGCGGCGCATCCAGAGCCCGACTGCGACCGCCGCGACGACCGAGCCGAGCGTGCCGAGCGTCAGGTCTCCGAGGGTGTCCGTGTAGGCCGTCGCGAGCTCATCCGACGAGTGCGAGACCGACTGCAACGCCAACGGCGTTCCGGACGACTGCGACGTGACGACGGGCGGCGCGCCCGACTGCAACTCAACACTCCCCGACAGCTGCGACATCCGGCGGTCGGCCGACTGCAACAACAACGGCATCCCCGACGAGTGCGAGACCGACTGCAACGCCAACGGCGTTCCGGACGATTGCGACGTGACGACGGGCGGCATCCCCGACTGCAACTCCAACGGCGTTCCCGACAGCTGCGACATCAGCACGGGCACGAGCCAGGACTGCAACAACAACGCGTTCCCCGACAGTGCGAGACGGACTGCAACGCCAACGGCGTCCCGGACGACTGCGATGTGACGACGGGCGGCGTGCCCGACTGCAACAACAACGGCGTTCCCGACAGCTGCGACATCACGAGCGGTGCGGCCGACTGCAACAGCAACGGCATCCCCGACGAGTGCGAGACGGACTGCAACGCCAACGGCGTTCCGGACGACTGCGACGTTGACGACGGGCGGCATCCCCGACTGCAACAGCAACGGCGTTCCCGACAGCTGCGACATCACGCACGGGCACGAGCCAGGACTGCAACGCAACGGCGATTCCCGCGACGAGTGCGAGACTGACTGCAACGCCAACGGCGTCCCGGACGACTGCGACGTGACGACGGGCGGCGCGCCCGACTGCAACCTCAACGGCGTCCCCGACAGCTGCGACATCACGAGCGGTGCGGCCGACTGCAACCTGCAACGCCATCCCTCGACGAGTGCGAGACCGACTGCAACGCCAACGGCGTCCCCGACGACTGCGACGTTGACGACGGGCGGGATCCCCGACTGCAACTCCAACGGCGTTCCCGACAGCTGCGACATCAGCCGACGCGGCTTACGAGCCAGGCTGCCTACGGTGGAACGCGTATCCCCGTCGTGTACGCCGCCGCCTGCCGCACGTGCCGACTGCGTCGCCGACGACCTTCTGGCGTGTCGCTAACCTGACGGCTTCGCCCGACTGCATCCGCATCGGTCGTCCTCGTCTAGCTACGAGCATGCACGTGCGGCGACGAGCCGACTGCCGGCAACGGCCAGCCTGGCGACGTGTGCGAGTTACCGTCTGCAACGCCCTTGGCGTGCCGGAAACCGCGACGCTGTCACGCGTTCCGGGCGCGACCCACTACTGCGACCTTGCATGCGGTGCTCCGCGGACAGCCCCAAACAATGTCCTGAAGGACGCAGGCCCGCTCGCGCAGCTGACTTCCAGACAAGCCGGCGATTCCCGGAACGAGTGCGAGTGTGGCTGCTTCGCTCGATGACATCAGCCTGGAGGGGATCACGCGGTGACTACTATTACTGCTGCGCCCGGACTGCGACCCCTCCGTCAGTGGCAGACAACCTGTCGATATGCGCGGGCACGAGCGACTCGACTGCAACTAACAACGGCGATCTCCCGACGAGTGCGAGACCGACTGCAACGCCAACGGCGTCCCGGACGACTGCGATCGTGACGACGGGCGGCGCGCCGGACTGCAACTCGAACGGCGTTCCCGACGAGTGCGACATCACCACGGCGGCGTGCCGGACTGCAACGCGAACGAGCGTCCCCGACAGCTGCGACATCAGCACCGGCGCGAGCCGACTGCAACGCCAACGGCGTCCCCGACGAGTGCGAGGTGACGACGGCGACCGACTGCAACGCCAACGGCGTCCCCGACAGTGCGAGCTCATCAGCCATGTCAACTGCGATGTCAACGCTATCCTCGAACCTGTACGATCTTACCAGCGCCTATCGACTGCAAATCCAACGGCGTTTTCGGACGTCTGCGAGCTCATCAGCGCCTCCAACTGCATACGCCTACAGTATTTACGTCTTTTACGAGCTCACTCCGTGGCACGACTGCAACTAGAACAGCGTCACTCAACAAGTGCGAGTTCACCAGCGCCTGCGTCTGCAATGGAAGCACGTACTCGACGTGTGCGATATCTACCTGCGGTGCGGCCGATTGCAACGCCAACGGCGTACTCGACGTGTGCGAGTTGACGCCGGCGACTCGAATGCGACCTCTACGGCGTTCTCTACTTGTGCGAGATGACTAGCGCGCAGCCGACTGCTACTACAACGCCATCCTCGACATGTGCGAGCTTACGAGCTACATGCGACTGCAACTCCAACGGCGTTCTGGACTTGTGCGATGGTGACGACGGCGACCGCAACCCCAACTGCATCTCGACGTTGCGAGCTTACCGGCACAGACTGCTATTCTACCTCTACGGTGCTATTTTACGAGCTTCAGTGACTGCAACAATAACGGGGTCCTCGACGTGTGCGAGATCACCGAGCGGGCCGACTGCAACGCCAACGGCGTCCCCGACGACTGCGACGTGACGACGGGCGGCGCGCCCGACTGCAACCTCGAACGGCGTTCCGCGACAGCTGCGACGTCACGCAGCGTGTGCACGAGTCCAAGACTGCAACATGTAACGGCATCCCCGACGAGTGCGAGACCGACTGCAACGCGAACGGCGTTCCGGATGACTGCGACGTTGACGACGGCGGGATCCCGACTGCAACTAGCAACGGCGTTCCCGACAGCTGTGAGCATCACGCATCCGGCACGAGCCAGGACTGCAACTCGAACGCGTTCCTCGATGAGTGCGAGTGACGAGTGGTGCGCTGACTGCAACAGCAACGGCGTTCCCGACAGCTGCGATATCACCACGGGCGCGCGCCCGACTGCAACGCCAACGGCGTCTCGGTGTTCGTCCGGATGAACGCGAGGTACTCACCGAGCTCCCAGAGAAGCGCGGTGACCGATCCCCACCCCACGATCAGCGCCCCCGTCACGAGCGGTGAGAGCCCGGCCCGCGCGACCAGGAGGCCGACGCCGGCGGAGAGAAGGGCCCAGTTGACGAAGTGGTTGGCGTCGTCCCACCAGGAGATGGCGGTGTAGAGATCGAGGACGTTTCCGAGCACATCGATGAGGAATGGCAGCGTGATGAGCACGTCTGCGGCGACCGGGAACGTCTGCCCGCGCCGCAGGACGCGCCAGGCGACAGGCAGCACCATGACCGCGACCGGATAGAACAGCAGCCGCCAGCCGAACCCCTTGTCCTCGAACCGCGCGAGACCGCTGAAGGCGCCGACCGCGGTCAGCCCGACCACCAGGGCCTTGAGCGCGACGTCGACCCGAACCAGGCGCCGGTGAGCCGCGTCGTCGTGCGCTGCAGCGGTGCCGCCCATGATGTCCGTATCTTCCCACGCATGCGACGCGCGTTGTGGATCGGCGTGTGGGCGGTCGCCGCGGCGACGATCGCCTCCCGCTCCGACGCCGACCCCGAGGAGCGATGGGTCGTGCTGCCGGGTGACGAGCTCGTGGCGGCTCCCCCGGTCGTCCAGACACGAGCCGTGTCGATCGCGGCGTCCCGCGAGGACGTGTGGGCCTGGGTCGTCCAGCTCGGCCAGGACCGTGGGGGCTTCTACAGCCATGCCTGGCTGGAGAACCTCTTCGGCTGCCGGATCGAGAACGCCGACCGGATCCATCCGGAATGGCAGCAGCGGGAGGTCGGTGACGAGCTGCGCATGCACCCCAAGGCGCCGCCGCTCGTCGTCCGGCAGGTCGAGGCGCCGTCGGTGCTCGTGGTCGGCGAGCCGGAGGTGTTCTCGTGGGCGTTCGTGCTCCGCGACGTGCCTGACCGTGGAACGCGTCTGATCGTCCGCTCCCGCGGCTCGTTCGGGCTGCCTGCCGCGCTTGCTCCGCTGCTCGAGCCCGGGCACGGGATCATGGAGCGCGCGATGCTCCGTGGGATCCGCACCCGCGCCGAAGGCGCCGTCTGAGCGCCGCGACCTCGGGTACCATCGCCAGCCATGCCGTGGTGGGCCTGGGTACCCCTGATCGTCCTGCTCGTCCTGACGGCCCTGATGGCCGTGCTCGTGATCCTGGGCCGCTTCCGGGGCGGCCGGTACCTGCGCCCGATCGTGACGTTCCTCTCGAAGGTCCCGCTCTTCAAGCGGTGGTTCCAGAAGGCGTCGATCAGCGCGCTCGAGCGCTCGAACCCCGAGCTCGCGAGCGCGATGAAGAAGATGACGGCCTTCGGCGAGCCGAAGACCCCGGAGCAAGCCCAGCGCATGCTCAACCTGCTGACCCCGTCAGAGCGGCGCGCGTACATGACGGCGGTCGGCGAGGAAGGCGCGATGCCCGACCCGGTCAACCGGCAGCAACGGCGGCGCATGGAGCACGGCGGCCAGGGCATGCCGACCAAGGCAGAGCCCGTGAGCACCCGGCCCGGATCGTCCGGGCGCAAGACGGGCAAGAGCGCGAAGAAGAAGCGCTAGCCCGACGGCTTCGCCGTCACGCTAGGACAGCCGCCGGCCGTAGGGAAGGGGCTTGCCCCTCCCGCCGCGCCGACGCACCGCTCGGCCGCAACGCACCCCCGGGCCGGGGCAGGCTCGGTCCTTACCCGACGAGCCGTCTCGCCGGCCGCGGGTGCGGCGCACAGCTCCTCTAGCTCGTGGCGCGAAGGGCCACGAGCTCGCCGACCTCGCGGGTGATCTCCACGAGCGCCCGCACGTCGTCGTCGGTCGTGCGGAAGTTGACGAAGCACGGGCGGAGGCACACCCTCCCGTCGACGCGGGCGGGCGCGATCCAGACCCGGCCGTCCTCCTGGAGGGCCTGCACGAGCCGCGCGTTGTGCGTGTCGAGGTCGTCGACGCCGGCGGGGGCGTGACGGAAGGGAACGATCGAGAGGTCCGGGACGTCGCAGAGCGCTTCGAGGTCGGCGTGCCGAAGCACTTCCCGATGCAGCAGGCGAGCCTGCTCCACGTTGCGGTCGATCGCGGCGCGGATCGCCTCCACCCCGTGCGCGCGAAACGCCATCCACAGCTTCAGCGCGCGGAACGGCCGCGAGTACTCGAGCGTGATGTCGACCATGTGGCTTTCGAGGCGATCGTGCGGGATGTACGCCTCCTCGTGCGCCAGGGCAGCCTCGAGATCACCACGATGACGCGCGAGGACGATCCCGCAGGCCTTGGGCAGGTACATCCACTTGTGGGCGTCCACGCTGATCGAGTCGGCGCGATCGAGCCCGGCGAACAGGTGTCGGGTCGAGGGCGCGGTCGCAGCGGCGCCGCCATAGGCGCCGTCGACGTGGAGCCAGACGCCGCGAGGGCCACAGACCTCAGCGAGGGCGTCGAGGCGATCGACAGCGCCCGTCAGGGTCGTACCGGCGGTCGCGACGACCGCGATCGGGGTGATCCCACGCTCGACGTCGCCGTCGATCGCCTCTGCGACTGCGTCGGCCCGCAGCCGGCGCTCGCCGTCGATCGGCAGCAGCCGGACGTTGTCGTCGCCGATCCCGAGGAGCTCGGCCGCGCGCTTCACCGAGTAGTGCGCCTCCTCCGACGCGTAGAGCGCCGCCGGTCTGCCCGCGAGGCCTGTGCGCCGTGCGCCGGGTAGCGCGCGCTCGCGCGCCGCGGCCAGCGCCGTCACGTTCGATACGGTCCCCCGCTCGTGAACGCCCCCGTGCTCGCGGGGAAGCCCAGGAACTCCGCGGCCCACTCGATCGCCTGCTCCTCGATGCGGGTCGCGGCGGCGGCCCAGGTCGCGAGGTTCACGTCGAAGCACGCGGCGAGCATGTCGCCGATGACGCCGATCGGGAGGCCCGATGAGCCGATGAACGCGAAGTAGCGCGGGCGTGGCTGCGCGATCGAGCGGTCGAGAATCGTCGCTGCCTCCTCGAGCACCTCCAACGACGGCGAGGGGTCGAGCGGCAGTGGCAGCGCAAGGAGCGCGTCGAAGTGGGCGTCGAGCGGCGGCTCGGAGTGGCGGGCCTGGTCGAAGCTGCGCCAGCCGTCGAGGACGATCTCGGCGGCGCGGTTCACCACGTCCTCGCGCGACGCGTCGAGGCGCAGAGGCGAAGGATCACCGGACGGCGCCACGAGGGAGAGTCTAGGACTGCACGAGCGCGCGTGCCTCACGCAGCCGGCGCGGCTCGTCGACGACCAGGACGGCGACGACCTCGCTCGAGGCGTCGCGCCCGACGTGGAGGCCGTCCTCATCTGCCCACGACGCGGCGGCGCCCGCCCAGCCGACCTCGGCGAGACGACGCGGCCCGATGTCGCTCCACCAGTACGGGAGCCTGTCCAGCTCACCGTCGATCCCGCAGATCGCATCGGCTGCCCTCTCCCCCATGCCGACCGCCATGTCCCAGTGCGGGAAGCGCATCGGCCCGAAGCGCGCGTGCGGGACGACGGCGACGTCGCCGACGGCATAGACGTCCTCGAACCCCGGAACGCGCATGTCGCCGCCGACGTCGATCGGCCGGTCGAGCGAGAGCCCGGGTGGCGACACGAGGCGGCCTCCCATCGCGGCCACGACGACGTCGACTTCGACCGGCCCTGCGGCCGAGCGAACCACGAGGCCCGACGCTCCGGCCTCGACCGCCTCGACGGGCGCACCACCCAGGAAGCCGATCCCCAGCTCCTCGAGCGTCGTCAGGGCGAGCGCCGGGAGCGGGTCGTGCAGCCGATCGAGTGGGCGATCCACGAGGTCGAGCACGGTCACCCGGTGGCCGAGGGTGGCGAGGGTCGCAGCCGTCTCGACCCCGATCAACCCGCCCCCGAGGACGGCGACCCGCCGCGCGCCCTGCCCCAGGCCGGCGACCAGCCGCCGCATTCCCCTGGGAGTGGCGTTGACGTGGGCCACGTCGAGGCCGGGGATCGGCGGGGGACGGTACGAGAGCCCCGTCGCCAGCACGATCGCGGAGGCGTCGATCTCCCGTCCCCCAGCGACGATGCGCCCGGTACGGAGGTCGGCCTCGTCGACGAACGCGTCGAGGCTCTCGATCCCGCGCTCGTGGAGCCGTGCGGCGTCGGCCAGGAGCACCGGCTCGCCCTTCACGAGCGCCGTCTTCGTGAGCGGTGGGCGATCGACCGGGAGCCCCGGCCCGATCAGCAGCGGCCGGTGGCCGTGACGCGCGAGACGCGCGGCGCAGGCATATCCCGCGACGCCGTTCCCCACGATGACGACGCGATCGGTCATGCCGGGTTGCCACCGGATATCGTGCCCCGCGAAAGCCCGTACCGGGCGGACGAGGAGGACGGGTGCGCGAGAGATCGAGCTTTCACCGGATCGATGGCGACCGCCCGCGCTCGCGGGCCGTCAGGGTGGCATGGCTCGCGACGAACGCCGTGTGGGCAGAGCTTCCGCCGCGAGCGACCAGGGCGCGCCGCTTCGTTCCTCCCACCCTCCCGGCTGCCGAGGACGTGCCCGCGGCGGCGACGCCGGCACGCGTGCTCGGCAACCTCTTCTGGGAGAGCTTGCCCGCGGAACGCATCCGCGCCGCGCTCGGCGGCTCGGTGCGCCTCCTCGACGTCGGCTGTGGTCGGGGCGGCTACTTCCGCCTGCTCGATCGCTCCCTCGGACTCGACGACTACGTCGGCATCGACGTCGCCCACCATCGGGAATGGAATGCGATCGTGGCTGAAGACGCACGGGCGCGGTTCGTCGTTCGCTCCGCGGAGGGCTTGACGAGGGAGGATCTCGACGGACGCACGCTCGTCATCTCGCAGAGCGCTTTGGAACATATCCCACGTGATCTTGTCGCTTTGCGTTCTATCCACAATGCAAGGGATCGGGACAGCCCGCTGCTCCAGCTCCATCTCGTCCCGCCGCCCGCGCTCTGGCGCCTCTGGGGCGTGCATGGGTACCGGGGCTACACCTCGCGGAGCCTCGACCGCATCCGCGCCGCGCTCCACCCCTCGCTCACGCTCGATGTCATCGTGCTCGGCGGGCCGAAGACCAACGCCGTCCACCTCGAGCTCGTTCACGATGCCGCTGCGGCTCTGCGTGGTGCGCGCGTGCGCGACACTCGCGCCGCCGATCCGCAGGCATACGGCAGTCGACTCGT
The DNA here is from genome assembly GCA_963849125.1 of uncultured Actinomycetes bacterium. Classification (GTDB taxonomy): domain Bacteria; phylum Actinomycetota; class Thermoleophilia; order Gaiellales; family Gaiellaceae; genus Gaiella. The sequence goes on along the minus strand of CAWKGI010000028.1, from coordinate 362,534 downwards.
CGATGCGCTGAGGGCCGATGCAGAGGCGCCCGGCCCGGCGCGAATCCTCGACGCGTCGTTCCTCGTCCTTGCGATCCGTGACCGAGAGATGCCGGACGTGCTCGACGAGCTCGCTCACGGCAGCTGAACCTCGATCCGCTCGCCCGTGACGCGCACAGGGTACGTCGCGACTGGCTCGTCCGCCGGCCCTTCGATCACGGCGCCGGTCGCAAGATCGAAGAGCGCCCCGTGGCAGGCGCAGCGGACCGCGTCGTCCTCGAGCCAGCCGTCGCCGAGCGGGCATTCGGCGTGGGTGCACCAGCCGTCGAGCGCGAACAACGCGCCGCCCGCACGGGCGACGACGACCGTCGTGCTGCCCGCGGCGACCGAGACGAGCTCGCCGTCGTCCGGCGTCGCGGATCCGACCTCGACCCAGGTCACGGCCTCAGCACCACGTCGAGGTTCCGGGGCGCGCGGAACTCCCACCCCGTGAACACCGGCGGGCGCTCCGGGTGCGGAGCAAGCCGGGGGAACCGCTCGAGCAGACGTCGCAACGCGATCCGCATCTGCACGCGGGCGAAGTGGTGCCCCGAGCAGAAGTGCGGGCCGAACCCGAACGCCGCGTGGTTCCGGCGAGGTCGATGAACGTCGAACACGTCGGCGGTCGGACCGAAGACGGCCCGATCGCGATTCGCGGAGGAGACGAGCACCCCGAGGTTCGCGCCGGCCGGAACCTCGACCCCGCCGAGCTCCGTGCTCACGAGCGTGCGACGGGTCTGCGTCCCGATCGGCGAGACCCAGCGCATCCCCTCCTCCACCGCGTGCGGCACGAGGCGCTCCGGGTCGGCGGCGACCTCCGCGACCTGGCCGGCCTCGAGCAGGCCGGCGAGCGTCGTGCCTGCAGCGTGGCCGGGCTCCTGCATCCCTCCGAGGAGGATCACCTTGAGCGTGGGCAGGATCTGCGCGACGCGCTCGTCGAGGGAGCCTTCAGCGTGGGCGAGCATCGTGGAGATGATGCTCTCGTCGGGCTCCTCGTCGAGGCGCTCGAAGACCGGGGCGAGCTCACGGTCGATCTCGGCCCCTGTCGCGTCGGAGACGACCCATCGGGCCGGATCGTCCTCGAAGTTGATCGCGCCCTGCGCGAGGCCGTGGAACCAGCGGCGCAGCGTGTCGCCGTCGAGATGGCCCAGACCCAGCATCCGGCCGAGCCCGAGCACCGAGACAGGCTCGAAGTAGTCCGCCATCAGCTCGGCCGCGTCACGCCCCTCGAGGGTGTCGAGCAGCCCATCGACGAGCGGCTCGATCAGGCCCGGCGTTCCCGCCTCCACGGCGCGCGGGCGTAGGGCCGGCTCGAGCATGGCGCGGAGCCGCTTCTGCGGCTCACCGTCGAGCACGAGGATGCTCTCGCCTCCCATCGCCCGGTCGAGGGGTGAGGGGGTCACCCGCGAGTCGAAGAGCTCGGGATGAGAGGCGGCTCGCTCCACGTCCTCCCAGCGGGTCACGAACCAGAGGCCGACGACGGGGACGTGACAGACGGGGGCCTCGTCGCGCATCCGTGCGTAGATCGGATACGGATCGTCGTCGAGCTGGTCGACGGTGATCGACGACGCCCACTCCGCGATCGCGCTCATCTCATCCCCTCTCTCCCAGCCTCAGGGCGTGGACGCGCTCGACGACCTCCGCGCACCATCCGGGGTAGGCATCGAGATCGTCGATGTACTGGTTCGGCTTGATGCAGAACGTCCGGAACCCCCGCTCCCACAGCGGTCGGATGCAGTCGATCGCCGGGCCCAGCGGCGCGGGGCTGTGGTCGTCGGGGAAGGGCGAGCGCATCCCTCCGACCATCTCGAGCTCCGACGGGTCGCGACCGGCCGCCAGCAGCCCCCCGCGCAGCACGCGCAGGTCGTCGTCGCTCGGTGCACCCAACGGGTGGAAGCCGTGCCCGTGCTCGACGATGCGCCGCAGGAGGCGCGGGTGCACCGACTCGCCACCCAGCCAGACCCGCGGACCGTCGGGACGCCACGCCTTCGGCTCGAGCCACACGTCGTGGAACGGGTAGTGCTCACCCTCGAAGCTCGCCGGCGAGTCCCGCCAGACGGCGCGCCACGCGTCGAGGTGCTCGTCGAGAAGGCGCCCCCGTCGCTCGAACGGCACGCCGAGCGCCTCGTACTCGTCGCGGTGCCAGCTCACGGTCGGCTGCACGATCAGCCGCCCCTCCGAGAGGATGTCGAGCGTTCCGAGCTCCCTGGCGAGCAGGAGGGGATGCCGGAGCGGCGCGAGCACGGCGATCGCGCCGAGTCGGATGCGCGTCGTCGCGGCGGCGATCGCCGAGAGCAGGACGAGCGAGCTGGGCCACGGCGTCGCCGGTTCCTGGTTCCCCGGCAGCGCGTACTCGCGCGGGTTCGCCATCGGCCCGGCCTCCCCGGCGCTCGGGCCGAGGACGATGTGCTCGCTGATCATGACCACGTCGAACCCCGCACCCTCGGCCACGACCGCCATCTCGACGAGCGCGCGGAGGTCGCGAGGCGAGACGATCGTCCAGTTCTCGGAGAGGACGAGAACGAGCTTCGGACCGGCGCTCACGGGAGTGGTGTCGTGTCCTGGAGAATCTGCAAGGACTTGAGGTCGCTGTAGAAGTCCAGCGCGTACTGGCCCCCCTCGCGGCCGATGCCCGAGATCCCGATGCCTCCGAACGGCGCCGTGAGGTCGCGCACGAGCCACGTGTTCGCCCAGACGACGCCCGCCCGGACGGCCCTTCCGACGCGGTCGGCCCGTTCGGCCGAGCCTGTGTAGACGATCGCCGAGAGCCCGTAGCGCGTCGAGTTCGCGAGTGCGATCGCCTCCTCCTCGTCGCGGAACGTCTGGAAGGTGAGCACCGGCCCGAAGACCTCGCGCTGGACGATCTCGCTCTCGTTGGAGCGCGGGATCACGAGCGTCGGCTCGACGAAGAGCCCGCCCTCGGCCCGACGGGTGCCACCGCGGACGATCTCGTCGCCGTTGGCCCGCGCGCGCTCGATGAAGCCGAGCACACGCGCGACGTGGTCGGGATGGATCATCGGCGCGACCGTCGTGGCGTCGTCGCGAGGATCGCCGAGGACGTGCTCGTCCGTGAAGCGGTGGAACAGCTCGAGGAACGGCTCGCGCACGGTCTCCTGCACGAGCAGGCGCGTCCCGGCGAGACACACCTGCGTCGAGTCGTCGTACTGCACCGCCGCCTTGCGCGCCGCCGCCTCGAGGTCGCAGTCCTCGAACACGATGAGCGGGCCCTTGCCGCCGAGCTCGCCGGTGAACGGGACGATGTTGCGCGCCGCGGCCTGGCCGATGTGGCGTGCGGCCTCCGGCGACCCGGTGAACGAGATGCGCCGCACGTCGGGGTGCGAGACGAGCGCCGCGCCGATCTCCTCGCCGATCCCCTGGACGACGTTCAGCACCCCGGGAGGGAACCCGGCCTCGTCGGACAGGTCGGCCAACAGCGAGCACGAGAGCGGTGACCACTCGGCGGGCTTCAGGATCACCGTCGAGCCGGCGGCGAGCGCGGGCGCGATCTTCCACGTCGAGAGCATCAGCGGCGCGTTCCAGGGCGTGATCACGACCGCCGGGCCGCTCGGCATCCGCACGACCCTGTTGTGCGTGCCGTTCGAGTCCCAGACCCGCTCCTCCCACTCCACGGCGAGATCGGCGTAGTTGCGGAAGTTCCGGGCGCACCGGTTGATCAGACGCGCTCGGAGCGAGCGGAGGAGCATCGCCATGTCGGTGCACTCGACGATCGCGAGCTCCTCGGTGTGCTCCTCGATCACGTCCGCCAGGCGGTGGAGATGGGTGGCGCGTCCCGCCGGCCCGAGCGCCGCCCAACCGGGGAACGCCTCTCCCGCCGCCGCGACGGCCAGGTCGGCCTCGCGCTCTCCCCCACGGGCGATCTCTCCGAGCGGCTGCTCGTCGATCGGCGAGATGTCCGTGAACGTCCCCGCGCTGCCGACGCGGCGACCGCCGATCCAGTGCTCGCCCGAGACCCGCACGCCCCCGACCTCAATGGTCATGCTCCATCCTCCCCGAAGACCGTGGTTGCGACGTCGACGGGGGTGCTGCCACCGTCGACCGTCAGGGTCGCCCCGTTCACGTACGACGCGGCGGGCGAGAGCAGCCAGCAGACGGCTGCTGCGACCTCGTCGGCGCTGCACGGACGTCGCAGCGGCACGTGACGCGTCGCCGTCGCATAGGCCGTCTCGCGGTCGACGCCGAGCGAAGCTCCGAGCTCGTCCATCTCCCCGTCCGCCATCGGCGTCCGCGTCCAGCCCGGGCAGACGCAGTTCGCCCTCAGCCCCGCAGGGCCGTGGTCGAGCGCGATGCACTGCGTCAGCATCACCAGGGCCGCCTTCGAGGAGCAGTAGGCGAGCGACGACGGCGCCGCACGGAGCCCGGCGACCGACGCGACGGTGACGAGCGACCCGCCCGTCTCGAGGAGGTGCGGGAGTGCCGCCTGCGCGGTCACGACGGCCCCGACGACGTTGACCCGATGAACCTCGGCGAGCTCGGCCGGATCGACGTCCAGCAGAGACCCGACGCCGCCACGCCCCGCGTTGAGCACGAGCCCGTCCAGTCCGCCGAACCGCTCGACGGTCGCGGCCACGGCGGCCCGTGCGTCGACCGCGTCGGCCGCGTCACCAGGGAGCGCGAGACCGCTCGTCTCCTCGGCGATAGCCTCGAGAGGCGCGGCGCGGCGGCCCGTGACGGCGATGCTCCATCCGTCCTCGGCGAGCCGACGGGCGACGGCGGCGCCGATCCCGGTGCCGCCACCGGTGACGAGCGCGACCCGCGCCGCGCGGCTCACCACCGGCCCCTGGGCGCCCACTCTCGCTTCCCCACCGGCCGGCTTCCACCCGGCAAGCAACACGGTGTGACCTGCTCACGTGCCGGGCCTTGCGGCTCGGCTCCCGATGCGGAGAGATCGACGGCGAGACAGGCGCACCGACAGCTGGTCGCGCGCTCGACCGGAAGGCGGCTGCGCCCGGTCATCGGGCGAGAAGGTCCTTCGCCGTCACGAGGTCGTCGACGGTGTAGGCGAAGGTGAACCGGTAACCACGCCCGATGCGGATCGGCGCGAGCGCGGTGTGCTCCTCGTGTGGGGCTCCGTGGAACGCCAACGTCGCGCTGCCCTCCCACACCTCGGAGATCGCTCGATCGCGCGAGACCGCGCGCACCAGCTCGTGAACCGCGGGCGCGTCGTGCTGACCCGCGGCGAGCCGTGGAAAGTGGCGCACGTTCACGATCGGCGGCGCGTTGTGGAACGGCCCGCCCTCCGACGGACGCTCGAGCGTGACCGTGCACTCGGCGACGCGACGCTCGTACGCGGCGCACGTCGCGCCGAACCGCGCGCCCGGCTCCATTCCGGGGTCGGCGGGTCCGCCCAGGCCGAAGCTCCGCGTGATCCAGATCGACCCGAGCTTCTTCGGAAACCCCTGGATCCAGCCGCGCGCCATCGCGAAGTCGCGGTCGACCCAGATGTACGAGCAGACCGTGACCTCCTCGCCGTCGAGCAGACCGCTCGTGACGACGAAGACCTCCTTGTACTGCGAGCGGGACGGGTCGACGAGCTCGTCGCCGCCCTCGGAGCACGACTGCCAGTCCGCCGCGACGAAGGCGCAGCGACCCGCATCCGGGTGCGGGTCGATTCCGTCGGGGAGAAAGGCGACAGCCTTCTCGGGATCCGCCCAGTAGTCGACGACGAGGAAGGCGCCGACGTAGTGCCACGGGGGATACGGCACGAGCGAGCCTCGCCCCTCCGGCGTACGGGGCAGCGAGAACCCACGAAGACTCACGCCGGCCCGTCCCAGCCCTCGGGCACCGGGGGAAGCGTTCGGCCCCGCGTCTCCCAGCTCTCCTTCTCGAACTCGACCGCGACCGGGTCGAAGCGGAAGTACGAGCGCGGCGGCAGCGGGCCCCAGGTGTTGGAGGAGTAGCGGTCGTCGGGGTACGTGCGGGGGACGTGATCCTCCTGGAGCTGCTCCATGTCGCAGTACAGCTCGACGTGGCACTCCTCCTCGGGGATCCGGACGTACGTCGCGATGTTCCCCGCGATGCCGTGACGGGTCGGCCCCCATGCGACCCAGCGCCCGTGACGAGCGAGATGGTCGAGCATGTCGCGCATCTTCCCGATGTCCACCGTCTCGAACGCGAGGTGGTGGAAGTGCGCGTAGCCGACGTCCACGAGCGCCATCACGTGGTGGTCGGAGTTGATGTGGAACCAGACGCCGGCCTCCCCGAGCCAGTCGGAGAGCCTCATCCCGAGCACGTCGGTGTAGAACGCGACCCCTTCGTGGATGCGAGAAGTCAGGCAGTTGACGTGCCCGAGCTTGCGCGGGCCGCCGAGGTGCACCGCGCTCGAGGGACGGGCGTGCTGCGGCCAGCGGTCGACCTCCGTCTCGGCCGCGCGGTAGGGCATCACCTGGACGGGACGGCCGTCTGGATCGTCGACGAACAGCGACCCCTCGGCCTCGCGCCACGACACAGACCGGCTCTCGAGGTGCGCGCGCGCGTCGTCGAGCGAGCAGTCGCGTGCGAGCTCGAATGCGAAGTGGTCGTGCCCGGGGCGTCCGCCCTCCACGAGCTCGAGACAGTAGGGCTCGTCGTTACAGGCGAGCAGGGCACGCCCGGACTCACGCGACCGCTCCACGAGACCGAACTGCAGACACCACCGCGCGGAGGCCTCGTCGAGGTCGGCGACCCGCAGGCACGCATGGTCGAGCCGATGCAGCTTCACCATCGCCTCCTCATTCGACTCCCTCGCTCTCGCTCACGATGCGCTCGGCCTCGTCCTCGGGGATCGCGAGCGCGACATGCAACGTCTGAGCGGACACCTGAAGCTGCTCCCCGGGCCCCGCGAGATCGACGTCCCACTCCTCGATCGTGTTGGTGAGACGGCCGATCCCGCTGATCTCCACCTCGACCGTGTCACCCGGTCGCATCGGCCGGGAGTTCGCGGGCGTGCCGGTGAGGATCACGTCGCCGGGCTCGAGGGTGATCACCCGGCAGAGATCGGCGAGCTGGTAGGCGACGCCGAACATGAGATCGCCTGCAGTCGCCTCCTGCACGACGTCGCCGTTCAGGATCGTTCGCAGCGTGAAGGCGGTCGGGTCGAACGAGGCCGCCGGCACCACGACGGGACCGAGCGGCAGGAAGCCGTCCTGACCCTTCACGCGGAGCATCGCGCCACGGTCGGCGTGTCGGAAGTCGTGCATGCCGACGTCGTTCGCGCACGTGTAGCCGGCGACGTAGTCGAGCGCGTCGTCGAGGCCCACGCCCTTCATGCGCCGTCCGACTACGACGGCGAGCTCGCCCTCGTAGTTGAGGTACCGCGCGTCCTTCGCCATCAGCACCGGTCGGCGGTGCCCGTTGAGGGTGGTCGGCGGCTTGACGAAGTACGACGGCTCGGGAGGGAGCTTCGCGGCGTATTCCTCGACCCGACTCCGGTAGGTCAGGTGGACGGCGAAGATCTTCGACGGCTCGACCGGGGCGAGGTACGCCGCTGCGCTCTCGGCGATCTCCCGGCCGTCATCGAGGCGGATCACGTCGCCGACTGGGGTGCCCCAGCAGGCGACGCCATCGACGTCGACGCGGACGGTCGGCTCGGCGATCGCCCTCATGTCGCTCCTCGCTCCGGTCGACCCACGCGCCGACCAACGGTGTCGAGGCCCCGGGCCGGGCAAGCCCTGCCCCTACAGATGGGAAGCATATTCCTCGATCTCCCACTCCGACACGACCTCCGGATCGAGCGCTCCGACGGCCTCCGTGAACCGCTCGACCTCGAAGCGCTTCATCGCGACGAAGGTCGAGATGAGCTGGGGGCCGACGGCCTCGACGAGGGCCGTGTCGGCCTCGAGCGCGTCGAGCGCGGAGGCGAGGTCGCCGGGGAGCCTCGACCCCGCATGTGCGTCGTCCAGGCGGTAGGCGTCGCCGACGACGGCCTCGGGCGGCGTCAGCTCCCGCTCGATCCCGTCCAGCCCCGCGATCAGGAGCGCGGCGATCATCAGGTGGGGGCACGCCGCGCCGTCCGCCGTCCGCACCTCGATCCGGGAGCGCGAACCCCGCTCGTTGGGGACGCGCACGAACGCCGTCCGGTTGTCGTGGCCCCAGTTGGCATGGGTCGGCGCGAGGCTGTCCGGGAGGATCCGCTTGTACGCGTTGATCGTCGGTCCGAGCAGCGCCTGGAGGCCGTGGGCATGCTCGATCAGCCCCGCGATGAACTGGCTCGCGAAGACGCTGAGCCCGTCGGTGCCGCCAGCTTCGGCGAAGGCGTTGTGCCCGTCGGCGTCGGCGAGCGACAGGTGCACGTGGAATCCCGAGCCGCCCTGGTCGGCGAAGGGCCGCCCCATGAACGTCGCGACCAGCCCCTCGAGCGCGGCGATCTCCTTGACGGCCGTCTTGAGCATGAACGCGCGGTCGGCCCCGTCCACTGCCGCCGAGTGCTTCACGTTGATCTCGTACTGGGAGTTCATGAACTCGTGGTTCGCCGCGAAGGCCTTGAGGCCGAGCTCGTCGCACCAGAGGAGCATCCTCAGCGTGATCTGCCGCGGGTCGGACACGGCGCCGACGGTGTACACCCGGGAGTACTCGTCGACGTACCGACGCAGCCCGCCCGGGACGGAAGCGTCACGCTCGCAGAGGAAGTACTCGAGCTCGGGTGCGACGATCGGGAGCAGCCCGCGCTCGGCGTACCGCGACACGACCCGCTTGAGAAGCGCCCGTGGGCACACCGCGTAGTGATCGGAGCCGTCGAGGTTCCAGGCCTCGCCGAGGCACCAGGCGATCTCCGGCTGCCACGGGACGACGCGGAGCGTCTCGAGGTCGGGACGGACTGCGAAGTCGATGTACCCCTCCTCGCCGCCGACCACCGGCGTGTGCCGCAGGTCGGTGCCCATGACGGCCGCGCAGAACGCGACACCCTCCTCGTACAGGTCGATGAAGTGGCCGAGCGGGATGTCCTTGCCGCGCGCGACGCCGTGCAGGTCGGTGTAGAGCAAGCGGATGGCGCGGACGCCCTGGCCGCGCAGCGAGGCGACGACTGCCTCGGGGTCGTGACCGATGGTCATGCCGGTGAAGCCTCCTGTGTCAGGCGGTGACCCGGACGGGCAGCCGCTTGATCGCGTTGAAGAAGTTGGAGCGTAGACGCGCCGGCGGGCCCGTCAGCTCGATCCGGTCGAAGTACGGGATCATCTCCTCGATCCACACCTTGACCTCGAGCTTGGCGAGGTGGGCGCCGAGGCAGAAGTGCGGGCCTCCGAGACCGAAGGTCAGGTGACGGTTCGGCGTGCGGCCGACGTCGAACCGGTACGGGTCGGGGAACTTCTGCTCGTCGTAGTTCCCGGCGCCGAACCACATCGTCACCTTGTCACCTGCCTTGATCCTGCGGCCGTGAGCGGTGACGTCACGTGTCGCCGTCCGGCGGAAGTGATGCACGGGGTGCGCCCTCCGCAGGATCTCGTCGGCGGCCGAGCCGGCCAGCGACGGGTCGGCGACGAGCCGTGCGCGCTCGTCGGGATGCGCGAGCAGGTCGATCAGCCCGAGCGTGATCGTGTGCCGGGTGGTCTCGTTCCCCGCGGTCGTGAGCAGGATGAAGAACAGGCCGAACTCGTGCTCGGTGAGGCGCGAGCCGTCGACCTCCGCCTCGACGAGCTTCGTGGTGATGTCGTCCCGGGGCTCTGCGCGTCGGGCCTCGCCGAGACGGCGGCCGAACTCGATCAGGTCGAGGCTGAAGGGGCTCGAGAACGGGAGCTTGCGGAGCTCGGGGTCGTGCAGAGCGCGCTCCTGCACATACTGCTCCCCCACGATCTCGGGGTCGGTGTTGCCAAGGATCTTGTCGCTCAGGCTGATCAAGAGGCGACGATCCTCGACGGGCAGGCCCATGATCTCCGAGAAGACCCACATCGGGATCTCGGAGGCGACCTTCTCGACCCAGTCGAACTCGGTCTCGACGAACGCCTGCTCCAGGATGCCCCGGGCGAGGCCGCGAATCCGCTCCTCGTAGGTGTTGACCACCCTCGGCGTGAAGCCCTTGTTGACGAGCGCCCGCAGCCGCGTGTGCGCCGGCGGGTCGGTGTCGATCATGGACTTGCGAAGCTCGACCTCCTCGGGCGTCAGGTCCTGGAGCGAGGTGCCGCCGACCTCCGAGCTGTACGTCTGCCAGTCCTTGGCCATCGCCAGCACGTCGTCGTACCGCGTGAAGACCCAGAACCCGCGTCCGTCGTGCTCCTCCTGCCAGAACAGGGGAGCCTCGTTGCGCAGCAGCGCGAACCAGTCGTACGGCACGCGTTCCTCCCAGACGGAGAGGTCGGTGAGATCGACGTCGTCGAGAACGAGGTCCCCGACGTCTGGCGCCGCGACTGTCGCCGCCCGGGCGACCACCTCCGGGACGTGATCCTCGCGCTCGTGCACCGCCTCGGCCGCGGCAGGCGGCGGCTGGAGCCGAACCTGGAGCCGGCCGCCCTCGGCCCGCGCCTCGTAGATCGGAAGCGGGTCGAGGGCGGGTGGCGTGAGCACGTCGCCGGTGCGGAGGTCGAACTCCGAGCTGTGACACGGGCACACGATCACCGAGCCGTCGAGCTCGCCGTCGGAGAGCGAGCACTCCTCGTGGGTGCACTCGTCCTGGAAGGCAACCCAGCCGCCGGACGACTTCCCGACGCAGACCGCTCTCCCGTCGACGTCGACCTTCCGGAGCGTGCCGACCGGGACGCTCTCCTCCGGGCCGACCTCGTGCCACGTCTCGCTCATGGTTCGACCTCCTCCGTCCCCTACGGGACCATCTTCTCGCCGGCCGACTCGAACCCGAGGGTCTCGTCGAGCGGTGCGACGCCGTGGTGCTCGGCCGCGTGCGCCGCGGCATTGTCGACCTTGTCACGCCGCGTCAGCAGCAGCACGAGGAACCACACCAGCGAGAGGGCGATCAGGCCGACCGTCCAGTACAACGCCTCCCAGTTGTAGTTCGAGCCGTCGTGCGGCTGGGGCCGCAGCGCCCCGTAGAAGCCGAGGATCGGCGTGATCACGGCGATCGCGACGATCGCGTACTGCCACGGCTTGTTTCCCGCCTTCGGGACGAGCATGAACGCCGCGACCGACAGGATCAGGTAGACGAGCTCGATCGCGAACGACCCGATCGTCGCGGAGAGGATGAACGTCGCGAACTGGTCGTTGGGGAAGATCGGCACCAGCTCGCCGTTCTCGCCGATCGGCAGCTGGAACTTCTCCTGGTAGCCCGCGGTCAACGCGAGGATCGTGAGCGCGATGCCGCCGAACGCGACGACCAGGTTCGCCGCCCACGGCGTGTCGTAGCGTGACGTCTTGGCGAACACCGACGGCATCAGCCCGTCGCGGGCGAGAGCGAAGAAGCCGCGACCGATCACGACGCAGATCGCGAGGGCGAGCGCGAGCGCGTCGAGGATCACGACCAGCTCGAGCAGCGTCGCGTACCACGACCCGACGTACTTCGTCGCCATCTCGCTCACGGGGCTGGGAGAGAACGCCCAGGCGCCCTCGGAGACCGCGGCCTTGCCATAGCCGATCGAGAACGCGTACGCCATGAGCACGAAGAACGCGCCGGCTGCTCCGACGGTCCAGAGCACGGCACGTGGGATCGAGCGGTGCGGGTCGTGCGCCTCCTCGCCGATCGAGGCGGCCGCCTCGAACCCGACGAAGAGCAGGATCCCGAGCAGGACGCCGCCGAGCACGCCGCCCTCGACGTCGAAGAGGGACGTCTCGTTGGGGTTGAACATCGAGAGGGTGTTCCCGTTCTCCCCGCCCTTGGCGATGATCACGATCGCGAGGATCACCATCGGCACGAACGAGCACACGGCGAACGTCAGCATCGCCCGCACGGCGACACGCACCCCGATGTAGTTGAGCACCAGCACCAGACCGAGCGCGACCATGCCCCAGACCCACCAGGCCGGCCCCGAGTCGGAGACGTGGGTGGTCCAGAACCCGTCGATCAGGATCCCGAGGCCGAGGTAGATCCCTCCACCGCCGAGGAACAGCACGCCGACGAAGAAGAAGCCGGCGACCAGCACGCCGAGCCAGGGATGCGCGCCGTGCGTCAGGTACTCGTACACGGCGCCCGCGCCCGCGAAGCGGCGCGCGTAGAGCGCGATCACGTAGCCGATCGCGAGCACGCCCATCGTCGCGATCACGACGGCGAGCGCAGCGTTCCAGCCGGCCCCGATGTCGGGCCGCGAGACGCCGCCCAGGATCAGCGCGACCGAGAACATCGGCCCGATCGCGAGCGCCTGCGCAACCGCGTGGAGTGTCGTGAGGTTCTTCTCGCCGAGCGCGCCGCTGGCGCTGTCGGCCGGTTCGACCTGGCTCATGGATCCCGCCCTCCGTGACGTCGAGTGCCGGATGCAGCAGCTTGCATCCGCCTGGCGCGACCATATAAGGTTCGAACATCGAATGTCAACCATGACCGGGGAGCGCACGCCCACGTGAGCGCGATCGAGAGCGAGAGAGGGAGCGACCACGTCGGCGAGCTCCCGCCGCCGCTCCGCGTGCGTTCGGTCGTCGGGCTGGCGTACGACGAGATCCGCGCGATGATCGTCGACGGCCGTCTCGCCCCCGGCGCGCGCGTCGGCCAGGCGGAGCTCGCCGACGCGCTCGGCATCTCCCGGGGCTCCGTGCGCGAGGCCCTGCGGCGTCTCGCCGGCGACGGGATGGTCGAGTTCGAGGTGAACCGCGGCTTCTTCGTCGCAGACGTGGGCCTCGACGGCGTCCTCGAGCGTCTCGAGGCACGGCTCGTGCTCGAGCCCGGGATCGCCCGACTCGCGGCGGAGCGGCGGCGGGTCGAGGATCTCGAAGCGCTACGCGCGGCGCTCGAGAGCGAGCGCGCCGCGGCGACGGCCAGCGCCGCCCACGACGCGACCCGCGCCTTCCACGTCGAGCTCATCCGCGCGACCGGGAACGACACGCTCCTCCGCATCTTCGACGGGCTCTGGATCGCGGACGTCGGCCGCAGGCTCCTCGCGTCGCGGCGCTCGCAGGAGACCTGGCAGTCGAACGACGTCGCCGAGCACGAGGCGATCCTCGCCGCCGTCGAGGCGGGAGACGCGGACGCGGCCGAGGCGCTGATGCGAGACCACGTCGGCGCGGCGTGGCAGCACTGGTCGGGCGCGGCTGCCACCCCGCAGGTCGGGAATCCGCATGAGCGGATCCCCGACCGCGACAACCCCGAGGCTCTCCCGCAGGTCGGGAATCCGCAGAAGCGGATCCCCGACCGCGACAACCCCTGAAGCGGCCGCCTTCGGCGGCCGGCGCCGTGCCGGACAAAGCCGGGCTCTACGACCACCTCGACGCGACACCCGTCCCTCCCCACAGGTCGGGAACACCCCGAAGCTCTCCCGCAGGTCGGGAATCCGCAGAAGCGGATCCCCGACCGCGACAACCCCGAGGCTCTCCCGCAGGTCGGGAATCCGCAGAAGCGAATCCCCGACCGCGACAACCCCTGAAGCGGCCGCCTTCGGCGGCCGGCGCCGTGCCGGACAAAGCCGGGCTCTACGACCACCTCGACGCGACCCGTCCCTCCCCACAGGTCGGGAATCCGCAGAAGCGGATCCCCGACGATCCACCACCCGGACCGGCCGGCCACTCCCGGGGGTCAGTGTCCGGCCGTGTCGGCCAGACGGTGGGCGACGAGCGCGAGGTACTCGGGCACGGGCAGCAGGAAGGAGTCGTGGCCCCACGGCGACGCGATCTCGATCGCGTCGGCATCGATCCCGGCCCACGCGAGTCGATCGGCGATCACCCGGGACTGCGCGGTCGGGAACCGCCAGTCGGTGTCGAAGCTGATCAGGAGGAACCGGGTGCTCGTCTCGATCGGCCGGTCGTCGCCGAAGGGGTCGAAGTAGTCCATCACCCGCGAGAGGTACAGGTAGCTGTTCGCGTCGAAGCGGTCGAGGAACGTCTCCCCCTGGTGGTGCAGGTAGCTCTCGACCTCGAAGTCGATCGCGAACGTCGGAGCCTCCCCGGAGCGCCGGCGGCGGTCGAACTTCCGCGTGAGGGACTCCTCCGAGACGTACGTGATGTGGGCGAGCATCCGTGCGATCGAGAGCCCGACGTCGGGGCCTCGGCCGCTCCCGTAGTAGTCGCCGCCCTGGAAGTGCTCGTCGTTCATGATCGACGCGCGGGCGACGGCGCTGAAGGCGATGTTCTGGGCGCTGAGGCGCGAGCTCGCGCAGACGAGGATGCCGTCCTCGACCTCATCGGGATGGTCGAGAGCCCACTGCAGAACCTGCATCCCTCCGAGCGAGCCGCCGAGCGCGGCACGGACCCGGCGCAGCCCGAGGTGCGCGAGCAGCCTTCGGTGGACGGTGACGAGGTCGGCGACCTCGAAGTGCGGGAATCGCAGGCCGTAGGGACGACCCGTGGCCGGGTCCGTCGACGACGGTCCCGTCGTGCCCTTGCAGCCGCCGAGGAGGTTCGGGCAGACCACGAAGAGCCTGTCCGTGTCGACGGGCTTGCCAGGGCCGATGAGCACGTCCCACCAGCCCGGACGGGTCGGGTCGCCATGATGCCCCGCCGCATGCGCGTCCCCCGTCAGGGCGTGGCACACGAACACGACGTTCGAGCCGTCGGGCGCGAGCGTCCCGTAGGTCTCGTACGCGACCTCGACCGGCGCGAGCGTCTCGCCCGAGGCGAGCACGAGCGGGTCGTCCTCCGTGAAGAGGACGACCCGCTGCGTCTCGACCAGCCCGACCGACCCGCGCGAGGTGGAGGTCTCGCTCAGACCGCTACCTCCGTGCGGGACCGCGCAAGCGCCTGATCGAGGTCGGCGACGATGTCGTCGATGTGCTCGATCCCGACGGAGAGACGCACCGTGTCCTGCGTCACGCCGGACGCGGCGAGCTCCTCGTCGTTGAGCTGCGAGTGCGTCGTCGTCGCGTTGTGGATCGCGAGCGACTTCGCATCGCCGATGTTGGCGAGATGGCTGAAGAGCTGCAGGCTCTCGATGAACCGCTTGCCGGCGTCTCTCCCCCCTTCGATCCCGAACGTGACGAGACCGCCGTACCCGCCCGAGAGGATCCGATCGGCGACGCCCTTGTGGGCGCTCGACTCGAGCCCGGGGTAGTTCACCCAGACGACGCCGTCGTGGCCCTCGAGGTGCCGCGCGACCGCGAGCCCGTTCTCGGAGTGCCGCTCCATCCGCAGGGGCAACGTCTCGAGCCCCTGGAGGAAGAGGAACGCGTTGAACGGGCTGACCGCGGCTCCCGTATTGCGAAGGAGGACCGTTCGCACGCGTCCGATGTAGGCCGCCGGCCCGAGGACATCCGACCACACGACGCCGTGGTACGACGGATCCGGCTGCGTCAGCCCCGGGAAGCGTTCCGCGTTCGCGACCCAGTCGAAACGGCCCGAGTCGACGACGACTCCACCGATCGACGTGCCGTGCCCGCCGATGTACTTCGTCGCCGAGTGCACGACGACGTCGGCCCCGTGGTCGAACGCGCGACAGAGGATCGGCGTCGGCACGGTGTTGTCGACGATCAGCGGCAGCCCGTGGGCATGCGCGACGTCCGCCCAGGCCCGGAGGTCGACGACGTTGAGTCGAGGGTTGCCGATCGTCTCGGCGAACACGAGCCGGGTCTTGTCGTCGATCAGGGCGGCGATCGACTCCGGATCGTCCGGATCCGCCCAGCGCACCTCGATCCCGTACTGCGGCAGCGTGTGGGCAAAGAGGTTGTACGTGCCGCCGTAGAGCGTCGAGACCGAGACGATGTTGTCGCCCGCGCGCGTGATGTTGAGGACCGAGTACGTCACTGCGGCCTGGCCCGACGCCGTAGCGACCGCGGCGATCCCACCCTCGAGCGCTGTGACACGCTGCTCGAACACGTCCTGGGTCGGGTTCATGATCCGCGTGTAGATGTTCCCCGGCACCTTCAGCGCGAACAGATCCGCCGCGTGCTGGGTGTCGTCGAAGACGTACGACGTCGTCTGGTAGATCGGCACCGCCCGCGCGTTCGTCGTCGGGTCAGGGGACTGCCCCCCGTGCAGTGCGACCGTCTCCGGACGGTAGACCGTGTCTGCCTCGCTCATGCTCTCTCCCTCCCGCCGCTGTGGCGATGTCGACGTCCCGGGAACGAGAAGGGCCCCTGTCCCGGGGCCCTCGGTGCTCCCGCCGGCGGCGGGTGCGAGACGTCTTCCCATCTTCCCGCTCACCGCCCGGGACGGCCGGCTCGCGGCTGGAGTTCGCACCTGACGGGCCAGGAGGCCCCGGTTGCGGCGGTGTCGTCGGGCCAGTTCCCTCGACCGCTCGTGATGGTCAACGCTTCAGAAGGTATAGCGACTCGGCGGGGGTCTGCGCAAGTTCCGTCTCCCGGAGGCCGGCGCTGGTCGCGGCAGCTCGGGTCGAGTCGGCTCGGGCGTCGCATGGGTGGCCATACCGGGTCAGCCTTCGGCGCCGGCGCCAGAGGCCCGCCCGAGCGCCGGAGAATCGGGCGAGCGCAGGGGTCCAGCGTCCCACCGTAGGCCGCGAGCGTGACCCCAGCCGGGATCGCGGGCCCCACGCGGCGGAACGGTACGCTCGACGACCGTGACCCCGCAGATGCACGAGACCTGGCTCGAGGCCCTCGGCGACGAGCTGGAATCGCCGCGATGCAGGACCTCAGACGGTTCCTGGTCGGCGAGGTGCGCTCGGGGCGCGGGTTCTATCCCCCGGCCGACCGCGTGTTCGCGGCGCTCCAGCTCACGGCGCTGCCGGACGTGCGGGTCGTGATCCTCGGACAGGACCCCTACCACGGAGCCGGACAGGCGATGGGCCTGTGCTTCTCCGTGCCCGCAGGAGTGCCGCAGCCGCCGTCGCTTCGCAACGTGTTCCAGGAGCTTCGAGACGACCTCGGCCTTGAGCCGCCGGCGCACGGCGACCTCACGGCGTGGGCACGGCGCGGCGTGCTGCTCCTCAACACCGTGCTGACCGTCTCCCCGGGGAAGCCCGCCTCACACGCCGGACACGGCTGGGAGGGCTTCACCGACCGGGTCATCTCCGAGCTGTGCGCACGCCGCGAGGGGATCGTGTTCCTGCTCTGGGGCCGGCACGCACAGCAGAAGGGCACGGTCGTCGACCGAGCTCGACACCACGTGCTCACCGCCTCGCATCCGTCGCCGTACAGCGCAGCGAGCGGATTCTTCGGCTGCCGCCATTTCTCACGGGCGAACGCGCTGCTGCGCTCCGACGGGCGCGAGCCCGTCGACTGGTCGCTCGAGCCGGCTCAGCGCTGACGGTAGACGATCCGGCCGCGCGTGAGGTCGTACGGGGAGACCTCTACCTTGACGCGGTCGCCCGGCGCCATGCGGATACGGAAGCGGCGCATCTTCCCCGCGGTGTAGGCCAGCAGCTCGTGGCCGTTGTCGAGGTTCACGCGGAACATGCCGCTGGGGAAGGCCTCGAGGATCTCGCCTTCCATCTCGATCTTCTCTTCGCCTGAAATGGCGAGCTCCTTTCACGTGTTGGAGGGGCGCGGCCCAATCATAGGCCGCGCCCACCCCATGCACGCTAGGCGAGAGCGACGTTGGTCGCCTCGGGGCCCTTCTGACCCTCACGCTCCTCGTACGTCACCTTCGCGTTCTCCGCGAGGGTCTTGAAGCCCTCACCGAGGATCTGCGTGTGATGCACGAACAGGTCCTTGCCACCGCCATCCGGGGCGATGAAGCCGTACCCCTTGGCGTCGTCGAACCACTTCACAGTTCCGGTTGCCATTGCTTGCACCTCCTTCCACCCACTGTCGAACGGGTGAAAGGAGACGGACGTCTCCGAAACCACGCTCTGATTAACGTTCTCATCGTACCTATCCGGCGTGCGGGACGCGCTGCGGCCAGGCCGAGCGGACAGGCCGAGAGGATGCCGTTCGGACGTCCGTGACCCCGCCCGACCACGTCCCGTAGAGTCGGGCCTCCGTCCGTCCCGCATCCCCCGGGGAGGCTCGATGTGGACATGCATACAGCCGGCTTCGGCTCTGGAGAGTCTCGGGCTGCACCGGTGCGAAGGATGCTGACGTGACGACGCGCCGGCGGGGACAACTCGCGATCGTCACGGCCGCGGTGATGTGGTCGACTGCGGGGATCGGCCAGCGGGAGCTCTCCGTCTCTGCGGCGACGCAGGTCGCCGGCCGGGCGCTGTTCGCCGCGCTCACCCTGGCTGTCGTCACGCTCGTCCTCGAGCACGGCCGTGCTGTCACGGCGTTCCGGACGATGGGCCGGTGGGGACTGGCGTTCGCGGCGCTGATGGCGATCTCGTCAGGCACGTTCATGCTGGCGCTCAACTACACCTCGGTCGCCAACGTGCTGTTCATGCAGGCTGCCGCTCCGATGCTCGCTGCAGCGATGGGCTGGGCGCTGCTCGGCGACCCGATCGGGGCCCGCACCGCCGTCGCCATCGCGGTGTCCGCCGCCGGCGTTGCCGTGATGGTCGCGGGATCGCTCGAGAGCGGTTGGATCGCGACGATCCTCCCGTTCGTGATGACCGTCGCGTTCGCAGGTGTCGTCGTGATCGCGCGTCATCGCTCCGAGGTCTCGATGCTCCCCGCGACGTGCCTCTCTCAGGTCATGGTCGTCGTCGTCGTGGCGCCGTTCGCGTCGTTCTCCGCCGCCACGAGCCACGACTGGACGGTGATGGCAGCGCTCGGCATCGGACAGATGGGCCTGGCGCTCGCCCTCCTGACGATCGGCGCGCGGCTCATCCCGCCGGCAGAGGTGGCGCTGCTCACGCTCGTCGAGGTCGTCCTCGGACCGCTCCTCGTCTGGATCGCCTACGACGAGCGCCCTTCGGCCACGACGCTCGGAGGCGGACTCATCGTGCTCGTCGCCGTGGTGATCCAGGCAACCGCGCCTGCGGGACAGACACCGCGCGGCGTCCAGGCATTCGGCTGACGGGCGCCACGACGCAACCCGCCGGATCGACACCGCCGCCCACTCGCCTCGGCCCGCCCGGGGGATGCCGCCGGCCAGAGCCTGTGGGAGAATCGAGCGACCGTCTCCGAAGGAGGAACCAGATGAAGCGCTTCCGCCCGACGCCATCGACCGTGCTTGCCGCCGCAGCGCTCTTCTTCGCGCTCGGCGGATCGGCTCTCGCCGTCTCCGATGCGATCAAGCCGCAGCCGCGCTGCGCGACCGGTGCGATCAGGGGGATCGTGACCGTGACCGGAGACCCGACGAAGGGAGCCGCGAACTTCCCCGACCGGTTCACCAGCGCAAAGGCGCTGATCCCTCGCCAGTTCAACTGCGGGAACGGTGCTCCGCAGGTGAGGCGCGCCGAACACGGGCGCGTTCGAGGTTCGTTTCCCGGGCAACGCAGCGTCGACCGCAACCGTGTCGGCAGTGGCGGGGATGGCGACCGTCGAGTTCACGGGCGGAGTGTTCAAGGTCGTGCTGTACAGGCCGGGCCAGCAGGATCCCCCCTACGACATGCCGTTCAGCCTGGTCGCAGTCTGAGCAGGCACAGCGGGATCCCGGGCGCGCCCCGGGATCCCGTCGTCAGCTCGCGCGGACGCGGGCGCGTCTCGACAGCGGGATCGAACGTCGCCTTCGGCCACGCCACGCGAATCGCCTCGAGCGTCTCCGCGAGCAGCGCGGAGAGAAGCCAATCGCGGTGCCACTTCCGGTTGGCGGGCACGACGAACCACGGAGCGACGTCCGTCGAGCACCGGCGCAGCATGTCCTCGTACGCTGCCTGGTAGTCCCCCCACCGCCCACGCTCGTCGACGTCGGCCGGGTTGTACTTCCAATGCTTCGTGGGGTCGGCGAGCCGCTCGAGCAGCCGCTCGGCCTGCTCGTCCTTCGAGATGTGCAGCATCACCTTCAGGATCGTGACCCCCTGGGCGACGAGCCTTGACTCCCATGCGTTGATCTCGTCGTACGCGCCCTGCCAGGGCTGCAGCCCGTGGACGCGGACGACGAGAACCTGCTCGTAGTGCGACCGGTCGAAGAGCGTGATGCGGCCGGGAGCCGGCAGCGCCTGCTCGTGGCGCCAGAGGAAGTGATGGGAGCGCTCCTCCTCCGTCGGCTTGCCGAACCCGACGACCACGAATCCCGACGGATGGAGCAGCCGGTCGAACGCCTTCGCCGCACCTCCCTTCCCGGAGGTGTCCATCCCCTGGAGGACGATCAGGAGTCGATGCTCGCTCTGCCCGGCCCGGGCCGACGCCCAGAGACGGTCGTGAAGCTCCCCGACGTGCCGCTCGAGGGCGACGATCTCACGCTCCGCGGTCTCGCGGTCGGACGGACCGCGGACCACCGCCTGGGGATCGACGTCCCTGAGGGAGAAGGTTCCGGGGTCGACGCGAAGAGCGTCACGCACGGACAGTCGTCGCTTCTCGCCCACGAGCTCCTCCTCTGACGTCCCGAACCCCGATGCGACCGCACACGCGAGTCTCGACAACCGTGACAGATCGGGGCCTGCTCTGCTCCTCGCATCCGTCCTCCGAGAGCGGTTTCGGCAGTCAGCCTCCGGCGAGCTTGACCCTCCGACCCTGGGCGGTGAGCCTGGCCGCGACCTTCTCGCGATGGTCGCCCTGGATCTCGACCGCACCGCTCTTCACCGACCCACCCGACCCGCAATGGCGCTTGAGGTCGCTCGCGACCGACTCGAGCTCTGCCACGGGCAGGCCGCGGACGACCGTGACCGTCTTCCCGCCCCGTCCACCCTTCTCACGGAACACCCTCACGACCCCGTCGTTCGGCAGCACCGGACCGGCCGACTCCTGCCTCGAGCCTCGCTTGCCGGCCCGGTCGCGAGGACGGCGATCCCCGTCGTCGGTGGAGTACACGAGCCGGTCGTTCGACACGCGTCGATCGTAACCCGGACACACGGCGCCAAGGTCACAACACATCGAGTGCGATCGAAGCCGCGCGCCCGAGCGCGCCGAGCAGCCGGGAAGCCCCCAGAGAGGGCTTCGGCGATTCGTGACGCCGCCCGAGCTCGGTCGAGATCCGGGAACGACCGGATGCGCGCGCTCACGCCTCGCGCGACGATGGCGACAAGGAAGGAGGAACACCATGCATGTGCCGTCATTGCACGTGCCCGGAGCTCTGCACCGCAGGTATCCGGGGCCGGCGCATCGCTCTTCCGCGAAGCATGCGACACCCGAGGCGAGTGATCCCGACGTGCGTGCGGCACGCGCGGTCACGGCGCTCGTCGCGCTCGAGACCGGGCTGCTGCTCGTGCTGTTGACGCTCGCGGCGCTGGGGTACGCCGACGCGACCTGGTGGCCGGCCGCGGTCATCGTCGCGATGTCGCTCGTCGTAGCGCTCGCGGCGTGGATCGTCGCGCGCACGAGCTGAGCGGCGAGGACGTCTGACCGGCGTTACCCGCGCGTCGGCTCCGGGCACCCAATCCGACCTGCTGCCGTGTGCGTAGGACCTCACATCCCGGGAGCCCTCGGGACCGACAGGAAGGACACCGCATGCGGAAGCTGCCCGTCGTCATCGCGACGACCGCCGCCCTGCTGCTCGCGACATCGATCGCGTCGGCCGCCGCGCCCCCGAAGCTCCTCGGCACGGTCGGGCCGGGATTCACCATCACGCTGAAGACGCCTGGCGGAAAGCCCGCCAAGCTCGCAAAGAAGGGCGTCTACACCATCTCCGTGGTCGACCGCTCGTCGATCCACAACTTCGTGCTCGAGGGACCCGGCGTCGAGCGGGACATCACGACGGTGTCGGGCACGGGTGCCAAGACGATCAAGGTCACCCTCCGTGCCGGGAAGTACAAGTTCTACTGCCGGCCGCACGAGAGCTCGATGTTCGGCTACCTCACCGTGTCGTAGTCGTGTGTGGAGCGGGTGTGGCGGTCGACCCGGCTGTCACACCCGCCCCCTCGGCGCGGGCGCCGCCGGAGGGCGACCGTCAGCCCGTTGCGGTCGCGGGCAGCGGTGCCGTGGTCGGCGTGGGCTCGAGCACCTCGACAGCGATCGCCGCGAGGATGATCACGGTCGCGAGCGCGGCGCTCGGCGTGAGAGGCTTGCCGAAGGCGAGCACGGCGACCACCGTCGCGACGACCGCCTCGTTGAGCCCGATGATCGACATCGTCCGCGGGGCGAGGCGCGGCGCAGCGCCGGCCCACATCAGGGGCACCGCGATCGCGACGACGACTGCCGCTCCGAGCACCCGAGGCCCGTCCCCGGCGAGCGCCGAGCCGGCCAGCAGCGCGATCACGGTGCAGGCGGCTGCGCGGGCCAGCGAGGAGAGCCCCACGACGAGCTGCCAGTTCCCCTCGATGGCGGCGAGGTGCACGGCGAGGACGTTCGTGAGCGCCACCCCGACGGCACTGAGGAGCGCGAGCCCGAGTCCGAGGAACGCGAGCGAGCCGCCCCCCGACGTCCCCGTCGAGTACGCGGCCAGCGCGCAGCCGAGAACGATCAGGCAGAGCGTGGCGAGACGCCACGTCGTGACCCGCTGCCGCTGCCACACGATCTCGTAGAGCACGATCAACACCGGCGCCGTGAGGTGGAGGGCCACCGCCGGACCGACGGGAGCGAGCCCGAGCGCGATGAAGAACCCGCCGACCGTGAGGGTGTCCAGCACGAACAGCGCGGCCACCCACTTCGCCCGGAGAGGACGGCGCACGCGCATCCCCCAGAGAAGGGTCGGGACGCCGATCACGAGTCCGTAGATCGCGAGTAGCCAGAGCCTCGAGGCGTCGGTCGAGCTGAGCACCGCCGAGCTGACGCCGAAGAGCGTCGTCGCGAGGAGCATCGACAGCGCCCCGAGGTGTCGCTGACGCTGGGCCACGAGCGCAGTCTGCTGCAACGTGGCTGGCCTGGTCGCGGGAAGCAGGCATCGCGGGAGGGCTCCCTGGGGAGCCCTCCCGTCCAGTCGACGAACGCGTCCGTCAGGCTGCGCTCGGGTACTTCGCCAGCACCGCCGCTCTGAACCCCTCGAGCTTGGCGATCCTGTCCTGGATCATCTTCTTCACCTGAGCGGCCCGATCGCCACACGGCTTGTCGGCCGGCCGGGCGGCGCACCTCGCGGTGAGCTCCGCCAGGTTGGCGTTGCGCGCGTCGATGCGCCTGCTGAGGTTTGCGACGATCCTCGCGGCAGCCGTCGCGCACCTCTCGCCCGCCTTCTCGCCCAGGCACCGTGCCGTGAACTTCGCCTGGTGGGCGTCGATCTTCGCGTCACGCTCGTTGTACTTGGCGACGCGGGCCGCGAACCTGGCGTCGCGGTCTGCCTGGCTCGGCTTGTCTGCGGCGACGGCGAGTGCCGGCACGGCGAGCGCGACGAGCAGGATCGCGATCACGGTCTTGCGCATGGAGCTTCTCCTTGGTCGATGGTCGGCTTCGAGATCGATCTCTCGTGCCTACCCTCGTCTCCGAGGGTGCGGATACGAAGAGCCTTTCGTAAGCGTTCTGTACGAACAGCCACGCCCCGGCCGCGCCCCGAGGCCCGCCTCTTCGGGCAACCACGCTCCTCGCCCTCACGGGCTCGGCGCGGGTCGCCACGGCTCGAACGCGTGCAGCTCGTGCCCGTGCGTCCGGAGCCACGCGGCGTCCTGCTTCCACATCGGGACGCGCGTCGTCGACCAGCCGCCAGAACGCCTTCGAGTGGTTCGGCTCGACGAGATGGCAGAGCTCGTGCACCACGACGTAGTCGAGCACGTCCTGCGGCGCGAGCACGAGCCGCCAGCTGAACGAGAGCGCGCCGCGACGCGAGCACGACGCCCAGCGCGATCGCTGATCACGGATGCTGAGCGGCCCCGGCTCGACGCCGAGACGACCTGCCTCCCGACGACCGAGGACGCGACGATCGTCCGTGCCTCGCGCCGATACCACCGGAGCACTGCAGCTCCTCGCCGCCTCATCGTCCGGCCCCGAGACGACGAGCACGCCGCCCTGGAGATGCGCCTCCGCACGGACGCCACCATGCGGACGAACGACACCCATGCACCCTGCAGCGGAAGCGCGTCCAGGCGTCCGAGACCGAGCGTCGGCCCACTCTCCTCCGTTCCCGCTCCCGCACGACCCGACGGACGATCCAGTCGCGGTGGGCGCGGATGAGCTCGTCGACCGACACGCTCAGGCGACCCACACGGAACGACGGCCTCGGCCGCGCCGCCCGGACGGACGACGAGCCGAGCGCGCCGCGCACGCGACGATTCGCGCACCTCCACCACGATCACCGTCGGTCCGGAGCCGAGCCGCCGCGGGGTGCGCGGTCGTGGGCTCAGCGCAGGCGCGCGGCGGCGGCGAGGCACGTCGTAAGGATGGCTGATCGGTCGGCGGCGTCGCTCGTGCCGGCTTGACGCCAGGCCTTCCCCCGTGCGAGGCCCCACAATGACGAGGCCGACTGAGCCCCTGCCACGGGCTCCTCGCGACCCCGGCTGGTGGTCAGGACGGCGCGTTCAGCAGAAGACCGACGATCGCCAGAACGTCGATCCCGGCGGCGACCGACCACCACGGAGTCATTCCGCGTCCACGGTCTCGGAAGAGCAGCACGAGCGAGGCGATCAGGGCGAGCGAGCCGACGACGAGCGTTCCCCACCACACGCTGTCAGCCGCGGAGGAGACGGCGTCGACCGCCGAGAGCACAACCCAGATCACCGCGCTCATCGCCACGCAGATCGTGACGACCGCGACCAGGGCCCGGAAGGCGACGGCGGCGAGAGCGAGAGTCGTGCGACCCCAGCGTCGAGCGCGATCGGCCGCTCCGCGAACCGGAACGCCGAACGGGGTGAGCGCGGAGCGTTGTGCCGTCACGCGGGGCGCAGAGCACCGTTCGCGCGGCGTGTCGCCTGGGCGGGAATCCGTTTCACTCTGTGCAACACCTTACAGGTCGCCCGCCGTCCCAGGGGTGACAGATCTCCGGCTGACCGAAGAGCCCTTGGACGCCGACCACTGCGACTCGAGCCGCTGCGACGGCTGTCGGTCCGTACTTTCAGCGGATGACTTCCGTCACACGCCACTGCAGAATCGGGGATGGCACGGCGTATGGCCCGATGCGGAAACGGGGTACGTCTGTTGGAGATCCGCCATGTACGTCGCTGGGCAGGAGCTCTGGTGATGCTGGGGCTCGTCTGCGCAGCGGTCCAGGTGAGCGAGCCGGGTGCGCAGGTACAGGTAGGCGCGCCCGAGTTCACCCTGGCGCCCGAACGGGGCCTCGTCGGCGACTTCATCGGCTTCGGTGCGCAGCTGAACCAGCACGTCTACGCGAACCTCAGCGGCCCGCCGCCCGACCTCCCGGCGATGGAGGCGAAGGTCATCGCCGCCCGACCACGACTCGTCCGTGTCTTCTTCAACACGACGGAGTGGACGTTCCCCGACCGGATGGACTCGTTCCGCAGAACCGTCGGCCTCGGTCACCGCGCGGGAGCGCAGATCAACATCACCTGGCAGGGGAGCACCTACGCGTACGCCGCCGCGAACATGGGCCGCTTCGCGGACGTGCTCGCCGAGGTCCTCGAAGACTGGGGGATGACCTCGATCTGGGTGACGATGTTCAACGAGCCGAACTCGACACGGCTCACGCTCGCGCAGTACGAGGACGTCTATCGCAGGCTCGACAGCCAACTGAGGACCCGCGGCGTCCGCGATCGCGTGCACTTCATGGGTGGCGACCTGCTCGGCACGACGAGCCCGCTCGGGCAGTCGCAGGTCGACTGGTTCAGGTACATGGCCGCGCGCATGGGCGATCTCCTGGACGCCTGGTCGGTGCACGTCTACTGGGACTTCTGGGACGCGGGAAAGATCGACCGGCGATTGCAGGCCGAAGTTCGCAGCATCTTCGCCGCGATCCCCGCACCGACGCGCCGGCCGCTCTACGTGACCGAGTTCGGGTCGCGCGGCCTCCCGACGTTCGAGGGAGAGAGCACGTTCCAGCCCGGACTGGCACCGGACGGCACGCCGATGACCCAGACGAACGTCGCCGCCTTCCAGCAAGGGTGGTTCATGTTGCGCGCGGCCAACCTCGGATACTCCGGCACGGCGAAGTGGGACATGTACGCCGCGAAGTACGACAACGGCACCCAGGATCACAGCGCGATCGGCCCCGGGAGCGAAGGATGGCCGATCCGCCCCGTCTACCGGCTCATGCAGCTGCTGACCTGGACGATGGAACCGCGAGGCGGCCGCATCGTCGACCTCGTGCCGGCCCCCGACGTCTCTCCGTCGAAGCTGGTCACCGCCTACGTCTCCCCGGCCTCGAACCTCACGGTCATCGGCCTCGACACCCGTGGCGGACTGAGCGATGCGTCCTCCGAGATGGTGCCGTACAGCATCGGCGGCCTCCCTCCGAACACGCCGTTCCGCCTGCTCCTGTGGAACCGCGACGGCACCGGCACCAACGCGGACGTCGGCTTCCTCGACAGCGGCCCCACCGGCACGATCCAGCTCTCCATCCCGCTCCAGGCGGTGTTCGCCCTCACAACGACGCCGCTGGTGACGCTGCCGTGGTGACAGCCACCTCACGATCGGCTGCGTGCCCCGAGGCGGCCCTGACCCGGGCACAGCTCCTCCGCCGCGCGGGGGCGGCGGCGGCCGTCGTCGCCGTCGCGGGTGCTTCGCCCCGATCCGCCTTCGGCGGCCCGCTGCGCTTCGCACAGCGGAGCCTGAAGGGAGAGCTCTCGATCGCCCAGTGGAGCCACGTCGAGCCTGCCTACGACGCCTGGTTCGACAAGTGGGCGACGGCCTGGGGTGAGGCCAACGACGTGGAGGTCAACGTCGACCACGTCGATTACACGCGCCTCCCGACGCTCGCGGCGTCGGAGGTCAAGGCCCAGCGGGGGCACGACATCTTCGGATTCCTGTCACCTCCCGCCGCCTACGCCGACCGCGTGATCGACCACGCCGACGTCGTCAAGGAGATCGAACGATCCGTCGGGCCCAACGGGGAGCTCGGGTTGAAGAGCACCTACCTCCCGAGGACGAGGCGGTACTTCGGCGTCTCGGACAGCTTCGTGCCCGCGGCGACGATCTGGCGACACGACCTCTGGAACGCGATCGGTGAGTCACCCGCGACCTGGGACCACGTCCGCAGCGCAGCCCCCAAGCTGAAGGAGCTCGGGCATCCGATCGGGATCGGGCAGGCGAGCGAGCTCGACTCGAACACCGCGCTGATCTCGTTCCTCATGAGCTTCGGGTCCTTCATCCAGGACGAGTCGAACACCCTCACGTTCGCGAGCAAGCGAACGGTCGAGGCCGTCCGGTTCATGGCCGACCTCTACCGCGAGGGCGAGGAGCGCCAGATCTTCACCTGGGGCCCCACCTCGAACAACCAGCTCCTCCTCTCGGGCAAGGGATCGCTGATCATGAACGCGATCTCGGTGCTCCGGAGCGCTGAGGACCTGCAGTTGCGGTTCGCAAACGACCTCTGGCTCTGGCCGACGCCGTACGGGCCCCAGGGCAGGTCGAGCCTCGCCCAGTACACGAACGTGTACTCGATCTGGACGTTCTCGAAGAACGCCGAGACGGCCGAGCGCTTTCTCGTCGATCTCTGCGTCGCCGGCAAGCAGGCGACCGCCGCATCCAAGCTCTTCAACTTCCCGAGCTTCCCGGGCGCGGTCTCGTCGAAGGAGCTCTACCAGGCTGCCGCGGCGGACTCGCACCTGCCGAAGGGGAAGTACTCGATCCTCACGACGATCGCGACGAAGCAGACGCGGAACGCGGGCTACCCCGGCTATGCGCACCCCGGAGTCGCCGAGGTCCTCGAGCGGTTCATGATCCCGCGGATGTTCGCGCAGGTGTCCCTCGGGAAGGCGACGCCGGAGGACGCCGTGCGCTCGACCGCGTGGGAGATGAAGCGGATCTGGCGGAAGTGGAAGGCGGCGGGAGCGATCTAGCCCGTCGCGGGGCCCGACGCCACACGGTTGCTCGCAGGGGCGATCAGGCGCCGTGGCAGTTCTTCCACTTCTTGCCGCTGCCGCAGGTGCAGGGGTCGTTGCGGCCGCGGGCGGCGTCCTCCGCGGCGTAGCGTTGCACGATCTCGGAAGGGGCGGCGCCGACGCGCAGACGCTCGGCCATGTAGCGCATCGGCCCGTCGACGTGGTGGAAGAAGGCCTTGAAGCCCGGGCAGAGGTAGTTGAGGCCGGCCTCGCCGTCGGGGGTTCGGATGAAGCGATCCTTGGGGCAGCCGCCGTGGCAGGCGAAGCGGACGTCGCACTCGAGGCAGAACTGCGGCAGCGCCTCGCGCTTGTCGAGGCCGAACTGCACCTGCCGCTGCGAGCTGACCAGGTCGAGCATCCGGTGCTCCTTGATGTTCCCGAGCTTGTAGCGCGGCTCGACGAAGTGGTCGCACGAGTACAGGTCGCCCGTGTGCTCGAGCGCCAGCGCGAGCCCGCACGTCTCCGAGTGGACGCACAGCCCCGGCGGCTCCCCGACCCAGTTCGCAAGCGTGACGTCGAACAGCTGCACGTACACCTCACCGACGTCACGCCGAACCCACTCCTCGAACACGTCGATCAGGAAGCGGCCGTACTGCTCACCGCCGATCGAGCGGTTCGTGACCAGCTCCCCCTTCTGCTCGTACAACGGCCGGTCACGCCACGACGACCACGGCACTTCTCCGTCGGCCGCCTCGGCCACCCGCTCGATGATCGGGATGAACTGCACGAACCGCGCGCCGCACTCGTCGCGCAGGAACCGGTACACCTCCCGCCCGCTCTCACCGTTCGCCGCGTGCACCGTCGTCAGCGCGTTCCACTCCACCCCCGCCTCACGCAGGAACCCGAGCCCGCGCATCACCTGGTCGAACGACCCCTTGCCGCCCTTGTTGACCCGGTAGGCGTCGTGCAGCTCACGCGGCCCGTCGATCGAGATCCCGACCAGGAAGTCATGCTCCCTGAAGAAGGACGCCCACTCCGCGTCCAGCAGCGTCCCGTTGGTCTGAATCGTGTAGGCGGCCCGCTGCCCCGGCTGCAGATACTTCTGCGCGAGCTCGATCGAGCGGCGGAAGAAGTCGAGCCCCATCATCGTCGGCTCGCCGCCCTGCCAGGCGATCGCGACCTCGGGCACCGTCGCGTGCGCCTCGATCAGCTGCCGCACGTACTCCTCCAGCAGCTCGTCGGCCATGCGGAAACGCGAGCCCGGATAGAGCATCTCCTTCGAGAGGAAGAAGCAGTACGCGCAGTCCAGGTTGCAGACGGCCCCCGTCGGCTTCGCCAGCAGGTGAAACGCGTGGGGCACGCCGGTGGCCGTCGATACCTCCGACACGACGCCTCCAGCTTGCATTCTCTCTCTCCTTCGGTCAGGCGCGGGCTGCGCCGGAGCCCGTCCCGTCTCCGCCAGCTCCGATCCTAGTCGCGCTTCACCATGGCGCCCGACGGAGGCGAGCTACCTCACGCGGGCAGAGGCATCTGGCAGGCTTGGTGAAGACGAAGCCCGAAAGGCCACCCGCGGGACGAAGCACACCCACCTGCCTCTGATCGCCGGAAGGGGCAAGTGCCTCGGCAGTAGATCTCCAGCGCTCGTCGGAATAGGCTTGTAGACGACATGGCGCTCATGCGGGGTGCAGCCCTGAAGGTGGTGCTCCTGCTGTGACGAGCCTGTCCTTCACGGCCCGCAGGGGGGTGTGGGTGCGTACGGCCCTCATTCTCGCGTCGGTCTTGGCGTACGCGGTGCTGATCCCGCCCTCGCCCGGTGCCGAGCTGACGCGCGTGACGGTGATCACCGACTCCGTCGGCACCGCTTTGCTCTGGGATCCCGTCCCTTTGCGCGACTTCTCAGCCGGACTCGACGTCCGAGGCTATGCCTTCGGCTGCCGCAAGCTCGTCAGCCCCGGCTGCCCGCAGGCCGCCGGCGTCAACCCGCCAAGCGCCCTTGACGTCATCCAGCAGCTCGGGGCCGAGCTCGGGCCGATCGTCGTGATCGACGTCGGCTACAACGACACCGCCGACACGTATTCGGCCGGACTCGATGAGGTGATGCGGGCCCTGCTCGCCAATGGCGTCCAACGTGTCGTCTGGGTGACTCTCGAGGAAGGACAGAGCGTCTGGCTTTCGATCGACGACCAGATCCGTGCAGCACCAGCCCGCTGGCCCCAACTCGTCGTGGCGGACTGGGGCCCGACGGTGACCGGCAAGCCCTGGTTGTTCAAAGACGTCGTGCACCTCAACCACGAGGGCGGGGTCGCGCTCGGCCGGTTTCTGCGGCCGATCGTCCTCGGTCAGCTGCAACTGATCAAGGACACGGCACCGCCGGATCTGCGCTTGCCGGAATCCGTGCACGCGCGGACGACAAGCCGGCGAGGGCGAGTGCTCTCCTTCCATCCGGTCGCGCTCGACGCAGTCGACGGAGAGATCCCCGAAACCTGCACGCCCGCCTCGCCTCACCGCTACCCGATCGGGAAGACGAGAGTCACCTGCAGAGCCACCGACAACGCCGGCAACACGGCCGTCGGCAGCTACGAGGTCTACGTGACCAAGACGTCGCCGCGCCAACAAGGGAAGACGGAACGCCTGCGCTGGAGCTAGACAACAAGATGCCCCGCACGGCCAACTCGAGGAACACTCCTGCACGCTCGCGCAGGCGAGCATACGTTGTCGGCGCGGCGGGATGATCGATCCGTGCCGGGGCGCTCGTTAGGCTGGGTCGCCTGCTCTATCCCGCAACCCGAGGGAGGACGGCCCAATGAGCGGTTACGCGGTGGCCCAGATCGACGGGATCGACGAGATCAGTGACGGCCGCTGTCCTTGGCGGCCGGTCAGGTTCCACTTCGGCATCACGTCCTTCGGCGTCAATGCCTTCACAGCCCATCAGGTGGGCGATCGGCTCATCAACGAGCACGACGAGTCGGGGGAGCATGACCTGGAGGAGGAGCTCTACCTCGTCCAGCGCGGGCGCGCGACGTTCGAGCTCGACGGCGAGCGAGTGGACGCACCCGCGGGCACACTCGTCTACGCCCGCCCCGCTGTTACGCGGACGGCGTTCGCTGAGGAGCCAGGGACGACGATCGTCGCGATCGGCGGAACTCCAGGGAAGGCGTACCAGCCCCAGGGCGGCGAGATCTGGATGCCGCTCCACCATCTCTACGAGTCAGGCCACTACGCCGAGGCCGCCGATCAGGGACGCGAGTTGATCGAAGCTCATCCAGAGTACGCCGGGCCGCTCTACAACCTCGCGTGCTGCGAGAGCCTCGCCGGTCGGACAGACGACGCGATCAGACATCTCCGACTCGCGATCGACCGCAACGAATCGTTCCGCTCGCTTGCTGCCGAGGACAGCGACCTCGACCCGATCCGAGACGAGACCGCTTTCAAGGAGTTGGTTGAGGGCAACGCCGGCGAGCCGACCACTGGGTAACAGACTCCAATTCCAATTCCGCCCCTCCGGGCGGGCCAGCTTGAGGGCCACGCCTGAGCGAAGCGAACGTGGGGGCTGACCCGACCGGACGCGGGCGGGCGTTGTTCAGTTGCGCTTGTTGAGCTTGTTCGTGATGTCGTCGATCTTGTCTTTTCCCCAGTCGGCGGCTTCGATCGAGCTGGTTCTTGCTGGCGGCTGCCGCCTTGTCGGTCTTCCGTTCTCGGTGCAGTTCCGTGTCGTCGGTGTGAACGCCGACCGCCTCTTTGGCACGTCCCTTGATCTCGTCAGTGGTGCCGCTCATCAGGTGCTCCTACTCATCGGGGTTCCCGGAATCTCCCGGTTGACTCGTCTCTCTCGACGGTGTGCGTCGGGTGGGCCGCCTCGAACGGGTCTCATCTCTTGACGAACGGGGCAGCGTGTGGCCCGACGCCCATCGAACTGTGGCTCATCCTGCGATCAACCTGGCTGGGGTGAGCCGGCGCGCGGAATCGCGGCGGCGGGTGGTGTCATCAGCGCCTGCGGATGCCGAGTCCACCCATGAGGAGGACGAGCCGTGTTTTCTGCTCCTCAGCCATTTCCCAAAAAGTGCCGATTTGCAGGAATTTTCATGTGATGGGTCTGTTCTAGGAAGCCATCTGATGCGGGTTTGCGGGTCACCGCTGAGTGTTTCGTCTGAGGCACTCAGCGGTGGAACTGCAAGGAAACGAACTTCGGAAGATCCGTGATTCCGCGAGATCGTTGGGCGCCTCCGGTGCTCTGTGGCACGCTCCGGGGGTGGAGGATGCGGTCTTGAGGCGCGACGAGGAGATCGCCTCAGTGCGTATCGGGCCGCCGGAGGTGCTGAACGGACCGATCTTGCTCCATGACTACGACCCGGCCTGGGCGACGCTCTTCGATCGGGAGGCGGCTCGTATCAGGGCAGCACTCGGCCACGCAGCGCTGCTGGTCGAGCACGTCGGTTCGACTTCGGTGCCGGGCCTGGCCGCGAAGCCCCGCATCGACATCATCCTTGCTGTCCCCGACTCGGGCGACGAGCCGGGATATGTGCCCGCGCTTGAGGCCGCTGGCTATGTGCTGCGCATCCGGGAACCCAACTGGTATCAGCATCGAGTGTTCAAAGGCCCGGACACCGACACGAACCTTCACGTCTTCTCTGAGGGGTGCATTGAGATCGAGCGAATGCTGCGCTTTCGCGATCACCTTCGCTCCAGCGATGCCGATCGGATGCTCTACGAGACCACGAAGCGCACCCTCGCCGCGCGAAGCTGGAAGCACACCCAGCACTACGCCGACGCGAAGACGGAGATCGTCGAGGAGATACTGGCGCGAGCGAGGTGACACAGCGCACGCCTCGGCGATGCCGACGACGCGTGTGCGCCACAAACCCCCTCCACAGCCCCCAAAATCCAGAAGCGCCCACACGCAGTAGCCGGGCCTCCCTCCTACCGCTCCCTCCCAGGGCGAATTGGCCCAATCGTGTCCTAGAGTGTGAGGTGCGGGCGCTCAGAGCCGAAAGGACGTATAAATGCCTCCGAACGACGTTGTCCGGGAACTGGCGAACAGCGGCCGCAGCGAGGCGGCGAAACTGGCCAAGAACGCCGCCCGTAACCCGGCGGTAAGGAAGGCAACCGGCGTCGTCGTGACGGCTGTGGCCAAGGTCGTCACCACGGAAGTAACGGAGGCGCTCTTCACAGCCCTTAAATCCAGAAGCGCCCCAACTTCTTGGAGCGCTTCTTAGAACGTATCTGATGGAGGCGGCGGGAATCGAACCCGCGTCCGCGACCGCACCGAGCGAACGTCTACGAGTGTAGTCCGCGCTTGGATCTCGTCCGGCGGCCGGAGGCGGACGCCCTACCGACGGACCAGCTCATCCTGTGGTTCTCGGGCCTCCGGCGATCAGCATTCCTTCGGCTCAGAGCCCGATGTTGGCGCCCCATCCCTGGCCTCGGGCCGTGCCAGGGGGGACGTCGCCAGACCTAGATTCGACTAGGCGGCGAGTGCGAGATCGTTCTTCGCACTTGCGTTGTTCCCGGATGATTTACGAGGCCTACCGGGGTCCTCGACTCGCAGCTCGACCGGAGAACCGACCACGTCGAAACCAGGTCGCCCCCGTATGTTGTCCCCTCATCGTACCGGCCGCCGCGCCGACGGCGAGCCAACGCGGCTGGTGAGGGTGTCGTCGAGCGATCAGCCGAGGGCGAGGTCGGCGACCGAAAGCTCTCCGATCCGGTCGATGCTGACGTCGGCGGGCGGATACCGCGCGACCAGCTCCGGATCGACTGCGTAGTGGCCCTGCCGGACGAACACCGTCGTGACGCGCTCGCCCCAGATGGCCTTCACCGCCGCGAGGATCCGCAGCTTGTCGTCGACGAGCACGTACTGCTCCGCCGGGTAGCGTCGCTCGACGTCGGCCAGCTCGTCTTCCTTGTGGATGTAGACGAGCGCGTGGCCATCGAACCGCTCGAGCAGGCCGGAGCGCTCGATCTTGCGCTGCTGGAAGACTGCATCGCCGTCGGTGAGGATCACGGGCCGGCCGATCGGCTTCACACCTTCGACGGCGTCCAGCGACCCGGGGTAGAGCCGATTCGCGAACGGGTAGTCGATCAGGAAGCTCGAGACCTGCAACACGTGGGAGTCGTGCGGATTGAGCACTCGGTAGCGCTGCAGGGCGCCCAGATAGTCCGCGTAGCCGAGCTCCGCGCGCAGCTCCTCGAAGATCGCGAAGTAGCGCCGCTCGCGGTCGTCCCCAACCTCCGACGCCAGGAAGCGCCGCAAGTCGTCGGTCACGCGGTCGTTGTCGAGGAGGGTGTTGTCGACGTCGAACAAGAAGACGACGTTTCGGGACATCGCACGAACCCTAGACGCGCCACCGCCGGCGCCGGGGAGGAAATCCACCCGCGATCCGAGTACTGTCAGAGGTCGGAACCACCGAGCGAGAGGACGGAGACGTGAAAGAGGCCATCACCCCCTACGAGAGCCTTTCCGAGCTGCGTGAGCGGGCGAAGGAGGAGATCGGCAAGGTCGTCGTCGGCCAGGGCAAGGCCGTCGAGCTCCTGCTGGTCGCCGCGCTCGCACGCGGGCACGTCCTGCTCGAGGGCCCTCCCGGCAGCGCGAAGACCCTGCTCGGGCGCGCAACCGCGTACGTGCTCGGAGCCGACTTCCGCCGCATCCAGTTCACGCCCGACACGTCTCCCACCGAGATCGTGGGCGAGACGATCATGCGCGCCGGCGAGTCGATCTTCGTCCCGGGGACGATCTTCACGAACGTCCTCCTCGCCGACGAGATCAACCGCACCCCGCCGCGCACCCAGTCCGCGCTGCTCGAGGCGATGCAGGAGCGCAACGTCACCGTCGAAGGCCGCGTGCATCGCCTCCCCGACCCGTTCCTCGTGATCGCGACGCAGAACCCGTACGAGCAGGAGGGCGTGTTCCCCCTCCCGGAGTCGCAGCTCGACCGGTTCCTGTTCAAGATCGAGCTCGACTACTGCGATGCGGAGCACGAGGTCGAGATGCTGCGCCTCCCCCACACCGGCGTCACCCCGGACATGCTCGGCGAGATCATGCCGCTGCTCGGGATCGTCGGGCTGGACAAGGCTCGGCTGGAGCTCGACGCGACGGAGATGTCACAGGAGGTCGCGAGGTACATCGTCGGCGTCGTCCGGAAGACCCGGGAGATCGACGGCGTGTTCCTCGGGGCCAGCTCGCGCGCCGCGATCCATCTCACGAGCGCGAGCAAGGCGAGCGCCCGACTCGAGGGCCGGGACACCGTCTCGCTCGACGACGTCCGCTACATCGCGCCGTACGTGCTGCGCCATCGCCTCATCTGCACCGGCGACCAGACGCCGGATCGGGCGCTGGCCGAGGCGCTCGAGCACCCGGTCGTGATCTAGCCGGCACCCGGCAGCGAGCCCGGCCGTGTGACCGCGCATGCGGGCTCGTTGCCGACAGATCCTCCACAACCGCGTCGACGCCGGAGTAGGCTCCCGACATGGATATCCGTGAGATCGAGGAGCCGGAGCTTCCGCTCCTCGTGTCGATCGCACAGGCCGTCCAGCCCCAGGAGGGGCACACGGTCGGCGGATTCGCCGACTGGCGCCGGCAGGCCTCGGACATGGTGTGGCTCGTCGCGGAGCACGAGTCGGAGATCGTCGGCGCCGGCGTCGGCGTCGTGGGCTGGCACTCGCGACCGGGTGTGGCGCGAGTCGAGGCGTGGGCGATGGCTCCTGCGCGTGGCAAGGGCGTCGGGAGCGCGCTCTATCGCGCCCTCGCCGAGTGGGCGCTCGAGCGGGGCTGCATCGAGCTCCACACGATCGTGGCCGAGGACGATCCGGAGAGCCTGCGCTGGGCCGAGCGCCATGGCTTCAGGGAGATCGGGCGCAACACGCGCCTCGTCCTCGACCTTGCGGGCGTGACGACGACGTCGCTCGATCCACCCGCAGGGATCACCGTGGCGTCGTGGGCGGAGCGCCCCGGGATCGAATCGGGCCTGTACCGCGTCTATTGCGAGGCGGAGCCCGACATCCCGGGGGAGGGAGGGAACACGCTCCCGTCGCTCGAGGAATGGCTGGCCGACGACATGGACGGGGCGTCCGACCGCCGGGATGCCGTCTTCGTCGCGCTCGCGGGAGGAGAGGTCGTCGGGTACGCGAAGCTCTCCATCCCCCCGGAAGGTGGTGACACGGCGTTTCACGACCTTGCAGGCGTCCGCCGCGAGTGGCGGCGCCGCGGCATCGCCGGCGCGCTCAAACGCGCCCAGATCGCCTGGGCCAAGGAGCAGGGGTTCCGGCGTCTCGTGACGGCGAACGAGGAGCGAAACGAACCGATCCGGCGCCTCAACGAGAAGCACGGGTACGTCGCGGAGCCGGGCCAGATCGTGCTGCACACGATGCTCGACGGCTCCGAGTAGCCGAGCGCGCCGGCATCGCACGGGCGATCCGTCCCCAGCAGGCCCCTTGCCAGAGGGGCGTGGCTTCAGCCGCGCCCCTGCTCCCACACCACGCGACAGCCCGGATCTCTCCAGCGGTCTAGCGCCGCCGGTGCAGCGCCCGCTCGATCTGACGCTTCGCGTCGCGGTCGGCAATCGTGCGGCGCTTGTCGCCGCGATCCTTGCCGCGAGCCAGCGCGAGCTCGAGCTTGACCCGGCCGTCCTTGAAGTAGAGCCGCGTCGGGACGACGGTGAGCCCCTTCTCGCGCACCTTCGCGGTGAGCATCTCGATCTCGCGTCGATGGAGGAGCAGCTTCCGCTCGCGGTCGGGGCGATGGTTCGCCACGTTGCCCTGCGCGTACTCGTCGATCGACGCGCCGACGAGGAACACCTCGCCGCCCCGAATGTCCGCGAACGCATGCGCGAGCGTGACACGACCGTCGCGGAGCGACTTCACCTCGGTGCCCGTGAGCACGATTCCTGCCTCGACGCGGTCGAGCAGCTCGTAGTCGTACCGCGCGCGGCGGTTCTCAGCGACGAGCTTGGTTCCGGTCGGCTTGGCCATCGGGCGTCAGTGTAGGCGCGACTCGTACGGCCGAGCGCTCCCGACGGCCGGTGTCGTGGGACGGTCCACGACACCGGCCCTCGAGAGCGGACGTGCCTCGCTGAGCCGCCTGGCGGCGTCCGGCGGGGCGCCGCGCTCCCCTCAGCCGCACATGAGCCGGAGCGCGCGTGTCGGAGGCACCCTGACACACGTATCTACATCTGTCAATCTCAGCGTCGCGTCCGGGCACACCGGTCGCAGAGTGGGAACCAGGGCGGGCAGGTGCTCCCGCAGGACCTGCAGCGACCGGTCGTGCCCTCGCTCACCTCGACCTTGAGCCGCGCGACCACGCGCTCCGCCGCCGCCTCCTCCAGCGCGGCCGCCCGTTCGAGTGTGACGCCCCCAACGCCGGGGTACTGGAGCCCGAACCACCGCAGGATCCCGGCGAGCCGACCCGCCGCCTCGGCGTCCTCGAGCGACGCGTCACGCAGCCTGCCGGTGTCGAGAAGGAACGAGAGCAGCTGCCGCTGCGTCTGATCCCCGGCCACTGCCAGGGCGAGCACCCCGAGGATCTCCGCTCCGTCCGGGTCGATCGGAGCGTTGATCAGCCGCCAGATGTCGTCGAGCCCCAGGCGCTTTCCGCGCGTCCGCAGGTGACGGTCGACGACGGCGAGACGACCGCGGATCGGCTGCAGCGACTCGACCGCGAGCCAACCGTCCCTCGCCCACTGGCGGGTCGCGACGCGATGCCACGCGCCGAGCGCCGCGTCGAGGTCGCGAGGATCCTCGACGTTGAGATCGGACAGCCGCGGCCCGATCCGGGCCTCGTCCACGATCCTGTACCCGACGTGGCCGTCGGGCAGCGCGACGCCCGGCGTGAGCGCATCCTCCACGATCTCTGGATCCGGGGTCGACCACGGGATGCCTGCGAGGACCCCGACGTGCCCGCGCTCGACCAGACCGAAGCGGCCGGCCCGTCCTGCGATCTGCGCGATCTCCCACGGCAGCAGGTTGCGTCGGCTCTCTCCGTCGAACTTGGTCGTCTCGGCGAAGAGCAGGGTCTCGCACGGGAGGTTGACGCCGTGGCCGAGGACGTCGGTCGCGAC
This sequence comes from uncultured Actinomycetes bacterium, assembly GCA_963849125.1. Lineage (GTDB taxonomy): Bacteria > Actinomycetota > Thermoleophilia > Gaiellales > Gaiellaceae > Gaiella. The sequence continues at coordinate 324,731 of CAWKGI010000028.1, read as the reverse complement.
GCACACGTCCGCGCGCCCCTCGATGAAGCGGTCGATCTCCTCGCGTCGTGATGCGAGAGGCATGGCGCCGTAGAGCACCGCGACCCGTCCCGGATGGAGGCGGTTCACCTCACCCGCAAGCGCGAGCACCGCCTTGCGGCTGAACGCGACGAGAACGCTGCCCGGCGCTACCGCCCGCAGCTGCACGGCGCCGACCCACTCGAGGGGGAGCATGCGCTCGAAGACCCTGACCTCGACGTCGGGGAACGCGCTGGTCACGAGCGGCAGCGCATCGAGCGCTCCGAGGAGCCGGATGTGGCGGTACTCACCCGAGAGCAGCAGCCGCGTCCATGCCGCCCCGCGCTCCTCGTCGTCGGCCCACTGCACCTCGTCCAGCACGAGCACGTCTCCCGACGACGGCGCCATCTCGACCGTGCAGCAGATGATGGGTGCGCCTTCGTTGACGCGCTCCTCGCCGGTGACCAGTCCGACGAGGTCGGGCCCGAGCTCCTCCGAGAGCCGCCGATGCGCCTCCTGGGCCAGCATGCGCAGCGGCCCCGCGTAGACGCCGCGGCCCCGTTCTGCGAGGAACCGGAGCGCATCGTAGGTCTTGCCCGAGTTCGTCGGCCCGAGATGGGCGACGACCGTCTCGGGCTGGAACCGACGCTCGGGGAGGCGGATGTCGATCCGCGGCTCCGCCCGCTTCACGGCAGCCTGGCGGTAGGCGCCCTGTGCGCGCGCGTGGCGCTTCGCCCTGCTCGGGCGCTTCGGCGGGCGCGACCTCCCACCCCGAGAGCGCGGCATCTCAGACCTTGAGGTGCTTGCGCAACGTCAGGCCCGAGCCGAGCGCGCCGACGCTGAGCCCGACGACCACGAGGATCAGCGCGATCATCGAGAACGCGAGCGCCTGGACGTCCGACGACGTGTCGATGTGCCCGAGGATCGACGGCAGCGCGAGCTCCTTGCCGAGGAGCAGCAGGAACACCGCCCCCAGCGCACCGGCCGCGCCCGTGAGCAGCCCCTCGACCATGAACGGACCCCGGATGAACCAGTTGGTCGCGCCGACGAGCTTCATCACCTCGATCTCCCTGCGCCGGGAGAAGATCGACAGCCGGATGGTGTTCGCGATCAGCAGGATCGACGCCGCGAGCAGCACCACGACGGCGACGAGGAACACGATCTCGATCACCCGGGCCACCTGGAGGATGCGCTCGGAGGTCTGCTGGCCGTCCTTGACCCGCTCGACGCCCGCGAGATCGGCCTTGCGAAGGTCTGCGGCGATCACCTTGACGTCGTTCGCATCCTTCGGAAGCACCTCGTACGAGGCAGGAAGGGGGTTCGACGGGAGGTTCGCGGTGAGCTCCGGGTAGCGCTTGCGCATCCGCGAGAGCGCCTCGTCCTTCGAGACGAACTGGAACTCCTTGACCCGCTGATCCTTCTCGAGCGTGATCCGCACCGCGTCGACCTGCTTCGGCGTGACGTTCTCGACGAAGAAGATCTTCACCTCGAGCTGGTTCTTCACATGGTCCGACCACGACACGACCCACGAGCCGAGAGCGAGGAAGAGGCCGAGCAGGAACATCCCGATCAGCACCGTCATCGTCGCGGCGAACGCAGTGGCGATGTTGGCGGTGACCGAGCGGACGGCCTCCGAGACGACGAGCTTGACCTTGCTCATTCCGTCTCGTATCCCCCGCGGCGCTCGTCACGGACGACCCGTCCGCCGTCGAGCGCGATCACGCGCTTGCGCATCTTGTCGACCATCTCGCGGTCGTGCGTGACCATCAGGATCGTCGTGCCCGCCGTGTTGATGCGGTGGAGCAGCTGCATGATGCCCACCGACGTGTCCGGGTCGAGGTTCCCCGTCGGCTCGTCGCAGATGAGGAGCGGCGGGTGGTTGACGACCGCGCGCGCGATCGAGACGCGCTGCTGCTCGCCGCCCGAGAGCTCGTCGGGACGAGAACCGGTCTTGTGTGCGAGCCCGACGAGCGCGAGCACCTCCGGCACCTTCTTGCGAATCGACTGGCTGGACTCGCCCTGGACGCGAAGCGCGTATGCGACGTTCTCGTAGGCGGTGCGCTCGCGGAGCAGCTTGAAGTCCTGGAAGACGCAGCCGACGTTGCGCCGCAGGAGCGGCACCTTCGACCGCTTCAGGCGGGTCAGGTCGCGACCGCCGACGATGATCCTCCCGTCGGTCGGCTCGAGCTCCTTCAGAAGCAGCCGGATGATCGTGGACTTCCCGGAGCCGGACGGCCCGACGACGAACACGAACTCGCCCTTGTCGATCACGAACGAGGCCTCCTCGAGCGCGACGACGTCGGGCTCGTACACCTTGCGCACGTGGTCGAAGACGATCATCGACGATCCGGACGCACGCGTCCCCTCGAGCGGCGTCGCGAGCGCATCGGGCGCGGGCACAGCCGGAATCGGGGCCTCGGAGGTGGGTGTGAGCACGTCTTCCTGCACCGGAATCGAAAGAGGGCGACCGCGTCGGCCGCTCCGGTCGGGGTTCGCTCCAGTGTAGCCGAGTCCTGCCAGGCTCCCGTTTCCCCGCAGGTCGGGAATCCGCAGAAGCGGATCCCCAACCGCGACAACCCCTGAAGCGCCCACCTTCGGTGGGCGGCCGCGACGAAGGACGACGAAGCACCACCCCGCCGATCGCGAATCCGGAGAAGTGGATCGCCAACCGCGACAACCCCTGAAGCGGCGGCCAGAGGCGGCCGGCGCCGCGTCTACCGCTTGCCCCGCAGGTTGGGAGCCGCACCTTCCTTGCAGATCGGGAATCCCCGATCCTCTCGGCAGAGGGACGGGCAAAGCCCGGCCCTATGCCTTGCCGGTCGCCTTTGCGAGCAGGTAGGCCTGCACGAAGCCGTCGAGGGAGCCGTCGAGCACGCCCTGCGCGTTTCCAACCTCGAAGTCGGTGCGGTGGTCCTTCACGAGCTGGTACGGATGCAGGACGTAGGAGCGGATCTGGCTGCCGAAGCCGACGTCGACCTTTCCCCCACGCTCCTTGGCGATCTCCGCCTCGCGTGCCTCCTCCTGCACCTCGGCGAGGCGTGCCTTGAGGATCCGCATCGCGGTGGCCTTGTTCGACGTCTGCGATCGCTCGTTCTGGCACTGCACGACGATTCCCGTCGGGAGGTGCGTGATCCGGACGGCGGAGTCGGTCTTGTTCACGTGCTGGCCGCCGGCACCGCTCGCACGGTAGGTGTCGATCCGCAGCTCGGACTCGTCGATCTCGACGTCCTCGCTCTCGGGCAGGAGCGGCGCCGTCACGACCTGGGCGAACGCCGTGTGCCGGCGGTGCGCCGAGTCGAACGGCGAAAGACGGACGAGCCGGTGCACGCCCCGCTCGGCCTTGAAGAGACCGTAGGCGTTCTCGCCCTTGACGGTGAGCGTGGCCGACTTGAGGCCGGCTTCCTCGCCCGGGCTCGCCTCGACGAGCTCGGTCGTGAACCCGCGCTCGTCCGTCCAGCGCAGGTACATCCGCAGCAGCATCTCCGCCCAGTCCTGCGCATCGGTGCCTCCCGTGCCCGCCGTGATCGACACGACTGCATCGCCGGGGTCGTACTCGCCGGTGAAGAGCGCCGCCTCCTGCAGCCGCTCGAGCTCCTGGCGGATCGGTGCGAGCTGCTCGGTGACCTCGTCCTCGAGGTCGGGCTCCAGCTCCAGCAGCTCCGTCGCATCGGCGAGGTCGCGCTCGAGCCGGTTGTACCCCTCGAGCTTGCGCGTGACGCGCGCGTGCTCCTGAGAGACGCGCGCCGCGCGCGCCTGGTCGTCCCAGAAGCCCGGGGTGCCCATAGCCTCCTCCAGCTCCTGCGCGCGGGCTGTCAGCTGGGCGGGGTCAAAGATAGTCACGGACCCAGGCAAGCCGGGTCCCGAGCTCCGCGATCTGCTCTGCAGGTGAGGTGACGGGCGCGTCGGACATCTCCGGCGATCGTACCGACCGCGCCCGTCAGCGCTCCCGAGAGGCGTTCAGACCACGATCAGCACGTCGCCGGTCGCGATGTCCGGCGTGCCGACCGCGAGGTCGGAGAGGTTCTCCCGCAGCCAGTCGGCCGCCACGCGGTTCGACGCAGCCGTGCCCGCCTCGTCGTCGCACACGGTCACCGAGATCGTTCCCTTGTCTCCCTTGACGAGATAGTAGGCCCGGAACCCGGGGACCTCGCCGATCACCGTCCGGATCTCGTCCGCCCGGCCCGCGAGAGCGTCGGCAAGGGTCGCGTCCGGATACCAACGAAGCGTTGCATGCACGTCGATCCTCCTCGTGTTGGGACCGTGAGCCTACTCCGACGGGCAGAGCGGCCGTCGGGATGCTCTTCAGCGCAGAGACCGGGCGTAGACCACCCGAGGGCCGGCGCCGTCGATCCGGTGGAAGCCCGCCGTGGTGAACAGCCGCTCGGTTCCCGTCCAGGCGTCGTCGTCCGCGAGCGCGTCTCCGACACGCGGGTACCCCTCGAGGCGCGACGCACCCGAGGAGCTCGCGCTCTCGATCGCCGCGCCGAGCAGTCGGGCCGCGACACCGCGACGGCGGTGGGCCGGCGCCACGAGGAAGCAGGTCACAGCCCAGACGTCAGGGTCGTCTGGGAGCCCGAGCTGCTCGACCAGCTTCGGAAGGCGGTCTCGCCGGCCGACCTGCGCCCAGCCGACGGGCTCGTCGGCCTCGTCGAACGCCAGGAGTCCGTCGTGCCGGCCCTGCTCGTGCAGCTCGCACCGCACTGCGAGGTTCTCGGTCGCGCTCCGCTCGCCCCAGCCGTCCCAGGTCGGCACCCACCAGGCGGCGCACCGGCACCACCCGGCGTCGTTGCGATCGTCGTGGAGTCGAAGGAACGCCGCCTCGTGTGCAGGGCCGAGCTGCTCGACGCGGTACGGGGCCACTGCCGGATGATCGCAGCGCGGGTCGCTCCGGTCGAGTCCGCGCCGGTCGAAGGCGAGCGGCTCTAGACGGCCTTGGTGACCTTGCCGGCCTTCAGGCAGCGCGTGCAGACGTAGTCGCGCGTCGCCTTGCCGTCAAGGAACAGCCGCACGCGCTGGAGGTTCGGGTTGAAGCGACGCTTGGTCGCGACCATCGAATGGCTCCGATGGTTGCCGCTCGAGGGCTTCTTCCCACAGATGGCGCAGACGCGTGACATGCGGCCGAGGATGGTAGCGGAACCTCGGCGCCGTCGCACGCCCGCTCGAGGCCGGACCACGCGCAGCCCGAACGCGCTCGCAGCGGAGCGAGACTTCAGTCGCGCCCCGACTCGCCCCGTCCGTGCGCGCGACGGCTACCTGGACGCAGCCGCGCGCAGGTTTGCGAAGAGATCCGCCATCTCGAGCGCGGTGCGAACTGCCTCGGCGCCCTTGTCGTAGCGCGCCTCGGCCTGGTCGTGCCGGTCGAGGGTGAGCACGCCGAAGGCGACGGGGACTCCGGTCTCGATCGCTGCGAGCTGGAGGCCCGAGGCAGCCTCGCTCGCCACGTAGTCGAAGTGCGGTGTGTCGCCGCGGATCACGCAGCCGAGCGCGACGATGCAGGCGAAGCGACGGGTCTTCGCCAGCGCCATCGCCGCCAGCGGCAGCTCGAACGCGCCGGGGACGGGCATCACCGTGATCGACGCGGTGGAGACGCCGCACGCCTCGAGCTCGGCGATCGCACCGTCCAGAAGCCGGCTCGTGACCTCGCCGTTGAACCGGCTGACCACGATGCCGACCGCGCGCCGCGCGCCGCGCGGCTCTCCCTCGAGCACGGGCACGCCCGGCGGGATCGCGAGATCACCGGGGGCATGCTCGGAGACGACGACCCGTGGCTCCGGTGTCGTCGACCACGGGAGCGTCGGACACGTCGGGCTCATCTGCAGGCAGGACCTCGTCGTCGACGACGTCGGCCACCTCCGGCTCGGCCGGAGGCCGGGTGCCTTCCGCAGCGTCGTGGCCGTCGGCGAGGTCGTCCCGCCTAGCCGACGGGGCGGCGCTGTCCTCGGCGTCGGCCTCGGATTCCGACGGGGCATCCTCCGAGCGCTCGGGCTCGTCCTCGCCCGTCCACCCGCTTCCGACGTTCTCGCTGCTCTCGACCTCGTCGATCGCAGCGGCGCTCCAGCCCGGCAGCTCGTCGGCGGGGACCACGACGGTCTCCTCGACCGCGCGCGGCCGATCGCGTGGCTCACCCGGAGGGTCCGCGAGCGGCGGTGGCGTCGGCCAGCCCTCCAGCACGTTCTCGCTGGCGCGCTCGAGGCTCGTCTCGTCGCGGTCGGCCGTCTGGTCGTCGTCACGCTCGCTCATCGAGTTTCTCCATCTCCGTGTCGTCGGGGCCGAACCGCTCGCGCTGATGATGCACCGGCGAGCCGAGCGTATGGCCGAGCTTGTCCCGCTTGGTCTCGAGGTATCGACGGTTCTCGTCGTTGGGCTCGACCTCGATCGGCTCCTGGGAGACGACCGACAGCCCGAATCCGGCGATCCCCGAGATCTTCTTGGGGTTGTTGGTGAGAATGCGGATGGTGCTGAGACCGAGGTCGGCGAGGATCTGGGAGCCGATCCCGTACTCTCGCGCGTCGGCTGCGTAGCCGAGCCTGAGGTTCGCCTCCACGGTGTCGAGCCCCTGCTCCTGCAGCTCGTACGCCTGCAGCTTGGCGAGCAGCCCGATCCCACGCCCCTCCTGGGCGAGATAGAGGAGAACGCCCTCCCCCTCCTCGTCGATGCGGCTCAGGGCGCGCTCGAGCTGGGCCCCGCAGTCGCAGCGCATCGAGTGGAACACGTCGCCGGTGAGGCACTCGGAGTGGACGCGGACGAGGACGTCCTGCTTGCCGTCGACCTCGCCCTTGACCAGCGCGACGTGATGCTTGCCGGTGAGGAGCTCCTGGTACGCAACCGCCTGGAACTCGCCGTAGGCGGTCGGGAGCCGCACCGAGGCGACGCGCTCGACGAGCTTCTCGTGGCGCCGCCGGTACTCGATGAGGTCGGCGACCGTGATCATCTTCAGCCCATGCTGCTCGCAGAAGGCCGCGAGATCGGGCACCCGGGCCATGGTCCCGTCGTCGTTCATGATCTCGCAGATCACGCCGGCCGGTGCCAGCCCCGCAAGCCGTGCGAGATCGACTGCCGCCTCCGTCTGCCCTGACCGCTGGAGGACGCCGCCCGCTCGCGCCTGCAGCGGGAAGACGTGGCCCGGCTGCACGAGATCCCTCGGCGTCGCGGCTGGGTCGATCGCAACGCGAATCGTGTGGGCGCGGTCGGCCGCGCTGATTCCGGTCGTGACACCCGTGCGCGCCTCGACCGAGACGGTGAACGCAGTGCCGAACTCCGCCTCGTTCCGGTCGGTCATCTGCCGGAGCTCGAGCTCTGCGCAGCGCTCCGGGGTGAGGGCAAGGCAGATGAGCCCCCGCCCGTACATCGCCATGAAGTTGACCGCGTCCGGAGTCGCGAACTCGGCGGCGATGGTGAGGTCGCCCTCGTTCTCGCGATCCTCGTCGTCGACGACGACGACGAACCGCCCGTTCCGGATCTCCTCGATCGCCTCCTCGATGGTGGCGAAGGGCCGGGTGCCCGGCTCCGTGGTCGCGCTCATCGCCGCATCGTAGCCCCGCCTACCGGGCGAGCAGCCGTTCCACGTACTTCGCGAGGACGTCGACCTCGAGGTTCACGACCCGCCCGGGTACCAGCGTCGAGAGGGTGGTGGCCGCGATGGTGTGCGGGATCAGCGCGATGCCGAACGCGTCGTCGTGGAGCTCGGCCACGGTGAGCGACACGCCTTCGACGGTGATCGAGCCCTTCTCGACGCAGTACCGGAGGATCTCCGGCGGAGCCTCGACGATCACGCGCAGCCCTTCGCCCTCCGCCTCCACCGACTGGACGCGGCCGACGCCGTCGACGTGGCCCTGGACGATATGCCCTCCGAGCGGCTCGCCCGCGCGCAGAGCGGGCTCGACGTTCGCCTCGTCCCCGACGCGGAGGCGACCGAGCGACGTCCGGCTGAGCGTCTCCGGGACGGCGTGGAAGGTGAGGATGTCGCCGTCGCGCGCCTCGACGGTGAGACAGACGCCGTCGATCGCGACGGAGTCGCCGAGACCCGTCGACGGTGCGGTAGCGATCGCCCTCACGCGGAGGCGCACGCCCTCCGCGCCGCCCTCGACGGCGTCGATCGTCCCGACCTCGCGCACGATGCCCGTGAACACGAGCATGAGCGTATCCACCTCGACTGGGACGATGCAGCGGTGATCGAGATCCCCGAGACGATCCACTGGTGGGCCCGAGACCCGGCGGGCGCGGCGTGGCTCGCCTCGCTGCCACGCCTCGCAGAGGAGTGCGCCGAGCGATGGGGTCTCGTCCTGGGGCGTCCGTTGCCCGGCGGCCACGTGTCGCTCACGCTCGCCGCGACGCGCCAGGACGGGATGCCCGCGGTGGTCAAGCTCCGGATGCCCGACGAGGAGAGCCGCTTCGAGGCGGATGCGCTCGCGCTCTGGGACGGATGCGGCGCGGCGCGCCTGCTCGAGCGCGACGACGACCGCTGGGCGCTGCTGATCGAGCGGCTCGATCCAGGCACCTCGCTCCTCGAGCGGCCGGACGACGAGGCGGTCGAGACCGTCGGCTCGCTCCTGCACACGTTGCACGCAGTTCCTGCGCCAGACGGTCCGTTCACCCGACTCGCCGACGTGGCGACGACGTGGGCGGAGAACCTGCCACGGCGATGGGAGCGACTCGGACGCCCGTTCGAGCGGCGGCTCCTCGACACGGCCGTGGACGCCTGTGCGGCCCTTCCGGACGATGCGTCGCCGGTCGTCCTCCACCAGGATCTGCACGCCGGCAACGTGCTGCGCGACGGCGACGGGTGGCGGGTGATCGACCCGAAGCCGTTGCTCGGCGATGCGGCCTTCGACTGCGCCGCGATCGTTCGCGACCGCCGCCATCCGGCGTTGCCCGCCGACCTGGAGGGCGTCGTCGCCCGGCGGCTCGACCAGATCGTGGCGGCAACCGGCTACGACCGGGCGCGCGTGCGCGCCTGGGGGATCACCCACACCCTCGCCTGGGGAATGTCTGACCACGAGATCGACGAGGGGATGGTCGCCTGCGCCCGGGCGCTGCTCAGGGCTCGTTGACGTAGCCCTCGAGGAGGACGTCGGCTCCGACCTGCTCCGCCCGCAGGCTGACGAGGTCGACGGGGCCTGCGACGTCCGCGAGCGCGTGCGTTCCGCTCCCGGCGAGCACGGGGGCGACGAACACCAGGAGCCGATCGACGAGGCCTGCCTCGACGAGCGCCGCGGCGATCGTCGGTCCGCCCTCGAAGAGCATCGACTGAACGCCCTCGGCACCGAGCGCTGCGAGCTCGCCGGCGAGCGCCCCGGTGCGCAGCTCCAGGTCGGAGCCCTCGGGCAAGGGGCCGCGCCCGAAGGCGAGCCGGCGCGGCTGACGGCTCGCCGTCACCTCACGGACGTCGAGGCGAGGTGCGTCGGCGCGGACGGTGCCCATTCCGACCGCGACCGCGTCGACCTCGGCGCGGAGCTCGTGCACCCGTCGGCGAGCCGTCTCGCCGGTCACCCAGCGTCGCCCAGGCACCACGACCCGTCCGTCGAGGGACACCGCCAGCTTCAGCGTGACGTACGGACGGCCCAGGCTCGCCCAGGTGCGCCAGGCGAGGTTCTGGAGCCGCGCTTCGCGTCGGTCGTCGAGCTCGGTCTCCACGCCCTCGGCGGCGAGGATCTCCAGCCCTCCGGCCGCCTCGATGTTCGGATCCCTCGACCCCGCGACGACCCGCGCGACGCCCGCCGCGACGATCGCGTCGGTGCACGGCGGCGTTCGACCGTGGTGGGAGCACGGCTCCATCGTCACGAACAGGGTGGCGCCCCGGGCCGCGTCCCCCGCCGCGTCGAGCGCCACGATCTCCGCGTGGCGCCCGCCGGCAGGCTCGGTGACACCCTCACCGACGACCGCACCGCTCGGCGACAGGAGCACTGCTCCGACGGTGGGATTCGGGTAGCCCGCCCGCGGCGCGGCTGCGACGAGAGCCAATGCCCGGTCGAGGCTCATCGGGCCGCAGCGCGGATGCGGGCGTACGCGCCGCCCGGAGCAGGGTCCGAGAACACGGCGCTGCCGGCGACGAGGACCGATGCGCCGACCGCGTGCACCGCCGCCGCGTTCGTCTCCCCCACGCCGCCGTCGACCTCGATCGGGACGTCGACGAGCTCACGCAGGCGAGCGACGCGGTCGAGCGCGTCGGGCATGAACGCCTGGCCGGAATACCCGGGAACGATGCTCATGCACAGGATCAGCTCGGCATCGGCGCCCTGCGCGAAGATCGCCGCCGCCTCGGGCTCCGTCCCCGGGTTGAACGAGACGCCCACCGCGAGGCCGAGCGCCCGGGCGCGAGCGGCGACGCCGCTCGGATCGGCCGTCGCCTCCACGTGGAACGTCACGGAGTCCGCGCCGGACGCGGCGAACTCCTCGAGATGATGAGCCGGGTCGGTGACCATGAGGTGGCAGTCGAGGATTCCACCGGCCGCATGGATCCCGGGCGCGATCGAGCGCAGCACGACCGGCCCGATCGTGACCGGTGGGACGAAGTGGCCGTCCCCCACGTCGAAGTGGAAGACGCGGCAGCCCGCCTCGAGCAGCTCGTCGATCTGCTCGCCGAGGCGGCGGAAGTCGGCCGCATAGAGCGACGGCGCGATCTCGAGGTCGTCACGGATCCAGTCGGCTCCAGCCCATGGCGGCATCCTACGGCGGCCGTCGGGGAGTGAGGCGGGTGCAGCGCCGTCCGGGAACGCGCTGGGAGCGGTGCGAGTGGCTCGGGTGGGGTCAGGCTCCGGCTGCGCCGGCGCCAGACCCCTCGCTACGGGATCGTGTCCTCCTCGGCGGGTCGCCGGAACGGATGGTAGAGAGATGAGCTCCGGCTCCGGCGACGCCGGAGCCCACATCGGATCCCTCCGCGGACGCCGCTGTCCGACGCCGGCGAAGCCAGAGCTCCACGCAGGAGCACCCGCGACGCCCGGGGCCGCCGCCGACGCACCCGGAGCAGCACGCGAACGCCCGGGGCCGCCGCCGACGCACCCGGAACACCACGCGAACGCCGGGGGCAGGCGCCGACGCAGCCGGAACACCACGCGACCGCCGGGGGCAGGCGCCGACGCAGCCGGAACACCACGCGAACGCCGGGGGCAGGCGCCGACGCAGCCGGAACACCACGCGAACGCCGGGGTCAGGCGCCGACGCAGCCGGAGCCTGACCCTCGCGCCCTCGCGCTACGCCTCCATCTCGGGAAGCACGACACCGCCGGTGTCGTCGAGCGGCCAGAACGGGTTGTGGGCGACCTCCCACGGATGTCCGTCGGGGTCGGCGAACACGCCCGAGTAGCCGCCCCAGAACGTCTGCTCCCCTGGGCGGGCGATCGTGCCGCCGGCGGCGGCGGCCTCTGCGAGCACCGCGTCGACCTCCGCAGGCGAGCGGACGTTGTGCGCGAGCGTCACCCCGCCCCACCCGCCGGCGTCGACGGCACCGCTGTCGGCCGCGAGCGCAGCACGGCCCCACAGCCCCACGACGAGCGCACCCACCTGGAAGAACGTGATCTCGTCCTGGCTGCGCGACGACGCCGTCCAGCCGAGACGCTCGTAGAACAACCGCGCCCGGGAGACGTCAGCGACGCCGAGAGTCACCATGCTGAGGCGCTGCTCCATCCCACGATCCTCGCAGACCGCGCCGCGTCAGCGCACGCGCAGTCGAGCGACGAAGAAGCCGCTTGTGCCGTGGACGTGCGGGAGCGTCTGCAGGAACGACGGCCGGGTTGGGTGCTGGTACGCGGGCCACTCGTCGCCGAGGGTCTCATCGATCTCCGAACGTCCCTCGGCGACGACCGCGTCCACGACCGCCTCGCCCTCGTCGCTGTTGGGCGTGCAGACCGAGTACACGACGGTGCCGCCGGGCTCGACCCGCGCGAGCGCCGCGCGGAGCAGCTCCAGCTGGAGGTCGGGAAGCGGCTCGGCGCGCCAGCGAAGGTCGGCGCGGCGGCCGAGCACCCCGAGGCCGGAGCAGGGAGCATCGACGAGCACGCGGTCGAAGCGGCCGAGATCGTCGGGGAGCGAACGTCCGTCGGCGCACACCACCCGTGCCGACGAGCCGAGGCGTCGCAGGTTGGCCTCGAGCTCGCGGGCGCGGTCGGCGTTCACCTCGACCGCGACGACCTCCCCGGCCAGCATCGAGGTCTTGCCTCCCGGTGCCGCGCACAGGTCGAGGATCCGCTCTCCCTCCTGCGCGCCGACCGCCAGCCCTACCACCTGGGAGATCCGGCTCTGCGGCCAGATCCGCCCTTCGCTCACCGCGGCCTGGTCGATCCGGTCGACGCGAAACGCGCCCGGCACGTCCGTCTCCTCGCCGTCGACGGGGCCGCGGATCGCTCGCACGACGAGCTCGGACGGCCCGTTCTGCGCCTGCATGCACGCGCGGGCGCCGTCGGCCCCGAGGTCGCGCCAGAAGACCTCGGCGACCCAGTCGGGATACGAGTGGGCGAGCGCGGCCTCGGCGGGCGTGGAGTCCGGGAGCCCCGCGAGCAGCGGCGCGATCCCCTCCCCCACCCGTCGGAGCACGGCGTTCGCGAACGGCACGGCGCGCTCGAGCCCGGCCCGTCGCACGAGCTCGACGGACTCGTTGACGGCCGCGTAGCGAGGCACGCCGTCGAGGAATCCCATCTGATACGCGCCGAGGCGCAGGGCCGCTCGGACGGGCGGGTCGAGCTTGTGGACGGGGCGCTTGCCGAGCGTCTCGATCGCGTGGTCGAGCGTCCTGACGCGCTGCACCGCGCCGTAGGCGAGATGCGTGGCGAGCGCGCGCTCGCGATCGTTGACGCCTTCCGCAGCTGTCCGAAGCGCGTGATCGGCGTACGCGCCGTCCTCGAACACCCGGAGCAGCACGGTGAAGGCGGCGACGCGCGCCGGTGAGACGGTCGGACCGCTCACGGGCGGAGGTACGGTTCGACCGTGAGCGGCGGCAGCATCTGGACACCGTACGTGAGCGTCGGCGGTGGGTCGGTGGTCGGCGACCTCCGCGTGCTCCCCGACGTGTTCAGCCCCCAGCTCGAGGGCTCCCGCGAGCTGTATGCGCTGCTTCCGCGGTCGTACGGGGTCGGAGACCGCTCCTACCCCGTGCTGCTGATGCACGATGCGCAGAACCTCTTCGACGCCACGACGAGCTACTCCGGCGAATGGGAGGTCGACGAGACGATGGCGCGGCTGGCCGACGAGGGGATCGAGGCGATCGTCGTCGGCATCCCCAACGGCGGCGAAGCACGTGGCAGCGAGTACACGCCCTGGCCACACCCCTCGTGGGGCGGCGGCAACGCGGACGCGTACCTCGCGTTCCTGGTCGAGACCGTGCTCCCGCTCGTCAGCTCCTCGTTCCGCGTGCTCGACGGCCCGGACGCGACGGCGATCGGAGGATCGTCACTCGGCGGCCTGGTCAGCCTCTACGCCCTGCTCTCGCGGCCCGAGGTCTTCGGGCGCGCGCTGGTGATGAGCCCTGCGTTCGGCTGGAGCGGCGACGAGATCTTCACGTACGCCCACGAGCGGGCGACGGGCCACGGACGGATCTGGATGGACGCGGGCGACTCCGAGTCCGAGGAAGGGCGGCCGGAGCTCGCGCGGGCCTACGTGGACTGGCTCGAGCGGATGCGGGAGATCCTGCTCGAGCGGGGATACGACGACACCGGTCTGCGCACGCTGGTCGAGCCGGGCGGCGTCCACCGCGAGCACGCGTGGGCACGGCGTCTGCCGGACGCGCTTCGCTTCCTGCTCGGCTGACGAGAGGCCTACCGCAGGCCGCGCAGCCAGGCGTCCACAGGCATCCGCCGTCCGCCCTCGGGCTGCACCTCGAGCGGCTCGAACGCCCCGTCCGCGCCGACGCAAGCCGCCCAGACGGTCACCGGCCTGCCGTGAAGCACGCCCCGCGCCCCGATGTGGGGCGAGAGCGCCCGCACGCGCCGCACCAGCTCCTCCGCCGGTCGCTCGAGGTCGAGGATGCGGTCGGAGGCCAGGATCTTCTCGGCGTACGTCACCCCCTCCTCGGGCTGGGGCACGAACGACGCCGCACGTGACACGGTGTCACTTGCGCCCTCCACCGCCCCGAGCACGCCGTCGAGCAGGCGCACGGCCACCTCGGCCGCGCGCGCGAACACGCCCCCCGCGTCGAGCTCGCCGATCGGGAACGACTCCTGCGCCGCGATCGGGCCGGCGTCGAGCGCGGCCACCGTCTCGTGGATCGTGACGCCCGTCTCGAGGTCGCCTGCGAGGATCGCGCGCTCGACCGGCGCCGCACCGCGCCAGCGCGGCAGCAGCGACGGGTGCACGTTGAGCCAGAGCCGCTCCGCCAGCATCGGCTCCGGGATCAGGAGGCCGTACGCGCACACGACCACGTTGGGGGCGTCGAGCTCGAGCCCCGGCTCCGGGCGCTCGGGCTGGACGACGCGGATGCCGCGCTCCTGCGCCGCGACCTTGGCGGCGGACGGCGCGAGCTTGCGACCGCGCCCCTTCGGCGCGTCGGGGCGCGTGAGCACGCAGGTGATCTCGTGCCGTTCCGCCAGCTGCGCGAGCACGTCCGCGCCGAGCGGCGCCGTCGCAGCGACGGCGATCCGGGCCACCGGTGCTACCTCAGCGCGAGACGCGGGCGCAGCCGTCGCAGCGCCTCGCGCCGCGACTCGGGATCGGTGCGGTCGATGATCAGCGTCCCGTCGAGGTGGTCGAGCTCGTGCTGGACGACGCGCGCATCGAGGCCCTCGAGCTCGCGGGACTGCGCAGTGCCCTCCGCGTCGAGGAACTCCAACGTGACTCCGACCGGCCGCTCGACGGGCACGCGGACGCTGCCGAGCGAGAGGCAGCCCTCCTCGTCGGTCTCGGTGTCGCGGCTCGCCTTGGCGATCACGGGGTTGACGACCAGCAGGTCCTCGTCGCCGAGCGTGCACACGAAGAACCGACGAAGGATCCCGACCTGCGTCGCGGCGAGGCCGACGCCGGGGGCGTCGTGCATCACGCCGAGCATCCGCTCGCCGAGCTCGCGCAGCTCGCCGTCGACCTCGGCGACCTCGGCGGCGCGCATCCGCAGCACCGGGTCGCCGTACTGGCGCACCTGTGCGAGCGCGAGCCTGCGCCGCGCCTGGAGCTCGGCGGCCTCCTCGGCGTCGAGTCCGTCGAAGTCGTCGTCGTGGTCGAGCGTGTCGTCGTCGTGGTCGTGATCGTGGTGGGCCACGGCGGCAGTGTAGTCACCGCCCCTCGGATCGGGCACGGGTCACCGCATCACGTGAGGCTTGACCGGATCGTCGTCGTCAGACGCCGATCGGGTGCCAGACCGTCTTCAGCTCGACGAACGACGCGATCTCCCAGGGGCTGCGCTCGTCACGGGCGCGGACGACGCGCTTGACGTTCTCGGCCGCCGCCCGTTCGAGGTCGGCGACCTCGCCGGGGGCCGCGCCGGTGACGTCGATCGCGTTGACGTCCATGTGCCCCGCGAGCGTCGGCGCGATCTCGGAGCGCCGCCCGGTGAGGATGTTCACGACGCCGGCGGGCACGTCCGATGTGGCGATGCATTCGGCGAGCTCGATCGCCGCGAGCGGGTGCGCGTCGGACGCGACCGCGACGACGGCGTTGCCTGCGACGAGCGCGGGGGCCAGCCTCGAGACGAGACCGTCGAGCGCAGGCTCGTCCGGCGCGAGGAGCGCGACGACCCCCGTCGGCTCCGGGATCGTGAAGTTGAAGTACGGCCCCGAGACGGGGTTCGCGCCGCCGAGCACCTGTGCGAGCTTGTCCGCCCAGCCGGCGTACCAGACCACGCGGTCGATCGCTACCTCGACCTCGTCGCGCCCGGCACAGACCGCAGCGAGATCACCCGCGCGCGCCTCCATCACCTCGGCGAGTCGGTAGAGCACCTGGCCGCGGTTGTACGCGGTCGCGGCAGCCCAGCCGGGGAAGGCCTTGCGCGCGGCGACGACGGCGTCGCGGGCGTCCTTGCGCGACCCGCGCGCGACGTTGTGACCCTCGAGCTCGAGGGTGCGGCCCGACTCGGAGCGCGGGAACGCGCCTCCGACGAACAGCTTGTAGGTCTTCGTGACGGGGAGCCTCTCGCTCACAGCTCGACCTCCTCCGCCCCGTCCCCCGACAGCTTCTTCCACACGACCCAGACCAGCAGTCCGAGCAGTGCAAGCTTGACGATCATCTTCACCAGCGCCACCTCCTCTCGTCGCTCACGCGTCGAACCTCAGGTACCCGGCAAGCCCGTGTCGCCCGCCCTCGCGCCCGAAGCCGGACTCCTTGTACCCGCCGAACGGCGAGGCCGGGTCGAACCGGTTGAACGTGTTGGCCCACACCACGCCTGCACGGAGCCGCTCGGCCATCCAGAGGATGCGCGACCCCTTCTCCGTCCAGATCCCGGCGGAGAGCCCGTACATCGTGTTGTTCGCCTTCTCGACGGCCTCCTCGGGCGTGCGGAAGGTCAGCACGCTGAGCACGGGGCCGAAGATCTCCTCCTGGGCGATGCGGTAGCTCTGCGCCACGCCGGTGAAGACGGTCGGGGCGAACCAGTAGCCGCGCTCCGGCAGGTCGCAGGGCGCCTGGTAGATCTCGGCGCCCTCGGCCTCGCCCGCCGCGACGAGCTCCCTGATCCGCGCGAGCTGCGCGGCGGAGTTGATCGCTCCGACGTCGGTGTTCTTGTCGAGCGGATCGCCGACGCGCAGCGTGGCCATGCGGCGCTTGAGCTTCGCGACGACCTGCTCGTGCACCGACTCCTGGACGAGCAGCCGCGAGCCTGCGCAACAGACGTGCCCCTGGTTGAACCAGATCCCGTTGACGATCCCCTCGATCGCCTGGTCGAGCGCGGAGTCCTCGAAGACGATGTTCGCGGCCTTGCCGCCGAGCTCGAGCGTGAGCGGCACGTTCCGTCCGGCGAGCTCGCGCTGGATCGCCTTGCCGACCTCGGTGGAGCCGGTGAACGCGACCTTGTCGATCCCCGGATGGCGCACGAGCGCCGCGCCGGTCGTGCCGTCGCCGGTGAGGATGTTGACCACGCCTGCCGGCACGCCCGCCTGGCGACAGACGTCGGCGAAGAGCAGAGCCGTGAGCGGCGTCGTCTCCGCGGGCTTGAGCACGACCGCGTTGCCGCAGGCGAGCGCCGGCGCGACCTTCCAGGCGAGCATCAGCAGCGGGAAGTTCCAGGGGATGATCTGCGCGGCGACGCCGAGGGGTCGCGGGGTGCGGTTGGGGAAGGCGTACTCGAGCTTGTCGGCCCAGCCCGCGTGGTAGAAGAAGTGCGCGGCGGCAAGGGGAAGGTCGACGTCGCGAGACTCCTTGATCGGCTTGCCGCCGTCGAGCGACTCGGCCACGGCGAGCTCCCGGGCGCGCTCCTGCAGGATCCGGGCGATCCGGAAGAGCACCTTCGCCCGCTCGGCGGGTCGCCACGCGCTCCAGGTCTCAAACCCGGCCCGCGCCGCGGTGACCGCCGCGTCGACGTCCGCCTCGCCGGCGAGCGCCACCTCGGCCAGCGGCTCCTCGGTCGCCGGCGACGTCGTCGTGAACCACGCGTCCGAGAGCGGTTCGACCATCTCGCCGCCCACGTACAGCCCGTAGCGCTCGGCGAACGTCACGATGTCGCGCCCCTCCAGCGAGGGCGCGTACTCCCAGGCGCTGGGCGCAGGGACGGGGGCGTGGGTGCGCTCGAGCTCGCCCATCAGTCGATCGTGAACTCGTCGGGGGAGCGGTAGAGGCCGGTGCGCTGGCGGCGGATCTGGAGCAGCAGGTCATTGAGGAGGCTCGAAGCGCCGAAGCGGAAGAGATCGGGCGTCATCCACGCCAGCCCGAGCGTCTCGTGCAACAGGCACAGGTACTGCACCGCCTGCTTCGCCGTGCGGATCCCGCCGGCAGGCTTCATCCCGATCACGACCCCGGTCTCGTCGTGGACGTCGCGGATCACCTCGAGCATGCAGAGCGTCACCGGCAGCGTCGCCGCCGGGCTGACCTTGCCGGTCGAGGTCTTGATGAAGTCGGCCCCACCCGCGATCGCGAGCAGCGACGCCCGCCTCGACCGCGTCATAGGTGCCGAGCTCGCCGGTCTCGAGGATCACCTTCAGATGCGCCTGACCGCATGCCTCCTTGACCGCCGCGACCTCGTCCACGACCTGGCCGTAGCGTCCGGAGAGAAACGCGCCGCGGTCGATCACCATGTCGACCTCGTCCGCGCCCGCCTCCACTGCGGCCCGGACGTCGGCGAGCTTCACGGACAGGGCAGCCTGGCCGGAGGGGAACGCCGTGGCCACGGAGGCGACCTTGACGGTCGAGCCGCGCAGCCGCGCGCGGGCCGTAGCGACGTGGCTCGGGTACACGCAGACGGCGGCGACCGGGGGGATCGACGGATCCGTCGGATCGGGTCGCACCGCCTTCGAGCAGAGGGCCGCCACCTTGCCCGGGGTGTCCGCGCCCTCGAGCGTCGTGAGATCCATCATCCGCACCGCGAGATCGAGGGCGAAGAGCTTTGCGTCCTTCTTGATCGACCGCTTCGCGAGCTCTGCCGCGCGCGCCTCGAGCGCCACCGCGTCGACGGCGCCGACCCGTGGCAGCCGCGTCCCGGACGGAAGCGCGTGCGGGCGCGCGGCGATCGTGGTCTCGGACATCGCGCCCAGTCTAGAGGGTTGTCCACGCCCGGCCCCTGGCGCGCCGCCCCGGTTAGAGTTCCGCCGATGCTCCTCCGTGCCGACTCGCGTGCCGCGCTCATCCGCTCTGTCCCCCTCTTCGAGCACTGCTCGAAGAAGGACGTCGCACAGGTCGCGCGCATCGCCGTGGAGCGAACGATCGAGGCAGGCACGGAGCTCACGCGCGAGGGGGAGCAGGGCGACACGTTCTACGCCGTCGTCCGCGGCACGGTGATCGTGCGACGCCGCGGCCGCAAGGTCGCAGAGCTCGGCGACGGATGCTTCATCGGAGAGATCTCGCTGCTCTCGCGTCGACCGCGCACCGCGACGGTCGTCGCCGCGACCGAGCTGACGGTTCTCGAGATCTCGGGGGACGACTTCGTGGCGCTCCTCGACGCGCATCCCGACCTCTGGCTGAAGGTCGCCCGCACCCTTGCCGACCGCGTCGAGGCCGACGAGGCGTCGGAGGCCTGATGGCGGCGATCCTCCCCGAGGTCGCAGCGCTCGCACACGGGCCGAACTTCGCGGCGCTCACGGTGCACCTCGCGTCGGGACACGCGATGACCCACGTGATGTGGGTCGACGCGGACGCCGACCACGTGCTGATCAACACCGAGGTCCACCGGGCGAAGTTCCGAGCCGTCGAACGAGAGCCGCGCGTCACCGTGACGATCTGGGACGCCGCCGATCCGTACAGCTACGTCGAGGTGCGCGGTCGCGTCGTCGAGACCGTGCGTGGCCAGCGGGCGCGCGACCACATCGATGCGCTCTCCCGGAAGTACGTCGGCCGCGAGTACGACCCGTCGGCGATCACGTCCGAGCGGGTAATGCTCCGGATCGCGCCCGACGTGCAGCGCGTCCACTGACGGCGCCCCACCGGCCTACTGCGATCCGACCGGTTAGGCTGGCCGCCATTCCGTTCCTGTCCGGCAAGGCGAAGACCGACATCCTCAAGGGTCTCCCTCTTCGACCAGTGCTCGAAGAGCGACCTGCAGGAGATCGCGAAGCTCACCGACGAGATCGACTTCCGGAAGGGTCGAGTCTCTCATGAGCGAAGGCGAGCGCGGACGCGAGTTCCACGTCCTGCTCGAGGGGACTGCCGAGGTGACCCGCAGCGGGAAGAAGCTCGCGACGCTCGGGCCGGGGGCGATGATCGGTGAGATGGCGCTGGTGTCGGACAAGCCTCGCACCGCGACGGTGACGACCAGCTCCGACGTCCACCTGCTCGGGCTCACCGAGAACCGCTTCCGCCGGCTCCTGGCCCAACACCCATCGATCCAGACGAAGGTCATGCGGTCGCTGGCCGACCGGCTCGCCGCGACGGCAGAGTAGGTTCGCGCCCGGCTCCCGCGAGAGACGTGGGACACTGGAGCCGTGCACGTCGAGCGCGCCGAGAGCTGGTCACACCTGCAGGAGCTCCTGTTCGCCGGGCTCTGGAATCCGCAGCTCGGACGCTGGCGCGCTGACGCAGTCTTCCGTGGCGAGGGACGCGCGACGAACGAGCTCACGACGAGCCTGCAGCGGCTCGGCGGCCCGTACGCGGAGCTCGAGCGGCATCTCCTACGCAACTTCCGCAAGTACGCGCACCGTGATGCCGTCGCGCGCGAGTCGACGTGGCACTGGCTTGCCCTCGCGAAGCATCACGGGCTGCCGACCCGGATGCTCGACTGGTCGCACTCCCCGTACGTCGCGCTGCACTTCGCCACGGAGGATCCCGCGCTGCTCGACGCCGACGGCACGGTCTTGGCGGTCGACTACGTGAAGGCCGCCGAACACCTCCCGCCTGCCCTGCGCGACGTGCTCGCCGCAGAAGGGTCGAACACCCTCACGGCCGACATGCTCGACCGCGCGGCGGGAACCCTCGCGGAGCTCGACGCGCTCGCCGGTGAGGACGCGTTCGTCGTCTTCTACGAGCCGCCCTCGCTCGACGAGCGGATCACGAACCAGTTCGCGGCGTTCTCGTTCATGTCGGGCGCGCAGTCACGACTCGACGACTGGCTTGCAGGCCATCCCGATCTCGTCCGGCGCGTCGAGATCCCGGCGTCGCTGAAGCGCGAGGCGCGGGACAAGCTCGACCAGGCGAACATCACCGAGCGCGTGCTCTTCCCGGGCCTCGACGGAATCGCCCGCTGGCTGGCCCGGCACTACGCGCCGGGAGCGCCTTCGGCCTGAGCGGCGACGACCGCCGGCGGGCGCGCCCTGCTCCTACGGGCCATCGTTCGGCGCCACCCGAACCCAGCGCTCCATGAAGCGCTCGTCGGGCGCGCCGAACCCGAGCTGCCGGTAGAGCCCGTGCGCGTCGCGCGTGTGCAGCAGCCACTTGCGCACCCCGGCGAGCGGGCCTTCGCACACCGCGAAGCGCACCAGCTCGAGGCCGAAGCCGCGGCCACGGTGCTCGTCGAGGACGTACACGTCGGCGAGGTACCCGACCGTGTGCCCGTCCGAGACGACCCGGGCGAATCCCACCAGCGCGTCGCCTCGATAGAGCCCCGCAACGCGCGCAGCGCTCGAGACGAGCTCGTCGCTGACCTCCCGCGGGCGCCCTTCCGCCCAGTAGGAGCCGACGAGGAACGCGTGGACCGCAGCGCGGTCGACGCGGTCGGGATCGTCGTCGAGCTCGTAGCCGTTGCCGAGCGTCCGCCTCACACGTGGCTCCAGCCTAGAGGCCGAGGCGCTCGAGGTTGCGCGGATCGCGGCGCCAGCGCGGGCGGACTTTCACGACGAGCTCGAGGAACACCGGTCGCCCGAGCAGCGCCTGCACCTCGGGCCGCGCCCGCGTGCCGATCTCGCGGATCATCGTGCCCTTCTTGCCCACCAGGATCCCCTTCTGGGACTCGGTCTCGACGAGGACGAACGCCCGCACGAGCTTCTCCTCGATCTCGTCGATCTCGACCATGAGCGCGTGGGGCACCTCGTCCCGTGTCAGGTGCAGCGCCTTCTCGCGGATGACCTCGCTGATGCGGTCCTCCAGGGAGAGATCGGTCGTGTCCTCTCGGGGGAAGTACGGCGGGCCGTCGGGCAGCAGGTAGACGAGGTCCTCGCGGAGCGCTCCGATCCCGTCCTTCGTCTTGGCGCTGACCGGATGGAGGGCGTGGAAGTCCCCCAGTCCCCCCGCGACCTTCATCTGGCTCGCCACGTGGCCGTGCTTGAGCCGATCGATCTTGTTCACCACGATCACCACCGGCTTGCCGAGACCGAACACCTTGCGCGCGACGAAGTTGTCACCCGCGCCGATCCGGTCGCGCGCATCGACGACCAGCATCACGGCGTCGACGTCGTCGAACGACCCGTCGACCGTCTGCTGCATCTTCTCCGTGAGCGCGTCGATCGGGCGCTGGAAGCCCGGAAGGTCGACCAGCACGAGCTGCCAGTCGGGCCCGTTCGCGACCCCGAAGATGCGCCGCCTGGTGGTGTTCGGGACGTTCGAGGTGATCGCGACCTTGTCCCCGACCAGCGCGTTGACGAGCGTGGACTTGCCGACGTTCGGACGGCCCGCGACCGCGACGAGCCCGGACTTCACGAGAGGTTCGACTTCTCGAACTGCTCGGGCAGCAGCTCGTCCACGGTCATCCTGACGATTCGCCCGCCGTTGCGGAAGACGACGCGCTCGACGCCCATCTCGGCGAGCCACTGCCTGCATCCGCCGCACGGAGACGCGTTGATCGCCGCGACGACGAAGTCGCCCGGACGGTAGCCCTCGGCGATCGCCCGCGAGAACGCGGTGCGCTCGGCGCAGACGCCGAGCGGGTACGCCGCGTTCTCGACGTTGACGCCTTCGATCACCTTGCCGTCACGGGTGAGCACGGCACAGCCCACGTGGAACCGGGAGTAGGGCGCGTACGCACGAGCCGCGACCGCGTCGGCACGGGCCAACAGGTCGTCGTCGGTGATGTCGGTGGGAAGGGGCTCTGTCATGCGGAGAACACCTGGAAGACCACGAGCGTAACGAGCGCACCGAGGAGGCCGCCGGTCACCGCCTCGAGCGTAGAGTGCACGCCCGCCTCGACGCGGGTCTGCGCCACGAGCAGAGCCATGATCAGCGCCAGCGACGAGACGAGGAAGCGGTGCGGCGAGTCTTCGAGCACGAGGGTCACGGCCATCCAGCCTGCAAACGCGACCGCGGCGTGCCCGGACGGCCAGCCCCCGCGCAGCGGCGTCCCGCGGCCGGAGAGCGCCTTGAGGCCGATCACCAGGGCGACGGTGAGCACCAGCGCGACGAGCGTGAGCTCCGCCGGCGCCTCGGAGAGCTTGTCGAAGAGGTTCGAGGACTTCTCGGCGAAGGTCTCCGAGAAGACGAGGTAGCCGACCGCGACCGCGGTGACCGACGCGATCAGCACAGCCCCTGCGCCGACGTCCTTCGCCAGCTTCGCCATCGGGTCGAACGAGGTCGAGGCGACGTCGACCGCAGCCTCGATCGCGGTGTTCACCATCTCCGCGAACAGCACGAAGGCGATCGCCAGCAGGAGCGCGATCAGCTCGAGTCGCGATACGTCGAAGAAGAGCGCGGCGAGCAGGACGGCGATCGCCGCGAGGAAGTGGATGCGCATGTTCCGCTGCGTACGGAGCACGTGGACGATCCCCTCGAACGCGTAGTTGAAGCTGTCGAGGAGCGACGGCGTGCTGCGGCGCGGACCGATCATGCGAGGTGGACGCGCTCGCGCGCCTCCATCGCCTCCCCGTGGTCGTATCCGAGCAGGTGCAGCAGCCCGTGGACGAGCGGCCAGCGCCACTCCGCTCCCACCACGGCCGGGCACAGCACGACGTCGCCGAGCGCGCGCGGCTCCCCGTCCGGCAGCTCGTCACGCCCGTCGAGCGGGAAGGAGAGCACGTCCGTGACCTCGTCGATCCCGAGGTGGTCGCGCTTGAGCGCGCGCATCTCCTCACCGGTCACGAAGGCGATCCCGAGCTCGCCGTCGGCGATGCCCTCGGCGGCCAGGACGCGCTGCGCCAGCTCCACCGCCCCGGAGCCGTCGACCGGGGCGCCGCTGCGGTTGTCGAGCTCGACGTCGACCATCACCGCCGCCGGCCAAGGCCGGTCTCGTCGGCGTGCCGCTTGTACGCCTCGACGATCCGCTGGACGAGCTTGTGCCGTACGACGTCCTCGTGCCCGAACTCGACGAACGCGATCCCCTCGAGCGGGTCGAGGATGTCGCGCACGTGGAGGAGGCCTGACGCCTGCTCGCGCGGGAGATCGATCTGCGTGACGTCGCCCGTGACGACGACCTTCGAGCCGAAGCCGAGCCGCGTCAGGAACATCTGCATCTGCTCGGGCGAGGTGTTCTGCGCCTCGTCGAGGATGATGAACGAGTCGTTCAGCGTCCGCCCGCGCATGAAGGCGAGCGGCGCGACCTCGATCGTGCCCCGGTCGATGTAGGCGTTGAGCCGATCCGCGTCCATCGTGTCGTAGAGCGCGTCGAAGAGCGGGCGCATGTACGGGTCGACCTTCGCCTGCAGATCGCCCGGGAGGAACCCGAGCCGCTCACCCGCCTCAACGGCAGGCCTCGTGAGGATGATCCGGCCGACCTGCTTCTCGGAGAGCGCCTTTACGGCGAGGGCGATCGCGAGGTACGTCTTGCCCGTGCCCGCCGGGCCGATCCCGAACGTGACGGTGCGCGAGCGGATCGCGTCGACGTAGCGCTTCTGCGTGACCGTCTTTGGCGCGATCTTCTTGCCACGGTGCACCCAGACGACGTCGTCGTAGACGTCGCGCAGATCGGCAGCCTGGCCGATCGCGCCGATCACCGCGTCGACGCTGTCGGGGCCGAGGGGGTGCCCCGCCTCGACCAGCTCCACGAGCTCGTCGAGCACGGCCCGCGCGCCCGCGACCTGCGCCTCGTCCCCCTCGAGCGTGACCCGGTTGCCCCGCAGCGCGACGGTGCAGCCGACGCGCTCGCGCAGCGCGACCAGCACGCCGTCGCCGACGCCGGCCAGCTCGGCGGCGACCTCGTTCGTGACCGTCAGGACGTCCTGCACCGGTGCTCAGTGTAGGGATCGCCTCGTACGCTTCAGCCCGCGCGTGCCCCGACGGTCGGCCGGCGCCTGGCCCGGTGACGCCGGCGGCAGCGTCTGCCCGCGCGGAACCGGTGCCCCGTCGCGACAGACCCGTGACACCCGTTCGGCTAGCGTGATCTCAGGGGATGCGCGATCCCCCCTGGGGGTCGTCTCGCCGTGGCTCGGGCCGTCGCTGCCCGCGCGACCTCACGGTGCCGGTGCGCGGGGCCGAGCCGTTCTCAGTCGACGGAGAGCAGATCGACGACGAACACGAGCGGCTCGTGCGGCTGGATCACGCCGCCCGCGCCCCGCGCCCCGTACGCCATCGCCGAGGGGATCGTGAGCCTGCGTCGGCCGCCGACCCGCATCCCCTGCACGCCGGCGTCCCAGCCGGGGATGACCTGGCCCTTGCCGAGCCGGAAGGAGAACGGCTGACCGCGGTTCCAGGATGCGTCGAACTCCTCGCCGCTGCGAAACGCGACGCCGACGTAGTGGACCGAGACGGTGCTTCCGCTCGTCGCCTCGGCGCCCTCGCCGACGGCGAGATCCTCGATCACCAGCTCGAACGGGATGTCCCCGTCCGGCCGTGTCGATCTCGGGGCGCTCGAGAGACACGACCGCTCGGGCTACGCGAGCTTCTCGCGGACGACCTGGCTGACGGCCGAGCCGTCGGCCCGGCCGGAGACACGGAGCATGACCTCCGCCATCACGCGTCCGAGGTCGCGCAGCGACGTCGCGCCGACCTCGGCGATGACGTCGTCCACGATCTCGTCGATCTCGTCCTCGGAGAGCGCCTCGGGCATGTACTCCTCGATCACCTCGAGCTCGTACTGCTCGGCATCGGCCTGCTCTGCGCGGTCAGCCGTCCGATAGGCCTCGACCGCCTCGGCGCGCTTCTTGCGCTCGCGCTGGAGCACCTGCAGCGCCTCGTCCTCGGAGAGCGGCCGCTGGAGATCCTTCTCGGCCGAGCGCAGCGAGGCGAGGAGCAGGCTCAGCGCGTCACGGCGCGCGTCGTCGCGGGCGAGCCTGGCGTCCTTCAGGTCCTGCTCTATCTCGGTGAGGAGCTCGGTCATTCGAAGTCGGAGAGGCTAGCGCCTCCGAGCACGTGCCAGTGGAGATGGAACACCGTCTGCCCGGCACCCGGGCCGACGTTCACGATCACACGGTAGTCCTCGAGGCCCGCCGTGTCAGCAGCCTCGGCGACGAACCGCAGCATACGTGCCGCCTCGGCGTCCGGGAACGAGCGCGACGTCGCGGAAGGTGTCGACGTGCCGCTCGGGCAGCACGAGCAGGTGCGTCTCGGCCTTCGGGGCGATGTCGCGGATCGCGACGAAGCCGTCCGCGGCGTGCACGTGCTCGCCGGTCGCGACGAGCCGGCAGAAGAGGCACTCAGGCGGCAACGGCGAGCACCCCCTCCTCGGCGACGCCGAGCGCACGGGCCGTCACGAGCGAGCCGACCTCCGCCTCGAGGAGCCACGGCGTGTAGTCGTCCGCGTACCCCCGCCCCGGGCGATCGACCAGGACGCGGTCGGTCGTGCCGATCTTCGCCGACCAGCGGCGCCGGGAGAGCTCGTCTGAGAGCGCGCGCAGGCGGGCGCTCCGATCCCGCTTGACCTCGACGGCGACCGGGTCGGCGCCGTCGGTGACGGTTCCCGGGCCGCGGCGAGTACGGGAAGACGTGGACCTTGGTGAGCCCCGCCTGCTCGACGGTCGCGAGCGTCCGCCGGAACGCGGCCTCGTCCTCGGTCGGGAACCCGACGATCACGTCCGCCGTGAGGTTGAACTCGGCGGCGAGCGGCTCGAGCCGGGAGAGGTACTGCGCCGACCGTGTACCGGCGGCGCATCGCCCGCAGCACGCCGTCGTCGCCGGACTGGAGCGGGACGTGCAGGTGGCGGGCCAGCGTCGGCGTCTCGCGCAGCGCGGCGACGAGCTCGTCGCTGACGTGGTTCACCTCGATCGACGAGAGCCGCAGCCTGTCGAGCCCGGGGATCGCGCCCGCCTCGCGGACGAGGCGCGCGAGCGTGAACCCGGCCTCGCGATCGCGGAAGCAGCCGAGGTTGACGCCGGTCAGGACGATCTCGCGATGCCCCTGCGACACGCGCCGGCGGATCTCGTCGAGCACCGCGCTCGCCGAGCGGCTGCGGGTCGCCCCGCGCACCAGCGGGATCACGCAGAAGCTGCACGAGAACGAGCAGCCGTCCTGGATCTTCACGAACGCGCGCACACGGTCGAGGCGGTGCTCGGCGTTGACGCAGCCGATCGCACCGACGTCGCCCGCGACGAACGCCGCGGCGGACTCCCCCGTCCGTCCGGTCACGACCACGTTCGGCGCGACCCGGTCGAGCGCGCCGTCGAGCCTCGAGGCGCAGCCCGTGAGGTACACGGTGCGCGCGGAGCGCGCGGCCCGCGAGGCGGCCTGGCGCGACTTCGAGACGGCCTCGTGCGTGACGCAGCACGTGTTGACGACCTGGATCTCACCTCCCTGCTCCACCTCGCGGTGCCCGTCGGCGAGCAGACGGTCGCGGATCGCCTGCTGATCGGCGAACGAGACCTTGCATCCGAGGAACCGCGTCGAGAAGGTGGCCATCGGCTCGATTGTACGGCGGTCAGACGCGGTCGAAGCGGTCGGCGGCCCAGCCGTCGGCCTCGATGCGCTCGGCGTGCGTCCACCCCGCGTGAGCGGGGAGCTCGCCGCTCGAGGTAGCCCGACGTGACGACCGTGACCGCGCCTCGAGCCGGGCGAGGATCTCCTCCACCGGCCGCAGCAGCACGTTCGCGACGGCGACGTCGGTCGGTCGGGAGCGGGTCGACCGTGGCGTCGACGAGCGCGCGCTGTCGACCACGACGTCGTTGGCGCGCGCGTTGGCGAGCGTGACCTCGACCGCGATCGGATCCGAGTCGACCGCGACGAGCGGGCCGAAGCCGAGTCGCGCCGCGGCGATCGAGAGGACGCCGGAGCCGCAGCCGACGTCGAGGAGCGATGCCGGAGCCGACGCGTGCGAGCAGCTCGACGCAGAGACGCGTCGTCGGATGCGCGCCGGTGCCGAACGCGCGGCCCGGGTCGATCACGACCGCCTGCCTGCTCGCCGGGGCCTCCCACGGAGGCCCGATCCAGATCCCGGCGACGGTGACCGGATGGTGGAACGCCTTCCAGGCGTCCTCCCACCCGCCGCGACCGCGGTGCTCGTGGCGGCGGGAAACGCCGCCCGCAGTGCCTCGGTCGCGTCGTCGTCGAGGTAGGCGGCGAGCTCGACGCCCCCGTCGACTGTCCGCTCCTCGAGCCCATCCGGCGCGAGGTCGAGAAGGCGCGCGAGCACGACCTCCGCCTCGCTCCGGCGGGACGCGCACGGCGACGCGGCTCAGGGTCACCGGAACGCGCCGCGGAGCCGGGCGAAGAACCCCTCGTCCTCGGCGTCGGCACGGTACGCGTCGGCGTCGAGCTCCTCGTCCAGACGCGCGACCGCCGCGCGCTGCTCGTCGGAGAGGCGGTGCGGCACCCGCACCCCGACGTGCACGAGCAGGTCGCCGCGCCGACCGGTGTCGAGCGACGGCATCCCCCTCCCCCGCACGCGGTGCACCTCGCCGGGCTGCGTGCCCGGCTCGAGCTCGACGGTGAGCGGCCCTTCCGGCGTCGGGACCTCGACGCTCGCACCCGAGCGCCGCCTGCGTCATCGTGATCTCGGCGACGGTGACGAGGTCGTCCCCGTCGCGCACGACGCCGTCGAGCGGGAGCGACGTGGACGTGCACGTAGGCGTCGCCGGCAGGCGCCCCGCTCTCGCCGGCGTGACCCTCGCCGCGCACACGGATGCGCTGGCCGTCGTGGATCCCGGCCGGAACGTCGACGTCGAGCGTGGCGTCCTCGACCACGCGGCCGGCGCCGTCGCACGTTCCGCACGGTGACTCGACGACTCGACCCGGAGCCCTCGCAGCGAGGGCACGGTCCCTGGCGCACGACCTGGCCGAAGATGCTCTGCGAGACCTGCTGGACGCGTCCCGCACCCCGGCAGGTGGAACAGGTGACGGGCTCCGTGCCCTCCGCCGCCCCGGTGCCACCGCACGTCGCGCAGGTACGTGCGACCCGGGTCGGAACCGTGACGGTCGTCCCGACCTGGGCCTCCGCGAGGGAGATCTCGACCCCGACGGCCAGGTCGGCGCCGCGCGACGGCCGCTGTGTCCGCGTGCCGCCGCCGAACAGCCCCTCGCCGAAGAAGGCCGAGAAGACGTCGGAGAGGTTGCCGAGATCGAAGTCGGTCGGATGGAAGCCACCTCCACGCAGCCCGGCGTGCCCGTAGCGGTCGTAGGTCCGCCGCCGCTCTGGATCGGAGAGGACCTCGTATGCCTCGGCGACCTCGCGGAAGCGCTCGTGCGCGTCGGGCTCGTCCGAGACGTCCGGGTGCAGCTCGCGCGCGAGCTTGCGGAACGCCCGCTTGATCTCCGCCTCGCTCGCGTCTCGCCCGACGCCGAGCAGCTCGTAGTAATCGCGGTCCGTGGCCATGGGCCGGGCTAGGCGCCCTCGTACACCTCCTCGACGAGCCGCGAGAGCTCGAACGCAGCCGCACGCACCGAGCGGATCGCCTTCTCGTAGTCCATCCGCTGCGGACCGAGGAGGGCGACGGCGCCGAGCGAGCGGTTCGGGAGACCGTACGTCGAGCCCACGCACGGACACCTCACGCAGCTCGGCGCCGTCGAGCTCGGGCCCGACGCGGACGACCGTGCGCAGTGGGTCGAGCGCGTCCGAGAGGAGCGCGAGCACGGCGGCGCGGCGCTCGAGCGCGTCGAGCAGGCGCTGGCACGCCTCGAGCTCGGTGCCGCGCGCGTCGCCGAGCAACCCGGCCGCGCCGCCGACGAAGAGCTGCGCGTCCTGCTGGAGCACGTCGGCGAACGCAGGGCGGATCGTGTCGAGGAACCGCCGCTCCGTCGCCGAGAGCGTCGGATCCTCGAGCCGGCGGCGGAGCGCTCCGCCGCCGAGCCGCAGGCCGGCGGCGGTCTCGTTGAGATAGGCACGGGCCCACTCGACGAGCCCCGGGTCGACCGGCGTGCTCGAGCTCGAACACCCTCTTCGAGACGTCGCCCGACGCAGTGATCACGACGACGAGCACGACCCCGGGCTGCAGCTGGAGCACCTCGACGTGCCGCACCGCGGCGGCCTCGATCGGAGGCGCCGACACGAGCGCGAGCAGGTGCGTGGCGTCCGAGAGCGCCTCGGTCGTCCTGCGCAGCGCCTCCTCGAGCTCGCTGCGCATCGCCGTGAGGTCGACGGTGAACGGCGCCGGACGCCCCTCGACCCGGCCGACCAGCTCCTCGGTGTAGACGCGGTAGCCGCTGTCGGTGGGAACGCGACCGGCCGAGGTGTGCGGGTGGGTGAGGAGCCCGAGCGCCTCGAGCTCGGCGAGCTCGTTCCGCACGGTCGACGAGGAGACCTCGAGCTCGGTTCGCTCGACGATCCACTTCGAGCCGACGGGTCGCCCGGTAGCGACGTGCTCCTCGACGACCCGGCGGAGGATGTCGCGCTTGCGAGGGCTCAGCTCCATGGGTGAATGGTACGGACGCATGCTGCGCCCCGCGGGGAACGGGCTCCGCGAGTGGCACCCAGGTCGCAGCCCGAGGCGAGGGCTGACATCGACCTGCGCCCCTCGCTCGGATCTGGCGTTCCTGGCGTGAGCCGGAACGCCTACGCGAGCAGCTCGGCGGTGACGGCGCCGCCGAGCAGCCGCGCGGCCGTGGCAAGCCGGATGCCCGTCGGCCTCGCGCTCCACCAGCCCCCGCGCGATCGAGCCGCTCGAGCGCGTCGAGGTCGACCGCGTCCTCGAGCCCGTCGAGCGGGAGCGTCTCGTCGAGCCGCAGGCCGAGCATCACGCGCTCGAACGCGCGGGTCGCGTCGTCGAGCTCCTCGAGCTCGCGCGGCGGGCGCCTCGCCTGCGTGGAGCGCGGCGACGTACCGTCGCGACCGACGGGGCGTTCCGGCGCCGGATCGCCCGACGCGTCGACACCGCGCCGACGCCGATGCCGAGGTAGTCCGCGCCCCGCCACACCGCGAGGTTGTGCTGCGCGCGCAGGTCGCGCTCCGCCGCGGACGGCAGAAGTTCGCCGTCTCGTACCAGCGCAGTCCCGGCGGCGACCAGCGGTCGACGACTGCCTCGGCGTAGCCCTCCATCGCGTCCGCCTGCCGGTCGAGCTCGTCGGCCCAGGCGTGGGTGAAGCGCGTCCCGGGCTTCGCCTCGAGCTCGTAGGCGGAGAGGTGCTCCGGCTCGAGCTCGAGCGCGGCGTCGAGGTCGGCTGCGAGGTCGTCCGCGGACTGGCCGGGGATCCCGTAGATGAGGTCGAGCGAGAGGTTGTCGAACCCGGCCGCGCGCAGGGTCGCGAACGCGCGCCCGCACCTGGGCGGGGGTCGTCCGACGCTCGAGGACGTCGAGGAGGTGCGCCTGGAACGACTGGGCGCCCGAGCGACACGCGGGTGACGCCGCCGTCTCCGCAGGAGCGCTGCGAGCTCGGGCGTGACGGTCTCCGGGTTCGCCTCGACCGTGACCTCGTCGGCACGCGGGAGCGCGCCGAGCACGCGGGCGAGCGCGCCGGTGCCGTGAACGTCGGCGTCCCACCGCCGACGAACACCGTCTGGACGTCGTCGGCGAGCAGCCGGGCGCTCCCGCTCGAGCTCGGCGAGCAGCGCATCGACGTACGGACCGTGCTCGTCGAGACGGCCGACCGCCGTCACGAAGTCGCAGTACCCGCAGCGATGCACGCAGAACGGCAGGTGCACGTAGAGGTGGCGGGCGCCGCTCATGCGACGCGCGACGCGCAGCTGGCGAGGCCGAGCCACCCGTGCGGAGCTCCCGCCCAGCACCACCCGAGCTTCGGCGCGTCAGGCCGAGACCCACAGCGCCGGCACGCGACGATCGCCCCGCGTCGAGCCCGCCAGCGAGAAGCAGTGCCCGCGCTCGAGCAGTGCCGGCGCCACGAGCACCGCGGCGAGGCCTTCCTCGATCGTCAGCGGGGAACGACCCCGGGCGACGACGTCCTCCAAGGCCTGGCTCGGGGGCACGCCGCGATAGGCGTCCCCACGCTCCACGCCGACGAGCGCGTAGGCGGGAGCGTCCGGGACGCCGAGCCCCGGACGCGGGACGTAGGGCGCGAGCCCTTCCGGCCCGTGGTTGCGATCGAGCGTGCCGGTGCGATCACTCCCCTCGAGCCGCAGCGCGCCGACCAGCGACGCAGGGTCGACCCCGCGGACGACCAGCACGGCGTCACCGGCGGCGGAGGCCGTCTGCTCGACGTGGTCGCCGAGCTCTGCGAGGATGGCCGCGACCTCGTCGCGGCGCGACCGAGCGCAGGTGCGGCCCGCGTCCAGGCAGCCTTCTGCTCGACGAGCGGTGGGATGGCCCCCACCTCAGTCGTCCCCGCGCTCCGCGAGGAACGCCGTGGCGAGCCGCTTCGGCGCCTTCAGCACCCAGGCGTCCTCGACGAGCTCCTGGACGAGCCCGGGGTCGGCCTCCGGCAGCGCGACGAGCACCATCGGCCAGCTCTCGTAGTGCGGTGTGACGAAGAGCATCCCCGGGTGCGCCTCGATCAGCAGGGGCCGCTCCTCGAGGTCGCAGCGGATCGCGAGCGTCTCGCCGTCCTCGCGCAGCCGCCCCATGAACGAGCCCTTCACGCGCAGGGCCGGGTGTCCCGTAGGCGCTCCCGACCTCGACCTCCGGCAGCTCGAGCGCCGATCCGGACGACGTCCTCCCAGGTCATCGAGCGAGAGCTACTTCTTCTTGGGGTCGTCGAGGTTGAGGACGGCGAGGAACGCCTCCTGCGGCACCTCGACCCCGGCGACCTGCTTCATCCGCTTCTTGCCCTTCTTCTGCTTCTCGAGCAGCTTGCGCTTGCGCGAGATGTCGCCGCCGTAGCACTTCGCGAGCACGTCCTTGCGGCGCGCCTTGACCGTCTCGCGCGCGATCACCCGCGAGCCGATCGCCGCCTGGATCGCGACGTCGAACATCTGGCGCGGGATCTCCTCCTTCAGCCGCTCGACGAGCAGCTTGCCGCGCTCGTAGGCGAAGTCGCGGTGGATGATCAGCGAGAGCGCGTCGACCTGCTCGCCGCCGACGAGCACGTCCACCCGCACGAGGTTCCCGTCCCGGAACCCGGCGAGGTCGTAGTCGAAGCTCGCGTAGCCGCGGGTGCGCGACTTCAGCTGGTCGTAGAAGTCGAGGACGATCTCGCCGAGCGGCAGCTCGTAGACGAGCATCACGCGCTCCGGCGAGAGGTACTCCATGTGGTCGAACCGGCCGCGGCGCTCGTTGCAGAGCTCCATCACGGCGCCGACGAACTCCTTCGGGACGATCACCTGCGAGTTGACGTACGGCTCCTGCACCTCGTCGATCTCGCGCGGCATCTCGGCGGGGTTGTGCACCTCCAGCCAGTCGCCGTTCCGCTGCTTGACGTTGTAGGCGACGTTCGGGGCGGTGACGAGCAGGTCGAGGTCGAACTCGCGCTCGAGCCGCTCGCGGACGATCTCCATGTGCAGCAGCCCGAGGAACCCGCAGCGGAAGCCGAAGCCGAGCGCCTGCGATGTCTCGGGCTCGTAGAAGAGCGCGGCGTCGTTGAGCTTGAGCTTCTCCAGCGCGTCGCGCAGCTCGGGGTAGTCGTCGGAGTCGGTCGGGAAGAGACCGGCGAAGACCATCGGCTTCACGTCCTTGTACCCGGGCACCGGCTCGGTCGCGCCGTGCTTGAGCGTGTGACGCGTGTCGCCGACCCGGAGCCGCGAGACGTCCTTGAGCCCGGTCACGACGATAGCCCACCTCGCCCGCCTCGAGCGTCTTCGTCGGGAACGCGCGTGGGCGACATGAAGCCGAGCTCCTCCGCGTCGAAGTCGGTCCCCGTCGCCATCGCGCGCAGCGCCGCGCCGCTCTCGAGCCGGCCGTCGACGACCCGGACGAAGGCGATCACGCCCCGGTACTGGTCGTACGACGAGTCGAAGATGAGCGCCCGGGCGGGTGCGGCGGGGTCGCCTGCCGGCGGCGGGACGCGCTCCACGATCGCATCGAGCACCTGGTCGACGTTGATCCCGGTCTTCGCGGAGATCCGGACGACGTGCGTCGGGGTCGCCGCCGAGCAGCTCGCAGACCTCGCGGGCGGCGCCGTCGGGGTCGGCGGAGGGGAGGTCGATCTTGTTCACGACGGGGACGATCTCGAGGTCGTTCTCGATCGCGAGGTACGCGTTCGCGAGCGTCTGCGCCTCGATCCCCTGCGCCGCGTCGACGACGAGGAGCGCACCTTCACACGCCTGCAGGCTCCGCGACACCTCGTAGGTGAAGTCCACGTGGCCCGGCGTGTCGATCAGGTTGAGCTCGTGTCCCTTCCAGCTGACGCGCACCGCCTGGGCCTTGATCGTGATGCCGCGCTCGCGCTCGAGGTCCATCGAGTCGAGCAGCTGGTCGCGCATGTCGCGGTCGGCGACGGTGTCCGTGACCTGGAGGATCCGATCCGCGAGCGTCGACTTCCCGTGGTCGATGTGGGCGATGATCGAGAAGTTGCGGATGCGGCTCTGGTCCATGGGGAGTCGCGGAGGATCGTAGCCGTGGCCCGGTCTTCCCCGGTCACGGGCGCTTCCGTGTCCGGGCGTGCTTCGACAGGCGCCGTCGGAGCCCAACAGCCTGCCTCGACGCGGCGGCCGACGTCGCGGCTCGACCGTCCGACAGGCCCCTGGCAGAGCCTCCACCCACGCAGTAGCCTGGCCCCCGTGGCGAGCGGGACGAATCACAGGCTCCGTCGGCGCGCTCCCCGCCCGACGGTGACGCCCGGATGGACGAGGTCGGACGGATGGTGACGCCGGAGGAGCTTCGGGAGATCCCGGCCTTCGCGGCCCTCGAGCGGGAGACCTCGAGTGGCTCTGCCGTGTCGCGGCCGACATCTCGCTCGACCCCGGCGAGTACGCGGTGCACGAGGGCGATCTGCCTGCGCTGTTCGTCGTTCTCGAGGGGAGGATCGAGGCCGTCAGGATCGTCGGACGGCGTCGAGACGCGTGATCGGCGAGCGACGAGCCGGGCGACCTCCTCGGCGAGATCTCGATCGCCCTCGGGACGCCCCATCCCGCCGGGTTCCGGGCGGCGGAGGCCTCGCGGGTGATCAGGATCGAGCCGCACGACTACCACGCGCTCGCCGCCAGTCGCCCCCGAGGTCGCGACGCGCCTCGGCCGCTTGCGAGCGACCGGATCGGCGGGCCAAGAGGCCTCCAGGCGCTCGCGTCGGCGCCGACGCCGTACCGGGCGATCGTCCTCGGACACCGGTGGGACGCGGCCTGCACCGAGCTCCGGCGCTTCCTCGACCGCAACCAGATCCGGTTCCGGTGGTTCCAGCCGGACGTGCCCGCCGAGGCCGAGCAGTGGTGGGGCGCGCTCCCGGCGAAGGCGACTACCCGGCGTTTCGGATCGTGAACGGCAAGACCGTGGTGCGGCCGCACGCTGCGCCGGGTGGCCGAGCTGCTCGAGCATCGCGACCGAGCCGGCCGCCGCGGAGTACGACACCGTCGTCGTCGGCGCCGGCCCGGCCGGCCTCGCGGCCGCCGTGTACGGCGCGTCGGAAGGGCTCCGAACGATCGTGATCGAGCGCGAGGCGCCGGGCGGCCAGGCGGGCACGTCCTCGCGGATCGAGAACTACCTCGGCTTCCCCTCGGGCGTCTCGGGCGACGAGCTGTCGAGCCGCGCGCTGCAGCAGGCGCGCCGGCTCGGCGCCGAGATCCTCGTCACGCGGTCGCATCACGCGGATCGACGCGGCGACCGCACCAGGTCCACCTCGACGGCGGCGACGTCCTGCGGGCGCGGACGATCATCCTCGCCTGCGGGCGTCTCGTGGCGGCAGCTCGCGATCGAGGGCTTCGACCGCCTCGCCGGGAAGGGGATCTTCTACGGCGCCGCGCGCAGCGAGGCGGCGAACACGCACGGTCTCGACGTCCACATCATCGGCGCCGGGAACTCGGCGGGCCAGGCGGCGATGTTCTTCTCCACCCACGCGCGGAGCGTGACGATCCTCTACCGCGGGGAGACGCTCGAGAAGAGCATGTCCCGCTACCTCGTCGACCAGCTCGCGACGCAGGCGAACGTCCATGTCGCGCTTCCGGACCGAGGTGACCGCCGCGCACGGCGACGCGTCGCTCGAGGCGATCGACGTCCACGACGCGCGACCGGCGAGACGACGCGGCTCGAGTCCGGCGGCCTCTTCATCTTCATCGGCGCGGACGCCGAGACGCCTGGCTGCCGCCGGAGATCGCGCTCGACCCGAAGGGCTACGTGCTCACCGGCCCGGACGTCGCGCCGCCGGACGCTGGGAGCTCGACCGCGACCCCTACCTCCTCGAGACGAGCGTCCCGGGCATCTTCGCCTGCGGCGACGTGCGCTCAGCCCCGTGAAGCGCGTCGCGGCGGCGGTCGGCGAGGGCAGCATGGCGATCGCCTTCGTGCACCAGTACCTGAGGGACGCGGAGGCCCGCCCGGAGACCGCGTAGGCCCGACGCTCGGGGCGGCAGGCTCGCCGAGCGGACCAGCCGTCCACGAGGGTCGCCTCGCCGGGTCGGCTCAGCGCGACGGCAGAAGCGCCTTCAGCGCCTTCACCTCACGCACCCGGAAGAGACCTGCAAGCCCCAGGTAGGCGGCGGTGCCGACACCGAGCGCGACGCCGACCGAGACGAGCTGGCCGACCGCATCTGTCCCGAGCACCTCGTCGAGGCCGCGCCAGACCCCCCACGCGGCGCCCGTCGCGACGAGCGAGAGGCCGAGGATCCGCAGGAGGGCGGCTGCGGTCGCACGAGGCTCGTCCAGGCCCGTGTGCCGGCGCATGAGGACGAGCAGGGCGGCGACCGCGACCACGTTGGAGATGGACGTCGCGAGGGGCAAGCCCCAGACGCCGACGCGGTAGAACGCCACGTCGAGGAGCACGTTGAGGCCGAGCGACGCGAGCGCGACGACGGTCGGCGCCCAGTTCGACTGGAGGGCGTAGAAGCCTCGCGTGAGCATGAGCATCCACCCGTTGAAGACCAGCCCGATCGAGAAGGCTGCGAGGCACTGGGCGACGATCTGCGTGTCCTCCGCGGTGAAGGCGCCGCGCTGGTAGACGATCCGGGTGATCGCGACCGCGAGCGCGGCGGAGACGAGGCTCGCCGGGATCAGGAGAAACCCGATCAGCCGGAGGCCCTCGTCGATCTGCCGCCGGAAGCCGGGGATGTCACCCCGCGCGGCGAGACGGGAGAGCGTCGGGAACAGCACGGTCGCGACCGCGACGGAGAACATCCCCTGCGGGAGCATGTAGAGGCGGAATGCCTTGTCGATCGCGGCAGGAGCGAGCTCCGGATCGATGAGCCGGGAGGCGAAGAGGGTGCCGATCAGCGCGTTGACGTTGATCAGTCCCAGCGTGATCGTGACGGGGAGCATCAGGACGAAGAACCGGCGGACGGCCGGGTCGCGCCACTCGAGGACCGGCCGGATG
Organism: uncultured Actinomycetes bacterium; assembly: GCA_963849125.1. GTDB lineage: Bacteria > Actinomycetota > Thermoleophilia > Gaiellales > Gaiellaceae > Gaiella. The sequence goes on along the minus strand of CAWKGI010000028.1, from coordinate 287,676 downwards.
CGCCCGTCGAGCCCGCGGAGCATCGGCAGCGGCATCAGGAACTGCACGAACGTCGCGACGAGGATGGAGCCGGCGTAGATGTAGAGCTGCGTCTCCTCGCTGTCGACGGCCGGCACGCCGAGCGCCAACCCGAGGATGATCACGAGGTTCCAGGCGACCGGGGTGAGCGCCGGGATCGAGAAGTGGTCGTACGCGTTGAGGATCCCGACCACGACGCCGGTGAGGCCGAGCAGGACGACGATCGGGAACATGATCCGCGCGAGGATCACGGCGAGGTCGAAGTCCCCGCCGGGATCGCCGAACGGCCGGAGGAGCAGTGGCGTGATCAGGATGAGGAGGGCCGTGATCGCCCCGAGGACGAGCAGGACGAGCCAGAAGATCGTCGATGCGACGCGCCACGCACGCTTGCGATCGCTCCCGAGGAGCTCGCTGAAGACCGGGACGAACGCCCCGGAGAGCGCTGCGTCGGCGAAGAGCGCCCGGATGAGGTTCGGGATCTGGAACGCGACCGTGAAGGCGTTGATCAGGCCGCTGACGCCGAAGAAGTAGGCGGCGACCATCTCCCGCACGAGCCCCAGCACGCGCGAGAGACCGGTCGCCGCGGCGAAGATCGCGGTCGAGCGGGCGAGATGACGTCGGTGACGGGGATCGTCCTCGGCGACGGGGCCGGACGCCCGGGCGGCGGCCGTGCTCGGATCGGGGGGTGAGGCGTCGCTCATCTGGCACACATTCGGCACGGAGCCGTCACTGCCTCGCAACGGTAACCCGGGTAGGCTCGATAGCGGGGAGGAGGCGTGGTGGCCCCCTGAGCAGGAGAGCCCGCGAGCCGCCGAGGCCTCTGCTACGATCTTCCGGCTCGCACGTCAGCGGGCAACCTCACGTATGCCGAACATCAAGCAGCAGGAGAAGCGCGTCCGGAGCGCGAGCCGTCAGCGGCTCGAGAACCTCCGCTACCGCTCCACCGTCAAGACGCTCCAGCGCAGGCTGGCCGAGGCGATCGCCGACGGCGACGCCGAGCAGATCGCCGTCGCGCACCGCGAGCTCGTGAAGATGCTCGATCGGGCCGCAAGCCGTGGCGCGCTCCACAAGAACACGGCGGCGCGCAAGAAGTCGCAGGCCGCACGGGCCGTCGCGGGCGTCTGACGCCGCCCACTCCACCTGACCGCGAGCTGATCGCCGCGGGCGGCGGACGCTCTCCCGTGGTCAGCCGTGCCGGGAGCGATCGACGCTGAGCGCGGTGACCGCCCGCTGCAGCTCGAGATCGGCCGAGAGGCGGCTCCCGCCCTTCAGCGCGAAGTCGAGCCCCGCGAGCGTCGTGGTCGCATCGTCGAGCTCGACGGACGACATCCCCTCGACCTGCCGATAGAGCTTCTCGACCGGAAACTGGTGCTGCTTCGTCCGCTGGGCGTGCTCTCGCGGCCGCTCACCCGCCGCCGCGGCGACGCCGACGCGCCGGAGCTTGCCGAGGTGGAATCCGAGCGTGGACGCGATGCGGGCGGCCTCGTCCCGACGCCGCTGCGGTGTGCCTGCGCGATGGAGGATCTGCTCGACCGCGCGGAGCGCCCTCGCGGGATCGTGGGCGGCCCAGGCGTCGGTGATGTCCCAGGGCGGCGTCTCTCCCCAGGGAGCGACGAGATCGAGGATCTCACGCTCGCCGACCGTCACGTCCGCGTCGGAGAGCGCCCACGTGATCACCTTGTCGATCTCCTGCGCGAGGGCATGCTTGTCGGTCTCGCCGACGAGCGCCACCAGCAAGGCCGCCGCCTCCGGGTCGACCCGCACGCCGCCCGACCGGAACCGATCCGCCACCCACCCGACGGTCTTCTTCTTCTCGATCTCGAACGCGAGCACGGATCCGGCCTTGGTGACCGCCTTGACGAGCGCGGCTTCCTTCTTCACCTCCGTCGCGACCAGGCAGAGCACGGTTCCGGGAGCAGGCGAGCGCAGATAGTCGACGACGACCTCGATCTCCGCCGCCTTCCAGGTCACGCGCATCCGGCCGTCGTCCCCAGGACGTCCGTCGACCTGGTCGACCAGCACGAGCCGCGTGTCACCGAACAGGGTGCCGGCGTTGCACGCGGCGACGACCGTCGCGGCGTCGACCGTCGCGGCGTCGAACCGGTCGACCGCGCCGGGTCGAAGTGACGGCGAAGACGCTTGATCGCCTCGTCGACCTTGGGGCGGTCGCTGCCTCCGATCAGGTAGACGGGCTCGAGGTCGGACACGTCACCGAGCCTAGTCGATCGACCGGGTACGGCCGAATCACCGCGCCGTTCGAACGGTGAGGCGCGCGCCGTCGCTCTCGACCTCGACCGCCCCGTCACGGTCGGTGCGGTAGACCTTAAGCCCGGGCATCGCAGAGAGCGCTGCCAGCGTCTCGGGGGTGGGATGCCCGTAGTCGTTTCCCTCCCCCACCGAGATCACCGCGATCCGCGGCCGGATGCGGCGCAACAGCTCCGGAAGACCCGGATCGGCGGACCCGTGGTGCGCGACCTTGAGGATGTCGACCCGAGGCAGCCGCAGCCTCAGCGTCACGACCGACTCGGCGTCCGCGGTGAGAAGCGCCGTCGTGGCCCCGTACCGGGCGAGGACGACGGTCGCACTGAGGTTCGGATCCTCTCCCGGCGCCCCGGGATCGTCGGGCCACACCACGTCGAGCCGGAGCCGCCCGATCCGGAACGACCCTCCGGCCCTCGCCAGGACGATGCGGACACCGCGCTTCCGGGCGACGCCCAGGGCAGCTCGCTCGTCGGCCGAGGCAGATGCGTCCAGACCGGGGTCGATAGCCGCCTCCACCTCAAGTCGACGCAACACGTCCGCCGCTCCGCCGACGTGGTCGCGCTGCGGGTGCGTGAGCACCACCGCCGTGAGCGCACGGAGACCACGACGACGCAGCTGTCCGGCGACGTCCGCCTCCGGAGGCCCCTGATCGACGAGCACGGCGCCCTCCGCGGTCTCGAGCAGGATCGCGTCGCCCTGACCCACGTCGAGGGCCGTCAGCCGCAGCCCCGAAGGCGGCGTCCACACAGGCCGCTCCTCAGGCCCCACCACCCCACTGCCACGACGAGCGCCACGCTCGCGCCGAAGAGCAAAGCGCGCGGCGTGCGCCAGCTCGGGCCTGCGGACCATCGCCACCGCGAGCACGCACCCGGCCGCGAGGCAAACCGCGATTCGACCGGACTCGATCTGCGCCCCGGGCAGCGCAGCGAACACGCGCGCCACCGCGGCGATCCAGGCTGCGCACCAGCCTGCGAGCCACGCGAGTGCGGCGGCGGTCGAAGGGGAGAGCGGTGGACGAGGGCTGCCACCAACGACAACGAGACAAGCGGCGGCATCGCCGGCTCGGCGAGCATGTTCGCCGGCACCGTCCACGTCGGAACCGCGCCGAACTGGAGGAGCACGATCGGCGCAGTCACCCCGCCGCACGCAGCGGCGACCGCCAGGAGCTCGGCCGGCCTCCCCGAGATCGGTGTCCCCTCGAGCCACCGAGCGATCCGAGGAACGACCGTGAAGATCGCGGCGACAGCCGCAAACGACAGCTGGAAGCCCGGATCGCGCCACGCGAGCGGCGACCACGCCAGGAGCACGAGCGCGCCGACCGCCATGGCGTGCCACCGGTCTCGCGGCCTCGAGGCGAGCCATGCAAGCGACGCGAGCAGGCCCGCGACGGTGGCGCGCACGACCGAGGGCTGCCACCCCGCCGCGAGCGCGTAGGCGAGCACCGCGGCGATCGCAAGACACTCGCCTGCGATCCGACCGATCGCGAGCACCCGCGCGGCGACGACCACTCCGACCGCGGTGATCGCGACGTTCTGTCCGGAGACCGCCAGGAGGTGGGTCAGCCCGCTCGCCCGGAAGTCCTGGCGGAGCGCCGGGTCGAGCTCCGATTCCTCGCCCAGCACGATCCCCGTGACGAGCGCGCGTCGCTCGCCGCTCGTGCCCTCTGCGAGCGTGGCCTCGACGTGCGCGCGCAGCCGGTCGGCGACGCCACCGATCCCACCCCGCCGGCCGAGGACACGAACGACTCGTCCGTGCAGGACGACATGGACGCCCTGCCGTGCGAGCCATCCCTGCTCATCGAAACCGGTCTCGGGCCCTCGCGGCCGCTCAGGCTGCGCCCGCATCTCGAGCACGGCTCCCTGGGGCGGCGAGCGGCCCACGGGCAGCTCCAGGAGCACGCGCTCTCGAATGCGCTCGGCCCCGACACGGGTGACGAGTCCCGGCGCCCGCAGAGAGAAGCGCGAGCGACGCACCGGCCCCGTGACCGTCACCCGCATCGTCTCCACCGACCCGACCCGGGAGGCGAGGACGCTGCGCTCGAGCGCCTCGGCCGACGTCCCTCCCCACGCCAGACCCACGAGCGCCAACGAGGTCGCCGCGAGAAGCAACAGACGACGTCCCTCTGCGCGCGTGCAGGCGAGCGCGAGCGAGACCGCCCCCAGCAGCGCGACGGGTGCACGAACGGCGCTCGACGACCCCGCGACGATGCCGACGTCCACGGACGCGAGGAGCAGCGTCGGCCACGACCGCTCCAGGATCCCGAGCGCTCGCGGGCTCACGGCTGCACGAGGTCGCGGAGCTGCTCGACGCGTGCCGGGCCGATCCCGGGGATCGCGTCGAGGTCGTCCGCGGAGCGGAGAGGCCCATGCTCGGCGCGCCAGGCGACGATCTTCTCGGCCGTCACCGGGCCGATCCCGGGAAGCGCATCGAGCTCGTCGACCGTCGCGCTCGAGAGGCTGACCTTGCCACCGACCGGCAGCGGCAGCGCCATCGGCGAGCGCTCCCGGAGGCAGCCTCCGTGGGATCACGATCTGCTGCCCGTCGGCGACCGGAGCGGCCAGATTGACTGCGGCGAGGTCGGCCTTCCCGGTCGGCCCTCCGGCCCGCGTGATCGCGTCGGCGACCCGGGCTCCGTCGCGAACGCGATAGAGCCCTGAGCGGCGTACGGCCCCGACCACGTGCACGACGATCCGGGGCGACGGCAGCGCCCCCTCGTCGACCACGGCGAGCGGCGCGACACGCTTCGGGCTCTGGCTCGTGCCCGGACCTGCAAGTCGTGTGCCGGCAAGCGCGAGGAGCGCGACGAGCGGGATCACGGCGAGGAGCACCTGCGCTCGAGTGAGGGTGATCACCCCTCGAGCATTCCGGTGGACGACGCACGCGTGTGCGCCGTGTTCGTGCCGAGAGCGAGGCGGTGGTGGCCCGCACATCCCTCGAACGAGGCGCTGCATCCCTCATGCGAGGTGTCTTGGCTGCCGATACCCGTCCTGTACGACGGTCGACGTCCCGCAACACCATCGCGGAGGGACGGCGGCCCCTGCCCCCCACGTAGTGCGGAACAAGGAGAGGAACAGTTGAGAAAGCTCACCAAGCGTGTGCCGCTCATGCTCGTCGCTGCCGGGATCGCCCTGGCGACAGCCGTCGGCGGTCTCGCCTACTGGACGACGTCCGGCTCCGGCTCGGGCACGGCGACGGCCGCGTCGGCCAACGGCACCGTCACGCTCGCCGCGACCGTCCCCACGGGGATCTTTCCCGGCGGCAGCAGAACGGTCTCGTTCACGGCCTCGAACTCCGGCGCCACGAACCTCTACGTCGGGACGATCTCGGCGACGAGCATCACCGCCGACTCCGGCCACAGCGGCTGCAACACCGCCGACTTCTCGATGGCGAACGTCGCCGTGAACGAGGTCGTGCTCGCCGGCGCGTCGAACCAGGCGCTCGGCTCGACCGGGACGCTGCAGTTCGCCAACACGACCGCGAACCAGGACGCCTGCAAGGGCGCAACGCTCACGATCAACCTCTCGAGCACGTAGGAGAGGGACACGCGAGCGAGGAGACCCGTGCTCGGGATGCGGCTCAGGCTGATGGCGGTCGCCCGCGTGGCGACCGCCGTCACCGCCGTGCTCGCACAGGCGGGTCTCGGCTCGCTCGGCACCGAGGAGGCCGTCGCGGCACGCGGATCTCCAGCGCGCCGTTCACGCGCACGATCGCGACGAGGGCGACGGTCGCGGCCGACGGTCGGATGGGGCTCGCGACCCTGCGCGGTCGACGGACGACCGACGGTCGACCTGCACCAGCCCCGTCACCTTTCGGGGCCTCCGACCCGGCCGCACGGGTCGTCGTCCGCGCGCGACGAGGCGCCGACGTCAGCGCGGACGCGAGCTACTCGTGGCTCCAGGTCAGACCGCGACCCGTAGCCCCGACGGACCCCTTCGAGCGATGTCGGCCAACGGCATGCCGATCCGACCGGTGCTCAGCACGGCGCCCATCCGCCCGTGGATCTCGCGCTCCGCGACGTTCGCGTGGGTCGCGCGGCCTGGCAGCCACACGGCGTGCCGCCTCCACCGCGGCCGGTGGCGGCCGTGCTCTACCCCGGTCACGTACCGCGGCCTCCTCCCCGGAGCGCACGAGTTCGCCGTTCGCACCGTCTCGTCGACCGGGAGATCGAGCAGCGCCAACCTCTTCCGCTGGACGATCACGGGCGCGGCAGGCGCGCCGGACCTCCGCGCCCCCGTCCGCGAGGCGCGCCCTCCGCCAGCACGGCCGCGACCTCGGCCACCATCTCCCTTCGAGCCGAGCGACGGCCGGCCGCTCCGTCGGGCGCCAGGTACTCCTGCAGGCTGACTCCGGTACCTGGGCCGTCTGCACCAGCCCCGTGCGTCTCGTCGGACTCGCACCCGGGCCGCACGAGACTGTGCGTCCGCATCGACGCTCACGACGCTCTCGGGGCCAGCGAGCTGCGCATCCTGGACGGTCAGCGAGACGACCGCCCCGGGGGAGCCGCCGCCTCCCGACAACGGGCTCGGGCCGATCACGATCTCGGGGTCGCTCTCGACGCCCCTTGCCCCGGGGACTGCAGCCACGCTGCCCCTCACCCTCACGAACCCGACCGCGGTCGACGTGCGGGTGACGCTCGCTCACCGTCGACGATCGCCGCCGCGACCTCTGCGCCCGCCTGCTCCGCTCCTACGAACTTCTCGGTCACGCAGTCCAGCCTCGCCATCGAGCCCTACCGGCGTCGTCGTCCCCGCCGGGCTCCTTCGTCACGCTGCCGGCGGTCGCACCGGTGGCCCCCGTTGTCGCGATGACCCAGCTGCCGACGAACCAGGACGCGTGCAAGGGCGCCACGATCACCCTGCTCTACACGGCGATCGGATCGAGACCGTGACCCGGTTGCCGAGACAAACGTGGCGGCGGCTCCTCGTCGTCCCCCTCGTCGTCTCGCTCTGCGCCGGCGGGTCGCGGTGCGCGCGTACTGGAGCGCGCCCGGCGTCGGCGCCGCCAGCGCCTCGATCGGCACGCTCGCGGCGCCCACGAGCGTCACGGCCACGCCCGTCGCCATCACCGGCGTCGTCCGGGTGACCTGCAGCGCCGTGACGGCGCCCGACGGCGGCGGCCCGACCGGGTACGTCGTGACGAGGACACAGGGAGCCTCGACCGTCGCGGCGTGTGGGAGCTCGCTTGCCGCGTTCCCTCGTCGTGCTCGTCTGCGCCGGCGGAGTCGCGGTGCGGGCGTACTGGAGCGCGCCCGGCGTCGGCGCCGCAATCGCCTCGATCGGCACGCTCGCGGCGCCGACGAGTGTCACGGCCGCACCCGTCGCCATCACCGGCGTCGTCCGGGTGACCTGGAGCGCCGTGACGGCGCCTGACGGCGGCGGCCCAACCGGGTATGTCGTGACGCGGACACAGGGAGCCTCGACCGTCGCGGCATGTGGGAGCTCGCTTGCCGCACCGCTTGCCGGGGCCACGCTCACGTGCGACGACACCGGTGTCCCCGCCGGGACGTACACGTACGCCGTGACCGCTGTCTACCGGAGCTGGACGGCGCCGAGCGCCCCGAGCTCGCCCGTGGTCGTCGCCGCCGATGCAACTCCGCCGACCGTGTCCTCGATCGTGAGGGTCGATACAAGCCCGACCGCCGCTGCCAGCGTGCGCTGGACCGTGACCTTCAGCGAGTCGGTCAGCGGCGTCGACACGGGCGACTTCGCGCTCCTGACGAGCGGGACGATCGCGGGAACCTCGCTCACCTCGGTCAGCGGGAGCGGAACGACCTACACGGTCACCGCCGCGACGGGCTCGGGCACGGGGACGCTCACGCTACGGCTCGTCGACAACGACACGATCGTCGACGGCAGCTCGAACAAGCTCGGCGGGACGGGCACGAGCGGCGCGGGTGACGGCAGCGTCACCGGCGCTGCCTACTCCGTCGACAAGAGCGCGCCCACCGCCCCCGTGATGACCCTTGACCAGGCAACCGGGAACACCTGGCTGAGCGGCACGACCGCATTCATCAACGCACAGGCCGCAAACGCCGGGAGCTTCCGGGTGACCGCGACGACGTCCGACCCGGACACGGGGATCGCCAAGGTCACCTTTCCCGGCCCGCTCGGGCTGTCCGGCGGCGGCGACGACACGACGAGCCCGTACCAGACGACCTACTCCTGGACCGCCGCGACGACCTCACTCGGTGCGCTGGCCGTCACCGCCGTCAACAACGTCGCACTCACGTCGACCGGCACCTTCACGGTCACCTGGGACGTGACCGCTCCGAGCGTCTCGGCGCCGACCGTGATCGCCGGGTACTACTCGACCGCATCGGTGCCGGTGACACTGCCTTCGGCGACCGACGGGGGCTCCGGCGTCGCCACGGGATCGGTGATCGTCCAGCGCGACAGCGCAGCGCTCAGTGCGGGCACGTGCGCCACGTTCCCGAGCACGTGGACGCCCGTCACGCTCTCCGGCGGCTCCGACACGACCGTCGTCTCCGGCAACTGCTACCGCTACCGGCAGCTCGTCTCGGACAACGTCGGCAACCAGGCGACGTCTGCCGTGTCCGGCACCGCCAGGATCGACACGAGCGCGCCCTCCGCGCCGTCACTGTCGATCGCGACCACGGGCAACACCTACGCGTCCGGCTCGATCGTGTTCATCAACCCCCAGGTCGGTCGTTCGGGGACGTTCACCGTCACCGCCACGACGAGCGAGCCCGAGTCCACGATCACCAACGTCACCTTCCCGACCTTGACCGGGATCACGGGCGGCGGCGCCGACACGACGAGCCCATACTCCGCCGCGTACACCTGGAGCGGCGCCGTCACGGCGAGCGGCTCCCAGACCGTCACCGCGCTGAACGCCGCCACCCTCACGTCCTCCTCGACGTTCACCGTGCAGCCCGACACCACCGCCCCGACGGGCGGCGCCATCACGGCGAACAGCGGCTCCGGCACGAGCTCCTCGGCGACGATCGCCCTCGCGGTCACAGCGTTCGCCGAGACCGGCTCCGCGACGGCATCCGGGCTCTCGACCAGCGTCGTCACCCGCCAGAGCGCCACGTTGTCGAGCGGCACCTGCGGGACGACGTTCACCGGCTCGACCGTGGTGGCGGGCGCAACGGACACGGTGAGCACCGGCTCCTGCTACCGCTGGGTGCTCACCGGCACCGACCGGGTCGGCAACGCCGCGACGGCGACCAGCGGCGTGGTGATGGTCGACACGACCGCACCGTCTGCGCCGACCGTCACGCTCAGCGCCGCGACCGGGAACAGCTTCATCAGCGGTACCCGGGTGTTCGTCAAGCCGCAGGCCGGGTTCAGCGGCGGCTTCACGGTGACGGCCACGAGCGCCGACAGCAACTCGGGGCTCAACAGGATCACCTTCCCGACGCCGGCGGGCATGACGGGCGGCGGAGACGATACGAGCTCGCCTTACTCCGCGACGTACAGCTGGAGCGGCGCGATCGCGGCCAGCGGCAGCCAGACGGTCACCGCCGTGAACAACACGGGCCTCTCGGCCGGCGGGACGTTCACCGTGACCCCGGACGTGACCGCTCCCACGGGTGGAGCCCTCACCGTCAACGGCACCGCCGCCGGCGTCGGAGGCACCACGAGCATCAGCGGCACCGGGACGTACGCCGGGACGCGCACGAACTACGCCGAGACCGCGTCCGCGACCGCCTCGGGACTGGCGTCGAGCACGCTCACCCGGGCGACCGCGACCGTGAGCGGCGTCACGTGCGGCACGTTCGGGGCTCCCACGACGATCGTCGGCAACCCGTCGGAGACCGCCCTGGGGGTCGGGTGCTACCGCTACACGCTCACCGGCGTCGACAACGTCGGGAACACGGTGTCGCTCTCCACCACGGTCATCCGCCCTGCGATCTCCGTCGCCGTCACGTCCGTGGCGAACGGCGGCCCGACGACGAAAGCGCTGATCAGCGGCACGGCGACAGCGGGCGCCGGGTCTGTCACGGTCGTCGTCTGCTCGACCGCGACGTCCCCCTGCACCGGTACGACCCGCTTCAGCGGCACCGCCGCCGTGTCCGGCGGTGGGACGTGGTCGATCACGACCGGCGACCTCGGCGTCTTTGCAGCGTCCTGGACGTTCGCGACCCAGGCAGGCGTTTCGAGTCCGGTGTTCGGCCCGTTCGCCACGCCCGTCCCGTAGAGCCCCGGATCAGACGAGCTCGACGAGGTCGCCGACCGCGATCGGCCCCGGCTCGCGCACCGTCGCGTAGACCGCGAACGGCGCCTCCCCGGTCGACATCGGCCCGCGGTAGGCGAGGAGGGCGCGGAGGACGTCGAGGTCGCGCTCCCGCGTGTCGGGATCGCGGGTCACGAGGGCGCACCGCGGTACCTGTCCTCCCACCTCGAGCACGGCATTCCCGACACGCAGCGCTGCGCCTTCCCATCCGTCCTCGGCATGCTCTGCGACGTCCTCGAGCTCGAGGCTCGTCTTGAACCGTCGAGCGTCGAGCTCTGCGAGCCCCAGCTCCCGCGCGAGACGCGCGAGGGAGCCGTCGCCGAGCAGCGTGATCGGCCCCGGGCTGCCGTGCCCGACCGGGACGTGGTAGAGCCGAAGCGTGCGACCCGCGACCTCCGACAGCGTGCCGGCCAATGGTCCGAGCACGCGTCGTCCCACCATCCGCGCGGCCGCGGGCGCCCGGAGCTCCCGCTCCTCGTCGGCGAGCTCGATCGGGTCGACGACGCGCCGCCGATCCGGGAGCACGATCTCGAGCGTGCCCTGTGTCTCGTCCCAGCGTGCAGTCGCGGTCGAGAGCGGTCCGAGGTCGAGCGAGTACAGCCGGCGATCGTCGTCGTCGGTGCAGACGAAGCGCCGGTCACCTGCGATGCCGTCGGTGACGAGCTCGAGCGCGTCGACCTCCTGCTGCGCGAGACCCTTGACCGGGGACGAGCGCAGCCGGGCGATGCGCACGGCCGCCTACCCGACGAGGTTCACGAGCTTGCCGGGCACGACGATCGTCTTGCGCGGCTCTCCGGCCAGATGCTGGCGCACGCGCTCCGAGGCGAGCGCCAGCGCGACGAGCTCCTCCTCGGAGGTGTCGGCGGCGACCCGCAGCCGGTCGCGCAGCTTGCCGTTCACCTGGACGACGACCTCGACCTCGTCGCTGACGAGCAGACGGGCGTCGGCCTCGGGCCACGGCTCCACCCACAGCCGCTCGTGCCCGAGGCGGGCCCACAGCTCCTCCGCGACGTGCGGCGCATACGGCTGGACGAGCGAGACCACCGTCTCCGTGGCGAACCGCACCTCGCCCGCCCTGCGCGGGATCGTCCTTCACCTTGTAGATCTCGTTGACGAGCTCGAACAGCGCCGCGATCGGCGTGTGGAACTGGAACCGGCGCAGGACGTCGTCGGAGACCCTGGCGATCGTCCGGTGAGCGATCCGGACCAGTTCGCCGTCGTCCGGCACGACCACCTCGCCGCGCTCCGCGACCTCGAGCGCCAGGCGCCAGATGCGGTCGACGAGACGCACCGTCCCGTCGATGCCCTCGTCCTGCCACTCCTTGTCGGCCTCCGCCGGGCCCATGTAGAGGATGTAGAGCCGCAGCGCGTCGGCGCCGTAGCGTGCGACCGCCTCGTCCGGGGAGACGACGTTGCCCTTCGACTTCGACATCTTCTTGCCGTGGCGGTAGATCATCCCCTGCGTGAACAGCCGGGCGAACGGCTCGCGGAACCCGACGAGGCCCATGTCGTTCAGCACCTTCACGAAGAAGCGCGAGTACAGCAGGTGCAGGATCGCGTGCTCGATCCCGCCGATGTACTGCTTGACCGGCAGCCAGTGGTCGACGATCGCCGGGTCCCAGGGCGCCTGGTCGTTGAGCGGATCCGCGTAGCGCAGGAAGTACCAGGACGAGTCGACGAAGGTGTCCATCGTGTCGGTCTCCCGCAGCGCGGGACCGCCGCACGCGGGACACGTCGTGGTGACCCAGTCCTCGGCGGCGGCGAGCGGGGAGCGGCCCTTCGGCAGGTAGTCCTCGATGTGCGGCAGCTCGACCGGGAGCTGGTCGTCGGGCACCTCGCACCATCCCGCACGCATCGCAGTGCACGATCGGGATCGGGCACCCCCAGTAGCGCTGACGCGAGAGCAGCCAGTCGCGCAGGCGGTAGCCGATCGTCGCCTCGCCGCGCCCGGTCTCCTCGAGCCAGCCGCAGATCGCGGTGATCGCCTCGGGCGTCGGCAGGCCGGTGAAGCGGTCCGAGGCGACGGCGCGCGACGCGGCCGACTTCTCGACGAAGGGCAGCTCGACGGGCGAGCCGTCCTCGGGCTCGACCACCTGGCGCACCTCCAGCCCGTAGGCCTCCGCGAACGCGTGGTCGCGCTCGTCGTGCCCCGGAACGGCCATGATCGCCCCTGTCCCGTATTCGACGAGGACGTAGTCGGCGACCCAGATCGGGATGCGCTCGTCGTTGACCGGGTTGATCGCGTACCGCCCCGTGAAGACGCCGTCCTTCTCCTTCGTCTCGCGCTCGACCGTCGAGCGTCCGGCGGTGCGCCGGACGTACGCAAGCACCTCGACCTCGTGCTCGCCGCTCGCGACGAGGCTCGGTACGAGCGGATGCTCGGGCGCCAGCACGAAGAAGGTCGCGCCGAACAACGTGTCGGGCCGCGTCGTGAACACGGGGAGCTCCTCCCCGCTGCCCTCGATCGTGAACGCGACCCGCGCTCCCTCGGACCGGCCGATCCAGTTGCGTTGCATCGTGAGCACGCGCTCGGGCCAGGACTCGAGCGTCGCCATCTCGTCGAGCAGCAGGTCGGCGTAGTCGGTGATCTTGAAGAACCACTGCGTGAGGCTCTTCGACTCGACCTCTGCGCCACAGCGCTCGCAGAGCCCGTCGACGACCTGCTCGTTGGCGAGCACCGTCTGGTCGTTCGGGCACCACTTGACCGCCGCCTCCTTGCGATACGCGAGCCCCCTCTCGTAGAAGCGCAGGAACAGCCACTGCGTCCACCGGTAGTACTCCGGCTCGCAGGTCGACACCTCGCGCGACCAGTCGATCGCCCAGCCCATGCGGCGCATCTGGCGCCTGATCGTCTCGATGTTCCGCGTCGTGATCGTGCGCGGATGCCCGCCCTCACGGATGGCGGCGTTCTCGGCGTTGAGCCCGAACGCGTCGTAGCCCATCGGTCGCAGCACGGTCATGCCCTGGCGCCGCCGCACGTGTGCGAACACGTCCCCGAGGGTGTAGTTGAAGACGTGGCCCATGTGGAGCTCGCCAGAGGGGTACGGGAGCATCTCGAGGACGTACGTCGACGGGCCAGGGTCGCTCCCCGGCTCGGGGTTCGGGACGACGAACGCCTGCTCGTCCTCCCAGACCGCCTGCCACTTAGCCTCGATCGCCTGCGGGTCGTATCGCTCCATGTCCGTCCTCTTTCGCCCCTACCAATGAAAAAGCCTCTCGCAGGAGAGGCTCAGGGGGAGGTCGCGCGGCGGCGCCGCGTTCGCTCCCTCGACTATGCGAGCAGCTGCTGCACGACCCCGACGATACCACTCGACGCGGGTGAGGCGAGACCGCGAGGGGTACCGAGGTCGCCCCGACGGCAGCCCAGTAGGCTAGAGGCCTGATGCGTATTGGGAGCGTGGCTGGGGCGGTTCTGCACCAAGGAGCGTGGCCGACGAGGGCGACGGCAAGGCTGGTTGCCGTGCCGTCGGACTCGGCGGACACGATCCGCAGCGTGCAGGGCCGCATCCAGACGTGCTCCCAATGCGCATCGGGCCTCTAGGGAACCGAACCCACGCGAACAAGGAGAGCACGGTCATGCCGCTCGTCTCGATGCGACAGCTCCTCGACGAGGCCGCGAAGGGCGGCTACGGCGTCGGAGCGTTCAACGTCAACAACATGGAGCAGATCCAGGCGATCATGGAGGCCGCGCGCGAGACCGCGTCGCCCGTGATCATCCAGGCGTCGCGCGGCGCGCGCTCCTACACCAACGACCTCTTCCTCTGGCACCTGATGCAGGCGGCGGTGGAGCTGTACCCGGAGATCCCTGTCGCGCTCCATCTCGACCACGGCAACGAGCCTGCGACGTGCATCTCGGCGATCGACCTCGGCTTCACGAGCGTGATGATGGACGGCTCGCTCGAGGCGGACGGCAAGACCCCCGCATCGTTCGAGTACAACGTCGCAGTGACCAAGGAGGTCGTCGCCTACGCGCACGCCCGCGGCGTCACCGTCGAGGGCGAGATCGGCACCCTCGGGGGCATCGAGGACGGGCACGGCTCCGGTGAGGTGCACCTCACCGATCCCGACCAGGCGGTCGCGTTCGTCGAGGAGACCGGGATCGACGCGCTCGCGGTGGCGTTCGGCACCTCGCACGGCGCGTACAAGTTCGCGAAGGAGCCCGACGGCGAGGTCCTCAAGATGGACCTGATCGAGGAGATCCACGGCCGCCTCCCGGACACGCACCTCGTGATGCACGGCTCGTCGAGCGTCCCGAAGGAGCTCGTCGACCAGGTCAACGCCTACGGCGGCGCCCTGAAGCCCGCCTGGGGCGTCCCGGTCAGGGAGATCCAGCTCGGGATCCGCAACGGCGTGCGCAAGATCAACGTCGACACCGATTCGCGGCTCGCGATCACCGGCGCGATCCGCAAGGTCTTCGCGGAGACGCCCGAGAAGTTCGACCCCCGCGACTACCTCAAGCCCGCCCGTGCCGCGATGCAGGCGCTGATCGCGGAGCGGATGCGCGACTTCGGGCAGGCGGGTCACGCCGGGGACTACGAGGCGAAGTCGCTCGAGGAGATGAAGGCGCTCTACGCGACGCCGGTCGCCTGAGCGACCACGGCGCCGTGCTCGACCTCTTCCCCGACTCGGCGCGGATCGACGGCCCGACCCTCGTGCTCGGCGGGGTGCCTGCCGACTCCCTCGCGGAGCGGTTCGGCACCCCGCTCGTCGTCTACTGCGAGGACACGTTGCGGGCGCGCGCACGGGCGCTCCGCGCGTCCGGGGCGGCCCACGTGGCGTTCGGGACGAAGGCGCTCCCGAACGTCGCCGTGATGCGGCTTCTCCGTGAGGAGGGCGATCGGGGCCGACGTCGCGTCGGCCGGGGAGCTCGCCTACGCGCGGGCAGCCGGCTTCGGCGGAGAGGAGCTCGTCGTGCACGGCAACAACAAGGACGCCGAGCTGCTGGCCCAGGCGGCCGCGGAGCGGGCAGCCGTCGTGCTCGACGCCCCGGACGAGGCGCGGCTCGCGGCCGAGGCAGGCGTGCGCCGTGCGCTGGTGCGGATCACGCTCGGCGTCGACGCCGACACGCATGAGGCGATCCGCACCGGGCACCGCGGCTCGAAGTTCGGCCTCCCTCCGGACCAGGCGCTGGAGCTCGTCGCGGACGCGCTCGAGCGGGGCCTCGACGTGCTCGGCCTCCACGTCCACGTCGGCTCGCAGCTCGCGGACTTCGACGCCCAGGCCGAGACGATCGTCCGCCTCGCGACGTTCGCGGCGCGGTGCCGTGAGCGGCTGGACTGGGTCGCGCGGGTTGCGGATCTCGGTGGCGGCTTCGGGATCTCCCACCACCCCGACGAGCGCGTCACCCCGGCGGCCGAGCTTGCAGCGACGGCGGTCGAGACCGCACGACTCGCCTTCGCCGAGGCCGGTCTCCCGGCGCCCGAGGTGTGGCTCGAGCCGGGCCGCGCCCTCGTCGGCGAGGCCGGCACGACGCTGTACCGGGTCGGCGCGGTCAAGCGGCTGCCCGAGCGCACCTGGGTCGCGATCGACGGCGGAATGTCGGACAACCCGCGGCCGCAGCTGTACGACGCGCGCTACACGGCGCTCTCGGCCGGCCGGGCCGACGAGCCCGGGAGCGAGCAGGTCAGCATCGCCGGGATGCACTGCGAGTCCGGCGACGTGCTGATCGACGACGTACGTGCTGCCGGCGCCCCGCCGCGGCGATCTGCTCGCTGTGCCGGCGACAGGGGCGTACACGCTCTCGATGGCGTCGAACTACAACGGCGTCGGCCGGCCCGCGGCCGTCCTCGTCCGGGACGGTGAGGCACGCCTGATCCGCCGCCGGGAGGACGTCGCCGACCTCCTGCGGTTGGAGGTGTGACCCGACGGGGTGGCACCACCCACGCCGTCTGTCGGCTCACGCTCGGGATCGACCCGCGGCCGCGAGCCCGGCTGGGAGGACAGCGCGGCTGCGGGAACGCGGTTCCGGCCACCGAGGAGGATAGTGTTGTGCGTCGCCGCCGAACGAGCCTCGCCGAGGGCGCGGCCCGAGCGCAACGGCGACCCGACGCCGCCGCACTCGAGCACTGCGGCGACGACGGCACGACGAGGAGCCGAGGCTGCGGTTCGAAGCGAAGGAGCGATGACGTTGGACATCAGGGAGTTCTCACTCGACCTGTTCTCGCTTGCGGGCCGCAACGCGATCGTGACCGGGGGCAACACGGGCCTGGGACGGGCGTTCGCGCTCGCGCTCGCCAAGGGCGGCGCCAACGTCTTCGTCCCGAGCCTCGCCGACGACGACGGCGTGACGCAGGAGCTGGTCGAGGCGGAGGGCGTCCGCTACGCGTTCGAGCTCGCCGACATCACGACACCGGGCGCTCCCCTCCAGGTCGTCGACGCCTGCGTCGAGACGTTCGGCTCGGTCGACATCCTCGTCAACAGCGCCGGCGTGTGCCCGACCGCCGGCGTCCTCGACTTCGGCCGGCCCCAGTGGGACGCGACCGTCGCGGTCAACCTCAACGCCGCGTTCGAGATGAGCCACGAGGCAGCCAAGAGGATGGTCCCGCAGCGCAGCGGGAAGATCGTCAACATCTGCTCGCTCTTCTCGTTCCTCGGGGGGCAGTGGTCGCCCGCCTACGCGGCGACGAAGCACGGCCTGGCCGGTCTGACCAAGGCGTACTGCGACGAGCTCGCACAGTTCAACATCCAGGTCAACGCGATCGCGCCCGGGTACTACGCCACGGACATCACGGCGGCGACGCGCAGCAACCCGGAGACGAACAAGCGCGTCCTCGACCACATCCCCGCCGAGCGCTGGGGCGACCCCTTCGACCTGATGGGCGCCGTGGTGTTCCTCGCGAGCCGCGCCTCGGACTACGTCAACGGACACGTCCTCGTCGTGGACGGCGGCTACCTCGTCCGCTAGGGCGCGGATCGAGCCGACGAGACGCATGCAGGGCCCCTACCTGATCGGGATCGACGGCGGGACGCAGAGCTCGAAGGTCACCGTCTTCGAGGCGGACGGGAACGTCGTCTCCGAGGCCGCGTGCGCCCTTCGCCCGATGAGCCGACCCAGGCACGGGGTGGTCGTCCATCCCGACGACGATCTCTGGGACTCGATCGCCGCGGCAAGCCGCCAGGCGTTGGAGCAGTTCACGGGCGATCGGGCCGAGATCGCCGGCGTCGGCCTTTGCACCATCAGGTGCTGCAAGGCGTTCCTGCGCGACGACGGCTCCCTCGCCGAGCCGGTGATCAGCTGGATGGACGACCGCGCCTACCAGCCCTACGTCCCCGACGACCCGACGGTCGCCTACGCGACGACCTCCTCGGGCTACCTCACCCATCGCTTCACGGGGCAGCGAAGGGACTCGGCCGCGAACAACATCCTGCTCCAGTGGCCGATCGACACCGACACGTGGCCTGGAGCGACGACCCTGCGCTCTACGGGCAGTTCGGTGTGCGCCGCGAGCAGCTCTTCGAGCTCCAGCTCCCGGGCGACATCGCCGGGACGGTGACGGCGCAGGCCGCCGCGGCCACCGGGATCCCCGAGGGGCTCCCAGTCGTCACGACCGCGAACGACAAGGCGGTCGAGGCGCTTGGCTCCGGCACGCTCGGAGAGAAGACGGCGTTGATCTCGCTCGGCACCTACATCGCAGCGATGGTGCACGGGCGGGAGAACCGCAAGGATCCCGCCGCCTTCTGGACGAACTTCGCGTGCGTGCCCCACCGGTATCTCTACGAGAGCGCAGGGGTCCGCCGCGGGATGTGGACGCTCAGCTGGTTCCTCGACCTCATCGGCGAAGAGGCAGCCGAACGGGCAGCGACGCTCGGAGTCTCACGCGAGAGCTACCTGGAGCGCGAGGCGGAGGCGGTGCCCGCTGGCAGCGACGGCCTGATGACGATCCTCGACTGGCTCGCTCCGATGGACAGGCCGTACCGCAAGGGCGTGATGCTCGGCTTCGACGCCCGGCACACGCGCGGCCATGTCTACCGGTCGATCCTCGAGGCGATCGCGCTGACCATGAAGGCCAACGTGGATGCGATGGATGCGGAGCTCGGCATCGAGCTCGAGGAGATCGTCGTCTCGGGCGGCGGCGCCGGCAGCCCCCTCTTCATGCGCATCTTCGCCGACGTCTTCGGCATCCCCGCCACGCGCTGCACGGCCGCGGCGGTGCAGGGCTCGGCTCGGCGATCTGCGCCGCCGTGGCGACGGGAGTGCATCCGGACGTCGAGACCGCGATGGAGCGGATGACCGGCCCGCGCGAGTCGTTCGACCCCGACCCGGCGAACGCCGACGTGTATCGCCGGATGGACGAGACTGTGTACCAGGCGATCCGGGACGCCACCGATCCGATCCTCGAACGCGCCTTCCCGATCTTCCACTGAACCGCCCACGACCAGCCAAAGGACACCGAGCATGGACTTGACCAGAGAAGGCATCGTCGAGGGTCTCGAGCAGATCCTCGGAGCGGAGAACGTCCTCACGGACGAGGCGCTCCTGCACCGAGCGGAGCATCGACAACTTCCGCAAGCTCGAGAACATCTTCGGCGTCCACACCCTGCCGCCGCCGGCTGCGGTCGCGATGGTCGGGAGCACCGAGGACGTCGCCGCAGTGCTCGCGTTCGCGGACGAGCACGGGATCAACGTCGTCCCCCGCACCGGGGGCACAGCGACGGAGGGTGGGCTGGAGACGCACGTGCCGAACTCGATCGTGGTCGACGGCGGCGGATGAACGAGATCCTGAGCGTCGACGCCTACGACATGCAGGCGACCGCGCAGTGCGGCGTGCCGTTGCAGCTCGCTCGAGGATCGCGCGCGCGAGCTCGGGCTGACGACGGGCCACTCGCCGCAGTCCAAGCCGGTCGCCCACATGGGCGGTCTCGTCGCCACGCGCAGCATCGGGCAGCTCTCGACGCTCTACGGTGGCATCGAGGACATGGTCGTGGGCCTCGAGGCGGTCTTCCCCGGTGGCGAGGTCACGCGGATCAAGAACGTCCCGCGTCGCGCAGCCGGCCCCGACATCCGGCACGTCGTGATCGGCAACGAGGGCGCGCTCTGCTTCATCACCGAGGTGACGGTGAAGCTCTTCCCCTACCTGCCCGAGAACAACACCTACCTCGGCTGGACGCTGAAGAGCATGACGACCGGGTTCGAGGTACTGCGCGAGGTGATGGTCGCGGGGTACAAGCCCTCGGTCGCGCGCCTCTACGACCCCGAGGACGGCGGCATCCACTTCTCGCACTTCGCGGCGGCGGACGACTGCGTCCTGCATCTTCATGGCGGAGGGCAACCCCGGCATCGCGCGGGCGACCGCGGAAGGGATCGCCGAGATCGTCGCCCGACACCCCGGGTGCGCTCCGGTGGAGAGCGCCGTGATCCAGGCCTGGTTCGAGGACCTCACCTGGGGCCCCGAGAAGATCGCCGCGGAGGACGAGCGCATCCGCACGACGCGCAACGTCAACCGCACGACCGAGATCTCGGCCGATTGGAGCTCGATCAACGCGATCTACGAGGCCGCCCTCCCCCGGATCCGCGCCGAGATCCCCGGGATCACGATCCTCGGGGGCCACTCGTCGCACAGCTACATCAACGGGACGAACATGTACTTCAACTACTTCTACGACCTCGGCGACGTCCCGCCGGAGGAGGAGGCGACGCGGATCTACCTCCCGATCGTGGCGATCATCGTGGAAGAGACGCTCCGCCACGGCGGCTCGATCGTCCACCACCACGGGATCGGGAAGGCGCGGGCACCGTGGGTCAAGGACGAATACGGGTCCTCCTACGCGATCCTCGAGAAGCTGAAGCTGGCGTTCGACCCGAACGGGATCATGAACAAGGGCACCATCATCCCCGAGTGACCGGGCAGCGCGTTCCGACGGGCGACCCGGAGCCCCTCCGGGTCGCCGCGGTGCTTGCACCGCTGTTCCGCGACGCCGCCGGCGAAGTGCGCACCCTCCTGGTGGTGCGAACCGACCACGGGCCGCACGGCGGACAGCTCGGCTTCCCGGGCGGCAAGCCCGAGCCCGGCGACGCGGACCTGCTCTCGACCGCGCTCCGCGAAGCAGAGGAGGAGGTCGGGCTCGATCCGGCCGCCGTCGAGGTTCTCGCCGCGCTCCCACCCCTCGATACGCTCGCCACGGGGTTCCGTGTGCACGCGTACGTCGGCCGGGTCGCCGCCGACACGTCGTGGCGGCTCGATGCCGCCGAGGTGGCGGGGATACTGACGCCGCCGGTGAGCCTGCTCGCCGACCCGCAGGCCCGCGCGACGCTGCCGTTCACGTCGAACGCCTTTCCCGAGCCGCTGCTCGTCGAAGGCGTCGACGTCGACGGGCACGTTCTGTGGGGGATGACCCTGCGTCTGCTCGACCGCATGCTCCCGCGACTGCTCGCCGGCGAGTGGGTCGTGTAGCCGAAGTGACGTCAGGCGGCGCGGCGCTCGCGGATGAGCGCGCGGTTCTGCTCCTCGAGGTAGCGCGCCGTCGCGTAGGCGCTCGCCTCGAGATGTGCCAGCTCGAGCGTCTGCACCGCGAAGCGGTACCACTCGATCCAGGTCGTCAGGCGCTGCGGTTCCATCGTCGTGGCCTCCAGTCGCGTCACTCAGGGCACATGGAGGAGTACCGCCCGCGTGTGTGCGTTCCTTGTGCGAGCGTTGCGGGCGCGCGAGCGTCCCGTTAACCGTTGATCAAGACGAGCCGCCCGCTCCACACGACGCGCGACGTGCGACGCGTCACGCGCGGGAGACGAGCCGGTAGTGCTCGACGGTCGGATGCGGCTCGTAGAAGCGGTGCAGCAGCGCGCGCCACTCCCGGTAGCCTGCCGATCCTCTGAAGCCCTCCGTATGGTCCTCGAGACGCTCCCAGCGCACGAGGAGCAGGTAGCGGCTCTGCGCCTCGAGGCACCGGAGCAGACGCAGCGAGAGGAACCCCGGCATCGCGGCGATGATCGCCTTCGCCTCGGCGAAGGCCGCCTCGAAGTCAGCCTCCTGGCCGGGCCGGACGTCGAGGACAGCCTGCTCGAGAACGCGGTCGGGCGGGCCGTCGTCGTCGGAGAGCGCAGCCGCATACCGCCCGAGCGAGCGCTGGTAGCGGGGAAGGTGCGGCGCAAGCGCGCCCAGGGCGAGCGAGACGGCCTCGCGCTCCTGTCCGGTGTCGACGAGCGCCAGGGCGAGGAACGCGCTGACGGCGTCGTCGAGCTCGTCCGACCCGGCACTCCGCTCGGCCCGCAGCAGCGCGACGCTCTCCTCCGGCCGGCCGAGGTTCCGGAGCGAGCTCGAGAGCTGGATCACCGCCCTCCGCCGGCGAGCGCCGTCGAGGCCGCGCTCGAGCGCGACGCGGTAGAGCGGGACGGCGAGGTCGGACGCGCCGGTCGAGTCGAACGCGGCAGCCTGCTCGAACGCGCCGATCGCGCTGTCGTCGGGGAGCTCGGCGACGAGCTCCGACATCCGCGAGCGAAACGTCTCGTCCGGCAGCTCGTCGAGCGACGCCCAGAGAGCGACAAGGCGACCCTCCCAGTCCACGCCGCCCTCGGCCATGTCGTCCACCCTAGCCGTAGCCCTCGCTCGGGGTCGTCGGCACTCTCGCGGCCGTGTGGCGCTCCTACCCCACCCCGTGCGCGACCTGGTGGTCGTACTCGTCGGCGTCGAAGTGCCCGAGCGACGCCGTGATCAGCCCTAGAGGAAGGTCCGCGCGAGCACCCCGTCTGCCTCGAGCCTCTAGGGTGCCGGCGATGCCGCGCACCGACGTCGCTTTTCGCTCTCTCGTCAACGCCACCGACGTGGACGTGCTCCCGGCGACGTCCGTGGTCGTCGAGCGCGACGGCTACTGCGTGGTGCGCACGCCGAGCAACCCGACCTACTACTGGGGGAACTACGTGCTCTTTCGCGAGCCTCCCCGGACCGGCGACAGGGCCGTCTGGGAGCAGGTGTTCGCGCTCGAGCACGGGAGCGACGCGGAGCGCGGCTCGCACCACGTGGCGCTCGCGTGGGACGTGGTCGACGGCGAGCTCGGCGAGGCCGACGCGGAGCTCGCGTCGGCGGGCTACGAGATCGAGATCGTCGGTCGCACTCGTCGCCGGGCCGTCCGACCTGACCCCGCATCCTCGCGCGGCGAGCGATGTCGTCGTGCGCCGCCTCGACCCGGCGCCCGGGGCCGACGCGGAGGCCTGGGCCGCGGTCACCGAGCTGCAGGTCGCTTCCCGCGAGCCGGGCCACGAGGAGGAGCACTATCGGGCCTACAACGCGCGCTGGCTGGCCGATCGACGCGAGCGCTTCGTCGCCGGGGACGGCGGCTGGTACGTCGCGGAGCTCGACGGCGAGGTCGTCGGCAGCTGCGGGATCGTCGTCACCCACGGGCGCGGGCGCTTCCAGGCCGTCGACACCGCCGAGTCGCACCGCCGCCGCGGAGTCGCGTCCCGGCTCGTGGTCGAGGTCGGGCGCGACGCGTTCGAGCGCTTCGGCGCGACGCGGCTCGTGATCGTCGCCGACGCCGACTACCACGCGGCGGGCCTGTACGAGTCGCTCGGGTTCGTCGCCCGTGAGCGGACACCGGGGGCCTGCTGGTGGCCCGGCGCACCGCGCGCAGCCCTGCACCCGACGCGTGGAGCCGCAGCAGGCGAGGAGCCGGCCTCGCACGCGTAGGGGCGCCGCCGCAAGGTCGCTGTCGCGGCGGTCGCAGTCCACTAGAGTCGCGGCATGCGACGCGTGCTGATCCTCGGAGCCGGGTTCGGCGGTCTCGAGCTGTCGACCATGCTCTCCGAGGAGCTCGGGGACGCTGTCGAGGTCACGCTCATCGACAAGGGCGATGCCTTCGTCTTCGGGTACTCGAAGCTCGACGTGATGTTCGGCCGGACGACGCTCGACGCGGTGCGCCTGCCGTACACGGCGTTCTCCAAGCCGGGCGTCCGCGTCCTCCAGGAGACCGTGACCGCGATCGATCCCGAGGGCCGCCGTGTGACGACCGATGCCGCCGAGCACGAGGCGGACGTGCTCGTCGTGGCGCTCGGCGCCGACTACGACCTGGACGCGACGCCAGGCCTCGCCGAGGCGGGCAACGAGTTCTACTCGGTGGCCGGCGCCGCGCGGCTCGGGGAGCTGCTGCCCTACCTTCGAGGGTGGGAACGTCGTGATCGGCGTGTGCGGCGCGCCGTTCAAGTGCCCTCCTGCACCGAGCGAGGCCGCGTTGCTGCTGCACGACTACCTCACGGCGCGAGGCCTCCGCGAGGCGAGCGAGATCACGTTCGTGATCCCGTTCCCGATCCCGGTGCCACCGTCCCCGGCGACGTCGGAGGCGCTGCTGGCCGCCTTCGCCGAGCGGGACATCGCGTTCGTCCCCGGGCGCCGCGTGACCGCGCTCGACGGTGCCGCGCCACATGGTCGTCCTCGACGACGGCAGCGAGCTCCCCTACGACCTCTTCCTCGGGGTGCCGAAGCACCGGGCGCCGGACGTCGTCGATCGCCAGCGGCATGACCGAGGACGGGTACGTGCCGGTGAGCCCGCAGACGCTCGAGACGCGGTTCCCGGGGGTGTACGCCGTCGGTGACGTCGCGACCGTGGGCGTGCCGAAGGCGGGCGTCTTCTCCGAGGGCGCCGCGCAGGTCGTGGCGTCGTCGCTGATCGCGTCGGCCCGAGGCACGGCGCAGCCCGCGCCCTACGGGGGGCGCGGCTCCTGCTACATCGAGCTCGGCGCGGGTCGCGTAGGCCGGGTCGACGTCGACTTCCTCACGGGGCCGAGCCCGACGGGGGTGTTCAACGCGCCGACCGACGCGCTCGTCGCCGACAAGCAGCGGTTCGGTTCGACGCGGCGCGCCCGCTGGTTCGGTCTGCAAGAGGAGCCCGAAGCACGATGACGCTCCGTCGGCGTCCTGGGCGAGTGACCGAGGACGCGGCCACGGTCATCGCATGACGCTGCAGGAGCGCGGCAGCGGCACCCTTCCGACGGAGATCGTGCCCCGCCGTCCGGGTGCCGCCCGGTGCGTTCTCCTAGGTGCGCTTGAGGCGCGGCCCTGCGTACACCGCGAGGGCGTAGATGATGATGATGTCGGCCGAGAACATCGCCAGCGACCACCACGGGTAGGCCTGGATGAAGAACAGCTGGCCCATCGCGTTCAGCCCTGCGGCGACGATGCCGAACCACCGCGCGAACTGGCTGCCGCTGAAGACCATGAAGGCCGCGAGGAGCAGGAGCGCCCCGAGGATGAGCACGATCCAGCCCCACGTCTTCAGGTTCGAGAACACGAAGACGGCGTTCGCCGTGAAGACCTTCGAGTTCGCGATCGCCGCGATCCCTTCGATCACTGCCCACGTCCCCGCGAGGGCCATCATGCAGACCGCGAACATCAGCAGCCCGCCGCCCTCGATCCCTACGTCGTCGTACTCCTTCGTCGACATCCCTTCACCCTCCTGTTCGTCGGCGGAGTCGAGCTGTTTCGACTTCACGACCCGATCGTCGCCCCGGGACGGCTTCCGAAGCATCCGCAGAACCACGCAGCGCCGACCGGGATTCCCCTGGATCGGCGCCACGGCGCCTTCGCCGCCGGCGATCGGCGTCGGGTGGCCGACCCACGGCTCGGCCACCCCGGCGACCCGACCCCGTCACCGCGTCGAGCACCTCGACGGTGTCGCCGTCCCGCACGACGTGGGCCCGGCCGACCTGCTGACCCTCGAACCGCGCCGAGGGGCCCCAGACACGACCGCCCGCGCAGCTCGCACCCAGCTCGTGGTGGATCGCGTCGGCGACGTCCCCGACGGTCGCCCCCGGCTCGAGCGCCAGAGGCTCGTCGTCCGTCTCCCCGGCGTGGCGCAGATGCACGCGGATCAGCCCCGTGAGCGCCCAGATCGCGCTGCGCAGCCGCCCGAGGCTCTCGTCGTCGAGCACCGAGACCGGCACGACCTCGAGCGGCACCGCCTCGGCCGCGAGCCGCTCCACGTCGCCCGCCTGCGCATCGTCCGACTTCGTCGCGGCCACGAGCCCCGGCTTCTCGATGCCGGCCGCCGCGACCTCGTCCCGGACGACGCGCAGCTCGTCGAGCGGCGCGGTGATCGCCTGGCACCAGACGATCGCGTCGGCGTTGCGGAGCACGCCGAGGAGTGCTCTGCCTCCACCCCGGTCCTCGTGGGCACCCGCGATCAGGCCGGGGATCTCGACGAGCTGGACGAGCACGCCACCGATCCGTGTGAGCGCGGGCACCGGGCGCAGCGTGGTGAAGGCGTAGTCGCCCGTCTTGATCTGGATCTCCGAGAGCGCCTGGAGCAGCGACGACTTGCCCGCGTTCGGGGCGCCCACGAGCGCCACCTGGGCGGCTCCCTCGCGCCGCACCTGCAGCGAGTCACGGTGCGTCACCTTCGCCCGGACGCGCGTGCGGTCGAGCTCCTCGGTCAGCCACTTCCGCAGGTCGGCGTACGGGCCGTTGCGGTAGTCGGGCAGCTCC
Organism: uncultured Actinomycetes bacterium; assembly: GCA_963849125.1. Classification (GTDB taxonomy): domain Bacteria; phylum Actinomycetota; class Thermoleophilia; order Gaiellales; family Gaiellaceae; genus Gaiella. The sequence continues at coordinate 261,790 of CAWKGI010000028.1, read as the reverse complement.
CCGAGCAGGTCATTGATCGCGCGGACGCGCTCGGCTCCTTCCTTCCCCTGCAGACGACGCCTCGCCACCTGGGCGAACGTGCGATGCGGCATGGGCATCGCGGCTCCTTCCTGTCATGCGAGGAGGCGCGCACGATCACGCGGCCGCGGCGTCTCACCGGGCCGGTGTGCGCGTCGCCTCTCTCGCCGCTTCCCTCGACGCTGTGGACGGGAAGCGGCGATCAGCCGTTCTGACGCAGAACGGTCGCGTGCCAGTGAGCGAGCCTGCTCATGGAGGGAGATGCTAGCGGGAGGCGTGCCTGCGTCGCAGCTCGTCCTCGACGAGCGCCGGGTCGAGGCCCCGGACGGCGAGCAGGACGAGCGCGTGGAACCAGAGGTCGGCGACCTCCTCGACGAGCCGCTCGTCGGTGTCGCCGACTCCCGCGAGCGCGGCCTCGACGCCCTCCTCCCCCACCTTCTGGGCTGCGGCGGCGGCGCCGGCGTCGAGCAGCGACACGACGTAGGAGCCCTCGGGGCGCGTCGGACGACGCTCCTTGATCACGCGCCAGAGCCACGGCGCGAAGCAGGACGTCGCACCCGTGTGGCACGTGGGCCCACTCGGCCGCACCCGATACAGCAGCGCGTCGCCGTCGCAGTCGTCGCGGATCTCCTCGATCGCGAGCGTGTTCCCCGAGGTCGCCCCCTTGTGCCACAGCTCCTCGCGCGAGCGGCTCCAGAACCACGCCTCGCCCGACTCCCGGGTGCGCCGGAGCGCCTCCTCGTCCGCCTAGGCGAGCATCAGGACGCGCCCGGTGTCGGCGTCCTGGACGATCACGCGGCTCAGCTCCGGACGTTCCATCCCAGCTCCTTCAGCTCGGCCTTCAGCTCGGGCAGCCGCTCGGGCCGCTCGTGGACGATCGATGCGATCAGCGCCGCCTCCGCACCGACCTCGTACGCCTCGGCGAGATGACGTGCGCTCCCCGGCGCCACCCGAGGCGATCACGGGACCGTGACCGCGTCGACCACCGCCCGCGTCAACGGCAGGTCGTATCCCTCGCGCGTGCCGTCGGCGTCGATCGACGTGAGCGAGGATCTCGCCGGCACCGCGCTCGACCGCCTCTCGCGCCCAGTCGACCGCGTCGCGACCGCGCGGCGTGCGCCCGCGTGGCGTCACGACCTCTCCCGCCCGCGCGTCGATCGCGCACCACGACCGCCTGGACCCGAACTCGTCCGCAAGGCGCGTCAGGATCGTCGGGTCGTCGAACGCAGCCCGGTTGACGGCGACCTTGTCCGCACCGGCGAGGAGCAGCGCACGCGCGTCGTCCACGCCCGTCACGCCACCGCCGACCGTGAACGGGATCGCGAGCTCGCTCGGCAGACCGGTGGATGACCTCCAGGATCGGGCCTCGGCCCTCGAGCGTCGCGGTGATGTCGAGGAACACGAGCTCGTCTGCGCCGAGCTCCGAGTAGCGGGTCGCCGAGCTCGACCGGCTCCCCCATCTCCCGAAGGTCGACTGAAGTTGACGCCCTTCACGACGCGGCCGCCGGCCACGTCGAGGCACGGGATCACGCGCTTCTTGACCATCGCAGCAGGTTGTCGAGGACGCGCGCACCGGCGGGGCCGCTGCGCTCGGGATGGAACTGGGCGCCGGTGAGGCCGTCGACCTCGACCGCGGCGACGATCACGCCGTCGTGGTCGACCGTGGCGACCGTGACGTCGTCGCGCGAGGGCACAGCGGCGAAGCTGTGGGCGAAGTACACGTCGGCTCCCTCGAGACCGTCGAGCAGCGTCGACGGGCGGGTCAGCGTGAGCGCGTTCCAGCCCATGTGGGGCACGCGTCGCGCGACCAGCCGACGCACCGGGCCTTCGAGAAGGCCGAGACCGCTGCCGCCCTCCTCGCTGTCCTCGAAGAGGAGCTGCATCCCCACGCAGATCCCGGCACAGGCCGCCCGCTGCGGCGCGCTCGCGGAGTGCCTCGTCGAGCCCGGTGCGGGCGAGGCCCGCGGCGGCGCTCTCCACGCGCCCGACGCCGGCGATCAGCGCGAGCGGGGCCGTGCGGACGACGTCGCGCGTCGGTCGTGACGACCGGCTCGGCCCCGGCTCGGACGAGCGCCGACGAGAGGCTGCGAAGGTTCCCGGCGCCGTAGTCGGCGAGCGCGACCCTCATCCGCCGGCCCCCGACGCCGCGCGCACGATCGGTGTCGGACACCGTTGCGGCGAGGAATCCTCGAGCGTCTCGCCGGCGGTCCCTCGCGTCCTCTCCGCGGCCCCGGGCAGCCCGTAGCCGCTGTGGACTGACCGGCGCGAAACGCTCACGGAAGGCCTTGACACGGCGACGGTGTTCTGACACTGCGCTGTGGAAGGATCGGCGCGATGTCGGTGCGGATGGCCCCTCGACGGCTGCGCGTGTCTGACACCCCCTTCGCGAGCGCGTCTCACGCGGCCCCCTTCGTCGAGCGGATGCCCCCGTCTCCGGCTGCGACCGCCTGGCGCAACGCCTGCCCCAGCGCCTTGAAGGCCGCCTCCGCGACATGGTGGTCGTCGACCCCGCTCGCGTCGACGTGCACGGTGCAGGCCTGCCTCCATCGCGAACCGCTCGAGCGCGTGCGGGAGCAGCGACAGAGCCAGGCCCCCGACCCGGTCGCCTGTGAACGCGAGCGAGATCTCCGCGTGCGCCCTTCTGACGAGGTCGACCGCGGCGAGCGCACGGGACTCGTCCATCGGCACGACGGCCGACCCGTACCGTGCGACGCCCTCGCGTGACCCGAGAGCCTGCGCCAGCGCTGTCCCCAGCGCGGCGACCACGTCCTCGACGGTGTGGTGCTCGTCCACCTCGAGGTCGCCGGCGGCGACGAGGTCGAGGTCGAACCCTGCATGGAACGCGCACAGCGTCAGGAGGTGGTCGAGGAAGCCGATCCCCGTGACGACGCGCGCGCGGCCGGCGCCGTCGAGATCGAGCGTGATCCGGAGCGCTGTCTCGGTGGTCGTGCGGAGCACGAGCGCCTCGCGACCAGGGGGCGGCCCGGCTCGGCGCCGAGCGCCCGCAGCAGGGCGTCGTTCTCGGCGGGCCGGCGGAGGGTGATGCGCGACCCCGTCGGGGAACCGTCGGACGAGGATGCCCTTCGTCTCCAGAAGCGCGCCGAGGTCGTTCGTGCCGCGGACCCACACGAAGTTCCCGGCGACCGGCGGCGCGTCGAGCCCCGCGGCCACGAGCGCAGCGCGGACGCGCTCGCGCTCCGCGACGGTCTGCTCGACCTCGAGGCGGGGATCGCGCAGCGCGGCAGCCGCGATGCGCGCCGCAGGCCCGGAGATCGGCGCGGGCGCGCGGCGCTGCTCGAGCGTCGCCGCGATCGCCGGCGGGGCGACCGCGAACCCGACGCGGAGCGACGCGAGCCCGAACGCCTTGGACATCGTTCGCAGGACGACGACGTTCGGCAGTCGCGTGACGAGCCAGCGACGGCACTGGCTCCGCCGTACTCGACATACGCCTCGTCGACGACGACGAGCCCGTGCGGATGGGCCCGTGCCAGGGCCTCGAGCCCATCCGGCTCGACAGCACCGCGCCCGTCGGGTTGTTCGGGGTTGCACCTCCAGATCACCGACGCGCCCGCCGGGTCGGCGCCCCAGGACGCTCCGGCCAGCTCCGACGCGATGCGGTAGAGCGAGTAGGTCGGCTCGACGATCGACGCGCGGCGACCCTCCTGCAGGAACGCGCGCGCGATGAGGAGGATCAGGTCGTCGGCCCCCGCTCCGACGACGACGTGCTCCCACGCCTCTGCCCCGACGTACGCGGCGGCCGCCTCGCGCAGCTCGCGGTACGTGCCGTCGGGGTACAGGTTGAGCTCGGCCATCGACCGAGCGAGTGGCACCTGCGGGACGCCCGGCAGCGGTGGGACGTTCTGGTCGAAGCGCAGCACGAGGTCGGCGGGGACGCCGGAGCGCTCTGCGACCTCGGCGCTCGGCGTCGCCCAGCGGTAGGGCTCGAACCCGTCGGGGACCGGGACGGGAACCGGGCCGCTCACGCGACTGCTCCTCGCTCGGCCGCTGCCGCGTGCAGCGGGAGCCCCTCGGCACGCGCGAGCGGGCCGACGACCTCCGCGGCGGCGCGCGCACCCGCCGGCGTCGAGCGCACGATCTGCAGGGGCTTGAGGAACGTCTCGAGCCCGAGCCCGCCGGACGAGCGAGCAAGACCACCGGTCGGCAGCACGTGCGTGGCGCCTGCCGCGTAGTCGCCGACCACCGCCGACCCGCCCAGGAACACGGAGCCGGCGTTGCGGACGCCTCGCACGAGCGCCTCCGGGTCGGCGACGTGGAGCTCGAGATGCTCCGGCGCGAACGCCTCCGAGCGCGCGAGCGCCTCGTCGAGCGTCGCGACGGTCTCCGTGCGCACGTTCGCGGCAGACCCCACCCGGCGCGCGACCGCCTCGGCGAGCCGCGGATCCGTCGTCAGGAGCACCGCCTCGGAGTCGGGGCCGTGCTCCGCCTGCGCGAGGAGGTCTGCGGCGACGGCGTCCGGCTCGGCCGTCTCGTCGGCGATCACGATCACCTCGCTGGGACCGGCGGGCAGGTCGATGCGGACGCGGCTCGAGACGAGCAGCTTCGCCGCCGTCACGTAGCGGTTGCCGGGGCCGACGATCACGTCGACCGCAGGGATCGTCTCGGTGCCGTACGCGAGCGCGGCGACGGCCTGCGCCCCGCCGATCGCGTAGATCTCGTCGATCCCCAGCTCGCGGGCCGCGACCAGGGTCGCGTCGACCGGGTTGGGCGTCACCACCGCGAGCCGACCCACACCGGCCACCTGGGCCGGCACGGCGGTCATCACGAGCGACGACGGCAGCGGGAACGTCCCGCTCGGCACGCAGAGCCCGGCGGCCGCGAGCGGGAGCCAGCGACGCTCGGAGACGATCCCAGGCGCCGCCTCGACGCTCGTGTCGGTCGGCCGCTGCGCCTCGTTGAAGGTCCTCACGGCAGCGATCATCCGCCGCAGCGCCCGCAGGACGTCGTCGGGGACCGTGGCGCGCTCGATCGCCTCCGTCGAGACGCGTAGGCCGTCGGGGCGCGGGCCGTCGAACCGCTCCGTCCACTCGAGCAGCGCCGCGTCGCCGCGATCACGGACGTCCGCGACGATCGGTGCGATGGCCGCGACCGCCTCGTCGAGCCCGATCCCTCTCATCCGATGAGCCGCTCGACGGGGACGACGAGGATCGAGCTGGCTCCCGCCGCCTTGAGCGCGGGCAGCACCTGCCACATCTGGTCGGCCTCGACCGCGGCGTGCACCGCGATCTCGCCGTCCACCGCAAGCGGCAGCACGGTCGGAGCGCCCATGCTCGGCAGCACCGCGCGGATCGCGGGAAGCATCTCGACGGTCGCGTTCATCATCACGTAGCGTCGGCGGCGCCCGGCGACGACACCCGCGAGCATCAGCTGGAGCGGCTCGACGATGTCCTGCTTGGCGTCGAGCGCGGCGCGGCGCCCGATCAGCACCGCCTGCGAGGCGAGCAGGTCTCCGAGCCGCCGCAGGCCGTTGGCCCGCAGCGTGGAGCCGGTGGAGACGAGGTCGACGATCGCGTCCGCGAGCCCGAGCCGCGGCGCCGCCTCGACCGAGCCGCTGATCGTCACCAGCTCGACGTCGATGCCGCGCTCGGCGAGGAGCCGTCGGGTCGAGACCGGATACGTCGTCGCGACCCGGAGCCCGGAGAGGTCGTCGACGGTCGCCGCGTCGGAGCCGTCGGGCACGGCCACTGCGAGCGTGCAACGGCCGAAGCCGAGCTCGAGGAGCTGCTCGACGCGAGCCTCGGTCTCGACCACGAGGTTCGCTCCCGTGATCCCGAGGTCGACGACGCCATCCTGGACGTACTCGGGGATGTCGTCGGTCCTGACGAGCAGCAGATCGACCGGAGCGTTCGCGCAGGGCACGACCAGCGACCGCTCCGTCGCCTCGAACGAGAGCCCCGCATCGGCGCACAGGCGCAGCGCGGGGTCGGACATCCGCCCCTTCGACGGCACTGCGACGGTGAGCCTGCCGTCCTGACCGATTCGCGCGAGCCCCGAGCTCATCCGCCCTGCCCCGCCCGCGTCCGGTCGAGCGCGACCGCGTAGCCGCCGGTGCCGTGCCGCAGCCACTGCGCGACCCGGGTGACGGTCGCGGTGGAGGTCGGCACGCGACCCGCGATCTCGACGTAGGGGACGCCCTCATCGAGGAGCAGCACGGTCTGCCAGCGGTGCGTCAGCGCCTCGAGCTCCGGGAGCGTGCAGAGGTCACGCAGGAACCGCTCCACCTCGTCCGTCGTCTCGAGCGTCAGGACGGCCTCCGCGAGCGCCGACAGGCCCGGAACGGTCTCGATCGGGCGGGAGCCCGGGTCGGCCGTGGTCGGGCGCGGCGCGCGTGGGGTCGTATCGGTGGGGGTCTGGCGAGCCATCTGGAGAGTCATGCTAGCATGTTAGCGTGTTAGCACGAGAGCTCGAGCCTATCCCGGCGATCGACGTCCTCGAAGGGCGGGTCGTGAGGCTCCGCGAGGGGCGTCGCGAGGAGGTCACGCTCGAAGGCGGCGACCCGGTCGAGCTCGCCCGTCGGTTCGCAGCGGAAGGTGCACGCCGGCTCCATCTCGTCGACCTCGACGGCGCGTTCAGCGGGACGCCGTCGCTCGCGCTCGTCGAGCGCGTCGCCGCGGCCGGAGGGCTCCCGTTGCAGGTCGGCGGCGGCTATCGCACGCTCGACCTGGCGCGCTCCGCGCTCGCGGTCGGCGCCGACCGGGTGATGATCGGGACGGCGGCGCTGCGGCCCGGCTTCCTCGAGGAGGCGGTGCCCGCGCTCGGGCAGGCACTCGTCGTCGCGGTCGACGCGCGCGACGGGGTCGTGGCCGTCGAGGGCTGGACGAGGACGGAGGAGGCGACGGCCGAGGGCCTCTCCCGGCGCTGCGCCGAGCTCCGCGTCCCCCGGCTGCTCGTGACCAGCACGCGGCGCGACGGATCGCTCGCCGGGCCGGACGTGGAGCTGCTCGGCGGCGTTCTCCCGGCCGGCGTTCCCGTGATCGCCGCAGGCGGCGTCGCCACGCTCGACGACCTCCTCGCCCTGCGCCTGCTGGGCTGCGAAGGCGCTATCTGCGGGAGCGCGCTGCTCGCCGGACGCTTCACGCTCCCCGAGGCATTCGCGGCGCTGGCAGGCGACTGACGGGCGCTCAGCGCCCGGGCGGCGACTGCGCCCAGGTGCGAGCCAGTCCGACCTCGAGCTCCTGGCGCTCCTGATCCGACAGCCGGGCGTTCGAGTGGATGAGGCGATACTGCAGCGGGGGCATCTCGCCCTCGCGGATCACCTCTCGCACCTCCTTGATGTTCGCCTCCTGCACGCGCTGCCACTCGCTGAAGTTCAGGATGGGGCGGCCCTCCTCGACGTCGCGCTGGGTGATCCAGGAGATCGGGGCGACGCTCGTGTACCACGGCCACTCGGTGAGGTTCGAATGGCAGTCGAAGCAGGCCGCCTGCGTGAGCTGACGGGTGCGGTTGCTGTCCCACGTCGGCTCCTTGATCGACTTCGGATTCGTGTGATCGCGGCCGTACGGGATGAGCTGGATCGCGCCGAAGACGACGATGCCGACCACGAGGATCCGAAGGAGCCGTCCCACGCGATCACCCTATACCCGGAAACGGCTGGTACGGGTGGCGGCGCGGAGCGCAGGCACCGTCAGCCCCGCGACGAGCGCGGCGGCGACCAGCGCGACGAGGACGAGCATGCTGCGCTCCGACTGGATCGCTCCTCGCGCCTCGAGCGGACCGTCGCCGAGGTACGCCCGGATCGCAGGGATCGCCGCGGCGGATCGCTCCTCCTCGAAGGCGTTCCATCCAGCCTCGCGGAGCGCCTCGACCGAGACGGTGCTCGCAGGGCGATACGCCAGCGGCTTCCCGTCTGCGCCGAAGACCGTCTCCCCCGGCCTGGCCACGCGCACGACGAACGGCTCGATGCGCTGGCGACGGAGGAGCGCGAGCGTGCCCTGGAGGCTGAAGAAGTCCGTGTCGAGGTCGGTGAAGACGACGAGCGCGCGCCGACGGGCCCCCGCGTTGTAATAGCTCCGGTCGGCGGCGAGGGTCAACGAGCCGAGCTGCGTGGCACGTGCGGCCGTGAGCCGGGCCGGCTGCGGTTGCAGGATCCTGACAGACCCGTCGAGGACGGCCGCCAGGCCGCGCTGGTCGCCGGTCGGGAAGAGGAGCGGCATCATCCTGTTCGTGAGGGTCGCGACGCCGATCGGCACGTCCTCCAGCCCGCGGCGGATCGTGTCCGCCCTCGCCAGCGCGCGGTCGAGACGGGCTGCTCCCTCCGGGGTCGAGCGCGCCAGCATCGAGCGGGAGACGTCGAACGTGAGGTAGACCTCCGCGTCCGACCGCACCGAGACGCTCGCCCGGTCACGGATGACCGGCTGAGCCGCCGCGGCGGCGACGAGCACGGCGAGCACGCCGAGGGCGGCCGGGCGGGTCAACCGATGCACGGCCGACGGCGCTCGCAGCCCCAGGCTCGCCCGTGCCCGGGCACCCGCGCGCTCGCGGCGCAGGAGCATGGCCAGCGGCAGGACGAAGGCGAGACCGACGAGCGCAGCCGACGGAGTCAGGAACACGAGCTCACCGATCATCGTCAGAAGCCCTGCCCTTCTGCCTGGACGGGGGCGACGGGCCCCTTGGGATCCTCTTGCCCCTTCGGGCGACGGCCCGACGGGGTCGCCGCCCGGCTCCGACTGCTCGCGCGGGACGACGCCCGCTGCAGGAGCACCTCGAGATCGAGCTTGGCGGTGAGGTTGCCGGGGTCGGCCTCCAGCGCGCGTCGGAAGGAATCCTCTGCCTTTCGCAGCTCCTCCCGCTTGCGCGCCCCGGCGCTCCTCGCCCCGTCGACCAGGATCGTGCCGATCACGGTCTCACGACCGCCCTGTCGACGGGCGCGAGCTCATCCCGGAGCGCCGTCAGCGCGTCGACCGCCGTGAAGCGCGCGCGCGTCTGTGGGTATGCGGTTCCCTCGATCACATCGGCGAGCCCCGCGCGGTAGCGCTCGTACACACGCTGCGCCTCCGCGCGGGCGCCCAGCCCGAGCAGCCACTCGCCGAGCCGCTGCTCGCTCGCCGGGGACGCGACAGGCTCCGGAGCCACAGCCCGCTGCCAGGCGGCCTGCCGATCGACGTACGCCCGCTCTGCGGCCCTGACGCCGCGCACCGCGACCAGGCAGAGGACCGCGAGCAGCAGGAGCACAACCCCGACGACCGCGCGCAACGCGTTCCGGCGGGGCGTCATCGGCCGTCGCTCCGGTCGGCGCGCCAGCGAAGTGGCAGTCGGGGCTCGACGAGCGCCAGCGCACCTGCCAGGCCGAGTCCGAGCGCGACCAGCAGCGCAACGGGACCTCCGGGTGCAGGCACGGAGACCCTGTCCGTGGCGTAGACGGCATCGGCCGCGCTCTGGATGAACTTGGCGCCACCGAAGTCCGAGAAGTAGGCGGGGTCGCGCGACGCGTCGCCGACGGTGACGATGCGCAGCCTGATCCCGAGCTCCTTCATCCGTGCGATCTCGGCGGCGACCTTGGGAAGGTCCTCGGGCGGATCTCGCAGGTCGCTGATCAGGACGATCTGCCCTCCGCTCCTCCCGTGCTCCTGCAGGGCCACCGTGGCGCGCGCGAGACCAGCGGAGAGCCGCGTGCCACCTGTGAAGATCCCGACCCACGGATAGTCCCCGGGGCGGGGTTCGGGATCGGCGTGCGGTCGAGCTTCGCCCGGGCGGCGAGCTTCTGGTTCTGCTTGTTGACGTAGGCCATCATCCGGTCCCACCCGCGCAGCGCCGAGCTCGGCGCGTCCGGCGGCAGCGCCATGTAGGCGCTCTCCGACGCGAGCACCAGCCCGGCCCTCTGGCCGGGGTCGCGCGCAAGCACCCGCAGCGAGCGGCCGATCGTGTCGGAGAACCCCAGCGTGCTCGACGACACGTCGATCACGATCATCATCCCGTCCCCGCCCCTGAGCGCAGCCGGCACACCCGTCGCCTTCCTCGGGATCAGCACGAGCAGCGCCGCGAGCACGAGCGCCGCCGCGCCGGCCGCGAGCAGGACGAAGCGCGAGCGCCGACTCGCGGCGGCCAGCGCGGACGCGTCGACGCCGGGGATGACGCGTCCGACCCTCGAGACCGTCATCCCACAGACCTCCGCGCGGTCGCCCGGACGCGAGCCGCGAACCCCGTCAGCTCCGTGGCCCCCGGCACAGCCGGGCCCCACGCCAGCCGTCGCGCCTCTCCACCGAGCTCGGGAGAGTGCGCCGCCTCCAGCTGCGTGGCGAGCCTGTCGAGCGAGCCCCGTCGAACCGCCTCGTCGTCGATCGAGGCTGCTGCCTCCACCTGGAGAAGGCTCTGGGAGAGGGGTGAGAGCGACCGCCACCAGCCGAGGGAGTAGAAGAACCGAGGCCACAGCCCCTGGACGACGAGCAGCACACCTGCCAGGCCGAGCACGAGCGCCAGCAGGCCGAGGGCGACGACGACGAGAGTCGGAGAGCGCGCGAAGCCGGTCGAGAGGGCAGGCGGCGCGTCGACGATCCCCTCCGCCGCGGCAGGGTCGCCGGAGAGACGCGAGTGGACGATCAGGCCGCGCCACGGGACGGACGCCGTGCGGGCCCGGCCGCCGGCCCGATAGCTGACGATCGCCGGTGCGAACCTGATCGGTCGACCGTCCCTCGGGGGCAGACAGGCGGCGGTGGCGCAGCGCAGCACGTAGACCGTCCGCAGCAGGGTCGTCTCCCCCCGGCGGTCGCGGTCGACGATGGTGTCGACCACCGTGAGCGGACGGAAGTCGGTCTCGAGGCGCACGGAGTCCGGCGGGATGCGACCATCGTCGCTGACGATGTCGACCTCGGCCGTGAGCGTGTCTCCGAAGAGCGCCGACCCGGTCGAGAGCCCGCGCTTCACGGTGAGCGGCTCCTGCTGGAGCCGTGGGCCGGCCGAGGAGCGCTCGCCGGGCAGGAGCACCACGACGGCGGCGACCACGACGAACGCGAGCAGCACGGCCGCGATCGCAGCGAGCCGGTAGGTCGGCTCGCCTGCGAGCGCGGCAAGCCATGAGCGCACCCGCTCGAGCGTCGACCTCACCGGCTTCCTCTCAGACGGACGAGGCGACCCTCGGCCCAGGCCATGAACGCCGCGTGCACCGCGGTCGGGTCGGCGTCGCCGACGGACACGGCGTCGAGGCCGAGGACGTCGAGCGACTCGCCGAGGGTCGCCCAGCGCGCCTCGTTGTGCTCGCGCCGCTCCGACACCTGGCGGCGGTCGAGCCGGACGAGCGAGACCGCTCCGCTGACCGGATCGGCGAGCTGCAGTCCGACACCGGCGACGTCGGGGAACGACCGCTCCCACAGCGGATCCTGGAGCAGCACGGGGATCACGTCCCAGCCGGCGGCGAGCGCCTGACGCATCGGGTCGGGACTCGGCGGTGGGAAGAAGTCCGAGACGACGAAGACGAACGTCCCGGCCGGCACCCGGTTCACGTTGCGGGCGAGCAGGGCGAGGGCCCGATCGACGCTGTCCACCCGGCCGTCGGGCTCGCCGCTCGCCGCGCGCAGCTCGAGCGAGCGCCGCACGGCCATGTCGCGTCGCGGCGGCTCGAGGTGCACCTCTGCCCCGACCTCGACGAACCCGAGCAGAGCGCCCTCCGCGGCGGTGGTCGCGACGATCGCTGCGATCGCGGCGCGCAGGGCGTCCGGCTTGCGCAGCCAGGGGAGCCCCGGGGCGCAGAGCGCCATCGACGGGCTCCGATCGAGGACCACGACGACGCGCACCGCATCCTCGGCGAAGTGGTCGCGAACGACGAACTCGTCGCTGCCACGGGCGCTCGAGAGCCGGGCCGAGGCCGCCCAGTCGACGAGCCTGACCGCGTCCCCGCGGCGGTAGGGGCGCGTGCTCGCGACGTCGGTCCCGGGGCCGCGGCGCCGGCTGGGCCGACCGGCGACGTCCAGCCCCACGCCCCGACGCGCCGGGATGAGGGGGAACGCGAGCGCGGACATCTGCCGCTCAGGCGGGGGTGATCAGGGAAGGCGCCGGACGGGGAGCCAGGTCGAGGCAGCGGTCGAGCAGGCTCCTGCCGCGAGCGCTCGGATCCGCGTCGAGCGCGTACGCGTGCGTGAGCAGCAGCCGGTGCGAGAGGACCGGCTCGACGAGCAGCTCGACGTCCTGCGGCTCGACGTGACCACGTCCGGAGAGGAGCGCGAGCGCCCGCGCGCCGCGCTCGAGCGCGAGAGAGCCGCGCACCGAGGCCCCGGTGCGGACGTCCGGCAGCGCACGCGTCGCCCGGACCAGGGCGATCACCCACTCCTGCAGGAGCGGGTCGATGTACACGTCCTCGACACCGCGCTGGAGCTCGCGAAGCCCGTCGAGGTCGATCACCGGCTCGAGGCGGTCGAGAGGGTGGCCGTGCCTCTGCGCGCGGACGATCTCGAGCTCCTCCCCCGCCTGGGGATAGCCGAGCGCAGCCTTCAGGAAGAACCGGTCGAGCTGGGCCTCCGGGAGCGGGAACACGCCCTCGTGGTCGAGCGGGTTCTCGGTGGCGAGGATCAGGAACGGGCTTGGCAGCGGGCGCGAGGCGCCGTCGACGGTGATCTGGCGCTCGGCCATCGCCTCGAGCAGGGCGCTCTGGGTCTTCGGCATCGCGCGGTTGATCTCGTCGACGAGCAGGATGTGGGCGAACACCGGGCCAGGCTGGAACTCGAACTCCCGGTCACGCTGGTCGTACACGGACAGGCCCGTGACGTCGGTCGGCTGGAGGTCGGGCGTGCACTGGATCCGCGCCGTGGTCGCGCCGTCGACCGAGCGGGCGATCGCCCGGGCGAGCACCGTCTTCGCGGTCCCGGGCACGTCCTCGAGCAGGACGTGCCCGTCGCAGAGCAGCGCGCAGACGACGAGCCTGATCTGGTCGCGCTTCCCGCGGACGACGAGCTCGATGTTGTCGAGCAGCCGGTCACCCACCGCCCCGAGGCGGCGCTGCCGCCTCCGCGGCCTCGGGCGAGACACGAGGATCCGGGCCGGCGGCGCGTGCGGGCCCGGTGGCCGCGCTCTCCTCGCGCGAGGGCACCGCCAGCATCGCGTAGGGCACCCCGGCGAAGATCGGCGCGCTCGGATCGGGGAGCGGCAGGTGGAGCGCCTCGGCGATCCGGCGCAGGCCGCTCGTGCGTCGCCTAGCCACGGCCCGTCCGCGGCCTGAGGCCCATCGTCTGTCGAGCTCGCCGGCACACGTCCATCAGACGCTCCTCTCCACCTCGCGGGCCCTGCCACTCCCGACGATCATCGCACGCGGGCGGCTCGCCCGATCACGACCTCGCCGCGTGAGGCATCGTCACCCGCTCGTTGCCCACACCGGCCACGCTACCTGCGAGCGCGGCAGGACGATGCAGCCGCGCGGGCGCCTCGAGCCCTGCCTCGCGCACGGGCGGGTTGAGCGGCGGCAGCAGCGGGGCGGCGGTGAAGGAGCGCCTGACCTGCTCGTCGGGGGCGTCGCCGTAGACGGTCGTCCGCTGCCGCGGCGAGCGTCCCGCGGACCGGATCAGCGCCTCCATCTCCTCGGGCGGCAGCTCCTGGCCCCACTCCGACCCGGCTGCCCGCGAGATCGACTCGTTCATCAGCGTGCCCCCGAGGTCGTTCACGCCCGAGCGGAGCACCTGCCGGACGCCGTCCGGGCCGAGCTTCACCCACGACGCCTGGATGTTCGTGATCTCCGGATGCAACGCCAGTCGCGCGACCGCGTGGACGAGCAGCGTCTCCCCGAAGGTCGGCCCGCGTCGCGCCCGTCCCTGCAGGTACATCGGCGCCTCCATCGGCACGAACGGGAGGGGGACGAACTCCGTGAAGCCGTGGCTCGCGCGCTGCTGGGCGCGAGCCCGCAGGAGATGCCGTGCCCAGTGCACGGGCCGCTCGACGTGCCCGAGCATCATGGTCACGTTCGAGCGGAGGCCCACCTGGTGGGCGGCGGCGTGGACGGCGAGCCACTGGTCCGTCGTGACCTTGTCGGGACAGATGAGCGCCCGCACCTCGTCGTCGAGGATCTCGGCCGCGGTGCCGGGGAGCGAGCCGAGCCCCAGGTCACGCAGACGTGCGAGGTAGGCCGCGAGCTCGAGCCCGAGCGTCGCAGCCCCCTGCCAGATCTCGAGCGCCGAGAACGCGTGGACGTGGATGGCGGGGACGGCGTCGCGGATCGCCGCGACGACGCCCGCGTAGTAGTCGCCCGTGAACGCGGGATGGATGCCCCCCTGCAGGCACACCTCCGTGGCGCCGCGCTCCCAGGCCTCGAGCGCGCGCCGGACGATCTCCTCGTTCGGGACGAGGAACGCCGGGCCACGAAGGTTCTCGGCGAGCTTCCCCTTCGAGAACGCGCAGAAGCCGCAGCGGAAGTAGCAGACGTTCGTGTACTGGATGTTCCGGGTGACGACGTAGGTGACCGCGTCTCCGCAGACCTCCCGCCGCAGTCGGTCGGCGGCCGCCAGGACACGCTCGCGCTCCTGGCCGCGGCTCGAGAGAAGCCGTGTGAGCTCGTCCTCCCCGAGCTCGTCGCCCACGAGCCCGATCGGCGCGGGATCGCGTCCGAGGAGGAACGGAGGAGCGACCGGCTCGCCCGGCGCCCAGCGATCCTCGCGCGCCAGCCCCATCGAGTCGGAGGCCCGGCGGATCGCGGGAGCGACGGCAGGGTCGGCCCAGACCTCGAGCGCAGCGACGTGCTCCGGGTAGAGCGGCAGCCGGGGGGCGAGCTCGAGCCCCCGGGTTCGGCAGGCGTCGCGGAGCAGGGCGATCTCGGGCCACGGCGCCTCCGGGTTGACGTGGTCGACCGTGACGGGAGACACGCCGCCCCAGTCGTCGATCCCCGCGTCGAGCAGCCGCGGGAAGTCGTCGTAGGCGAGGTTCGGGGGCGCCTGGACGTGGACGTCCGGGCCGAGCAGGACCCGCGCGACCGCGATCGTCCAGAGCTGGTCGTCGAGCGTCGCGTCCGGATGCCCGGCCATCCGCGTCCCGGGCTTGGCGCGGAAGTTCTGGACGATCACCTCCCGCAGGTGTCCGTGCTCCTCGCCGAGCGCACGGAGGGCGAGCAAGGCGTCGATCCGCTCCTCCCGGGTCTCGCCGATGCCGATCAGCAACCCGCTCGTGAAGGGGATCGCAAGCTCGCCCGCGAGCCGGATGGTCTCGAGGCGGCGTGCCGGCGCCTTGTCCGGCGAGGCCCAGTGCGCCTCGCCCTTCGCGAGCAGCCGGTCGGAGGTCGACTCGAGCATGATCCCCATCGAGGCGGACACAGGGCGCAGCAGCTCGAGGTCGGCGCGCGTCATCACCCCGGGGTTGAGGTGCGGCAGGAGGCCGGTCTCCTCGAGCACACGGCCGGCGCAGCGGGCGAGGTAGTCGAGCGTGGTCTCGCACCCGAGGGCGGCGAGCTCCTCGCGCGCCACCTTGTAGCGCAGCTCGGGCTTGTCCCCGAGCGTGAAGAGCGCCTCCGTGCAGCCCGCGCGGGCTCCCTCGCGAGCGATCGCCAGCACCTCGTCCTCGGTCATGAACGCGCGCTCTCCGCGGCGCGGCGGCCGCGCAAAGGTGCAGTAGCCGCACACGTCGCGGCAGAGCGTCGTCAGCGGGATGAAGACCTTCGGCGAGTACGTGACCAGCGGACCCCGGCGCAGACGCCGGGCCTCGGCCATGAGGTCGTCGAGGGACGTCGAGAGGATGTCGGAGACGAGATCGCGCATCGGGTGACGTGTGTTCGTGTCGCCCGGAGCGGTCTCCTCGCGCCGGTCGCCTCAGCATACGCGAGGCGGCGGACCTGAGGCTGCAGCGCTGCGCCCGGCCCTACGGGCGGACCGCTGCGTCGTCGCGGGCCCGGCGGATCGCCTGGAGCGCGTCGTCCGTCTCGTCGAGCGGGCCGCTCGGCAGCGCGGCGAGGGCGTCGTCGTAGCACCGAGGGCGATAGACGCGATCGACCTCTCCGTCGACGAGGAAGTCGTCGACGACCTCCTTCGCGCAGCCGGACAGCCGTGCGTTCGGAGCCTCGATCGTGGCGACGCTGTCAGCCTGCTCGGAGGGCCGCACGATCCAGCCGGACACGACCGCGATCAGCCCGACGACGATCGCGATCGGGGCGACACCCCCACGCATCGGACAGGCGCGCGAGCGTCGGTCGGGCGGACGGCGGCTGCCGCCCGCCCGACCTCGTCGCTACGACGCGCGGTACCCCCAGAGCCCGCCGAACGCCTTCCAGCTGCCCTTCGCGTAGCGCTGGAGGACCATCTGCTCGATCGGGAAGTGGTCTCCAGCGCCCGCGGTCTTCAGCGCGATCCCCGGGAGCAGGAACGGGTTGGTCGAGAGGTTCATGTTGGAGACGGCCTTGACGAGCCCGTCGCGCGTGGGCTCCTTGCCCGACCGCTTGAGCGCCTCGATCGCCGTCCAGGCCGCAGCCATCCCGTAGACGTGGTAGACGTCGTTCGCGTTCCCGCCCGGCAGATACTGCTTCATGATCTGCCGGTAGAGGACCATCGTCTTGTCCTTCGCCCACTTCGGGTCGGTGGGATCCTTGAGGAACTGGATCGAGAGCGACCCGGGCACGACCTTGTTGGCCCCACCCTCGGAGGCGAGCAGCATGATGTTCGACGCCGACGCGACCCCGTTGACGATCGTCGTCTTGGGGCGCCAGCCGAGCTTGTTCGCGAAGACGTAGGCCTGGATCGCGAACTTCGGCGTCGCGAAGATCGCGAAGGTGTTCGCCCGGGACGACTTGAGCTTCGCGACCTGTGACCCGACGTCCGCTGCCGTCACCTCGTAGGGCTGTGCCGCGACGACCTTGCCCTTCGAGCGGGCGAGGCCGCGCTTGAGGCCGGCGAGCAGATCCTTGCCGTAGGCGTCGTTCTGGAACAGCACCGCGATGCGCGGGGCGGACTGCGTCCGCGCGAGGTACTTCCCGTAGACCCAGCCCTCTGCCTGGTAGCTCGGCTGGAAGCCGATCGTGTAGGGGTACTTCGCGACGTCTGCGCCCCACGTGGTCGCGCCGGAGGCGGCGAACAGCTGCGGCACCTTCCCGGCGTTGAGGTAGTCGCGGATCGCCTCGTTCTGCTCGGTGCCGAGCGAGTTGAAGATCGCGAAGACCTTGTCCTGCTCGACGAGCTGTCGCGTCGCCTGGACGGTCTGCGCCGGGTTGTAGGCGTCGTCGACGTACTTGTACTCGATCTTCCTCCCGTTCACGCCCCCACGCCCGTTGACGTACTTGAAGTACGCCTCGGCGCCGCGCGCGACGGAGGCGTAGGCGGCCGCGGAACCGGAGAGCGGAGTGGTGCCGCCGAGCAGGATCGTGTCGGCGGTCACGCCGGGATCGGAGGACGAGCCGGCCGTGGCGGCCGCCGCACCGATGGCCGCCGTCGCGACGAGCATCGCCAGGACGAGCGCGAGCTTCCTGTTCATCTGGGTCTCCTGGTGAAGGATGGGGGTCGCACGATCGGACGATCGTACCGGCCATGCGTAAGGAAAATGCGATCTCCTAGCGGCGCAGGAGCACCCTGATGCGCGTGATCAGGCCTGACACGCCCTGCGGGAGCACCACCATCGCCGCGATCAGCACGAGCCCGTACACGATCCCGGGGGCGCCAGGCGATCGTGACACCTCCTGGGCCCACAGCGGGAGGAACTGGATGAAGATCGCACCGGCGATGACGCCCGTCAGCGAGCCGAGCCCGCTCACCACCACGCCGACCAGCAGGAAGATCGAGAGCGTGATCGGGAAGGTGTCCGGGTTGACGTAGGTCGTGGCGATCGCGAACAGCGAGCCGGCGACGCCGGCGTAGGCTGCGCTGATCGCGAAGGCGAGCGTCTTGAAGCGGGGCAGCCCGATCCCGGACGACTGCGCGGCGGTCTCGCTGTCGCGGATCGCCCGGAACGCCAGACCTGTCCGCCCGCGCAGCAGGAGCCAGGCGACGACGTAGAGCGCGACCGCGATCGACCAGGTGATGGCGTAGAGCCAGTTGTTGAAGTTGAGCTCGAGCCCGAGGACGTCGACCGGGGTCAGCGACGCGGTCAGCTCCTCCTTGCCGAACAGGTTGATCCCCGAGCCACCGCCGGTGAATCCCTCGAACTTCTTGATCACCGCGGGCATGGCGACGGCGATGGCGAAGGTGGCGAGGGCGAGGTACAGCCCCGAGAGCCGGAGGGCCGGGATCCCGAACAGGAGACCGACGACGCCCGTCACGAGCGCCGCGATCGGGATCGTCCAGAGATCCTTGACGCCGTGATCGGCCATCAGGATCGCCGTCGTGTACCCGCCGATCGCCATGAACGCCCCGTGCCCGAGCGAGATCTGCCCCGCGTAGCCGGTGAGCACGTTGAGGCCGAGGATGGCGATGAGGTAGATGGCGACGTAGGCGAGCTGCTGCGCGCGGAAGTCCGAGATGAACGCCGGCAGCACCGCGACGACGATCGCGAGCGCCGCGAACCCGAGCAGCGGGCGCAGGATGCGAGAGCTCATACCTTTCGCACCTCCTTCTTGCCGAAGATCCCGGCGGGCCGGACGAGCAGCACGACGAGGATCACCGCCAGCGCGGCCGGCAGCCGCAGGTCGGCCCCGACGAAGTCGAAGTAGGTGCCGATCAGGTTGAGACCGACCCCGAGGATGAGCCCGCCTGCCACGGCCCCGATCGGCGAGTCGATCCCCCCGAGCACGGCCGCTGCGAAGGCGTAGATGAGGATCGCCTGCATCATGTTCGGGTCGAGGAAGACCGTCGGGGCCGCGAGCATCCCGCTCACCGCGCCGAGCACCGCGGCGAGGCCCCAGCCGAGCGAGAGCATCCACGCGACCCGAACGCCGACGAGCCGCGCTTCGACCGGGTTGACCGCCGCCGCGCGCATCGCCAGCCCGACCGTCGTGTACTGGAAGAGCAGCCAGAGCAGCACGACGCAGCCGAGCACCACGGCGATCGTCCCGATGTCCTGCACGGAGATCGCCACGCCGGCCACGTCGATCGTCTTCGAGGGGAACGGGCTCTGCACCGCGCGAACCTCGCCCGACCAGATCAGCGTGGTGAGCCCGTTGAGGATGAGGAGGAGCCCGATCGTGACGATCACGACGCGCAGGGCGGAGCCGCGCTGGTTCGGTCGGATCACGAGCTGGTGCACCGCCACGCCGCCGCCGAACGAGAAGGCGAGGGTCGCCACGAACGCGGGCCAGTACGGCCAGCCGTGGTTGGTGGTGAGGGTCCAGGCGATGTAGGTCGAGAACGTCGCCATCTCCCCCTGCGCGAAGTTGATGATCCCCGTGGCCCTGTGGATGAGCACGATCGCGAGCGCCAGCGAGGCGTAGATCCCGCCCGACGCGAGGCCGGAGACGATCTGCTGGAGGAGGTCGCTCATCAGTACCCCAGGTAGCTCCGGCGGATGGCCTCGTCGTCGCGGAGCTCCGCGCTCGGGCCCGAGACGGCGACACGTCCGACCTCGAGCACGTAGGCGGTCGAGGCGGCGTCGAGGGCGATGCGCGCATCCTGCTCGACCACCAGCACCGTGAGACCCTCCTTCTCGTTCAGCTCCCTGACGATGCGGAAGATCTCGCGCACCACCATCGGCGCGAGGCCGAGGGAGGGCTCGTCGAGCAGGAGCAGCCGGGGATGGGACATCAGGGCGCGGGCGAGCGCGAGCATCTGCTGCTCGCCGCCCGAGAGCGTTCCGGCCCGCTGGTCGCCGCGATCGAGCACCCACGGGAACCACGTCGCGACCCGCTCGATGTCCGCCTTGACGCCGCGCGACCCGCGTGTGTAGGCGCCGAGCTTCAGGTTCTCCGTCACGCTGAGCTCGGTGAACGTCCCGCGGCCCTCCGGCACGTGCGCGATGCCGGCGCGCGCAGCCGCCTCGGGGCCACCTCGCAGCGGTCGCCCTTCGAACGTGATCTCCCCGCTCCGCCGCACCATCCCGGAGATCGCACGGAGCGTCGTCGTCTTGCCGGCGCCGTTCGCGCCGAGGACGGCCACGATCGCTCCGTCCGGGACCTCGAGGGTCACCCCGTGCAGGGCCTGGACAGAGCCGTAGCGCGCCTCCACGTCAGCGAGGGAGAGCAGTGCGGTCACGTCTCCACCCCGAGGTAGGCCTCGATCACGGCCGGATCCGCCCGCACCTCGTCCGGCGAGCCGTCGGCGATCCGCCGTCCGAAGCTCAGCACGCTGACGTGGTCCGAGACCCGCATCACGAGGCCCATGTGGTGCTCGACCAGGAGCACGGTGAGCCGGTGATCGTCACGGAGGCGCAGGATGAAGTCTCCGAGCTCCTCGACCTCGCCGTGGTTGAGCCCGCCTGCGGGCTCGTCGAGCAGGAGCAGTCGCGGTCGAGCGATCAGCGCCCTGGCGATCTCCACCCGCTTCTGCGTGCCGTAGGGCAGCGACGAGGCCGGCTGGCCGGCGCGATCGGCGAGGCCGACGTAGTCGAGCACCTCGAAGGCGTCCGACTCGCGGATCGCGCGGCCGCGGGAGTGGGCGCCGACGAGCACGTTCTCCAGCACGCTCATCGAGGCGAAGAGGTTGATGTTCTGGAAGGTGCGGGCGACCCCCCGGCCGACCACGCCGTGGGGCGGGACGTCGAGCAGCGTCGCGCCGTCCAGGTCCACCGTCCCGGCGTCGGGCGTGTAGAGCCGCGTGATCACGTTGAACGCGGTCGTCTTGCCGGCTCCGTTCGGCCCGATCAGCCCGGAGATCGTCCCCTGCTGCACGTCGAGCGACACGCCGTCGAGCGCGACGATGCCGCCGAACCTCAGGGTCACGTCGCGAACGGTGAGGAGCGCCACGAGGCGGCAGCCTACTTCACCCGCCGACCGACGGCAGGGTCGCGGCGGGCCTCACGCCGGCGGGCCGTCCCGCGGGGCTCGGCTCAGGGGAGGCGCGGGGCCCCGAGCGCGCCCGCGACGAGGGCCCCGGCGGCGAGCACGGCGCCGAGCGCGACGAACGCCGCGGAGACCTCGCGTGGCACCTCCTCGCGTCCGACGCGCGAGCCGAGGCCGCTGTACACCCGGTTGAGGGCCTTGGCGCTCTCGGCGTCGTAGGCGTCGCCCTCGGTGTACTGGGCGATCGCGGCGAGGGTCTCGCGGTCGGGCGCCACCGGCACGACCTGTCGTTGCCCCGGCGGACCGACGAGGATGGTGCCTGCGTCGGTGCCGAGGGCGATCGTGAACACGGGGATCCCGGCCTTCTTCGCCAGGTCGGCCCCCTGCCCGGGCGTGAGCACACCGCGGGTCTGGGAGCCGTCCGAGAGGAGGAGGATCGAGGCGAGCGACCGGCCCTTCGCGTCCCTGACCGGGGCGCTCGAGCGGGTGCCGTCCGCGTTCGTCGTGGTACGGGCCAGGTCGACCGCCCGGCCGATCGCATCGCCGATAGCCGTCCCGAAGCCAGGCGCGAGCAGACCGATCCCCTGCGCCAGCTGACCCCGGTCACGGGTCGGTGGCACGACGACCTGGGCGTCGTCGGAGAACGCGATGATGCCCACCCTGAGCTGGGCGGGCGCCTTCGCGAGGAACGACTGCATCGCCGACTGCGCAGCCGCAAGCCGTGTCGGTGCGACGTCGGCCGCTCGCATCGACCCCGAGACGTCGACGACCAGGATCACCGTCGCGCGCTCGCTCGGACGCAGGAACGGCCAGCTCGGACGCGCGACCGCCACGCAGAGGGCCGCCAGCGCGGCGAGCAGGAGGACCGCCGGGACATGGCGTCTCCAGCTGCGCCCGGTGCCTCCGATCGCGGCGAGCACCTCGAGGTTCGAGTACGTGACCGCGTACCGGGTCGGCCGCCGCTGGACGATCCAGTAGCCGACCGCCGCGCCGAGCACGACGCAGAGCGAGAGCAGCAGCCACGGCGCGTCGAAGCTCATGACGGCCCCCGCGCGCAGACGGCGTGCACCTGGACGACGACCGGCACGGAGCGCGGCACGACCGAGCCGACGGTGACCGTCGCGCTGACAGAGGTCGACGCACGGCGCTCGACCGTCCGGACGCCACCGAGCACTCCCGGCGAGGGCGGGGCCTTGGTGCGGAAACCGACGGCGTGCGCACCGTCCACGACCCGTGCCCCTCTGGGACACCGGGCGGTCACCGTCCGCGTGGTTCCGCCGGGAACGCGACCGACGGCGACCCGCAGCACGAGCGCCGCTCCGGGCTGGAAGACGCCGCCGGTGCGACGCACGGAGGTCTGCGACCGTCCCCCGCCTCCGCTGCCCGGCAGGCAGCCGATCGCGGGCAGGAACGCCTGCACAGGGCCGCCGCGTGCGGCCAGAGCACCCGTGAACACGATCGAGCGCTTCGTCGTCACGCCCGGGGAGACGGGGCTGCCCTTCTCGCCGCGGACAGTGACCCGGATCGCCCTGGTCGTCACCCGGGCGTCGGTGCCTCCGACGATGTAGCCGGCGACGGGGCACCGGAGCTCCCAGTCGACGACCGTGAGGCCGCCGGCGGACGGGGGAGCGACGGCGACCCAGGGTCCGACGACGCTGACGCACGACGGCAGCCCCCGGCACTCGTCCAGGGCCAGAGCGGCTCCGGGCAGCAGCGCCGCCCCGATGGCCGCCGTGACCGCGATCGCCAGCACGACCCACCGCCTCACAGCGCTCTCCTGAACCAGTGGGTCGAGAGCGCGCTGCCGAGGAGGAGCACGATCGCCCCGCCGGCGGCGAACGCGGAGGTCACCTCGACCGACCGGCGCTCGCGCGCCAGCCGCGTCCCGAGATCTGCGTAGACCGCTCGCAGCCGCTCGGCGTCGAGCGCCTCCGAGAACGTGCCGCCCGTCGCGCCCGCCACGCTTTGCAGCGTCTTCGGATCCGGAGGCACCGTGACCCGCTCCTTCACCCCGCCCGCGAGCGGTACCTCGACGACGGCGTCGCGGGTGCCGAGGGCGACGGTGCTCACGGGGATCCCAAGCTCCCGGGCGCGGGCCGCTGCCGCGAGCGGCGAGATGCCGTCCGTCGTCTGGGCGCCGTCGGAGAGCAGCAGCACGGTCGCGGGTGGCCGCTCCCCCTGCGGGGTCACGGGCCCACGCCCGCTGCCGGCCAGCTGGAGCGAGCGCAGGATGGCGTCACCGATCGCGGTGCCCGAGCCGAGCTGCAGCTCACGGAGCGCGACCTTCGCAGCCTCGCGGTCGCGGGTCGGCGGCAGCACCGGCTCGGCCGACGTCGCGAACGAGACGATGCCGATGCGGTAGGTGTCGGGGAGGGTGTCCAGCAGCTCGGTGATCGCGTTTCGCGCGGCGTCGAGCCGTGACGGGGCGACGTCCGTGGCGGACATCGACCGCGAGGTGTCGATCGCGAGGACGATCGTCGCCTCGTCCCGCGTGACGGTGCGGACGATGTGGGGTCGTGCGACGGCGACGAGCAGCAGCGTGAGCGCAGCGAGCGTCAGCGCCACCGGCACGTGACGGCGCAGGCCCGGACGCTCTGTCACGAGGTTCGGCTGCAAGCCCGGCGAGGCGAACGCAGCGGCGCGGCGCGCCCGCCTGCGCTCGAGCAGGAGGTAGAGCCCGATCAGCGCCGGCACGAGCGCGAGCCCGGCGAGCGCGAGCGGCGAGGCGAACGTCACCGCTGTCTCCGCCGCAGGAAGGCCGCGAGAGGCCGCAGCCAGTCCCCCTCGGTCGAGAGCACGACGTGGCGCGCCCCGACGGACGCGATGTCGCGAGCGACCTCACGTCGCTCCGCGGCGGCTGCCTCGGCGAAGCGGGATCGCAGCCGCGCGTCGCCGGTGTCGACCCTCAGCGTGCGACCGCTCTCCGGGTCGAGGAGCTCGAGGACGCCCGCCGGCGTCAGCACCTGCTCTCGCGGATCGCGCACCTCGACGGCGAGCACCTCGTGGCGGCCGGCGAGGTCGAGCAGCGGCCGTCGCCATGTACGGGGGCCGCGGAAGTCGGACACGACCACGACGAGCGCCCGCTGCCGGGCCGCAGCGCCGAGCCGATGCAGCGCGACGTCGAGCCCTGCCCCGGCCGCCGCGCCCGGCTCGTGCGCGTCGCGGAGCGCGAGCAGCAGCCCGACCAGCCCGGCCCGACCTTGCCGCGGAGGGACGACGCGCTCCTGAGGCCCACCGAAGGCGACGACGCCGACGCGGTTGCCACGGACGCTTGCCGCGTGTCCGAGGGCGAGCGCGACGCCGAGGGCGACATCGGCCTTCCTCCGGTCCGCCGTGCCGAACGCCATCGACGGCGAGGCGTCGATCGCGATCCAGGTCACGAGCACACGCTCCGCGAGATGGACACGGATGTGAGGCTCGCCCGTCCGCGCGGTCACGTTCCAGTCGATCAGCCTGACGTCGTCGCCCGCGACGTACGGACGCACCTGGGCGAGCTCCGTGCCTCGACCGAGGATCGCGGAGCGGTGATCTCCCGCGAGCATCCCGTCGACCCGACGCCCGATCGTGAGCTCGAGCGCTCTCAGCAGCGGCTCCGGGATCGGGCCGGGCCCCGGCCGTGCGGAGGTCGGCTCTGCTCCGAGCGCGCCGACCGCGGATCGGCTCATGCGGCGGCGGGACGACCCAGCTCGAGGCGTGGCTGCGGCGTCGCCGCGATCACCGCATCGAGGATGTCGTCCGCGGAGCGCTCCTCGGCGAGCGCCTGGTACGACAGCACCAGGCGGTGGCGGAAGGCGTCCTTGACGAGCGCGCGGAAGTCGGAGGGGATGACGTAGTCGCGCCCGTGGACGAGCGCCAGCGCCCGTGCTGCCTGGACGAGGGAGATCGGCCCACGTGGGCTGGCCCCGTAGGCGATCAGCTCGGCGACCTCCGGGAGGCCGACGGACGCCGGGTCGCGGGTGGCGGTCGCAAGGCTCACGGCGTAGCTCACGAGACCCGGATCGACGTACACCTCCCGGACGCCCGCCTGCAGCACCCGCAGCTCGTCGAGGGTCAGCACCTCACGCACCTGGGCGGCCGCGCCGAGCGAGCGCTGGACGACCGTCAGCTCCTCGTCGCGCTCGGGGTAGTCGACGAGGACCTTCAGCATGAACCGGTCGACCTGGGCCTCGGGGAGCGGATACGTCCCCTCCGACTCGATCGGGTTCTGCGTGGCCATGACGAGAAACGGGCTCGGCACCATGTGGGTGTCGTGGCCGATCGTGACCTGCCGCTCCTGCATCACCTCGAGCAGAGCGGACTGCACCTTGGCGGGCGCCCGGTTGATCTCGTCGGCGAGCAGGAAGTTGCAGAACACCGGCCGAGGTCGGTGTCGAACCCGCCGACGTCCGGCCGGTAGATCCGCGTGCCGACGAGGTCGGAGGGGACGAGATCCGGGGTGAACTGGATCCGCTTGAACGTGCCGCCGAGCACCTCCGCCGTGGTCTTGATCGTCAGCGTCTTCGCCAGGCCGGGCACGCCCTCGATCAGCAGGTGCCCCCCTGCGACGAGGCACACCAGCACGCGCTCGAGCATCGCGTCCTGCCCTGCGATGACGCGCTTGATCTCGACCAGCGCCTCCTCGAGGCGCTCGCGATGAGCGCTGTCTCGCTGCTCGACCTCGGGTTCGGACACTCGGCTTCCTCCTGGCGGGTTCGGGCGGACGGCGGGCCTCTGGCCCGATCGTAGACTCGGCGCAGGGGTGGTGGTTACGCACCCGTTAACGGGTCCGCGCGCGGCGACGCGGCAGGGCTACCTCTAAAGCAGCCGCCGGCGCGCAGCCCAGCTCGCGAGCTCGTTGCGACTGGAGAGCTGGAGCTTGCGCAGCACCGCCGAGGCGTGCGTCTCGACCGTCTTGATCGAGATCCCGAGCCGCCGGGCGATCTCCTTGTACGCGTACCCCCGCGCGAGCAGGCGCATCACCTCGCGCTCGCGGGCGGTGAGGCTGTCGAGCTCCGGATCGAGCTCCTGCGGCACCTCCTCGGCGAAGGCGTCGAGCACGAAGCCCGCCAGGCGCGGCGAGAACACCGCGTCGCCGGCAGCCACCCGCTCGATCGCGACGAGCAGGTCGTCACGGGAGATCGCCTTGGTCACGTAGCCGCGCGCGCCGGCGCGGATCACGCCGACGACGTCCTCGGCGGCGTCGGACACCGAGAGGGCGAGGAACACCGTCTCGACCCCCTGCTCGTGCACCCCCGCGATCACGGCAGCCCCGCCGCCGCCGGGAAGGTGCACGTCGAGCAGCACGACGTCGGGACGCTCGCGGACGATGACCTCGACCGCCTCGAGCGACGTCTCCGGCCTCGCCGACGACGTCGACGCTGCCCGCGAGCTCCGAGCGCACGCCCGCACGGACGAGGGCATGGTCGTCGATGACGACGACCCGCCTCACGGGACGTCCTCGAGCGGCAGCCGGAGCTCGATCTCGGTTCCCTCGTCGGGCGACGACGTCACGACCACGGTGCCGCCGAGCCGCTCGATCCGCGCCACGATCGAGTCGCGCAGTCCACGGCGATCCGGTGCGACCGCCGCAGGATCGAACCCGGCCCCGGTGTCGCGCACGAACACGGTGGCCTCGTGGCGGCCCAGCTCCGCGAAGACGTCGACGCGCTCACCCCCCGCGTGCCTCGAGGCGTTGACGACGGCCTCGCGCACCGCCGCGACCAGCTCCGCGCTCCGTGGATCGGCCTGACGGTCTTGCCCCACGGTGACGAGCTCGACGGGAACGCCGTGGAGCTCCTCGACCTCCGCGCAGGCGTTCTCGAGGGCTGCCCGCACCGTGCCAGCGCGCCGGTCGTCGTCGCCGCCGTACAGCCAGGAGCGCAGCTCCCGCTCCTGGCGACGCGCGAGCGTCCGCAGCGACGGATCGTCGGAGCCGCGCTGGACGAGCGCAAGGGTCTGAAGGACGGAGTCGTGGAGGTGCGCGGCGACGCGGGCGCGCTCCTCCGAGCGAATCCGCCGCCGACGCTCCTCTGCGAGGTCGCGGGCCAGCGACGCGATCGCGGGCGCGGCGACGAGCGCGAGGCCCGCGACCACCGCGGCGGTGAGGAGGACGCCGTTGCGGGCGGTGGAGAGGTCGACGTTGAGCGCGACGATCCCCGCGAAGCCGATGCCGGCGACGACGAGTCCCACGGCAACCCGGAGCGTCGTGCGCCGGTCCGCGACGAGCCCGCCCAGCCTGCCCCGGTGCCAGGCGACGAGGAGACCGAGCCCGACGAGCGCGAGCGGCCGGGAGACCGACGGGTCGAACCCGAGCCCCGCGCCCTGGACGAACAGCAGCGCTCCGACGGTGGCGAGGGCGACCGCGACCACCCGCTCGGGTGGCCCGACGCCCGCGGTCACCGGCTCGGCACCGGGCGCCCGGTCGACGCGGGCCATCAGCGCCCAGCAGACCCCGTAGAGCAGGAGTCCCAGCCCGCCGGCGGCGGCGAGCGCCACGAACGCGGCGCGCACGACGATCGGGGCGACGCCGAGGGCGGTCGCGAGCCCCGCTGCCACCCCGCCGACGACGCGGCGCTCGCCGTCGAGCGGCGGCAGCTCCAGCCGATGGCGGTCGCCCGCGAGCTCGCTCATGATGGGATCATTCCAGCCGCGGGGCGCGCAGGCCCTCGGGAGTCCCCCTGAGCCACCCCCGAGAGCCTCGGGGGACGACAGGTGGAATCGCCGATGGCGCACCTCTTCGCTCCGCGCGACACTCGGGACATGAGCGACATGACCGCACCCACACCCCCCGGAGAGGCCGGCTCGGGGCCCCGGCGCCTCGTCCGGACATCGGACAAGAAGATCGCCGGCGTCGCCGCCGGGATCGCCCACTACCTCGGCCTCGACCCCACGATCGTCCGGATCGCCTTCCTCGTCCTCGCATTCGCGGGCGGGGTCGGGATCATCCTCTACCTCGCCTGCTGGATCGCCATGCCCAAGGGCGAGATCTCCCCGGTCGACGGCGCCCCACGCGCCGTCGACCCATGGTTCCTGGCCGCGCTCGGAGCGCTCGTCCTCGGGCTCGCGATGCTCTTCGGCTGGGACAGCGCCGGCCCCGGGTTCGAGGTGACGGTCGGCATCGCGCTCGTCGTCGGCGGCGTCTGGCTGCTGCTCCGCGACCGTGGCGGTCAGGGCCGTGCAGGCGGTGACGGAACGACTGCGACGCCGCCCGCCGCTCCACCACCCGGAGCGCCGTCCGGCGCTCCCACCCCCTCGACCGACCTCGTGCCACATGCGGCCGGGCCCCCCGCACCGCCGGGCGGCCCGGCAGCGGCACGTCCGACCTTCGCCGCGACGGCCACCGTCGCGCAGCCGGTTCCCGACGATCCGCGCCGCGGCGCAGTCACGGCCGGCGTGCTGAGCCTCCTGGCGATCGGTGTCGCCTTCGCGATCGCCGGCGCGCTCTCGGGGTGGTTCGACGTCTCGACGAGCGTGGCGGTGGCGGGCGCGCTGGTCGTGATCGGCGCGGGCCTCGTCGTCGCCTCCGTCGTGGGCCGCGCCCCGTGGCTGCTCGCGTTCGGGTTCCTCCTCACGGCAGTCCTGCTCGCCGCAGCGGCGATCGAGCCGCTCGTCGAGGACGGCGTCGGCGAGCGCCTCGTGCAGCCCGCGTCGGCCGCCGAGCTCGCCCCGCGCTACCGCTTCGGGATCGGCGAGCACACCGTCGACCTGCGCGACGTCTCGCTCGCAGCGGGCACCACGCGCATCGAGGCCGCCCTCGGGATCGGTCAGCTCGTCGTGGTCGTCCCGGACGACACCACCACCGTCGTCGATGCCGAGGTGGGCGCGGGATCGATCGTGCTCCCGTCGGGACGCGAGGTCGGTCAGGGCGGCGTCGACGGGATCCGGGAGACCGCCACCGTCGTCGTGCCGGGCACGGCCGGCGGGCGGCTCGTCGTCGACGCGAACCTCGGCGTCGGCGAGCTCGTCGTCCGTCGCGCGGCCGACAGGGAGGTGATCGCACCGTGACCCGCATCCGGATCGGCCACCTCGCGTTCGGGATCGCGTTCATCGTGATCGGTGCGACCTGGCTGCTGCGCGGTGCCGACCTCGGGGTCGACGCCGCCTGGCTGACGGCGGTCGCCGCGCTGGCGCTCGGCACGGCGGGGCTCGTGACGACGCTCTGGCACGCGCTCCGCTAGAGCGCCTCTCGGCGCTCGGCCACGGGTCCCGACACCGCCGTGGATAGCATCGACCGCGTGGACTTCCGGGACTCTCGTGACGAGGCAGCGTTCCGCTCGGAGCTTCGCGACTGGCTCGAGGAGTTCCTGCCCGATGCGCTCCGCGGCCACACCGGCACGGTCTCGGTCGCGGACCTCGAGGCGCGTCGGGAGTGGAGCCGAGCGCTGCACGAGGCGGGGTTCGCGGGTCTGACCTGGCCCGTGGCGTACGGCGGTCGAGGACTCTCCCCGCGCTACCAGGCGATCGCGTACGAGGAGGAGGTGCGCGCCGAGGCCCCGCCGCACGTCGGCGTGATCGGGATCGGGATGGCAGGCCCGACGATCATCGCGCACGGCACCGAGGCCCAGCAGGCGCGGTTCCTCTCGCCGATGCTCTCCGCGGCCGAGATCTGGTGCCAGGGGTTCTCGGAGCCCGAGGCAGGCTCCGATCTCGCTGCGGTGCGAACCGCAGGTCGCCTCGAGAGCGACCGGCTCGTCCTCGACGGCCAGAAGGTCTGGTCGTCGTACGCGCACGTGGCGGATCGCAGCCTGCTGATCGTCCGCACCGATCCGGCGTCGTCGGGCCGCGCCGGGATGACGATGCTGCTGCTGGACATGCGCAGCCCCGGCGTCGAGGTTCGCCCGCTGCGACAGCTCACCGGCGACTCCGAGTTCAACGAGATCTTCCTCGACGGCGCCGAGGTGCCGCTCGACGACGTCCTCGGCGAGGTGGGCGGCGGCTGGGAGGTTGCGATGACGACGCTGCTGCACGAGCGCGGGACGCTCGGGCTGGCGCTGGTCGCGCGGCTCGACGCGCAGGTCAGGCGCCTCGTCGCGCTCGCGCGTGAGCGAGGCGCGACCCCGCTCCAGCGCGACGCGATCGCGCAGACCTGGATCGAGGTGCAGGCGCTCCGGATCACCGGCCCTCGCTCGCTCGCCGAGCTCGAGCGGACGGGCGTCCCCGGCCCGGAGGGCTCGATCCTGAAGCTGCGCTGGTCGGAGGCCAACCAGACGGTCACCGCGCTCGCGCTCGAGCTGCTCGGCACCGACGCGCAGCTGCTTCCGCCGAACGCGCCGTACGGCGGGATCTGGCCCCTGCAGCAGCTCCGCAGCCGGGGCAACTCGATCGAGATGGGCACCTCCGAGATCCTCCGCTCGATCCTGGCCGAGCGCGTCCTCGGCCTGCCGAGGTCGCGCTGATGGACGTCACGCCGACCGCCCTGCAGGAGGCGCTGCGCGACCAGGCACGAGGGTTCCTCGAGGCGAACGCGGCCCCCTCGTGGGGCGAGCTCGCCGAGCTCGGCTGGACGGGGGTCTCGCTCGGCGAGGCGGTCGGCGGCGCCGGTCTCGGCCTGCTCGAGGAGGCCGTGCTCCACGAGGAGGCCGGACGAGCGCTGCTGCACGCGCCGCTGTGGTCGACCACGCGGATCGTTCCCTTTCTCCCCGAGGCCGATCGCAGGCTCGTGGCAGCCGGGGAGGCGAGCTGGACGCTCGCCGACGGGCCGCTCGTGCCCGACCTCGACACCGCGACGCACGTCGCGGTGATCGGGGGCGACACCGTCTGGGAGCTCACGGGCGCGACGCGGGAGGTCCTCGAGACCGCCGACGCGACGCGTCCTCTCGGCGTGGTGGTCGGAGGCGACGTGAGCCGGCCGCTCTTCCCGTCGGAGCTGCTGCCCGCTCTTCGCGCGCGCTCGCTGGTCACCCTCGCCTTCGAAGCGCTGGGCGTCGGCGCCCGCGCGCTCGAGCACGCGATCGAGCATGCCCGACGGCGACACCAGTTCGGTCGGCCGATCGGCGCGTTCCAGGCCGTCGCCCACCCGCTCGCCGACGCGTACGTCGAGCTCGAGCTCGCGCGCTCCCTCGCCTGGTGGGCGGCGTGGACGGTGCAGGAGGGAGATCCGCTCTCGGGCTCCGCGGTCGCGGCGGCGAAGGCGAGCGCCGCCGATGCCGCGACCGCCGCGTGCGAGCAGGCGATCCAGACGCTTGGCGGCTGCGGGCTTCACGTGGGAGAGTCCGCTGAGCCGCCTCTACAAGCGCGCGCTGTGGATCCGATCGTTCGAGGCCTCGGGCGAGCAGCTCCGCGCCGAGGTGGCGGCCCACCTGCTCGACACCGGCTGAACCGCCCACAGGAGAGGAGAACCGATGCAGGGCCTGATGATGGACTACCAGCTCAACGTCCCTGCGATCCTCCGTCGCGCCGAGCAGGTGTTCGGCGACGTCCCGATCGTCTCCAGGCTCCCCGACCGCAGCTTCCACCGCATGACGAACGCCGACCTCGCGTCGCGCGCCCGCCGGCTCGGCGTCGCCCTGCGCGCGCTCGGGCTCGAGGACGGCGACCGCGTCGCGACGATGATGTGGAACCACCACGAGCACCTCGAGGTGTACGTCGGAGCGCCGGGCGCAGGATTCGTCACCCACACGCTCAACCTGCGCCTGCACGTCGACGACAACGCGTACATCACCAACCACGCGGGCGACCGGGTGCTCGTCGTCGACAAGGTGCTGTGGCCGCTCGCCGAGCCGCTCGTGCCACGTGCGCCCTTCGAGCACGTGATCGCCGTCGGGCACGGCGAGACGCCGCCGGGAACGATCGACTACGAGGAGCTCCTCGCCGCCGCCGACGAGTCGGCGTTCGTCGAGCGCGACATCGACGAGCGCGCCGCTGCGGGGATGTGCTTCACGAGCGGCACCACCGGGCCGCCCGAAGGGCGTCGTCTACACCACCGGGCGATCGCGCTCCATGCGCTCACGATGGTCGCCGTCACGCACATGACCAGCGCCGACGTGGTGCTGCCGGTCGTGCCGATGTTCCATGCGAACGCCTGGTGCTTCCCGTTCCAGTGCCCGCTCTCGGGCGCGACACAGGTCTTCCCCGGGCCACACCTGGATCCCGTCAGCCTGCTCGAGGCGTTCGTCAGCCGAGCGCGTCACGATCGCGGCAGGCGTCCCGACGATCTGGATCGGGATCCTGCAGGCGCTCGACGCGTCGCCGGGCGCCTGGGACCTCTCCGCGATGCGAGAGATGCTCGTCGGAGGCGCCGCGGCGCCGCGCGCGATGATCGAGGGGTTCCAGGAGCGACACGGGCTCCACGTCACGCACGGCTGGGGCATGACCGAGATGTCGCCCGTCGGGACGACGTCCGGGGCGCCCGGCCAGGATCAGGAGCCGGCGACGGCGCGCACAGCAGGGCCCGCCGATCCCGTTCGTCGAGATCCGCGCGCGTGGCGCCGAGGGCCTCGTCCCCTGGGACGGCGGAGTCGCTGGGCGAGCTCGAGGTGCGCGGCGCCGCGATCGCGTCGTCGTACTACGAGGCGCCCGAGGCCGCCGATCGCTGGACCGAGGACGGCTGGTTCCGCACGGGTGACATCGTCACGATCGGCTCCGACGGCTACGTCACCGTGCAGGACCGCGCGAAGGACCTGATCAAGTCGGGCGGCGAGTGGATCTCCTCGGTCGCGCTCGAGAACGAGCTGATGGGCCACCCGGCGGTCGCAGAGGCGGCCGTGATCGCGATGCCCGACGAGCGCTGGTCGGAGCGCCCGCTCGCCGTCGTCGTCCTGCGCGAAGGGCAGAGCGCGACCCCGGAGGAGCTGACCGCCTTCCTCGAGCCGCGGGTCGCGCGCTTCTGGCTCCCCGAGCGATACGAGTTCGTCGAGGAGATCCCGAAGACCGCGGTCGGGAAGTTCCGCAAGACCGCCCTGCGGGAGCGGTTCGTCGCCGCCGGCTGACGCTCCGCGCGACAATGCGCACCGACACCTGCCGAGGAGATCCCATGGCCCAGCACGTCTCGACCGAGCGCCGCGGCCGCCGTCGCGATCGTCACGATCGACAACCCGCCCGATGAACGCGCTCTCGAGCGCGCTGCTCACGGAGCTCCTCGCCGAGGTCGAGACGCTCGACGCGGACGCGCCGTGCGCGCGATCGTGCTGCGCGGAGCCGGTGACAGGGCCTTCGTCGCAGGCGCCGACATCAAGGAGTTCCCGGCGCTGCGCGGCGGCAGCGAGGGCGGCTCGGCGCGGGCGCTGCAGGAGCTCGGCCTCCGGCTCGAGACGCGCCCGCACGCCGGTGATCGCGGCGATCCACGGCTACTGCC
The DNA here is from genome assembly GCA_963849125.1 of uncultured Actinomycetes bacterium. Classification (GTDB taxonomy): domain Bacteria; phylum Actinomycetota; class Thermoleophilia; order Gaiellales; family Gaiellaceae; genus Gaiella. The sequence continues at coordinate 228,731 of CAWKGI010000028.1, read as the reverse complement.
TCGGCGGCGGTCTCGAGCTCGCGATGGCGCTGCGACATGCGGCTCGTGCGCCGAGGGCGCCCAGCTCGGGCAGCCGGAGATCAAGCTCGGCCTGATCCCCGGCGGAGGCGGCACCCAGCGGCTCCCCCGGCTCGCGGGGCACGGCCGCGCGATGCTGCTGAACCTCACGGGCGACTTCGTCGACGCCGAGACCGCCGAGCGCTGGGGGATCGTCGACCGCGTCGTGCCCGGCGAGACGCTCCTCGACGAGGCGGTCGCCCTCGCCGACCGGATCGCGGCCCAGTCGCCGCACGCCGTCGCGGTGCTCAAGCACGTCGCACGGATGACGCGCGACGCGACGCTCGAGGAGGGGCTGCGGATCGAGGCCGAGGCGTTCCAGCGCTGCCTCGACTCCGACGACGGCGCGGAGGGCATCGCCGCCTTCGTCGAGAAGCGCCCTCCGACGTTCACCGGCCGCTGATGCGCCTCGGGCTGCAGCTCGGCTACGACGACCCCGTCGGCGCGGTCGCGCTCGCGGAGGAGGCCGACCGGCTCGGGTTCCACTCGGTCTGGACGTCGGAGGCATACGGGAGCGACGCGGTCACGCCGATGGCGTGGGTCGCCGCCCGCACGACGAACGTCCGCGTCGGCAGCGCGATCATGCAGATGCCGGCCCGCTCGCCGGTCACGACCGCCGCGACGGTCGCGACCCTCGACATGCTCTCGGGCGGCCGCACCCTCCTCGGGCTTGGCACGTCGGGCCCGCAGGTCGCGGAGGGCTGGCACGGCCAGGCGTGGGGCAAGCCGCTCGACGCGGACGCGCGAGTACGTCGAGATCGTCAGGACCGTCCTGCGGCGCGAGGCGCCGCTCGAGCATCACGGCGAGCACTACGACATCCCGTACAGCGGGCCGGGCGCGACCGGCCTCGGCAAGCCGCTGAAGCTGATCCTCCGCCCCGTACGCGCAGAGGTGCCGATCTACCTGGCGGCGATCGGCCCGAAGAACGTCGCGCTCGCGGCCGAGATCGCCGACGGCTGGCTGCCGATCTTCTTCTCGCCGGAGCGCTTCGGCGAGGTGCACGCACCGGCGCTGGACGAGGGCTTCGCCGTCCGCGGGGGCCGCCCCGACGACTGGGACCTCGCCCCGCTCGTGCCCGTCATCCTCGCCGACGACGCCGCGGCCGCGCGGGACTTCCTCCGACCGATGCTCGCGCTCTACGTCGGCGGGATGGGCGCCCGCGGGACAGAACTTCTACGCGCGCCTGGCGGAGCGCTACGGGTTCGAGGCAGAGGCCGCCGCGATCCAGGAGGCGTTCCTGGGCGGCCGGAAGGACGAGGCAGCCGCCCTCGTGCCCGACGCGCTCGTGGACGAGATCGCGCTCGTCGGCGACCGCGCCCGGATCGCCGACCGGCTCGACGCGTGGCGCGCCTGCGGAGCGACGACGCTCGTCCTCCAGGCCCGCCAACCGGAGGCGCTCCAGACGCTCGCCGAGCTGGTCCTAGCGGCGGGGCTTGCCCCGCCCGCATCGGGTCAGCTCCAGCGCCCGCGCGCTGCGGCTCAGACGCCCAGCCCCAGCTCGTTTGCGAGCTGCTCCGCCTCGTCGAGCTCGACCGCAAGAGCGTCGATCCCGGACGCCCAGATCGCCGGGTCCGACAGGTCGAGTCCCACCATGCGGGCGAGCTCCTCCGGCGGCTTCGAGCCGCCGGCGCGCAGCAGATCGAGGTAGGGCTCGACGATCGCGTCACCCTCCGCCTGGTAGCGCCGGTAGACGGCGAGCGCGAAGAGGTACCCGTAGGCGTACGCGTAGACGTAGCCCGGGACGCCCGTGAAGTGTGGGATGTAGCTCCACCAGGGCGTGTACCCGTCCATCCCGACGGAGTCGCCGAAGAGCGCCGTCTGGGCCTCGAGCCAGAGCTCACCGATCCGCTCAGGCGAGACCTCGCCCTGGGTGCGCCGCTCGGTGTGGATGGCGTCCTCGAAGCGGTTCATCGCGATCTGCCGGAACGTGGTCGCGAGGGCGTCCTCGATGCGCCCGGTGAGCAGGTCGAGGCGCCGCCGCGGGTCGTCCTCCTCCGCGAGCAGGCGCTCGAAGGTGAGCGCCTCCCCGAACACCGAGGCCGTCTCGGCGGTCGTCAGCGGCGTGGACGCGTTGACGAGGCCGAGCGGCTGCGCGAGCGCGCCGTGCAGCCCGTGGCCGAGCTCGTGCGCGAGCGTGAGCACCGAGCGGCGGTCCCCGTGTAGTTCATCAGGATGTACGGGTGCACGTCGGGGACGGTCGTCGCACAGAACGCCCCGGTCCGCTTGTCCGGTCGGGGCGGCGCGTCGATCCAGTCGTCGACGAAGAACCGCTCGACGATGTCGCCTGCACTCGGCGAGAAGTCGGCGTACGCACCGATCACGACCTCACGCGCGCGCTCCCATGACGTCTTCGACTCGTCCTGACCCACAGGGGCGAACCGGTCGTAGTGCTCGAGCCGATCGAGACCGAGGAGCCGCGCCTTCAGCCGGTAGTAGCGCTGCGGCACGTCGTAGCGCGACGTCGTCGCGTCGATGAGCGCCTGAACGGCCTCGTCCGTGGTCTCGTTGGCGAGGTTGCGGGACGAGATCCAGGTCTCGTAGCTCCGGAGGCGGTCGTCGACCGACTTGTCGAGCACGATCTGGTTGTAGATGTAGGCGCGGGTGCGCAGTCCCGGCTCGAGCGCTGTCGTGACCGCAGCCGCGGCCCCGGCCCGCACGTCGCGATCACCCGAGTACAGGCGCGCCATCGCGGTCTCGAGCCCGACCTGCTCGCCGTCCACCTCGACGCGGAGCGCGCCGATCAGCTCCTCGTAGAGCCTCGACCAGGCGCCTGCGCCCGACACGGACTTCTCCGTGAGGATCTTCTCCTCGGGCTCGCTGAGGAGGTACGGGCGGAACTTGCGGAGCGACGCGAGCGCGTGGCGCCAGTGGTCGAGCGCAGGGTCGTCGAGCACCGCGTCGGCAGCGGCGTCGTCGAGCTCGGCCCACTCCAGTCCGAAGAAGAGGAGCTTCGTCTCGAGCGCCGCCCCGCGCTCCTGCAGCTTCGCCAGCAGCGCACCGCGGGCCGGATCGGCCATGTTCGTCGAGAACATGAGATGCGCGAAGTAGATGGCGCGCGTGAAGGCCGACTCGATCCGCTCACGCTCCGCCATCGCGTCGGCGAGCTCGCCGGGCGAGAGGGTGGCGACCTTCCCGTGGTAGCGCGCGCTGTACGCGTCGGCGTCGGACTCCGCGCCGGCGACGTCGGCGTCGATCCGGGGATCGTCGATGCTCGCGTAGAGGTCGTCGAGGTTCCACGCGACCTCTTCCGCGCCGGTCAGCTCCGCCTTCGCCATCGGCGGCAGCCTAGACGAGATCGGCGGGGTCGGTGACGGGTGCGCGACAGGCGAACCGCTCGCAGGCGTAGACCGCCGGCCGGCCGTCGACGAGCGCCTTGCCCGCGAGCAGCGGCACCTCGTCGCTCGGCCCGACCGCCACCACCGTTCGTGGGGCGAACCGCGTGAGGGCGGCCCGCGCGACGGGCGCGTCCACCGGCCCGACGATGGCGAGCTCCCGCGGAGCCGCAAGATGCAGGTCGAGCGCGCAGAGCATCCAGCCGAAGGCGCGCGGCACGCGCTCGACCGCAGGCCCGACGAGCTCGAGCGTCCGCTCCGCGTGGGCGGTGAGCTCGGCGTCGCCCCACAGCCGGCCCAGCCGCAGCAGCACCGAGGTGAGCATCGACGTCCCCGAAGGGGTCGGGTCGTCGTCGAGGTCCTTCGCTCGCACCGCAAGCCGTTCGCCGTCGCGGGGAGCGAGGTAGAACCCACCACCCTCCTCGTCCGCGAAGAGATCGATCGCGAGACGGGCGATGCGGTTCGCCTCGAGCAGCCACCGCACCTCGCCGGTGGCGACGTGCAGCTCGAGCAGGCCGTGGGCGACGTTGGCGTGGTCGTCGAGGAAACCGCGTGCCGCTGACCCGACCGTCCCGCCAGCTCCGCAGGACGCGTCCGTCCGACCCCTGCAGCTCGCGCAGGAGGAACGAGCCCGCGTCCCGGGCGGCCTCGAGCCAGTCGCGACGGTCGAGGCGTCGTGCCCCTTCCGCGAGCGCGGCGAGCGCGAGCCCGTTCCACGAGGCGATCGCCTTGTCGTCGCGGAACGGCTGGGGCCTCCGGTCGCGGACGGCGAGGAGCCTGGCCCGCGTGGCCCCGTCGAGCTCGCCGCGGACGATGTGCCTGCCGTGCTCGAAGGGCTCGAGCAGCGCTGCGTCGAGCCCGAGCGCCACCCACTCCTCGGGCGTCCAGGTGTACGTGAGACCCTCCACGCCGTCCGTGTCGGCGTCCTGGGCGGAGGCGATCCCGCCGCCCGGAAGCGCGAGCTCGCGCACCACGTAGTCGAGCGTGCGCGTCGCGACGTCGGCGTACCGGGCCTCGCCGGTCACGACCGCCGCGTGGAGGTACGTCGAGGCGAGCAGCGCGTTGTCGTAGAGCATCTTCTCGAAGTGCGGCACGAGCCAGCGCCCGTCCACCGAGTAGCGGTGGAACCCGCCGCCGACGACGTCCCACATCCCGCCGAGCGCCATCCCGTCGAGGGTGTGCGTGACCATCTCCCGAGCGGCGGCCGAGTCGCGGCGGAGCAGGAGCTCGAGCACCGACGACGGCGGGAACTTCGGGGCATGGCCGAACCCGCCGAACGCCGGCTCGTAGTGCGCCGCGATCGCCTGCTCCGCCCGCTCGAGCGTCGAGGCGTCGAGCACGGTCTCCGCGCTCGCCTCGAACCGCCGGCCGACGCCGAGCGCCTCGACGAGACGTGCCGCCTGCTCCTCGAGATCCCCCCTGCGCTCCTGCCAGGCACCGGCGATCGCCCGCAGCAGCTGGACGAAGGACGGGATCCCGTGACGCGGCTCCGGGGGGAAGTACGTGCCGGCGTAGAAGGGCCGCCGCTCGGGCGTCATGAAGACCGTCGTCGGCCAGCCGCCGTGCCCGGTCATCGTCACGCACGCGTCCATCGTCAGCGCGTCCACGTCCGGGCGCTCCTCCCGATCGACCTTGACGTTGACGAAGAGCTCGTTCATCACCGCCGCCGCCGCGGGATCGGAGAACGACTCGTGCTCCATCACGTGGCACCAGTGACACGCGCTGTAGCCCACCGACACGAGGAGCGGCCGGTCGAGCTCTCTGGCCCGCGAGAACGCCTCCTCGCCCCATGGGTACCAGTCGACGGGGTTGCCGGCGTGCTGGAGAAGGTACGGACTCGTCGACCCGGCGAGACGGTTCATCGCGTCCAAGCCTACGGCGCGAGCAGCTCGCGGACGCCGCGGAGCCTGGTGGTCATGAGCGCTTCGGCCCGCGAGGAGTCGAGCCTGCAGTCGAGCGGCCGGTCGGCAGGCGCCGATGCGGAGCGGACGGCTGCGCCCGTGACGAGCTGCGCCAGCTCGGCCCGGGAGACGGCGTCCGGCCCCGCGACGTGGAGGGGGCCCGAGACGTCGCGGGCGGCGAGCTCGAGCAGCGCCTCCGCGAGATCCGTGACCTGCACCGGGCAGCGCAGCTCGTCGTCGTAGAACGTCATCGTCGGGTCGGCAGCCGTCGAGCTCGTGCTTCGACGGCTCGTGCCCGGGGCCACCGACGATCAGCGACGTGCGCACGATCAACGCGTCCGGGCAGGCGGCCGCGACGGCCCGCTCGGCGTCCGCCTTCGCCTGGCCGTAGGCGGTGCAGGGCGAGAGCGGGTCGTCCTCGACGTACGGACGCCCGAGCCGCCCGTCGAACACGACGTCGGTCGAGAGGTGCACGAGCCGGGCGCCGACCGCCGTCGCCGCGCGAGCGACGTTCGCAGCCCCGTCGACGACGATCGCGCGCGCGTCCTCGCCGTCCTGGCGGTACGCGGTGTGGAGCACGACGTCGGGGCGCAGGCGCTCGAGCAGCTCACGCACGGCGACGGCGTCGCGGATCTCGACTCGTCGCCCGGTCGCACGGGGCGCGAGCCGGATCAGCTCGGAGCCGAGAAAGCCCGTGGCGCCTGTGACGTGGAGGTTCACCCGTCCTGATCGGGCGGTGCGGGCACAGGCGGGTTCCGCTTCGCGCGGCGGTCGCGGACGAACTCGATCACGAAGGCCACGGTGAACGCCACGCCGAGCCCGACGAGGACGCCCTTCCACGGCTGCTCCTCGAACTGCTTCCCGCCGATGTAGCCGAGCATCGTGGCGTAGGTCGCCCACACCCCGCCGGCGATGAGGTCGTAGCGGAAGAAGCGGTGCCAGGGGAGCCCCTTCGTGTACCCGGACGTGAAGGTGACCGCGGTCCGTCCGAACGGGATGAAGCGCGCGACCAGGATGATGTAGCTCCCCCGCAGCTCGAGCTGTTGCTCTGCCCAGTCGAAACCCTTGTGCGCTTTCTCGTGGTTGAAGAGCCGCTTCACCGTCCTCTCGCCCACGACCTTTCCGATCCCGTACGAGATGTTGTCGCCGATCACCGCCCCGGCCCAGGCCGCGGCGATCACGAGGAACACGTTGAGGTCGCCGGCGCCTGCGAGCGCGCCCGCCAGGATCACCATCGACTCGCTCGGGACGACAGGGAAGAAGGCGTCGATGATCGCGACGGCGAAGACGGCGACGTAGCTCCAGTTCGAGCCGGACACCCATTCCAGCATCTGGTTGAACACCACTGCATCCAAGCAGAGAGCCGAACCGCGATGATGGAGACGTGAGCCTTGCTCCCCTGGACGGCGTTCGGGTGCTCGACGTGACGACGTCGATCGCCGGACCGTACTGCGCCCAGATCCTGGGAGCGTTGGGCGCCGACGTGATCAAGGTCGAGCGCCCCGACACGGGCGACGACGGTCGCGCCTGGGGCCCGCCGTTCTGGAAGGGCGAGAGCACGATGTTCCTCTCCGCGAACGCCGGCAAGCGCTCGATCGGGCTGTCGCTGCGCGACCCGGACGGGCGCGAGGCGCTGCTGCGTCTGGCGGAGGGCGCCGACGTGTTCCTGCAGAGCCTCCGCCCCGGTCTCGCGGAGGAGCTCGGCCTCGGCGCGGACGACCTGCGGGGCAGGAATCCACGGATCGTCTACTGCTCCCTGGGCGCCTACGGTCGGGTGGGGCCGCTCGCGGGCGAGCCGGGCTACGACGCGCTGATGCAGGCCGCCGGCGGGCTGATCTCGATGACGGGTGAGCCCGGGCGCCCCGGCGTCAGGGTCGGCGCCTCGCTGATCGACCAGGGCACGGGCACGTGGGCAGCGCTCGGCGTGCTCGCCGCCTCCTCGAGCGCGACCGGACGGGCGACTGCCCCGACGGTCGACGTGTCGCTGTACGAGACCGCCCTCGGGTACATCGGCTACCACCTTGCCGGGTACCTCGCGGACGGCACCGTCCCGACCGGCCAGGGCACGCGCTTCCCGATGGTTGCGCCGTACCAGGTGTTCGAGACCGCCGACGGCTCCCTGATGATCGCCGGTGGGAACGACCGGCTCTTCGCGGCGATCTGTGACGTCCTCGACCTGCCCGGGCTCGTCGACGACGAGCGGTTCCGCACCAACCCCGACCGCGTCCGCAACCGCGAAGCGCTCTGCCCGATCCTCCAGGAGCGTCTCCACGGGCAGCCGACCGACCACTGGCAGCAGCGCCTCACCGACGCGGGCGTCCCGGCCGCTCCCGTCGCCGACGTGGCCGACATCGTCGCCGCGCCGCAGACGGCCGCTCTCGAGATGCTGCAGCCCCTCTCCCATCCGACCATCTCCGACCTCCGCCTCCCGGCGCTCCCGCTCAGCCTCGACGGTGAGCGGGCGACGCACCGCTCCGCCCCGCCTGCCGTGGGCGAGCACACCCGGGCGATCCTGCGCGAGGCCGGCTACGACGACGACACGATCGCGGCGCTTGCCGCACGAGGAGTGATCACACCGTGAGCCATCTGTCAGCCTCCTACAGCGCGACGCTGCGCGTCCGCCTCGCCGATGCCCCGGGGACGTTCGCCGGGGTCGCAAAGGCCGTCGGTGACGCCGGCGGGTCGCTCGGCGCCATCGACCTCGTTCGGATCGAGAAGGGCGTCAAGATCCGCGACGTCACGGTCGAGGCGTCGAGCGCCGACCACCTGGCCGAGATCGTCGAGGCCGTCCGCGCCGTCGAGGGCGTCGAGGTCGAGCGGACGTCCGACCGGACGTTCCTCCTGCACCTCGGGGGCAAGCTCGAGGTCGTCCCGAAGACGCCGCTGAAGACACGCGACGACCTCTCGATGGCGTACACGCCCGGCGTCGCCCGGATCTGCATGGCGGTGCACGACGATCCGGACTCCGCCTGGAACCTGACGATCAAGAAGAACACGGTGGCGGTGATCTCCGACGGCACGGCGGTGCTCGGGCTGGGCGACATCGGCCCGGAGGCCGCGATGCCCGTGATGGAGGGCAAGGCGGTGCTCTTCAAGGAGTTCGGCGGCGTCGACGCGTTCCCGCTCTGCCTGGCGACGAAGGACGTCGACGAGATCGTCGCGATCTGCACCGCGGTCGCGCCGACCTTCGGTGGGATCAACCTCGAGGACATCTCGGCGCCGCGCTGCTTCGAGATCGAGCGGCGCCTGCGCGAGACGCTCGACATCCCGGTCTTCCACGACGACCAGCACGGCACCGCGATCGTGACGCTCGCGGCGGTCGTGAACGCGCTCAAGGTCGTCGGCAAGCGGATCGAGGACGTCGAAGATCGTGATGACGGGCGTCGGCGCGGCGGGGATCGCCACGGCGGACATCCTCATGCACGCAGGCGCGACGAACGTGATCGGGGCCGACCACACCGGCGCGGTCTACCGCGGGCGACCGGGCCTCACGGGGTCCAAGGCGGACTTCGCCGAGCGCTCCAACCCCGAGAACCTCCAGGGCACCGCCGACGAGCTGCTCGCCGGCGCGGACGTGTTCATCGGCCTCTCGGCGCCGGGCGCCGTCTCGGCAGCCGGCGTGAGGACGATGGCGAACGACGCGATCGTGTTCGCGATGGCGAACCCGACGCCCGAGGTGATGCCCGAGGAGATCCAGGACTACGTCGCGGTCGTCGGAACCGGGACGCTCCGACTACCCCAACCAGATCAACAACGTGCTGGCGTTCCCCGGAGTGTTCCGCGGCGCCCTCGACGTGCGGGCCTCCGCGATCACCGAGGGGATGAAGGTCGCCGCGAGCCACGCGCTCGCGACCGTGATCGCCGACGAGGATCTCGGACCGGAGTACGTGATCCCCGGCGTCTTCAACCGGGACGTGTGCCCGAGGGTTGCCGCCGCGGTCGCCGAGGCGGCGGAGCGTGACGGGGTGGCGCGCACGTCGCGCGCATAGCGCGAGGCCGGAACCGCCCCGACGGCGGGGCGGACAGGCACCTCCCCTGACGGCCCCCGGGATGGGCCGCGGCCGTCATCCGTCGGGGCCGGGCTTGCCCGGCCCCGCCTTTGGCACACCGCGGGAGGGGCAAGCCCCTCCCCGACGACCCCGGTGGATGGCATGGGCCTCATGGGCCGGGCTCGCCCTGCCCACCGCCGCGCGCGCGGCGGTGGCCGCTCCGCCCTACTCGTAGTGCAGGGCTTCCAGGGGGTCGAGCTTCGCGGCCCGGCGCGCCGGGAAGATCGCTGCGATCAGGCCCACGATCACCGCGGCGATCGCGAACACCACGACCTGCGCGTAGGGGAACGCGAAGTCGATGAAGTCGACCCGAACGATCAGCAGCGCGGCGAGGACGATCCCGAGCGCGATCCCGACCGCCCCGCCGATCAGCGCGGTGATCACGCTCTCGTGACGGATCATGCGCCGCACCTGGCGGCGGGTCATGCCGATCGCGCGCAGCATCCCGATCTCCCGGGTGCGCTCGAAGACGGTGAGGACGAGCGTGTTCACGATTCCGAACAGGCTCACGATCACCGACAGCGCGAGCAGCACGTAGAGGATGTTGAGGACGGAGCTCAGGCCCGAGATCTGGTTGTCGACGAACTGCTGGCTCGTCTGCACCTTGGCGTTCGGGAACGGCTCGAGGGCGGCCTCGAGCGCCGCCGTGTTCTCGGGCGTCTCGTTGCCGCTCATCGCCACGAACGAGAAGATGTTTCGCGGAGAGTCGACGCGTTGATCCCAGGCGTCGGTGGAGATCGTGACGCGGCCGAAGGGCGAGCCGCCCGTCGGCGGGTCGAAGATGCCGTTCACCCGGAAGGTGCTCGTCGTTCCGTCCGGGAACGTGATGTCGATCGGCGAGCCCACGCCGAGGTCGTGATCCTTCGCGTAGCCGTCGTCGACGAACGCGCCGTCCGCCCCGAGCTCGGCGAGCACGTCCTGCGAGCCGTCCTTCCACTTCAGGGAGATGAGCTCCCTCGCGGTCGGGTCGACCGCGGTCGCCAGGATGACCTTGCCGAACGCGAGCGCGTCACCCGAGCGCACGTTCAGCACCGCGTCGACGCCGGGGGTCTTCGCGACGGCCTCCGCGGCCGAGATCGGAATCGGCGAGAAGTTGTTCTGCGCGGTGATCGCGTAGTCCGACTCGGAGGTCTTCCACAAGTCGTCGACGGCACCGCGGAACGTCTGGGTGATCCCTGCGGCGAGCGTGGCGACGAGCGTGACGAGCGCAAGCCCGATCATCAGCGCGGCGGCGGTCGACGCGGTTCGCTGCGGGTTGCGGCGCGAGTTGTCGCGAGCGAGCACGCCCGCAGCGCCCCCGACACGGGCGGCCGGCCAGCCGAGGACGGCCACCAGCGGCCGCACGAAGCGCTGCGACAGCAGCGCCACGCCGAAGAAGATCAGCAGGGTGCCGAGCCCCATCCAGAGGAGGATCGACCGCGTCTCGAGCCCGGGCCGGAAGAGGCCGAACGAGAGCGCCGCGAACCCCGCGGCGGTGAGGAAGACGGCCCAGGCCGTCCGAAAGCGGTGGAACCGCCCCTCCGGGAGCTCCGCGCCCTCGCGCACCGCGGCGATCGGCGGGACGCGCGTCGCGCGGATCGCTGGGCGGAGGCTCGCGAGCAGCGTCACGAGCACGCCCGTCACGATCCCGATGACGGCGGTGCGCGGCTCGAACAGCAGCCCGCTGTTCGGGAGCGTGAAGCCGACGGCGTCGAACAGCCCGAAGAGGCCCTTCGCCAATGCGAGCCCGAGGACGACGCCGACGACCGACGCGGTGACGCCGACCACGAGCGCCTCGAGGATGATGGAGCGGAGCACCTGGCGGCGAGAGGCGCCGAGCGTGCGCAGCGTCGCGAACTCGCGGGTGCGCTGGGCGATCGTGATCGAGAGCGAGTTCGCGATCACGAACGAGCCGACGAACAGCGCGATTCCGCCGAACGCGAGGAGGAACCCGCGGAGGAAGCTGATGAACTGGTTCGTCCCCTCGGCGTCGTCACGTGCCTGCTCCGTCGAGGTCTTGACCTGCGTGCCCGCCGGGAGGATCGGTTCGATGTCGGCGACGAGCTGCTCCGGCGTGACGCCCTGGGCGGCTGCGACACGAATCTGGTCGAGCTTCCCCTCCTTGTCGAAGAGGCGCTGCGCGGTGGGGAGGTCGAACCCGGCGAGCGTCGCACCCCCGATGGAGTCGGCGCCGCCGAAGCGAACGAGCCCGGAGATGCGGACGCGCTCGATCGGGCCCTCCGACTGGACGCCGATCTCGTCCCCGACCTCGAGCCCCTTCTTGGAGGCGGTCGAGACGTCGATCACGACCTCGTCGTCGCCGGGCCAGCTGCCGCTCTCGAGCTGGAGGGTGTTGAACTCCGGCTTGCTCGGGTCGACGCTGAAGCCGAGGTTCGGCGCGCCGCCGAAGACGATCGCCTTGCCGTCGTCGCCGATCAGCTGGGTCGACTGGCTGGCGACACCGCCGATCGCCGAGGAGACCGAGTCGAGCCCCTCGACGGTCTTGAGCAACGACTCGTCGAACGGCGGGGCGGTCGAGGAGCCCCCGTCGCTCAGATCGAACGCGGTCTTGCCGGTGATCGACGCGTCCGTGCCTGCGTACACCTCGTTGAAGATCCCGTCGAACGCCTTGTCGATCGAGTCGGTGAGGACGAACGTGCCGCTGATCATCGCGACGCCGAGGACGATCGCGATCGCCGTCAGTGCCGTGCGCAGCTTCCGTCCGAGGAGGCCCCGGAGCGCGAACGCGTTCACTGCGAGAGCTCCTCCATGGCAGCCACGACGTCGTGGGCGGACGCGCCCCGCGTCTCGCGGACGATCATCCCGTCTGCGAGGAAGAGCACCCTGTCCGCGATGGCGGCGGCTCGTGCGTCGTGCGTCACCATCACCGTCGTCTGCCCCAGCTCGTGCACCGAGCGGTGCATCAGCTCGAGGATCTCGCCGCCGGTCTTGGAGTCCAGGTTACCGGTGGGCTCGTCGGCGAACAGGACGGTCGGCCGACTGAGCAGCGCCCGCGCGATCGCGACGCGCTGCTGCTGCCCGCCCGAGAGCTCTGCCGGCCGGTGCGAGAGGCGGTCGCCGAGGCCGACGCTCTCGACCAGCCGGTCGAACCACTCGCTCTCGGGCTTGGTGCCGGCGATCGAGAGCGGGAGCTTGATGTTCTCCTCGGCGTCGAGCATCGGCAGCAGGTTGAAGAACTGGAAGACGAACCCGATGTGCTCGCGACGCAGCCGTGTGAGGTCGTTGTCGCCGAGCGTCGTGATCTCCGTCCCCTCGATCGTGACGCTGCCCGAGGTGGGCTTGTCGAGCCCCGCGAGGATGTGCATGAGCGTCGACTTGCCCGAGCCGGACGGCCCCATGACGGCCGTCAGACGCCCCCGCTCGAGCTCGACGGACACGCCGCGCAGGGCGTCGACCGCCGTCTCGCCTTCCCCGTACCGCCGCGTGACATCCCGCGCGACGACGACCGGTCCGCCAGCTGCCTCCACTCCGGGTGCCTCTCTCTCGTCGACCATGATCGCCCACAGGCTATCCCGAGACGGCCGTCGCCCGGTATCGGGACTTCCCCGGAGATCTCCCCGAGGCTTCAGCCGATCATGCGCCGCCCGGCCTCCGCGAGGGCGTCCCCGAGGATCCCGACGATCGTGTCCATCTCCGCCTCGCCGGCGATCAGCGGCGGCGAGATCTGCACCACCGGGTCGCCGCGGTCGTCGGCGCGGCAGATCAGGCCCGCCTCGAACAGCGTCGGGGAGAGGAACCCGCGCAGCAGCGCCTCGCACTCGTCGTCGTCGAACGTCTGCTTCGTCTCCTTGTCCTTCACCAGCTCGAGCGCCCAGAAGAAGCCCGCGCCACGCAGGTCGCCGACGATCGGCAGGTCGAGGAGCGTCGCGAGCTTGTCGTGGAACACCTGCTCGTTGTCACGGACGTGCTCGACGATCTTCTCCCGCTTCATGATCTCGATGTTCTTGAGCGCGACCGCGCACTGCACCGGATGACCACCGAACGTGACGCCGTGCGTGTACATCGAGCCGGCCTCCATGAAGGGCTCAGCGACGTGGTCGGCGGCGATCACCGCGCCGATCGCCCCGTACGACGAGGAGAGGCCTTTTGCCGAGGTGATGATGTCCGGACGGATGTCGTAGCGCTCCGACGCGAACCACGCGCCGACACGCCCGAATCCCGTGATCACCTCGTCGGCGGAGAGCAGGATGTCGTAGCGGTCGCAGATCTCGCGGACACCCTTCCAGTAGCCCGCCGGAGCCACGAACGCACCGCCCGAGTTCTGGACGGGCTCGAGGTGGACGAGACAGACCGTCTCGGGCCCCATCGCCTCTATCGTCGAGACGAGCTCGCGCAGGAGGAACGTCGTGAACTCCTCCTCTGTCTCGCCGTCGGGCCGGCGGTAGCGGTTCGTGTTCGAGATGTTTCGCACCTCGGGGAGGAGCGGCTCGAACGGCATCCGGATCGCGGGGATGCCGGTGAGCGTGAGCGCCCCGAGCGTCGTGCCGTGGTAGGCGGTGTGCCGCGTGATCGCCTTGTAGCGCCGCGGCGGGGTGCGGAGGTTCTGGACGATCGCGTCATGGTCGATCTCGGGCAGTGAGCTGAGATGCGTGCGGATCCGCTTCTCGCCGCGGACGAGGTAGTACTGCCGTGCAAGCTTCCACGCCGACTCGACCGCCTCCGACCCGCCGGAGACGAAGAAGACGCGGTTGAGGTCGCCCGGCGCGAGCGAGGCGACCTCCGCCGCGAGCTCGACGGCCCGAGGGTGCGCGTACGTCCAGTTGGTGTAGAAGGGAAGCTCGCGCATCTGCTCGAGCGCGGCCTGACCGATCTCCTCGCCGTAGGAGTAGCCGATGTTCACGGAGAACAGACCCGCCAGCGCGTCGAGGTAGCGCTTCCCGTTCGCGTCCTCGAGGTGGCAGCCGTCGCCGCGAACGATCAGTGGCACCTCGCCGGGGCCGTAGCCGCCCTGACGGGTGAAATGCATCCACAGGTGGTCGTGCGCGAGCTCCTGCAGGTCGCTCGTCACGGTCACGCACCTCCTGCCGTTCGATGGATGGGCTCGGGCACCGGCAGCGCCTGCGTGATCGGCTCGTCGCCGGCCCCCCGACGGCCGCGGAGCCCCCAGAGGACGTTCACGACCATGATCCCGACCGCGACGAGGAAGATCGCGCTCGCGATCACGTTGACCTGCGGCGGGACCGAGACGCGGGCCGCGCCCCACACGAACAGCGGGAACGTGGTCGTGCCGCCGGCGTCGAAGTACGTGATCACGAAGTCGTCGATCGAGAGCGCGAACCCGAGCAGCGCCGCGCCGAGGATCGCGGGCGCGAGCAGCGGAAGGGTCACCTTCCGGAAGGTCGTCCACTCGTTGGCCCCGAGGTCCATCGCCGCCTCCTCGAGGTGCCGGTCGAAGTCGATCAGGCGGGCCTTCACGGTCACGACGATGTAGCTCACGATGAACATCACGTGCGCGATGAAGATCGTCCCGAACCCCGTGACGACGCCGCATGTTCAGGAACAGCGTGAGCAGCGACGCGCCGAGCACGATCTCGGGCGTCGACATCGGCAGGAACACGAGCACGTTGGTCGCGCCGCGCCCCCGGAAGCCGTGGCGGACGAGTGCGAGCGCGATGCATCGTCCCGAGCATCGTGGCGACGATCGTCGACAGCGAACGCGATCTCGAGCGAGGTGATCGATCGCGCTCCTGGATCCCGGGCGACGGCGTCCCAGTTGATCCAGTTGTCGAGCGTGAAGCCCTCCCAGATGTAGTTGAAGCGGCCGCTCGGGTCGTTGAAGGAGAAGAGGATCACGACGCGATCGGCAGCATCAGGTAGACGCGAACGCGAGCGATCGGCGTACGCGCCGAGCGAGCAGGTCGCGCGACCGTGATCGCAGCGCATCGGCCTCATGCCGCCGTCAGCCTCTCCGTGCCGACGACGCGGGCGTAGACGAGCGAGCGCCGACCAGGATCAGCGCCATCAGGATGAACGAGAGCGCCGCCGCGGTCGGGTAGTCGAGCAGCTCGAGGAACTTCGACTGGATCACGTTGCCGATCATGTACTGGCTGCGGCGTGCCGAGCAGCTGGGCGTTGATGAAGTCGCCCGCCGCCGGGATGAACGTCAGCAGCGTGCCGGCGACGATGCCCGGGCGCCGAGAGCGGCAGCGTCACGCGCGAGGAAGGCCTGCGCCGGTGGCTCGCGTAGAGGTCCTTCGCCGCCTCGAGCAGGCGCGGATCGATCTGCTCGAGCGAGACGTACATCGGCAGCACCATGAACGGCAGGAAGTTGTAGGTGATGCCCGCGATCACCGCGACCGACGTGGCGAGCAGCCGTCCGTCCGTCGCCGAGGATCCCGAGCGTCTCGCAGCACGTCCGACGACGAAGCCCTCGTCCGCGAGGATCGTCTCAGCCAGGCCAGCGTGCGGATCAGGTAGGTGACGAAGAACGGCGCGACGATCACGAACAGGCAGAGGTTCTTCCAGCGTCCCGCGCGGAAGGCGATCCAGTAGACCAGCGGGTAGGCGATCAGCAGGCGCGAGCACGGTCGCGATCGCCGGCGTAGACGAACGATCGGATGAACTGCGTCGCTGTAGGTCGAGAGCGCGTCCGTGTAGTTCGAGACCAGTCCCAGGTGAACGCGAAGCCGCTCGTCGAACGATGCCCGGACTTCGAGCGAGACTGGTAGCCGAGGAACCCGAGCGGGATCGACGAAGAAGATCGCGAGCCAGGCGACCCCTGCGTGAGGAGGAGCGAGAGGAGGTCAAGGGCGTGAGCCTCCTTGTGGCCGGTGCGAGAAAGCCCATGTCTCCTTCCGTCCTAAGGCCCCGATGCACCTTCTGCCAGCTGCGGTGATGTAGACCTCGTTGTTGAGCGCCGTCGCCGGGTCGAACTGGCTGCACCTGCGAGAGCATCTTCGTCGGTCGGGAAGATGAGCGGGTTCTTTCGCCAGTCTCCGGGTCCGTCTTCGCGCAAGCGTCCTCCTGCGCGCCCTTGACCGGCGTCAGACGTAGTTGACGTAGGCAGCGATCTGGGCCGCGATCTTCGGGTCGTACACGGAGTTCATGTAGCGTCGACGCGTCGTCGGTGCGCTGCCGCCGTTCGGGATCAGCATGTTGTCCGTCCAGATCATCGCGCCCTTCTCCGGCATCGACCCACTTGAGCTTCGGGTTGCTCGCCGAGCAGCTGCACGACGTCGCCCGACCAGGCGACGCACGGCCGCAGAGATCGCCCTTCGTCGAGGGGCTGCGCGTAGTCGTTCCCCGTGAAGCGACGGATCTGGCCCGTCGTCGACGGCCTTCTGGATCTCGGCCGATCGGCCTTGTCGAACGTCGCGTCGGTCGACGTTCGGAGGGGTCGTCGCCGTTGTCGAGCATGCACCAGCCCCGACGGAGTCGGCCATCTCGGTCAGCATCGTGACCTTCCCCTTCAGCTTCGGGTCCGTGAGCAGCTCGCTCGACTCGACGTGATCGGCGGCCGGTGACGTCCTCGGTTCCAGCCGATCCCGGTCATCCCCGACTGCCAGGGCAGCGCTGTAGGTCGCGGTTCGGGGTCGAAGGTCGGGCTCTTCTGCGCGTCGATCAGGTTCTTCGATGTTCGGGATCGTTCTCCTTGTCGAGCTTCTCAACCCACCCCTTGCTCGATCGAGCAGCTGCGGGTAGCGCGAGTTGTCGGTGAAGACGAAGATGTCGCGGTCGACGCCGCGCCCCTGCGAGAGCGGGCCCTGTCTACCTTCGCGAAGTACGACGCGTTGTCGTTGATGTCCTCGATGTAGTTGACGCGTGATCCCGGTCTGCTTCTCGTGAACTCGTCGAGCGACGGGCGCCTTCTTGGTCTTCTCGTCGAAGTCGATGTACGAGCGGCCAGTTCGAGAAGTTGAGGGTGTCCTTGAGCTCGCCGGAGCTCGTCGCCGCCACCGCCACCGCATGCCGCGAGGCAGGTCGGGCAGCGGAGAGGAGCGAGCAGCCCGAGCGCACCACGCTGGACGAGCTGACGACGGTTGAGCGAATTGCGGTCATCTACGTCTCCTTGGGTCTCTGTCGTGTCTTGTCGGGATCACGAACGTGCGCTCCGGCGCCCAGCTCAGGACGACGGGACTGCCCGGCCGCGGCGCGACGCCCGCGCCTCGACGTTCTGGTGCGAACACGGTCAGGTCGCCTGACGCCGTTCGTCACGACGACCTCCGTGGCGACGCCGATGTACGCTCGACTCCTTGACCTTCCCCGTCGAGCCTGTTCGGCAGACCCCGTCCGCCGAGCCTGACCTTCTCCGGGCGCGACGCCCGCGGCGACGTCGCCGGCCGAGAGCCGACGGTGTCGCCGCGCACCTCCGTGCCGTCGAGCGAGACGGACGAGCCCGTCCGCGACGACGGTTCCCGCGAGCAGGTTCGACTTGCCGAGGAAGGAGGCGACGAACGCCGTCCGCGGCCTCTCGTAGAGCTCCGTCGCGGCGTCCCGAGCTGCTCGATCCGCCCGCGGTTCATCACCGCGATCGTGTCGGCCATCGTCATCGCCTCCTCCTGGTCGTGCGTGACGTGCACGAACGTCATGCCCGAGGTCGTGCTGGATCCGCTTCAGCTCGAGCTGCATCTGCTTGCGCAGCTTCAGGTCGAGCGCGCCGAGCGGCTCGTCGAGCAGCAGCACGCGCGGGTTGTTGACGAGCGCGCGGCGAGCGCGACGCGCTGCTGCTGGCCCCCGGAGAGCTGCCTCGGCTTGCGCTGCTCCCGCCCGGCGAGGTCGACGAGTCTCGAGCACCTCGAGCACGCGGATCCCGGAGCTGCGCCTTCTCGACCCCTCTTGCGCTCGAGCCCGAAGGCGACGTTGTCGAACACGTCATGTGCGGGAAGAGCGCGTAGCTCTGGAAGACCGTGTTCACGTCCCGCCTGTAGGGCGGGAGCCCGACCACGTCCCTGTCGCCCAGGAAGATCTGCCCGGCCGTCGGCTCCTCGAACCCTCCGATCATCCGCAGCGTCGTCGTCTTGCCGCAGCCAGACGGGCCCAGCAGCGCGAAGAACGACCCGCTCGGGATCTCGACCGAGATGCCGTCGACCGCGCGGACGTCGTCGAACTCCTTGACGACGTCGACCAGGCGGACGTCGGGGCTGACGATGGCGGTCGCACGTCAGTCCTCCGACCCGGGGACGACGAGCAGGGGGCGCCGGCAGCGCTGCACGAGCTTGAGCACGACCGAGCCGAGGATCGCGCCCGAGATCGGGCTCTCGCCGACGGTGCCGACCGCGACGAGGGCGGCGTCGACCTCGTCCGCGACCGCGAGGATCGCGTCGGCGGGCTTGTCGGAGACGAGGCGCGTCTCGACGCTCAGACCGGCGGCCTCGAGATCGGCTCGCGCGCGCCCCAGCTCGTGCTCTCCCATGCGGGCAAGAGCGTCGTGGTAGTCCTTCACGTCGCCGCCGCCCAGCGGGCTGATGTAGTAGGCGAACACGACGACGACGTCGAGCCCGAGCGCAGGCGCGAGCTCGACGACCTTGGCGAGGGCCGCGTTGGCCGACGGAGAGCCGTCGTAGCCGAGGACGAGAGAGCTCACAGTGTCACCTCCGGGGGTGCGGTCTCGGACTTCTGCCGGAAGAACTCCGGCTGCGCACGCCATTGCAGGAACATGAACCCGACGCCGCCGATCAGGAAGAGGCCGGCGATCACGATCGGCGGCCCCAGCCCGAACCAGGACTCGCCGGAGCCCGAGTTCTCGGGATCCGTCAGGTCGATCACGGACTTCACGAACACCCAGGTGAGGATCAGCGCGCCGGCGAGCGGGGCGACGCCTGCGAGCAGCCAGCCCTTGGCGGTCTTCATGCTCCGCCGGAAGAACCAGACGCACGCGTAGCCCGACAGCCCGTAGTAGAAGGCGATCATGAGCCCGAGCGCGGCGATCGAGTCGTAGAGGATGTTCTGGCTGACGACGGTCAGGCCGGCGTACCAGATGATCGAGAGCGCGCCCATCCAGATGGTGGAGGCGCTCGGGGTGAGGTACCGCGGATGGATGCGCGCGAAGTACTTCGGCAGCGCGCCCTTGGCGGCCATCGACAGGCTCGTCCGCGTCGTGGGCAGGATCGTCGTCTGCGTCGAGGCCGCCGCGGAGGTGAGCACCGCGATGATCAGGACGCTGCTCGCCCAGCCGAGCACGCCGTCGCCGAGCGCGCTGAGCACGTCGTCGGCGTTCTCCTCGAGGAACGCAGGGCCGGCATACGCCAGCGCCGCGATCGAGACGATCACGTAGATCAGCACCAGCACCACCGTGCTCGTGACGGCCGCGACCCCGGGCGTGCGCTCCTTGTCCTCGGTCTCCTCGTTGACCGAGACGAGGCTGTCCCAGCCCCAGTAGATGAAGATCGCGACGAGGATCCCTGCTGTCAGAGAGCTCGTCGAGTCGATCGAGAACGGGTTGAGCCAGTCGAGGCTCGGCTTGACGGAGGTCGCCGGCGCGTCTCCCGCGTACACCTTCCAGAGCGCGACGACCGAGAAGATCACGAGTGTCACGAGCTCGGCGCCGAGCAGGAACCACTGGCTCTTCGCGGAGGCCTCGATCCCGACGTAGCAGATCCAGGTCATGATCACGATCCAGAGCACGCCGACCGCCATCACGGCGTACTTGCTGTCGGCCTGAGCGTCGAGCCCGAACAGCAGGAACGTGTAGCGGCCGGCGATGTCGGCGAGGTTCGCCATCACGATGATGTCGGCGACGATGATCGCCCAGCCGCCGATCCAGCCGACCCACGGGCCGAACGCCTTTGTCGCCCAGGAGAACGTCGTGCCGCAGTCCGGGTCGACCCGGTTGAGGTAGTAGTAGGACGTGGCGACGAGCAGCATCGGGATGAACGCGAGCCACATGATCGCCGGCGACGCGAACCCGACGGCGGCGACGACCAGTCCGAGCGAGGCTGCGAGGCTGTAGCCGGGCGCGGTCGACGCGACCCCGATCACGATGCTCGACATCAGCCCGAGCGCGTTGCCCTTGAGCCCCTTCTCCCCGGGCGCCGATCCGCCGAACGTCCCATCCGTCGCGCTCATCGCTCCGTCACCACCCTCTCATGGCCGGTCACAGGTCGTCTCTTTGCGCGCTGCCACCGCGCGTTCCCCAGTCGTACAGCTGCTTCCAGAGCTCGAGGTACAGGAACGTCTCGGTCGAGACGACCCCGTCGAGCTGGCGGATCCGGTTCGTCGCGTCGAGCAGCCCGCGCCGGTCGGCGCAGAGGAGCTCGACGAGGATGTCGAACTGCCCGGCCGTGAGCACGACGTAATCCGCTTCGGGCCACTGCGCGATCTGGTCGGCGATCGTCTCGGGTGGGCCGGCCGACCGGATGCCGACCATCGCCTGCGCCTCGTAGCCGAGCCCGAGCGGGTTCGTGACCGCCGTCACCTGGACGATGTCGTCGGCGCAGAGCCGTGCGTAGCGCGCGCGCACCGTCGCCTCGGAGACGCCGAGCGTCGCGGCGATCCTGCGGAACGGCTCGCGCCCGTTGCGCTGCAGCGCCTCGATGATGCCCTTGTCGACCGCGTCGAGCCGGCGCGCCCGTTCGACGGCGCCGCGATCCCGCGTGGGTGAACCACCGGTGGGGCGTTTGCTGCGCATTGCGAGGTGTTTCCTATCAGGGACGACGCATTGAGTCAATGACCGGCACGGCGATTGCCGGAAGGCGCGTCGTGCGCCGCCTCCACCGGGCGGACGTCATCGCTCGCCGGCCGCGATGCGCGAGCGCGGCGGCCGGGTCGACGCCCTCCCGGCTCCCTCAGCCGCCCATGCGGATCATCTTGCGGTTGACGAACTCCTCGGTGGCGTACCGGCCGAGCTCGCGTCCGAAGCCTGACCGCTTGACGCCGCCGAACGGCAGCTCCGCGGCGTCCGCAAGGACGACGTTGACGAAGACCATGCCTGCCTCGATGCGATCGGCGACACGCATGGCCTGGTCGGCGTCCGTCGTGAACACGTACGAGCCGAGGCCGTACGGCGTGTCGTTCGCCACCTGCACGGCCTCGTCCTCGGATCCCACGCGGTAGACGATCGCGATCGGGCCGAACAGCTCCTCGTGGTGGGCGTCGTTGCCCGGCTTCACGCCGGTCAGCACGCCGGGCGCGAAGAAGTTGTCGCGGCGCTCACCGCCGACGAGGGTCGCGCCGCCCTCCACCGCACGGCGCAGCTGGTCCTCCAGGCGATCGGCAGCCGTCTGCGAGGAGAGCGGACCCATCGCCGTGTCCGGCGACGAGGGATCCGCCGGCTCGACGGCGCTGAGCGCCGACGTCAGCTTCTCGACGAACGGCTCGTACAGGTCGTCCGCGACGACGAACCGCTTGGCGGCGTTACAGGACTGCCCCGCGTTGTCGAGTCGTGCCGCGGCGGCCGACTCCACCACGCCGTCGAGGTCGTCCGTGCTCAGCAGGATGAACGGGTCCGAGCCGCCGAGCTCGAGGACGACCTTCTTCAGGTTCCGTCCCGCGATCTCGGCGACGGCCGCCCCCGCACGCTCGGAGCCGGTGACCGATACGCCCTGCACCCTCGGGTCGGCGATGACATCGGCCACCTGCGCGTTGGTGGCGTAGACGTTCGTGTAGGCACCAGCCGGCGAGCCCGCGTCGTCAAAGATCCGCTGGATCGCCTCTGCGGACTCCGGGCACTGAGGGGCGTGCTTCAGCAGGATCGTGTTCCCGACGACGAGGTTCGGGCCGGCGAAGCGCGCCACCTGGTAGTACGGGAAGTTCCAGGGCATGATCCCGAGCACGACGCCGATAGAGCTGCGCCGCACGAAGGCCGAGCCCTCACCGTCGGAGAGCTCGATCGGCTCGTCGGCGAGCAGGCTCGTGGCGTGATCGGCGTAGTACTCGTAGATCGCCGCGGAGAAGTCGACCTCGCCGAGCGCCTGCTCGACAGGCTTGCCCATCTCGCGGACGATGATCGCTGCGAGCTCGTCGCGCCGCTCCGTGTGCAGCTCGCCGACGCGGCGCACGAGCGCGGCGCGCTCCTCGACCGTCGTCGCGCGCGACCATTCGCGGTGGGCGCGATCGGCTGCCGCGATCGCGTCCGCGAGCGCCTCATCGCTCATCGTCGGGTACTCCTTGACGCGCTCGCCCGTCGCCGGGTTGATCACCACGTACTCGCTCACGGTTCGTCCTCCGTTCGATCGTCGCCGGCTCACCGCCGAATGTCATCGATTCTACGACTGGGCGCGCGGTCAGGCTGCGGTACGCGGTCGATCGCCGCCAGTGCCTCGTGCCCACGCACGATCAGGTAGAACGGGCCTGTGCGCATCCTCGTGATCGGCACCGGCGGCGTGGGCTCCGCCTTCGCGGCGATCGCGCAGCGGCGCGACTTCTACGAGCGGATCGTCCTCGCGGACCTCGACCCCACGCGGCCGCAGGCGATCGTCGACCGCCTCGGCGAGCACGATCGCTTCGGCTCGGCGCGCGTCGACGCCTCCGACGAGGACGCGATCCTCGAGCTCATCCGGGACGTGCGCGCGAACGTCGTGCTGAACGCGACCGACCCTCGCTTCAACCCGCAGATCTTCGACGCGTGCCTGCGCGCCCGAGCGACGTACCTCGACATGGCGATGACCCTCTCGGAGCCACACCCGACGCACCCGCACGAGGAGACGCACGTGAAGCTCGGCGATTACCAGTTCGCGCAGGACGAGAACTGGCGCCAGGCGGGCCTGCTCGCGCTCGTCGGGATCGGGATCGAGCCCGGCGCCGCGGACGTCTTCGCGCGGCATGCCGCCGACGAGCTGTTCTCGGTCATCCACGAGGTCGGCATCCGGGACGGCGCGAACCTGGTGGTCGAGGGCTACGACTTCGCACCGACGTTCTCGATCTGGACGACGATCGAGGAGTGCCTCAACCCGCCGGTGATCTGGGAGAAGGGACGGGGCTGGTTCACGACCCCGCCGTTCTCCGAGCCGGAGGTCTTCGACTTCCCGGAGGGGATCGGCCCCGTCGAGTGCGTCAACGTCGAGCACGAGGAGGTCCTGCTCGTGCCCCGCTGGATCGACTGCGAGCGGGTCACGTTCAAGTACGGGCTCGGCGAGGAGTTCATCGGCGTCCTCCGCACCCTCCACAAGCTCGGCCTCGACTCGAAGGAGAAGGTGCGGGTGCGGGACGTCGAGGTGGCGCCGCGCGACGTCGTGGCCGCGACGCTCCCCGACCCGATGACGCTCGGCGACCGCATGGTCGGCAAGACCTGCGCGGGCACGCTCGTCAGCGGGCTCTCGAAGGACGGCGCCCCGAGGAAGACGTACCTCTACCACGTGGTCGACAACGAGTGGTCGATGCGCGAGTACGGATCGCAGGCCGTCGTCTGGCAGACGGCGCTCAACCCGGTCGTGGCGCTCGAGCTGGTCGCGCGCGGCGTGTGGTCGGGCACGGGCGTGCTCGGGCCGGAGGCGTTCGCGGCGCAGCCGTTCCTCGACCTGCTCGCCGAGTACGGCGCGCCGCACGGCGTGCTCGAGCTCGAGCCCTGATCCTGACCCGCCGGGCCGCCGCCGTGCGGACGTAGGATCCCGCGATGGCACTCGTCGTCCTTCGCGCACCGCTGTCGGAGCTCGCCGCCGGACGCTCGCACCCGGTCGACGGAGGCACGGTCGGCGAGGTGCTGCTGGCGCTGGAGCGCGAACGGCCGTCCGTCCGGGGCTGGATCCTCGACGAGCGAGGGCGCGTCCGCCGCCATGTGAACGTCTACGTCAACGGTCAGCTCGCGCGGGACGACACCGCCGTCGGTCAGGACGACCGCGTGCAGGTGCTTCCCGCCATCACGGGAGGGTGAGATGACGGAGCTTCTGATCGGAACGAAGAAGGGGCTGTTCGTGCTCGAAGGCGACACGGCGACGGGGTTCGAGGTCGCCGCCAGGGCCTTCGCCGGCCAGTCGGTCGAGTACGCGATGCGGGATCCGCGCACGGGGCGCTACCTCGCGTCGGTCACGTCGTGGTTCTACGGACCGAGAATCTGGACGACCGACGACCTGGCCGGCGAGTGGACGCAGGCCGAGGGGACGACGCTCCCCGAGGAAGGAGAGAAGGCGCTCGAGCGGATCTGGGTGATCGTCGCGGGCGAGGCCGACGGCGTCCTCTACGCGGGCGGCGATCCCGGCTGCCTGTTCGAGAGCCACGACGGCGGCCTGACGTGGTCGCTGAACCGCGGCCTCTGGGACCAGCCCACTCGCCCCGAGTGGCAGCCGGGCGGTGGAGGCCTCTGCCTGCACACGATCGTCCCGTGGCCGGGCGATCCGTCGCGCCTGCTCGTAGCGGTCTCGGCCGCGGGGGTCTGGCTCACCGACGACGCCGGCGCGAGCTGGCGTCCCGCGAACGCGGGGATGGTGCCGCGCTACATCCCGGAGGAGGCGCGCACCGAGGAGACGCTGACGCACTGCGTGCACCACGTGCGACGGTCGAAGGCGCGCCCGGAGCGGCTGTTCATGCAGTACCACGACGGGGTCTACCGCTCGGACGACGCAGGATCGAGCTGGCTCGACGTGGGCACGGGCACCGGGCTCCCGTCGGACTTCGGCTTCCCGGTCGTCCTCGACCCTGCGGACCCGGACAGCGCGTACCTGATCCCGCTCGTCGGGGCCGAGGACCGCACGACGCCGGAAGGAGCCGTGCGCGTGTGGGAGACGCGCGACGGCGGGTCCAGCTGGACGCCCCGCTCGGACGGGCTGCCGACGCGCGACGCCTACCTGACCGTGCTGCGCGAGGCGTTCGACACGGCGGGGAGCGGCGCGTCGCTGGAGCTGTACTTCGGCGGGACGTCCGGGGTGGTGTTCGGCTCCGGCGACGCCGGCGCGAGCTGGGTCACCGTCGCGGGAAGCCTGCCACCCGTCTATTCGGTGCGCACCGCGTAGCGCGTTGTTTGGCCCGCTTCCGTCGCCAAAGCGCTACGGGGCGGTCGCCGCCGTGGTGTTGCGACGGGGGTCAGGCTTCCGGCTGCGCCGGACGCCAGACCCCTCTCGCACGCCGGACACGGAGAGTAGGCCTGGGGTCTGGGGTCGCGCAGCGAGCCCTAACCCCACGCACCGGCACGCCGGATGCTCATGACACCGCGACCCGTCGAGCCCGAGGCCGCCGATCTTGTCGGCCCGGACAGGCCCCGGAGCGCTAGAACACCGGCGGCGGAAGAGCGTGCACCTGCACACGGCGAACCTCTAGCGTTTCGGGCCCCCGAGGGCCCGAAACGCTAGACGGTGGTCGGGATGTCCGTGATCTCGCCGTCGGCGATCTGCTGCTCGACCTTCTCCGTGGCGGCGACGTCGTCCGCGTTCGCCTCGGGCGAGATCGTGCCCAGGCCGACGCCGTCCTGATCAAGCCCGAACACCGTGCTCCGGCCACCGGCGAAGGCACCGTTCACGAGCTGCTCGATCGTCAGGAAGACGGCCGCGTCGACGCCCTTCTGCGCGCTCGTCAGGACGTGCGGGCCGAGGAAGGACTGGTCGGCGTCGACGCCGATGCCCCAGACGCCCTTGTCTTTCGCGGCCGAGAGCGCCCCGAGACCGCAGCCTCCTGCGACCTGGAAGACGACCTTGGAGCCCGCCGCGATCTGATTGAGCGCGAGCTCCTTGCACTTGGCCTGATCCTCCCACTCCTGCGAGTACCCCCACTTGACCTTCGTGCCGGGGACCGCGGCTTCGGCGCCTGCGCGATAGCCCGCGATGAACCGGTCGACCGGCGGCTGCTTCTCGCCCCCGACCGCGCTGATCGAGTCGGAGCCGGCGCGCTTCGCCGCGAGCGCTCCGAGGTAGCCGACGAGGTAGCCGACCTGCTCTTCGCGGAAGAGCAGGCCCTCGACGTTCGCGGGCGTTCCCTTCAGGTCGGCCTGGTCGACGTCGACGATCGCGAACTTCGTGTCCGGGAACTTCGCGGCGGCGGCTGCGACGGCGTCTGCCTGCGCATACCCCACCGCGATGACGAGGTCGTACCCCTGCCGGGCGAGCGCCGACATGTTCGGGATGTAGTCGTTCGCGCCCTGCGCCTGGACGACGCGCCCTTCGATCCCGAGCTCACGCTCGGCGCGCTTCAGCCCGCGGTAGGCGAGCTCGTTGAACCCGTTGTCGTTGAGCTGCCCGGCGTCGGTGACGAGGCCGACCCGGATCCCGCTCGCGGAGGGCGCAGTCGTGTCGGAGCCCTCGGTGTCGCTGCTCGAGCCGCAGCCGGCCACGAGCAGCAGGAGACCGGCAAGCGACGCTGCGGCGATGGTGCGGGATCGGCTCATGGCGCGGGCTCCTTCACGGTGGTGTAGTTTTTGTCTATGAGGCTCAAACCTGAGGGGGAGTCTACCAGACCGACACACGCGACCCTGGCCGTGGTCTTCCAGGTGCGCGACGGCAGGCTCCGGGCGCTGCTCTGGGAACGCGGTCGGGCGCCGGACGCCGGTGCCTGGGCGTTGCCGGGCGGTGTCCTCGACGCCGGCGAGACGCTCGAGGGCTCGATCCGACGCCATCTCGCGACCAAGGTCGACCTGCGCGAGGTGTCGCACCTCGAGCAGCTGAGCACCTGGGGCGACCCCGACCGCGTCTCGGGCACCCGGGAGATCGCGACGGCCTTCCTCGGCCTCGTCCCGCTCGGCGTCGACCCCTCCCTCCCCACCGACACCCGTTGGCACGACGTCGACGTCCTCCCCCGCACGGCGTTCGACCACGGCGAGATCGTGATCGCGGGTCGGGAGCGCCTGCGCTCCAAGCTCTCCTACTCGAACGCCGCCTTCGCGCTCGCACCACCCACGTTCACCCTGGCCGAGCTGCGCGACGTCTACGTCGCCGCACTCGGGTACGAGGTCTCGGCGACGAACCTGCGGCGGGTGCTCGAGCGGCGGAGGGTGATCGAGCCGACCGGCGACCGGCGCTCCCCGGGAAGGGCGGGCGGACGGCCGGCCGAGGTGTATCGCTTCCGCGCGACGACGCTGGAGATCACGGATCCGTTCGCCGCGCTTCGCCCGCCCGACTGAGGAGTCGAATCAGCCGATCGGCGTCCAGCGGCAGGTCGACGCGTCGCAGTCGACCCGGTAGATCACCCGAACGGCACCCGCGGTGTCGCCACCTGGGTTGAGCTGTGTTGTGCACCGGTAGGCGTACTCCTCGTCCGTCACGCACGAGACCGTCATGGTCGAGCCCTCGCCGAGGTTCGCCGCGAGCGTCGGCTGGATCGAGCGCGTGATCTGCCGCTCGACCTGGGCCGCCGTGTACGGCGGGGCCGGCTCGGCGGCGTCGCCGCCGCAGCCGGCGACGAGGACGGTGAGCACGCCGACGAGCGAGGCCGCGGCTCCGAGCCTGCGGAGACGAACCGGCCGCCTCATCGTCTGCCGCCTTTCGACGCCGCGAGAAGCTCCGCGACCCGACGCAGGTTCGCCTGCCCGAGCGCCGCGAACGACGGCATCTCGACGCCTGAGTCCACGCAGCGGGCGCACCCCACCCAGCGGGTCAACGATGGCACGCTCCGTCGCTTCAGCCCCTGTCTCGTGAGATCGGGTGCGGCACCGACCGTGCCTGAGCCGGCGTAGGTGTGACACGAGAGGCATCCTGCCACGGCGAGCACCTTCGCCCCCGGCACCACGGTCTTCGGGAGGCGCGCCACCCGCGTCCAGCGCGCGACCGTGGCGCGGCACGAGGGGCGGGCCGTGCACGCCTTCACGGGGTCCGCGGGCAGCGGTGTCCCCGCCGGCCCGGAGCCGCTGTAGGGCTCGTCGAGGAGGAAGGAGACGAGGTCGTCGAGCTGACGGGGGCGCAGCTCGGCGTAGAACGGCATCACCGAGCTGACCCATCCCGGCGAGGCGTCCGCAGGGGGTGAGACGATGCTCTCCGCGATGAAGGGACCCACTGCCTTGCGCACGTCACGGGCGCGCGCTTCCAGCGTCGGCCGCGTCAGCGCCGGGCCGGTCGTGGGCACGGTCGCGGCCGGGTCGAGGGCGTGACAGCCACCACATCCGAGCGACGCGAAGAGCGAGCGCCCTGCGTCGGGAGAGCCCTTCGCGGCTGCCGCGCGGGATCCCGCCGCCTGGGCGCCGCGCCCGTCCCGGAGGCTCGGAGCGGCGCCTGCGAGCCCGAGGCAGGCGACGAGTGCGAGAGCGAGGCGCGCGGTGCGAGGCCAGAGCATGGCTCGATCGTAGGGGCTCGGACGCCACGGCGGCCGGGTAAAGCCCGCAAAGACGATGCGGCACCCCCGCCTCGAGGCCAGGAACCGGTTGCGGGTTCACCGCAGCCGTTTCCGGGCATGCGCCGATTCCACAGGGACAGGTCGCTGCGAGTCTGCGGGACATGAATCCACGTTCCGGATGGTCTACCCACGAAAGGATCGAACGATGAGATCGATCAAGCTGCTCGTCCTGGCCGCGGCAACCACCGTCGCCCTGGCCCTGTCGGCACCGAGCTTCGCCGCCGACGCCCCGTTCCCGATGAACCCGTATCCCGCTGCAGAGCTCCCCTACACGTTCAACCTGCAGACGCTGTTCGGGCACGGCTCCAAGGTGAAGCCGGCCGTGTACTGCGCCGACTCGAGCGTGTTCCGCAAGGGCAATCAGATCATCTTCCGCCTCTACATCACCGACGCCAAGACCGGCAAGGTGATGACCGGCAAGGACATGAGCCGGGTCGTCCTCCGCATCGCCGGCGTGAAGGATCAGACGATCGCCTACAAGCCGCAGGGTGGCGGCGCAAACGCGACGTCTCCGTGGCTCTGGTCGATCGCGTGGCTCGTCCCCAACGACTACCCGCTCGGGACGTTCAAGTTCGACATCGCGGCCAAGGTCAAGAAGACCGGCAAGTGGGTCGTCTACAACCCGGTGATCCCCGGCACCGACTGGCAGATCACCCCGTAGTCCCCACCCCGAGGTCCGTCTCGCTCACACACCGACAAGAGAGGCAAACACTCGTGTCCAGCGCACCACGTCGCCACCGGCGGCTCTCACTCAGCGCGGCCGCCGTGACCGTCGGCGTGCTGCTCGCGGCGGCGTTCACCGGCCAGGCGGGGGCGACCCCGAAGCCGGTGACCCCGCCGCAGATCCCCGGTGTCCCCGGCCTCCCTGGCCCCGTCGCCGCTCCGTCAACCCCCGCCGAGCGTCTTGGCATCCTCAAGGCGACCCCCGACACCGGGCCTCCCGGGCACGCCCTTCGTGCTCACCGGCACCGGGCTCCCGCCGAACAAGGACATCGACATCACCTGGAGCACGGCGACGAAGGCCTACAAGCTCGACGTCGTGCCCGACAGCGTCGACTTCTACGGACGCGTGTTCAACCCGCTGGCCGTCGTGATCGCCAAGGGACGCACCGACGCCTCCGGCAACCTGAAGCTCTCTCTCAAGATGCCGCAGGACTACGGCGCGCTGCACGACATGTACGCCGTCGCGGACGGCAAGCAGCTCGCCAAGGGCGGTGTGCTCGTCCAGAGGACGTACAGCGTCAAGCCGCTGAAGGGCCCCGTCGGCCAGGAGATCACGATCAAGCTGAACGGGCTCGGTTGGCTCGCCTACATGGATACGGTCGCCGTGCTCTGGGACAACAAGTACACGGGCTTCCTGTCCTCCGTCACGACCCGCGGGCAGGCGACGGCGACGATCCGGGCCGCAGGCGCTCCCGGCAAGCACGTCCTCGACCTCGTGCCGGCCAGTGCGACGACCCCGTTCCTCAACATCACCCAGTCGGCCGTCGGCTACCTCGGCTACAAGCGCTACACCTTCACCGTCACGAAGGACGCGGGGCCGCCGCCGACCAGGGTCGTCTGGCCGGTCAACGTCGCACCTACGAGTGACGAGAAGACGACGTTCCGCACGTCGACGCTCCCCGGCGTCACCGCGAAGCTCTCCACGGGCTTCGGCACCGTCGGCTCCAAGGTCACGCTCACCGCCTCGGGGCTCACTCCCGGCCCGGCGACGATCCAGTGGAACACCGCGGTCGGGACCCGTACGGGGGCCGGCTACGCCAACGTCTACAAGCCCCTCAAGAGCGTCGACCGTCGCAGCGAACGGCAGCTCACCACCGAGCTGGTCGTCCCGGACGACGTCGGCGGCTGGCACGCGATCGAGGTGCTCCAGGGCAACACGACGAAGGCGTCGGTCGCCTACCGCATCGACCAGAGCCTGTTCGAGGGCGGCATCAACGGCAAGAAGTTCAAGGTGGGCGACCTCATCCGGTTCCACTTCAAGGGCGTCGGGTTCACCGAGATGGACAACATCCTCGCGGTGACCGTCGACAACGCGTACATCGGGTACGTCTGCGGCTTCTTCAGCGCCGGCGACACCCAGCTCGAGATGATCGCGACAGGCGCCCCGGGCACGCACATCGTCGACTTCTACCCGACGATCTACAAGCAGCAGAAGGGTGGGAACGACATCTGGTACGGCGCGACGCCGTTCCTGACCTACCGCACCGACTATCCGATGCTCGCGCTCGGGTACCGGCTGCCCGCGTACCACTTCGCATACACGATCGTGAAGTAGGACCACCCCGGAACGGTGGACGGTGGTGGAGGCCGCGCGCGTCGCGGCCTCCACCGCGTCCGGAGCCGCTTCCGCGTCTTCCGCCGCTGCCCGGGCGCTCCGACCTGATGTCAGCAGCGGTCAGCCGGCGAGACGGGCGACGGATCGGCACGGAGACCGGCGGGTGACCGGGTACCCTCGCCCGATGCTCGAGCGCTGGACACGAAGCATGGTGCGCCTGCGCTTCTGGGTGCTCGCGTCGTGGCTGGTCGTGCTCGTCGCCGGGGTCATCGCCTCGGGACGGCTCACCCCGCTGCTGGCGACGTCGTTCGCGGTGCCCGGCACCGAGTCGGAACGTGCCCGCGTGATCCTCGCCGACGGCTTCGGCGAGCGCCCCGAGAGCACGTTCACGGTCGTCCTCCGCGTCGACCACCCGCGGGACGAGCGCCTGCAGCGCCGTCTCCATGCGCGGCTTGTGCGCGCAGCGGCCCTCGTTCCCACCGGGAAGGCGGGCAAGGTCAGGGACGGCACGGGGATCATCTACGGGAACGTCACGACCGCCCTGGAGCTGCACGAGGCCAAGGCCTACACCGACGACCTGCGCAGATCCCTCGCGCGCGACGGCGCGTCAGGGGCGCTCGTCACGGGCCAGCCGGCGATCCAACGCGACCTCGGGCCGGTCGTCGCGGTCGACCTCCGGCGCGGCGAGATCCTCGCGCTGGCCGTGGCGCTCGTGGTGCTGCTGCTCGTCCTCGGGGTGTCGGTCGCGGTGCTCGTCCCCTTCGCCTTCGCCGCGTGCTCGATCGCGGGGACGCTCGGGATCCTCTGGCTCGTCGCACCCCACGTCACGATGGCCACCTACGTCACGAACCTCGTCGAGCTCATCGGTCTCGGGCTCGCTATCGATTACTCGCTGCTCGTCGTTCTCCGCTTCCGTGAGGAGCTCGAGCGGGACGACCGGGTGGACGAGGCTGTCGTCCGCACGATCTCGACCGCCGGCAGGACGGTGGTCTTCTCCGGGCGTCGCCGTCGCGATCGGCCTCTCGCTGCTGCTGCTCGTTCCCGTCCCGTTCGTCCGTTCCATGGGCATCGGCGGCCTCCTCGTCCCGCTCGTCTCCCTTGCCGCGCTGCTCACCCTCCAACCTGTGCTGCTGAGCCTGCTCGGCAAGCGGGGGACGCGGAGGCTCTCGCCGGGACGCGCCCGTCGCGCCGACGGGGTCGGCGCTGCCGCGCAGGCGGAGATCGACCGGGGGCTGTGGGCGCGCATCGCCGTCACCGTGATGCGACGGCCGGCCGTGTTCCTCGCCTCGGGGCTGACCGTGCTGGTGGTCGCCGCTCTCCCGGCCGTGTGGCTCAGCCTCACGCCGGGCTCGCTCTCGGGCATCCCCTCGGAGCTCGAGGCATCGCGCGGGTACGACCTGCTCCGGCGCGGGATCGGGCCGGGCGTCGTCACGCCGACCTCCGTCGTCGTCGACACAGGCCGCCCCGGGGGTGCGAACCGCACGGATGTCCGCCGGGCGATCGATCGGCTCGGCGACCGCCTCTTCCAGGACTTCGACCTCCTCGCGCTCGGGAGCGGCGAGAAGCCGCCCTACGTCGACCCGACGCGCAGGTACGTGCGGCTGATCGCCGCGGGACGCGAGGAGTACGGCGCCCCGGAGACACGCGCGTTCGTCCGGAGGCTCCGTGGATCGGACATCCCCACGGCGCGCTTTCCGGACGACACCGCGGTCGCGGCCGGAGGGGCGCCGGCTCAGGGAGTGGACTTCCTGGACACGGCCTACGACGCGTTTCCCTGGATCGTGCTGGCGGCGCTGCTCGCGACGTATCTGGTGCTGCTCCGGGCGTTCCGATCGCTCGTGATCCCGCTCAAGGCAGTGCTCCTCAACGCGCTCACCGTCGCTGCGGTCTACGGGCTGCTCGTCGTCATCTTCCAATGGGGCGTCGGTGATCGCCTTCCCGGCCTCCGTGCAGGCGAGGTCGAGGGATGGGTGCCGATCTTCCTGTTCGCGGTGCTCTTCGGCCTGTCGATGGACTACGAGGTGTTCATGGTCTCGCGGATGCGGGAGTCGTGGGATCGGCACCACGACAACGCACGCGCGATCGCCCATGGCCTCGAGCGGACTGGCCGGGTCGTGACGGCCGCGGCCACGATCATGATCGCGGCGTTCGCGGGGTTCGTCCTCGGCCGGGTCGCCGGCCTGCAGCAGCTCGGGGTCGGGCTGAGCCTCGCCGTCCTGCTGGACGCGACCCTCGTGCGGGCGGTGCTCGTCCCCTCGACGATGGCCGTGCTGGGACGCTTCAACTGGTGGCTCCCCGAGAACGTTGCGCGCGTGATGCGGGTGGCGCCGTCGCCGCTGCATCCGTCGGGGCAGGCGACCGATCGGGTGCCCTGAGACGTGCTGAAGCGGCGATCACGGCCCGCCGTCGAATGGCCGTGATCGCCGCCTCGGCTGTCCTACATCGTGATGGCGCCCTTGAACGTGGCGGTGAACTTGCCGGTGCCGCGGTCGTAGGTGCCCGTGATCTTGAACGCGCCCTTCGCCTTCTTGTATGCGAGCGTCCCGCCGGTCACCTTCGCGCTCGCCGTCACGGCGTACTGATTCTCGTCGGATGCCGACGCGCAAGCCTTGGCGCCCGGAGCGAGCGTGAAGTTGAGCTTGCCCGTCTTGGCCGTGATCGTGCCCTTGCCGCTGAACGCAGAGCACGGCTCACCGGAGAACCCGGCACCGACACCCGCGAACTTGCTCACGCCGACGACCGTCCCCTTGCCGGCTCCGGTCGCGTTGATGTCGGCGGTCGTGTCGCTCGTCGACCGGACGACGGCGCGACCGGCGTAGGTCGCGGAGAACGGACTGGTCTTCGTCGTGGCGGCGGCGGCTACGGCGACTGACGCGAGCAGCGCGACGGTCAGAGCTCCGAGGATGACAGCGGTGATCCGTGACTTCATGAGCGTGACTCCCTTCGACGACAGGCGGAAACAGGTTTCGTGACTCCGTGCATGGTCGCTGAGACCGCAGTCGACGGCATCGGCGGTTCCACCGAGGGCATTGCGGACTTTCCCCAGCACCCGATCACGACCCGCGGGCTGCCTAGCTGCGCAGGCGCGCGCCGGTCGGATCGACCAGCGGCTCGGCGGTGACCGTGGCCTCGACCCAACGACCGAAGATCTCGACCGCGACCCGCGTACCCTCGATCGCGTCGCCGGCGGGAAGGTATGCGTAGGCGATCGAGCGCTCGACCGTGTAGCCGTAGCCCCCGCTCGTCACGCGACCCACGAGGGCATCCCCGACGCGCACCGGCTCGGAGCCGAGCGCGACCGCGCGCGGGTCGTCGAGCACGAGGCAGGACAGGCGACGCCCGGGCGGCCCCGCTTGCTCGAGCGCGGCCCGCCCGACGAAGTCCCCCTTGTCGAGCTTCACGGCGAACCCGAGCCCGGCGTCGAACGGCGTCTCCTCGGGGGTGACGTCGGCTCCCCAGACGCGGTAGCCCTTCTCGAGGCGGAGCGAGTCGATCGCCTTGTAGCCGGCTGCGACCATCCCGTGCGCGACGCCCGCCTCCCACACGGTGTCCCACAGCCGCGCACCGAACTCGCTCGGGCAGTAGAGCTCCCACCCGAGCTCGCCCACGTACGTGACGCGTGCCGCCAGGCAGGGC
Source organism: uncultured Actinomycetes bacterium (assembly GCA_963849125.1). Classification (GTDB taxonomy): domain Bacteria; phylum Actinomycetota; class Thermoleophilia; order Gaiellales; family Gaiellaceae; genus Gaiella. The sequence goes on along the minus strand of CAWKGI010000028.1, from coordinate 194,355 downwards.
ACAGGGCCGACCGAGACGTCCTGCGCGGTCATGTAGGGGAACGCCTCGTTGCCGAGGGCGGTCTTCGTGAGCGGCTGGAGGACGTCGCGGGCACGAGGGCCCCAGATCCCGAGGCAGGCGAGCTGCGAGGTCACGTCGAGGATCTGCACGGAGCCGTCGTCCGGCGCGTGCTGGAGGAGCCACGAGAGGTCGTGACGGCCGAAGGCCGTGCCCGTCACGAGCCTGAAGCGCTCCTCGCCCAGTCGCGTCACGGTGAGGTCGCATTCGACGCCGCCGCGGTCGTTCAGCAGCTGGGTGTAGGTGATCGAGCCGACGGCGCGTGCGACGCGGTTGGCCGCGAGTCGTTCGAGGAACGCGGCCGCCCCAGGCCCGAGCACGTCGATCTTCGCGAACGACGACTCGTCGAACAGCGCGACCCGCTCGCGGCAGGCCCTGTGCTCGGCGCCGATCGCGGGCGACCAGAGCTTCCCGGCCCAGCCGTCGGGGCGGAGCGACTCGTCGCCGGCCGCTGCGTTCGGCTCGAACCAGTTCGCGCGCTCCCAGCCCGACTTCTCCCCGAAGGCGGCGCCGAGCTCGACGAGCCGCGGGTACGCGGGCGAGACCCGGAGCGGGCGACCCGCCTGACGCTCGTGGCCGGGGTACTTGACGTCGTAGTACGTCTCGTACACCTCTGTCGTGCGGGCGAGGGTGTACGCCTGCGACCGGTAGGCCGCCCCGAAGCGGCGGGAGTCCATGTGCCACACGTCGAGCGACGGCGTGCCCTCGACGATCCACTCGGCGACGAGCTTGCCCATCCCTCCCGCTCCGGCGAGCCCGTGCGCGCAGAAGCCCGCGGCGACCCAGAAGCCCCGCACGTCGCTCGGCCCGAGGATGAACTCGCCGTCCGGCGTGAACGCCTCCGGGCCGTTGATCAGCTTGATCACGCCCATCGACTCGAGCGAGGGGACCCGGACGATCGCGTTCTCCATCAGCGGCTCGAACCGCGGCCAGTCCTCCTCGAGCAGCTTCCCGTTGAAGTCCGCGGGAATCCCGTCGAGCGACCAGGGCGCGCACTCGCGCTCGTACCCTCCCATGATGAGCCCGCCGGACTCCGGCCGGTAGTAGACGAGGAGCGACGGGTCGCGCATCGTCGGCATGTCCGTGGGCAGGCCGCACGGCTCGAGCACGAGGTACTCGTGGGCCATCGGGATGATCGGGACGACCACGCCGGCGAGCGCACCGATCTCGCCCGCGAACATCCCGCCCGCGTTGACGACGACTTCTGTCTCGATCACGCCCTTGTCGGTCTCGACCGCCTCGACCCGCCCGTGCGCCGTCCGGATCCCCGTCACCCGGGTGTTGGTGTTGATCTCCGCGCCGCGGCGGCGCGCGCCCTCGGCCAGCGCGTACGTCAGCTGGCTCGGATCGATGTAGCCGTCCGTGGGCAGGAACGCCGCCCCGAGCACGCCCTCGGTGGACATCGGCGGGAAGAGCCGCTGCGCCTCGTCGGCCGAGACGAGCTCGAGCGGCAGGCCGAACGTCTTCGCCCACCCTGCCTGCCGCGTGATCTCCTCCATCCGCTCCGGCGACGAGGCCAGCCGGAGGGAGCCGACCTCCTTCCAGCCGGTCTCGAGGCCCACCTCGCCCTCGAGCGAGCGGTAGAGGTCGACGCTCTCCATCATCATCTTCGTGAGCGAGAGCGAGCTGCGCAGCTGGCCGACGAGACCCGCGGAGTGGAACGTCGAGCCGCTCGTGAGATCGGCGCGGTCGACCAGGACGGCGTCCTGGACTCCCAGGCGTGTCAGCCAGTAGAGGATCGAGCAGCCTCCGACACCACCGCCGATGACCACCACGCTCGCTCGCTCGCGCATCGCCCCTCCTCCGATCTCGTCGCCGTCGAGATCGAGCCTATTCGGTCGGCCGCGTGCGTGGACCGCCTACCGACGGTGAGGCCGTTCAGCCGAGCGCCGCCCGGAACACCGCGCTCGAGGCGGTGCGCTCCATGCGCTCGAAGTGCTCCGCCGCGTAGCCCGCGAAGTCGAAGTCGAGCTCGGAGACCGCGCCCTGCACGACGCCCCACATCGCCTCGCGAAAGTCCGACATGAAGCGCATCAGCTCGAGCGCGCGCTCGTCGCGCTCCCTGACCGTCCCGAAGTACGCGTCCAGCAACGCGCGACGCCCATCCTCGTCGAGCTGGTGGTTGATCGAGAAGTTGGCGAGGTCGAAGAAGACGTCGCCCATCCCCGCGTACTCCCAGTCGACGATCCTGATCCGGCGGCCGTCGTCGATGAAGTTCGCGTTGAGCAGGTCGTTGTGGCACGGGCGCTCCGGGACTGCGCCACGGGCGAGCTCGATCAGCTTCGCCGTCTGACGAGCGGTCGCGTAGCTCGGCGGCACGTCGGCCCCCCGCGAGAAGGCGACGGTGCGGTAGTCCTCGACGACCCGGAAGCTGTTGAACCGCGTCGGCAGCGGCGGCCCGGCGTGGACCGCGCGCAGCGCGACCGCGACCCGCCTGATCGTCGCGGGATCCTGCATCCGCTCGATCGGGACGATCTCGCCTGGGATGAACCGGGTGACGAGGATCCCTTCCCTCTCCCGAAACGCCACGACCTCGGGCCCGACGCCGACGGCCGCGGCTGCGAGCGACGCGTCGTGCTCGACCGCGCGATCGATCCCCAGGACGTCCGTGTCGCGCCCGGCGATGCGCAGGACGAACACGTCCCCGTCGGCCAGCGTCACCTTGTGGTTGTGGTTGGTGATGCCACCGCCCAGGACCTCGGAGACCGCCTCCTGACCGGGCCACACAAGGGCGATGGCGTCCTCGACACGCACGTCCGACATCCTCGCACGTCCGTGCGCCGCACAGCTCGGTAGGCGTTGCGAAGCCCGAAGGTGGACGCACGATTGTCCAAGTTGTGTATAGAATCTGGATATGCGAATCGCGGTCACCGGCGCATCCGGCCTGATCGGCTCGGCCCTTCTCCCGGCCCTGCGCGCTGCCGGCCACGAACCCGTGGCGCTCGTGCGCCGGGAGCCTTCCGGCCCGGACGAGATCGGCTGGGACCCGGAGGCGGGCACCACCGACCTCGCGGGGCTCGAGGGCGTCGGGGCGATCGTCCACCTCGCGGGCGAGAACATCGGCCAGCGCTGGACGAGCAGCGTGAAGCGCCGGGTGCTCGAGAGCAGGGTGAACGGGACACGGACGATCGCCGAGGCGGTCGCGGCCCTCGACCCCGTCCCCGTGCTCGTGTGCGCCTCGGGGATCGGGTACTACGGCAACCGCGGCGACGAGATCCTCACCGAGGAGTCCTCCCGCGGCAGCGGCTTCCTCGCGGAGGTCGCCGAGGCCTGGGAGCAGGCTGCGGATCCCGCGCGGGAGGCCGGCGCGCGCGTGGCGCACCTCCGACACGCGATCGTCCTCTCGCGGGACGGCGGCGCCCTCCAGAAGCTGCTCACGCCGTTTCGCCTCGGAATGGGCGGACGCGTCGGCAGCGGCAAGCAGTGGTGGCCGTGGATCAGCCTCCCGGACACCGTCGCCGCCTACCTCCACGTCATCGACAGCGAGCTCGAGGGGCCGGTCAACGCGACGGCACCGAACCCCGTGACGAACGCCGAGTTCGTGAAGGCCCTGGGGCGCGCGCTACACCGGCCGACCGTCATGCCGCTCCCGGCGTTCGCCGTCCGGACGGGGTTCGGCGAGATGGGCCGGGAGATGCTGCTCGAAGGCCAACGCGCGCTCCCCGCGCGGCTGCACGACGACCGCTTCGAGTTCGCGCACCCGACGATCGACGAGGCAATGGCCGCAGCCCTGGCCGCGTAGCGCCCGGCCTCTGCGCCGCGTGCCCGACGGCGGCGGTACGCTCGACGTGATGGCAACGAAGGTCGACGTCGCGATCGTCGGCGCCGGAGCCGCCGGTCTCGCCTGCGGAAAGGCGCTGCGGGCTCACGGGCTGGACGTGCTCGTGCTCGAGCGCGACGACGACGTCGGGGGACGCGTTCGCACCGATCTCGTCGAGGGCTTCAGGCTCGACCGGGGCTTCCAGGTGCTCCCCACCTCGTACCCTGAGGCCCACAGGGCGCTCGACTACGACAGGCTGCGGCTCGGGTACTTCGCGTCCGGGGCGGTCGTCCGGGTCGACGGGAGGTTTCGGAAGGTCGCCGACCCGCGGCGGAGCCCGGTGCGCGCCATTCGCGCTCTGGCCGCCGGTGTCGTCTCGGCGGGCGATGCAGCCGCTGTCGTTCAGCTGATGCGATCGCGCGAGGAGACGACGATCGCCGAGGCGTTCCGCACGGCACGTCTCTCCGACGCGGCCCGCGCGGCGCTGCTGACGCCGTTCCTGCGCGGGATCACGCTCGACCCGGAGCTCCGTACGTCGTCGGCGTTCCTGCGCTTCGTGCTGCGCTCGTTCGCCGACGGTCCTGCGGCGCTCCCGGCGGAGGGGATGCAGGCGATCCCGGCGCAGCTCGCCGAAGGGCTCGACGTGCGTACGGGCGTCCGGGTCAAGGCGGTCGGGCCGGGATCCGTGACCCTCGAGGACGGCTCGAGCGTCGACGCCTCCGCCGTCGTCGTCGCCACGGCCGGCCTCCTCGACGATGCTCCCGACGGCTGGAACGACGTCTCCTGCGTCTACTTCGCTGCGCCCCGTTCGCCGGTCGACGGGCCGTGGCTCGTGCTCGGCGAGGCGGACGGCCCCGTCAACAACCTCTGCGTGCCGAGCGAGGCCGCACCGAGCTACGCCCCGGACGGGATGGCGCTCGTCTCTGCCACGGTGCTCGGTGGTGGTCCCGTCGATCTCGAGGCGGTGACCGGACAGCTCCGCGGTTGGTTCGGCAGGGCCGTCGCCCGTTGGACGCACCTCTCGACCGTCGAGGTACGCCAGGCGCTACCGCGCTGTCCGGTCGGGTTCACGGCTGCCGTCTCACCTCGGCTCGCGAACGGGCTCTATGCGTGCGGCGACCACCGGGAGCACCCGTCGCTGAACGGCGCACTGCGCTCGGGCCGCCGTGCGGCCGATGCGGTGATCGCCGACCTGGCGTGACGGCGCTCCTCCTCGCCCACGCGGCCGCGACGCTCGCGCTGGCCGGACTGATCTGGTTCGTCCAGGTCGTCCACTACCCGCTGTTCGCGGCGGTTCCGTCTCAGGGCTTCGCGGCCTACGAGCATGCGAACGTCCGGCGGACGAGCCTCGTGGTCGTGCCGCTGATGCTCGTCGAGGCGCTCGCGGCCGCTGCGCTCCTGGTGGTCGACCCGGAACCGCTCACCGTCGCAGGGGTCGTGCTGCTCGGCGTCGTCTGGGCCTCGACGCTCCTCGTCCAGGCGCCACAGCACGGCCGCCTCGAGCGCGGGTTCGACGCGGCCCGACACACTCGGCTCGTCCGCTCGAACTGGATCCGGACGCTCGCGTGGTCGGGCCGCGCCGTGATCGCGCTCGCGTTGCTCGCGTGACGTGCGGCCGTCGGTCATACTCCGGTGGACCCCGACGAGAGGAGGCAGCAATGACCCATCGCAGCACCTCCGCCCCGCGCGCCGCGCGGCTCGTCGGTCTCGACGCCTGACGTCCTCGCGGCTGGCGCGCATCCCCGCGCGCCGCTTTCATTCATCGCAGGAACGAAAGGACGATTCGCGTGCTCGATCTCACGACGCTCGGCTGGGACGACGTCTTCGCCGAGCAGTTCGCCACTCACGCCGCAGCCGGGCTCGTGCCGGGCCGTGTCTCCGTGCAGCACCGCGGCGCATACGACGTCCTGACGGCCGAGGGCGAGCTGCGCTGCGACGTCCGCGGCCGGCTCTACGAGGAGTCGTCGTCGCCCGCCGACCTTCCCGCCGTCGGCGACTGGGTCGCGATCTCGACCCGCGACGGCGGCGCGGGGACGGTCGAGGCCGTCCTCCCACGCCGCACCCGGTTCAGCCGCAAGCAAGCCTGGCAGGCCGCAGAGGAGCAGGTGCTCGCGGCCAACATCGACGTGGTCTTCATCGTCACGTCGCTCAACGAGGAGCTGAGCCTGCGCCGCCTCGAGCGGTATCTGATCCTGGGCCGCGAGAGCGGTGCGCTCCCCGTCGTCGTGCTCACGAAGGCAGACCTGCACGCCGACCCGGACGGCGTCGTCGCAGAGGTCGAGACGATCGCGGGCGGGATCCCCGTGATCGCGATCTCGAGTCGCAGCGGTGTCGGCCTCGACCTCGTCCGCTCGTATCTGGCACCGGGCACGACCGCCGCTCTGCTCGGCTCCTCCGGTGTCGGGAAGTCGACGCTTGTGAACACGCTCGCCGGCGAAGAGGTGCTCGAGACGCAGGAGATCCGCGAGGACGGGAAGGGGCGGCACACGACGACTCGGCGAGAGCTCGTGCAGCTGCCGAGCGGGGCGCTCGTGATCGACACACCGGGTATGCGCGAGCTCCAGCTCTGGGTCGCCGACGAAGCGCTCGAGGAGTCGTTCGACGACGTCACGTCGCTGTTCGAGCACTGCCGCTTCGCCGACTGCTCGCACGACGCCGAGCCGGGGTGTGCCGTCAAGGCCGCGATCGAGGACGGGACACTCGATCTCGAGCGGTGGGAGAGCTACCGCAAGCTGGAGGCCGAGCTCGCGCACCTCGAGCGCCGCCTCGACAAGCGGGCGCTGGCGGAGGAGCGGCGGAGGTGGAAGTCCGCGGGCGCAGCAGGGCGCGAGGCACGTCGCCTCAAGGGTCGGCCGGACTGACGACCAGCCGCCAGACCTGGCCTGCGCGAACGCCCGGAGCGATCGGGATCCTGATCGTCCGACCCGTCCTGTTGCTGCGGGGATTCACACGGTTCCGAATCCTGCACGCCGTCACCGACCGGGCGCGTCCGACGCAGGAGCTCGCGCCGCTCGTCGGCCTGAGCGAGCCCGCGACCTCGAGACACCTGTCGGTCCTCACCCGGTCAGGGCTCGTCTCGAGCCTTCGGGACGGCCACTACGTCCTCTACCGGGCATGCCCGGAGCGCCTCGCCGCCGTGCAGGAGGCGCTCCGGGAGTACCTGGCCCAAGAGCGGGTCTCTAGGGAACGTTCGGGGCGCCGGGCGTCGGCGTCGTCGTGAACGCCCAGTCCGTCGCGGCGTTGTTCGTGTCGGTGCCGTCCGGGAGCCGTGAGAGCGAGCCGTTGACCGTGTTCGAGTCGGCCGTCGTCACGGGGAGCGGCGTGCCCTCGACGAGGTCGTAGGTCTTGGCTCCGATCGTCGCGGCATGGATCTCTCCCTCGTACGAGAGCCCGTCGAGCAGGACGCCGGCCTGATCGAGCAGCGCCACGCCGTCAGGCGCGCCGTTCTGCGCCTCGACGTCGATCCGCAGGTGGCCTCCCGGCACGAGCGTCCCCGAGAGCGCGAAGCGGTCGTACTCGGTGCCGCCGTCGCCGTTGACGAGCACGACCGCGGATCCGTCGAGCGTCGCCGCCGCGTCGCCGACGTTCGCGATCTCGACGAAGCCTCCGCTGTCCGATCCGACCTGGTCGTAGTCGAGCTCGTTCAGGACGAGGCGGGCAGCGCCTTCCGGTGGGGGTGGCGGCGTGTCGGAGTCGCAGCTGACGAGAACCAGGTTCTCCGGGCTGACGTCGAGATCCACGCGGCCGGCGACGCCGTCGAAGGTGGTGCAGGCAAGCCCGACGAGGCCGCCGAGCGACGCCAGCCCTCCCCCGGGCGCTCCCGCAGGGCCCTGAGGTCCCGCCGGGCCTGTCTCGCCCTGCGGCCCGCGGATCGACCACGAGACCGGCGTCTCGGTTCTGGCGCACGTGGCGCCCGAGCGCAGGATCCTCACGAGTCCCCGCTTGTTGTGCTTGCAGGCACGGATCGTCGGGTCGTCGGTCGCCGCTGTCGCGAGCGCGGTGACCGACACCAGGGCCACGACCAGCCCCACCGCGATCGCTGTCGAACGTCGTCTCACGGATGCTTCCTCCTTGTCTCGGGGATGTCCGAGAAGGAGCGTGGCCGCGCCTCGCGCGCGTCGAAAGTGTCCGTTTCGGCCGACCCCACGTGGCTGCGTGCCCCGGTGGGAGGATCGACACGCACCCGACACCGACCCGTGACCGACCGGGGTGCTTCCCGTTTGGGCGCAAGAGGTCTAGGATCGGGCCATGGCACGCATCGCCGACGTCATGAGCCAGGACCTGCTCGCGGTCGAGCGGTCGCAGTCGCTGCTGGAGGCCGCCCGGGCGATGCACGAGCGCCGGGTGGGAGCCGTCGTCGTCCTCGACGCGGGGCGCCTCGTCGGGATCCTCACGGAGCGCGACGTGCTGCGCGCGGTGGCCACCGACAAGGTGGGCGGCGCGGTCGGCGACTCGATGACGCACGCGCCGGACACGGTCGAGCAGACCGAGTCGAGCGGGCACGCGGCGTCGCTGATGATCCACGGCGGGTTCCGCCACCTGCCGGTCGTCGAGGGCGACACGGTCGTCGGGATCGTCTCGATCCGCGACCTGATGCGCGTGCACCTCGACGACGAGTCGCCCCGAGGCGTGTGAGCGTGGTGCCCTCTGGCGCCTCCCGCTGCGGCGGGAGGCGCCAGAGGGCGCACATCACGTGGTCTAGTAGCGGTAGTGGTCGGGCTTGTACGGCCCGTCGACCGGCACGCCGATGTAGGCGGCCTGATCCGCGCTGAGCTGCGTCAGCTTGCCGCCCAGCGCCTCGACGTGGAGGCGGGCGACCTTCTCGTCGAGGTGCTTCGGAAGGACGTGCACGCCGACCGGGTAGGCCTCGCCGTTCGTGAACAGCTCGATCTGCGCGATGGTCTGGTTCGAGAACGAGTTGCTCATCACGAAGCTCGGATGCCCTGTGGCGTTGCCGAGGTTCAGGAGCCGACCCTCCGAGAGCACGATCACCGCGTGGCCGTCGGGGAAGATCCAGCGGTCGACCTGCGGCTTGATGGTGTCGCGGACGACCCCGGCCTCGGCGGCAAGCCCCGACATGTCGATCTCGTTGTCGAAGTGGCCGATGTTCCCCACCACGGCGTTGTGCTTCATCCGGCGCATGTGGTCGAGCCCGACGATCGCACGGTTGCCGGTCGCGGTGATCACGACGTCGGCCTCGGCGATCATGTCGTCGAGGGTCGCGACCTCGTAGCCCTCCATCAGCGCCTGCAGCGCGCAGATCGGGTCGATCTCGGTGACGACGACGCGGGCGCCCTGGGCGCGGAGCGACTCCGCGGAGCCCTTTCCGACGTCGCCGTAGCCGCAGACGACGCACACCTTGCCGGCGAGCATCAGGTCGATCGCGCGGTTGATCCCGTCGACGAGCGAGTGCCGGCACCCGTAGAGGTTGTCGAACTTGCTCTTCGTGACGGAGTCGTTCACGTTGATCGCGGGGAAGAGGAGCTGTCCCGCGTCGGCCATCTGGTAGAGCCGGTGGACGCCGGTCGTGGTCTCCTCGGTCACGCCCTTGATCCCGGCAGCGATCGTCGTCCACTTGTGCGGGTCGCTCTCGAGCGACGACTGCAGGAGCTCGAGCACGATCCGGAACTCGTCGCTGTCGGCCGAGGCCGGGTCGGGTACGGCACCGGCGAGCTCGAACTCCCGTCCCTTGTGGACGAGCAACGTGGCGTCACCACCGTCGTCGAGCAGCATGTTCGGGCCGCCGTCCGGCCAGGTCAGCGCCTTGTCCGTGCACCACCAGTACTCCTCGAGCGTCTCGCCCTTCCAGGCGAAGACGGGGACGCCGCGCGGCGCATCCGGCGTGCCGTCGGGCCCGACGGCGACCGCGGCTGCGGCGTGATCCTGCGTCGAGAAGATGTTGCACGACGCCCAGCGCACCTCGGCACCGAGCGCCACCAGCGTCTCGATGAGCACGGCGGTCTGGATCGTCATGTGCAGCGAGCCGGTGATCCGCGCACCGGCCAGCGGCTTTGCCGCCCCGTACTCGCGGCGCAACGACATCAGCCCGGGCATCTCGTGCTCGGCGAGCTCGATCTCTTTCCGGCCCCAGTCCGCGAGCGACAGGTCGGCGACCCTGTAGTCGGTGGCGGAGAGAGGGCGCACGGCCATCTCGGTCATCTGTGTCTCCTCGTCGATCTTCGTGTCCTCATGGGCGATAGGGCGTCAGCGCGCACGCCCGGATATAGCGGCGCGCAGCACGTCCTGACATGGTACGTCCTCGGGGTACGTGCATGTCCCGGCATTCCGCCGGCGTGGGCGGTCACGACGCGGCCCGGTATCCTCGGTGCGCGATGAGCGCCCCTGCGATCGCCGGGATCGACCGTCCGACCGTGAGGATCCGCGGGACGGCCTATCCCGTGCTGCTGCCGAGCATCCGCGATCCGCGCCTGCACCTCGCGGCGGTGATCATCTCCCTGCAGGTGCTGGGCCAGGTCGCGTTCGACTTCCGCCTCTCGATCGCACAGATCCTGGTCTCGCTGGGCACTGCTGGTGCCATCGAGTTCGTGATCACGTTCTTCAAGGCGCGCGTGATCATGTGGCCCGCGAGCGCGCTGCTGACCGGGAACGGGATCGCGTTCATCCTGCGCGTGCCCGGAACCGAGCACGGCGACTGGTGGAGCCTGAACGGCTGGTGGATCTACGCCGGCACCGCGGCGGTCGCGATCGGCAGCAAGCACCTGATCCGCTTCCGCGGGCGCCACGTGCTCAACCCGTCGAACGGCGCGCTCGTGCTCACGTTCCTGCTGATCGGCCCCGAGAGGGCCGACCCGCTCGAGTTCTGGTGGGCCCCGATGACGCTCTGGATGGTGCTGGCGCTCGGGATCATCGTCGCCGGCGGCTTTGCGATCCTCCTCCGACTCCGCCTGCTCGAGATCGCGACGACGTTCTGGGTCGTGTTCGCCGCAGCGATCGGCGTGCTGGCGCTCGCCGGGCACGAGATGACCGCCCGCTGGCACCTTGGGCCGATTACGGGGCTCGAGTTCTGGAAGGTCGTCGTGTTCTCGCCGGAGATCCTGATCTTCCTGTTCTTCATGATCACCGATCCGAAGACGACGCCGTCCGTGCGGCCCGACCGTCGTGCGTATGCCGTCTCGGTCGCGCTGCTCGCCGCGCTGCTGATCGCGCCGCAGACGACGGAGTTCGGCAGCAAGGTCGCGGTGCTCGGGTCGCTGGTGATCGTGTGCGCGCTGCGCGTGCCGGCGACGCTGCTCCAGGAACGGCTGGCGGGGAGGCGCGCGCCTCGTGGGGCGGCGCGGGGCGCCGTCGCGCTCGCCGCGACCGCCGGTGTGGTGGGGCTTCTCGTCGTCGCCGGGTTGCCCGCACGTCCCACGGCATCCGCCTCGGCTGCGGTCGCACGGGATCTGAGCGGGTTGCCGGCGGTCACGATCGCACCGTCCGAGGTCACGACGCGGATCGACCAGGAGACGGCCGCGCGCATCGCCGCCGACCTGGTCGCAGACCTGAAGGGCGGAACGGCTGCGCTTCGGGCAGGAGACACGGCCGGCGCGTCGACGGTGGCGGGCGGCGAGTGGCTCGCCGGCCTGCTGCGCGCGATCGGCTCGCCGACGGCGGTGATCCCCTCGTACGACGTCGAGCGTCTCACGCTCTCGCTCGAGCGCTCTGCGGGACAGGGACCGCCGATGGTGATCGCTGCGGCGGCGGGCACCGTCAAGCTGGCCGGGGGCGGCACGGAGACGCTGGCCGCCAACCGAACGACGCCGTTCACGCAGACCTTCGAGCTGGTCGAGCAGGACGGCAGGTACGTCCTCCTCGGCTCGCGCAGCGCGACGCCCGCGTTCCTCGGGACACCGGCGGTGATCCGACCGGCGGCGGGCGGCGTCGGGGCGGCAACGCTCGCCTCGGTCGGGCTCACCGACGTGGCCAAGCAGGTCGGGATCGATTTCCGCCAGGGCGCGTTCGGGTTCGGGGTGAGCAACGACGTCACGGCGATGATGGGTGGCGGGGTCTGCTGGCTCGACTACAACGGCGACGGTTGGATGGACCTCTACGCGGTCAACTCCTTCGCGGAGGTCGACCGCGAACGTTGGGCCGCGCGCGGCGGGGTTCCGCACAATGCGCTCTTCAGGAACGACCGCGGGCGGTTCGTCGACGTCAGCCGGGGCTCGGGCGCGGACATCTCGACCCAGGGCAACGGCTGCGTGGCGGCCGACCTGAACGGCGACGGCCGAACCGATCTCTACGTCACGTCTGCAAGCGCCGACGTGCTCCTCTGGAACGACGGCAACGGACGCTTCAGCGACGGTACGGAGGCCGCCGGAATCGAGCCATGGGGCTGGCAGGCGGGCGCGACGGTCGGCGACGTGAACGGCGATGGTCGTCCCGACCTCTTCGTCTCCGGGTACACGGCCGAGAACGCCATCATCAGCGGCTCACAGTACGGCTTCCCGACCAACCATCTCGCCGTTGCAGACAAGCTCTACCTCAACGAGGGAGGCGGCCGACGGCCGCACTTCCGGCAGGTGGCGAAGCAGGTCGGAATCGAGGCGAAGACGGTCGAGCACGGGCTCGGCGCAGTCTTCACCGACGTGAACCGTGACGGGCGGCTCGATCTCTTCGTCGCGAACGACGAGGACCCGAACCGGCTCTACCTCAACGAGCCGGTGGAGAACGACCGAGCCGGGCTCGGGTTCCGGTTCCGCGACGTCTCCCACTCGGCGAACGTCGACGATGCGAACGCCGGCATGGGCATCGCCGCGGCCGACTACTCGGGCGACGGGATCGGTGACCTGTTCGTCACGAACTCGCGCGACCAGCTCCATGCCGCCGAGCGCGCCGTTCCGGGCCCGCGAGTGGCGTTCGCGGATGCGCGGCCCTCGTTCGCCGACGCGTTCGTCCCGGGCCGGACGGGCTGGGGAGCGTCATGGGTCGATCTCGACCTCGACGGCACGCCCGAGCTCGCACTCGCGAACGGCGCGATCCCCGTCACGAACCTGCGGATGGACGCGCAGCCCGTCCAGGTGATCGCGCGGCGTCGGGGAACCGCGGCTGCGCCACGCTTCGTCGACGTGACGGCCTCCGTTGGGCTCGCTTCCGGGCCTGTCCGGAACGGACGAGGTCTCGCGGCAGCCGACTTCGACAACGACGGCGACCCCGACATCGCGATCAACACGATCGGCGGGCGGCTCGTGCTCCTGCGCACCGCGGGCGCGACCGGGAGCTGGCTCACCGTCTCGCTGGGCCGGTTCGCCCCCGGCGCGGTCGTCACGGCGACGCTCCCCGACGGCAGGAAGCTCGTCCGAGAGGTCCACGCGGGTGGCAGCTATCTCTCGTCGGAAGATCCGCGCGTGCTCCTCGGCCTCGGGAAGGCGACGTCGGTGCGGGAGCTCGTCGTGCGCTGGCCCGACGGCAGCACCGACCGGCTCCGCGACGTACCGGCGAACCGGATCGTCCAGGTCGGCTGAGAGAGGGCTCGCAGCGCGTCAGACTCTGGCGGCGGCCAGCGACTGGTCGAGGCGCTCAACGAGAAGGTCGACGTGCTGTCGCTCGAACACGAGCGGCGGCCGGATCTTGAGCGCGCTGTCGACCTTTCCCGCCCGCCCGACCAGCACTCCGCGCTCGCGCAGCTCCTCGACGACGCGCCGGGCGAGGGCGCCGTCCGGCTCGCGCGTCTCGGGATCCCGTACCAGCTCGACGCCGACGAGGAGTCCTCGGCCGCGCACCTCGCCGATCGCGGGGTGCGCCTCCGAGAGCCGTGCGAGCTGCTCGCGGAGATAGGCCCCCGTCGCAGCAGCGCGCGCGACGAGCTGCTCCTCCTCGATCACGTCGAGCACGGCGAGCGCCGCCGCGCAGGCGACGGGATTCCCGCCGAAGGTGGAGAAGTACGTCGTCCGCTCGGCCATCGCGGCGGCGAGCTCCGAGCGCAGCAGCACCGCTGCGACGGGGAACCCGTTGCCCATGGGCTTTCCGAGCGTGACCGCGTCGGGGACGATCCCGACGCCTATGAAGCTCCAGAGGTGCTCGCCCGTCCGACCGTGGCCGGCCTGCACCTCGTCCGCGACGAAGAGCGCCCCGGCCTCGTGCGTCCTCCGGACGAGCGCATGGTGGTAGTCGGGCGGCGGCACGAGCACGCCGTCGCTCGTGAGACCGCCGTCCAGGATCACGACCCCGGGCTCGTGACCCGCTGCCGCGAGCTCCGCGGCGGCATCGTCGAGGTGCGCCGCGTAGGCCTCCGCCCAGCCCGGCTCGCTGCGGAGATGAGGACCGCGATACCCGTCGGGGGCCGGAATCCGCGCGATGTGCGGCGGCGGCGCCTGCGCCGCCCACTCCTCCGGTGAGAGCGCTGCGGTCGCGGTGGTGACGCCATGGTAGGCGTGCTCGGTGACGATCCCACCGTCCCGCCCTCCGACCGTGGTGAGGATGCGCCACGCGAGCTCGTTCGCCTCGCTGCCCGAGTTCACGAACAGGCACGTGTCGATCTCCGGCGGCATCGTCTCGAGCAGGCGCTCGCCGAGCTCGACGGCGGCGCCGTGGAGGTAGCGCATGTTGGTGTTGAGGAGCCGAGACTGGTCGGCGATCGCCGCGACGACGCGCGGGTGCGAGTGGCCGACGACGGGCACGTTGTTGTACGCATCGAGGTAGCGCGCACCCTCGACGTCGATCATCCAGACGCCCTCCGCGCGCACCATGTGAATCGGGCGCTGGTAGGTGAGGGACTGCATCGCCGGCCCGAACACCCGCTCGCGACGACGCCGGAGGTCCGCCGTCCCGGCGGCGGTTCCGAACCGTGACGTCATGGCGGCCGCGGCCGTCACCGGTGTGATGCCCTGCAACAGCTCCAGCAGCTCGCGAAACCGATGCGAGTCGAGCGTGATGTACTCGGCGTTCTCGGGATACAGGCTGAGTCGCCAGGCGGCGATCGTCAGGCTCGTGGCCAGCCGCATCGACACGAATGCAGGCAGGAGCTCGCGCTCGACCGGCTCGAGCGGAGTCACGCGCTGGTACCCCTCGAGGAGCGTGGCGGCGGCGGCGAGCGGGTCGTCGCGACCTGCCATCACGCTCACGAGCGTCGCGGAGAGATCGCAGAGCAGCGCCGTGTGCGACATGTCGCCGAAGTCGATGATCCCCGACACCTGTCCGTCAGGGCCGAACAGCGCGTTGTCGAGCGAGAGGTCGCCGTGGACGACCTGCGCACGCAACGCGCCGAACCGGGGCGCGACGTCGGCCTCCCAGAGATCGAGGACGTCGGTCACGAGCGCAAGCGTCTCGGGCTCCTCGATCGACGGGATCAGCGCGCGCAGAGCCGGCGCGTGGCGGAGGTCCCACTGCAGCATCCTCCCTGCCGCCGGGTGGAAGAAGCCCCGGAGCGCCAGACCAAGCCGAGCGAGATCGCGCCCGAGGGACTCGAGCGACGCGTCGGGAAGGGCGGCCGATTGCCGGAGCTCGCCCGGCATCAGCTCGACGAGACGGACGAGGTGTCGTCCCTCGTCAACCTCGATCCACCCGGTCGTCGCGTCCTCCCCGGTACGGGCGAGCGCCGGCACGGGGAGGCTGGGATCGAGAACCGCGACGTGCTCCATGGCGGCGTTCTCCATCTCGAGAACAGCGGGATCCTCACCGGTGTTCGACACCTTGAGCACCCATGCGCCCGCCGTGGTGTCGATGCGGAAGTTCTGGTCGCGCTCGCTGCGGAGCTCCGTCGCGACGCCCTCGACGCCGAAGAGCGCGGCGGCGGCACGCGACGCGGCGTCGCAGGTCAGGGCCGGCGGCGCGGCAGAGAGCACCGCGCCCGCCCGATCGATCGCCTCGCTCACCGCTCGGACGCTAGCGAAAGAGGCGCCGGAGCCCTCGGGGCCGTGGCGGAGGCTCGACGCTCAGCTCGTCGAGCGCCACCACGAAGCCCGGGCCGCCCGCGAACAGGCAGTGGTCGACGTTGACCGCGCGCCCCTCTGCATACACGAGCGGACCGGTGATCTCCCGCGGCTCGCGCCCGACCACGGACGCGATCGGCGTGTGGCCGTGCATCACTCGCGTGCCGCCCAGCGACGCAAGCATGGCATCCAGCCGCGACCGCGTGGAGAACGCGTCGCGCCCCGAAAGGGCCTCGAACAGGCCGCCGAGCGCCGTCGGTTCGCCTCCCCGGAGAGCTGTGCGCGCGGCCGCGTTCACCGCGTCGGGTGTCGCACCAAGCCGGAGGTAGCCGTCGGTGTCGGCGTGCACGAGCAACCACTCTCCTTCACGGGCGACCGCGGGCAGCTCCTCGAGCCACACGAGGTGACGCGGCTCGAGACGCTCGAGGTCGACGAGGTCGCCGCCGTTCATCCTCCAGAGCGTCCTGAAGGTCAGCCCCTCCTGGTCGACGGCCGCGTCCGCGTGTCGATGCACGGCGACCAGCAGCGCGTCGTGGTTTCCGAGGAGGCAGCGTACGCTCCCGTCCGACTCCTGCTCGAGCCGCTGCACGAGCTCGATCACGCCGATCCCATCCGGCCCGCGATCGACGAGGTCCCCGAGAAACCACACCCGCGCACCCGACCCCGACCATCGCTCGCCACGGTCGACGAGGCCGGCGTCCCGGAGGAGCCGAACGAGGACGTCTCGCTCCCCGTGCACGTCGCCGATCGCGAAGGACGCCACCTACAGCCCCTCGGAGGGTGGATCCGGTCGACTCCCCGGCACCGGAGATCGCGCATTCGCTCGCACCGACGGATCGTACGGTGGCACGCGACCGCCGGGAGCCCCGACCGGAGGCTCCCGACGATCTGTGCGTCTCTCAGTCCGCGGCCGGGATCGGGTGGTTCGCCCGGAACACCTCACCGGGATCGACCGCGGCCTTCACCTCGCGGAGGCGCCGGTAGACATCGTCCCGGTAGAAGCGGGCCGGGTCGGTCTGCGCCTCGGTGAAGTTGAGGTACTGCCTACCGTTCGTGTATGGCGCGAGGGCATCCTCCACGACGCCGAGTCGTTCACGGCCCGCCGCGTACGAGCCCTCGTCCAGCGCGAGCCCGACGCCGAACGTGATGAATCCGGCGTCGAGGGTCGAGAGCGCGCCGTGGTGTGGGGAGCTGCGCCGGAGGGCTCCGCCGAGGTGGCGGATCTCCGCCGAGACGAGCGAGGAGCCAGACGTCGGCCCCGCCGCCGCGACGAACGCGTCGACCGCAGCGTCGGGGAGCGAGCCGAGCATCTGCCCCGAGCCGACGTAGGGGAGCGGCTCGGGCGGGTCCATGTGCAGCTCCGCGATCCCGACAGGCGGCACCATCGCGAACGTGTCGAGGGCCGGGGAGAGCTCGCGCAGCGGTGCGATCAGCTCGGCGCCCATGGCCTCGTCGCCGATCACGACCGCCTCCACGACTGCGAACTTGCCGCCGCGCAGCGGCTCCGGGATCTCGGGGAGCGGCGGGAGCTGGAGGATCCGGCCGACCGAGGTGACCTCGTCGGGGAGCGTCGGCGTCCAGGCGTTCCACGCGTGGAGCACCTCGTCGGTGCGCTCCCAGGGGAAGAAGAGGACGCCCGCGTACACCTCGGGGATCGCGTAGAGCTCGAGCTCGAGGGCGGTCACGACTCCGAAGCTGCCACCCCCACCCCGGAGCGCCCAGAAGAGCTCCGGCTCGTTCTCGAGATCGACCCGGCGAAAGCTGCCGTCGGCGGTGACGAGCTCGATCGCTGTGACGCTGTTCGTCGCGAGCCCGAGCTTGCGCGCGTACCAGCCGACCCCTCCGCCGAGCGCGTATCCGGTCACGCTGACGTCGGGCGTCGACCCGTGCAGCGCCGCCAGCCCGAGCTCCGAGGCGGCGGGCACGACGTCTGCCCATTTCGCGCCCGAGCGGACGCGGGCGCTGCGACGCACGGCGTCGATCTCGACGCCCTGGAGCGCATCGGTCCTCAGGAGGATCACGTCGTCCAGCGCGCCGAGCGGCTCTGCGTTGTGGCCGGTGCGCTGCGGTGCGACCTGGAGCCCGCTCTCGCGGGCGAAGTCGACGACCTCGATCACGTCCGGGACGTCCCGCGGAACGACGGTCAGCGCGGGCTGCTGGACGCATGTCAGGTTGTACGCCTGGGTTGCGAGCTCCCAGCCGGCGGCGCCGGGCTCGAGCACGGCGCCCTGCAAGCGGCGACGGAGGGCCCGAGCGGCGCTCTCGGTCTGCATGGTGGTCATCGCGGTCTCCTCGTGTCAGGGGGGTCGAGGCACGTGCCTCGTCCCGCACGATCTCCGCTTGCGTGCACCCGGGCCGTCCGGTCGGCTGGTGTGTGGCGGTGCGGCTACCCGCACTCCGCCCGGCTACCCGAACGCGCGACGGTCGTCGATCGAGAGACCCTGGCGGGCGTACTCGGAGGTGCCCGGGCCCTGGAGCTCCCGGGCGGCGGCGGCGAGCGCGCCGTAGGCCGCCGACGTGAGCAGGCTGCCGGTCGAGACGCGGCCGACGCCGAGCTCCGCGAGCTCGGGGATCGTCGGCGCCGTCACGAGGGCGAGCACGTTGACGGGAATGCCGACCTCGTCGACGACACGGGCGATGGCTGCGGCGTCGGTGAGCCCTGGCGCGTAGACGACGTCGGCGCCCGCGTCGCGGTAGGCGACGAGCCGGGCGATCGTGTCGTCGAGGTCGTCGAGCCCGTACAGGTGGTTCTCGGCGCGGGCGGTGAGGACGAGCGGGTCGGGCTGGGCATGGGCGGCCGCGACGCCCTCTGCGACCCGCTCGACTGCGATCTCCAACGGCTCGATCGCATCGGCTCCGGGGTCGTAGTCCTCGATCGAGCACCCGGCGGCGCCGGCCTCGGCGAGCTGCCGGATCGTCTCGGTTATCCCGCCCGGGTCGTCGGGGTAGCAGCGCTCGCTGTCGACGTTGACGGGCAGCGGCGTCGCCGCAGCGAGCGCGGCGACGTGGGCGACCAGCTCGTCGCGGTTGACCTCCTGATCGCGCTTGCCGAGCGTCCAGGCGAACCCCTGACTCGTCGTCGCGAGCGCCGGGAAGCCGAGGGACGCGAGGATCCTCGCCGAGCCGACGTCCCAGGCGTTCGGCATCACGAAGAGCTCCTGCGCAGCGTGCAGGTCACGGAACGTCGCGCGCGCCGACTTCCCGCTCATCGCCGCCAAGGGGCGTCGGCGTCGGGATCGACCCCGTAGCGCTCGATCGCGGACCGGACGACGGCGGGCTCGATCGAGCCCTCGTCCGCGAGCGCCTTCAGCGCCGCGATCGCGACGTGATGCCTGTCGACTTCGAAGAAGCTGCGGAGCTTGCGACGGTAGTCGCTGCGCCCGAACCCGTCCGTGCCGAGGACGGTGTAGCGGCCCGGCACGAACGGGCGGATCTGATCCGCGAGCGTCCTGACGTAGTCGGTCGCCGCCACGAACGGCCCGTCGACCCCGGTGAGGCAGGTCTCCACGTGCGCGCGACGCGGCTCCTCCGTCGGGTGCAGGCGGTTCCAGCGCTCGGCCTCGATCCCCTCTCGCCGCAGCTCCGTGAAGCTCGTCACGCTCCAGACGTCCGCACGCACGCCGAAGTCCGCTTCGAGCAGCGCTGCGCCGGCGACGACCTCGTTGAGGATCGCTCCCGAGCCGAGCAGCTGCACCACCGGGCCGTCGCCCTCGGGGGCCGCGCGCAGCCGGTACATCCCCCGCAGGATCGCCTCCTCGGCGCCCTCCGGCAGCGCAGGCTGGACGTAGTTCTCGTTCATCACCGTCAGGTAGTAGAAGACGTCCTCCTGATCGGTGACCATGCGGCGCATCCCGTCGCGGACGATCACCGCGAGCTCGTAGCCGTAGGCCGGGTCGTACGCGCGGCAGTTCGGGATCGTCGAGGCGAGCACGTGCGAGTGGCCGTCCTCGTGCTGGAGCCCCTCCCCGTTCAGGGTCGTGCGGCCGGCGGTCGCACCGATCAGGAACCCGCGGGCGCGGCTGTCGCCGGCGGCCCAGGCGAGGTCGCCGACCCGCTGGAACCCGAACATCGAGTAGAAGACGTAGAAGGGCACCATCGGCACGCCGTGGTTCGCGTAGGAGGTCGCCGCCGCGATCCACGACGACATCGCGCCGGCCTCGTTGATCCCCTCCTGGAGGATCTGGCCGTGCTCGTCCTCGCGGTAGAACATGAAGTCGTCGGAGTCCTCGGGCTGGTAGAGCTGGCCGACCTGGGAGAAGATCCCGAGCTGTCGGAACATGCCCTCCATCCCGAAGGTGCGCGACTCGTCGGGCACGATCGGGACGACGCGCGGGCCGAGCACCGGGTCGCGGACGAGCTGGTTGAGGATCCTGACGAACGCCATGGTCGTGGAGTTCTCGCGGTCGCCGGAGCCCTCGAGGACGGTGTCGAACGGCTCGGGCGTCGGCAGGCTCTCGGCGTCCGTGTGGCGCTGCGGGAGGCTGCCGCCGAGCGCCGCGCGCCGCTCGCGCAGGTAGCGGAGCTCCGGGCTGTCCTCGGGCGGCCGGTGGAAGAACGCGCCGGTCGCCTGCTCGTCGGTGAGGGTGAGCCCGAGCCTGTCGCGGATCGCGAGCCGGGCCTCGTCGTTCATCGACTTCTGTTGGTGCGTGATGTTGCGCCCTTCGCCGGCCTCCCCCATGCCGAAGCCCTTGATCGTCTTGGCGAGGATCACAGTGGGCTTGCCGTTCGAGCGGACGGCGGCGGAGTATGCGGCGTAGACCTTCTGGGGGTCGTGGCCGCCACGCCGCAGCGCCCAGATCTCGTCGTCCGACCAGTCCTCGACCATCGCCCGCGTCTCCGGGTACTTGCCGAAGAAGTGCTCGCGGACGTAGGCGCCGTCCTTGGCCTTGAACGCCTGGTACTCGCCGTCGACGGCCTCGTCCATCCGGTAGCGCAGCCACCCGTCGTGGTCGGCCTCGAGCAGCGGATCCCAGCCGGAGCCCCAGATCACCTTGATCACGTCCCAGCCGGCGCCGCGGAAGTTGGTCTCGAGCTCCTGGATGATCTTCCCGTTGCCCCGCACGGGCCCGTCGAGCCGCTGCAGGTTGCAGTTGACGACGAAGACGAGGTTGTCGAGCCGCTCGCGCCCGGCGAGCGAGATCGCGCCCATCGACTCCGGCTCGTCCATCTCGCCGTCGCCCATGAACGCCCAGACCTTCCGGTCGGCCGGCTCGATCATCCCGCGTGCGGCGAGGTACTTCATGAAGCGCGCCTGGTAGATGGCCATCAGCGGGCCGAGCCCCATCGAGACGGTCGGGAACTGCCAGAACTCCGGCATCAGCCACGGGTGCGGGTACGACGAGAGCCCGCCGCCGTCGACCTCCTGCCGGAAGCGCCGGAGGTGATCCTCGTCGAGGCGGCCCTCGAGGAAGGCCCGGGCGTAGATCCCCGGGGACGAGTGGCCCTGCATGTAGACGAGATCGCCGCCGTGGCTCTCGGAGCGCGCCCGCCAGAAGTGGTTGAACCCGATCTCGTAGAGCGTCTCCGCGGACTGGTAGCTCGCGATGTGCCCACCCAGCTCGGTCGACTCGGCGTTCGCCTGCAGCACGATCGCGATCGCGTTCCAGCGCACGAGCGCGGTCGCCAGGCGCTCGAGCTCGGGGTCGCCCGGAAGAGGCGGCTCCTGGTCTGGTGGGATGGTGTTGACGTACGGAGTGCTGAGCGCCGCGGCGACGGGCACGCCCTCGTCCTGGGCGTGGTCGATCACCTTGTCGAGCAGGAAGCCCATCCGGTCGCGGCCGTCGTGCTCGACGACGGCGTCGACGGAGTCGAGCCACTCCCGGGTCTCGATCGGCTCGCTGTCGGGCGTGTCGGAGTACATGGGCCTTCGCTTCGGGTCGCGGGTCGAGGACGGTGCGGTCGCACCGCCGGCGGACGGTAGCGATGGTACTACCGGCCGCGCACCCGCCCGCGGCAGTTCACCGCGGTCACGCTGGGCCGCCCGGATGCATGCCCGGGCTCAGCCGACCGGTCCGAGCACGGGGTCGCCCGCGCAGACGGTGCCGTCGCGTGGGAGCCGCAGGGCGAGCAGGGCTGCGTCGACGACGCGCGTCACGCAGGTCGGCGTCGGGTAGTCCCTTCCGGAGTAGGCCGTGTGCGCGAACTGACGGACGACCAGCATCGGCGCACCCAGCTCGCGCGCGAGTTCACGGCTCGACTCGAGCGGCGTGCGGGTGTCGCCGGTCCCGCCGACGACGAGCGTGGGCGCGCTCGCTCGCTCGAGCGTCGGCGGCAGCGTCGGCGCCACGTCCCAGCCGTCGCACCCGCCGACACGCCAGAGCGCGGGAGTGTGATGGCGGGCGAGGAGAGGCGCGATGCGCCGCAAGGAGCCGACCTCGGCCGGCGTGAGCCGGAGATCGGAACCGGGGCGATCGGCGCACAGCGCGGCGATGCCGCTGTCGGGCGAGGCGACCGAGAACTGACCGAGGTCGGCGAGCGGCGCGACGTCACCTGCCTGTGCCGCCGCCAGCGCTTCCTCCAGCAGCGCCCAGCCCGACTCGAAGCTCACCCAGAGCCCGATCGCATGCTGGGCGTCGAACACGGTGTACGTCCGTCCCTTCACGGTCTGCGGTCTCGCCTCGAGGCGGTCGAGCAGACGGACGAGGGCTGCTCGCGGGTTCCCCCCACTATGGAAAGGGCATGACGGTCGTCGCGCACAGCGCCGCAGCAGCTCGTCGAGCGACCGCTCCGCAGCCGCGTAGCCGAGCTCGTTCTTGCGCGCCAGGTCGCTGGAGAGGTCGAACGCGGCATCGTGCACCGCAACGCGGACGTGGTCGGGGAAGAGCGTCTGGTAGATCGAGCCGACGGCCGTCCCGTACGAGACGCCGAACAGGCTGACCTTCTCCTCCCCGAGCGAGCGTCGCAGGACGTCGACGTCCCGGGCGACATCGACGGCCGAGACGTGACCGAGCAGCAATCCGCCGTTCGCCGCGCAGGCCCGCGACCGGCGAGCGACGTACGCCCGCATGGCCTCGTCCGAGATCGGGTTCGCCGCCGGCTCGGGCTCGTCGAACCCGCAGTCGATCTCGGTGCCGGGGCTGAACCCCCGCGGGTTGTACGAGACGACGTCGAACCGGTCTCGCACGGCCTGGCTGAAGCCCGAGACCTGTGCGGTTCCGTCGTCGCCCGGGCCTCCGGGAACGTAGACGAGCGTGCCGATGCGCTTCGCGGGGCTCTCGGCGTTGCGCCGCGCGACCTCGATCGAGATCGTCCCGCGCTCGGGGTGCTCGTGGTCGACGGGCACTGCGAGCTGGCCGCACTCGATCCCCACACCCACGCACTCGGACCATACGACGGGAACGGCCTCGAACCCGTCCTCCCCATCGCGCGCGACGATCACCGCAGCGAGGGCGAGCGAGACGCCGACCAGCGCGATGCCTGCGGCGAGGGCGATCACCCACCCCCGGCCATCGTCGGGCTTCGAGACCTGCGGCATGACCCTCCTTCGCACATGATGGCCTCTCCCCACCCCGCCGCCGTCGGGAGTCGGCGGCAGTCGCTCTGCGGTGTTTCCGCGTGCCGAGCGCGGCGCCGGAGACCATCGACGGCGGGCGGGAGGACGCGAGCCCGCCAGATACCCTGGCGGGCTGTGTCGAGCGAGAACAGCCAGATGCCGGAGGAAGCGGATCCGGTCGACGCGAGGCTCCGCGCGGCGATCGAGACGCTCGAGGCGATCGCGAGCGACCGCTCGCTCCTCGGTGCGCTCCCGCTGGTGGAGCGAACCCGACTGCTGACCGCTGCGGGGGACGTGTTCAACCCCGACGTCGTGCAGCGACGCCGCTTCGCGAAGGAGCAGCGCAAGCAGAAGCGCGCCGCCCGCATCGCAGCAGACGAGTCGCTCCTCGCCGAGACCGGGATCCGCGTCCTACGCGAGCGCCCGGTGTTCACGACACCGAACGTCTACGCCCCGAAAGGGTTCGAGCAGACCGAAGCGACCGATGACGCGCCACGCACGGTCGAGGAGCAGCACTGCTACGTATGCAAGCAGCCGTACCGGGAGCTGCACTTCTTCTACGACCAGCTCTGCCCGCCGTGCGCTGCGTTCAACTACGCCAAGCGCTCGGAGAGCGCCGATCTCCAGGGGCGCGTCGCGGTGCTCACGGGCGGACGCGTCAAGATCGGCTACCAGGCGGGGATCAAGCTGCTGCGTGCGGGAGCGCGTGTCATCGTGACGACCCGCTTCCCACGGGACTCGGCAATCCGTTACGCGCAGGAGCCCGACTTCGCGGATTGGGGCGACCGGCTCGAGATCCACGGGCTCGACCTGCGCCACACCCCGAGCGTCGAGGCGTTCTGCCACCACGTGCTGACCACCCACGAGCGGCTCGACTACATCGTCAACAACGCCTGCCAGACCGTCCGGCGACCGCCGGGCTTCTACCGGCACATGCTCGACCTCGAGCGCGCCGCCGAGAACGCGCTCGCGCCCGAGGTCGCGCGACTCCTGGGTGACTACTCGGGCCTACGCCGCTACGACATGCTCGAGGGCGGTACCGAGGTCCTCGAGGAGACGGGGCTCGCGACGATCGGCGCGGCGACCTCTGCCGACCTCTCCCAGGTGCCGCTGCTGCCCGAGGAGCTCACCGACCAGGGGCACCTGTTCCCCGAGGGACGACTCGACCAGGACCTCCAGCAGGTCGACCTCCGCGACCGAAACTCGTGGCGCTACCTGCTGGCCGAGGTCTCGACGGTGGAGCTGCTCGAGACGCAGCTCGTGAACGCCGTCGCGCCGTTCGTGCTGAACGCCCGGCTGAAGCAGCTGATGCTGCGCACAGCCGACCGGGACAAGCACATCGTCAACGTGTCGGCGGTGGAGGGGCAGTTCTACCGGCCCTTCAAGACCACGCGCCACCCCCACACGAACATGGCGAAGGCCGCGCTCAACATGATGACGCGCACGTCCGCCACCGACTACCACGGTGACGGGATCCATATGAACAGCGTCGACACCGGCTGGGTGACCGACGAGGATCCGCTCGAGGTTGCCGAGCGCAAGACCGCCGAGCACCGTTTCCGGCCTCCGCTCGACATCGTCGACGGGGCCGCCCGCATCGTCGATCCGATCGTCGACGGGACGAACACGGGCGAGCACGTGTGGGGCCAGTTCCTGAAGGACTACCGGCCAACCGACTGGTAGCCGACGCGGCGGCGCCTGCTCGGCTCAGCCGCGCTCGATGCGCTCGCGCAGGAGCGGCACCACATCGTCTGGATCCGGGTAGCGACCCAGCATCCGTTTCTCGAAGACGAGCTCCCCGTCGAGATGCACGTCGAAGACGCCGCCCTTGCCGGGCACGACCTCCAGGACGGCCAGCGCGTCCTCCCACTCCTCGAGGGCTCGCGCCGCCAGACCGGCGGCGTTCGGGCGCGCCCCTCAGGGGACGCAGTACTCGATCCGGAGATGGTGGAGGCCGGTCACACCCCCATTCAACCACGCTCGAGCAGGGCCTGCCGGAGCTCGACGGGTGACGGCTGCCACGACCTCCCGGCCGGCGTCGGAAGGCGTCCGGACTCCCTCTCGAGCGCCTGCTAGCGTCGCCGGACGTCGCGGTCCGAGACGAGCGAGCGCGCCGAGCGCACCGCCGCGACCGGTCGCACGGTGCGGAAGAGCAGCATCATCGCCACGAGCCCGACGGTGGTGTTGACCACCGTCACCCCGACCTGCATGCCGACCGAGAACGAGATCGCGGTGGCAGCGGAGACGGCGCCCTGCAGGGCGTACGTCGCCAGGACCTGCTGCGTGCCGGCGCCGCCGGGAACGGGCACGATCGTCGAGGCCCCGTTCAGGACGACGACCAACGCAGCCGTCGCGAGGCTGGCCTGGATCCCGAACGCCCCGAGGACGAGGAACACGACGCCGATCCTGCACGACCAGGCCGCGAGCTGGAACGGCGCGACGGTGCACAGGTAACGCCCAGGCTGTCGCAGCACGGCGAGGCCCTGCGCCGCGCGTGCCAGGAAGCCGCGCACCGCGTCCGGACGCAGCCGATACGCCGTCGCGAGCAGAATCCCGATCGCCCCGGCCGCGAGCAGGACGACCTGGACGCCGGGCGGCGCCGGGAGCGCGGGCACGAGCCCCGTCGCCCACAGCGACGTGATGAGCGCGCCGCCGATCAGCGCGTCGAGAGCGAGCACGACAGTGAGGGAGGCGGCCACCGTGGGCACGGTGGATCCGGGGATGCGCGCCCGCACGATCGCGACCTTGACCAGCTCTCCGCCGCGGGCAGGGGTGAACGCGTTCATCGCCACCCCGGCCGCATAGGCGGCCCCGACCGTCGTCACCGGCACACGACGCCCCGGGTACGCGGCGGCGAGGACGCCGCGCCACGCAAGCGCCCGGAACACGAGCGTGAGCAGCTGAAGCACGAGCGCGGGCAGGAGGTAGCGGCCGTCCAGCTCGCCGAACCTCGCCGACGCCGCCTCCACTGCATCGGCAACCCGATCGAGAAGCGTCACGTAGTCGCTCCGACCGCGGCAACCGAGGCGAGCCGCTCGACGTGATCGGTGATGAGGCCATCCACGCCGATCCCGAGCAGCTGCCGGGCACGGGCTGGAACGTTGACAGGCCAGGTGAGCACGAGGTCCGCGACCTGGCGCAGCTCTGCGACGACGCGCTCGTCGAGCAGGCGCTCGTGGATCGACACTCCGTCGAGGCGATTCCCGGCGAAGCGATCGAGCAACGCTCTCACTTGGCGGCTGCTCCCCACGGATGCGACCCGACGGACGGGGAGGTCGACGAAGACGTCGAGCATCCGCCAGTCGCGGGCGCAGATCGTGAGCCGCCGTCCGGGGAGGGAGCCCTCGACCTCGGCACGTACGAGGCGGGCAAGCTCGAGGCGCCGCCCTTTCAGGTCGAGCATCAGCTCGGTCTCGTGTCCGGTCGCCGCGAGCAGCTCAGAGAGGACGAGGTGTCGGCGTCGCGGCGATCCGAGCTCCCAGCGGTCCCAGTAGAGGGGCAGGGGCCCGACGGTCTTGAGGTGGCGGATCTCGGCGCGCCCGCGGAACAGCCGGACGTCAGCCTCGACCAGCGCGACGCCGAGCTGCTCGACTCGACGCAGCTCCTCGATGCAGTTCCCGGCGCGATGCGCCACCACGAACGGCGACGAACTGGGACTGATGACCAACGCGCCGTCGGTGATCGGCGACCCCACTGACCGCCAGTGTAGATGTCGTCCCGTACCGCCGAACCAGAATCGCGGCGCCGAGCCCGACCAGGATGAGGACGACTCCTCCGATCACGTCTACGACGAAGTGGTTCGCCGTGGCGATGACGGAGACGATCATCAGGCATGGCACCGCGACCGCGAGCGCACGGACGATCCAGCTCGTGAACGCGAGCACGAGCACGATCCCAACGAGGACGTTCCAGCCCGCGTGCAGGCTCGGGAAGGCGGCGTACTGGTTGGTCAGTCCCGGTGGCTGCAGGGCCCTGTAGGCGTTCGACTGCTCCGTGACGGTGTCGACGAGGCCGAGCTCGAGCATCCGTGGCGGCGCGACCGGGAACAGCGCGAAGAACACGAACCCGAGCAGACCCGAGACGAACATCGCGTTGCGCAGCAGGTAGTACCGCTCACGGCGCAGGACGTAGAGGATCGACGCCGTCGCGAGGATCACCGGCCAGTGCCCCCAGATGTAGACCCAGTTCGCCAGCGTCACGAGCGCGTCGCTCGCGATGACGCGTGACTGCACCACCGCCTCCCAGTCAAGCGAGAGCCTGTCCTCGAACTCGACGATGCGCTCGGCGTTGGCGAAGGCCAGGTCCGCGCTGCCGACCGTGAGGTTCCGCACGCCGAAGTACGCGAGCATCGCGACCGCGACAATGGCCGCCTCCCGTGCAAACCCCGACCAGGTCGCGGACGGGAATCCGGCCCGGGGAACCGGCACGAGCGTACGCTGCGAACCCACGCACGCACCTCCTCAGTTCGAGTCTCCACCCGAGAGCCGGCGAGGGCATCCGGAGAACTCCTGAGCCGTCGCGAGGGAACCCGCAGAGCGAGTCGCTCGTCAGGCGCTCGCGACGCGAGCGACGGCCGGCGGGTGCCCGCTCACGGCTTCGAGCTCGTCGAAGACGTCCTGGACCTGCTCGCGCGTGAGCGCGTCCACGTCGCTCGTCCCCGCGACCCGCTCGACCAGCGCGATCACGGCGTCGCGGTCGACGGATCCGTCTGGCTGGACGAGCCCTCCCGCCCGCGCGAGCCCGAAGACCCTGCGCACCTGGGACTCCGAGGCGGGGCGCCGGTCACCGCGCGAGCGCAGTCGCATGTAGGCGACGTGATCGAGCCGGATGCTCTCGGGGGCGATGCCCTTCGCGAGCAGCAGCTGCAGCAGCGCGACGGTCGCGAGCACGTCGCTCAGTGCCTCGTGGGCGTCGTCGAGCACGATCCCGTGGCTCTCACAGATCGACTCGAGCCGGTGGTTCGGGGCGAGCGGCTCGAGCAGCCGGAACGCCTCCAGCGTGCACGCCACGCGCTCGGGGTCGAACTCGATGCCGGCGCGCTCGAATGCGTGACGGAGCATCCCGAGGTCGAAGGCCGCGTTGTGGGCGACGAAGACGGCGTCGTCGAGCAACGGCAGGAGTCGCGGCGCGAGGTCGGCGAACGAGGTGGCGTCGGCGACGTCGTTGTCGTCGATCCCGTGGACGGCCGACGCCTCCGCGGGGATCGGGCGGGACGGGCGGACGAGGCTGGTGAACCGCGCCGTCTCGACTCCGTCGGCGTCGAGGCGCACGAGCGCGAGGGAGACGATCTCGTCGAGGGACGCATCGGTGCCGGTCGTCTCGCAGTCGAACACCACGTAGGCCTCCGGGGTGGGCACCTCGCCTCGATGCGAGAACGTCCCGGGAAGGGAGCAGTCGCCGTCCGCAGGCGCTGGGCCTACAGCACCGACGGACGCGGGGCCGGTCGAAGAGGCCATGACACGAGGATGTCCACCGCGTCGGACAGCGCCCTTACGGACAGCACATCGCTGCGTGATCGAATGAGGTGATGCCGCTCCTCCGCGCTCGTCCTTCCCGTCGGCTTCTCGTCTACGGCGTCGGCGGCTGGGCCCTCGACTCCGCGTTCGTGTGGGCGCACACGGGGCGGCGTCGTCCGAGCAGCCTGTTGAACGTGCCGGTCTACGGCCTCGCCCTGCCGCTCTTCGAGCCGGCCCACGACAGGCTGCGGCACAGACCGGTGCCGACCCGATTCGTCGCCTACGGCGCCGGCACGCTCGTCGTCGAATACGTCAGCGGGCGGCTGCTGCGACGCCTCGTCGGCGCCGCGCCGTGGGACTACACCGGGAAGCGACTCGCCGTCGACGGCCTCGTCCGACCCGAGTACCTCCCGCTCTGGGGCGCGCTCGGTCTGGCGCTCGAGCGGCTGCACGACGCCATGGTGGGCGGCGACAGAGGGCCCTAGCCGGGCGCGAGGGTCTCGCGGAAGCTGCGGCGCAGCTCGTCGACGGAGCCCTCGGGGACGGAGCGATACGTCAGCTCCTCCTGCTCGGCACGGTCGAACAGCTCGAGGAACGCGCTGACCGTCGGCTCGGGCCGTGTCGGCCTGCTGCCGGGGCGCCATGCGGCGCGCTGCTCCAGCCCGAGCAGGTCGGCGCGCTCGGCGTCGGTGAGCGTCGGCTCATGGCGCGCCAGCAGCGCAGCGAGCTCGGAGCGAAGCTCCTCGGAATGGTCTGCCACGTGTCCCGCCTAGCGGAGCCGGTAGACGATACGACCGCGCTCGAGGTCGTACGGCGAGAGCTCGACCCGGACACGGTCACCCGGAAGCATGCGGATGCGATAGCGCTTCATCTTGCCCGCGGTGTACCCGATCATCTCGTGGCCGTTATCCAGCTTCAGCCGGAACATGCGGTTGCGGAGGGCCTCGGTGATCTCGCCCTCCATCTCGATCTTCTCTTCCTTGACAGCGATGGCGAAGCTCCTCTCTCGTTCGGATGTGGTGAGGCAGCGCCCGCGGCCGCGTTGTCGCGACCACGGGCGCACGCGCTCAGCGCTACGCGATCACCGTGACGTTGGTCGCCTCCGGGCCCTTCGCGCCCTCACGAGCCTCGAACGACACGCGGGCACCTTCGGGGAGCGACTTGAAGCCGTCACCGGCGATGTTGCTGTGATGCACGAACAGGTCCTTGGACCCGCCGTCCGGGGCGATGAAGCCGAACCCCTTCGCATCGTTGAACCACTTGACGGTTCCCTCTGCCATAGAAATACACCTCCCTACTGCAACTCACGAACGCGTTAGGAAGGCGCACATGCGCAGACCGGACTCGCTCTAACTCAGGTCAGAGTAGCACCAGCCCCAGCGTCCGTTCCCGTCCGGGACCTTGCGCGGGCTCTCGAAGCCCGGATCCGCGCCCCCACGCCCCGATACACTGCGCGCGCCGTTCAGGCACGCGGGCACTCGTCGAGCACAGGAGGTCGAGCGCGCATGCGCAAGCTGCAGAGCCAGGGGCTGCACCACGTCACGATCGTCGGCGCGGACAGGCAGACGTCGATCGACTTCTGGGAGGGCCTCCTCGGGATGCCGTTCGTGTTCGAGCAGCCCAACCTCGACAACCCCGACGAGAGCCACCTCTACTTCGATCCCGGCGACGGCAGGCTGATCACGATCTTCACGAACGAGGAGCGCGTCGCCGACCCGCGTCGCACCCCGACCGATCCCGGGTGCGTGCATCACGTCGCGCTCTCGCTCTCGCAGGCGACCTTCGCGCAGGCGGTCGAGCGTCTCGACGAGCGCGGGATCGCCCACAGCGGGGTGAAGGACAGGGGGTTCATGGACTCGATCTACTTCGACGACCCGCTCGGGCTGACGATCGAGCTCGCGAGCTACCGCTTCGAGCCGCCGGCGGGGTTCGGCCACGGCGAGGTCCTGCTCGAGGCCCACAGGCTGCGCGTCGAGCGCGGCGACCACCACATCGACACGGAGCACGTCGCCGACGCGATCGAGCGCCTCGCCACGGGCTCCCGCGCGTCCCTCTCGGACGACCGGACAGCGCGGAACCCGTACTAGAGGCTTGACGACCTCACCAGGGGATGGCGTCGCCGTTCGCGTGGACGAAACGGCCGCTCGTCGTCGCGTCCAGCTCGTCGATGCGTGCGATCAGCCCTGCGGCCGACTCCGGTGGATCGACGTTCCCTGCACCGCTCGTCATCTCCGTGCGCACGAAGCCGGGATGCAGGATCACGACCGAGATCCCGCGGGGCGCGAGCTCGTGCGCGAGGTTGGCACCGGCCATGTTGAGCGCCGCCTTCGACATCCTGTAACCGACCATCCCACCGGATGGGCCGTCGCCGATCGAGCCGGCCCTGCTCGACACGAGCCCGATCTTCGCACCAGCTCCCAGACGAGGGAGGAGTGCCGAGACGACGCGCAGCGGTCCAAGTGCATTCACGTCGAACTGCAGGAGCGCACCGTCGAGATCGAGCGCGTCGAGGCTCTCACGGCGCAGCACGCCCGCGTTGCACACGAGCACGTCGACCGCCCGGTCACCGAGCGCCGCGTCGAGCAGCTCACCCACGTCGTGGTGCGTGACGTCGAGCCCCTCCACCACCTGGCACCCGAGCGCGGTGAGCTCGTGCGAAGCATGACGGCAGGCGGCGACAACGGTCTCCCCGCGGCCGTGGATCTGCCGGCAGAGCTCCAGCCCGATGCCGCGATTCGCTCCCGTGACCACCCACGTCGCCATCTCTCCCCTTCCGGTCGCTGCTCTGCCTGGCCTCCGCAGTGTCGCAGCACCGACTCGACAGCGGGAGGAACGCGCGCTGCGCCGCCGCGACCACTCGGCGATATGAGGGCGCCGCCGCGGCCGTCCTCGACCGGCGGTCCCACCGCCGCCGGCCAATCATCCCGCCCGGCCTAGGCGGCAGTGCGGCCGCGACGGGTTGATGGCGCGAAGCCCGCCGGGCCGTTGCTTTGGCCCGCTCGAGCCGGAACGACTGCTCGCCCGACGGACGCTCGCGACCCGCGCCCGACGGGAGGCGTCGCAGACAGGGCACCGGGGTTCGATCCTCTTGCCGAACGGGGTTCGTCCGGCAGCCCGGATTTGCGCTGGAGGTCCTCGGCGGTTTACGCTCACGTGCAGGGAAATGTCGTGATGAGGGTTGGTGGGGTTTGATGGCGGGAAGGGTCGACACGTTGATCGTGCTGCGCCATGCGTTCGCGGGCGCGAAGCTGGCCGATCCGGTGCTCGAGGATGCCCGTGGACTGGGTGCGCTCGGACACGCGGCCGCCGAGGCGTTGACGGGGTCGATCGTCGCGCATGTCACGCCGTCGGCGATCGTCAGCAGCCCGCTCCGCCGCTGCATCGAAACGGTTGAGCCGCTGGCAGCGGACATCGGAGTCGGAATCGACTGCTCCGACGCGCTGCGCGCCTTCCGCCCCGTCGCGGACATCACCGACCTGCTGCTCTCCCTGCCCGACGGCGCCGTGGTTTGCACGCATGGGGAGGTCATCACCTCGCTCTTCGGGTCGCTGGAGTGCGAGAAGGGCGCCTTCCTGGTCGTCCGCAGATCGGGACGCCTGCTGCATCCCAAGCTCTACGTCGGGCCGCCGACGGTCACGCTGCCCCGCGTCGGCGTCGGCTGACGCGAGGTCGGCCCGCTCGCGGGTCCCCCACACAGTCCGACCGACACGCGGGGGCGGAGTCCGACCGGGGCGGGCGAGCGTCATGATGTGGGCGTGTCCGCACTCGTCCTCGTCGGCGGGATCCTGAGCCTCCTCGGGATGGCCGTCTGGATCGGCTTGCTCGTGTGGGCAGCGAGAGTCGACGGACGCGTGCAGCACGAGCACGAGGCTGCTGCCCGCGACAGGGACGCTCCCGGCCCGCCGGCCGATCGCTGAGGGCGCCTCGCCTTCGGCCGTCCGGAGACGTGCGACCGCCCGGCGGGCCGTTGTAGGATCTGCGGCGGGCACGTCGGCGCCAGGTGCGCTGCTCCGGGAGAGACGTGTCGCAGGCGGGCGAGAAGGAGGATCACAATGTCGGAACGTCTTGCTGCTCACGAACGCCTTGCCACGGGCGGGCTCGCCCGTTGGATGCGGGCGTGCGCGACCCACCCGTGGAGAGTCGTGGTCGTCTGGCTCGGGATCATCGCAACGCTGATCGCGCTCGTCGCGACCGTCGGCGGGTCGCTGCGTGACGAGTTCTCGATCCCCGGGTCCGACACGCAGAAGGCGACCGACCTGATCGAGTCGGAGTTCGCCTCCGAGCAGGGGGGCGTCCTCAACATCGTCTTCGCCGCTCCCGCAGGCGAGAAGCTCGACACGCCCGAGCGCCGCGCCGCGATCGAGCAGGCGATGACCGACCTCCGCTCGGACGAGTTCAAGCCCTCTGACGGAACGGCGGGTCTCGTGAGCGTCGCCGACCCGTTCACCCCGCGAACCACGTCGAAGGACGGTCGGATCGCCTATGCGGAGGCGCAGTTCGACCAGACCATCGAGGAGACCGACCGTGAGGCAGTCGTCGCAGTGCAGGAGCACGTGCGCGAGACCGTGGAGCCGGTCGGGGTGACCGTCGAGTTCAACGGAGACGCCGAGTTCCCGCCGCTCGAGCAGGGGATCTCCGAGGCCCTCGGGCTGCTCGCCGCCGTCATCGTGCTGCTCTTCGTGTTCCGCACGTTCGTCGCGATGCTCATCCCGATCGCGCTCGCGATCGTCGCACTGATGACCGCGTTCCTGCTCCTGTTCATCCTCGCGGGCCAGACCGACATCAACACCGTCACGCCGATCCTCGTCTCGATGATCGGGCTAGGGGTGGGGATCGACTACTCCCTGTTCATCGTCACCCGGTTCAGACAGCTGCTGCACGAGGGCCTCTCCCCCGCCGACGCCGCCGCGGAGGCCGGATCGTCAGCCGGCCGCGCGGTGCTGTTCGCCGGGCTCACGGTCGCGATCTCGATCTCCGGGCTCGCGCTGATCGGGCTCGACTTCGTGACGAAGCTCGGGATCGGGAGCTCGCTGGGAGTGCTCACCACGGTCCTGATCGCCAACTCGCTCCTGATCGCCGTGCTGGCGCTGCTCGGAACCAAGATCGACCGGCTGAAGGTGCCGTTCATCCGTCCGATCGAGGACTCGGAGGAGGCCCGCGAGAAGACGCTGGTCGCGCGCTGGGGCAGGTTCGTGACGGCGCACGCGCGAGATCGTGTTCCCCGTCCTGCTCATCGGCGGGATCGTGCTCGCGGGCACCTCGGGGCTGGTGCGCCTCGGCGCAGCCGACCAGGGCACCCAGCCGCTCGAGCAGACGAGCCGGCGCGCCTACGACCTCCTCGCCGAGGGCTTCGGGCCCGGCTTCAATGGGCCGATCCCGATCGTCGTCGACGTGAACGGCGACACCAAGGCACCACAGCGGATCTACGACGGCGTGCAGGGTCTGGAGGACGTCGCCTCGGTCACGGAGCC
Organism: uncultured Actinomycetes bacterium; assembly: GCA_963849125.1. Classification (GTDB taxonomy): domain Bacteria; phylum Actinomycetota; class Thermoleophilia; order Gaiellales; family Gaiellaceae; genus Gaiella. The sequence goes on along the minus strand of CAWKGI010000028.1, from coordinate 160,249 downwards.
GCAGCTCAACAAGGAGGGCACGGTCGCGATCGTGTTCGTGACGCCGACCTCGGCTCCGCAGGACGCGAAGACCGACGACCTCGTCGACCGGCTGCGCAACGACGTCGTGCCCGCCGCGACCAGCGGTGGCGACGCGGCCGCCTACGTCTCGGGGCAGACCGCCGCGTTCAAGGACATCGCCGACCAGATCGTCAGTCGGATGCCGATCTTCCTGCTGTTCATCATCGGGGTCACGTGCCTCGTGCTGGCGATGGCGTTCCGGTCGATCGTCGTGGCGCTGACCGCCGCCGTCACGACGCTGCTCTCCGCGTTCGTCGGCTTCGGGGTGCTCGGCCTCGTCGTGCAACAGGGCTACCTGCTCGGACTCACGGGTCTTGACCAGACAGGGCCGATCGAGACGTTCGTGCCACCGATCGCCTTCGCGATCCTGTTCGGGCTCTCGATGGACTACATGGTCTTCCTGATGAGCCGCATCCGGGAGGAGCACGTCCACGGACTCGAGACGAAGGCGGCCGTCGAGCACGGCATCTCCGCGATCGGGCGGGTCGTCGTGGCGGCCGCGCTGATCATGGGCACGGTGTTCGCCGCGTTCGTCCTCAGCGCCGACCGCATCCCGAAGGAGTTCGGCCTGCTGCTCGCGATCGCGATCCTCACCGACGCGCTGATCGTTCGGATGACGCTCGTGCCGGCGTTCTTCACCCTGCTCCGCGAGAAGACGTGGTACATCCCGCGCTGGCTCGACCGGCTGCTTCCGAACATCACGATCGAGCCTCCACACGAGGGCGAAGGCCGTGCTGTCCCGGCGGAGCCGTCGCCCGAGCCGACCGGCAGCGTCTGAAGCCTGCCGACGACGACCCGTCGGGACGGCATGCAGACCCCGCCGCGCACGTCGAAGGCTTCGAGCCGGTGACCGAGCATCGAGGAGGGTCAGCGGTCGCATAGATTCCGCGCGGTGAACGGTCTCGCCAGAGGCGTGACCCGGGCCGGTGGGGTCCGCGCTGTCTCCTGGGGTCCAGCGTCCGCGGCCGACGCATCGGCAGCCGGATGAGCTTCGACTACGACCTGCTCGTGATCGGCTCCGGTCCGGCGGGCCAGAAGGCCGCTGTTCAGGGCGCGAAGCTCGGCAAGCGCGTGGGCGTGATCGAGCGCCGGAACATGGTCGGGGGAGTCTGCGTGAACACGGGCACGATCCCGTCCAAGACGCTTCGCGAGGCGGTGATGTTCCTGACCGGGCTCAGCCAGCGCGAGATGTACGGCTCGAGCTACCGCGTCAAGGCGGACATCACGATGAGCGATCTCGGGCACCGGACGCAGCGCGTGATCGAGCGTGAGATCGACGTGATCCGCGACCAGCTCCAGCGCAACCACATCTCGCTGATCTCGGGGAGCGCCTGCTTCGCCGACGAGAACACGTTGAGCATCGCCCACGATGGCGGCGCCGAGGAGCGGATCACGGCGGAGAACGTCGTGATCGCTGTCGGCACGCGCCCGACCCACCCTCCCCAGGTCGAGTTCGACGAGGCGTCCGTGATCGACTCCGACGGGTTGCTCGGGCTGCCCGAGATCCCGGCCTCGATCGTGGTCGTCGGCGCCGGAGTCGTGGGGATCGAGTACGCGTCGATGCTGGCCCCGCTCGGGACGAAGGTCACCGTGGTCGAGCGCCGTTCGTCGATGCTCGAGTTCTGCGACGCCGAGATCGTCGAGGGACTGCAGCACCATCTCCGCGACAAGGGCCTCGTGTTCCGCTTCGGCGAGGTCGTCACCGCGGTCGAGCGCCACGACGGCGGGACGGTCACGACGCTCGAGAGCGGCAAGCGGATCGCCGCGGACGCCGTCTTCTACTCCGCGGGCCGGCAGGGCGCGACCGGGGAGCTCGGCCTCGACCGCGTCGGCCTCGAGGTCGACCAGCGCGGCCGCATCGTCGTCGACGACTGCTTCCGGACGGCGGTGCCGCACATCTTCGCCGTCGGCGACGTGATCGGGTTCCCCTCGCTCGCGGCGACGTCGATGGAGCAGGGCCGCCTCGCTGCGCGACATGCGTTCGGCGAGGAGGCGAAGGCGCTGTCGGAGCTGCTGCCGTTCGGGATCTACACGATCCCCGAGATCAGCTTCGTCGGGAAGACCGAGGAGGAGCTGACCGAGGCGGGAATCCCGTACGAGATCGGGGTGTCGCGCTACCGCGAGCTCGCCCGCGGGCAGATCCTCGGCGACTCGTACGGCATGCTGAAGCTCCTCGTCTCCACCTCGGACCGGCGTCTCGTCGGCGTGCACGCGCTCGGCGTTGGCGCGACCGAGGTCATCCACATCGGCCAGACCGTGATGGCGTTCGGCGGAACGATCGACTACCTCGTCGACGCGGTCTTCAACTACCCGACGCTCGCCGAGGGCTACAAGGTCGCGGCGCTCGACGCAGCGAACAAGATCGCCGCGCTCGCCCGCCTCGGCGGCTGAGGCGACGGGCGCCCTACCCCGCCGGCGCGGGCTCGCTCTCCACCACCCACAGCGGCCCGTCTCCGCACTCCACGCGCCGAGCGCCGCCGCCGGGATCGACGAGACTCGTCCGGAGCAGCCTGACCGGCTCGCCCTCGAGCTCCGCGATCGGCCCGACGATCTTCGACATGCCGAGCTCGAGCGCCCAGGCACGTACCTGGTCGTGCACGGCCCTCGCCGGCCGTGACCAGTCGACCGTCGCGTAGTCCTCCTCGAACCAGCCGGCCCAGCTCGCTGCCGCGTCGTCCTGCGGTTCGCCTGGATCCCCGGCGACCAGCTTCGCGAGCACGTCCGGCAGCGTGCCCGCGGCGGCGGCGGCGACCTTGGGCGCGACGTCCATGATCGTCGTGTCCGTGTCCTCGACGGGCACGGCCGTCTGGGCGAGGATCGCGCCCGTGTCGAGCTCGGCGTCCATCCGGTGCCAGGTGCTGCCGTAGTGGGAGTCTCCCTCACGGAGCGTCCAGGCGAAGGGGATCGGCCCGCGGTGGCGCGGCAGCAGCGCCGGATGGTGGTTCGCGCTCCCGAGGCGTGGCACCTGAAGCGCCTCGAGCGGGATCTTCCACGGATAGGCGTAGCAGAGGACGACATCGGGCTCGTAGGAGCGCAGCAGCGGCTCGATCGACCGCTTGTCACGCGGCAGCAGCAGGTCGACGCCCTTGGGGACGGTCGCGTCGGTGAGCTCGATCCCGGGGACATCGGGCCCTTCGCTCCCTCGGGCCGGCGCGCGCCGACGACGGCGACGGGGTCGTGCCCGAGGTCGCGCAGCACGTCGACGAACGCGGTCGCGATCGGGGCGACGGTCGTGACGAAGACGATGCGCAGCTCCACGATGCGCCATCCTCGCTGAAGGCGGGTCCGGCGTCCAGGCTCGCCGCCGAGCGGCCGTCTGGCACGCCAACAGGTTCGTGAGGTCCCTGATCGGTCATCCCCGCGACCCCCCGCGGACGAATGCCCCTCGTTCGACCGCATGTCCGACCGAGTGCGACGACCTGGGCGGCGCCCTTGCGGGGCCGCCCCGCGGAGCGTCGTTCCGCGGCGTCGAGACGGTCGCGGGCGCATACTTGCTCTGTGCACAGGCTGCTCGTTCTCGTTGTTCTCCTCTCGCTGCCCTGCGGCGTCGCTGCCGATGCAGCGACGCCTCCGCCACCCGCGGCATCGCTTCCGACCATGAAGAGCCGCGCGCGCACGCTCACCTCGAAGGCTCTGGCGGCCGAGTCGATCGACCGCGACGGTCTGCGACGCGTCCTCGAGCACGGCCGCTTCGTCGACGGAAGCGAACGGGAGTTCTACGGAAGGACCATGGTCTTCAACCATGTCACCGAGCGCGTTCTGCGGTTCGGGAGCGCGGCAGGAGCGTCGAGCTACCTCCGCTGGGTGCTCGCGCAGGCCCCCGCCTCACTTGGTGCGCCACGGTCGGTCACCGAGCTCGACGGCACGAAGGGAACGTTCGTGTACCGCCCGAAGGGCTGCGGGTGTCACACCGATACCCCGACCTACCTCATGGGCTGGAGGCGGGGGACCACCGCCCTGACAGTGCTGGCCAGCGGCCCTGGCGCCACGCCGGCCACCGTCTCCGCGCTCGCGCGAGCGCTCGAGCGCACTCTCCCCTGACCCCTCCGGACTGCTTCGACGACGGCGGCGGCGCTGCGACCTCCTTGACTCCGACCGGGGCGAGGAGTTCTAATCCGACCCACCCGACAGATGGAGGAGACCGGTATGACGCCTGCAGACGGCACGGAGCGGCAGCTTTCGCGCGAGGAGTTCCTCAAGAGGGCGGCGATCATCGGCGGGGCAGGAGTCCTCGCGGGGCTGGGAGCCGGACGTGCGGGGGCTGCGGGCTTCTCCCTCGGCGGCGCCGCGGCGGAGTCCGGGAACCTCCAGGTGCTCGACTGGTCGGGCTACGAGGTCAAGAACCTCTGGGCGCAGTACGCCGCCACGCACAAGGACATGCTGCCGAAGTTCACGTTCATGACCAACGAGGCGAACGCGCTCGGGAAGATGCGCGCCGGCTTCAAGCCCGACGTCGTGCACCCGTGCGTTGGCTACGTCAAGGACTTCGCCGACAGCGGCTACGTCCAGCCGTGGAACCCGAAGCTGCTGAAGAACTTCAAGTACCTCAACCCGGCGATGGTGAAGGCCGGGCAGTACAAGGGGAAGCAGTGGTGGATCCCGGCCGACTGGGGCTTCGACAAGATCCTGTACCGCACCGACAAGGTGAAGCCCAAGGCGCAGTCGTGGAGCCTGATGTTCGACGATCGCTACAAGGGCAGGATCGCCTGGTTCGACGACCTCAACCAGCTCGTCTGGGCGGGCTACTACCTCGGCTTCAAGAAGCCGTACGACCAGACGGATGCCGAGCTGAAGAAGTCCCAGAATCTGCTCAAGTCGAAGAAGAGCCTCGTCCGGCTGTTCTGGTCGTCGGAGACCGATCTGCAGAACGCGTTCGCCGGCGGCGACGTCTGGATCGCATACGCCTGGCCTGCGGACTACGTGGCGATGAAGGCCAAGAAGCTGCCCGTCGCCTACATGCGGCCGAAGGAGGGAGCGCTCTCCTGGATCTGCGGCCTCATGCTCGGCAAGGACTCTCCCCGCGTCCAGGCGCCCACGCCTATGTGGACGCGTGGAGCTCGAAGCAGTCCGGTTCCTGGCTCGAGACGAACTACTACTACGGTCACGCGAACACCACCGCGCGGCCATCCGACCCCACGCTCGCGAAGCAGCTGCAGATCGACAACCCGAAGCTCGTCGGCGAGCCGTACTCCCACATCGACCGCTACATCCCGCGGCGCGCGCTGTACTCGAAGCTGTGGGACGAGGTGAAGGCGTCCTGAGCGAGGGCGCTGCCAGGAGGGCATGACGACGAGTCCTTACGACGGTCGGTCGGCGGCGCACCCGCGCCGCCGACGTCGACCCGACCTCACCACACCGGGGCTCCTGGGGCTCCCGCTTGCCTGGCTGCTCGTCTTCTTCGTGGTGCCTATCGGGTTCGTCGGCGCGTACAGCGTGGGCGCGCTCTCGCTGTTCCCCGGTGCGCACACCGTCACGCTGTCGGCGTGGAGCGAGTTCGTCCACGGCTCGGTGTACCTCACCCTGTTCTGGAGATCGGTGCGTCTGTCGCTCACCGTGTCGGTGCTGGTCGTGCTCTGCGCGTATCCGCTCGGGTACTACCTCGCGCTCAGCGGCACAAAGCGCAAGTACGTCCTGCTCCTCGTGCTGATCGCGCCGTTCCTGACCAGCTACCTGCTGCGGGTTCTCGCGTGGAAGGTGATCCTCGGCTCGAACGGCGTGCTCAACAGCCTGCTCTTCTGGACGGGGCTGCGCTCACCGGATCACCCGATCTCGCAGCTCCTCTACAGCAAGTTCGCAGTGATGCTGGTGCTCGGGTACGTATGGCTTCCCTTCGTCGCCCTGCCGATCTTCGTCTCGCTGGAGAGCCTCGACCGGCGCCTGCTCGAGGCGGCGAGCGACCTCGGCGCGAGCCGCTGGCAGGCGTTCCGGAAGATCACCCTTCCCCTCTCCCTCCCGGGCGTCGCGGCGGCGTTCATGTTCGTGTTCATCCCGACGGTCGGCGAGTTCGTGACACCGTCGCTCGTGGGCGGCGTCACGGCTACATGTACGGGAACCAGATCGTCGACCTCTTCGGCGCCGGACTCGACTGGCAGACCGGGTCGGTGCTCTCCCTCTTCCTGCTCTTCGTCGTTGCGGCGCTGACGCTCGTGTTCTCGCGCTTTCTCCAGATCGGGCGGGTGACGACCGGCTGATGGACGTCGCGATCTCGAAGAACGGGGCGAGGATCCTGAGGGTCTTCTTCTTCCTCGTCGTCGTGTTCCTCTACGCGCCGATCCTGATCCTGCTGATCTTCTCGTTCAACGACTCGGACTTGCCGACGTTCCCGCTCAGCGGCTTCACGCTCGAGTGGTACCGCCAGTTCCTGCACGACTCAGACCTGCATACGGCCTTGCGCACGAGCGCGATCGTCGCGGTGCTCTCGAGCCTGGGCGCCGTGGCGCTCGGGATCCTCGCCTCGCTCGCCCTCACGCGGCACCGCTTCCGGGGGATGTCCGCCGTCTCGGCGCTGCTCCTGAGCCCGCTCGTGATCCCGTACATCGTGTTCGGGATCTCGCTGCTTCTCTTCTTCCACTCGATGGGGGTCGGACTCTCGTTCGCGACTCTCACGATCGCCCACATCGTGCTGAGCATCCCCTACACCATCCTCGTGCTGGTGCCCCGGCTTGAGCAGATCGACAGCAGTCTCGAGGAGGCCGCCCGTGATCTCGGAGCGACGCGCCTGCGCACGTTCCGGCTGATCACGTTGCCGTTGATCCTGCCCGCGGTCGTCTCTGCGTTCCTGATCGCCCTCACCGTCTCGTTCGACGAGTACGCGGTCGCCTCGTTCGTGGCGGGCTCCCAGACGACCTTCCCGATCTACCTCTATGGCGCGCTCCGCTTCCCGAGCCGCCTCCCGGAGGTGATCGCGGTCGCGGTCGTCGTGATGACGGCGTCGCTGGCCGTGGTCGTCGGGGCCGAGCTCGGGCGCCGCCACGCCGAGGGGAAGCTCGGCGAGCTGGAGCAGGCCTAAGGGTCTGGCGGAGCGCCGTCGAGCAAGGTGGTCTGGTCGACGGGCCACGTGAGCACGACCGGGGTTCCCGGCATGAACGCCGCGAGGTCCTCGTCGGCGAGCCTGTGACAGAGGATCGCGCCGGCATCCGTCTCGACCCTGAACTGCGTGAACATGCCGAGGTAGACGACCCCGTCGATCCGACCCCCGATACGCGACCCGTCGTCAGACGTGACGGCGCCTTCGAGATCGATGTGCACGCGCTCGGGCCGCACCGCGACGCGGATGGTGTCGCCGGCGCGCGACACCCTCTCCGGCGGAGGCGACGATCCGCTCGCCCTCGCCGTACCGGCCGACCGCCATGCCGCCGACACGCTCTGCGACGACCAGCTCGAGTGCGTTCAACGACCCGATGAAATCAGCCACGAACGGTGTCTGCGGATGCTCGTAGATCTCGCGCGGGCTGCCGATCTGCTCGACACGGCCGCCGTTCATGACGGCGATCCTGTCGGACATCGCGAGCGCTTCTTCCTGGTCGTGCGTGACGTAGACGAAGGTCGTGCCGATCTCACGCTGGATCCGCTTCAGCTCGCTCTGCATGGCCCGTCGCAGCTTCACGTCCAGCGCGCCCAGCGGCTCGTCGAGGAGGAGCGCGGCCGGCGTGTTGACGAGCGCACGCGCGAGCGCCACCCGCTGCTGCTGGCCGCCCGAGAGCTGGCGCGGCCGACGCTTCTCCAGTCCTTCCAGCTCGACGATCTCGAGCATCGTCAGGATCCGTGTCCTGTGCTCGGCGCGTGGGACGTCGTTCATCTTCAGCCCGAACGCGACGTTGTCGTAGATCGACATGTGTGGGAAGAGCGCGTACTGCTGGAAGACCATGTTGACGCGCCGCTTGTTCGGTGGGGTCTCGGTGACGTCCTCGCCATGGAGGAGCACGCGGCCCGTGTCCGGGAGCTCGAACCCCGCGATCATCCGCAGGGTTGTCGTCTTCCCGCAGCCGGATGGGCCGAGCAGCGAGAAGAACTCGCCGTCCCTGATCTCGAGATCGAGCCCGTGAACCGCGATGTGACTCCCGAAGCGCCGGCTGACGCCCTGCAGCGTGATCGCGTCTCCGCTCGTAGCACTCGACATGGTTGCGGAGTCTATGGCAGCGGCGAAGCGGTATGTCAGCCGCTGAATCCCTCCGGCAGCGCGGTGTCGTGGCCGTCAGGGAGCCCGAGCCGGACGACGTCGGACGCTCGCCCGGGATGGCTGGCCAGCAGGACTTCGACGGCACCGCCCTCGAAGCACTCGGCGGTGAACCCCGGTGCCATCGTGCAGCCGAAGAGCGCCCATTCGCCTCCGGGGACGAGCTCGCCCGCCTGCCACACGCCCGCCGGGATCACGTGCTGCACCCGCTGGCCGCCGAGCAGGTCGGGCCCGAGGATCACCTCATCGCTGCCACCGTCCGGCAGAAGCAGGACGAGCCGGAGCGGGTCGCCGGCGTAGAAGTGCCACACCTCGTCGAAGGCGAGGCGATGGAAGAGCGACCGGCTCGGCGGGTCGTCGCAGTACAGGCCGACGATCGCGGTCCCGGCCGGGCCACCCTCGGCCGTTCGCGTCGCGCTGCGCCAGGTGTTGACGAAGAACGTCCCCTCGACGGGCAGCGGCGTCATCCCGTAGTGCCGGATCAGCGCTGCGACGGTCTCGTGCACCCCCTCGATGCTAATGCCACCTCCAGCGGGCGACGCGGGGTCAGTGGTCACGGTCGACTACATTCGCCCCATGACGAGCCCGCCCGAGGTGCGCTCCCTGCTCGACCTGTCCGGACGGGTCGCGATCGTGACAGGTGCAAGCGGGAACATCGGCGCTGGCATCGCGCGTCGACTGCACGAGGCAGGCGCATCCGTCGTGGTGCACGGGAGCGCTCACTCGGACGCGGCCGCGCTGCTCGCCGAGGAGCTCGGGGCGCGTGCCGTCGTCTCACTCGGCGACGTCGAGCGCGACGCCGGTGCGATCTGCCGCCGCGCGGTCGAGGCGTTCGGGGCGCTCGGCGTCGTGGTGAACAACGCCGGGATCCAGCCGGTTGCTCCGCTCGCGTCGATCGGCCCCGAGGAGGCCGCGGAGATGCTCCGCGTCAACGTGGGCGGCGTGATCGCGATGACCCGGGAAGCCGCGGCGCTGCTCGGCGATCGCGGCGGCTCGATCGTGAACGTCGCCTCGATCGAGGGCCTCCAGCCCGCCTTCGACCACAGCCACTACGCCGCATCGAAGGCTGCGGTGCTGATGCACACCCGCGCAGCGGCGCTCGAGCTCGGCCCACGCGGTGTCCGCGTGAACAGCGTCTCCCCCGGCCTGATCGAGGTCGGCGGGCTCGCTGAGGCCTGGCCCGACGGGGTCGGCCGCTGGCACGCGGCAGCTCCGCTCGGCCGGCTCGGACAGCCCGCCGACGTGGCCGACGCCGTGCTCTTCCTCGCCTCCGACGCCGCGCGCTGGGTCACAGGGGCGAACCTCGTGGTCGACGGCGGAGTGCTCACCCACAACAGCTGGTGAGGCGTCCATGGGCGGCCCCGGTGGCTGTCGCGGCGCGCTGCCAACCTCGATCACGTCGCCGGCACGACGTGCTGCCTTAACGGGCGCCGACCGGGGAGGCCGCTACCCTGAAGGCTCGATCTCGGATATCGACGGCGCCCGCGCCCTCTCTATCCCAACGTTGGATGAGGAGGGTTCGTGATGTCAGGTGCGCTCGGCAAGGTCTCGTTCGACAACGGTGGAGCGTTCATCCGCGAGACGCGGCGCGACGTAGAGGCATACCTCTCGAGCAAGCGCACACGCGTCTTTGGTGCGCTCCGGCTCTACGCGAAGGCGCCGATCGCGCTCGGGCTGATGGGGCTCGCGTGGGCGTTCCTCGTGTTCGGCAGCCCCGGTCTCGTGACCGCGCCGCTTGCGCTCGTCGCGCTCTTCGCCGGGACGATGCTGACGGCGTTCAGCGTGCAGCACGACGCGAACCACGGGGCCTACTTCCAGCGGCGACGCTGGAACCACCTGCTCGGCTGGTCGACCGATGCGCTGCTCGGGTTCTCGAGCTACGCCTGGCGCGTCAAGCACAACGTCGCGCACCACACGTACACGAACGTCGACGTGCTGGACGACGACATCACACAGGTCCCGCTCGCGCGCTTCTCGCCCAACCAGACGGGCAAGTCCTGGTACCGGTTCCAGCACATCTACATCTGGCCGATGTACCTGCTCATGGGTCTGCGCTGGCAGACCGTCGGCGACCTCTCCGCGTTCATGCGGGGCAGCGTCGGCGAGAGCGCGCTGCGGTTCCCCCGTGGCTGGAACCTCGCCGGGCTGCTCGTCGGGAAGGCGATCTTCGTGTGCTGGGCGCTGGTCATCCCGATGCTCGTCTACCCCTGGTGGGCGGTCCTCGGCGTGTACGCCGGGTTCGCGATGGTGACGAGCCTGATCATGGCGACCACCTTCCAGCTCGCCCACTGCGTCGAGGAGGCGTCGTTCTCGTCGGCCGACGAGGTCCGTGCGACCAAGCCGATCTGGGCCGTGCACGAGGTGGAGTCGACGGTCGACTTCTGCCCGCGCAACCACGCGCTGACCTGGGTGCTCGGTGGGCTCAACTTCCAGATCGAGCATCACCTCTTCCCCCGGGTTCCCCACACGCACTACCCGCGGATCGCGGAGATCGTGCGCCGCAACTGCGAGCGTCACGGCATTCGCTACACGGCACAGCCGACGCTCTGGGTCGCGTTGCGCTCGCACGTCGTGCACCTGCGCACCCTCGGCCGGCTCGGGGTGCCGGTCGAGATCGAGATGGGCTGACAGCCTCGGTCAGGCTGCGTCGTTGGCCGCAGCCTCGTACCAGGCGTCCTCGTCGTCCCACCGTCGCATCGTCGGGCCGCTGCCGCGGGGCGAGAACCAGGTCACCGTCGGGGTCGTGACGGGCTCCTTGTGGGCGATCAGGTGGTCGCGGTAGGCCTTGATGAACTCCTCGACGAAGCGTCCCTCTGCGATCAGCTGCTGTCGCTCGTCCACCGTCACGCGCCGTAGCTCGAGCGAGGCGGGGTCCGTGCCCTCCTCGAGGTGACGCTGAAGCTGCTGCTTCTGCGCGCGCTCGCGCTCGACCCGCGTGCCGGTGCCGTGATGCTCTCGGGCGCACGCGGTGCTGCAGAACGGGTCGCCGGTCCGCAGCGAGACCTCCGGCAGCCCTCCTCCGCACACGATGCACGCGTCCATCGTGTGAACGGTACCCCGCAGGGAGGCTGTGAGCGCGCACGGAGCCGCCGGCTGCCTTCCTCAAGAGATCCGGAGGAACTACGTACAACTATACAACGATGTAGTTGTATAGTGAGGAGCGTGGGAACGACAGCGACACGACCCGGCGCGTACCCGGAGCTGTTCCAGACCGAGTGGTGCCCCTCGTCCCGACGGGTGCGGCAGCGGCTCACCGAGCTCGCCGTCACCACCGTGATCCAGCAGGTTCCCGTCGAGCGCGAGGAGCGCAGCGAGCTGCTCGCGCGCACCGGCGTCAGGACGATCCCGGTGCTCGTCGACGAGACAGGCGCCGTGCACGTCGGGGAGAACGACATCCTCGAGCACCTGGACTCCCACTATCCCGAGCCCGAGGGCGCCGAAGCGCACAGGCTCAAGGCGATCAAGGCACGCGAGCGCGAGCTCGAGGAGGCATCACGATGGTTGGAACCGGCTACGCACTGACAGGCACCACCACGCTCTCGGTCGAGGCTGCCGTCGGCCGGGTACGCGCGGAGCTCGCGTCTGAGGGCTTCGGCGTGCTCTGCGAGATCGACGTCCAGGCGACGCTCCAGGCGAAGCTCGGCGTCGACGGCGACCCCTACGTCATCCTGGGCGCCTGCAACCCGCACCTCGCGCACGGCGCGCTGTCGACCGAGCCCGACCTCGGAGTGCTGCTCCCGTGCAACGTCGTCGTCTACGAGCGCGACGGCGCGACCCACGTCTCGGCGATCGACGCCGAGCGCATGCTCTCGATCGTCGAGAACGACAGCCTGCTGCCCGTCGCGGAAGAGGTGCGCGGCCGACTCGCGCGCGTCGTCGACCGCGTGTGCGGCTGACCGTCCGATCGGCGACTCGACCGATCGGCACGCGGTCTCGTCCTCGTAGAGGCAGCACCCGGTCAGCGGCGGTGCCCGAAGCGCACGCGGGTCTCCGCACCCCGTCTCGCGGCCCAGCCGGCACCCGGACGGCGGCAGCGGCAGGGAGAGCTCTCAGCGAACGCTCAGGTTCGCTCGCTGAGATGTGACCCCGAACCCGACACCGCCCGACGAGCGAAAGGACGTCCAAGATGGACCGAGACCATGGCCCCGGATTCTGGACAGAAGGCGGCCGACACGCACATGACGAGTGGTGGAGCGGCCCGCTCCACCTTCTCTTCCTCGTCGCGGCGCTCAGCCTTCTCGTTCTGGGCATCATCTGGCTCGTGCGCATGCTCGCCGAGGGCCGCCCGTCGGCCGTCGCAGCCCCTCCCGCCGGGGCGATGCTCGCACCGCCACCCGGCCTCGATCCAGCGCTCACAGAGCTCCGTCTCCGCTACGCGCGCGGCGACGTCGACCGCGACACGTACCTCCAGTCGTTCGCCGATCTGACGGGCCGGACGGCGCCGTGGCCCGGGCAGGAGGAGCCGACCGCGACCGGGTAGGGCCGTCGCGGCTTCACGGGAACGTCCACCCCTGCCCCCGATCCCTTCCTCGACGAGGACCTTCGCAATCTGATCCGTGCCGCGATCGAGGAGACGGCCACGCGGGGCGAGGTCGTGATCGTGGCGCACGCCGCTTCGCACGCCCTGGGCGTCCGACCCGACGTGCTTCGGGTCCTCGTGACCGCCTCGCCCGATGTCCGACGCGCGCGCGTCGCCGACGAGCGCGGGCTGAGCGAGAAGGACGCCGCGCGCGCCGTCGCGAGGTCGGACGCAGCCCGCGCCGACTACATCGAGCGGTTCTACGGGATGACGAGCGAGCTCCCGGAGCATTACGACCTGGTCGTCAGCACCGACAGGCTCTCCGTCGACGAGGCGGTCGCGATCGTCGTGCTCGCCGCGGGCCGCTGAGCCGACGCACCGCTCGGCGTCCGAGACGAGGTCGGAACGGTCAGTCTTCGGGGTTCCGGGCAGCCTCAGAGCAGCTCCGGCACCGCACGACGAGCACGAGACGGCCGTCGCCGTCGATCTCGTGCAGAGCCTCCCAGCCGCGCTCGGCCTCGATCGAGAAGCATCCGCACTGCTCGCACCGGATCAGGCCAAGCGCCTGCCGTTCCCGATGACCTGCCCCCTCTGCATCCCCCACACCTCCCATCCTCTCCACCTCACGCCCCTCGTCAACCCTCGGCGCGCGTCTCGCGCGGCCCGGACGGCCGACCCCTGACGGCGACCGGGCCCGCCTCGATAGGCTCGGGCGATGGAGGTCAGGCTCGAGATCAACGGCGAGTGGCACGAGCTCGCGGCCGAGCCGACGAGGAGGCTCGTCGACGTCCTCCGGGATGACCTCGGCCTCACCGGGACGAAGGTCGGCTGCGCCGAGGGCGCCTGCGGCGCCTGCGCCGTGCTGCTCGACGGGACGGCCGTGGCGTCGTGCCTGCTGCTCGTCGGGCAGGTCGAGGGTCGCGCGGTGACCACCATCGAAGGGCTGTCGCGAGGCGGACCAACGCCGCTGCAGGAGGCGTTCGTCGCGGAAGACGCGTTGCAGTGCGGCTACTGCACGCCTGGGCAGATCGTCACCGCGACGGCGCTGCTCGCCGCGATTCCGCAGCCCTCTAACACCGAGATCCGCACCGCCCTTGCCGGGAACCTCTGCCGCTGTGGCGCCTACCCGAAGATCGAGCGCGCCGTCCTCCGGGCGGCCGCGCAGGCCGAGGACGTCTGATGCCACGCTTCGTCAAGACGCAGCGCGAGATGGAGGGACGCTTCGAGGACGTCTTCGTGCTCGTCGACGACGACGACCCCACGATCGCCTGGGAGCCCGACGCGGATCTCCGACACGTCGGGCGGCCGGCGCCGAGACTTGACGGGTTCCTGCGCGCGAGCGGCGGCGCCGAGTACACGGTCGACGTCCAGCTGCCGGGGATGCTGCACGCGCACGTCCTTCGCTCCCCGGTCGCGCACGGGCGCCTCGCGTCGATCGACCTCGACGCGGCCCGGGCGGTTCCGGGGGTGCGGGCGGTGCTGGGCCCGGCCTCCGAGGTCGGGTACACCGGCGATTCGCTGCTGGCCAACGAGCCCCGGTACGTCGGCGACCCGGTCGCGGTCGTCGCCGCTGACACTCCCGAGCGGGCCGCCGCAGGGCTCGTCGCCCTCGCCGCCGTGTTCGAGCCGCTCGCACACGTCGTCGATCCGGACGAGGCCCTTCGCGACCAGCGGTTCACCGAGGATCCTGCGGAGCAGGCCCGCGGCGACGTCGAGGACGCGTGGAGCGAGGCCGACGCGGTGGTCGAGCTCGAGCTGGAGACACCCGCGCATCTCCAGACTCCCCTCGAACCACATGCCGCGGTCGCCCGCTGGGAGGGCGGCGAGCTCACGGCGTGGGTCTCGACGCAGGGGATGTTCGACGCCCGCACCGAGCTCGCCCGACGGTTCGAGCTCCCGAAGGAGCGGGTGCGCGTGGTCACGCGGTTCGTCGGCGGCGGCTTCGGCGCGAAGCAGGGCGCCGGGCTGCACGCGACGCTCGCGGCCGAGCTCGCCCGCGTCACCGGCCGCCCCGTGAGGCTCGTCAGCGACCGCCACGCCGAGCAGCTCGACGGGGGCCGACGCGCCTGGACGCGCCAGACCGTGAAGCTCGGCGCCCGCGCCGATGGCTCGCTCGTCGCCGTCGAGTCGACGGCGCTGGTCTCGATGGGGCAGGGCGGCTGGATCTTCCCCGTCAGCGAGCCGGCCCTCACGCTGTACGAGGTCGCCAACGCCCACACGATGGTCTTCCCTCTCAAGACGAACCTCCGCGCTCAGAACGCGTTCCGGGCTCCCGGCGTGACCGAGGGCACGACGGTCTTCGAGCAGGCGATCGACGAGCTCGCCGCTGCGCTCGGGATCGATCCACTCGAGCTGCGCCGCCGGAACCACGCCGACCATGACCAGCGCAGTGGCCTTCCCTACTCCGGCAAGAACCTGCTCGCTTGCTATGACCGCGCCGCAGAGCTCGCCGGGTGGGAGACTCGCGACGCCCTGCGCAAGCCGCAGTCCGACGGGCTGCTGCGCGGGATGGGCTGCGCAACACAGATCTGGTGGGGCGGTGGAGGACCGCCGGCCCACGCGACGATCCGGCTCGACGCGGCCGGCCACGCGCTCGTCGTCACCGGGATCCAGGACATCGGGACGGGAACGCTCACCACCGCGCAGATCGTCGCGGCGGAGGAGCTGGGCCTGCCGCTCGACCGCGTGCGCGTCCTCGGCGGCGACACCGGCCCGAACCTCTATGGCCCGGTCTCCGGCGGCTCGATGACCACCCCAGCCGTGATGCCGGCCGTGCGCTCGGCCGCGGGCAAGGTGCGTCGTACGCTGCTCGGCCTCGCCGCCGACGTGCTCGAGATCGCCGCGGACGACCTCACGGTCGTCGACGGCCGCATCCGCTCGACCGACGGAGCGCTCGACGTCCCCGTCTCCGACGTGACCGAGAAGCTCGGGAACGCCACGATCGACGGCGCCGGCTCGCGCGGCCCGAACCCCGACGACGTGCGCGTGCACACCTTCGGGTGCCAGATCGCCCAGGTCGCGATCGATGCCGCCGTCGGCGAGGTGCGCGTGGAGCGGATCGTCGCCGTCCACGATGTCGGGCGGATCGTGAACCCGCTCGGCGCGTCCAGCCAGGCAGAGGGCGGGATCCTCCAGGGGATGGCGTTCGCGCTGACCGAGGAGCTCGTCGTCGACCCCAACACCGGCATCCCCGTGAACGCGAGCCTCGACGACTACAAGGTGCCCACGATCGCCGACGTCCCGGAGATGGTGATCGAGTTCATGGACGTCCCCGACGCCGCGATGTCGACGGTAGGCGCCAAGGGCCTCGGCGAGCCGCCGATCATCCCGACCGCCGCAGCGGTCGCGAACGCGTTCGCCCACGCGACCGGTCGCCGATGCCGCGCGCTGCCGCTCACGCGCGCCCGCGTGCTGGAGACCCTGCGATGACCGCGTACGCGCGCCCGTCGAGCCTCGACGAGGCGCTGGAGCTGCTCGCGCGTGATGGTGCCGCGCCGCTCGGGGGCGGCACCGACCTCGCAGGGCAGGTCGACCGCGGCATCCGGACGCCGGGTCTGCTCGTCGACCTCCAGGACACAGGGCTCGATGCGATCGATGCCCGGGGCGACGACGTCGAGATCGGCGCTGCGGTGACGCTCGCGGATCTCGCTGCCTCCCCCGCCCTCGCCGGCTACGACGCCGTGGCCGCGGCTGCCGCTGCCGCCGCCTCGCCGCTCCTGCGCGCGATCGGCACCGTCGGCGGCAACCTCTGCCAGCACACGCGGTGCTGGTACTACCGCACACCGGAGCTCACCTGCTGGCTCGGCGGCGGCGACACCTGCTACGCCCAGCTCGGCGACCACCGCAAGCACAACCTCCAGCAGGGCGACTGCATCTCGGCCCACCCCTCCGACCTCGCCCCCGCGCTCGCGGCCTGCAGCGCAACCGTGGTCGTGCGCTCGGCTGACGCCGAACGCCAGGTGCCCGTCCTCGACCTCTACCGCCGTCCGACCGAGGATGACCGCTCGTTGCACGCGCTCGGGCCGGGCGAGCTCGTAACCGCCGTCCGCCTCCCTGCCGCGCCCGATGCCTCGGCGTACCTTCGCGCAGGCGAGCGACAGGCGTTCTCGTTCCCGCTCGTCTCCGTCGCCGCGTGCCGCCGGGGCGCCGCGACGCGGCTCGTCGCGGCGGGCGTCGCCAACGTCCCGACCGAGCTCGACCCTGCCGACCCGCTCGCCGGACTGCCCGGCAACCCGCAGACGGGCTGGAAGCGCGACCTGCTTGCAGCGCTCGCCGAGCGGGCCCTCACGGCTGTCGCCTGACCACAGGCGAAGCTTCCGCGCCGCTCGTACGGCCGGAAGGCCGGTGCCCCGCGAGACATCGGTCTCAGCGTTGCCCCGGATGCGGTCAGCGCGCGGAACGACGACACTCCAGTCAGCACGCCTTGTGCTGGCTCCTCGATGAGGGAGATGCATGAGCGGTCCGCTCCTCACACGATCGGCAGCGACCGGCCGTGCCCGGACGGTCGACCGGCGTGCAACGACGGCCCGGAACGATGCACTCGACGGGATCCGTGCGCTTGCGGTCGCCGCGGTGATGGCGTACCACCTCGGGGTTCCCGGGGCGGGCGCCGGGTTCCTCGGTGTCGACGTCTTCTTCGTCCTGAGCGGGTACCTGATCACGAGCATCCTGCTCTCGCAGGTCGAGGCCGGGCGTCTTGACCTCGGCGGCTTCTGGGTCAAACGGGTCCGGCGGCTCGCGCCGGCCCTGCTTCTGGCCGTCGGCGCAGTGATCGCGTGGGGCGCGCTCCTCGCGCCGCCCCTGCTCCGTGACGGCCTGCGAGCGGACATCACGTCGACGCTCGCGTACGTCGCCAACTGGCACTTCATCGGCTCCGGCACGTACTTCTCGGACACGGGCGACGAGAGCCCGCTCCAGCACATGTGGTCGCTCGCAGTCGAGGAGCAGTTCTACCTCGTGTGGCCGATCGCACTGCTCGTGGTCGCGAAGACCGTTCGGCACGCCCACGCGCGGGTGCTCGCGGTGGGACTGCTGGCACTCACGGGCGTCGCCGTATCGGCGTCGAGACTCCACGCCGTCTGGGCGGCGAATGCTCCCGATCGCGCGTATATGGGCACCGACACCCGGATCTTCGGCCCGCTCGTCGGGGCACTCCTGGCGGTCGTCCTCGCGCGCGCCGGACGGGCCGGGAGCGGACGCGTGTCGAATCGCCTCCTCCTCGGATCCGGGACGGCCCTCGTGCTCTGGGGGCTCGTCCAGCTCGACTCGCCGGTCGGCGCGTCCAGTGCCTATGCGCACGGCGGAGCGCTCGTGGTCGCCTTGGGGTCGGCATCGATCATCTGGGCGGTCAGCAGGCGCGCATCGTCGGCGACCGCCGCGCTCTCGCTGCTCCCGATCGCCTACCTGGGCCGGCTGTCGTACGGGATCTACGTCTGGCACTGGCCCCTTGTCGTGTGGTCACGCGAGAATCAATGGCTCGACATGGGTGGCAGGCCGACAGCTCTGCGCGACGTCACGCTCGCCACTGCGACCGTGGCGCTCGCTGCGCTCTCCTATCACCTCATCGAGAAGCCGATCCGCTACGGGCGCGTCGGCGCACATCTCGGCAGGCGGAACATCGCAGTCGCACTGCCCGCGTCCCTCGTCCTACTCATCGCGGTCGACATGATGTTCGTCGTTCCACAGGCCGGTGCAGTCGCCGGGAGCGTGACGAAGACGATCGTGCTGGTCGGTGACTCCGTGCCGCAGCGGATGGCGATGCCCTTGTCCGATGCGGCCGGGCACCGAGGGTACGTGGTCGTCAGCGCGACCCGCGGCGGCTGCCCGGCGACCGGCGTGATGGTCGTCGATGCGCGCGGGCAGCCGACCGGCTCCGGCGAGTCGTGCCCGCGGATCGTCCCGGCGCGCCAGGACGCCATGATCCAGCGCTTCCGGCCCGCCCTCGTGATCTGGTGGAGCAGGTACGAGATCGCCGACCGTCTCGGCGACGGCGGGGCGCTGCTGCCGACCGGCAGCCGGGCCTACTGGAACGCCCAGCAGCGGTCGTACCGAGCGCGGATCGATTCGTTGACCCGCTTCGGCGCGACCGTCGTCACGGTGCAGATCGAGCGATCGGGCTCGGGCATGCTCCGTCGCTGCACTCCGAAGAGATGCGGGCCGCTCCTGCGCCGGCTCATCGAGCGCACCGATCTCCAGGATCGGTGGAACGCGGTTCTCTCGCACGGCTCCGGGAGCAGGGTGCGATCGATCTCGATCAACGCGCTCGTCTGCCATGATCGTGCGAGTCCGTGCGACGATCGCCTCGCTGACGGAACGCTTGCCCGCCCGGACGGCACGCACTACTCGGAGGAGGCCGCACGGACAGTCGCTCCTGCCATCGTTGCGCGGGCCCTCCGGGCCGCGGCGCTCCGGTGACGGCTCCTTCCCTCATCGTCGCCAGGTGTGACGCTGTGGGCGGAAGCACGTCGTCTTCCGCCCACAGCGCCGACTTGCTCGATCAGGCCCGTCTCAGGCGGTGGTCGCCGGACGGGTGCCGAGGGTGACGGTGAGGGTCACCGTCGACCCGTTGCGCTCCACCTTCAGCGTCGCCTTGTCACCGGGGTGCAGCGCGGCGATAGCCGACGTGAGCTCGTTCGCATCGGTGATCGGCTTGCCGTTGAAGGCGGTCACGAGGTCGCCCGAGCGGAGGCCAGCGGCAGCGCCTGGACCGCCTGCCTTGACCGTGCCGATCGCGGCGCCGACGCCGTCGACGCTCGTGCCGACGGAGACGCCGAGGTAGGCGTGCTGCACGGCCCGACCTGCGATCAGGTCCGCGACGACTGCCTTCACGGAGTTGGAGGGAACCGCGAACCCGACGCCCGCGTTCTGGCTGCTGCCGCTCTGATCTCCTGCGGCGATCTGGACGTTGATGCCGATCACGCTGCCCGTCTCGTCGATCAGCGGACCGCCCGAGTTGCCGTGGTTGATCGCGGCGTCCGTCTGGATCGTGTTCGGGATCGAGTAGCCGTTCGGTGCCTCGATGTCGCGGTCGACCGCGCTGACGATGCCGGCGGTGATGCTCTGCTCGTAGCCGAAGGGGCTGCCGATCGCCACGACTCCCTCGCCCGGGTCGACCGCGGAGCTGTCGCCGAGCCTCAACGGGATCAGCTTCGACGACGGGACGTCGACCTTGATCACCGCCGTGTCGGTCGACGGGTCGGTGCCGACCAGCGTCGCCTTGGCGGTCGAGCCGTCCTTGAAGCGCACGGAGATCGAGGAGGCGCCGTCGACGACGTGATGGGCGGTGACGATGTCGCCCTTCGTGTCGATCACGAAGCCCGTTCCCTCGGCCGTCGAGGTGCCACCGCTCGGTCCGAACGGGGAGACGCCGCTCTGCGTGCCGTTCTCGGTCACGGTGATGTCGACGACGCCGGCGCTGTCACGCGCATAGATCTCTTCGGCCGACAGCGTGGTGGCGGTCTGCGCGACGTCGACCGTGGACGTGGCGGCCACGGTGGTGCCGCTCGCGCTGTTGGGGTCGAGGCGGGAGCCGACCGTCACCGCCCCGGCGAGCAGCGCCGCGCCGGCGACCGCGCCCGCCGCGAACGGCATCGCTCTCCGCGCCCTACGTGGGCCGCTGACGTGCGAGTTCTGCAGGTCCTGCATCTGAGCTCCTTCACTGTCCGAATGGTCGTAGGAGACAGCGAAGCAGCGGAAGTGAAGAGTTCCATGTGAGACGCGGGAAGAGCCGATGAAGGCGGTGTTGCGCTCTCGTGAAGCCCCCTGGCCCGACGGAAGGAGGCGTGCCCGAGGACGGCTCGTGGCAGACTCGGAGTGTGTCCGTCGACCGCGTCGACCTCGACTCGCTGATCGGCGCCTGGCACAGCGCCTTCCAGGCGGCCCAGGAGGCGCTGCGCTCAGCAAGCGCCGATCACGACATGGACGGTGCCGAGATCCAGATGCGGTCACGGCACCTGTCGGACGAGCGCGCCGAGGTCGTGCGAGTGCTCGGGGCGTTCGTGCACGACCGCTATGCGCGTCCGCGACTCGTGCGCCTGCTCGGCTCAACCGTCGAGACGAAGAAGCTGCTCGGCCTCCCCGCGAAGATCGAGGCGTGCGTCTTCAACGTCGACGGCATCCTCGTGGCCAGCGCGGAGTTCCACGCCGATGCCTGGAAGGAGACGTTCGACCAGCTCATCGCACGACGGATCGAGCGCTCGGGCATCCCCTACGTCTACTTCTCCCGGCGCATCGACTACCCGACGCTCATCCACGGACTCTCTCGCCAGGATGCCGTGCGTGTGTTCCTCCACAGCCGCGGGATCAGCCTTCCGGAGGGCGAGCCTGACGACCCGCCCGATCGGGACACGGTGCACGGCCTCGCGAACCGTAAGCGCCAGGCGCTCCTCGTGCGGCTCGAACGACACGGCATCCGGGCGTTCGACGGTGCCCGCCTCTACCTCGAGCTCGCGCGCGACTCGCACGTCGACCGCGCCGTCGTCTCCGGGAGCACCAACACCCAGTCGCTGCTCGACGGCGCGAACCTGCTCGACTTCGTCGACCAGTGCGTCGACGGCAACACCGCGCAGGCCCGCGGGCTGAAGCGAAAGCCCGCGCCGGACATGCACCTCGCCGCGTGCTCACTGCTCGGGGTCGACCCCGGTCGCACGGCCCTCTTCGAGACGACACGCGACGGGGTCGTCGCAGGCAGAGCGGGGGGCTTCGGCATGGTCGTCGCGGTCGACCACGACGGCAACGCGGCAGCGCTGCGCACCGAGGGAGCCGATCGCGTCGTCACCGATCTCGGCGAGATCCTCGAGCAGAGCCTCGGCGGGTCACGCGCTTGACCGTCACGGGCCGCGCCCGACCGTCAGGCCCGGACGGCCGGGACACCGCCCGCTCCTCGCCCGACACCGCTGCTGTGGCTCAGCCGGCTGCCTGCTCCAGCTCCGCGCTCCAGCGGCCGGCGGCAGCGGCCGAGTTCATGCGCGCGCGGCGAAGCAGCTCGGCCTGCGCCGCCTCGACGTTGTCCGCCACACCCGCCCAGGCGCGCAGCGCCGAGGCCTGGAGCGCACGCCCGTACGAGAACGACAGCGGCCACGGCCCGCCGATCCGGTTGATCGCGTCGAGGTTCTCGGTCGCCTGCAGCTCGGTCTGGCCACCGGAGAGGAAGACGATCCCGGGCACCGCCGCGGGCACGTGCTGCCGGAAGGTGTGGATCGTCATCTCGGCGACGTCGCGCGCCGTCCCCTGCGTCGGGCACTCCATCCCCGCGATCACCATGTTCGGCTTGAGCAGCGTGCCCGACAGGTCGACGCCCTGCTCATGGAGCGCGACGTAGAGGGCGTGCAGCGTGCGCACCGTTGCCTCAGCGCAGCGCTCGCTCGTGTGCGCTCCTTCCATCAGCACCTCGGGCTCGACGATGGGGACGAGCCCTCCCTCCTGGCAGAGAGCTGCATACCGGGCCAGCGCGTGAGCGTTCGCGTCGATGCACGCGTCGGTCGGGAGTCCGTCCGCGATCGCGATCACTGCGCGCCACTTCGCGAAGCGCGCCCCGAGAGCGACGTACTCCTCCACCCTCGCCCGCAATCCGTCGAGCCCTTCCGTGATCTTCTCGCCGGGACGGCCCGCGAGAGCATAGGCCCCGGTGTCGACCTTGATGCCGGGGACGATCCCCCGGGCCGCGAGCAGCTCGGGGAACGGTGTGCCGTCGTCCGTTGCCTGCCGGATCGTCTCGTCGAAGAGGATCACCCCACCGACGAACTCCTCCAGCCCGGCCGTCGTGAAGAGGAGGTTCCGGTAGGCACGGCGGCTCTCCTCGGTGGACTCGACGCCGATCGCGTCGAAGCGCTTCTTGATCGTCCCGGTGGACTCGTCGGCGGCGAGGATGCCACGGTTGTTCGCGACGATCTCCGCTGCGGTCTCGTGAAGCTCGTGGGCTGCCATCGAAGGCTCCTTCCGCATCGATCTCGATCTCGTGGAGGGCGGTTGTCGACACGCCCCTCTCCACCCCACACTGGCACCTGGCGCGGTCCCGCGCATCCGCGACTCGGACGAGCGCGCCGCGGGAAACCACGTGCCGGGGGACGTGCTGGTCGCTAGGCGGGCGCGGCTTCGGGCGCAGTCGCGCGCCGGACGTCGCAGAGCAGCGCCTTGTAGACGGGGAAGCCGCTGATCGGATCGACGTTCGCGGCGTCGGTGAGCTCGTTCACGTTGGCGTCGCGCCAGGCGGGAGGGCCGAGCGGGCCGCCGCCGCCCATGTTCGCCTCGACCGCGCCGCGAACGATGTCCTCGGTCACGTGCGCCCGGAACCGCACCGAGCCGCGCCTCGTGACCACGTCGACCGCGTCGCCGTCCTCGATCCCACGGTCGGACGCGTCGGCCGGGTGGAGGTGAACGAGCGGCCAGGGCTGCATCGCGATGAGCGAGGGGATGTTGCGGTGCTGGGAGCGGAAGTCCGACTTCGTGCGGGCACCCGAGCCGAGCACCAGCGGGAAGCGACGTGCGAGCTCCGGGTCGGCGAGGGGGCCCTCCAGCGGCTCGGTGTAGACCGGCAGCGGCTCGTAGCCGTGTGCACGAAGCAGCTCGGAGGCGATCTCGAAGCGACCCGTCGGCGTCTCGAAGCCCGGTGCGCCGTCGCGCCGCAGTCCCCCGGTCTCGTGCTTGCGGAACGCCGGCTGCGGGCTCGGGCAGCTCGACGCCGTCGGGGCTCGCAGGCGAGCTGGTCGTACGTGATCCCTGTGCCCTCGAGGGCGAGCTCGATCATCGCTCGCTCGGTCTGCGGCCAGCGCTCCCCGTAGCCGAGGCGGGAGGCGAGCTCGGCGAAGACGAGGTAGTCGTTGCGCGCCTCGCCGACCGGCTCGACGACGCGGCGGCGCAGCTCGACCCGGCCGCCGTACTCCATGTACGACTCGATCTCGAACATCGTCGTGGCGGGGAGCACGAGGTCGGCGTACGCGGCGTCGGCCGTGGGGAACCGGTCGATCGTGACGAGCAGGTCGAGCGCCGCGAGCGCCTTGCGCCACCGCGCCGGCTCGGGCCAGGCGGTGAGGATCGAGGCGCCGCTCACGATCAGCCCGCGCACGGGATACGGCTCGCCGTCGAGGATCGCCCGGGGCAGCAGCGCCGCGTGCGCCTCCTGGCGCATCGCGTGGAAGAGCGGGTACTCCGCGGAGCCGATCGCAGGTCGGCCCCCGGTGGGCGCGAGAGTGACGTTCCGGTGGAGGCGCACCCGGTCGCGAGGCCGGATGAGCTTGCCCCCGGGGCTGTCGAGGTGACCGGTGATCGCCTGGAGGGTGAGCACGGCGCGGATCGCCTGGACGCCCGAGTTCGAGTACTCGAGCCCCGTGTACATCAGGATCGCGCAGCCCTTCGAGCTCGCAACCGCCCGCGCGAGCTCGCGCACCGTGTCGGCGGGAACGCCCGTGATCGCCTCGACCCGCTCGGGCGTGAACGCGGCGACGTAGGCGGCGAGCTCGCCGAAGCCGTGGGTGAAGCGCTCGACGAAGCCGCGGTCGTAGCGACCCTCGGCGATCAGCACGTGCAGCATCCCGAGCGCGAGCGCCCCGTCGGTTCCGGGACGGATGCCGACCCACTGCGCGCGGAGCGCCCGTGGCCGTCTCCGAGCGACGGTGGTCGATCACGACCACACGGCCGCCGCGGGCCTGCAGGGCCTTGAGCCGCACGAGGTTCTCCGGTGGCGAGGCGGTCGCCGGGTTCGCACCCCAGACGAGCGCGAGATCGGCGTGGTCGATGTCGTCCACGAGGTCGCGATAGACCTCTCCGAAGCACGACTGCGGCGCGATCATCCCGTACGAGACGAAGCAGAGGGAGCCGACGCCCATGGCGTTGGGCGAGCCGAGCGGGAAGAGCACCGCGTTGGCGGAGGACTCGGCCGGCCCGGCGGGGGCGAACGCCTCGTTCAGCCCGAGCTCGAAGTTGCCTCGGCCCGTGTACACGGCGAGCGCCTCCGGGCCGTGCTCCGCTGCGATCGTCTCGATCCGCTCGACCATGAACGCGTATGCGTCGTCCCAGGAGACGCGCTCGAAGTGGCCCTCGCCACGTTCCCCGACGCGTCGCTGGGGGTAGAGCAGCCGGTCCGGCGAGTACACCACCTCGGGCGCGCGGGTGCCGCGCGTGCAGACGATCCCGCGCGGGTGGCCCGGGCGCGGGCGCAGCCGCTCGATCCGGCCGCTCGCGCAGGACGATCTCGACGCCGCAGCCTGCCGCGCACACCCCGCAGAGCCCCGCGACGACGGTCTCGCCTGCGGCGTGCTGCACGGCCCTGGTCGCGGAGTCGATCGCCAGCTCGGCCCTCTCTGTCTCGCCGGGGCGCACGGACGGTGCTCCCCTGTGCTCTCAGGCTAGGAGCGGCCGACCCACCTGGCATCCGGAGATCCGCGCATCGCACGGAGGACGATCTGCAGACCGTCCGCGGCATTCGGGAAGGACGAGTCCGCGAGGCTCGCGGGCTACGCGACGCCCGCTGAGGCTCGGGTGGGCGGCGAGGTAGCGGTCCTCGGCTGTGTAGTCGAGCAGCGGGCCGAGCAGCTCGTCGTCGGTGCCGGGCAGAAGCTCGGCCCCCTCCCCGCCTCCGGCCGCGGCGACGAGCCACTCGACCTCGTCGGCGACCGTCGCCGCGTAGTCCCCGACGGGCACGTACCCGAGCGCCGCTGCAGCGGAGGTGTCGAGAACGACCGGGTGCGGGCTGTCCCACGGGGTCCGGCCCAGCGCCGCGGGAGCGCTCTCGTCGAGGAGGACCTCCGTCCAGGTATGGCCGAGGAGTCGGGCGATGATGCGGGAGATCTCGAGGGCGCAGGGGGCGTCAGGGTCGGCGATGTTGAGGATCCGGGCTCCCGGCCTCGAGGCCACCACCTCGACGAGCGCGGCGATGTTCGCCGCGGCCGAGGGATGATCGACGCCTTCACCTCGCTGCGCCAGGAGCACGACCGGCCGGCGATCGAGGACGCGCTTGACGAAGACCCACTCGCGCGGCATCCGGGCCCCGGGCCGTGCACCTTCGACGGTCGCAGCACCGTCACCGGAAGGCCGCTCTCGAGGAGGACGCGCTCCGCCGCGACCTTGTTCGGCCCGTAGCCCTCGCGTGTCGAGAAGTCGCCGCCGGCCGGCACCAGGGTCGGCTGCGTCTCCGCGATCGGCCCTGGGAAGCGCGGGGGCTCGTCGGAGTTGGAGTGACGGCCGGCGTCGTCGACGTACACGGCCTTGCTCGAGATCATCACCGTCGAGCCCGCGTCCTGCGCGAGCGGCAGCAGCTGCTCCGCGTCGGAGGCGGTGAAGCACACGCAGTCGACGAGCAGGTCGACCCCGCTCCCCGACGACGGCACGGAGGGCGCCCGGGTCACCGCGATCCGCCGCGACGAACGATCCCCCGACTGCCGTGAGGTCGGCAGGCATGCGGTCGGGGTTGCGACCCGTCAGCGCGACCTCCCAGCCGGCCGCGAGGAGCCTGCGAGCGGTCGCCCGCCCGATGGCACCGGTTCCTCCGAGGACGAGCGCACGGGGCACCGGCCGACGGTAGCGCAGGAGCGAAGCGTCGCGGGTGAGCTAGTCGGATCCCGTCGGCGCCGTCGGGTTGCCCGAGGGGGGCAAGATGGCGTCGACGCGCGCGAGCCAGGGGGTCGCGCCCAGCCGCTCGAAGGTATCGCGAGCCTCGGAGACCGCTGGCCCGGCCTCCGCCGCCCGACCTGCCGCTGCGAACAGCTCTGCGAGCTCGAGCTGCACGACGGAGCGGTAGAACGGCATCCCGATCTCCCGGAAGAGAACGGCGGACTCGCCGAGCCCCAGCTCGGCTGTCGCGAGGTCGTCGACGCCTGCCAGGCGCGCGTGAAAACGAAGTGCGTGGGCCCTGAGGAAGCGCGTCCTCCGTCCCGGTGGGAGCGCCTCCACCTCTGCCAGAAGCGCGTTCAGGCGCACTCGATCGTCGAGCTCGAGCGCGGCCTCACCGGCGATCACGAACGCCTCCTTCACCGTCTCCGCCGTGTGGCCGAGGTTGAAGGCGTCCGAGAAGGCCGTCTCCGCGGTGGTGAGCGCATGAAGCGCGTCGCCGTCTGCGAGCGACAGCCGCGCCTCGGCGCACAGGTAGGCCGCGTGCTCCTGGAGGTCGGCGGAGTCCCGCATCGCACGGAACCGGTCGACGATGGCGCGCGCCTCGTCGAGCGTCCCACGGTGCGCCCCGATCGTCGCGTGAAGCAGCGGGGCGCCGGAGAAGGCAGCCCGTGTCTGCTCCCACTCGTCGATGGGAAGCTCGCCGAACATGGCGAGCGCCTCGTCCCAGTCGCCCGACGCGACGAACGCGTAGAGCTGCCCGAGGAACGAGAGCTCCCAGTAGCGGTTGCCGACACGTCGACTCTGGGCCAGCCCGTCGCGTACCGCCTCCGCGGCTTCGGTGTAGCGATCGTCCTGTGCGAGCTGGTCGCAGAGGTTGAACGAGGCGCGGAGCCCGGCGGACGGCCGGTCGTGGTCGACGGCGGTCCGAACGGCGAACCGCATCAGCGCGAGGCCCTCCTGGCGCCGACCGAGGCTGAAGAGGATCACGGCCTTCGTCGTGATGGCCTGGATGAGCACTTCCGGCAGCTCGAGGTTCTCCGCCATCTCGAGGGCCGATTCGATCCGCTTCGCCGCCAGCTCGGCCTGGCCGCCGAAGAAGAGGAAACGACCGAGCTGCGCAGCGAGCGTCGCCAGATCGGCGTCGGGCTCGTCCTGGGAGAGCAGCTCGAACGCCCGGTTCATCCGCTCCAGGCCGTCCTCGATCCGGCCCATGTCCCACATCACCTCGGCGAGGCGGGCCGCGACTCGCGCCGCCGCGTGCGTGTCGCCCGCCTCCTCGTAGAGCGCTATGGCACGCTCGAAGCAGCCACGGGCGTCATCGCCCCGCGCGCCTGTTCGCGCGACCGTACCGGCGCGCTCGTGCAGCTCTGCCTTGACGGGTGCCTCGTCGCTCAGGTCGGCGGCCCGCTCGTAGGCGCGTTGCGCCTCCGCCGTCGCTGCCAGCGACGCGGCCCGCTCGCCTGCACGCACCAGCATCGCGCGAGCCCGGTCGCGGATCTCTCCGGCGTCGGGCGCGTCCGGGGCCGACTCGAGCGCGTCGATCAGGTGCTGGGCGACGACCTCGACGATCTCGTCCTCGTCGCTTCCTGGCAGCGTCAACAGGAACTGGGCGGTCGCAAGATGCTTTGCCTTCCGCTCCTTGCGCGAGATCGTGTCGTAGGCGACGCGCTTGACGATGTCCTGGAGGAAGGCGTACTGGCCGCGGTCCGGCGAGAGCGGGTCGGCCTGGACCGAGAGCACCTCCTTGCGCAGGAGCGAGGCGAGGATCGGCTCCAACGCAGCTGTGTCGCTGCCGGTGAGCGCGGCGAGGCCCTGCTTGGTGAAGGTCTTGCCGAGCACAGCGCCGTCCTGGACGAGGTGGCGCTCGTCGGCCGTCAGCCCGTCGAGGCGGGCGGCGACGAGCGCCTGCAGCGTCTCGGGCATCTCGAGCTGCTCGATCGGCCCGGTCGGCCGGTAGACGGCGCCGTCGCGCGCGAGCAGACCCCGGTCGAGCAGCATCCGCACCGTCTCGACCGCGTAGAGCGGGACGCCCTCGGCCCGCTCGAGCACCCGCGCCCGGAGGTCGTCGGGAAGACCGGGCACCAGCCCGGTCAGGAGCTCGTCCATCGCGGAGGCCGGCAGCGGCTCGAGGTAGAGCTGCGTGAACCCGCGCTTGCCCGCCCACGTCGAGCGCTTCTCGGCGAACTCCGGCCGGGCCAGCGCGAAGACATAGAGCGGCTGGCTGCGCGACCAGTCGAGCAGGTACTCGATGAAGTCGAGCAGGCCCGCGTCGGCCCACTGCACGTCCTCGAAGAGCAACACCGTGGGGAACGTCTCGGCGAGCCGCTCGAAGAGGATCCGCCAGGCGGAGAAGAGGTTCTCCTCGTCGCCGGGGATCCCGTCCTCGAGACCGAGCAGGTGCGCGATGCGGGGTCGCACCCAGGCGCGCTCCTCCGGATCCGGCAGGTGCTCCTCGAGCGTGCGGGCGAGCTTCTCGCCGGCGGAGACGGCATCCTCGTCCTCGACGATCCCGCAGCGCATGCGCACCATCTCCGCCAGCGCCCAGTACGCGACCCCCTCGCCGTACGAGAGGCAGCGGCCGCGGTGCCAGAACGCATCTGCCGCGAGGCCGTCGATGTACTTCTCGAACTCCCACGCGAGCCGCGACTTGCCGATCCCCGCGATCCCCGAGACGAGCACGAGCTGGGCACGCCTCTCCTCCTCGGAGGCGTGGAAGAGGTCCTTGACGAGCTGCAGCTCGCGGTTCCGCCCGACGAACGGCGCCTCGAGCCCGGCCGAGCGCATCGAGCCGCCACGGCCCGCGACGACGCGGAGCGCGCGCCAGAGCTGCATCGGCTCAGTCTTGCCCTTCATCTCGTGCAGGCCCGCGTCCTCGTACCCGATCGTGGCCTCGGTCGCACGCTTCGTCGCCTCGCCGGTGAGCACGGTCCCCGGCTCGGCTGCCGACTGGATCCGCGACGCGGTGTTGACGAGGTCGCCCGCCACCATCCCCTGGTTGGTGGCGCCGAGCGTGACCGCGGCCTCGCCCGTGAGGATCCCCGCGCGTGCGCGGAGCAGCGGGTCGAGCTCGGGGATCGCAGCCGCGAGGTCGAGCGCGGCCCTGACGGCGCGCTCGGCGTCGTCCTCCTGAGCGACCGGCGCGCCCCACACGGCCATCACGGCGTCCCCGATGAACTTCTCCACGGTGCCGCCGTAGCGCTCGATCACGGTGCGGGCGAGGTCGAAGTAGCGGGTCAGGAGCTCTCGGGTGTCCTCCGCGTCTCGCCCTTCGGAGGCCGCGGTGAAGCCGACGAGGTCGACGAACAGCACGGACACGAGGCGCCGCTCGGAACCGGCGGGCTCGAGGGTCGCGGCCAGCTGCTCGTGCGTCGTCGGCGTGACGTCGGCGCCGGCGAGACGCGTGCCGCACTCGCCGCAGAACTTGACGCCAGGAGCGTTCGAGGCCCCACAGGACGGGCACGCCGCGGCGAGGCTCGCGCCGCACTCGCCGCAGAACTTGCGCCCCGGCTCGTTGGCGCTGCTGCACGCAGCGCAGATCACGTCGACTCGCTCATCGTCGAGATGACACTACTCGCGGCAGATCGGTCGTGCCCGGCCACAGCACGACGTCAGCGACCACTGCGTCCCAGATGAGCAGGGACGAAGGGCCGGCCGCTCTGGGGTGCTGCGGCGCGCGCCGCAGCACCCCTCGAGCGATCCCTACTGCCGCGCGAACGCGGCGCGAGCCTCGGCGGCGAGATCCGAGAACGACTCGCCGCTGACGTCGATCATGCACCCGCTTGATCGTCCCGCCCACGAACGGCCAGGGCGCGTCGCCGACGTAGTCGTCCGTGACCTGCTCCGCGCCGGAGCGTCCGACGACGAGGCCGCCCCCACCGAGCCCGAACTTGCCGGGCTGCGTCATGATCGTCGCCTCGCCGACTGCCTTGTCTCGGATGTGGAGCGTGAGCTGCCCCTTCGTCGGCATCCCCTGGCCGTCCGGCTCGAAGGTCGCCGACAGGACGACATGCCCGGTCGGGATCCTCTCCTCGGACACGATCGTCTGGAGGTTCTCGCCCAGCCAGTTGTAGACGTAGACGAGCTTCCCGTCCTTCACGTAGAGCGCATGACCCCCGAAGCGCGACCCCTGCGAGAGGATCACGCCTCCCGCCTCCTCCGTCTCGATCTCCATCTCGGCGGCGATCGTGTACCCGCGGTTGCGGATGTTCGGGGCGACGGACTCGGGTACCTCGGCCCCACCCGGGTAGTACGTGTACCGGCTGCGCGGCTGCGACAGCTGTGGCCGCTCCGTCCCGAGGATCTCGATCGCGCCTCGTGACTCGAGCGGCAGCGCCTGGTAGGTGCCGGCCTCGACCCACCACAGCGCGATCAGCTCCTGGAGCTTCTCGGGATGCTCGGCGGCGAGATCGTGGCACTCGCTCGGGTCGGCGGTGGTGTCGTAGAGCTCCCAGCGCTGCTGGTGGAAGTCGCCCCACGACTCCGGTGCGGCCGGCACGGCGGTCGCGGCCTTCCAGCCCTTGTGCCAGATCGCCCGGGTGCCGAGCATCGAGTAGAACTGCGTCTCCTTCGACGGGGCGTCGGGGTCGGAGAAGCTCGGCTCGAAGCTGATCCCCTCGAGCGGCTTCTGCGTGTAGCCCTTGACCTCGTCGGGGAGCTCGACCCCGAGGCAGTCGAACAGCGTCGGGACGATGTCGGTCGCGTGGGTGTACTGGCGCCGGATCTCGCCCTTGGCGGCGATGCCGCTGGGCCACGACACGACGAGCGGGTCGGCGGTGCCGCCCTCGAAGTTCGCGTAGCGCTTCCAGAGCTTGAACGGGGTGTTGAACGCCCACGCCCACCCGGTCGGGTAGTGGTTGAAGGTTCGAGGGCTCCCGAGCTCGTCGAGGTACTTGAGGTTCTCCTCGATCGTGTCGGGGATCCCGTTGAAGAACTTGTTCTCGTTGACGGACCCGTTCGGCCCGCCCTCGCCCGACGCGCCGTTGTCGGAGACGAGCACGATGATCGTGTTGTCGAGCTGCCCGCTGTCCTCGAGATAGTCGAGCAGCCGGCCGAGCTCGTGGTCGGCGTGGCTGAGGAAGCCGGCGTACACCTCGGCCATGCGCGAGAACAGCCGCTTCTCGTCGTCGGAGAGCGAGTCCCAGGGCCGTACCCGGTCGCCCTGCGACCAGGGCTTGCCGTCGTGGCTCGTCGTATCGGCGTACGGGTCGATCGGCGAGAGCTCGGCGTCCGCGGGGATGATCCCGAGCTCCTTCTGCCGCGCGAACACGACCTCCCGATAGGCCTCGTAGCCCATGTCGAACACGCCCTCGTACCTGTCGGCCCACTCCTTCGAGACGTGGTGCGGCGCGTGCGCGGCTCCCGGGGCGTAGTAGAGGAAGAACGGCTTGTCCGGCGCGATCGCCTTCGCGTCCTGGACGAACTCGATCGCCCTGTCGGTGAGATCGACGGTGAGGTGGTAGCCCTCCTCGGGCGTCTTCGGCGCGGGAACCGGATGGTTGTCGTAGACGAGATCGGGGTACCACTGGTTGGTCTCGCCGCCGAGGAACCCGTAGAAGCGCTCGAAGCCGCGTCCGAGGGGCCACTGCCGCTTCGACGAGGCGAGGTTCATCTCGTCCTCGGCGCAGAGGTGCCACTTGCCGACCAGGTACGTGTTCCAGCCCCGCTCGCCGAGCACCTCGGCGAGGTTCGCGCACTCGAAGGGGACATGGCCGTTGGCGTTCGGGAACCCCGACGTCGCCTCCGTGATGCAGCCCATCCCGTTGGTGGTGTGGTTGCGACCCGTGAGCAGGCACGAGCGCGTCGGCGAGCACAGGGCAGTGGTGTGGAAGTTGGTGTAGGTCAGACCGCGGTCGGCGATCCGCTGGATGTTCGGGGTCTCGATCAGCCCGCCGTACGGCGCCATCGCGGAGAACCCGACGTCGTCGAGGACGACGTACAGCACGTTCGGCGCTCCCTCCGGCGCGATCGGCTGGGTGAAGGGCGCCCAGTCCGGGACGGAGTCCTTGATGTCGATGTTGACCGTCCCCTTGAACGGTGTGGCCATTCTCTGCCTCCTGTCGGTCGCGATCCGGGCGAGACGGTCTGCCCGCCGTTCGCGCCTGTCGGTCGCACGATTGCTGTTCTCTTGCTCGACCCTAGACGCTCCGCCGCATGCGCGTCTCGGCGAAGTGCGAGCGCCGGGTGGGCCGGTACCCGCCTGGTCACCGGTCGTCGACCTCACCGCACCCCTTCGCCGCGTGGCGCGCGCTTCGGGCGCACTCCGCACGTACCGCGCCCCGCCGCTCGACGGTGCCGCGCTCGGGGAGGCCCTTCGCGTTCCGGGCAGCCGCGCCGCCATCGATCCGCGACCCGGATCCGTGGAACCACCGATGCCCACCCGAGAGACCGGGGCGACGATGGGAGCGGCTCGATTGTGTCCGGAGAAGGGAGCAATTGGGTGAAGGAGATGCTGATCGTCGGCCGAGGCGGTGAGGGCGTGGTGCTCGCGTCGCAGGTGCTGGCCGACGCATTCGTCCGCGCAGGGTTCTGGGCGCAGAGCTTCCCCGAGTTCAAGGCCGAGCGACGCGGTGCGCCGATCTCGGCGTTCCTCCGCTGGGACGAGACGGCCATCCACCGCCGCTACCGGGTGAGCGACTGCGACGTGCTCGTCGTCGTCTCGCCCTCGCCGCCGTCGCCGCAGGTGCTCGGCAGCGGTGCGTCCCGGCGGCCTCGTCGTGCTGAACCGCGAGGAGCGCTTCCCGCTCCACCGGACCGTTCGAGCATCGCCCGCGTGCCGGCGTCGCGGATCGCTCGCGACCAGCGGCGTCCTCTCCTCGGAGGGCCGGCCGATGGGCAACGTCGCCGTGCTCGGCGCCTGCGTGCGGCTGCTGCTGCCCGACGGGCTCCACTTCCTCGAGGAGGCGATCACCGCGCGGATGGGCAGCGCGCGCCGAGCTGAACGTCGTCGCGGCGAGAGAGGGCTACGAGCACTGCACGAGGCAGCGGACGAAGTCCGGCGACGCGGAGCTCGCCCCGGCGATCGACGCGGCCCGGATCCACGGGCCTCGTAGCCAGACGCCGCTCTTCCCGGTGAGCACGCTCGACTCGTTCGCGATCAAGACCGGCTCCTGGTCGCTCGACCGGCCGGTTCTCTCGGAGGCGTGCAACGCCTGCGCCCTCTGCGCGCTCTTCTGCCCGGAGGGCGCGATCCTCCGCGAAGACGGCTCGATCACGATCGACTACACCCACTGCAAGGGCTGCGGGATCTGCGAGGAGGTCTGCCCCGTGCGGAACGCGATCAGCATGGAGGAGGTGCCGGCGTGACCGCGACCCTGCCCACCGGGCGCACCGTGCTGACGGCGGACGAGGCCGCCGCGCATGCGGTGATGCTCGCGCGCGTCCGCGCGATCGGCTGCTACCCGATCACGCCGCAGACGGTGATCGTCGAGCGGCTCGCCGACCTGGTCGCCGAGCGCGACGACGTGGAGTTCGCGAACCTGGAGAGCGAGCACGCGATGTTCGCGTACGTCATCGCGGCGGCGCGCGTCGGTGTGCGGACGTTCACGGCGACCTCGTCGCAGGGCCTGCTCTACGCGCACGAGCAGCTGCACCGGGCCTCCCGCGAGCGCGTGCCCCTCGTCGCGGTGAACATCAACCGCGCGGTCTTCGCGCCGTGGAGCATCCAGCCCGACCTCTCCGACAGCATGAGCCAGCGGGACACCGGCTGGATCCAGCTCTACTGCTCCTCGGCGCAGGAGGTGCTCGACAGCGTCATCTGCGCCTACCGGATCGCCGAGGCCGCGATGCTGCCCGTGCTGGTGTGCGCCGAGGGCTTCCTCCTCTCGCACACCTCGGAGCCCGTCGAGATCCCCGACCAGCAGACGGTCGACGCGTTCCTTCCGGCGCTCCGCCCGCCCGAGGACTGGATGCTCGACCCCGACCGCGCCGACGCGCGTTCTCGGAGCTGCCCGAGCCTGCCGACTACGCCGCCTTCCAACACCGCGTCGCCGATGCGATGGACGAGTCCGCCGGTCTGTCCTCGCGACGGTCGCGGCCGACTACTCCGCGCTCGTCGGGCACCGCAAGGTCGGCTGCGCTCGACCTCGCGGGCGACCCCGTCGCCGACACGGCCCTCGTCACGATCGGGACGATCGGCGACACCGCGCTCGAGCTCCTGCGCGAGCGACGACCTGCTCCGGCTCGTCCGCGTCCACGCCTACCGGCCGTTCCCCATGGCGGCGCTGACGAGCGCGCTCGCCGGCGCCCGCACAGTCGCGGTCGTCGACCGCGCGCCCGCGTTCGGCTCGTTCGGCCCGCTCGGCGCCGACGTGCGCGCGCTCGAGCTCCCGGGCAGCGACGGTGACGAACTTCATCGGCGGCCTCGGCGGCACGGAGGTGACGCCCGACACGCTGCGCTGGGTGCTCGCGCGTGCCGGTTCGACGACCAGGAGCGAGGCGGGTCTCGCGCCTGTCTACATCCCCGAGGGGGTCTAGCGATGGCTCGGTGGGTCGACGAGATCGTGTGCGAGGAGAAGCTGCTCCACCCCGGCCACGCCGCGTGCGCCGGCTGCGCGCCCGCGATCAACGTGCGACACGTCCTCGGCGGACTCGCCTCCGCGTCCCCCGGATCGAAGCTCGTGGTCGTGATCCCGGCGTCGTGCTGGACGATCATCGCCGGCGTCTGGCCCGTCAACGCCTTCGGCGTCACCGTCCACCTCACTCCGTTCGCGTCGGCCGCCGCCGAGGCGTCGGGGATCAAGGCCGCACTACGACTTCGCGGCCACGACGACACCCAGGTCGTCGTGTGGGGCGGCGACGGCTCGACCTGCGACATCGGGTTCTCCGGCGTCTCCGCCGCCGCGGAGCGCAACGAGGACATCGTCTACGTCCTCAACGACAACGAGGCGTACATGAACACCGGCGTCCAGAAGTCCGGCGCCACGCCCGAGGGCGCCTGGACGACGACCACGCCGACGGCCGCCCCGCGCGCGGGACAGAAGAAGGACATCGCAGCGATCATGGCCGCCCACGGGATCCCCTACGTTGCGACCCTCGCCCTGGGCTCGGTGCCGATGCTCCACGACTTCAGGGCGAAGGTGACCAGGGCCGCCGAGGTGCGGGGCTTCCGCTTCCTGCACGTCCTCGGCCCCTGCCCACCCGGTTGGCGGTACCCGACGGCGCAGTCCGTCGAGGTCGCCCGGCTGGCGGTCGAGTCGCGGTCCTTCCCGCTCTACGCGTGCGACCACGGGGAGTGGACGATCACCTACCGGCCGAAGCACCCTCTACCCGTGCGCGATTACCTCGAGGCGCAGGGCCGCTTCAGTCACCTCTCTCCCGACGAGGTCGAGCTGATCCAGACCCACGTCGACGCGCGCTGGGAGCGGCTGGCCGCGCTCGACGCTCGCACGCAGGCCGCGCCTGCCGTGCGCGCTTCGAGCAGCGAGGACCCGGCCGCGGCGCTGGCGCGTGTCGGCAGTGGCTGAGACGCGGAGCGCGCGCCCGGCCGAGCGGCTGTAGGGAGCCAGCAGCCCGGGCGACGCGACGCCCTAGAGCTCCCGGACGGACGTGCGCGGCGCGGCCTGCTCTGCCTCGACGGCGCGATGGACGTTGCCGTGCACGTGGTCGGCGCCGATGCGCGTCGACGATCCCGTCGGCCCGGAGGACCGTGAGCACCTGCGGCTTCGCCCGGGCCAGCCGGAAGCCGACGCCTTCCGCCTCGAGGAGGTCGCAGAGCTCGGCGAGCTTGGCGGAGCCCTGGGAGTCGACGAAGTCGACGCCCGCGAGGTCGAGCACGAGCGCGGCGGGGCCTCCGCCTCGATGACCTCGCGGATGCGCTCCTCCAGCGCCTCCGCCGTCGCGAAGAAGAGGCCACCGTCGAGACCGAGGACTGCGATCTCCTCGATCCGTCTCGTCGTCCGGGTGCTCGTCGAGATCGCGGAACACCTGCGTTCCGGTCTCGCGGCCGAGCAGCGGCATCGGGGGACGCGTCGCGACGTAGACGAGCCACGCGAGCGAGAGGATCGACGCCGATCACGACTCCGGCCAGCACGCCGGCGGAGAGGACGCCGAGGATCGCCGCGACCGCGATCCAGAAGTCGAACCGCGTCACGCGGTACAGGCGGCGCAGCTCGCCGACGTCGATCATCCCGAACACGACCGCGTCGATGATCACCGCCGCGAGCACCGCCTTCGGCAGCTCGGAGAAGAGCGGCGCGAGCACGATCAGCGTCGCGATCACGAGCCCACCGGTGACGAGCGACGCGACCGGCGTCCGGCTCCCGCCGACTCGTTCAGCGAGCTCGCCGAGAGGCTGGTCGACACCGGCATCCCCTGGAACACCCCGGCGCCGACGTTGGCCATCCCCTGCGCGACCGACTCCTGGTTCACGTCGATCCGGTACCGGTGCCGCGCCGCGAACGCCCGGCGTCGCCGGCGGTCTGCGAGAACCCGATCAGGAGCAGCGCGAGCGCGGCGACCCGATGACCGAGAGGTTCTGCTGGAAGACGTCGAGGTCGGGCAGGTGCGGGCGCGGCAGCCCGCGCGGTACCTCGCCGACGAGGGCGACGCCGTGCCCCCAGGTCGAAGAGCGCCGGCGAGCAGACCGCCGACGACGAGCACGAGCGCGCCGGGGATCGCGGGCGCGGCGAACCGCAGGCCAGGATCACGGCGAGCGAGACGAGCCCGACAGCAGCGTGGCCCAGCTGATGTCGCCGAGCGTTCGCAGACCACGACCCGAGCTCCTGCCACGCGCTGTCGCCGTCGGCGGAGGTGCCTGTCAGCTTCGGGAGCTCGCCGATCACCACGTCCACCGCGGCACCCGCGAGGAACCCGGTGACGACCGCCTTGGAGAGGAACTGGGCGATCCACCCGAGCCGAAGACGGCGAGCAGGAGGAACAGCGCCCCGGTGACGAGGTGATCGCCGCCACGAGCTGCGCCGCCTGCTCGCCGGCCACACCGGTCACGAGCACCGCTCCGCCTGCCACGGCGGCGAGCGCCGAGCTCGGCCCGGTCGAGATCTGCCTCGACGTGCAGAAGACGGCGTAGAGGATCGCGCCCGGCGGCCGCGGCGTAGAGGCCGTTCTGGACGGGTATGCCTGCGATGTCCGCATACCCGAGGTTCTTGGGCACGATGAGCGCCGTCACCGCGATGCCCGCGGCGACGTCGCCGCGAAGCCAGCGCCGGTCGTACCGCGGCAGCCACTCGACGATCGGGACGAGACGACGCACGGGCGTGATCCTCCCACACGTGGGGTTGCGCCGTCCGCGCCTCCTGCGCCCCGCTCCGCGAGTCTGCGACCGGCGTCAGCGCCGCTCGGGCCCGCACTCCGTTGCGGGCCCGAGCGCCTCTGTGCCGTGGCGGGTGGCGCCGGGCTAGATCATCGGCCGCGCATGCTCCGACCGAACGCTCAACGGCGGTCGGGCCGCAAGGCCGCTCACCAGTCCGAGCGGTCTCAGCCACGAGGTCCACGGTGCGGCGAGGCCGCCCGACCGCTCTCGCCATCGCGGCCGAGATCTGCCGCTCGCCGTATCCGCGCCGCTGCATGCTCTCGACCTCCGCCATCAGCCGGTTGGTCTCCACCTGCTCCTGCTCGATCAGACTCGTCGTCATCGCTCTCGCCTCCTGGCGTTCCGCTGTCCTCCCGAGGCTGACACGCCGGGAGATGGGATCCCGTACGGCTCGCAGGTGTGTCGGGGTGCGGGAGCCCGAACCCGTCCGCGACGGAGGCGCCGCGGCGTCGTCCGCCCGGCTCTCGCTCCGGCGAGGTCAGGCCGCCGCCGTGAGCAGGCCCTCGTCGTCTCGCTCGGGCGCGGCGACGACCCGGATCGGCCCCGGGCGCAGGAGGAGGAGCGCGAGGACGGCTCCGGCGAGTGCGATCAGCGCAGCTGCCTGGAACGCGACGTGCAGGCCGTCGATCAACGCGGTGGCTGCCGACGCACCTGCATCCGGCCCGCCGGCGGCCCGCGCCACCGCCAGCGACGAGAGGATCGCGATCCCGAGCGCGCCCCCGATCTGCTGCGACGTGCCGAGCAGTCCCGAGCCGAATCCGGCATCACGCGCAGCGACCCCCGAGAGGCCGGTGACGTTGACGGAGACGAACGAGAACGGCATCCCGATCGCGACGATCAGGAACCCAGGCAGCAGATCGTGCCGGTAGGAGCCGTCGACCGGCATCCGCGCGAACCACGTCAGACCGAGCGCAAGGAGGCCGAGCCCCGTGACGAGCACGGGCCTCGCACCGACCCTCGAGACGAGACGCGACGCGACGATCGACCACAGGATCGTCGTGCCTGCGATCGCGAGGTAGGCGAGCCCTGCCTGCAGCGGCGAGAATCCGAGCACCCGCTGCATGTAGAGCGTCAGCATCAGGAACATCGGCGCGACGCTCGCGCTGAGCAGCATCCCGGTCACGTTCGCGGCCCTCACCGCCCGCACCCGCAGCACGTCGAAGGAGACGAGCGGATCGACCGCCCGTCGCTCCGCGACGACGAACCCGGTGAGCAGCGCCACCGCTGCGCCGCCCGCTCCGAGAGCCTGGAGCGAGCGCCAACCCGCCTCGCCTGCCCGGGAGATCGCGAGGACGGACGACAGGAGCCCTGCGGATACGAGCAGCGCACCGCGCAGATCGAACCGGCGCGCCATCCCGGCGCGGCTCTCCTGCAAGAACGCCGGAATGAGAGCGATCGTGACGGCCACGACCGGCAGGTTCACCAAGAAGGCCCACTCCCACCCGAGGGTGGCGGTGATCACTCCGCCGAGCGAGACGCCCGCAGCGCCGCCCAGCCCACCGACAGCGCCCCACACTCCGAGCGCGAGGTTCCGGTCCGCTCGCTCCCGGAAGGTCGCAGTGAGGAGCGAGAGCGCAGCCGGCGAGATCAGCGCCGCGCCAAGCCCTTGTAGCCCGCGCGCACCGACGAGCGTGACGTCGTTCCAGGCAATCCCTGCGAGGAGCGACGCCAGCCCGAACACGACGAGCCCGACCATCAGCATCCGCCGCCGCCCGAACAGGTCGGCGGCCCGCCCACCGAGCAGCACGAACCCTCCCAGTGCGATCACGTAGGCGCTGAGGATCCACTGCAGGTTGCCCTGCGAGAACCCGAGCTCGGCCTGGATCGACGGCAGCGCCACGCTCACGATCGCCGTGTCGAGCACGACCATGAACTGCACCGCGCTCAGCAGCCCGAGCGCGAGCCACCGCCGTTCGCCGCGCGCGGCACCCCGCGATCCGTCTCCCATGAGCCGTCCCAGTGCCATGGGACGACGGTACGAGCCTCGAATCGCCGCGGCGCCCCGGCAGGCCGTAGACCGTGAGGGCGGTAGACCGCACTCCGCTTCGGACTGCCGACGGCGGGCCGGGGACCTGTAGGGAGCGGGCGGCGGGCTCGATCATCCCGACGTCGATCAGCCCGTCGCGAGACCCATCGGGGATCGAAGACCAGAGCCCTGTGCGGCGAAGACGTACCGAAGCGGCAAACCCTCTCCGTCACAGGCGCTTGACGAGCATTCGGTATCGTTCGAGCTCGAGGCCCTCGATGACAGTGGCCTCGTGGGCGCCGGGCAGGCCCGAGACGCCCGGAACAAGGAGAAGGCGCGCGTGACCGACGACGAACCGCAGCACCTCCGCGTCCTGATAGCGAACGAGCGGGCCGAACGCCTCGAGCGGTTCGCAGTCGTCGTCGTCGCGCTCGGGCACACGGTGATCGCCCGCGAGCTGAACGTCGACGAGGTCGGGCAGGTCACGCGCGAGGAGCGCCCCGACGTCGCGCTCGTCGGGCTCGGGGAGAGCTCCGACCACGCGCTCGAGCACATCTCCAAGATCGTGCAGCAGGCGTCGTGCCCGGTGATCGCGCTCCTGGCGACCGATGACCCTGCATTCGTCGCGGAGGCCGCGAAGAGGGGCGTGTTCGGGTACATCACCGATGGCGACGGACCTCAGCTCCAGGGCGCCATCGACATCGCCCTGCGCCGGTTCTCCGAGTACCACAACCTCGAGGGCGCGTTCGGGCGTCGTGCCGTGATCGAACGGGCCAAGGGGATCCTGATGGAGCGCCACGGGGTCGGCGACTCGGCGGCGTTCGACCTGCTCCGAGACCACTCCCAGCACACGGGACGGAAGCTGTTCGACGTCGCTCAGGCCGTCCTCGACAGCCACCTGTTGCTGCCGCCAACACGCCTCGAGATCCCCGCCGGCGCCTGACGCTCGCACGGCTCTCCGCCCCGGCGAGACGCCGGGGACGTCGACTCGGGCACTCGGGATCCACATCGACAGCCGTTGACGCGCTATGCTGAAGTTCAGCGAGGGCCAATTTGAGGACTCCCGCTCCGGTTCGGCCCTCTTGTGAGAGCCTGACCTTTCGCCCGTAACCCTCGGTCGGAGCCAGTCGGCAGACACGTCGCCGGCACAACGCTCACGGCCTGGAGGGTCATGAACACACGAGGCACATCGAGGAGCCGCGACCGCCTCTGCGCGCACGGCGACGACCGCGCGGTCGACACGCGTTCCGCCTCGGCGGAACCGGACGGATGGGGCAGAAGCCCCGGCTCTGTGGCTCGCGGCTCGCACGATCCCTGCACGCCCAACCAACGAGAGGAACGGTCATGAGACGACCTGGAGGACATACATGGGTAAGAGGCGGGATCATGCTCGCGGCGGTGTCGCTCGTCGGACTCGCCGCGCTCACGGGCGTGGGCTCCGCGCAGACGCAGGGCGTGCCGACTAACACGGTCGAACCGCGGGTCACCGGCACGGCGATGGTCGGCTCGAGGCTGACCGCGACCCGGGGGAGCTGGACGGAGTCGCCGACCTCGTACGAGTTCCAATGGACACGCTGTCCGTCTTCCGGCGGGGCGGCCGACGCCTCGAACTGCGCTGTGATCGGTGGCGCCTCGACCGAGCAGTACGTCCCTGGCAACGCCGACGTCGGGAAGCGACTGCGCGTCCGCGTGACCGCGTCGAACGCCGACGGCGCGAAGACCGTCGCATCCAACGCTACCGCGATCGTCCTGAAGGGTGGAAAGCCGGCCAACACGACCGCACCGAGCATCTCAGGCACGGCGGCAGTCGGCTCGACCCTGACCGCCGGCAAGGGCGAGTGGACCGGAACCGACCCGCTCGCGTTCAGCTACGCGTGGCTCCGCTGCGACACGGACGGCGGCAGCTGCTCCGGCATCAGCGGTGCGAACGACATGACCTACGTCCTGAAGTCGGTCGACCTCGGGAACACCATGCGAGTCCGCGTCACCGCCAAGAACCGGGCCGGAACGACCCGGGCGACGTCGTCGGCCACGAGCGTGATCAGGGCCTCGGCGCCGCCGGTGGTGAACGGCTGCTCGAAGACGGGCGGCACGATCCCGATCTCCGGCATCGCCCCACCCGCCCGGCTCACGATCGACCAGACCCAGATCAGCCCCAGCAACATCACCTACGGCACCCGCTCGCTCACCGCACGCTTCCACGTGTCGGCCTGCAGCGGCTCCGTCGAAGGCGCACTCGTATACGTGACCGCAGTCCCGTACGGCCAGTTCGGAATCCCCAACGAGCAGCCCACCGGCTCCGACGGCTGGGCAACCCTGCAGTTCACCGCCAAGGCCGGCTTCCCGGTCAGCAACAAGCAGCAGCTGCTCGTGATGTTCGTCCGCGCACGCAAGAGCGGCGAGAACCTCCTCGGCGGCATCTCAACCCGCCGACTCGTCTCCTTCCGCGTCACCAACGGCTGAACCAAGGCCACAGACAAGGGCGCCGGGATCCACCCCCGGGCGCCCCTGGCCGTTCCCGGCCGACCCGCTCGTTCCGGGCTGTCTTCCACCGACACCCGCGAGTTTCGTCGGTCGAAGGGCGGCGGTTCTGCGCACGAGGGCCGGCGAAGCGGTGCCGGGCTGGCACGACCCGGGGGCCGCGTCAGCTCGAACGAGGCTCGAGCAGTGCGACGAGCTGCTCCTGCGCCTCCTCCGGGGAGAAGCCCCACGGGCCAGGGCTTCCGGGATGCGCGACATGCCCGTCCGCCCGGACGACGACGAGCCGCTCCGGCCAGGCTGCGAACGCCCTGCTCGCCCGATCGTCCATCTCGTCGAGCAGGAGCGGCAGGCTGAGCCCCAGACGCTCGACCGTCTCGAGAGCCTGTGTCCTTCGCTCCTCGAGCGTCGTCTGCTGCGTCAGGACGGCGTCCTCTTCGACGTTCGCCGGCAGCTGCCACTCGTCGGCGGCGTGCGCCTCCGCGACGTACACGAACGCGAAGTCCGCACGCTCGTGGAGCTGCATGAACAGGCTCTCGACGTCGCCCGACCGGCGACGGAACGGCGGTCAGGTGAAGCTGCCGAAGACCAGGAGCAGCGGCCGGCCCCGGACGAGATCGGTGAGCACGACAGACCGGAGGTCGTCGGCGTGTCGCACCGCCACAGTCGGGAGCGGATCGCCCACCCGGAGCGTCTCCGGCCCGCGGTAGCGGGAGAGGCTCGCGATCACCGTGTCGCGCTCGCTGCCCGGGGGGAGGCTCTCGACGTACGCGCGATCGGCCGGATCGGAGAGCGCGGCCGCCACGCGATCTGCAGCATCGCCTGCCATCGGGCCAGCATACGGGCCGGCGCCCCGAGGACACCCGCGTCACCGATCGACCACCTACGGCGCGGGGCTCTCTCTCCGCCACCGGTTCCACGGCCACATCCCGTCCATCTCGACCTCGAGCGAGAAGCTGAGCAGGATCCGGATCACGACGATCGCGCCCAGCACCGCGACGCTCTCGAACGTCGGGTCGACGATGATCGTCCGAACGATGTCGGCCACGATCAGCACCTCGAGCCCGAGCAGGATGGAGCGGCCGAGGTTCCGGCGCAGCTCGCCGTAGGATCCGGCCCGACCTTCGGGGCGCCGCGCCCGTCCGAGGAACACGACAAAGGCGCCGAGGCCGCCGACCACCATGATCCCGGCACCCACCGCCTCCACAGCGCGAACGACATGGGAGATCGTGCTCTCGAACTCCATCTCGATCCCACGCTACAGCGATTCGCCCACGACGCGCGCTCGCTCGGGCGGTCGTCCCG
Organism: uncultured Actinomycetes bacterium; assembly: GCA_963849125.1. Classification (GTDB taxonomy): domain Bacteria; phylum Actinomycetota; class Thermoleophilia; order Gaiellales; family Gaiellaceae; genus Gaiella. The sequence goes on along the minus strand of CAWKGI010000028.1, from coordinate 116,934 downwards.
CCGTCGGCTCGACGCGCTGTGCGCCTTCAGGCGTAGCGAAGCGCCTCGCCCGGCTTGAAGCGCACGGCCCGCCGCAACGGCAGGAGCATGATCAGCAGCGAGATCAGAACGGTGCCGATGAGCGCGAGCACGACGTTCGAGACCGGGAAGGCGACCGGGACGTCGACGTTCAGCACCCGCTGCAACAGCCAGACCAGGAAGCAGTCGAGCAGGAACCCGATCGGGATGCCGAGCAGCCAGCCGGCGAGCGCGAGTGTCAACCCCTCCGTCGCGAAGATGCGCCTCACGTCGCGGCCGCGGGCGCCGATGCAGCGCAGGATGCCGATCTCTCGCGTGCGCTCGATCACGTTCATCGTGATCGCGTTCGCGAGGCCGACCATGCTGATCGCGACGATCAGGAAGCCGAGCACGGCGATCGACGTGGTGATCGTGCGGTTGGCAGCGACGTTGTCGGCCTCGTCGACGTACTCGATCTCGGTCGCGACCTGGTAGCCGGCGGCGGTGAGCGTGTCCTCGAGCTGCGTCGTCACACGGTCGACGAGACCGTGATCACCGGTCGCCGTCTTCACCCAGTAGTCGTTCGCCGCCGCCTGCGCCGACCCGAGGACCTCGCGCGCGGTGGTGATCGGGACGAACAGCACCGCCCCGTTCTCCTGCTGATTCGCGGAGATGCCGACGATGCGGAGCGCGACCGGGCCGCCCGCAGTGTCCACCCGGACGCGGCTGCCGACACGCAGGCCGGTGACTCTCGCGATGTTCCGCTCTGCGACCGCCACTCGCGCGCCGCCCTGCGCCTCACCTGCGGTGAACCAGCGCCCGTCCGCGATCCGGTAGCGGAACATCGTCTGCTGACGGACGCTCCAGAAGAACGCGTCCTCGCCGCCGACGACGACGTCGGTCACGAACATCGGGTCGACCTTTGCGACGCCCGGCGTGGCGCGCATCAGGCGGGCGGCGCCCTCGTCGAGGGGCCGTCCGCCTTCCGAGGTGACCTTCACGTCCTCGCCGTGGTCGCGCCAGGCGGCGTGGGTCGCCTCGGAGACCGCCGGCCGCGAACCCGAGGACGGCGAGCAGGTTCCCGACCGCGAGCGCCACCATCAGGGCCGTCCCGAGGCTGCGGCGCTTGCGCCGGGTGATGCCGCGCAGGCCGATCTGAGCGGTGCGCGGCAGGAAGACGGCGCGGCGGAGCACACGGTCGGACGCGTCCTGCCCGCCGACGGCCGAACCCGTCGACTCGAGCGCCTCTCGCAGGTCGACGCGGACGCCTCGGCGGATCGCCGGGAGCGCTGCGAGCACCGGGCCGAGCAGGCCGACGAGGACGCTCGCGAGCAGCACCCGCGGATCGATGCCGACCCCGACGTCGACCGCGAAGAACGTCGAGCCGAAGTAGCGGACGAGGACGTTCGAGAGGATCACGCCCAAGATCACGCCGACGGCGGTCCCGAGCGCTCCGAGGATGAGCGCGGTGCGGACGAAGACGCACGCGATCTGGCCGGCGGCGACCGCCGATCGCCTTCATGATCCCGATCTCTGGTCTGCTCTGCGACGAGCGTGGTCATCGTGTTGGCGATCAGCACGAGCGCCGAGAGGAGCGCCAGCACCGTGATCACGTAGAAGAGCTTGCCGAACTGGTCGAACGCCTCCTTCCCCGGCCACTCGCCGGCGGGACGCACCCCGGGAAGCTCCGCGAACCCGGCGAACCCGGGAACCTCGCCGAGGGAGCGTCGAACCGCCGCGATCGTGGCTGAACCGCCGCCGGCCGCGTGTCCGCGAGCCGGAACGCGAGGGATCCGTAGCCGCCCACCCCGCTCAGCCCGGCGACGGTCTCCGGGGTGGCGTAGAGGACGACGACCTCGTCCTCGGTGACGTCCTGGCCGCCGTCCAGGTTGCGGCCCTCGCCGCTGATGCGCAGCCGCCGCACGGATCCGTCGGCCGCGATCATCCGCAGCGTGGAGCCGGTCTTCGCCGCGAGCGTGCCCTGGCGGGCGTTCTGCACGTCGGTCAGCACCTCACCGGAGGCCGGGCGCCGCCCCCGCGACGATGTGGACGACGTTGACCGGCTGGCGCGCGAAGTCGGGAACGCCGACGACGTACGCCTGCGCACGGCGCTCCCCCACGTAGACCCGACCGGCGTAGAGCGAGCGCGTCTGCACCGCGCGCACGTTGGGGAGCGAGCGCAGCTGCTCCAGCCGCGACGCGTCGAGCTCGAGCGGCCCCGTCACCACGGTCAGGTCGGCGAGGCGCCCGGCTTCGACCTCGGCCGCCATCGACCGGTCCATCACCGCGGGCATGGCGAAGATCCCGATGCTCGCCACCGCGAGCCCAAGCGTCAGGACGACGAAGAACGAGCGTGACCTACGCCGGGTCAGGTCGGTGATCGACTTCTGCGCGAGGGCCGATCGCATCCCGCGCCCCTCACCCGTCGACGACGAGACCGTCCCTGATCGTCACGATCCGCGGTGCACGGGCCGCCAGCCCGGGGTCATGCGTGACGTACAGGACGGTCTTGCCTTCGCCGTTGAGCCGTGCGAGCAGCTCGAGCATCTCGACGGCCGTTCCCGTGTCCAGGTTGCCGGTCGGCTCGTCGCCCACGATCAACCTCGGGTCGCACGCGAGCGCGCGTGCGATCGCGACACGCTGCTGCTCGCCCCCCGAGAGCTCAGCAGGGACGTGGTCGCCCTTCTCCCCCAGCCCGACGAGACCGAGGTTGTGGAGCGCCCGCTCGCGTCGCTCGCGCTTGCTCCCGCGGCGCGCGAAGTCCAGCGGCAGCATCGCGTTCTCGAGCGCCGTCAGGGTCGGCAGCAGCTGGAAGAACTGGAAGACGATGCCGACGCTCTCACCGCGCCACACTGCGAGCTCCTCCTCGCTCATCAGGTCGAGGCGCCTGCCGTCGACGCTGACCGTGCCCGCCGTCGGCCGGTCGATCCCCGCGACGAGGTTGAGGATGGTCGTCTTGCCGCTCCCCGAAGGCCCGACGACCGCGACCATCTCGCCGGGCGCGACCTCGAGATCGACCCCGCGAAGCGCGGCGTAGTCGACGCGGCCCATCCGGTACACCTTCTCGGCGCCCACGATGGCGATCAGCGGTGACGACTCAGGACTCACCGACGGCGCCACGGCGTCGGTCACAGCCGAACGCTCCTCGGTGAGGCCCACGGCAGCCGCGGTCATCCCCTCCCGTCTCACGACCGATGATCGCGCGTCGGAGCAGTCTCCACATCCGGGTACGGCCGTATCGGCCCCGCGGGCATCTTCGGACGGCTCCCCGCACGCCCGGGCAGACACCCACTGCGACAGCGCGAGGCCGCCTCACTGCTCCCCGGTCACTCTGACTGGCGCGCCAGCTCCCGGGCCTCGACCAGAAGCTGCGCCAGATCGTCGTAGCCGAAGTAGCGTCCGTCGAGGAAGACCGCTTCGAGCTGCTCCGCATTGCGGACGTCCTCGAGCGGATTGGCGCGGACGAGCAGCATCGACGCCGTCTTGCCCTCACCGATGGTGCCGAGACGCTTGCCCAGCCCCAGGAACCTGGCCGGCACCGTCGTGGCGCTCCGCAGGACGTCCGCCGGGGGGATGCCGGCGTCCTGCCAGATCGCCATCTCCTCGTGGACGGAGAAGCCCGGGAGGATGCCGGGAACGATCAGGTCGGTGCCAACCATCAGCGGCACGCCGGCCTCGTTCAGCTCGTTGACCAGCTGGGCCCAGCTCCGCCACACGGCGTCCGGGAGGTCGCTCTGTCCAGCCCACTGCGACTTCCAGACGTCGAGAACCCGCTGCGAGACGTACTCGCTCCCCGCGAAGCTCCCGGTCTGAAACGCCTGCGTGTGCATGCCCACCCTGAACGTGAGCACGGTCGGACAGACGGTCAGGCCGCTCGCGCCGAGCTGCCGGAACGCGCTCCGCAGCTCGTTCGGGTCGACCTCCCTCCAGCGCGCGAGATAGGACGCGTCGGCTCCCATCCCGGTGTACTCCTGTGCGGTGGGCTCTCCCAGCAGCGCGGCGACGAGCTTCTCGAAGCCGAAGAAGTGCTCAGCGCTTCGCAGGCCCGCTAGCGCGGCAGCCTGGATCGGAACCGAGTCCGGGACGTGCCCCACGACCTTCAGCCCCTGCCTCTCGGCCTCCTCGACGATTGCGAGGAACACCTCCCTGTCGAGGCTGCTGTAGACCTTGATCATGTCCACGCCGGCTCGTGCGTGCTCGATCACCGCGGCCTGGCCCTCCCCGGGGGTCGCGACACCCACGGAGACCGATGGGATCAGGGGCGGAGACCCGTCGATGACCGCGCCCGAAGAGATCATCTCCGGCCCCAGCGTTTCGCGCCGGTTCAACGCGTCCCGCACCTTCAGGATTGCGTCGGTCGGCATCCCCATGTCACGCACGAGCACGACGCCGTTGGCGATCAGCAGCCGCCCGAAGACCCGCGGATCGTAGTAGTGGACGTGCGCGTCGACGAGACCGGGCATCAGGTACAGGCCGCGGCCGTCGATCGTCTGTGAGTCCGGCGGGACGACGACGTCGGCGCGCGACCCGACCCGCTGGATCCGCCCCTTCGTCACGAGAACGGTCTGGTCGGGCCGGACGACCCCGTCGTCCACATCGACGATCGCGACGTCGGTGATCGCGATGAAGCGGGCACCGCTGACCGCGCCGTCACCGCTCCCGCACCCAGCGATCAGGGGGAAGGCAGCCGCCACGACCCCTACCAACATCAGCACCGACCGGCGCACCAGATCCTCCTTCACCCACATGGTGTCGCATCTCCCGGGTCCCGACATCCGGAGGGCCGCGGATCACGCGATTCCCGAAAACGACCGGTCGGGATGCCGTGCGCGGCTGCGGCTGCCAGCGCCCGACCACGGCAGCGTAGGCACGGCTCAGGCACTTCCCTCGCCCCTCCCCGGGCGCTTCGGGACGAGCCCTTCACATCCGGCGGCAGACGTGGAACAATCGCGTTCGGCAGTCGCGGCCCTGCCGGCTTTCCCCTCTCCCCCTGGCCTGCAGGGCCGCGCTCCCCCCGTCCATCGGGCAGCCGTCCAAGCGACGTTCGGAGCGGGCGGACGCCAGACCCCCACCGAGGTGGTTCCCCCGGCGCCCACCCGCTCACTCTCGTCTTACCCGGAACGAGAGCGCCTCGATCCCCCGGCGCAGCGACGCGTCAGACGAAGAGGGAGCTGAGGCGCTGTTCGCGAGCGAGCTCTGCATCTCCGTTTCGTCGGGACGGTCACGACCGTTCGGCCGCATCGAGGACCGGGGGAGCAGCTCGAGGTCGCCGGGGCTGTTGAGGAAGACGCCGGGTTCCCCGAGCATCCAGTGGACCGCGAGGTCGACCTCCCCTGGTCGAGCAGCGGCTCGTACCAGGTCCCGGCGGACGGCGTCCTTCGACCCCCACGGGCCGCGCGCGACCCCCTTGATCGTTTGCACCGCGACCTCGCGCTCCCGGCACATCGCGAGGAGCCGCTCGACGTCGGCTGCATACCGCGCTCCTGCATGATCACGTGGCTGTAGGGGAGGAGGACCGCGTCAAAGGGGAACCGCTCGAGGCTCCGGCGGTGCATCTCGGCCACGGTCAGCCCGTGGCCGGTGACGCCGATGAAGCGGACGAGGCCCTCCTCCCGCGCCTCGACGGCGGCACGCAAGGCGCCCTCCTCGCCGAGCGCAAGCTCCCACTCCGCGGGATGGACGAGGCAGTGCAGCTGGATCAGGTCGACCTGATCGACCTCCATCCGGTCGAGCGAACGGCGAATCTCTTCCCGTGCCGCGGCGTACGTGCTCTCGCCCGTCTTGGTCGCGAGGAAGAACCGACCCGGTGCTCGCGGAACCAGGGTGCGAGCCGGAGCTCCGCCTCGCCGTAGCTCGCTGCGGTGTCGATGTGATTGACCCCGTGCTCAGGAGCATCGCGAGCGCAGCATCCGCCGCGGCTTGCGACACCTCCCCGAGCGCGGCCGCACCGAAGATCACGCGTGAGCTCTCGTGCCCGGTGCGGCCGAAGGGATGGCGGGCGATCATCGCTCTCACCGTATCGCGCCAGGCATCCGCCGGCCCGGCTCACGTGACGGCCGGCCACCGGAGTCGCGGAAGACACGCGCGGCGGTGGCCTCCATGCTCTTCGCGATGGACGAGCACGATCGTGCGCTGAGGTGTCTCACCTACGACGTCTTCGTGCGGCTGGGTCGTGCGCCGACCGCGACCGAGATCGCGAACACCGGCGGGCTCGACGTCGCCGAGGTCGAGAGCGGGTGGCGGCGACTGCACGACCAGCACGCGATCGTGCTCGACGCGACGATCGGTGAGATCCGGATGGCGAACCCGTTCTCCGCCGTGCCGACCGCGTTCCGGGTGGAGGCGGACGGACGCTGGTGGCACGCGAACTGCGCCTGGGACGCGTTCGGCATCTGCGCGGCGCTCCACACCGACGGCCGGATCGAGACCGCCTGCCCCGACTGCGGCGAGCCGCTCACCGTCGAGGTGCGGGACACGCGGCCGGACGACGAGACACTCCTCTTCCATTGCCTCGTCCCCGCCGCGCGCTGGTGGGACGACATCGTCTTCACCTGAGGCACGATGAACCTCTTCCGGTCGGAGGAGCACATCGAGCGCTGGCTCGAAGGACGCGCGGCGGGAGCGACGACCACCGTCTCGACGCTCAGCGAGCTCGCCCACGCATGGTGGGGCGACCGCCTCTCGGCGACGTGGCGCCCGCGCACGCGCGAGGCGAACCAGGCGATCCTCGACGGACTGGGCCTCCGCGGGCCGTTCTGGCAGCTGCCCTGACGAGCCGGCCGGTGCGTGGCGTCTCAGCGGCGGGGGACGTCGAGCACGAGCTCGATCGTGCGCCGGACGAGCTCGAGCTGCTTGCGCATCAGGGTCTGGTCGCCGAGCGCGCGCGTGAGCACGAAGGCGCCTTCGAACGTGACGAGCACGTGGTCGGCGAGCGTCGGCGGGTCGACCGGGAGCAGCGGCGGGTGCCTCTCGAGCGCGGCCGCGATCTTCGCGGCGAGCCGCGACCGGTACGCGAGCAGCGCCTCCGCGATGACGTCGTTGGTGCCGTCGTCGAACAGCTGCTTGTCGAAGATGTACGAGACGTACAGGCAGCTCGGCTGGTCCGCCACCATCTCCTCGGAGGCGTCCTCGAAGCAGCGGACGAAGATGATGAGCTGCTCTGCCGGGTCGTCGCTCTCGCGCTCCGCGCGGGCCATGAACTCCTCGAGGATCGCGACGTCGCCCTCGGCGTAGCGCTCGACGATGGCGCGCGCGAGAGCGTTCTTCGACGGGAAGTGGTGGAAGAAGGCGCCCTTGCTGGTGCCGGCGGCGGTGAGCACGTCGTCGATTGACGTGGCGGCCAGCCCCTGCTCGAGCACCAGCCTCTGGGCGCTGTCCAGAATCCGCTCTCGGGTCTTCGCTCCGTCTCTCGCCATGGCCCAACGGTACCTCCACTTGCAGACAGACTAGACGGTCTGCTATAAGGGTACCAACTAGTCGGTTTTTAGAGAGGAGAGACGATGTCCGCGACCACGAACACCGCCCTGTCCGCCGTGCTCGACGAGCTCGCCTCGACGTTGACCGGCGAGCTGGTTCGCCCCGGTGACGAGGCCTACGACGAGGCGCGCAGCGTGTGGAACGGCATGATCGACCTCCATCCCATCGCAATCGCGCGCTGCGGCTGGACCGGGGACGTCGTCGCGGCCCTCCGCGTCGCGCGCGAGGCCGGCGTCCCGCTCGCCGTGCGCGGCGGCGGCCACAACGTCGCCGGCTTCGGCACGATCGACGAAGGGCTTGTCGTCGACCTCTCCCCGATGAGCGACGTCACGGTCGACACGACGACCCGGCGGGTCCGTGCGGGCGGTGGCGCCGCCCTCAAGCACCTCGACGCAGCGACGCAGGCGCACGGCCTCGTCGTCCCGGGCGGCGTGGTCAGCGACACGGGCATCGCCGGGCTGACCCTCAGCGGCGGTCTCGGCTGGGTGCGGCGCAAGTGGGGGCTGTCGTGCGACAACCTCGTCGGCGTCGAGCTCGTCACGGCGGACGGCACCGTGCTCCGCGCCGACGAGCAGAGCGACCCCGAGCTGCTGTGGGGACTCCGCGGAGGCGGCGGCAACTTCGGGGTCGTCACCGAGTTCGAGTTCGAGGCGCATCCAGCTCGGGGCCGAAGGTCGCGTTCCTGTTCCAGCTCTACCCCCTCGACCAGGCACGGCAGGTGCTCGCCGACCACGAGCGGATCGTGCTCGGCGGCGGAGACGAGATCAGCACGATCGCCGTGCTCGGCCACGTGCCGCCCGTCGAGGACTTCCCGGAGGAGCTCCACGGGGCGCCGTACGCCGCAGTGTCCGGGATGTACGCCGGGACCGGCCGACGAGGGCGATCAGGCGCTGCAGCCGTTGCGTGAGCTTGGGACGCCGCTGGCCGACTTCACCGGACGGATGACCTACGTCGACGCCCAGCAGATCTACGACCCGAGTATCCCGCCGGACACCGCTACTACTGGAAGTCGACGAACCTGCCGTCAATGCCCGTCGAGGCGGTCGACGTCCTCGTCGAGCAGATGCGACGGGCGCCGTCCAAGCACTCGACGATCGACGTCTGGCTCAACGGCGGCGCGATCGAACGCGTCGCCGACGACGCGACCGCGTTCTCGGGCCGCGACGGCAGCTACGTCGTCAATCCGGAGGCCAACTGGGAGGATCCGGCGGACGACACCGTAAACGTCGCCTGGGCGCGGGAGGTGCTGGCCGCGCTCGAGCCCTACGCGAGCGATGGCGCCTACCTCAACTTCCCGGGGTTCCTCGAGGAGGGCCAGTCGCTCGTCCGCGCGAGCATGGGCGGGAACTACGAGCGGCTCGCGCAGCTGAAGAAGAAGCGGCTCGACCCGGAGAACCTCTTCCGACGCAACGCCAACGTCGAGCCGGCGGCGTAGGGCCGGCTCGAGAGGCCCGGTGATGGTTCCCATCCGGCAGACCTGCGGGGATGCGCTCGATGTGCTCTTCGAGCGTGGCACCGCTCTCGACAGCGCGCCGGACGGGACAGCCGCCGACCTCGACCCTCTCGACCTGCGCGCAGCCGCTCGCCGGCCAGGTCGCCGTCGACCTCGATCGCGATCTCGAACCGGCACGCCCGTCCTGCCCACAGCCATGAGTGGCAGGACGATGACGGGCTCTGCGCAGAACCCCGGGCTCGGGCACCGCGCTCTGGACGACGAAGGCCCCGGAGGGGCGTGAATTGAGCACCGGCGAGGAGACCGTCGACTTCCGCACCACGCTCGAGGCCGAGCGGCTGGTGGTGGCGGAGCGCGCGGTGGAAGGAAGGCGCCGCGGCCGCCGCTGGGCGACACCTGGTGGCGGCACGTGGTCGCGGTCCTCGCGGTGATCGTCGCGGTCTTCCCGGTTCTGTACGTCGTCTCGGCGGCGTTCAACGGCGGACCAGTCGCTGAGCGGTGCGACGCTCATCCCGCGCGACGTCACGCTCGACAACTTCAAGGAGCTGTTCAACCCGCCCGCGGACGAGAACGAGACCGCCTACCCGAACTGGTTCCTCAACTCGCTCTTCCTCGCGACGTTCACCACGTTCTTCACGGTGATCATCGGGGCGCTCGCCGCGTACGCGTTCTCGCGGTTCCGCTTCCAGGGCCGCCGGATGGGGCTGCTGTTCCTGCTGCTGATCCAGATGTTCCCGCAGCTGCTGATGCTGGTCGCGATCTACCTGATCGTGCTGCGCACCGGCGAGGTCTTCCCCGCACTGGGCTACTCGACCTGCTCGCGCTCGGGCTCGTCTACCTCGGCGACACCCTGGGCGTGCAGACGTGGTTGATGAAGGGGTTCTTCGACTCGATCCCGCACGAGCTGGACGAGTCCGCCCGCGTCGACGGCGCCACCCCCTCCCAGATCTTCTGGGGCGTGATCCTCCCGCTCGCCAGACCGGTGCTCGCGGTGGTCGGGCTGTTCGCGTTCGTCGGCGTCTTCAACGAGTTCGCGATCGCCAGCATCCTCCTCGAGCAGAACGAGAAGCGGACGCTCCCCGTCGGGCTCCAGTTCTTCATCGAGGAGCAGTACGGGGGCAGTGCTGGGGGCCGTTCGCCGCCGGGGTGCTGCTCGCCGCGATCCCCGCGGTGCTGCTGTTCGCCTACCTGCAGAAGCACATCGTCTCCGGCCTCACCCAGGGCTCCGTCAAGGGATGACCCACACGCGCGTGACGCCCGAGACGGCACCCGCACGATGGAGACCGCGCGATGGAGACCGTGCAGGCAGAGCGCCGACCCACCTGGCGCACGCGGCTGATCGAGCCGGCAGACCTGCCGGGAGCTAGAAGCGTCAGCCGCCGCCCGGCGGGCGCTTCCAGCCGAGGATGATCACGGCCACGACGAGGACGACGAGGATCGCGATGCTCACTGCGCGGCCAGACCGACCGACCGTGACGGGACGCGCTCGATGCGCTCGATGCGCTCCTCGAACGTGGCGCCGCTCTCGACGGCGCGCCGGACCGGGCACGTCGCCGCGACCTTCTCTAGCCGCACCAGCTGCTCGTCGGTCAGGTCGCCCCCCACGTGGATCGCGATCTCGAAGCGGCGTGGCGTCGACCGGTGGTCGTAGGCGACGTCGACGAGGACCTCCCCAGGTCCCAGCCCTTGGTACGGCCGTACATCAGCATCGTCGTCGAGATGCACGACGCGATCGCCGCAGGGAACAGCTCTTGCGGCGCAGGCCCGGCGTTCTCACCGCCGAGATGCTCGGGCTCGTCGGTGACAAGCCTGTGCTGCCCGGCGATCAGGAGCTCCTGACGGAGCGTGCCTGGGATCGAACGTGAGGTCGCAGTCAGCATGGCGTCGTGCATCTCCTTTGCAGCGAGCTCGTCCCGCCTGTCGACCCGGTGGCCCGCCTCGCTTCCGACGAAGTTCAGTATCAAAACTATCTGGTTGTGTAGTTGTGAATGGTACACCAGGCGCGGCTCCAGGCGGAGCACCTCGACCGGTCGGCCGACGGCGGGGGTGGATTCGCCCGCGACCGCCTTCGAGTAGTCTCGCCGCATGGGCTACCGCGTCATCCGCCCCGACGAGCTCGAGTGGACGACCCGCCCCCATGAGGAGGGCGAGGCGCCGCGGCACGCGGCCCCGCTCAGCGACCTCGCCGGCTTCGAGCACACCCGCGCCAACCTCTGGCGCTACGAGCCGGGCTCCAAGGGTCGCCGCCACAGGGATCTCCTCCAGGAGGAGACCTTCGTCGTCCTCCAGGGGACCCTGACGATGTACCTCGGTGAGCCACCGGTGCGGGAGGAGGTTCCCGACGGGCGGCCTCGTGCACGTTGCCGCGGGCACCGCGCTCCAGATCGCGAACGAGACCGAGCACGACCTGCACCTCTACGCCTACGGCGCGCCGCCCGAGCACGGCCACGCCGAGTTCCTCGACCCCGCGGTCTGAGGCCGACTCGGGCCGGCGGGAGCGCCAGGCCGACCCCGACTCGCCGCTCCGCGGCTCAGGCGATCGGGTCGAGCGTCCGCAGCCCTGCGAAGCGGCGAAAGCCGCTGTCGTGCGAGGGGGAGAGGGGAGGGGGAGGGGGTGTGACGTGTCGCTCTCGAGAGAGGAGAGCGTCGTCCAGCGGAGGGGGCAGAGCTTTCAGCATCGCATCACGCGCATCAACTGCGAGGTAAGACCCCGACGGAGCTCACGCCATGCGCTTGACCGCGACCTCGTACTTCCTCACGGTGGAGCGCCGGCCGGGCGTGTCGTCGGACGGCATCGCATCGAGCGTCGCATCCCCGCGGGCGAAGTCCTCCTCGGTGTCGAAGTAGAGGATCGCGAGCGACGACTGCGCCTCGGCGTCGTAGAGGATCACGATCTCGGTGGCCGGGACGTCGTCCGGCCGTTCTCCCGCCTCGATCTCGCCGCGGAGCTGGTCGATCCGCTCGCGGGTCACGCCGTCGAAGGCCACAACGCGGGCAAGTGCCATGGGAGCCTCCCTCCTCGAGTGTCGACGCACCCTATATCGTGCGGTTCGTCACGTGCAACCGGCCAAGTGCGTGCGCCGGCCGGGAGACGGCCGGAGACGGTGTGCGGGTCGTACGACGCGACCGTCCGCTGCCCTACGTGCGCTCGCGAAGCGCGGTCTCGATCCGATCGAGGCGCTCTGCGATCTCCCTCAGGTCGTCGGAGGACGCCGAGCTGGCCGCTGCGGCGAGAGCGTCGCTGCGCTCCCGGCCCGACCGGGCGACGAACGCCCCGGTGATCGAGGCGGTGATGACCGTGATGAACCCGATCCCCAGAAGCATCACGAGGCTCGCCAGGATCCGCCCATCGCGGCTCTGTGGCACCTGGTCGCCGTAGCCGACCGTGGTGACGGTCTGGACGGCCCACCACATCCCGGAGCCGATCGACGGGAACGACTCCTCGTCCGTCAGCGTCATCAGCACCCCGGCCGCGAGCGTCGTCATCGTCGTGACGCCGGCGATCACGACCGCGGCGCTCCGTGGGCTCTGGGCGCGTGCGATCAGTCGGTCGAGCCGACGCTCGATGCGCGTCTCGTTCTCCACCGTCCCGACTTCGGAGCCTTGCGCGCAAGTCCTCTCCACCCGCCGGCGGTCGGGTCGGGCAGCGAGCGCCGGCGCCGCCTCGGCCCGCAGACCTTCCGGCGGCACCGCTCCGGTCACAGCAGCAGGGGACGGCGCCTGGAGCTAGAGCTGGGCGGCCAGGCGAGTGTCGAGGAGCGCCGGCAGCGCTGCGACCGCGCGCTCCGCTCCGGCCTCGGCGAGCGACTCGGCCCGGGCCCCGGCGGCGAGGCCGACCACCGTGACGCCGGCCGCCCTGCCCGCACGGACTCCGAGCTCGCTCGCCGTGAACGCGACGACAGCGGCCGGGGCGACGTCGAGGTGCCGACAGATGCTGAGCAGGGTGTCGGGCTCGGGGCGCGAGCGCAGCTGCTCCAGCACGATCCGATCGGCGTCCATCGTCGCCTCGACGAGGCTCGCGAGTCCTGCCAGCTCGATCATCTCGGTCGTCCTGACGCTCGCCGAGACCACGGCCCGCCGCAGGCCCAGATGACCCGCGCACTCCAGGTAGCGCCGGACGCCCGGAAGCGCCTCCACCCCTTCGTGCTCGATCCGCCTGACCAGCACCTCGCTCTTGCGGCGCGCGAGCGCGTGCACGGTGTTCATGCCCGACGGGTCGTCTGGATCACCGAGCGGAAGGCGGATCCCGCGGCTGCGGAGGAAGGTCTGCGCGCCGTCGAGACGGGGCCGGCCGTCCACGAAGGCGCGGTACTCGAGCTCGCGGTCGAAGGGGACTGCGACGCCCCCCGCGCGGTCCGCGAAGCGTCGGAGGAACTCGTCGAAGGTCTCGGCCCACGCCCACGCGTGCAGCGCAGCGCTGTCGGTGAGGACGCCTTCGAGATCGAAGATGCACGCCTGAACCCCCTCGGCGAGCCCGAGCATCGCCGGGCGCAGAGGCACGGGCGACAGCCACGGCGCGGGGCGGATCGAGGCGGTCTCCGCCAGGCGCTCGAGGGCCTGCGCCGCGACCTTGCGCTCCTCCACGAGCCGCTGGGCGCGAGCAGCGATCTCCGCTGAAGGGAGCTCGTGGTGGGCGGCTTCGAGAGCGTGCTGGGCTGCGTCGAGAGCGCGTTGCCAGCTCGAAGCCAGTGCGTCGAGGTCGAGCCTGCGGGCGCGGCTCGCGTGCAAAGCCATCCTGCGCTGAACGCTACTCCCAGCGAGGAAGCCAGGTCGCGGTCACACGCGCCGCACCGCGCGGCACGGGCCGGGCGACGCGCTCCGACCGTTGGGCTGAGAGCCGCCACCCCTGCGAGCACCCGGCTCATCTGCGGCGTCCGGTCTGCCGCACCCCGGCCGACCGGCTCACCGCACTGCGCGGGACGCCATCGCCGAGAGCCTTGGGTCGTTACCAGCCCTGTCCCACGTCGATCCGAAGGAGACCAGCATGATCAGCAGCGGAGACATCCTCCACAACCCCGTCACCGGCGAGACCGTGCACATCGTTCGCTCCGCCGCCGAGACGGATGGCGAGTACGTCCTCGTCGACGTCCGCGTCGAGCCCGACGGCTTCGTCGCCGACCACCCACGTCCACCCGTACCAGACCGAGCGCTTCGAGATCCTCGAGGGCGAGGTGGGGTTCGTGGCGGACGGCGAGACGATCGTCGCCGGCCCCGGCGAGACGGTCGTCGTCGAGCCGGGCACCGCCCACCGCTTCTGGAATGCCGGTGAGGCACCGGCACGGTTCCGGTGCGAGGTGCGGCCGGCCCTGCAGTTCGAGCAGCTCCTCGCGACCATGTACGCACTCGCCGCCGACGGTCGGACGAATCGCAAGGGCATGCCGAACCCGCTTCGCCTCGCTGTGATCGCACGCCACCACTTCGACGACGTGCGGCTTCCGTTCCCGCCCATGTGGCTGCAGCGAGCTCGGGCTCGCGCTCGGCTCGCCGCTCGGCCGTCTGCTCGGCTACGAGGCCACGTACGAGGGCGCCGTGCCGGACGAGCCGGCTCTGGCCCTCTGAGCCCGATCGGGGGCGACCACAGGGCGACAGGCGTGGGGGCGGCCGTCCGGCTGCCCCCACGCCGCTGGGCGGGGCCAGCGGCGCCGTCCCTCTCTCGCCAGAACGGCGCTCGACTGGCCCGCGGAGCGTCCTGCGTGTAGAACGACGTCATGCCGATGATCAAGGGCGGACACAAGACGCTCGTGCACTACCCCGATGGAACGACCGCCGTCCTCACCCTCTACGCCCTCCCGCTGGCAGGCCAGATCATCGCCCACGGCTGGGAGGTCACGAGCGTGGCCCCGGGCGGGGAGCCCGTCGGCGGCGTCCCGATCGAGTACGAGATCACCGTGGTGCGCCCGGCGGAACGAGGCGCCGTCGCCCCTACCCCGTCGGCGTTCCTCGTCACGCGCATCCAGGTCGAGGACTACGACGCCTGGAAGCCGATGTTCGACAGGGACGAGCCCGGAACCAGGCACGGCGCCCGGGGGCATCGGATCCTTCGTGGTCTCGACGACCCGAACGAGGTGTTCGTCCTGGTCGAGTTCGCCTCGGTCGAGGCGGCGCGTGCCGCCCGTGAGAAGCTGCTCGCCTCGGGCGTCCTCGACCGCTTCGCCGACAAGACCCCGCCGCGCGTCGTCCAGGAGGCCGAGCACGGCGGCCGGTAGCCGGGGCCCTGCAGAGCGCGCGGGCCGCTAGGCCGGCTCGACGGCGAGCGGCGCGCGTCGCGCCGGGAGCGCCAGCGTGACGAGCACGGACACGACGCGCCCCGACGAACGCGATCAGGAAGACCGCGTGAAACCCGGCGAGCCCGACGCCCTCGTCGAGCAGCCGGGCGAGGGCGATCGAGCCGGCGAAGCTGCCGACGTAGCGGGACGTCGAGAACACGCCGGCTGCGACTCCAGCCTGCGCCGGCTCGAGCGCCTCGATCGCCGAGGCCTGGAGACCGGCCATCGAGAGCCCCACCCCCGCACCCATCAGACACAGGCACGGCAGGAGCGCGTACGGGCTGAGCCCGGGAGCGACGGCGAGCGGGAGCAGCCCGACGGTCAGGAGCGACACATCCCGCGACGGACGGCGGCCGCCGGCCGAGACGGTCGGCGAGCCGGCCGCCGATCGGTGAGAAGACGACCATCGGCGCCGAGAGGAATGCCAGAGCGACCCCGGTCTGCAGGCTCGACCAGCCCAGGTGCCGCGTCAGCAGGATCGGCGTGGCGAGCAGGACGGTGTAGAAGGCGAGGTTGCTCGCCGCGATCCCGCCGTTCGCCGCAGCGAAGGCGCGGATGCGCGAAGAAACGCGGCTGGAACACCGGATCCGGATGTCGCAGCTCCCGTCGCACGAACACGAGCGAGAGCACGACGAGGAGCGGCACGCCCGCGAACAGGACGGCCGGCGCGTGGCGCCCCTCGATCACGAGCGCCGCCGCGCCGCCGAGGACGGCGGCGAGCAACGTCGCCCCGACCCAGTCGAAGGCGGTCGGTGGGAACGACGCCGGGCCGCTCGGCACGGCCCGCCAGGCGATGGCCAGCGCAGCCGCCACCAAGGGGAGGTTGACGAAGAAGATCGCGCGCCAGCCGCCGGCCACCACGAGCAGCCCGCCGATCAGACGGCCCCAGGCCGGCGGCGAGCGCGACCGACGCCGCCCACGATCCCGAAGGCGCCGCCACGGCGAGCGGCCGGGACGAGCTCGCGGATCAGTCCCGCGCCGTTCGGGAAGACGACCGCCCCGGACACCGCCTGCGCTACCCGGAAGACGATCAGGAACGCGAGGCTCGGAGCGAGCGCGGCACCGAGCGAGGCCAGGCCGAAGACGACGAGACCTCCGATCACGAACCCGCGACGGCCGTGACGGTCGCCGAGCTTGCCGGCGACCGGCTGCACCACCGCGAGAGCGAGCAGGTACGAGGTGACGAGCCAGCCGGCGGTACCGACCGTGGTGTCGAAGTCGTCGACGATCTGCGGCAGCGCCACGGCGATCATCGTCGAGTTGAGCGGCGCGAGCAGCGCGCTCAGCGCGACGGTGACCAGCACCGCGCGCTCGCCACCCGTGGCGCGGGTCACCTCTCGAAGGCCCGAGCGCGCCCGCCGGGCCGCCCTGGAGACCCTGATCGACTGAGCCCGGAGCACCGACGGGCTCGGACGCACGATCGGGCCCCCAGCGGCCGCGACCGGGATCGACGTGCTCATCGGGGTGTCCGACAGCAGAAAGTCGCCAAGTGGTGAAGACTATGTCACCGCAATCCGCAGCGGCCCGACCGCGTCGAGCGTCCGTGCCGCTCGCCGCACGGGTGCATAATCACCAGCCTGCAGCACTCCACTGCCGGCCCACGATCGGAGAGGAGCCCCACGTGACCAACGACGAGGCGAGCAGCGAGCTCAGGTTCGACCCCCCGGCTCCCGGCTTCTACGAGCTCGACCCCGTGCACTTCCCGCGGCCGCTGACGCGCTACTGGACGGAAGTGCCCACCCGGCGCCGTTCGCGCGCGGCACGAGCGAGTTCGCACGCTTCTACGGAATGCTGATCGACGGGCTCGAGATGACCTACGTCAACGGCTTCGGCTACAAGTCGGTCGCGCCGGCGCCGGACGCCGAGGTCCCGCAGCGCTTCCAGCGCGCGGACGAGGTCTTCGCCGGCAAGCTCTGGCGCGAGCAGCTGCGCGAGTGGGACTTCACGTGCAAGCCGGCCTCGATCGCCAAGCATCGCGAGCTCCAGGCGATCGACCCCGACGGGCTCTCCGACGACGAGCTGGTCGCCTACCTCGAGCGCTGCCGCGACCACCACGCGGCGATGATCGAGCAGCACATGCGCTTCACCGCGAGCGCGGTCGTCCCGACCGGAGACTTCCTCGCGCACGTCGGCGACTGGACGGGACTTCCTCCGGCCGCAGCTGCTCGGGCTGATGCGCGGCGCCTCCCCGGTGTCGGCCGGCGCGTCCACCGAGCTCGAGCGGCTGATCTCGGCGCTCGGGCAGGATCCGGCCGCGCAGGAGCTGCTCGCGTCGGACGGCGATCCGGGCGCGGTCCTGGCCGCCCTGCGCGACGCTTCCCGGCGACGCCGGGGCGGCGGTGTCGGGCTACCTCGACCTCGTCGGCAACCGCCTGCTCGACGGCTTCGACATCTCCGAGCCGTCCGCGCTCGAGCATCCCGAGGCGCTGCTCGGGTCGATCCGGACGGCGGTCGAGGGCGGCGAGGTCGACTCCGCCGACACCGAGGCCGAGGTCGCCGCGGTGCGCGACAAGGTGCCCGCCGAGCACCAGGAGCAGTTCGACGAGCTCCTCGCCGAGGCCCGGCTGCTGTACCGGCTCAGGGACGAGCGCGGCGTCTTCAGCGACATCTGGGCCTCCGGGATCATGCGCCGGGCGGTGCTCGCCGGCGGCCGCCGGCTCGCGGCAGCCGGGCGCCTGCACCAGCCGGAGCACCTCGTGGACGCGGGCCTCGACGAGATGCGCGCGCTGCTCACGGGCGACGGCGGGCCGTCCGCGGACGAGCTCGCGGCCCGCGCGGCCTACCGGGCCGCCCACAGCGCCAAGGACGCGCCGCTGACGCTGGGCACTCCTCCGCCGCCTCCGCCCGACGCGTCGGGACTGCCCCCGGGCATCGGCCGGCTGATGCGCGCGACCGGGATCGCGCTCGGCGCCGTCTTCGGCAGCTCCGAGGCGCCGAACGAGGGCGCCGTGCTCCGCGGGCTCGCCGCGAGCCCGGGCGTCTACGAGGGCCCGGCCCGGCTCGTCTCGGGCCCGGGCGACTTCGATCGCATCCTCCAGGGCGACGTGCTCGTGACCATCTCGACGTCCGAGGCGTTCAACATCCTGCTCCCGCTGCTCGGGGCGATCGTCACCGACAGCGGCGGCCTGCTCTCGCACTCGGCGATCGTCGCGCGCGAGTACGGCATCCCCGGCGTCGTCGGCACCCGCGAGGGCACCGAGCGGATCGCCGACGGGGCCCGCGTGCGGGTCGACGGCGACGCCGGTGAAGTGACCGTCCTCGCGTGACGGACGTCGTCTCGCTCGCGGAGGTCACCGAGACGTCGGTCTTCGGCTCGAAGGCGGTCGGGCTGGGCGAGGCGATCCGGGACGGGCTTCCCGTTCCCCCCGGCGTCGCGCTCTCCGGCCCGATCGTCGAGGCCGTCGCCGGCGGGGACGAGGAGGCGATCGAGACCGTCGCGACGGCGGTGCGGCCGCTCGGCGGGCCGCTCGCGGTCCGCTCGTCCGCCGTGGACGAGGACGGCGCCGATGCGAGCTTTGCCGGGCAGCACCTGACGCTGCTCAACGTCCCGTCCGCGGACGAGCTGCCCTCGGCGCTGCGCGAGATCTGGTGGTCGGCGAACTCCGACTCGGCGATCACCTACCGCAAGCGGGTCGGCCTCTTCACGCGCCCGAGCGTCGCGGTCGTCGTCCAGCGGCTCCTCGCTCCCGAGACCGCCGGCGTGATGTTCACGCAGAACCCGATCACCGGGGCCGACGAGCGGATGATCGAGGCGAGCTGGGGGCTCGGCGAGGCCGTCGTCGCCGGACTCGTGATCCCTGACAGCTACCGCTGTCGACCGCGACGGAGACGTGCTCGACCGGCGGCCGGGGCTGAAGCGCATCGCGATCCGCAGCCTCCCGACGGGCGGCACGGTCGAGGACGAGGTTCCCGTCCGACCTGCAGGAGCGGCTCTGCCTCGACGACGCCCAGCTCGCCGAGCTCAACCGCCTGGCCGACCGGTGCGAGGACGTCTACGGCCCCGCCCGCGACGTCGAGTGGGCGATCGCGGACGGGACGCTCTACCTGCTGCAGTGCCGGGCCGTCACGCGGGCGGGCTCGTGAGCACGCCGTGCGTGCGATCCACGCCCGCGACGGCCGGGCGCCTGCTCGAGACGGGCGGTTCGCGCTGATGGCCGGCGCGCCCGTCGAGGCCCTGCGGGGGATCCCGCTCTTCGAGGGCCTCACCGAGACCGAGCTGCAGCAGGTGGCTCGCCTGTTCAAGGAGCGCCACTTCAAGGCGGGCGAGACCGTCGTCAAGGAGGGCTCGGAGGGCGCAGCGTTCTTCCTGATCGTCTCCGGCGAGGCGGCCGTCTCGGTGCGCGGCTCGGAGCGCGCGAACCTGGCGGCGGGAGACCACTTCGGGGAGATCGCCCTCATCGACGAGGGCACGCGCTCCGCGACGATCACCGCCACGAGCGACCTCGTGCTGCTACGGGCTCACCCTCTGGGAGTTCCGGCCGCTCGTGATCGAGAACGGCGCGATCGGCTGGAAGCTGCTGCAGTCGCTCTCGAGGAAGCTGCGCGCGGCCGAGCTCGGCTGATCGGCCGGCCGGGTGGCCGCCGCTCTACGGACTGGCTGATCAGGCGGTGCGGGAACCGGCAGGACGAGTCGTCGTCGGATGCGGGTTCCGCCGACCACGTCGACCGTCTCACGCTCGTCTGCGTCGGCCGGCGCAGGCGTCGGCTGGGCGGGTGGGAGCGCCGGGGCGGACTGAGCCGGCCGCGCGGGCTGAGCAGCCGGCGCGGGCTCGTCGGAGAGATCCATCGCGTCGGTCATCCCCGTGACGGAGCCCTTGAACTCGCGCATCCCCTTGCCGAGCTGGCGTCCCATCTCGGGCAGCCGCTTGGGCCCGAAGACGAGGAGCAGCACGAGCAGAAGGATGAGGAGCTCCCAGATGCCGATCCCGAAGGGCATCCTGCAATCCTACCGGCTGTGCCCACCCGCTGGGACGAACCGGCTCAGACGTTCGCGCACGTTCGTCTCACGGCTCGTCGCTCGCGCGCCTGCCCGTGTCGCCTGGCTCGCGCGACCGGTGGCTCGACGCTGCCGCCGCCACCTATGGCTGCTGTCAGGGGCGTTCATTCGCCGGCACCGGGACGCTCCCTCGACGTCAACGCCCCCCGCACGAACGAGCGCGAGCAGCGTGGAGCGGTCGTAGGCGGCCTCGAGTCGTTCGACCTCGCGTGCGATCTCCGCCTCGAGGTCACCGGAGCACGGGCGCACGTCACGCTCCCAGCCGTCGAGATAGGCGTCGCTCTCGACGAGCCCGGCCGTCATCGCCGCTGCGTCGATCGCCTTCTGGAACCGCTCTGAGAGCTCTCGCCGGACGACCGTGGATCCGTCGCTCGCCGTCAGCTGCGCAGGGATGTCGCGCCAGCGGATCACCGTCAGCTCAGCCATCGAGCTCCCCTCCGCGGGCCGGTCCGATGGCGCCGCCGCCGTCTGTGCAGTCGCTCATCGGAGGGTCGGGAGCCGGAGCTCGTCGACGAAGCGGTCGTTGAAGTCCGGCCGGTCCGACAGCTCGACGTACTGCACCGTGTCGAGCATGGCGGTCGCGGCATGGCGCTCCTGCATCGACATCAACGCCATCTTCGCTCCCTCGCCGGCGACGTTCCCGGCGGCGACGATCCGCGTCCGCGGCAGCTCAGGGACGAGTCCGATCCGGATGGCGCTCGCCGGCGAGAGGTACGAGCCGAAGGATCCGGCCAGCAGCACCTGCTGGATCTCCGGCCTCGTCGATGCCCATCTCCTCCACCAGGATCCGCCAGCCGGTCGCGATCGACGCCTTCGCGAACTGGAGCTCCCGCACGTCGCGCTGGGAGAGGAACACCGAGTCGGCGACCGGAGCTCCCTCGCGGAGGTGAAGGACGAAGGCCCGCTCCTGGTCGTCCCGCGTGATCAGTCGCGGGGCCAGCACCGGTGAGAGCTCGGCGGCCTCCTCGTCGGTCACGAACCGGCCGCTCGGGTCGATGAGCCCGACCCTGGCCAGCTCGGCCACGGCGTCCACGAGCCCCGAGCCGCAGATCCCGACGGGCTCGACGTCGCCGATCACCCCGAGCTCGAGGCCGTCCTCGTCGATCCTCACGACCTCGATCGCCCCTTCGGCAGCGCGCATGCCGCACTTGATCGATGCCGCCTCGAACGCCGGCCCGGCAGGGGCGGCGGTGCACAGGATCCGCTCGGACGATCCCAGAGCGATCTCGCAGTTCGTGCCGACGTCGATGAAGAGCCGCAACCGCTTGTCCCTGGTCATCCCCGTAGCGAGAAGACCGGCGACGACGTCGCCACCGACGTACGCCCCGAGCGCAGGGAACACGTTCGCTCTGGCACGGGGATGGAGGCGGACTCCGAGCTCCGCTGCCGGCATGTCCTGGTACTCGCGGGTGGCCATGATGAACGGCGCGACTCCGACGGACTCCGGATCGATCCCGAGCACGAGCTGGGTCATCGTCGCGTTGCCCGCGAGGGATACCTCGTACACCTGATCGAGAGGGACACCGCCCTGCTCGCACACCTCCTCGGCGAGCTCCTGCAGCGTCTCGGCGGCCAGGGTGCGTAGGCGCTGGAGCGCGTCGGGATCGAGCATGGTCGCCGAGATGCGGGAGATCACGTCGGCCCCGAACGGCTGCTGTCGGTTGAGCATCGAGCGGACGGCGACAGGGGTTCCGGTCCCGATGTCGAGCAGCGTCGCGACCACGGTCGTCGTCCCGAGATCGAAGGCGATCCCGTGCATCGCCTCCGTGGTGTCCCCCGGCTCCACGTCGATCAGCCTGTCGTCGACGATCACGCACGTGACCCTGTAGCTGTTGGCACGTAGGACGCCCGGGAGTCGACGCAGCACATCGACCTCTACCTGGAGCTCGAGGTCGTCGACGGCGTCGCGCACGCGCTGGAGATCGGTTCGCTGGTCGGCGAGCGACGGCTCTTCCAGCTCGATGTAGCGCTTCTGGAGGGCCGGATGCAGGATCACCTGCCGACCGACACCCGCCGTGGCGGCCTTCGGTCGGGTCGTCAGCGGCGGGACTGCGACGACGAGGTCGCCTTCGGCGGCGGCGCGGCAGGCGAGTCGCCAGCCCTCGGCGAGCTCCGTCTCCGAGAACGCGCGCGCGTCGAGCGGCGCCGGCGGCGACAGTCGCCGTCGTGGATCTGCACCTTGCACTTCTTGCACGTGCCGTGGCCCCCACAGGTCGAGTCGATCGCGATCCCGTTCCAGGAGGCCGCGTCGAAGACGGTCACACCGGGAGGTACCCGAACCGCCGCCCCGGACGGCTCGAATCGCAGCGCGACACGGCCCGGCTCGGGAGCCGCGTGGTCGCCTTCGCCGGTGGATGGAGGCTCCACGCTTACGCTCACGACGCGGCCGCCGCCTGCGCCTGCCGATGCGCTGCGATCCAGTTCATTCCCCACTCGTCGCGCGCGAGAAGCAGGTCGGCCGCACGACAGGCGTCGACCGTCTGGGTGGTACGGGCGTCCATGATCGCGCTCGTCAACCCGACGCTCGACGCAAGGACGAGGAAGGCGGCGTTCAACGCGTGGCGTCCCGGAAGCCCGAACGAGATGTTCGACGCGCCGAGCGTCATGTTGAGCCCGAACTCATCGCGGATGCGCCCGATCGTCTCGAGCGTGACGACGACGGCCTGGGGATCCGCGCCGACCGTCATGGCCAACGGATCGATCACGATGTCCTCCATCGGGATCTCGAACTCGCCGTGCACGAGATCGACGAGCCTCCGGCAGACCTCGAGCCGCTCGTCGGCTGTCTGAGGGATGCCCGTCTCGTCGTTCGTCAGGCAGATCACGGCGGCGTTGTGCTCCTTGACCAGGGGGAGCACGCGCTCGAGTCGGTCTCGTTCGCACGTCACCGAGTTGACGAGCGCCTTGCCCTCGTAGACGGCGAGCCCTGCCTCCAGTGCCTCCACGACGGACGAGTCGATGCAGATCGGCAGGTCGGTGTGCTCCTGAACGAGCTGGATCGCACGGGCCAGGAGGTCGGCCTCGTCGGTGAGTGGAACGCCCATGTTCACGTCGAGGACGTGGGCGCCTGCGGCGACCTGATCGTCGACGTCCTTCACGATCTCGGAGAGATCGCCGGCGCGGAGCGCCTCGGCGAACGCCTTGCGCCCTGTCGGGTTGATCCGCTCCCCGATGATGCAGAACGGCTGCTGTTGCCCGATCGTGACCTGCTTAGACCGGGAGCGGAGCACTGTATCCATGGGCCTGTCGTTCCTCCTTGGTTGGGATTCCCAGCTCACGGCACAGCCGCGAGAGGGAACCGTCGTGACGAAAGTCGGTGAGATGGAGGCCGCGAACACCGGGGAGCGAGAGCGCGTGCCGCGCCTGCTCCAACGCGAGGGCGTACGCGGCCTCGGCCTGGTCGTCCGCCTGCTCGATCTCGAGGAGCGTCGCCTCCGGAACGTCGATGCCAGGAACGCTTCGATGCATGAACGAGAGCGCCCGTGCGCCACGCACCAGCACGATCGTCGGCAGGAGCGCTGCGCGGGCTGTGAGGCCCTGCGCGTGCAGCTCCGCGACGAACCCCTCCAGGCGATCGGGGTGATAGCAGATCTGGAGCTGGAGGAAGCGGGCACCGGCGAGGATCTTCTTCGCGGCGCGTCGACACCGATGGTCGAGGGGCGGGGCCGCCGGGTTCTCGACCGCACCGACGAACAGCGCGGGCGGCCGCTCGATCCTGCGTCCGGACAGGTACGTCCCCTGCGAGAGGCCGGTGGCGACGCTCACGAGCTGCGGCCCGTCGAGATCGAACACGCGCCGCGCCTCGGGCTCGTCACCCGCGGTGACGTCGTCGCCGGTCAAGCAGCAGACGTTCTCCACCCCGTGCAGCGCTGCTCCGACGATGTCGGCCTGGCACGCGATCCTGTTCTTGTCGCGGCACACGACCTGGAGCACGGGCTCGAGCTCGAGCTGCTTCAGCGCGATCGCGACAGCGACGTTGGAAGCATGTGCGTGGGCGGCAGGGTTGTCCGTGGCGTTGATCGCGTCGACCCACAGCGCCATCTCTGAGACGCTCTCGCCCACGCGCGCGACGTCACCGCCGTCGATCGTGGCGGCCTCTCCGGTGAGGATCGGCCGGCGGCCGCTCTCGACGAGCTCCGCGAGCCGGCTCACGCGGCGTCGCCCTTCGAGCTCTCCGGCCGCCAACCCTCCGGGTGCGCACGGTCGCGACCCGTTGCCAGGTTGAGCCACGAGGACGTCCCCTGCAGTCGATTGTCCACGGGCGGTCGAAGTCCGTGGAAGTGCTCGCGCCACGACGCCGGAAGCGGCAGCGTCCTCGCGCGGTGCTCGGCCTTCACCCAGACACAGCGCATCTCGGGCTTCACCTCGCAGTGACCGTTCTCACGGACTCCCCCACACGGCCCGTTGCGCAGCGTCTTGGGGCAGGTCATGGGACAGGTCATTCCGGTGTCGTGCAGAACGCACTGTCCACACATGCGGCAGCCGAAGACCGGCTTCTTGACGACGTGCTCGAGCGAGGCGACGAGGCGCATGTCTCTCAGGCGGTTGCGAGCGCCCGGCGCTGCTCCAGAAGCTCCTTGGCCCTCTTCGTGGCGCTCGCAGCGTCGGGCGCGTATCCGTCGGCACCGACAACGTCCGCGTACTCCTGCGTGACAGGCGCCCCACCCACGAGGATGATGACGTCGTCGCGCAGACCCGCCTTCTCGATCGCCTCGATGTTGAC
The DNA here is from genome assembly GCA_963849125.1 of uncultured Actinomycetes bacterium. Lineage (GTDB taxonomy): Bacteria > Actinomycetota > Thermoleophilia > Gaiellales > Gaiellaceae > Gaiella. The sequence goes on along the minus strand of CAWKGI010000028.1, from coordinate 92,023 downwards.
CTTGAACATCGGCATCGTTGTGGTGAGGAACGCCGAGAACCCGACGATGTCCGGCTTGTGCTCCTGGATCGCCTCGATGAACGTCTCGGGGGCGACCTGGACGCCGATGTCGACGACCTTGAACCCGGCGCCCTCGAGCATGATGTCGACGAGGTTCTTGCCGATGTCGTGGACGTCGCCCTTCACGGTTCCCATCAGGAACGTCCCGATCGGCTCCGTGTCGGTCTTCGCGAGCAGCGGACGGAGCAGCTCGAGCGCTCCGCTCATGGCGCGACCGGCGATGAGCATCTCGGGGACGAAGAAGTCGCCCCTCTCGAAGCGGGCGCCGACCTCCTCGAGGGCGGGAATGAGAGCCTCGAACAGCATCTTCTCGGGATGCATTCCCAGGGCGATGCCCTGCTCGGTGAGCCCGACGACCTCGGGCTTGTTCCCGACCAGCGTGTAGTCGTAGAGACCCTGGAGGATCTCGTCGGCGGTCATGTTTTTCGCGCTCCTTCCGGGTGGTTGAGACGGATCAGCTCGGACAGGGCCGAGGCGGCTGTCACGACCTGGTTGGCAACGTCGGCAAGACGCTCAGGACTCGTGCGAACGGTCGGCGCCGAAACAGAGATCGCTGCGATCACGGAGCCCCGGGCACCACGGACGGGGGCCCCAGCCGAGCAGAGCCCATCGTCGAGCTCCTCCCACGTCGTCGCAAAGCCTGTACGACGCACCTCCTCGAGGTTCGCCATAAGATCGTCGATGGAGGTGATGGTGTTGCGCGCAAGCCGCGCGAAGCGTCCGAACGGTGGCTGCGCCGCCCCGAACGCCATGAACACCTTCCCCATCGACGAGGCGTGGATCGGGATCCTTCGGCCGACCCAGTTGCCGGCGCCGAGCGGATGGTTGCTGTCCACCTGCGCGAGGCGCGCAACACCGGCGGGCGTCGGAATCCCGATGTTCGTCGTCTCGCCGGTCGAAGCGCCAAGGAGCTCCAATGTCGGGAGCGCGAGCGTGGCGAGATCTCCGACGGCGGAGTCCCGGCGCGCGTACTCGACGAGGACGGGGCCGGGCCTGAAACCACCGCCGCGCCGCCGCTGCGCGAGACCGTTCCGCTCGAGCGCCCGCAGGAGCCGCGCCGCCGTCGTCTTCGGCAGCTGCGTCTCCTCCATCACGCCCGTGAGCGTCACGGCGTCATCGCTCTCCACCAGCCGCACGAGAATCCGCGCAGCCCGGTCGATCGCCTGGCTTCCCTCTTCGACCTTGGTCATGTGTACCGCATCATGGTACCAAACGGGTGAGAAGAGTCAATGACATCGAACTTCTCATTGGATATAGTCACGCATGGGTACCGCATAATGGAACTGATATCGCTCTCCGAGTCAATGTCCCTCCCCCGCGACGCCGCACAGCCGTTGCGACCGGCCGCGCCGCCCACAGAGCTCACCTCCGTGCCGGGGCGAGAGCTCGAGGAGGCTCTCGAGGCGCAGGGGGCGATCGTGTCCGCCCTGGCCGGGTTGGCCGCGCGCCGCAGATCGGACGAGGATCTCGATCGCCTCGATGAGGCGGTCCGAGTCGATGAGCGACGCAGCCGACTCCGCGGAGTTCGCCGATGGCGCGCACCGGCTCGAGTGCGCGATCGCAACGGCAGCCGGCAACGCCCCTCTGGCTCAGCGGGCTGGCGCTCCTGCAGCGAAGCGCGAACGAGGCGCTCTCTCTCGCCCACAGCGTCGGGCGGGCCACGGAAGCAGCGGCTCTGCTCGACCAGTACGCCCGTCTCGCCGACGCGATCGAGCAGGGCGACGCCGAACGGGCGTCCCGATCGGCGGCCGAGATCGCCGAGTGTCTCCGAACCGCGGCGCTGGCCGCGCCGCGTTCGCATGTCAACCAGCCGCCTGCCAGCCGACAGGCAGCGCACAGAAGAGGAGATCGACCGTGAAGACCGCCGAGCGCACGCGCATTGCCTTCCAACGTGGCACCCCGGACCGCGTCCCGATCCACTGCTGGCTGGGACTCCCGCTGATCAAGAAGCTCAGGGAGCCCGACCAGACGTTCCTCGACCTGTTCGAGCTGTGGATCGACGATCCGATGGGGTCGATCGTCAAGATGCAGCAGGACCTCGGGCTCGATCCGATGATCACGACCTACAGCCAGCACATCGGGGAGCACGAGATCTGGCCCCGGATGCTGTTTCCCCGCCCGTACGAGACGGACAGCTGGGTCGAGACGTTCGAGGTCACGAGCCGCGGCGACGGCTGGCGGGAGCACTCGCATCAGATCCGCACGCCGGACGGCGACCTCGACTACTCGTATCGCACCGAGGACGGCTTCGGGACGTCCTGCCACGACTTTCTGCTCAAGGGAGACGAGCCCGAGACGAAGCTTGCAGCGCTCCGCCACTTCCCGTCGGCCGATCTCTACGACATGACGGTGCTGAAGGGGATGACGGAGAAGGTCGGAGACGACGCATGGTGGCTTCATCACGTCATCGGCCCGTGGGACATGGCCGCCGAGGTCCGTGGCCTCGTCGATCTCTCGATGGACATCTACGACCGGCCGGCGTTCGTGCACGAGCTCATGAGGATCTGCACGGACTGGCTGAAGGGCTTCTACGCACGCCTCGGCGAGACCGGCATCCACTCGATCTCGATGAACGAGACATGGACGGGCGTGGGCGTCGCGAACGAGCACTTCGTCGAGTTCATGAAGCCCTACGAGGCGGAGTGCGTCCAGGCAGCGCACGACGCCGGGTACCTCGTCAGCTTCCACAACTGCGGGCGGGCCACCCTGCTTCTCGAGGACATCGCCGACACCGGCCCCGACGCGATCGAGACCTTGACCTCCGACCGCTCCTCGGGCGACGTCGACCTCGCGGATGCGAAGCGTCGAGTCGGCGACCGGGTCTGCCTTTTCGGGGGGTTCAACGAGCACATCCTCCACGAGGGTGATGCGGAAAGCGTCAAGGCCGAGGTTCGCCGGTGTCTCGACGCGGCCATGGCAGGCGGCGGTTACGTGCTCCGGTCGACCGGGCAGATCTTCGACACGAACCCCGGGATGATCGAGCTCATGTGCGAGACCGCCCGAGAGTACGGCCGCTACAACTGACCGCGAGTAGAGGCCCCCTCGTGGACGAGAGCCACATCTACGACGTGCAGACCTCCGCCGGGGGCCCATCCGGCGCCCTCCCGCTCACCCCCGAGCTGCTTCGTGAGAGTCCCTCCGGCGACGTCTTCGGGCTTTCTCAGAACGTCGGGATGGGCTGGGAGGCGTCGAAGGCGGGGCGCGAGCAGTTCCTGATCCTCTCGACCCAGGGTGGTATGCGAGCCGACGACGGAACCCCGATCGCGCTCGGCTACCACACGGGCCACTGGGAGGTCGGGCTGCTCGTCCGGGAAGCGGCGACGGAGCTCGATCGACGGGGCGCTCTCCCCTTCGCCGCGCACGTCTCGGATCCGTGCGATGGGCGGAGCCAGGGCACCCCGGGCATGTTCGACTCTCTGGCCTACAGGAACGATGCCGCCCTGGTGCTGCGAAGGCTCGTCCGCAGTCTGCCGAACCGGCGTGGAGTGATCGCGGTCGGAACCTGCGACAAGGGGCTTCCTGCGATGACGATGGCGCTCGCATCGTTCCGCGACCTTGCGGGAGCCGTCGTCCCCGGAGGCGTGACGCTGCCGCCGCGTGTCGGCGAGGACGCAGGGGCGGTGCAGACCCTCGGGGCTCGATTCGCCCACGGGCTCGTCACGCTGCAGGACGCCGCCGAGCTGGGCTGCCGGGCGTGCGCGTCCCCCGGCGGTGGCTGTCAGTTCCTCGGGACGGCAGCAACGGCGCAGATCGTCGCAGAGGCACTCGGCCTCACGGTGCCGCACGCGGCGCTCGCCCCGTCGGGACAGCCGGTCTGGCTCGACGTCGCGACGCGGACCGCCGCCGCCGTCCACGACCAGTGGATCGACGGCAGGACGGTCGGTGACGTGCTCACGGACGAGGCCATCGAGAACGCAATGCTCGTCCACGCGGCCTTCGGGGGAAGCACCAACCTGCTCATCCACGTCCCCGCGTACGCGCACGCGGCCGGGCTTCGTCGACCGACCGTCGACGACTGGCGTCGCATCAACGCGTCCGTCCCGCGCCTCGTCGACGCCTTGCCGAACGGGCCGAACCATCATCCGACCGTCCGGGTCTTCCTCGCCGGCGGCGTTCCCGAGGTCATGCTCCACCTCCGCCGACTGGGTCTCCTGCACGCGCAGGCTCTGACCATCACCGGCCGGACGCTGGACGACATCCTCGACGAATGGGAAGGAAGCGAGCGTCGGGCACGGCTGCGCGATCGACTCGTGGAGGCGGACGGCATCGACCCCGACGACGTGATCTGCCCACCTGCCCGCGCGCGCGAGAAGGGCATGACGTCGACCATCTGCTTCCCGCACGGCAACCTCGCACCCGGTGGGGCGGTGATCAAGAGCACCGCGATCGACCCTCAGGCTCTCGACGCCGACGGGATCTACCGGCTGACCGGCCCGGCGCGCATCTTCACGAGCGAGCGCGACGCGATCGCGGCGATCAAGGGCCTCCACGGAGAGCCCGTCGAGGCGGGCCAGGTGATCGTCCTCGCCGGCCGCGGCCCGCTCGGCTCGGGGATGGAAGAGACGTATCAGCTGACCTCCGCCCTCAAGTTCCTCCCGTTCGGACGCAGCGTTGCGCTCGTCACCGATGCCCGATTCTCGGGCGTCTCGACGGGTGCATGCATCGGTCACGTGAGCCCCGAGGCGCTGGAGGGAGGGCCGATCGGCCGGTTGATCGACGGCGACCGCGTCGCGGTGGTCGTGGATCCCCACCGCCTCGAGGCATCCGTCGACCTCGTGGGCCACGGTGACGTCTCCTGGTCAGCCGAGGAGGCAGCGGAGGTGCTTGCCGCCCGGCCGATCCGAGAGGACATCGCCCCCGACGCGGGCCTGCCGGACGACGTCGCGCTCTGGGCGCGCATGCAGTCCGTGAGCGGAGGGCTCTGGGGCGGCTGCGTCTACGACCACGCTTCGATCATCGAGCTGCTCGATCGGGGCGACGTCGGCTCCCACCCGGGCGTCTGAGGCGCGCCGGGGGGCCGACGATCGGCCCCCCGGCTCAAGCTCACCCGCGGCGGGCAGCCCAGGCCTTCTCGAACCCCTCACGGCCACGCCGGACGAGCTCGATCGGATCGAGCTTCAGCAGCGAGTCGGGATACGTGTCGCTCGAGAAGATCTCCAGGTCGTACCACCCCTCGAAGCCGCCGTCCTCGAGCGCGGCGAACATCGCAGGGAGATCCATGATCCCCTCGCCGGGCAGCGCCCGGTCGTCCCAACCGCGCGTCGGATCGCGCCAGTCGTTGACGTGAACCGCCGGGAAGCGGTGCGCCTCCGCACGGATGTGATCGAGCACGTCCGGGGTGTCCCAGAGGTGCCACGTGTCGAAGAGCAGCCCGAGGGGCTCGTCGACCTCGTCGATCAGCGCGACCGCGTCCGGGATGTTGTCGACGAGGGTGAACTCGTCGCGTGCCGACGAGTGGATCGGCTCGAGAGCGAGCCGCACGCCGACCTCCTCCGCCGTGCGGGCGACCTCGCGCAGCCCTTCCACGACGACCCTCCGGGCCTCCTGTGGGTCACGATCACCGACAGGCCCCGTGAGGCAAAGGACGGTGACAGGGTCGAATGCGGCGAGCCGCCGCACCGAGGCGCACAACGACTCGACCCTCTCCTGCGGATCCTCCGGTCCCGGGAACGCCGGCAACGGCAGCACCGAGAGCCCCGCCGGCAGGCAGATCGTCGCCTTCAGACCCGCGGCCTTCAGCGTGGCGAGCGACTCCGCGTCGGCTCCTTCGGGAAGCTTCGCCTCGGCGAGGCCGATCCCCTCGGCGCCACCGGCTGCGTAGGCGGCGACGTCCTCGTCGAACGACAGCTGCAGCGTGCTGAACTCTGAGACGGAGAACCGTGGCTGTGACATGTCGGTGCGATCCTTTCGGCGAAGCGGGTGGACGGACGGTCAGCGGCCTTGCGACCGGGCCCGGCTCGACGGCCGGGTCGGATGGCGGGGTTGGCAGGGGCCAGGAGCGTCACCGGCCGAGGTCGGCGACACCTGCAGCGACACGACGTCGAGCGTGCGCTGGCCGCAGTGAGGGAGGAAAGGGGTCACGCCGCGAGGCCACCGTCGACAGCGAGCACGGTGCCGGTCACGAACGCCGAAGCGGCCGAGGCCAACCAGACGACGGCGCCGGCGGCCTCTTCGGGTCGTCCGGCACGGCCGAGCGGCGTTGCCCGCACCGCCGCCTCGCGCTCGGCCTCCGACCAGGCCGCGCTCCAGGGGGTGTCGAGAAACCCTGTCGCCACGGCGTTTGCTCGGACCCCATGAGGGCCTCCTGCGCGCGCGAGCGCACGCGTCAGCCCGTGTGTCCCCGCGCTCGTCGCGGCGACCGCATCCGCGCCGGGCAGCGCCGGGGTCGCTCCGACCAGCGAGGTGACGAGGACGATCGCGCCCGAGCCGGCTGGCCTCATCGCGCGCAGCGCGACCCGTGCGAAGGCGAAGGCCCCCCGCACGTTGACGCCCGTGAACGCGTCCCACTCGTCGAGATCGGTGTCCTCGAGGGCCAACCGTTTCTGGAGGAAATCGCAGTGCACCAGCACCTGCAGCTTGCCGGTGCGGATCATCGCGGTCGCGACAGCCTGCTCGGCGGTGTCCTCGCCGGCGGGATCCCCGACGACCGCGGTTGCGCCGATCGACGTAGCCGCCTGCCGCAGCCGCTCGGCGTTACCTCCGACGAGGATGAGCTCGGCACCCTCGTCCGCCAGGCCGCCGTGCACACGCGAAGCCGACGGCACTCGTCGCCCCGGTGAGGATGCACGTCGCGCCCGCGAGGCCCAGTGGGGTCATCCGCAGCCGGCGCTCGCCCGGGCGGCACGGTCACCCCGCCGGTGCGAAGCCGGCAGACCCGCCGGCTGCGTAGACCGATCTGCCGTCTGCGGCGAAGAGGTGAATGCGCGCGAGATCGAACTCGACGGGCAGGAGCTCGTCGGGCTCGACGTGGACGTCGGGGTCGACCATCGCCTTGATCAGCTTCCCGTCGAGGGTGAGATCGACGAGCGCCTCCCCGCCGAGCGGCTCGACGGCGATCACGCGGCACTGCATCGTGGCGTTCTCGGCGGCTGCGCCGATCCGCACGTCCTCCGGACGGACGCCGACGTGCACCTCCTGGCCGTTGAGTGCCGCGACCGCGTCGAGCCCGTCGGCTCGTGCCGCCTCGAGCGAGAAGCTGCTCGAGCGCAGGCGGATGCTCTCGTCGCCCGCCTCGACGCCGACCGGGACGAGGTTCATGGGCGGCATGCCGACCGTCGTCGCGACGAAGGTGTTGACTGGACGGTTGTAGACCTCGTCGGGGTCACCCACCTGCTGGACACGCCCCTGGTCGAGCACGCAGATCCGATCCGCCATGCTCATTGCCTCGACCTGGTCGTGCGTCACGTACACGAGCGTGCGCCCGAGGTCGCGCTGCAGGTACTTCAGCTCCGCTCGCATCTGCAGCCGCAGCAGCGCGTCGAGCGCTGACAGCGGCTCGTCGAGCAGGTACACGAGTGGCGCGCGCACGAGACAGCGCCCGATGGCCACCCGCTGGCGCTCGCCGCCGGAGAGGTGCGCCGGGCGACGCTTCAGGAGCGGCTCGATCTGCAACAGCGCCGCGGTCTCCTTGACCCGCCGGTCGATCTCGGAGGAGGAGACCTTCTCCTTGCCCTGCCGCAGCGGGAACGCGAGGTTGTCGTACACCGTCTTGTCCGGATACAGCGCCAGGTTCTGGAACACGATGGAGACGTTGCGCTCGCTCGGCACGAGCTCGGTGACGTCGGCCCCGCCGATCAGCACTGCGCCCTCCTCGGGCCGCTCCAGACCGACGATGGTGCGCAGCAGCGTGGTCTTGCCCGCGCCCGGAGGGCCGAGGACGCAGAAGAACTCGCCGTCGGCGATGTCGAGCTCGACGTGATCGAGCGCAGTCACCTCCCTGAAGCGCTTGGTCACATCCGCGATCTGGATCCGACTCATCAGGCGAGCGCCTCTCCCGTGGCGTCAGCGAAGACATGGACGCGACGGGTGTCGAGCTCGAGCCCGACCGCCTCGCCGACGCGCGGTCGCACCGTCGGCGGCACCGTGACCCGCAGCAGGTGGCCGTCGCTTGCGAGGTGGACGATGTTGCGGGGGCCAAGGGCTTCGATCAGGCTCACGGTCCCCCGCAGCGACGCGGTGTCCGCGCCGGGCTCGACGAGCTCGATGTGCTCCGGCCGGATCCCCATCGTGTACGTGCCGCCGTCGGAGCCATCGCCGCGGTGGTGCACGGAGACAGGTCGGGCCTCGGCGACGGGCAGCGTGAGCACGAGGCTGTCACCCGAGCGATCGAGCTCGGTCGGGATGAAGTTCATCATGGTGGAGCCGACGAATCCGGCGACGAAGCGGTTCTCGGGCTGGTTGTAGACCTCGTCCGGGGTGCCGTACTGCTGCAGCCGGCCACGATCCATGATCGCGATCTTCTCCGCCATCGACATGGCCTCGATCTGGTCGTGGGTGACGTAGATCATCGTCTGGGAGAGCTCGCGCTGAAGCTTCTTGAGCTCTGCTCGCATGTAGCTGCGGAAGCTCGCGTCGAGGTTCGAGAACGGCTCGTCGAGGAGGAAGATCCCGGGCTTGGTGATCATGCTGCGACCGATCGCGACCTTCTGAAGGTCGTTCACCGACAGCTCCGTCGTCCGCCGGTCGAGCATCTCCTCGATGCCCAGGAGCTGGGCGACCTCGCGTACCTCTTGCTCGATCTCTGCGGCCGGCCGCTTGCGGACGCGCAGACCGAACGCGATGTTGTCGAACGCCGACATGTGCGTGAAGATCGCGTAGTTCTGGAAGACGAAGCCGATGTTGCGGTCGCCGGGGGCGAGCTTGTTGACGACCTCGCCGTCGAACCGGATCTCGCCGCTGGTCGGCTCCAGCAGTCCCGACAGCATGTTCATGGTGGTGGACTTGCCGCAGCCCGACGGGCCGAGCAGCGCGACGAACGTGCCGTCCTCGATCTCGAGGTCGAGGTCCTTGACCGCGTCGAAGCGCCCGAAGGTCTTCGTGACGTTCTGGATCTGAATCCGTGCCACGGCGTCAGCGCTTGATCGCGCCGAAGGTCAGACCTCGGACGAGGTGCTTCTGGATCAGGATGGACAGCAGCAGCGGCGGCGTGATCAGGATCACCCCGAGGGCCGCGCGGGAGCCGAACTCCTGGCCGGTCGCGGCCGAGTTGATCTGGCTCAGGAACACAGGGGCCGTGACGACGTTGTTGCCTGCGAGGACGAGCGCGATCAGGAAGTCCGACCAGTTGAGGATGAAGACGAACAGCGCGGTGGTCGCGAGCCCGCCCTTGACCAGCGGGAGCACCGACTTGCGGAACGCCCCGAACTGCGAGCAGCCGTCCACGATCGCTGCTTCGCTGATCTCTCGCGGCACCTCGTCGAAGAAGCTCTTCATCAGCCACACGACGAACGGGAAGGTGACGGCGCCGTAGATGAGGATCAGCCCGATGCGCGTGTCGAACAGCTGGAGATAGGTCCAGAGGAACAGCACCGGGATCATCACGGCGATCGGCGGGAACATCCGGAGCTGCAGGATCGAGAAGCCCAGCATGTTTCCGCCCGCCCGGTAGCGAGATATCCCGTAGGCCGTGAACGTCCCGACCACGAGGGCCAGGAGCGAGCCGAAGATGGCGGTGATGAGGCTGTTGACGATCGAGTCCGTCGCGTTGATCGGCGTCGAGACGAGGAAGCTGTCCGAGCCGCCCGGCGTGCCGCCGAAGATCCGCCTGAAGTTGTCGAACGTCGGTTCGTCCGGCACCCAGTAGATCTTCCCGCTGGTGGGCGTCCACTCCTCGGCGGGCTTGAACGCCATCGTCACGGTCCAGTAGACCGGGAAGAGGAACACGACGAGGACGGCCAGGATCAGGACGACCCTGCCGGTCGTCATCAGCGCCTTCATGCCGCGCCCCCCTGGCGCTGCTCGAGCGGCTTGATCGCCTGCGAGGCGGCGACGCTCACGAAGATCATGACGATGATCGCAAGCGCTGCGACGTAGCTCCACTGCGAGTTCTGGAACGCCTCGCGGTACATCTTCACCGAGATCGTCGACGACACCTCACCGGGCCCGCCCTGGGTGAGCAGCCACGCTGCATCGAAGATCTTGAACGCCTCCATCCCGCGGATGATCAGTGCGATCAGCACGATCGGCTTCACGATCGGCAGCACCACGTGCCGGAGCTTCTGGAACCACGAGGCCCCGAGGATGTCTGCCGCCTGGAGCTGATCCTCGGGAACGGCCATCAGGCCGGCGAGCAGGATCAGGAACATCAGCGGCGTCCACTGCCAGATGTCCACGAGCGTCACCGAGATCGGGGCGAGCGTCGGGTCGGTCAGCCAGCGGAGCTCGACGTCACCCGGGAGGATCGCCGACAGGAGGTAGTTGACCGGGCCGTTCGTCTGGAGCAGCAGGTAGAAGACGAAGCCCGAGACGGCCGGGACGATCATCATCGGGACGAGGAAGAGAACGGTCAGGACGCCGCGGCCGAGGAACTTCTCGAGGAAGAGCAGCGCGAGGCCGAAGCCGAGCAGGAACTCGATCCCGGTGGCGACCACGGTGATGACGATCGTCCGCACCACCGCGGAGATGAAGCTGGGCGAGGTCAGTCCGTCCCAGTAGTTCGAGAACCACGTCCAGTCCTTGTACGCCAGGTACCACTGGGAGCCGGACGTCGGCGTCCACGTGGTGAGGCTGATGTAGATCTCCATCACGACCGGGAAGAGCACGAGCAGCAGGAGCAGCGCGACCCCGGGCAGGATCATCAGGCGCGCGATGTGCCGGTGCTGGTGCGCCTCGGTCGGTGCGCTCCCGACGGGAGGCGGCGCACCTTCGGCCGGAGCTGTCGTGTCGGTCGCGATGTCCATCGTGAGGGAGAGCGGCTCCCCCCGGCAGGTGCCGGGGGGAGCCGTCGTGAGTCGGGGCCTAGACCCTGCCCCTCGCGGAGTCGGCCACCGTGGGCCAACCCGCCTTGGATGCGCGCCACGCCTTGATCTGCCGCGCGCGGCCGACCTTGTTCGTGGTCTGATCCCAGGACGCAGCGACCGCGTCGAGCGCCGCCTTCGGGGACACCTGTCCCGACAGCGCCTTCTGCAGGTTGATGTCGAGCGCCTGGATGTACTGGTTGGCGCCCTTGAGCGCCGTGATCGACGGTGCCGCACCCGGCAGCGTCAGTGCCAGCACGTCGACCGTGCGAGGCGTGTAGCTCGACCGCACGAGCGGGTCGGTCAGACACGCGACCTTGCACGGATCCTGGTAGCCACCGGGGTTGGCGGTCAGCCAGGTGTAGATCGGGCCGGAGGCGACCCACTGCAGGAACAGGTACGCCGCCAGGTGGTACTTCGCCGGCGAGAACTTGTTCACGCCGTTCGAAGCGTTGAAGTACAGGCTCGTATGACGCACGAGCTTGCCCTTCACGTTCCAGCCGGGCATCGGGATCGCCCGCGTCTTCGAGCCGACGTCGAAGCCGCTCTTGTCGAACGGGCCACCCTTCTTCTGGAACTTGGTCAGGTTGCTGAAGGCGATGGTCATCGCCGCGCCACCGTCACCCCAGTTCTGGTACTGCTCGGGCCAGACCCAGCTCAGCGCATCCTTCGAGCCGAACTTGGTCGTCTTGATCATGTGGTTCAACGCCTTGACGCCGCCGGGCCCGTTGATCAGCGGCTTCATGTTGTCGTCCCAGTAGTACGCCACGGGGTTGCCCGTCGAGGTGTAGCGGTGGACGAAGTTGATCCACCCCCAGGCGGGCGAGCGCAGATCGGTGGCGCCGAGCAGGCCGGAGTCGGGCCGATGGAAGAACTCGGCCATGTCTGCCTGCTGATCCCACGTCTTCGGCGGTGCCAGGGCATACCCGTACTTGGCCCGGAATGCGGCCTTCTCCTTCGGGTCGTTCCACAGGTCCTGCCGGATCACGAAGATCTGGTAGTCACCATCGGAGGCGACCGCGTAGGGCCGCCCGTTGTAGTAGTTGAACATCTGGGTCGTCGTCCGGCCGCCCGCGTAGCCCCACTTCTTGTCGTTCCAGTCGGGCCGGTACTTGCGCGACGAAGTCGCTCAGGTCACGGAGGAGACCCGCCTCGGCGAGGTCGCCCGTGTCTGCCATCCCGAGCTGGACGATGTTCATCGAGCCGTCCCGCGTCGCGGCCATGCGGGTGTTCGTGGCATACGCCTGGGCGGCGTCCACCGGCACGAACTTGATCTTGATGCCGGTGAGCTGCTCCCAGAGCTGCGCGGGGGGCGTCGCACCTTCCGGGAACGGCGTGGTGTAGTTGCCGATCGACCCCGGGTAGAGACCGACGACGAGCTGAGCGGGCTTCTGCGACTTCGGCAGAGCCTTCGCCGCAGCGACGGCACGGCCAGGTGCCGAGTTGGCCGGATACTGATACCGCTGCGCTCCGGGCCAGCCGGACGGACCGCCCATCTTCCCACCGACGCGCGTGCGCCGCGTCGACTTGGCGACGCCTCCGGCCGCCGAGCCTGCGACCGCGAGTCCGAGCGCAGCGACGGCGCCCGTGGCGACGACCTGCCGGCGGGTGGCCGGCGAATCGACAGGACTCCCCTTGGGGGCCTCCTCAGTCTGATGCACGTGCTCTTCCAAGACGCTCCTCCTTGCGTTTGACCGGCTGGGCGCTCGACGTCGAGCGCTTCCGGCGAGAACTCGCGACCTGCGATTCGTGCTCGGCGCGACGGATGACCCCGCTCGCGCGCAACGCGGCTGTGACTACACGGCGGTTGCTCTGTGCGACGTGACCCCTTTCGTCGTAGCGGCACTGTCACCGACGACGGGACGTCGCCGAAGTTTGCAGGTCGCGAGGATCACCCAATTCCCGGGACGCGCTGTGCGGAGCATGGAGTTCGGAACAGTGATCATCACTCCCAGTTCATCGTTCGTACGAGCCTTCACAGCGGTCAAGACTCCGCGACACTCTACGCCATGGTTTGGCCCATGTCTAGCAGCCTTCTCACATCGCTCGGGCCGCCGCTTCGACCCATTCCGGGGGCGCTTTGACGCACGACCGTTCGATTGTTAGCGTCCAGCGAGACCAGACCCGATTCCAGGGTGTTCCGAACGCGTGGAAGGGAAGCGCACTGTCTCTCACGAGCGGACGCGAGCGTACGACGTTGCCGGCCATGATCGCGAGCGATCTCCGCTCGCAGATCGAGTCACGGGTGCTGCATCCAGGCGACCAGCTTCCCGGACACCGCGACATCGCCGCGAGCTACGAGGTCAGCCTCGGCTCGGCGCGCGAGGCGATCAGCATCCTGATCGGCGACGGGCTCGTCGAGACGCGGCACGGCCGCGGCACCTTCGTGGCGGAGGAGAGCAACCTCCCGGTGCGCTCCGTCGCACCGGTCACGCGCGAGGAGGTCGAAGAGCTGATCGAGGCGAGGGAGCTGCTGGGGCTGCAGATCGTCGGGATGGCCGCGGAGCGGGCGTCCGCCGAGCACGTGGCGCTGCTTCGCGACGTGCTGGCGCGGATGCAGGACGCCGCCGCCGACGCCGACACCTACCCGGACGTCGACGTCGAGTTCCACCTGCTCGTCGCAGAGGCGGCTCACAACCGGTTCCTCCGGCAGGTGATGCACCAGCTCAGCGGCCTCATCCGCAAGGACAGCGAGCTCGCGGCGCGTGCCGGCATCAGCCGGTTCGGCAGCCTCCAGTACAGCGTCGACGCGCACATCGCGCTCGTGGACGCGATCGAGAGAGGCGACCCGGAGGAGGCGCAGCGGGTGCTGCTCGAGATCCTCGGACGTCACCACGAGTTCGTGATCGGCCTGTACGCGCTCGGCACCGCGACATCGAGAGAATCGAGAGAGGAGAGCACGTGACCGCGAGCCGGAGTTCCCTGTGGAGGTAGCCCCGGGCATCCATCGGATCGAGAGCATCCTCGGCCCTCGCCCGTTCTCCCAGTACCTGCTGCGCGACGAGCGGTCGCTCCTCGTCGACACTGGTGTCAAGGAGACGCCGGGCGAGGTGATCCTGCCGTTCCTCGACGGGCTCCAGCCCGACCTCGTCCTCAACTCGCACGCCGACGTCGACCACTACGGCGGGAACGCAGCGGTCAAGGCAGCCGCCCCGGGCGCGCTCTTCCTGGCGCACGAGCTCGACGTCCCCTGGATCGAGAGCGCCGACCTGATCATGCGCGAGCGCTACGGGTGGTACGCGGAGCACGGCCTCGCCTACGAGCCGGAGGTGTTCGACTGGCTCCGCAACGCGATCGGGCCCGACACCCCGATCGACGTGCACCTGCGGGCCGGTGAGCGCATCCGGCTCGGACCGCGCCTGACGGTCGAGGTCCTGCATCTCCCGGGCCACACCCCCGGGCACGTCGGGCTCTGGGATCCGGGATCCCGGACGGCGATCGTGCTCGACGCCGTGATGGGCCGCGGACTGCTCGACATGGAGGGGACGGTGATCCATCCGCCGCCGTACTTCGACGTCGATGCCTACCTCGGCTCCGCGCGCGCGCTCCAGGCGCTCGAGCCCGTCCGGCTCCTCACCGCCCACTACGACGTGATGGAGGGCGAGGAGGTCACGCGGTTCCTCGCCGACACGGTCGCGTTCGTCGAGGACGCCGCCCTGCTCGCGCAGCGCGAGATCGACGCGGCGGGCGAGATCACGCTGGCGGAGCTCGTCGCACGCGTCGACCCGGAGCTCGGACCGTTCACGTCGATGGCCAACGAGCTCGGCGGGACCCTCCGCGCGCATGCGCGAACCCTCGTGCGCGACGGCCTGGCGCGAGAGGATGCATCAGGCTTGCGCTGGTACTCGATCAACAACGAAGGAGGCTCGTGATGGAGCTCGGCATCATCAGCTCGATCTGGTTCGACACCCCGGTCGGTCGCCTGGAGGGCATCCGCAAGGCGAAGGAGATCGGGTTCGACACGTACGACATCTTCGAGGACCCCCTCGACATCACCGACGCCGAGCGCGCCGAGATCAAGCAGGCATGCGAGGAAGCCGGCCTACCGATCCGCTCGGTCGTCTGCGTCGCCTTCGGGATCGTCGACTTCAACCCGTCCGTCCGACGCTTCACGCTCGATCGGATCAAGGCATACGTCGACCAGGGAGCGTTTCTCGGCGCCCGCAACGTGCTGCTCGTCGTCGGCGAGTACTACTGGGATGGCGAGGTGTTCCCGCGCCCGGCGATCTGGGACATGGCCAAGGACATGGTCAAGGAGGCCGGCGAGTACGCGCGCTCGAAGGGCCTCGAGATCGTGCTCGAGCTCGAGCCGTTCAACGAGGCGCTCCTGAAGGACGTCCACGAGCTCGCGCGCTTCGTGAAGGAGATCGACCATCCGGCCGTTCGCGCGAACGCGGACATCTCCCACCTCCATCTCTCGGGCTGCTCGTTCGACGAGGTGGCGGAGCTCACCGGACTGATCGGCCACATCCACCTCTCGGACTGCGATGGCAAGGTGCACGGCGACATGCCGGCCGGCATGGGCGTCACGCCGATCAAGGAGTACCTCGCGGCGATCCGGGACACGGGCTACGACGGCACCGTCTCGATCGAGCTCGAGTACGCCCCGAACCCCGACGAGATCGTCGCCTGGGCGCAGAAGGCCTACGACGGCACCGCCGCGATCATGGCCGACCTCGGCGTCCGCGGGTAGGCGTCGGCGATGGGAGCCATCGACCTGAACACCGGGCCCGACCTGCCCCCGAAGACGGACTACGCGATCGGCTGCGTCGGTGCGGGCTTCATCATGAAGGACATCCACCTCGTGGCGTACGCCGAGGCAGGCTTCGACGTCGTCGCGATCGCGTCGCGCACCGCGGCGAACGCCAGGGCAGCAGCGGACGAACGAGGCGTCCCGACGGTGCACGACACCTGGCAGGAGCTCCTCGACGACGAGCGGGTCGAGATCCTCGACATCGCCTTCCCGCCCGATCAGCAGCTCGGCATCATCCGCGAGGCGGTCAAGCGACCGCACATCAAGGGGATCCTCGCGCAGAAGCCCGTGGCCTTCACGCTCGCCGAGGCGGTCGAGATGGTGCGGCTCTGCGACGAGGCGGGCGTCAAGCTCGGCGTCAACCACAACATGCGCTACGACCAGTCGATGCGGGCGCTCCGCTCTCTGCTCGACGCGGGCGAGCTCGGGACGCCGATCGTGGCGGAGATCGTGATGAACGCTCGTCCGCACTGGCAGGAGTTCCTCAAGCAGTACGGGCGCATCGCGCTGCTGAACATGTCGATCCACCACCTGGACGCGTTCCGCTTCCAGTTCGGCGACCCGGAGCGGATCTTCGTGTCCGTCCGCGACGACCCGAGCCTCGGCTACCCGACGAAGGACGGAAGCGCCTTCTACATCCTCGAGTACGCCGACGGCCTGCGCGCGATCGGCCTGGACAACTGCTACACGTGGGCCGACCACGGCATCCAGTGGCGCGTCGAGGGCACAGAGGGCATCGCGAAGGGCACGATCGGCTGGCCCGACTACCCGGCCGGCAGCCCCTCGACGATCACCTGGACGACCCGCGCGCTCGACGGCCGCTGGGAGAGCCCGACCTGGGAGGACATGTGGTTCCCCCAGGCGTTCAAGGGAACGATGGGCCAGCTCATGCGGGCGATCCAGGAGGACGCAGAGCCGGCCATCTCGGGACGGACGACGATCGGCACGATGGTGCTCGTCGAGGCCGCGTACCGCTCGGCCGACGAGGGTCGTGCCGTGCCGCTCGCCGAGATCAGGGCCGAGGCAGGTCTGTGAGCGTCGACCCGTTCGCGCTCGACGGGCGGGTCGCGCTCGTGACCGGCGCCGGCGGTGGGCTGGGCGAGGGCATCTGCTCCTCGCTCGGCCGCCGCCGGCGTCGCCGTCGCCTGCGTCGACCGCGACCCCGAGTCCGCCGAGGCGCGAGCGGCAGCGGTGCGCGACGCGGGCGGCTCGGCGATCGCGCTCGTGACGGCGGACGTCGCCGACGCCTCGTCGGTGGCAGCGATGGTCGATCGCGTCGCCGGCGAGCTCGGACGGCTCGACATGCTCGTCAACAACGCCGCGATCTACCCGCGTCGAGCCTGGACGGAGATCACCGAGGAGGAGTGGGACATGTGCTCGCCGTCAACCTCAAGGGCTACTTCCTCTGCGCGCGGGCCGCGTTCCCGCACCTACAGGCGGGTGGGCACGGCCGGATCGTGAACCTCGCCTCGATCACGGCGTTCATCGGCATGACGCACCTGCTCGACTACGTCTCCTCGAAGGGCGGCGTGATCTCGTTCACGCGAGCGCTCGCCCGCGAGGTCGGGCCCGACGGCGTCACGGTCAACGCGATCTCACCGGGAGCGTTCCCGACCGACGCCGAGAAGATCCACCCGAACCCGGGAGTACACGCAGTGGATCCTCGACCAGCAGAGCCTCAAGCGCCGCGGCACGCCAGACGACATCGGCAATCTCGTGGTCTTCCTGTCGGCGACGCCTCGTCGTTCGTCACCGGCCAGGTGATCGAGATCGACGGCGGCTGGTACATGCACTGAGCCAGCCGTCGACGGGGCGACCCGCAGGCCACGCTGCTCCGGCCACGCCGACCCTGGTGACGGGGTCGGCCCTCGAGTCAGGTGACCGGCCCTGTCGCGCGCGCGGCCGCGACCATGGCGGCGACGTTCTCGAGCGGCGTGTGCCGCGGTACGACGCAGCCCGAGCCGAGCATGTAGCGCACCGCCACGAGCGACATCGAGACAGCGCTCCGACGCGGCCGTGACCTTCTCGGGCGTCCCCTGCAGCAGCACCGTCACCGGGTCGACGTTTCCGATCACGCATGAGCGCTCGCCGACGATCGCTGCGGGCGTAGGCGAGATCGACCTTGTGGTCGACCTCGATCACGTCGGCCCCGTCTCGGCGTAGAGGTGCAGCACCGCGCTCGAGTCGCCGCAGATGTGGAGGAGCGTCCTCGCGCCGTACTCCTTCCAGGCCTGGATCACCTTCCGCTCGTAGGGGAAGGCCCACCGCTCGTACGTCGGCGGGCGAGATCACGTCGCACGACGCCAGCGAGTCGCCACAGTGCAAGAGGTCAGCAGCCTGCGTCGAAGCACGCCTTCCCGAACGCGATCAGCGCTTCCGCGGCGAGTTCGAGCGCGCGGTGGATCGCGTCCGGCTCGCTCCCGGGCAGCTCGCGCTCGGCCATCCCGACCTCGATCAGGAAGTCTTGCGTGCCGACGAAGTAGGAGGCCAGCGCGAACGGCCCGGTGCCGGGCGTGCGGATCGCGACCTCGTCACCGAGCCTGCCGCACGAACCTGCTGCGTCGCCTCGAGAATCACCGGCATGCGACCATCGCGAGAGCGGGTCGGGCACCCGCAGGTCACCGACGTCCGGCGATGTGGTCGAGCGGCGGCTGCGAGAGGTGCGGCGTCTCGTCGGAGGGCTGTTCGGAGACGCAGCCGAACCCTTCGGCGATGTAGTAGTTGTCGCTGCCGAGGAAGACGATGTCCTGCCCGACCGCTCCCGGTGGCGAGTTGCCCCTGGGCCATCACCTCGGGGTCTTCGCAGTATAGGCGCGACCGGCGCGCCGATCACCGCAGCGCCGAGGTCCAGCATCATCGGCCCGACCGGGACGCGCTCGGTCGGGCGCCGCTCGAGCGTCGCGAGGACGAGCTCGCGCGAGGTCATGCGTCCCCACCCGGCGCGTGAGCCGAGCGCGTGCGACGCGCGCTCGGCGGCCGCGAGCACGAGCATCGCCGTCGCCGCCTCGTCGCCGAGGATCGACGGGCGCGGGCCGCCGACCGAGAGCGCCGCCACGACCGTCTCCCGTGTGATTGCGCACGGGGGCGCCGATGGAGGCGATGCCGAGCCGGATGTCACCGTCGCTGACGGCATAGCCGCGCGTCCGAGGTCGCCCGGAGCTCGCGCTGGAGCGCGGCTCGCGTCGCGGGCGTCCGCTCGGTCAGGCGCTCCAGCGGCGTCCGCTGCAGGTAGTCGTCGATGAACGCCGCCGGCTGGTGGGCAAGGAGCGCGCGGCTGGCAGCACCGAGATGCAGGGGCAGCGTCTCCCCGAGCTGCAACGTCAGCGACTGCACCCAGAGGCCGTCGATCCGGTCGACGCAGAGCGCATCGTCGCCTCGGCGGATGCAGAGGTAGACGGTCTCCTCCGTCGCGTGGTGCAGCTCGTCGAGCGCCGCGCGCGCGGCGCGGCGCACCTCGAGCCTGCGCCCCACTGCGGCGCCGAGGTGGAAGAGGCGAAGCCCGAGCCGGAACATGCCGGCCCGTCGGCGGGCTCGACGAGGCCGGACGCGCAGAGTCGGTCGAGGAGGATCTCGACATCCTGCGTGCGGAGACCGGCCGTGCGCGCGACGCGCCTCGGGCCTGCCTCCTCCTCGGCCTCGAGCGCGCCGAGCACGGCGAGTGCGCCGGCGAGCGCGTCGACGCCGAGCGTCGCGTCGACGACGCCCCGATCTCCGCCGGCGACGAACGTGCCCACCCTCGGGATGCGACGCACGAGCCCGTCCTCGACGATCCCGTCGAGGGCGGCGCGGACGGTCATCCGGCTGACGCCGAACTCCTCGCACAGCTCGACCTCGGTGGCGAGCGGCGCACCCTCGGGGAGCTGCGCGATACGGTCACGGAGAGCCTGCTCGATCTCCGCGGCCCGGGAGGGAGCGCGGCGGCGCGCGGTGGACGTAGGAGCACGGGTCGGTATACAAATACTGTATAGACAAATTAGGATCGAAGGAGGAAGGGATGGCTGGGACGCTCGAGCTCGGGATGATCAGCTCCACCTGGCTGGGGACGCACGTCGACCGGCTGGCGGGCATCGCGAAGGCGAAGGAGATCGGGTTCGACACGTACGACGTCTTCGAGGACGCGCTCGACCTGACGGACGACGAGCGCGCCGAGATCAAGGCCGCGTGCGAGGCGGCTGACCTCCCCGTCCGGTCGCAGCTCTGCGTCGCGTTCGGACTCGTCGACTTCAACCCCGCCGTCCAGCGCTTCACGCAGGAGCGGCTGCGGGCCAACATCGACCAGGGCGCGTACCTCGGCGCGCGCAACCTGGTGGTCGTGGTCGGCGAGTACTACTGGGACGGCGAGGTCTTCCCCAGCGAGGCGATCTGGGACATGGCCGTGGCCGGCGTCCGCCAGGCCGGTGAGCACGCTGCGAGCAAGGGCCTCGAGGTCGTCGTCGAGCTGGAGCCCTTCGAGACGTCCCTCGCGAAGGACGTGCACGAGCTGGTTCGGTTCGTCCGCGACGTCGACCATCCGGCCGTGCGCGCGAACGCCGACATCTCCCACCTGCACCTCTCCGGCGCCTCCTTCGAGGACGTGCAGGAGCTGACCGGCCTGATCGGCCACATCCACCTCTCGGACTGCGACGGCAGGGTGCACGGCGACCTCCCCGCCGGACGCGGGGTGACCCCGATCAAGGAGTACCTGCAGGCGATCGTCGATACGGGGTACGAGGGCACGGTCTCGATCGAGCTCGAGTACTCGCCCGATCCTGAGCAGATCGTCGCGTGGGTCGAGGAGGCCTACCTCGCGACCGCCGCGATCATGCGCGACGTGGGCGTGCGGGGGTAGCGGTCGCATGCGCACGCTGGACGGTGAGATCGCGGTCGTCACCGGGGCGACCAAGGGCATCGGCGAGGCCGTCGCGCACGCGCTCGCGGAGGCCGGCGCACGCGTGGCCGTCACCTCCCGCGATCCCGTGGCGACCGTGGCGCTGGCCTCCGCGCTGGGAGAGAGCCACCTCGGCCTCGCGCTCGACGTCCGCTCGACACCGTCCGTCGAAGCCGCGACGCGCGAGATCTGCGAGCGCCTGGGGACGCCGACGATCCTCATCAACAACGCGGGCGTCAACCGCATCGCGCCCTCGGAGACCTACACCGACGAGGACTGGGACGCCGTCCTCGACGTCGACCTGACGGGCGTGTTCCGCTGCTGTAGGGCGGTCGGCGTGGAGATGCTCGCGGCGGGCCGGGGCGCGATCGTGAACGTCGGCTCGATCATCGGGGCGATGGTCGGCATGCCGGCCCGGGCGCCCTACGGCGCGGCGAAGGCCGGCGTCGTGGGACTCACGCGCGTCCTGGCCGTCGAGTGGGCCGACCGGGGCGTGCGCGTCAACGCGCTGCTGCCCGGGCCCGTGCGGACTCCGATGGTCGCCGAGGCGATGGCACGCGGGATCGTAGACGAGCAGGAGGTGGTGAGCCGCTCGCCAGCGGGGCGCCTCGCGGAGCCGGCGGACGTCGCCGGCGCCGTCGTCGCTTTGTGCGACCCGCGCGCAGGCTTCGTCACCGGCCAGGTGGTCGCGGTCGACGGAGGCTACTCCACCTACGGCGCCGCGCACCCTGCGGGGTGGCGCTACGCCCTCCCCATCGGAGACTCGGCCCGAGTAGTCTGGCCTTCGTGCCCAACCTCTTCGGCCGGCATCTCTCGCGACGCGACCTCGCCCGTCGGGTCGGACGGCTCGATCAGGTCGCCGGCGTCCGGCTCGTGACGCTCGGAGACGGAGGCGCGCGTGGCGTGCGCCTGCTCGAGTTCCGCACCGGCACAGGGTTCGCGTTCGACGTGCTCGTCGACCGCGCCTTCGACATCGGTCGCTGCGAGCTGCGAGGCGTTCCGCTCGCGTGGACGTCAGCGGTCGGGATCGAGGGCCCGTGGTACTACGAGCCCGAGGACCTCGGCTTCTTCCGCACGTTCGGCGGAGGACTGCTCGTCACCTGCGGAATCGAGCACAGCCTCTTCATGGCCGAGGACTCGGCCGCGCAGTATCACTACCCGCCGAAGCAGACCGAGAGCTTCGGTCTGCACGGCAGGATCTCGAACCGGCCCGCTCGACTGATCGGGTACGGCGAGCAGTGGGACGGCGACGAGTGCGTCCTCTACGCCGAGGGAGAGACGCAGGTGGCGACCGTCTTCGGCGAGCAGCTCGTCCTGCGCAGGCGGATCGAGGCGCGCGTCGGCGAGTCGCGGCTCCGCGTGCACGACGTCGTCGAGAACGTGGGGCACGACCTCACCCCGCACATGCTCCTGTACCACGTCAACGCGGGCTTTCCCGTCGTCGACGAGGGATCCGAGATCCTCGTCGCAGCGACCGGTGTCGACGCGCGCGGCGACCACCCGGTCGACGGCTATCGACGCCTGATCGGCCCCACGGCCGGGTACGTCGAGCAGGTCTTCGAGCACGAGCTCGGCGGGGAGCCCGACGGCAGCGTGCCCGCCGCGGTCGTCAACCGCGAGCTCGGGGTCGGGCTCTACCAGGTGTTCGACAAGGCACAGCTCCCTCATCACTTCGTGTGGCGGACGCTGGGCGAGGGCACCTACGTCGTCGGCATCGAGCCGTGCACGAACCGCACCGGTGGACGACTCGACGCGAGAGAGCGAGGCGAGCTGATCGAGCTCGCGGCCGGCGAGCGTCGGAGCTACGACCTGGAGCTCGGTGCGCTCGACGGTCCCGGCGAGATCGACCGATTCGCCAGACGCGTGGAACGCGCAACAGGCTGAGCCGAGAACGGCGCCTATCGAGCAGAGCGGGGTAGCCCCGGTGAGCGGGCGACCGGATGCCGGTGCCCGCTCACCGCAGGAGGGTGGACTACGCGTCGGCGAACGGGCTCCCGCCGACAGCCTTCGTGATCACGTACCCGCCGTCGACCGTGACGATCGCGCCGCTCACGTACTCGCCGCCGGTACCGGCGAGCATCGCGCACGCAGCTCCGAGGTCGGCAGGGCGGGTGAGGCGCCCGAGCGGGACGCCCTCCGCCGTCCTCGCGTCAGCCACTCGCCCTCGAGTGGGCCCACCGCCAGCACGTTGACCCGGATGCCCTTCCCGCCCAGCTCGACGGCGGCCACCTGCGCGACGGTCGTGAGAAACGAGCCGGCCACCGCGGCGAGCCCGCAGCCGCGCGAGGTACGCAGGGCGTGGGCGGGCACGACGACGAGAAGGCAGCCACCTTCGCCACCCTCGGCATCAGCCGTGCGGCGTGCTGGAGGGCGAAGAACGCGGCCCACGCGCCGGCGACGGCGTCGTCCCAGCTCGCTCGCGGACGGCGTGCAGGTCGGCGCCCGTGGGCGGCGTGCACGCCGACGACACGACGGTGTCGACCCGCAGTCGTGCCCGGCGGAGCCGAATGCCGCCGCGATGGCGTCGGCGAGGCGGGTGGGAGGCCGTGAACGGTGATGCCCATCAGTACTTCCCCACCACGAAGCCGCCGTCGACACGGAGGTACTCACCCGTCACGTAGTCACCGTCCGACGAGCACAGGTAGACCGCCGCCCGTCCCATCTCCCTCGGGTCGGCCGGCCGGCCGGCCGGGATCAGCTTCAGCGTCTAGCGCACTTCCTCCTCCGTCTGCAGGGACGGGCGACGCATCGTTGATGAACGACCGCACCCAGCCGGGGCCGATGTGGTTGACGGTGATCCCGTGTGGGGCGAGCTCGATGGCCATCGTCTCGACCATCCCCTTCAGCCCGGCCTTCGTCGCACCGTAGACGGACATCTCGGCGAACGGCATCTGGACGTGCACCGACGAGGTGACGACGATCCTTCCCGGCCGTCCCCCGGCGATCATGGCGCCGGCGACCGCCTGGCAGACGTTGAACGCGCCGGTCAGGTTGACGGAGACGAGCCGGTCGAAGCTCTCCTCGGTCACGTCGAGGAAGTCCCTGCCAGTCCGCGACCCCGGCGTTCGAGCAGACGATGTCGAGCGGCCCGAGCTCCGACTCGATCGCGGACACCATCTCGTCGACCGCCGCCCGGTCGGAGACGTCGGCGGTGAAGGACGCCGCGCGTCGGCCGAGGCCTCGCAGCTCGGCGACGAGCTCGGCCGCCTCGTCGAGCGCTCCGACGTCGTTGATCGCGACGTCGCATCCCTCCTCGGCGAGGCACTGCACGATGCCGCGACCGATGCCGCGCTCGCGCGCGGCACCGGTCACCAGGGCAACCTTGCCCTGCAGGGCGCTCAGGGCGCGATCACCGTCTTCAGGACGCCTTCCTCTCTGTTGACGACGCGGTCGATCGCAGCACCGATGCCGTCGAGCGGCGCAGAGTGCGTGATGATCGGCCCAGTGTCGACCTCGGCATGCTCGAGCATGCTGATCGTCCTCGGCCACTGGAACGGGTACCAGAGCGAGAACCGGATCGTCTTGTCCTGGATCAGGCTCATGAGCATCGGCACCTGCACCGCAGCGTCGGGCCCGGTGACGCCCATGTAGATCACCGTCGAGCCGGGACCCGAGATCTCGAGCGCCTGCTGGTTCGCGTCCATCGAGCCGGTGGCGACGATCACGCGGTCGGCCAGGTTGCCGCCGTTGGCCTCGCGCACCTTGTCCGCGAGGTCGGCACCGCTCTCGAAGACGAAGTCCGCACCGAGCTGCTTCGCCACGTCGAGGCGATAGCCACCCGTGCCGACGACCGCGACCCGAGCACCCTCGTTGCGGAGAAGCTGTACCATCGAGAGCCCGACCGGGCCGGGACCGTAGACGACGGCGAAGTCGTCAGGCTGGACATCGGCCTTGTGCACCGCGTTCACGGCCGCTGCGAGCATCTCGACGAACGCCCCTTGCTCGTCCGACAGGCTGTCGGGGAGCTTGTAGGCGTGGGCGGCCTTCGTCTTCGCGAACTGTGCGAACCCACCGTTCGTGGTGACGCCGAGCACGGCGAGGTTCGCGCAGAACTGGGGCTTCCCGGCCCGGCACGAGTTGCACGCACCGCAGCTCTGGATCGGGCAGACGGCCACCCGGTCGCCCTCCTGGAGACCGTAGGTGCCGGCGATCTTGCCCAGGCCGACGACCTTGCCCGAGAACTCGTGTCCGAGGACGAGCGGACCCTTGCCGTCGGCGGTGCCGACCGGACTCTTGCCGTAGTAGTACTCGACGTCCGAGCCGCAGAAGCCGCACGCTGCGACCTCGACGAGCACCTCGTCCTCGGCGATCGTGGGCTCGGGGATCTCCTCGACCCTGATGTCGTGCGGCTCGTAGAAGACTGCTGCTTTCATCTCGGTCTCACTCCTCTCAGCGGTTGCGGACGTGCTTGTCCAGGAGGGCGTCGAGCGCGATCCGGTCCGACCACGTATCGGCCCAGGTCTCCGCCGACATCGGGATCGCATCCACCGACCACCACTTGCTCGTGTAGCCGCCGTCGACGATGGCCGGAATGAGCGCGTCGAAGTCGATGATTCCCTTGCCGATCCCGAGGTGCGTGCCGAACGCGTTGTGCCACGTGTTCGAGTCGGTGTCGCAGACGTGCATGTGGCCGATCTTCCCGGCCGCCAGCTTCGCGAACTCGAGGGTTCCGCCCTCGAGGCGCTCCTGAGGCTGCACCTGGTTGTGCGCGAGCACGCTGCACGCCTCGACATGCCCGACGTCGAACATCAGCTGCAGGTTGTCGTGTCCGACATCCTCCATCAGCTTGAGGGCCTCGGACGGCTTCACGAACAGCTGGCCCGACTCGAGCTCGTACAGCATCGTGACGCCGACCTCGGCACCGCGCTCGGCGTGCTTCCGGAAGGTCGTCACCACGCGATCCCAGGTCTTGTCGTAATCGACGTCGCGCGCCATCGGCCCGAAATCGCCCGGGTCGACGCGCATCGCCGTGATCCCGCAGTCCACGCAGAACTGCAGGTGATCGTCGAAGAACTTCTCGTACTCCGCGAGGACGTCCTCGCTGCCCGTCGCCCACGGCAGACGGCCGAAGTCGCCGTACGGGCCCGGTGCATAGCCTGCGATCTCGAGGTTCTTGCTCGAGATCCAGTCGACGAGCTTCTTGCGGCTCGCCGCGTCGGGGTACTTCTCGATCGTCGCATGGTCGAAGAACCCCGCGAGCTCGATCCCGTCGTACCCGAAGGCCGACAGCACGTCCACGACCTGCTCGAGCGACGGGATGGGATCCATCCCGAACGCGAGGCACCAGCTTCCTCTGCTGATCTTGGCTTCCACGTTCTTCCTCCCTTTCTGGATCCGGCGAGCCGCAGCTGCGGTCACGCCATGAACAACCCACCGTTGACGTCGAGATGCGCCCCGGTGACGAATGACGCTGCATCCGAGGCGAGCCAGAGGACGGCGTTCGCCACCTCATCCGCCGTCCCCGGTCGAGCGAGCGGTGTCATCCCGATCGTCCGCTCGCGATCCTCCGGCGAGATCGCGAGACTCATCCCGGCCTCGATGAAACCCGGGCTGACGCAGTTGACCCGGATACCGTGCGGACCGGCTGCACGCGCGAGGGCCTTGGTCAAGCCGAGCACCGCGGCCTTCGACGTCGCATAGTTCGCCCCGGACTGCACCCCGCCGACCTGGCCGGCGATCGAGCCGAGCGTCACGATCGAGCCGGATCGAGCGGGCATCATCACCCGCAGCGCGGCCTGAGCGGTCAGGAACGTCCCCTTGACGTTCACGGCCTGGAGCCAGTCCCATTCGCGCACGCCGATCGCCTCGAGCGGCGATGCATCGTACGCTCCCGCAGCCGGCACGAGCACGTCGAGCTGCGAGGCGAGTGCGACCGTCTCGTCGACGAGAAACGCGGCGCCACTCGCCTCCGTGATGTCGGCAGCGACCACGCCCGTGGCCCCGATCTCCGCCGCGACCGCCTCGAGACGCTCCACATCGACATCCGACAGCACGACCCTGGCCCCCTCCTCGACGAGACGACGGCCGATCACCGAGCCGAGCCCTCCGGCGGCACCGGTCACCAGAGCGACGCGCCCGTCGAGTCCGAGGTTCACCCTGCCTCCGTCCGCGGCGCGAGCTGGACGACCTCGACCGCGTTTCCGTCCGGGTCCTCGACGTAGATCCCGCGACCGCCACGGTTCGGCCCGTTCGTCGTCTCGACGGGCATCGACCGGAACGTGACGCCGGCGGCGAGGAGCCGCTCGACGTCGGCGTCGAGGTCGTCGCTCACGAAGCAGAGGTGCGCGCTGCCGACGTCGGGGAGAGCGCGCGATCGGTCGGCACCGCGGGGATGCAGGTACTGGAGCAGTTCGACCTGCTTGCCATAACCGACGAGATGAACGATCCGCAGGTGTGCGCCGTCGACGGCCGTGATCCGCTCGACGTAGTCACGCTCGACCTCGCGATCGGAGAGCACCTCCAGACCGAAGAGGTCGCGATAGAAAGCGATCGAGCGATCCATGTCGTGCACGGTCAGGGCGAAGTGATGGATTCCGGTGATCACGTCACATCAACCGCCGGTAGGGACGTCGGAGCAGGTGTGTCACCCCGGAGAGCAGAGACTCGGCGCTCTCGACGTCGAGAGCGCCCGCCTCGACATGGAGGCAGAGCTCGAGCTGGATCGGATCGCCCCGAAGGGGGCCTGCCTCCAGGACGAGCGGAATCACCCGACAGCGATGCCCTCGGGACGTCTGTGCCGTATCCGTGCTCCACGACGGCGATCGCGGGTCGGCTCCCGGCGCCTCCGACGGCTCGTCCCTCGCGAACGGCGAGCTGGATCGCGTCGACCTCCGCGCGCACCTGCGGGAGCGGCGCCCGTTCGGCGGACTCCACGACGTTCACGGCGACCTCCCTCGCACCGACCGTCACGACGCCCACGCCTCGCGCTCCCCGCTGCGACGCGAGCCGTGCTCCGACCACGTTGGATGTCTCGAGCGTCCGACCGGTCGCGGCGACGAGGACGTGGGTGAGCGTGCCGCCCAGATCGCGGGCGAAGCAGAGCGCCTCTACCGCGTCGACCGTGCTCTCGAGCACCGCCGGACTCGCGGTCGCGGTCTCGCCGCCAACGGGCATCAGCAGCTCACCCCTGCGAGCACGGCAGGTGGTGCGGAGCTTCCACGCGGCTCGAACATCGTCGGAAGCGTCACGTGGCGGCGACGACGACGTGGCGCCTCGAGCCGCTCCAGCACCAACGTCGCAGCCTGGCGACCCAGCTCCTCGAGGTCGCGCCGCACGACGTCGAGCGGTGGGACGTGAAGCGAGGTGATCTCCGTCTCCTCGCAGGCAACGACCGAGAGATCGAACGGGATCCGAACGCCGAGGTCACGGAGCGCCGCGAACATCCCAGCGAAGATCTGGTTGTTGCCCGCGATGATCGCCGATGGGGGTCGCGGGAGCCCGAGGATCTCCTTCACCGCGCGGTACCCGTCTGCGACGGTCAGCTCCCCTTCGCGCAGCAGCGCGTCGTCGAACTCGAGCCCGAGCTCCGCGCCCTCCTGAAGGTACGTCGTGATCCGAACCCGTCCTCCGCGCTGCTTGTCCATCCCCGCGATCAACGCCACCCTTCGGTGTCCCAGGCTGACGAGGT
Organism: uncultured Actinomycetes bacterium; assembly: GCA_963849125.1. Lineage (GTDB taxonomy): Bacteria > Actinomycetota > Thermoleophilia > Gaiellales > Gaiellaceae > Gaiella. Next base: position 63,761 of record CAWKGI010000028.1, on the reverse strand, counting down.
GGCGGAGAGCCTCGGCCAATCCTTGCGCGTGATCGGAGAGAACCGCGTCGGCGCGTGCGTCCGGGACCTCACGGTCGAGCAGGACGGACGCCTGGAAGGAGTCGATCCGGCCGGCGAGCCCCGCTGCCCCCTCGTCTGCCGTCGCGATCATCAGGCCGTCGAGCCTTCGCTGCCGGAACGCCGCGATCAGCTCTGCCTCGTGCTCGGGATCGTTCGCGGAGTTCGCGACCATGAGGGCGAACCCGCGCGGGCTCAGCGCGTGGTCGGCGGCACGGGCGATCGTCGCGAAGAGCGGATTGGAGATGTCGCTCACGACCAGTCCGACAGCGCCCGTCGTTCCCGTCCGCATCGAGCGAGCCGCAAAATCCGGCCGATACCCGAGCTCCTCCGTCGCAGCGAGCACACGCTCTCGCACCTCTGAGCTGACGAACGGCTGCCCGTTGACCGCACGGGAAGCAGTCGAGACCGAAACCCCGGCCTCACGCGCCACGTCGCGGAGTGTTGCGGTTCTCGCCATCTTGGGAACGTTCCTAGGGAACGTTCCCAACCCTACGGCCCGCCCCGGCGGAATGTCAAGAATGAGCACCTGCAGCGTCTCGATCCGGGGATCCGGCCGCCCCGCCGAGACGGACTCCGGCCAGCTCCTTGCCTGCGCTAGCGTCTTCGGGGGAATGAAGGCCCTCCGTCTCGACGCGCCGATGAGGTTCTCGTATCTGGACGTCCCTCCACCCGCCGTCGGCGACGAGGACGTGCTGGTTGCGGTGCGGGCGTGCGGGATCTGCGGGAGCGACCTCCACGGCTTCGACGGAACGTCGGGCCGCCGGACCCCGCCTCTGATCCTCGGCCACGAGGCAGCCGGGGTCGTCGCCGCCGTCGGAAGCCGTGCCGGGCCGTGGCGCGAAGGCGATCGGGTCACGTTCGAGTCGACGTTCTTCTGCGGCTCGTGCCGTGCCTGCACGGCAGGGCGCCGCAACCTCTGCGAGAGCCGGGAGGTTCTCGGTGCGTCGTTCGGCGGGTACCGGCGTGACGGCGCATTCGCAGAGCTGGTCGTCGTTCCAGGCCGGACGCTCGTCAGGCTCCCCGACGGCCTCACGTTCGAGCGCGCGGCGTTCGGCGAGCCCCTCGCGGTCGCACTACACGCCGTCGGACTCGCCGGCAACGTCGAAGGTGCGACGGTCGCCGTGGTCGGAACGGGCGTCATCGGCCTGCTGGTCGTCCAGACCCTGCGTCTCTCTGGTGCGGGACGCGTCATCGGACTCGATCTCGACGATCGGCGCCTCGACCTCGCGCGCCGGCTGGGAGCCGACGCGGTCATCCGCGCAGATCGTCCGGAGGTCGAGCGTGGTCTGGCAGATCTCACGGACGACGGAGGAGCCGATGTGGTGATCGAGGCGGTGGGGGTGAGCAAGGCGATCCGCACCGCGGTGATGCTGACCCGCCGCGGTGGCCGTGTCGTGCTCGTGGGAAACGTCGAGCCGATCGCGGAGCTACCGCTCCAGGAGGTGGTCACCCGTGAGCTGACGCTGATCGGGGCCTGCGCGTCCTCGGGTGAGCTGGAGAGCGCCGTCGAGCTGCTCGCGAGCGGTGCCGTCGACTGTGACCCGCTGATCAGCGCGATCGCGCCCCTCGCACGAGGGGCAGCTGTGGTTCAACCGCCTGCACGCGGGAGCGCAGGGGCTGGTCAAGGTCATCCTCACGCCGGCCGGCGGCGGGGCGATCCCCGCATGACAACCGGCCTCTTCGACCTCACGGGCAGGGTCGCCATGGTGACGGGATCGAGCAGCGGGCTCGGACGCGGGATGGCGGGAGCCCTCGCGCGCGCAGGCGCCGACCTCGTCGTGACGAGCCGCGACCGGTCGAAGCTCGACGACACCTGCGACGAGATCCGATCGCTCGGTCGTCGTGTCTTCCCGGTCGAGCTCGACGTACGAGAGCCGCAGAGCGTCGCCACCGCTACCGCGCTCGCGCTCGAGGAGACGGGCCGGATCGACATCCTCGTCAACAACGCCGGCTGCAACGTCCGCAAGCCGACGCTCGAGATCACCCTCGAGGACTGGAGCACCGTCGTCGACACCAACCTCCGCGGGCCGTTTTTCGTGTCCCAGGCCGTCGCGCCGTCGATGATCGACCGTCGCTGGGGTCGGATCATCAACATCGGCTCGCTCACCAGCGTGTTCGGGTTCGCGGGTGTTGCTCCCTATACGGCGAGCCGCGGCGGCATCCGTCAGCTCACGATGAGCCTCGCCGACGAGTGGGCGATGCACGGGATCACGGTCAACTGCCTCGCCCCCGGGTGGTTCCACACCGCACAGACCGACGTGCTGTTCGGCGACGACGCATGGGTGAACGCTGTCCGGGAGCGGATCCCGATGCGACGCACGGGCACTCCCGAGGATCTGGCCGGTCCCGTGACCTTCCTGGCATCCGACGCGAGCGCCTACGTCACGGGACAGACGCTGCTCGTGGACGGCGGCGTGACCACCGGCTCGCTTCGAGCGCTGCCGCAACCATGACCCGACGCGCCACGTTCGGAGTGGATTCCGGGCCTCCGGCGGCACGACGCTCTAGGATCCCAGCCACCGTTCTCGACGAGGAGGCGCGCTGAACGATGCTCACGGCCACGAAGGACCTGATGCTTCCGGCGACCGTCACCGGCTCGTGGCCCCGACCACGCTGGTACGACGGGGGCCTCTGGGGACGACCGCTCGACACCGCGCTCCTCGACGTCCGCTTCCGTGAGCAGTTCCTCGACGCCCACGCAACCGTCCTTGCCGACCAGGAGCGCGCCGGCCTCGACATCCTCACGAACGGCGACTACCACCTCGACGAGGACTTCGCGGGACGCTCGTGGCATCACTATCCGTTGCAGAGGTGGAAGGGGCTCGAGCACGAGGAGCTGCAGTACGAGCGCTCGCGTGACCGCCTGCTGGAGTTCCCGCCCGGCACGCTGATGAACGAGATCGAGACGACGTGGCGCTGGCCCCGCGTGGTCGGCAAGGTGGAGCACGATCCTCGCAATCCCCTCGAGTACGCGAAGCTCTGGCGCATCGCGCAGGCCCGAGCAGGCTCCGGGAAGCCGGTCAAGTTCGGTACCTGCTCGTCGCAGGTGCTCTCGATCTTCCTCGACAGCCACACCGCCGAGTACGACCTCGACGACAAGAAACAGCTGATCTGGGACATGGCGGGCGCGATGAACACCGAGCTCCGTCAGCTCGCCGCGGCGGGCGCGAAGGTGATCCAGATCGAGGAGCCGACGATCCACTTCGTCGCCGCGTTCTACCCCGATCAGACGGAGCTGCTCGACTTCCTCGTCGACGCGTTCAACCACGAGGTCGACGGCCTCGACGACGTCGAGCTGTGGATCCACACATGCTGGGGCAACCCCAACATGCAGAAGGTCTACTCCGGCGAGTCCTATGCGAGCTCGATCGAGATCTACCTCGAGCGGCTCAAGGGCGACGTCTGGACGGTCGAGGCGACCGAGAACGAGCTCGCCGAGATCGACCTGTTCAAGCCGTTCGCAGGGTCGCTGAAGAAGAAGATCGCCGTAGGGGTCGTGAACCACCGAACGCTCCAGGCGGACATGGCCCCCGTCGTCGCCGGTCGAGTGCGGCGCGCCCTCGAGGTGATCCCCGCAGACAAGCTCATCCTGTCCACCGACTGCGGCTTCGGCAGGCAGGGGTTCAACCGGACCGTGGCCTTCTACAAGACGACCGCAATCGCCCAGGCGCGGAACATCGTGTTGCGCGAGCTCGGTCTCGAGGAGCGCTACGTGCCGGCGGCCGATCCGGCCCTGCAAGCCGACGTGCTGCCCGACCACGAGCCGCTGACACACCTGCCGACGCCGTGGGAATGAGCCGCCGGGAATCCCGTCATCCCGGCGCGCCGCCGACATCCTCCCGCCGGGGCGGCGCGGAAGCGCGCGCGAGACGCATCGGGTCGTGGGGGTCGACGCGGCGCCGGTCGCAAGCGGAGGATCGCCGCATGCGAGGGCTCCCGGTCGCCGTGTTGCTGGTGGCCGCAGCGCTCTCCGGCGCGGCGGGCAGCGCCGCAGGGGCCGACCGCACGTCACCGACACCACGGGAGGTGGTCGCGAAGCTGAAGGTGGCGGGTCTGCCGATCGGCCGCTTCAAGGTCTACACCAAGGCGAGCGACGGAACGCGCCTCCTCGGCCGCCCGGGGCAGTACACCGGGAAGGTCAGCTTCCGCGACCGGAGGATCATCGACGGCGGGGGCGGGTTCTCCGTCTCCTCGGGCGGATCGATCGAGCTGTTTGCCACCGAGGCCGCTGCGAAGCGCCGGTTTGCCTACGTGGCTGCGATCTTCAACTCGGCGTCCGCGGCGATCCCCTCCGAGTACGACTACGTCGAGGGCAAGGCATTCCTCCGGCTCTCGCAGCGCCTCACTCCGGCGCAGGCGAAGAAGTACGAGGCTGCGTTCCGCCGGCTCTTCTGAGGCTTGAGATGAGACGAGCGCGTTCTCGGGCCGTCATCACACCGAGCTGACCCAGTGCCGGGGCGCGGCAACAACGCCGAGCTGCGCGCACCACGCTGGCGTCGGCAGCTGCGAAGGCGTCCACGGCTACCGCCGCACAATGCGCAGTCAACCGCTCGCAGGGCCTGGGGCACCCTGTCGAGCGGACGATGGACGGAGACTGCGCCCTAGACTCTGCGATGGAGATGCTGCTCGAAGCCGAACGTGCGCTGATCGTCCACCACGCAGGGCTGCTGCGCCCGGATGGGCTCGTGGTGGGCACGGCGGGCAACCTCAGCGTCAGGTCCGGCGATCACGTCGCGATCACCCCGACCTCGGTCGACTACGACGAGCTCACCCCTCGCCTCGTCTGCGTGGTCGGGCTCGACGGGGAGGTCGTCGAGGCCGAGCGGCCCCCGTCGAGCGAGCTGCCGATGCACCTCGCCGCCTACCGCGCGACCGGCGCCGCCGCCATCGTCCACACCCACGCGCCCTTCGCGACCGCGCTCGCCTCTGTCGTCGACGAGCTGCCGGCCGTTCATTACACGATCGCCGAGCTCGGCGGCCCGATCCGCGTCGCGCCGTACGCGACCTTCGGCACCGTCGCTCTTGCAGCCGCCGTGATGGACGCGCTCGAGGGGCGCAACGCGGTGCTGCTCGGCAGCCACGGCACGCTCACGATCGGCGACTCGCTCGAGGAGGCGTACTGGCGCACCGTCCTGCTGGAGTGGCTCGCCACGCTCTACTACCGCGCGAGGCTGCTCGGCGAACCACGCCTCATCGACTCCGACGAGATCGCGCTCGTCGCCGAGCGGCTGCGCGCGATCAGAAGCTAGACGGCCGGGAGCGCCTCGAGGCACGAGCGGATCGTGCCGAGGAAGCGGGACGCGAGAACGCCGTCGATGACCCGGTGGTCGACGGTGAGCGTGAGCTCGACCCAGGGGCCGACGCGTATCTCTCCCGCCTCGGGGGTGACGCGCTCCGAGATCGCACCGACTGCAAGGATCGAGGTCTGGTCGGGGTCGACGATGGCGGCAAAGCGGTCGACGCCGAACATGCCGAGGTTGCTGAGGGTGATCGCGGCCGGCCTGCCGGCGAGCTTGCCCGTCCGGGCGAGGCGCTCGGCCTCGTCGGTCAGGTCGACGAGCGTCGCAAGGTCGACGCGGTCGGGCTCGGCGATCGTGGGCACGAGCAGGGTGTCGTCGCCCGCCACGGCGAGGCCGACGTCGGTCCGGTCGAGCTGGCGCCAGCGCGGCCCCTCGGGCACCCATAGACGATTGACCTCGGGGTGCTCTCGGAGCGAGAGCGCGATCGCACGCAGCAGCAGGTGCGTGTACGTGAGCCTCGCGAGGCCACCCGCCCGCTCCGCCGCGAGGAACGCGGCGGCAGCGCGCATGTCGACGTCGGCGCCGACGCTGAACTGGGGGATCGTCTGCACCGACCGCGTCAGCCGCTCGGCCACGGCACGCCGGTGTCGCGACAGCTCGAGCTCACCCCGCTCACCCTCCCCGCCCGCGTCGGTTTCGATCAGCGCGAGGACGTCGGCCTTCTCGATGCGCCCGCCAGGCCCGCTGCCGGTGACCGTGGCCAGGTCGATGCCGTGCTCCTGCGCGATCCTGCGCGCGACGGGCACCGCCTGCCTTCTCTCGCCGCTGACACGTCCGCCGGGTGTCGCGGGTGTCGCCTCGGTCGGCTCGTGAGCGACCGGCGGCGATCCCCCCGGCGCCTCGGCGGGCATCTCCTCGCCCGGCTCGCCCACGAACGCCAGCACCTCGCCCACGCTCACCGTCTCGCCGGGGCCGTGCAGCACGCCGAGGAGCGTGCCCGCGACGGCGGCCTCGACCTCGAGCGTCGCCTTGTCGGTCTCGACCTCGAGCAGGATGTCGCCCTGTGCCACGCTCGCGCCGACCTCCGTGAGCCACTGCACGATGCGCAGCTCGTCCGACGTGGCCCCGAGCGGGGGCATGCGCACCGGGCGGGCCATCAGGCGCGCAGCTCGCGGATCACGGCCTTGATGCGCTCCACGGAGGGGACGATCGCGTCCTCGAGCGACGGCGCCGACGGCATCGGCACGTCGAACGACGCGATGCGGCGGACCGGCGCCTCGAGGTCGTAGAGGCACTCCTCGGCGGCGCGCGCTGCGATCTCTGCGCCCCAGCCTCCGGTGAGCGTGTCCTCGTGCGCGATCACGAGCCTCCCCGTCCTGCGCAGCGAGGCCCAGATGGTCTCCGTGTCGAGCGGCAGCAGCGTGAGCGGGTCGACCACCTCGCACTCGATGCCGTCCTCGGCGGCGAGCTCCTCGGCCGCGGCGAGCGCGCGGTAGAGGGCGAGGTGCGTCGCGACGACGGTGACGTCGGCGCCCGCCCGCTTCACCACCGCCTGCCCGAGCGGCACGAGGTACTCCTCCTCCGGCACCTCCGCGGTGAGATCGAGGCCGCCCGCCTGCTCGCGGCCCTTGCTGCCGTAGAGGAGCTTGTGCTCGAAGAAGAGGACGGGATTGTCGTCGCGCACGGCGCTCTTGAGCAGCCCCTTGGCGTTGTAGGCGTCGGAGACGCAGACGACCTTGAGACCGGGGACGTGCATGAAGTAGCTCTCGGGGCTCTGCGCGTGCTGGGCTCCGCGGTTCGTCGCGCCGACCGGCGCCCGCATCACGAGTGGCACCGAGACCGTGCCACCGGACATGTAGCGGAGCTTGGCCGCCTGGTTGACGAGCTCGTCCATGCACTCGAACAGGAAGTCGGAGTACTGCATGTCGGCGATTGGCCGCAGCCCGAGAGCGGCGGCGCCGACGGCCGCCCCGGCGATCACCTTCTCGCTGATCGGGGTGTCGACGATGCGCTCGTGGCCGAACTCCTCGGGAAGTCCGAGATAGACGCCGAACGCGCCACCAAAGCCGCCTTCGATCCCGATGTCCTCGCCGATCAGGAAGACGTCCTCGTCGCGGCGCAGCTCCTCCGCGATCGCCTCCCGCAATGCCTCGCCGATCGTGAGCCGCCGCGTGGCGGGTGCCGCGTCAGGCATAGACATCGGTCAGCGCCTCCGCGGGGTCGGCGTCGGGCGAGGAGCGGGCGAACTCAACCGCGTCCTCGATCGTCGTCTCCACCTCGGCCTCGACCTCCTCCACTGCAGCGAGACCGACCTCGTCGTGGTCGACGAGAGCGACGCGCAGCCGCGGGATGGGGTCGCGCGCCTTCCAGGCGGCCTCCTCCGCGTCTTCCCGGTAGCCGCGTGCGTCGCTGCGGCTATGGCCGACGAAGCGGTAGGTCTTGCACTCGAGCAGCGTCGGGCCGTCGCCGGCGCGCGCACGCGCGATCGCCTCTGCGCCTGCCTCGCGCACGGCGAGGACGTCCATCCCGTCGACGACGTGACCGGGTATGCCGTAGGCGGCGGCCCGATCGGCCACGTCAACGAGCGCCGAGACGGCATGGAAGGGCGTCGAGGCGCCGTAGAGGTTGTTCTCGCACACGAAGACGATCGGGCAGCCCGCGAACGGCGGCGAAGTTCATCCCCTCGTGGAACGCGCCCTCGTTGCTGGCGCCGTCGCCGAAGAAGCAGACGGCGACCTGGTCGGTCTTCCGCAGCTGGAACCCGAGGCCGAGCCCGGTGACCACCGTGTTGCCGCCGCCCACGATGGCGATCGCGGGCAGCATCCCCACGGCGGGGTCGCCGAGGTGCATCGAGCCGCCCTTGCCCGCGCAGCACCCCGTGGCCTTTCCGTAGAGCTCGGCCATCGCGGCCCGCGGGCTCACGCCCTTGGCCAGCGCGTGGCCGTGCGGCCGGTGGGTGGACGTGATCCAGTCGTCGGGCCGCAGCAGGTCGCAGATGCCGACCGCCACCGCCTCCTGACCCTGGTACTGGTGCAGCGTCCCCGGGATCTCTCCCTCGAGGAACAGGTAGTAGACGGTCTCCTCGAAGCGGCGGATCAGCCGCATCTGCCGGTACAGGCGGACGAGCGCCTCCGGCTCGAGGCTCGTCTCAGAGCTCATTGCAGAATGACGTTTCGCCGGCGGGGCGCGATGAGCGCGTGCGATGCAAGGACGCAGGAACCGCCGAGAGCAGCGCTATCGGCGCGACCGAGGACGACGCAGCGTGCGCGCACGCGCGTTCCGACGGCACGAGGCTTCAGTCTGCAATGGGCTCTTCGAGGGCTGCGCGGCCACTGGAGCCATACTGCCGGATCAGGTTCCGCACCGCGTCGACCATCGGGTGCTGCCGGCCCGGAGCACGTCGGCAGGGCCGTGAGAGCCGACCACCGCGTGCACGTCGGGGTCGGCAGGGAGCGCGGCGACGGCGTCGGTGAGGCCACGGAGGAAGGCCGCGCGCAGCACGGTGCCGACGTTGAACTTCGCGACCCCTGCGGCGATCGCGGGCGCGATCGCCTCGGGAGGGAAGCCGGTGCCGCCGTGGATCACGAGCGGGACGGGGACGCCTCGTGGATCGCTCGCAGGCGGTCGAGGTCGATGGCCGCGGTGCCGCGCGAGAGAAGGTGGACGTTCCCGACCGAGACGGCGAGGCAGTCGATGCCGGTCGCCTCGACGAACGCGGCGGCCTCGTCGGGGTCGGTGAGGCTGCGCGGCCGAGTCGTCGACGGTGCCGCTCGACGCGTCGGGCAGGCTGCCGAGCTCCGCCTCGACGGCGGCGCCGCGGGCGTGCGCGGCGGCGACGAGCTCCACGACGGCGGCGCGCGCCTGCGCGGGCGATAGCCCTTCGGTGTGCATCATCACCGCGTTGAACCCGGCGTCGAGGCCCCGCAACGACTGCTCCAGCGTGTGCGTCTCGTTGAGGAGCAGGGCGACGGGCACGCGCGCCTGGCGGGCGACCTCGCTGCCGACGGCGCCGAGCAGCTCGATGCCGCCGGCGTCGAACCAGGGCTGGTGGCCGAGAAGGCAGCCGGTGCCGATGATCACCGGCGCCTGCTCGGCCTCTGCGGCCTCGACGACGGCCTGCGAGCGAGACCGCGTCCCAGGCCTCGAAGTAGCCGAGCGCGTAGCCGCCCGCGCGGGCATCGGCGAGCAGCGTGGTGAGCGGGGCGAGGGGCACGTCGGTCGCTCAGGAGGCGCGAGGGACGGGGCCCCGGCCGAGAGGAGCGCGTCGGCCCGGTCGCGCGTGATGAGCCCGGCCGTGCAGCCGAGCGCGGTGCAGGCGGAGGCGCCGACCACGCTGGCGAACTCGAGCGAGCGCCGGAGCGGCCACTCCTGGAGAACGCCGTAGACGAGGCCCGCGGCGAACGCGTCGCCGGCGCCGGACGGCTCGACGAGCTCGACGTGCGGGGCAGGCAGCTCGATCGTCTCGTCGCGGGTTGCTGCGACGAGCCCGCGCTCGCCGAGCGTGATCACGACCGTGCCGACGCCCAGCGCGAGCAGAGCCTGCTGCCTGGCGGTGGGGGTCGCTCTCCCCGGTGAGCGCTGCCGCCTCGTCGTCGTTGGGGACGAAGTAGTCGACCTCGGGCAGCACCGCTGCGACGTCGTCGAGCGACACCGGGCGTCCGGCCGGGGCCACGACGTCGAAGACCACGCGCGTGCCCGCCTGCCGCGCCGCTCGCAGCTGCTCTGCGAGCTCGGCCTGTCGCAGCCCGGGGAGGACGAGGAAGCCTCCGACGTAGAGCACCTCGGGCGCGACGGCGAGCGCCGGCCCGAGGTCGGCCGCCGCGAGGGCTGCGTTCGCGCCGAAGGTGTGGATGTAGCGGCGGTCCTCGCCTTCCACGGGGACGATCACGGTCTTCGAGGTGCCGAGCTCGGCGTCGCGGCCGAGGTGGGTGACGTCGACCCCGGCCGCCACGAGCTCGTCCCGGACGAACTCGCCGAAGAGGTCGTCACCGACCTTGGCCACGATCGTGGGGCGCACGCCGAGGCGGGCGAGGGCGATCGCGGCGTTCGCGGCGCAGCCGCCGGTCTCGACGACGAAGTCGTCGGTGGCGACGAGCGCGCCGGGATCGGGCAGCCGGGCGAGCGGCGGGACGAACACATCGGCCACGACGATGCCCGCGCAGACGACCCGCGGATCGCGGGCGTCAGCCATCGGCGACGACGGTGGCGCGGCCGATGTCGGGGTCGGTGAAGACGTCGAGCTCGTCGCGGCTCTCGGTGGAGAACTCGGACACGATCGCCCCCTCGGGCCCGGCCTGGAACCAGTGCCTGGTACCTGGCGGGATCGTGTGCTGGTCACCCGGGTCGAGCACGATCTCGTGCCAGACGGTGTAGACGCCGCGATCGGCGCGCGGAGGCCGGCAGGCTGGGTCGGGCGTCGGGCTCGCCGTCGGTGTAGAGGTAGACGCGGCCCTGGCGGCAGCGGAAGGTCTCCTCCTTGCCAGGGGTGCCGTCGAACGGCGGGTGCAGATGCTCGGGGCAGGTCTGGCCGGGGAACATGACGAGCTCCTTGGCGCAGCAGCGCTCGGTGTTGACGTAGACGACGACCTCGAGCCCGGTCTGCTCGAGCTCCGAGAGGCCGAAGTCGGCGATCTCGATGCTCCGACTGCTCGGCGGGCGTGAGGACGATGCCCGCCTGGGCGAGCATGGCGGCGGCGCGAGCCCGGGCCTGCTCGAGCTCGGAGCGAGTCAGCATGCCGGGCTCCGTGCGGTGGCAGTCCGGGCCGGGCCCGCCCACGAGGCTCTCCTGGCAGGCCATTGCGACCCCCTTGACGACGTCCGTGCGGGAGCTCCCGCTCTCGGGTCAAGCATAGAGCGTGCGCGGGGTCGACGGAACCGGCGCCTCCTCCCCGGACGGCCGATCCGGACGGTGCGGCTCTCGGGCCAGCGGCAAGCACCCGAGGGCGCGGAGGGCGCGGAGGTGCCGCTGCCTCTGCCCAGACCCGCGCACGAGGAGGGGCCCGCCGATCGGCGGGCCCCTCCGTGCAGCGTGTGGCGGCCGACTGAAGGCCGTGGATGCGGTGCTACCCGAGGCTCGGCGGCACGAGGACGGTGTCGATCACGTGGATCACGCCGTTCGTCGCGAGGACGTCGGCTGCGGTCACGGTCGAGCTGCCGTTGAGCGTGAGCTTGCCACCGACGATCGAGAGCTTGATCTCCTCACCCTCGACGGTCTTGACCGAGCCGTTCTGCGTCGCGACCGCGATCGCCTGGTCGGCCTTCACCGAGGCGGCGAGGGCGTGGTAGGTCAGCACCTTCGTGAGCAGCGCCGGATCGTTGACGACCGCGTTGTAGGTCGCGGGCGCAGCGGCCTTCAGCTTCTCGAACGCGGCGTTGGTCGGCGCGAAGACCGTGAACGGGCCCGGGCCGGAGAGCACCCGGCGAGGCCGGCCTTCTGGACGAGCGAGACGAGCGTCGAGAAGTCGGGGTTCCCGACCGCGATCTCGACGATCGACTTCGTCGGCGCCGGCGGGGCCAGCAGCGACGGCGGCACGAGCACCGTGTCGATGACGTGGATCAGGCCGTTCGAGGCCTTGATGTTCACCGCGACGACCTTGGCCGAGCCGTTGAGGACGACCTTCCCGCCCTTGAGGGAGAACGAGATCGGCTCGCCCTGGACGGTCTTCACCTTGGCGTTCTTCTTCGCAGCGACGATGGCGGCGGCCGCGGGGACGCGCTTGCCGACGACGTGGTAGGTGAGGACGCTCTTCAGCAGCGCGGGATCGGAGGCGACCTTGTTGAACAGGTCGGGGTTGCTCTTCTTCAGGTTCGCGAACGCCTTGTCGGTCGGCGCGAAGACGGTGAACGAGCCGGGCTTCGAGAGCGTGCCGGCGAGGCCGGCCTGCTTCACGAGCGCGACGAGCGTCTTGAACTGCTTGGCGGCGACCGCGGTCTGGACGATGTTCTTCTGCTTGACGGGCTTGGCGGCAGGAGCCGCGGCGGCGACGCCGACGGCGACCGTCAGCAGCGAGGCGAGCGCCAGGAGGAGTGCGACGGGCTTCTTCATCAGTGTGTCTTCCCTTCGAGGTGAGGTGGTTCCGACACCCGTTGTACGGCGCCCCCTCGAACCTGGATCATTATTGGACAAGATTGGTGACTGCATGAGCTCTCGCACGGTTCAGGCGACGTGGAGCGCAGTCGACCCATGCCTCGCCGCACGCGCAGCCGAACGCGTGGCCCGAACCGAGAGCTCGCAGCGGCGGGACGCGTGCGACGATCGACCAGGCGTCGACCGAAGGCGGCACCCCGGCCCACGACACGGGACACCGCACCCGGTATCCGTGGAACCTCGAGGCGCTTCCCTCGAGCGATGCCAGGTGCGGCGTTCCCAAGGAGCGACTGCTCCTTCACGACGGATCGTAGAACGAGGCCGACCTGACCTCAAGTGGGGGTTTCACCGAACCTGCCGGGGAGCCGGACGAGGCTCGATCGCGCGCGTCGCACGCTGCTGCCGCCCAGATCCCAGAGCGCGGTCTCGACCGTGACGCTCGGATCGCGGTGCTACAGGTTGAGCGCCTGCGCGGCCCGCTCGAACTGGTCGTCGCGGACGTACACCAGGTAGCCGAACGAGTCGTGGCCGTCGCTGACACCGCTCGAGGCGTAGATGTCGACACCGGCCTCGAACAGCCGCTCGTGCACGCTCGCCAGCGCCCCGAGCTCGTCGTCGCCCTGCGCCAGCAGCGCGTGGTGCGGCCCCTCGAGCTCCAGTCCCGCGGCCGCCGCCTCCGCCTTCAGCCTGTTCGGGTCGCGCGGGAAGATCGCGAACTGCGCGAGCGACGGCCCGCTCGGGACGGCCGTGAACGCGTGCAGGTCGACGCCCCGCTCCGCAAGGGCCGAGAGGACGCGGTACGCCGCTCCCAGATCGTCGCGGACGTTCGCGTAGTAGTACTCGACGCGCGTGCATCGTGAATGCCATGGCTATTGCCTCCTGAGCACGACATTACTCCCCTCACGGGGCGCACGAGACGGTGGCGGGGCCGCAGCTCCGACCGCGGCCTCACTCCGGCCGTCGGCTGCCGACGTGGCCGGGTGGCCGCCGGTGCGCGGCTCCGCTGCCCTGAAGGTGGCCTCAGAGCACCCAGGCGCCGTCGCGCTGCACCACGACGCCGTCGAGCTCGATCCGGCCCTGCGCGAGATCCTTGACGAGATCCCAGTGGAGGGCGCTCGTGTTCGTGCCTCCGCAGCCGGGGAACCCCTGCCCGAGGGCGAGGTGGATCGTGCCCGCGACCTTCTCGTCGAACCACATCTGGCGCACGTGGCGCGGGATGCCGTCGTTGCAGCCGATCCCGAGCTCGCCGACCACGCGGGCGCCGTCGTCGGTGTCGAGCGCAGCGAGGAGGAACGCCTCCCCCACGCTCGCCGACGCATCGACGACCCGACCGCCCTCGAGCCGGAGCCGAATCCCCTCCAGACGGTTCCCCGCAAGCGCGGTCGGATACTCCGAGAGCTCGATCACGCCCGTCGCGGAGTCCTCGACCGGGGAGGTGAAGATCTCGCCGCCCGGCATGTTCAGATGGCCGTCGTCCACCTCGAACCGCCTGACCCGCGACGACCATCGAGACGTCCGTGCCCGGTCCGACGATCCGCACCGTCTCGGCCGCCTCGAACCGCGCCGCGATGATGCCGCATCCGCTCGCCCTCGGCATCCCAGTCACGCAGACATGCCGCGTAGAGCACGTCGGCGTACTGCGCCAGCGTGAGCCGGGCGTCCTGCGCGAGCGCGAGCGTCGGGAACGGGCAGCTCACCCACGGGCGGCCGCCGACGCGCTCCTGGAAGGGCTGCACCGCGCGGCGCAGCGCGAGCCGTCGCTCGGCCGCGAGCTCGGCGCCGTCGACGACGTTCTCGGGCGAGAAGAGGATGATCCGGGCGTCGAGCGTCTCTCGGAGGTGGCGCTCGGCCGGGGGCAGCGTCTCGAGGAGCTCGGCGGGCGCCTCGTCCGCCCACGCGGTGGCGAAGGGGAACGGGTCGAGATCGACCGCTCCGAGGCGGACGAGCGCGATACGCACCGCGACGCGCGATCGACGCGGACGAGCTCCTCGACGAGCGGCCGCGCGAGGTGGGTGCCGGAGATCAGCACCTGCCAGCCCGGCTGGACGTCGAGCGAGCGCCCGACCAGCAGCTCGGCAAGCCGTTCGACGCGTCCGTCCCTGTCGCCCGTGTTGCCGATCTCGTCACGCTCCTCGCCGTCCGCTCGCCCCCAACCCTACGATGAAGCCGTGGACGACGCGCCCGGCTGGTGTCGGAACTTCCTCGCCGCGGCAGGGGTGCTGCCGGGCGAGCGCGTCCGCATCGTCGTCGACGAGCCGTTCCGCGCCGAGGGCGAGACGCTCGCCGCAGCGGCGAGTGCGGCGGGTGCGACCGCGAGGGTCGTGTGCTTCCCGGCGGAGCGGCCGCTGCGGGCGCCCACGCACGAGCTCCTGGAGAGCGCGGCCTGGGCCGACGTCTCCCTGGGACTGCTCCACGACACCTTCGCCGAGGAGCTGCTCGCCCGCCGGGAGATGCTCGACCTCCTGCTCGCGCACGGCGGGCGCGCGGTGAGCTGCGACACCGTCGACCACGAGACGCTGCTGGGCGAGCTCTCGCAGCCGATGCGCAAGCAGCCGAGGAGCGCGCGAGAGAGCTGCTCGCGGCTGCTCGACGGCGCCCGGGAGCTCCACCTACGAGGGCGCCGCCGGCACCGACCTCGTGCTGCGTGTCGACGAGCGCCGCTGGGTCGGCGACTGCCTGCCGCTCGAGCCCGGCGGCGTCGCGAACTTCCCCGGCGGCGAGATCTGCATCGCGCCGCTCGCCACCGGCGCGAGACGGCGTCCTCGTCGCCGATCTGACCGTCCCCTGGGGGCCGGCCTCGGGGCTGTTGCCCGAGCCGGTCGTGATCGAGTTCCGCGACGGTCGTGCACGATCGATCGAGGGCGGCGAGGCGGGTGAGCGTCTCCGTCGGCTGGTCGAGGAGGCGGGCGACGGCGCCGACGTGATCGCCGAGCTGGGGCTCGGCCTCAACCCGGCGCTACGCCCTCGCGGGCACGTGCTCTTCGACGAGAAGGCGGCCGGGACGGCGCACGTCGCGATCGGGAACAACACCGGGCCGTACGGCGGCGACAACGTCGCCGCGATCCACGTGGACTGCGTGCTCTCGGCGCCGCTCCTGACCGCGGACGGCACGCCGGTTCCGCTACCCGCCGGCTAGACGAACGGCGCGCGGGAGCGCATCGAGCAGTCGCCCGACGTCGTCCCGGGTGTTGAAGACGTGCGTCGACACGCGCAACGCGCCGTCGACGGCCGAGAGCGACGACTCCCGTCTCGACGCAGCGCTGTCGACGAGGCGCTCGCAGTCGAGCGTCGGATGGCGCGCAGCGACGAGCGTGGAGGCCTCGGCCGGTCGGCGGGCGCCGAGCACGTCGAAGCCGAGCTGCGACGAGGCCGTCGGCGACGGCCGTGCCCAGCTCGACTGCTCGCCGCTCCCGCTCTGCGCCGTCCAGCTCGTTCAACAGCGCGAGCGACGCACGCATCCCGGCCAGCCCGGCCATCGAGCTCATCGTCGGCTCGAACCGTCTCGCCTCGCCCTCGGGCACGACCGCGATCCCACCCGACCCGTCGAGCTCCGCGTTCTTCCACCCGATCAGCGGCACGCGCAGCTCCTCGATCGCGCGCGGCGAGCAGTAGGTCGGCGCGAGCCCGAACCCCGAGCACAGGAACTTGTAGCCGTGGGCCGAGACGACGTCGGCGCCGATCGCCGGCGCGTCGAGGTCGAGCACGCCCATCGCCTGGGCAGCGTCGAGCGCGAGCCAGATCCCCCGCTCCCGGCAGAGCTCGCCGAGCGCCTCGACGGGCGCGCGCATCCCGTGGGAGCGGTTCACGACGCTCACGCACACGGCGCGGGTGCGGTTGCGTGAGCGCCGCTGCGACGTCGTCGAGGTCGAAGCGGTGTCGGCCTCGATCGGCGACCCAGCGTGACGCGCACCCCGTGCACCTGGAGGTCGAGGAACGGGGCGAGACAGCCGACGAAGTCCCGCTCGTAGAGCACGACCTCGTCGCCCGCCCTCCAGTCGAGCCCTCCGGCGAGCAGGCCGAGCCCCTCGCTCGTGCTCCGCAGGAGAGCGACCTCGTCGGGAGCGGCGTGGAGCAGCCGCGCAGCCTCGCCTCTGACGTCCGCGAGCAGGCCTCCGCCCTCGCCGACCTCCAGCGCTCCGCGTGCCGCTCTCTCGAGGACGTCCGTCGCGGCCCGAACGTGGCTGGCCGGCAGGAGCCCCTGCGTCGCGTGGTCGAGGTAGGCCAGCTCGCCCGGGCAGGGAACTCCGTCGCACGGAGCTCGCGGATGCGCTCGTCGCTGAGCATCCGTGACACCCTCTCACGCACGGAACGGGATCCGCTGCGGCCCCGGTCCGAGATCGTGTCAGCGCCCGCTAGAAGGACGGCAGGCCGAGCAGCGCGGCGGTGATCCACTCGACCGCGCCGGTCTCGTCCGAGCCCTCCTCCGGCGAGTCCGGCGAGCGCACACCCGTCCGCGCTTCCTCGGGCGTCAGCCACGCCTCGGCGTCGTCGACCCAGGTGTCGACGCGAACCCACTCCGGCGCCAGCCCGAGCTCGCGGACGACGTCGACCACCGCCGGGAGGGCGACCTGCGCCTGCTCCTCCGACGGCGCGTAGACGAAGGTCGTCCAGTCGTCCTCGTCGCGGGTCGGCTCGTGACTCGCCCCCGGCAGCGGCGCGATCGAGCGAAGCGCCTCGAACAGCGCGTCGCTGTCCTTGCCCGACTGCATCTTCACCGAGATCCGCCATTCGGCCATGCCCCGAGTCTAGACCGCACGTGGGTGCTCTCGGAGATGACACGCCCCTGCGTCGGCGCGCTCGTACCGAGGCTCAGCGGATCCCGGTGTCGATCGTGAAGACGAGCCGTCCATGTGGCCCGGCGCGAACGCGGACTCTCGCCGGGCGCGGTGTCTGCCCGAACGGCTTCGCGCTCGTGCGCACGGCGTAGATCCCCGGTGCGAGCCTGATCCGGTAGGCGCCGCGCTGGTCGGTGCGGGCGCTCCAGGCACGGCCCGAGCGAGAGAACGTCAAGGTCACGTCCGAGGCGGGAGCATCACAGGGGACGCCCTCCCTGCACACCGGCGTGATCGGCCCACGCATCACGATGCCGTAGAGACCGCTGGCCGACGAACCCGCCGGACGCCGCGCCGCGCCCGCGGCGACCGCGAGCACGATGCGATCGGTCATGAGGATCATGGGCACGCGTCTCATCTCCCACACATCATGCTCACCGACGCCGACAGCGGAGAGGCATCTCAGCGACGCGCGGCCGTTGCCGATGCGCCCGGCTTGTCCCCTCGGGACGGCGGGCCGATCGGAGACGAGCAGGGCCATTGGGGCTTGTCACACCTGCAGGGCGGTCAGGAGGGCGACACCGACCGCGATCGCGGTCACGCCGACCAGCTGGGGCCGTGTCAGGCGCTCGTGGAAGAGCAGGTAGGCGGCCACCGCGGCGAGCGCGGCGAACTGCGAGGCGAGGACGGCGGTGACGGCGATCCCGTGGCGCGAGCCGATCGCGTAGGCAGTGAAGCCCGCGACCTCGAACAGCCCGGAGGCCACGACCAGCGGCAGGGCCGCGCGGGTGATCCGGAGCCGTCTCGTCGCGAGCAGCGGGAGCGCGACCACGACCACGCCGAGCACGCGCGCGGGAAGGAGCGCCCAGACGAGCGGGAGCGCCTCGCTGACACGGGCGGTCGCATAGAGCCCCACACCGAAGCAGACGGCCGCGGCGCCGGCGAGCAGCGCCGCACGCAGCGGGTCACCGGAGGCTCCTCCCCGCGTGGTGCTCGCGAGCACGACCCCGGCCGCGATCACGGCGAGGGTCACCCCGACGCCGACGCCGATCGTCTCACCGGCCGCGATCGCGAGCAGCGCGGCGATCGCGCCCTCGGTGGAGCTGATCGGACCGACGATCGACACCAGGCCGACCCGGAGCGCGGCGTAGTTGAACAGGAGCCCTGCCACGTTGCCGGCACCGGCCAGCATGAGCCAGCCGAGCTCCTGCGGAGCCGAGAGCGTCGGGCACGCCGCCCGCGATCGCGATGGGTGCGACGACGACGAGCCCGGTCAGCATCACCCAGGCGAGCACCGAGCGCGGGCTGATCAGCCTGGTCGCCCGCGACGCGGTCAGCATCGCCCCGGCCCAGCAGGCGGCAGCGCCTATCCCTCCGAGAACGGCGATCACGGATCCATTCGAGCATGCCCCGGGCGCGTGGGCGCCTCCGCTGCGGAGGGAAGAGACGGGTGCGAGAAGCCGCGGCGCGCGACCGCGACTCGCAGGAGCAGGCGGAACGTCGCCGACACGCCAGATCAGGCAGCCGCAGCGGAGGCGTTCGAGTGATTCGTCTTCCGCGAGCTGCCGCAGCTCGCCGACGGCTAGACGCCGTCGGTTCCCGCGAACAACGAGCGCAGGTCGAGAGACGGCGCGCGTGTGCGACTGGCACACGAGACGTACTCCCGCCCGAGCGCGTCCTTGGCCGCGCCGAAGACGGTGCTGACCAGACCGAGCGCTTCGGCCAGCTCGTCGGCCTCGAGAAGGGCCAGGATCCGAGCTCCACGTCGACGCCTCGAGAGTGTTGAAGGCGACCTGCACCGCGGAGAGGTCGTACCCGGCATCGAACCGCTCGCGCGCCACCTGGCGCGCATAGGCGACCACCGCGGTCAGGTCGCGCGTCGCGACGGCTTCCACGAGCCCGTCGTACAGCGCGTCCAGCCGTCTCCCGCAGCGTGGAGGAGCCTGCGGCCTCGTAATGCCGCTCGTGCAGTCCCGACGAGCGTGTCCTCCGCCTCACGCACGATCGTCTCGCGCTCTCGAGTCAGGAAACCTGCTGTGTCCATCGGCACCTCCCTCAGCCAAGCCTAGAGCACGACGATGCGCCCCCACGGGAGTGCCGTCGTGCGGCGAGCGACCCCGAAGGATCGCTGAGCGATCGTGGGGGACGCGGCCGGATGGATCTGCGGGCTGAGCGGGTCAGGTCCGATCGGGCCGGGCGCCGGGGACCTCGCTCCGACGGCCGGGAGGGTGCCACGCGGTGCGGTAGCCCGCACCACCCTCTACGGGCCGCCGTAGCGCCACCCCGGAAGCCACGCCCTACCGTCGAGCCATACGCAGACACACGACTCCGGGAGAGTGCATTCAGATGGGCGGAAGCGATAATCGCAAGTGGTGGGCGCTCGCGATCCTGAGCGTCGTGCAGTTCATGGTCGTCCTCGACATCGCGATCGTGAACGTCGCCCTGCCGTCGATCCAGGTCGACCTCGGCTTCTCGCAGGAGAACCTCCAGTGGGTGGTCAGCGCCTACGCGCTCGTCTTCGGCGGCTTCCTGCTGCTCGGCGGCCGCGCTCGCCGACCTGCTCGGCCGCCGCCGGATGTTCATCGCCGGCCTCGTCGTGTTCGCGCTCGGCTCGCTCGTCGCGGGCGTCGCGTGGAACGAGGCGTCCCTGATCGGCGCCCGCGCGCTGCAGGGCCTCGGCGCGGCGATCATCTCGCCGGCGGCCCTCTCGATCCTCATGACCACCTTCCGCGAGGGACGCGAGCGCAACATCGCGCTCGGCGTCTGGGGCGCGGTCGGCGGCTTCGGCGCCGCCGCCGGCGTGCTGCTCGGCGGCATCCTCACCGACGCTCCTCAGCTGGGAGTGGATCTTCTTCGTCAACGTCCCGATCGGCCGCGCTCGCGCTCGTGGTCGCCCCGTTCCTCCTCGCGCGAGAGCCGCGACGAGCTGACGCAGGGCTTCGACGCGCTCGGCGCGGTGCTCGTCACCGGCGGCCTCTCGGCGGCGGTGCTCGGGATCACGCAGGCCAACGACGCGGGCTGGGCCTCGGCCCAGACGATCGGCCTGCTTCGGCGTCGCGGTCGCCCTGCTCGCAGGCGTTCGTGGTCATCGAGCTGCGCGCCGCGCACCCGCTCATGCCGTTCTCGATCTTCCGGATCAAGACGGTCGCCGGCGCGAACGTCGCCGGGCTGCATCCTCGGAACGGCGCTGTTCTCGATGTTCCTGATGCTGACGCTGTACATGCAGCAGGTGCTCGGGTACTCGCCGCTGAAGACGGGCCTCGCGTACCTCGCGGTCGCCGGCACGCTCGATCATCTGGGCGACGGTCGCCTCGCAGCTCGTCACCCGCGTCGGCGTCAAGCCGGTGCTCGTGACCGGGATGAGCCTGCTCACGGTCGGGCTGCTCTGGTTCACGCAGGTCTCGGTCGACGGCTCGTACGTCGACCGACCTCCTGCCCGGGTTCCTGATCGTCGGGATCGGGATGCCGTTCTCGTTCGTCCCGATCACGATCGCGGCGCTGGCCGGGGTCGAGGCGACCGACGCCGGGCTCGCCTCCGGGCTGATCAACACGTCGCAGCAGATCGGCGGCGCGCTCGGCATCGCGGTGCTCTCGTCGATCGCGGTCGCCCAGACGAACGACGGGTTCGCCGCCGGGCGACGACGGCCGCGGTCGCGCTCACCGACGGCTTCCAGGCCGCGTTCTGGGTCGGCGCCGCTCGTCGCCGCGCTCGGCGTCGTCACCGCCGTCGTCCTCGTGCGCCGCGACGAGCTCCAGGCGGCGCCTGCCGTCGAGCTGCGGCTCGTCGAAGGGGCGACCGCCGAGGAGGTCGCGCTCGCCGCGTGAACCCGGGCATCCCCCGGCACCGGTGGGGTTCTCCCCACCGGTGCCGCCCGGGAGCGGCGCGCGCGGCAGGCTGTGCGGGCCAGACGCCAGCGGGCAGCTGCGTCGACGCCGTCGATCTCGACGAGAGGCATGAGATGACCACCGGAATCGTCCACCACGCCGGCCAGGGAGAGGCGCTCTTCGAGGGCCGGATCGTCCTCAAGTCCAGCCTCCCCGAGCTGACGATCACCGAGTCGTGGTTCACCGAGGCCCGACCGGGCGCAGACCCGCACCTCCACCGCGCGCACGCCGACTCCTTCTACGTGCTCGAGGGCGAGCTCGCGTTCCTGCTCCACGACGCCGAGCACGTGGTCGGGCCGGGAGCGTCGCGTGCACGCGCCGCCCGGCGTCGTCCACGGGTTCCGGAGCCTCTCCCCTGCGCGGTTCCTCAACTTCCACACCCCCGACGGGCGCTTCGCAGACCACCTCAGGGAGCTCGATCGCGGAGGCCCGGGAGGGTTCGACAGCGTCGCGGCCGAGCCGGGCAGCGGGCTCGCTCCGTCCGCCGCGGTCCTGCTCCACCGCGGCGAGGGCGAGGGGCTCCTCGGCACGCATCGGGTCGCGACCATCAAGATCGCCGGCCCCGAGCTGGTGCTGACCGAGTTCGCGCTCGAGCCGGGCTTCGTCGGTCCCGACCTCCACACCCATGACGACCACACCGATTCCTTCTACGTCCTCGAGGGCGAGGTCGTGTTCCAGGTGGGCGACGCCACCGTCGTCGGCCGGGCCGGCTCCTTCGTCGCGGCGCCCCCGGGCGTCCCGCACGCGTTCACGGGCGGATCCGTCGGAGCACGGCTGCTCAACGTGCACGCGCCGGGTGTCGGCTTCGACGAACGGCTGCGCGAGATGTCGAGGCCGAGCCCGACGAGCGCCCCCGCGGGCTCCCGAGGCGACGCCGGGTGAGACCGAGCAGAGCTCGCGCCTCCGCCGCACGGGCGCAGCGGAGCGCGAGCGCAGGCGCCCCGTCGCACGCACGCGGCACCCGTCACGCCAGGCACCACGGCTACGACCGCGGCGACGCTGCGGCTCGCCCGCGAAGGCGCACGACGAGGAGGCCACCCACCGCTCCAAGCGTGAGCGCGATGACACCCACCGACGCGTGTCGGATGTTCTGATATCCGACGTTTGGAGGAGGTCGAGCGCTGCGGCCGGGAACACGAGGCGGTGGAGCCGCTTCCAGGTCGGCGAGCCGAGGCGCCGGAGCCAGCCGTCGGTGGACGTGAACAGCAGCACCACGAACAGGACGTTCGCGACGAGCCCGGCCCAGTTGCTGAGACCGAAGCGGTCGACGAGCGGCCCGCCGCCGGGGACGAGGAAGAAGCGCGCCACGTCACCGCCGAGGTGCACGGGGAACGAGAGCAGCATGTGGAGGAGCGCGAGCAGCCCCGCGTGCACGCCGAGCGAGCGCCGGAGCGGCAGATGCACGGGAGCCGACCGTCGCCTGCGAAGCACCGTCACCGGGGTGACGAGCAGCGTCGCCAGCAACAGCCCGGCCGCGGTGTACCCGGTCGCGAGCGAGAGCGCCCGCCAGTTCCCGTCGCTCCACCAGACGGGCAGCAGCAGGGCGACGGCCACTGCCGCGATCGGTGTGACGATCGACGGCACGGCGCGCATGCGGGGCCCCAGCCAGCGGTTGCCTCGACGTCGTTCGGTTTCGGAGACAGCCGTCGTCCTCCCGGGGCCAGGTGGAGAAGGGTGGGTGCGCCGAATCCGGCTCGCGGGGTCGTGCGAGTCCGCCGACCCGTAGTCGTCTGAGCCGGCAGCGCTCACGCGTGAGAACGGGCTCCTCGATCGCCGCGATCCGTGGCACGACCGCGTCGGGCAGCCGGCGCTTGGATCCTGCGACGTCCTCGACCAGCTCGGCTCCGTTCGCGTAGTGCTTGCAGACGTCGTGATCGTCGACGGCCTCCTCCACGAGGTCGCCGTCCCGGACACGCGCGTCGATCGCGGCGGTTGCAGCGTCCGCCCAGCGGAACAGCCGCTCGCCGTCGAGCTCTGCGACGACGCGTCCGTCGAGCTCGACCTGGGGATCGGGCCGTATCACCTGGAGGTCGAGGATCAGCCCCACCTGGCCTCACCGCATCGATCATCCTGCTCAGGGCGTTCACGACGCCCTCCGGTGGAACGCATCAGAGCGACCACGAGAAGACCACGAGATCGAACGACCGGGGTTCGATCTCGAGCTGCTCGGCCGTGGCAACGCGGAATGAGACCCTGTCGGCCAGCTGCGCCGGCAATGCCTCCCGCGCCAGCCCGACCGCCTCGGCGTCGGGATCGAACGCGAGCACGTGCACGGCGTCCTCTGCGATGCCCTCCGTCAGCCTGCCGTCGCCACAGCCCATCTCCAGGACGCGTGCGCCACGGAGGTCGGCGACCCGGCGGAGAGCCGCCAGATGTGCGCCCTCGGGATCGAGCGTCGGGGCCACGACCCCATTCTCCCACAGCCGACGACGGATCACGGACACCGACACCAACACGGGCGCCCATGGCGCCTACCCTTCCGCATGGCTTCCGCCCCCTTCCGAGGGGTACGGCGACATACGATGTCCCGGGCGAGCCTCGAGGAGGCTCGACGAGAGACGGAAAGGGCGGTTGGCGGTTGAAGGTCTTCGAAGGGCTGTCCGGGGGCGTCGAGCCCGGGAGCGCCGTGTCCGTGGCCGAGCTCGGGCTGCCGGTCAACGGGACGAACGGCGTTCTGCTGGTCTTCTGGAAAGCGACCTGACAGGGCTGCCGGCGGGAGTGTCCCGCCGTCGTCAGACTCCACGAGCGCTTCTCCGCAGACGGGCTCGAAGTCGTCTACATCGGCGCGATCGAGACCGAGGAGGCCTGTGCCGCCTGGAAGGAGGAGTACGGTCTCGAGTTCCCGGTCGTCTCCGACGCTGACGGGACGCTGTTCCGCGCGCTCACCAACGGCTGGGTGCCGTGGAGCGTGCTCATCGGCCCTGACGGGACGGTGGTCTTCTCGGAGAACGAGTTCGACGAGTCCGGCTTCTCGATCGCGATCCGGCAGATGTACGAGCGCCCTGCCGCCGCGACAGCCGGCCGCACGCCGGACGGCAGCATCGGTGGGTCGCACCGTCGTCCTGGGTGGCGGCACCGGCGGGCTCGTCGCCGCACGCGAGCTCAGGGAGCGTCTCCCGGCAGACCACCAGGTCGTGCTCCTCGACGGCGCGGCCGACCATGTCTACCAGCCGTCGTTGCTGTGGCAGATGGTGGGCGAACGCCACCCGAGCCAGTTCAGCCGCCCGCTCGCGCGGCTGCGACGGAAGGGGATCGAGTTCCGCCAGACCGAAGCGCAGGCGCTCGACCTCGACAACCGCGTCGTCGTCACCGCAAGCGGAGACCTCTCCTACGACTCTCTCGTCGTCTCGGTCGGCGCCCGCCTCGCGCCCGAGACGGTGCCGGGATTCGACCAGATGGCCTACAACCTCTACTCGGCGGAGGGCTGCGCCCGGATCCACACCGCGCTCGAGGCCCTCACCGAGGGCGTGGTGGCCGTCCTGATCCCGGAGATGCCGTACAAGTGCCCCGCTGCCCCCTACGAGGCAGCCTTCCTCGCGGAGTCGTTCCTGCGCCGCAAGGGGATCCGCAGGAACGTCGAGATCCACCTCTTCACACCCGAGCACACGCCGATGCCGGTTGCGCCCGCCGTGCTCGGCGACTCGGTCGCCGACATGCTCGCCGCCCGCGGCATCCACTACCACCCGCTGTTCACCTTTCAGAGCCTGCGGCCCGAGACCAACGAGATCGTCTCGTCCGACGGCAGCGCTCATCGGGTCGACCTGCTGCTCGTCGTCCCACCCCACCAGGCACCCGAGGTCGTCCGCTCCTCACCCCTCCTCGGGGTCTCCGGCTTCGTCCACGTCGACCCACGCACCCTGCAGACCGACTTCGAGGACGTCTACGCGATCGGAGACGTCGCCACGATCAAGCTCCCCAACGGCAAGGCGCTTCCGAAGGCAGGGGTGTTCGCCCACGCCGAGGCGAAGGTGGTCGCAGAGCGGATCGCGGACGGGTACGGCGGCAAGAGCTCCGACGCCGTCTTCGACGGCCACGGCTACTGCTGGATCGAGCTCGGCGACGGCAGGGCCGGGTTCGCAGGGGGCGACTTCTTCGCCGAGCCCGAGCCCCGGGTCAAGCTACGACGGCCGGGACGCCCGCTCCACTGGGGCAAGATCGCGTTCGAGAAGTGGTGGCTCCACCACTGGCTCTAGGCGCGGTCCGTCAACAGCAGCACCCGTCGGCGCAGCCCTCGCCGCGCCAGCTCTCGCGGCCTTCCTTGAGCGCCACGCCGGCGATCACGAGCGCGGCGAGCGGGTCGGCCCACCACCAGCCGAGCAGGGCGTTCGCGCCGAGGCCGACGAGCAGCGCCACGGAGAGGTAGGCGCAGAGGCTCGTCTGCGACGCCTCCTTGACGGCCGCGGAAGAGTTCGAGCTTCGTGCCGACGCGGCGCTTCGCCCGCGCGAGCAGCGGCATCGTCACGGCCGTGAAGGCGGCGAGCGCGATCCCGACCCAGCTCGCCTGAGGGCGATCGCCGCTCACGAGCGTGCGCACCGACTCGACGCCGACGTAGGCGGCGAGGACGAAGAAGCTGACCGCGATCATCTGCTGCGCCCGCCGCTCGGCGTGGCTCGAGCCGATCCGGCTGCCGGTGAACAGCCAGACGACGACGAACCCGGCGACCGCCTCGATCAGGCTGTCGGCGCCGAACCCGATCAGCGCGATCGAGCCGGCCGCGAGGCCGGCGAGCAGCGCGATCAGGAACTCGACGACATGCCAGGCGATCCCGCCCCAGGCGAGCAGCCGCGCCCGCCGCTCCCAGTGCAAGCGCTCCGCCGGCGAGAGTCCCGTCGGCGCGGCGGGCCGGGTCGGCGTCCCGAGCTGGATCAGGCCGCTTCGGTCGGGCTAGACACGCGCCGACGCCCTCGCGGCGAGCTCGAGCACCGACTCGAGCAGCTCCCGGCCCTCGTCCGTCAACGAGTAGAGCACCATCTTCCCCTCCCGCCGCGAACGGAGGAGGCCGCGCTCGCGCAGCAGCCGCGCATGGTGGAGACCAGCGTCCGAGCGCTCCGACGATCCAGGCGAGGTCGCAGACGCAGAGCTCGTCCGCGTCGAGCAAGGTCGCCGCCAGCGCCAGCCGCGTCGGATCGGCGAGCGCCCCGGCCAAGCGCGCAGCGCTGGGCGCCACGCCTGGAGTCGACGCGCTCCTCCCGGAGGCGCTCGGCTACCGCAGGTCGAGGCAGAGCAGCTCACAGCGATCCGCCACCCGCACATTCTAAGGCTCGTTTGATCGAACGACGATCGAGGCCTCCGCGTCATGCTCCCCTCCGCCGTCGACCAGCACCGCGGCCCCGACCGTGACGACGAGCGTGAACGTCATCGCGACGAGGCCGATGAGCACGAACCTCCCGGCCGGGGCGGACGTGGGCGTCGCGCTCCGATCGTCCGCGCCGGCGGCGTGGTGGGCATGGACGACCGCATGACCGCTCCCTCGCGCGATCAGGAACCGGTTCAGCGGGAAGGCGAACGCGAAGGCGACGAGCAGTGCGACCGCCAGCGCACCCCAGAAGAGCCCATTCGCGAGCCCGGCATCCATCGCCCCCGGCACCGCCAGCATCACGCCGTTGTCGGCGAGCTCCATCACCGCGATCGAGAAGCTGTCCGAGGCGAACGCCAGGGGGAGCGCGACCCCGAGGGCGAGGCCCGCCCGCAGCAGAGGCAGCGTCGTCAGCCCGAAGCCGAACGCGAACGCCAGCAGCACCGACAGCCCGATCGTGGCGGCACTGCTCCAGCCGAGCGCAGTGCCGACGATCATCCCGAGCACCTCGCCGATCGCGCATCCGGTGAGGCAGTGGATCGTCGCCAGGAATGCTGTCCTGTTCAGCGAGGTCGGTGCGTGCATCGCGTGTGCGTGAGCAGTCACTCTTTCCTCCTCTATACCTTGGGGGGGTATCTGGAGAACGACCGTAGCGGGTTGGGGCATGATTGTCAAATACCCCATATGGGTATTTGGCAAATCGAGCTCGGGATCGAGCCGAAGCACCCACCGGACGGCTCCACCCGTGGCACGACTCGCAGTCCCCGCCGCAAGGGGATCGACCTCGACCCGGTCACGGCCGCGCAGTCGGCCGGCCGGTCAGGCGACGGCTTCCCTACGGCTCCAGGCGTCGCGCTGCCTCACGCCGAGACTCACGCCGAACACCGACCAGCCAAGGCCGAAGAGCCCGTTCGAGAGGAACCCGCACAGCCGGTACCACTGGTACCGGTCGAGCGTCTCCTGCGGAATCGCGTCCATCAGGAAGGCGGAATCCAGCGGCGCCTCGCCCGGCAGTGTCGCGCGGTGCAGACGGTCAGTGCGGGAGCAGCGTGCGCGGCGGCTGCTGCGCCGTCGTCGGCTCCTTCTCCGCGCCCTCCGGCGCGAGGGTGGGCAGCCACTCGAGCCAGCGAGGGAGATACCAGTTCCACTCGCCGAGGATCTTCATGGTCGAGGGGACGAGCACGGCGCGGATCACGGTCGCGTCGATCAGGACCGCGATCGCGAGCCCGAACCCCATCTGCTGCATCATGATCAGGCTCAGGCTCGCGAACAGCCCGAAGACGGCGACCATGATGATCGCCGCGCTGGTGACGGTGCCGGCGGTGCGGGTGATCGCGAGCTGGATCGCCGTGTCCGTGCTCGCACCTCGGTCGTGGAGCTCCTTGATCCGGCTGAGGATGAACACGTGGTAGTCCATCGAGAGCCCGAAGAGGACGACGAACAGGAACAGCGGCAGCCAGCTGACGATCGCCCCGTTGGTCTGGAAGCCGAGCAGGCCCTGCGAGCCAGCCGTGCTGGAAGACGGCGACGAGGATGCCGTAGGCGGCCCCGACCGAGAGCAGGTTGAGCACGACCGCGGTGGCGGCGATCACGAGCGACCTGAAGGTCGAGCAGCAGCAGCGTGAACGCCAGCCCGAGCACGAAGAGGAACACCCACGGGAGCCGTGCCAGCATCTGGTGGTTGAAGTCGTAGGTGCCGGCCGTGACCCCGGTGACCGCGACCTCCGTGTCGGGCAGCGTCTTCGCGATCGGTGGGATCACCTCGTCGCGCAGCGTGTGCAGCGCGGCCAGCGATGCCGCGTCGTCACCGTTGCCGGCGATCGCGAAGTCGATCCGTGCAACGGTCCGGTCGGGGTTCATGCTGACGTGAACGGCTCGAACAGCTTCCCGGTCGCGACGGCCCGCTGCCGGAAGAGACCGAAGGCGCGCTGCAGCTGCGGCGTGTCGACCCGTGGCGCCTTGACCACCACGACCGCGGGCGTCTGCGAGCCGGGGAACGCCTGCTGGATCCGCGCGTAGGTGCGCACGATCGCCAGGTCCCGCGGGAGGTCGGTCAGGTTCGGGAGCTTCGTGTGCATCGTCAGCGCCGGCAGCGCGAGCATCAGCAGCGCTCCGGCGGACACGCGCATCGCGACCCAGGGGTGGCGGAGCACCGCGCCGACGAAGTGCGCCCAGCGCCCGTCGTCGCGGGAGCCTCCGGCCGAAGGACGGAACCCTCCCCCACTCGACCTTGTCACCCAGCCGGGAGAGGAGGGCCGGCAGCACGGTGAGGGAGCCGACCATCGCGGCGAGCACGACGATCATCGTGCCGAGCCCGATCGTCGCGAACAGCGAGTTGCCCGACACGAACATCCCGGCCATCGCGATCAGCACGGTCGCACCGGAGATCAGCACGGCCTGCCCCGACGTGCGCGCGGCGCGGAGCAGCGCGTCGTGGGACGAGCGGCCCGTGCGGCGCTCCTCTCGCTCGCGGCGGAGATAGAACAGCGAGTAGTCGATCCCGACGGCCATCCCGATCATCAGGATGATCGCGCTGAGCGTCTGCGCATCGGTCGGGATCACGTGGCTGACGAGGCTGTTCAGGCCGGTTGCGGCGAGCACCGCGGAGAACGCCAGGACGACAGGGAGACCCGCTGCGACGAGTGAGCCGAACGCGACGATCAGGATCGCGATCGTCAAGGGAAGCGAGATCAGCTCGACCCGGCCCATGTCCCGCTCGAACCGCTGCCCGACCTGATAGTCGGCGGAGGCCTGCCCGAACTCCTCGACGGTGATGCTCGGAAACGCGGACTGCACACCGGCCATCGACTCGAGGATCGGCGCGATCTTGTCCTTCGCCTTGTCGGCCGGGCCCTTCGACGTCGAACTGCACGAGCACGGAGCGGCGATCCGCCGAGATCAGGCCGGCGTTCGGATGCTCGATCGGGGACGACGATCATCCCGACGTCGGGCTGCTGGGCGAGCGTCTGCACGACCGATCCGACCGCCGCCGAGAACAGCGCGTCCTGGTCGACCGTGGTGCCCGACTGCGACTGCACCAGCACGCTCTCGCGAGCGGGGATCTTGAAGCTCCCCTGGTCGAGGATCTGCTCGGCCCGCCGCGACTCCCCGTTCGCGATCGCCCAGGGCTTCATCTGGCGCACGCCGACGATGCTGCCCACGACGACGGCGAGCACCGCGAACACGATCCAGCCGAACGCCGCCGTCTTCCAGTGCGAGGCGCTCCAACGCCCCGCACGGCCCGCAAGGTTCACCCGGCCCGACACGGACGCCTCCCCCAGACGAGGTTCTCGATGCAGCATCCCACCGGTCCCGACCCGGCGACATCGGCAGGAACCCCGGTCTTCCCCCGCGGAAAACCCCGAGTCCTCCAGCTGCACCCCCGCGGGCGGGCTTTGGCCCGCCACCGCCACTGCGACCCGCTGAAGCCGCCTGACGGGCTGACGGTCAGAGGTGGCCGGGACCTCGGACGCCGCCGCCATGCGATAGATTGGACGGATGTCGCCGCCACCCGACGCCAACCGGCTTCGGCCCGATCACCTGCCCACGCCGTTCAGCGCCGCCGACATCCGTGCCGGATGTCCGGTCGGCCGCACGATCCTCCTCCGGAGCGAGGCGCCGGGAAGCGCTCCGAGCTTCCGCCGGATCCGCTTCGTGGAGGCCGATGCCGACGGCGCGGCTCCAGGAGCTCCAGGCGATCGATTCCGACGGGGCACCGATCGGCGAGCCGACGCGTCGCCGCTCCAGCTGGCTCGATCTGCAGGCTCACGCCTCACAGCCGGCCTCGACCACGGTGATCGACGAGGTCGATCTGGCGTTGCCCTCGGGAACCGAGGACTGCTGGCGCTACACCGTCCGCAGCGGCGACGAGCACACCGTCTTCTGGTTCGCCAAGGCTCGCGCCGGCCCGCCCGTCCAGGTGGAGGAGCGGGTGCGTGGCACGCTCGTCCTGCGGTGGATCGTGATCGAGGACCGCGTCGCGTAACCGGCGCCACAACGAAGCACACCGAGCCGGTGGCCCTCACGGGGGGCCGGAACCGACTGACCTGGTCGCAAGCGACCCTGCCTCTCGGTGTCTGGCTCCCCTCCTCCCGCTGCCTCGGCTTGCGCCGGTGCTGCGATCGGGTGTGCGGGCTCCGTGCTCGGTGTGAGGAGGAACCTAGAGCCGGCGCGCGTGGCCGTCAAGGCGCGCGACCGGGACAATTGCGCTCTTTGCGGGGTTTCGCTTCGCACCGCCCTCCCGACCCCGTCTCGACCCTCGATCACGTCGCTGCCGGGGAACGCTGCTCGCCGGCAGCGACCGAGCGCGAATCCGCCTCCGGCGCTCCCGAGCTCGGCCGCTCCGCGTTCAGGAGATCTCCAGCCGGAGCAGAACCTCGTCGCCGTGGAGAGCACCGGTTCGCTCGAAGCCGTATCGCTCGTAGAACCCGATCGGGCTGCCTTCGCCGGAGCCTGCGCTCGTCGACATCGGCACCGACGCCCCGGCTCCGGAAGTAGTCGACGATCAGGTCGAGCGTCGCCGTGCCGTAGCCATGACGCTGGTAGCGCTCGTCGATCAGCAGCTTCCAGAGGAAGTGAGGGATGTAGGCAGGGTCGGCGACCTCGTCGGCGATCATCACGAAGCCGACCGGCGTCTCGTCGGCATAGACAGCCCAGTAGAGGGCCTGGGCGTCCGCTTCCTCGGCCGCTTCGCGCAGCGACTCGCGGACGCTGCTCACGAAGCGTCCCTGGCTCGGCGACACGGCAAGGGCCTCGATCGCTGCCCGATTCGCGTCGGTGATCGGTCGGAGCGACACCATCGCGGGGAGCCTAGAGGCTCGATGCGCATTGGGAGCGTGGCTGGGGCGGTTCGGCACCAAGAGCGCAGGGCCGCATCCGGACGTGCTGCCGGTGCGCATCAAGCCTCCAGACCAGCCGCGCGTCACGACCCTCCGTACCGGATGGCCGGTGGACCAGGCTGCCCTTCGTGCTCTCCCGGCGCGACCACCCCGGAGCCATCGTGCGATACCCTCGGGTCAGAGTCCTCGAGAGGGAGTCGTGTCCGACACCGTCGAGAAGTCACCGTGGCTGCCGCCGCGCTGGGTGATCCGGGCGGCGTGGAGGATCCACCGCGGCATCTATCGACTCACCGGGGGCAAGGTCGGCCTGTGGCGACCGAAGCCTCCGGGCTGGGGCGCGGCGCGGCTCACCACGACCGGTCGACGCTCAGGCCGGCCCCGCTCGGTGATGGTGGGCTACGTCAGGGACGGAGACAACCTCGTCACGCTCGCGATGAACGGCTGGGGTGAGGCCGAACCCGCCTGGTGGCTGAACCTGCAGGCAGATCCCGCGGCGACGATCGAGACGCGCGACGGGCAAGGGCCGGTACGCGCGCGCGCGGCAATGGGCGAGGAGCGAGAGGCTGTGGGCGCGGTGGCGCGAGATCGACAAGGGGCTCGACGGCTTCGCGGCCAGGCGCCCTGGCGAGACCGCAGTGGTGATCCTGGAGCCTCGAGGCGACTGGCTCGACCTGACCCGGCCTCCGGGACGCCCGCCCGTCGCGAAGACGTCAGGGCGTGCTCAGGCGAGTGTGACCGGGCTCAGCTCACGCGCCGGGAGGGCGGCACGCGCCGCCCTCCCTCACGCGCGCTGGAGCTCAGCCCTTCTTGCCGTTGCCGCGACCGTTCCCGTTGCCCTTCCCGGGCTCGGCGTGACCGAGCCGGCGGAGGGTGAGACGGACGCGACCGGGGCGGTCGTGGGCGCAGGCGCGGACGACTTCGCGCCCTTCGCGCCCTTGGCGCTCTTCGTGGTCTTCGCGCTCTTCGTGGTCTTCGCTGCCTTGGCGGCCTTCGCCGTACCGGCGGTCGCCACCACCGCACAGGCTCCGACGACATCGCCGTGGCGCAGGTGCGCGGGCATCGCGGCGACGCTCACGTTGATCGTTCCCTTGCCCTTGTGGCAGATCAGCACCTTCGCGGTGTACTGGTACTGGCCCGGCCCGTACTGCGCGCGGACGGGCTTCGCGAGGCCACCGGCGAGACCGGTTCCCCCTACTACCCCGAAGGCGACGACGGCCGCGGTCGCGACGGCAAGCGTCGGCTCCGGCTCGGCCTCTGGTCGAACGGCTGCTCATGCATCCCCCTTGATCGTGGCGGTCTCACCCCCGTATCGGGTCGTGCCGGCGCGACCCTGAGCCGGCCATCCCTCGGACGGGGGCCTGCGCCGCGCCGGTCGCGGACGGCTCAGGGAACTGGGTGACTGCCGCGAGCTCGGGCGCGAGCGGATTCAGACGTCTGGCCCGCTCGAGCGTGTGCGCACGTGCGGCGCCGCGCGAGGCGAGCGCGAGCGAGAACCAGGCGCTCCAGCTGTCGGGGTCGCGCGTGGTGGCCTGGAGGAGCCGCTCGCGCGCCGTCCGCAGGTCACCCGCGCTCAGCGCGGCCTCGCCCATGAGCACGAGCGGCTCTGCCGCCCAGGGCATGTACCGGTGCGCACGGCTCCCCGCGGCCAGTGCCGCCTGGGGATCCCCACGCTCGAGGAGATCGCGCGCCTCGGCGTCCGCGCCGTTGCCGACGTGCACCACGAGGGCGACCAGGAACACCGCTGCACCCGCCGCCACGAGGCCCACCCGCGCGCCTGTCGCCGGTGCGCGCTCGGTCGCTGCACCCCCGAGCCGGATCAACGTGACCGCGAGCAGGATCGTGCACAGCGTCACCGCGGGAAGCTCCCAGTCCCAGTCGAGCGCCGCGTGCGCCAGGAGAGCGACGTACGTCGCGACGACAGCGGCACCCGTCGGGTGACGCACCGCTCGACGCGCTCCGAGCAGCGGGGCGCCGAGCACCAGCAGCAGCGTCGCGAGCCCCACCGGGCCAAGCTCCGCGAGCGTCTCGAGGTAGAGGTTGTGCGCGTCGCGGACGTAGAGGAGCGCGGGGCGCTCCTGGAGCCAGCTGCGGCCGAAGCTCCCGGCACCCGCGCCGAGCACCGGATGCTCTCGGACCATCTCGCCGGCCACGTCCCAGTACTCCGAGCGGGAGCTCGTGGAGGTGCTCAGCAGCCGGTCGGGTGCGCCCTGCTGGGCGGCGGGCGCGGAGCGCGCCTCGAGCGCCCCACGACCTCCGACGACGGCGACGATCGCCACGACGGCGGCCGCGGCGACTCCTGCCGCCACCACCACGCGACGCCCGGGGCGAGGCACCGAGACCGCCGGCGCGGTGGCGGCGAGCACGACCGCGAGCCCCGAGAGCGCGGCCAGCGCGACGACCAGAGCTACCTCACGCGCTGCGCTGCCCGGCTCGGCGAGCCCTCCGGTCGCCGCGACGAGCGCCACGCCTGCGACTGCAGGAACTGCCGTCGCGATCATCCGTGGCACCCGGGCAAACGGCCGGGCCGTCACCCCGAGGAGCAGGAGTCCGAGAGCGAGCGCCAGGATCGATCCCCGCGAGAGGGAGAGGTAGAGGACGACGGCGCCCGGCACCACAGGGAGCGAGACGAGCGACGACCGCCACCCTCCCGGCGACGAGGGGACGAGGCCGAGGCCGAGCAGGATCGCGACCGTCGCGACGATCCCGGCGGCGTTCGTGTAGCCGATCGGATCCTCGAGACGCTCGAGCGGCGCGCCGGAGCTGAGCGCATGGACGCCGAGACCGGTCACCGCCGCCGTCCCGGCGCCGAGCAGCACGCCGAGCACGAGTCGCGAGGCGAGTCGAGCCGGAACCCAGACGAGAGCGACCCGGCCGCACCGGCCAGGACGAGGGTCCGCTCGGCCTCGAGCACGCTCGCGTCGGGATCCCGGCTCCACGACCACGAGAGGAGCTCCCAGACGAGGAGCGCGAGGAGCCCGCCGACGAGCAGCGTCCCCCGCCGGTCCCACGCGAGCGGCACGCCGAGCAGGCCCGCCGCGAGCAGCCCGATCGCCGCCACGAGCAGCACGACGCCCCACGTTCGCGGGAAGTACCCGCCGCTCGACCAGGCGAGCGCCGCGATCACGACCCCGGGAAGAACGACCGTTGCACGCCCTCTCATGCCCGACACGGTAGGCGCCCCTCCGGGGGACACGGCACGACCCGGCAGCTCGAGCCGCCTGCCCTTCGCCGGGCCGGGAACGGGATCGCCGCTCAGCGCCGTCGCGTCAGACGCGAGCCCGGTGCGGCCCGACCGGCGTCGCCCTGCGATCCCGTGCGCGGCAGAGTGAGGCGCTGAGCCGATGGTCGAGGCCGCGCCCGGGCGTCCTCAACGAGCGGCTCCTCGTGGGATCGCGGCGAAGATCAGCGCGAGCCCGAGGATGACGACGAGACCGCCGACCGCGATCGCCGCGATCGCGAGCCAGAGCAGCGGCTCGAGCTCGGCGCCGACGCTGGCGTCGAGCGAGACGCCGGCCGTGCCGTCGGCGTTCATCGCAACGACCCGCCACTCGCCGCTCTCGATCGACCAGTCGAGCACCTGCGCGCCCGCTCCGACGACGCTCTCGGCCCAGAAGCCCTGCTCCGCGGGCGCCGAGCCAGGGGCACCTCCCGGTCGGTCGCGGTAGCGCTCCTGCCCGGGGAAGCCGACGCCGCCGGTCACGACAGCGCGCGCGACGCCGTCCAGGTAGCGATCGACGTCGTCCCTGGGCCCGATCCCGACGAACACGGGACGGACGCTCTCCGTGCGGATGCGGACCTGTCCGAGGAACCAGTCCGCGCCGATGTCCTCGATCGCGCGCCGGATCCGAGACGAGCGCATAGGAGGCCGTCTCCAGACCATCGGACGGGCTCATCACGAACCCCGCGGCGTCCCGCTGCGTCTGGTCGACGACCACGCCCGGCCACCCCGGCCACGACCACCCCGGCCGCGGAGAGCACCGCGAGGCTGCCGATCACGACGAGCAGGATGCGCCCCACGCCCCAGCCGCCGGCCCTCTCGGCCGCGGCTCCGCCGGTCGGCGTCTCGAGCCGCAGCTGTGTCTGCTCGTGGCCGCCCGGGTCGAGCCGGAACGGCGGGTACTCGTCGGTCATCAACGCCGACGTAGGCGGCGACGCGGAGCACCCAGCGGTTGAGCCCGAGCACGAGGTCGAAGATGCTGCCCGGGTAGCGGCCGGGGAACAGCAGCGCGACCGCGGCGATCAGCACGAGCAGCCCGATCAGGCCCAGCCGAGTCGACCAGCGCTGCCGCACCCGACTCGCCACGCCGTCCAGCCGCCGCCGCCGAGCGAAGATGCCGACGCACGAGGTACTGCGGGATCGCGAGCAGCCACCACTTGACCAGCACCAGCCCGCGCGACAGCCGCTCGGGGTACGTCGACCTCGAGCGTCGCCGGGTAGTCGGGACGCTCGGCGAGCGTGAACGGCGGATAGCGGTCGGTGCCGAGCGCGCCGTAGGAGTAGAACGCGACCCGCCACGTCCAGCGCAGCACGCCGACGTTGAAGTCGAAGATCGAGCGCGGGTACCGGCCGGTGAACAGGATCGCGAAGAACGCGATCACGCTCAGCACGCCGAACGCGAGCCAGAGGAACGCGAGCACGATGCAGTGCGGGATCGCGAGCAGCCACTTGACGAGCCACAGCCAGCGGCTCAGCGCCGGGGTCGAGGGTTCCCTCCACCCGTGCCGGGTAGACGGCCTGCATGGACGACCACCTCCTTGCCGTGCGTGTCACCACACAGCGTCGCACCGGATGCGACGCGTCGCATCCGCGCGCAGACGGCCCCGGTGTCCGCAGTCCCTACGGAATCGGCTCCACCGCGTGGACGCGAGGTCACGGGCCTCGCACGTCGGCCGCAGGCGAGACGGCGCGTCAGGTCAGCCGGCGCGTGCGGCGAGCCCTGCGACCGCCGACCCCGCTGCGCTCAGGCCGGCGGCTTGCTCGGCGTCACGTCCTGCTCCTCACGGTCTCGCCGTTCCGCCTCCAGGCTCGCCCGGGCCGCCCTGGCACCCCGGTGGGCGCGCGACCGGGACGCCGCGCTGAACACGACGTAGCAGGCCAGCACGGCACCGACGGCGACTCCGAGCACCATGCCTCCCCGGAACCACGGAGCCTCGACGTCCAGCGTCCGGTCGGCGGCGTGCGCGGCGCTGCCGTCGCCCAGCGAGATGCCGAGCGTGACGAGGCTCGGCGTCGCGAGCAGGAGCGCGATCGGCACGCCCACGAGCCACGCCCACACCGAGCGGCGGCGGAACCGCCAGACGGCGCCGATCACGAGCAGCGGCAGGACGGTCGCGAAGAAGCCGTACATGAAGCCGAGGAGCACACCCGTGGTGAGGTCGCCGTCGACCTGGTCGCCGACCTGATGCGACCACCAGCGGGGAAGGACCGACACGGCGAACAGGTACGCCACGACGAGGAAGCCGACGACGATCGCGACGATCGCGAGCTTCCGACCGAGGCTGCCACCGGTCTCGGGCTCGCGCGGCTCCGGGAGCGACGCGGCCGGCTGCGGCGGGACGTCGCTCATGGCGACAGCCTAACCGCCGCCCCGACCGGGAGCGCCTCGCGCCAGGCGAGATCCGGGCTTCTCCCGATGCGCCACGGCCTCGGCAGGCGGATGATTGCTGGTGGCCCGCCGGATGGCGGGCGAACGCCTGAGGGAAGGAGAGTCATGGCAACCCTCGAGAGGGCTGCGTCCTTCGCGGCTCCGGGGCATCACGACAGCCCCGTGGAGCTGAAGGCGCGCTACGACAACTTCATCGGCGGCCACTGGGTCGCGCCGGTGAAGGGCGAGTACTCCCCGAACGTGACGCCCGCGACGGGCGAGACGTTCACGGAGGTGCCACGGTCGACGCCGGAGGACGTCGAGCTCGCGCTCGACGCGGCGCACGTGGCCAAGGACGCGTGGGGCGAGGCGTCGGTGACGGAGCGCTCGCGCGTCCTGAACAAGGTGGCCGACGCGATCGAGGAGCACCTCGAGATGCTGGCCGTCGCGGAGAGCTGGGAGAACGGCAAGCCGGTGCGGGAGACGCTGGCGGCGGACATCCCGTTGGCCGCAGACCACTTCCGCTACTTCGCCTCGGTGATCCGCGGCGAGGAGGGCGCGATCTCCGAGCTCGACAAGCACACGGTCGCGTACCACTTCAAGGAGCCGCTTGGCGTGGTCGGGCAGATCATCCCGTTCAACTTCCCGCTGCTGATGGCGGCGTGGAAGCTGGCACCGGCGCTGGCTGCGGGCAACGCCGTCGTGCTGAAGCCGGCGAGCCCGACCCCGTGGTCGATCCTGAAGCTGATGGAGCTGCTCGAGGACATCCTCCCCGAGGGCGTCATCAACGTCGTCAACGGCCCGGGCGCGGAGATCGGCAAGGCGCTCGCGACGAGCAAGCGGATCTCCAAGATCGCGTTCACCGGTGAGACGGTGACCGGGCGGCTGATCATGCAGTACGCCG
Organism: uncultured Actinomycetes bacterium; assembly: GCA_963849125.1. GTDB lineage: Bacteria > Actinomycetota > Thermoleophilia > Gaiellales > Gaiellaceae > Gaiella. The sequence continues at coordinate 26,093 of CAWKGI010000028.1, read as the reverse complement.
CCCAGAACATCATCCCCTCGACGACGGAGCTGGGCGGCAAGTCGCCCAACATCTTCTTCGCCGACGTGATGGCGGCCGACGACGCGTTCCTCGACAAGGCGATCGAGGGCCTCGTGCTCTACGCGTTCAACAAGGGCGAGGTCTGCACGTGCCCGTCGCGGGCGCTGATCGAGGAGTCGATCTACGACGCGTTCATGGCGCGCTGCCTGAAGCGAATCGCAGCGATCCGCCAGGGCCATCCTCTCGACCGGACCACGCAGCTCGGGGCGCAGGTCTCGACCGCGCAGCTCGAGAAGATCGCGAGCTACGTCGAGATCGGGAAGCTGGAGGGCGCAGAGCTGCTGATCGGCGGCGAGCCGGCCCACCTGGGCGGCGAGCTGGAGCACGGCTACTACTTCCAGCCCACCGTGTTCAAGGGCTCGAACGACATGCGGATCTTCCAGGAGGAGATCTTCGGTCCGGTGCTCGCGGTGACCACGTTCAAGACCGAGGAAGAGGCGCTCCAGATCGCCAACGACACGCCCTACGGGCTCGGTGCCGGGGTGTGGACGCGCGACACGAGCAAGGCGTTCCGCATGGGCCGGGGCATCAAGGCCGGCCGCGTGTGGACGAACTGCTACCACCTCTATCCCGCGCATGCCGCCTTCGGCGGCTACAAGGTCTCGGGAGTCGGGCGTGAGAACCACAAGATGATGCTCGACCACTACTCGCAGACCAAGTGCATGCTGGTCTCCTACGACCCCAACGCGTTGGGGTTCTTCTAGGCCGGCATGGGAGTGGACACGACACCCAGGGTCGTCGCCACCGACGCCGCGCTCGCGGAGATCGGGCGCCTGCGTGCCGAGCACGGTCCGCTCATGTTCTTCCAGTCGGGGGGCTGCTGCGACGGCAGCTCCCCGATGTGCTTCCCCGCGGGCGAGCTCCTGCTCGGTCCGAACGACCTGCTGCTCGGTGAGCTCGACGGGTGCACCTTCCACATCGACGCCGACCTCTACGAGCGCTGGAACCGTCCCTCGTTCCTGGTCGACGTCGCACCGGGTTCAGGGTCGGGCATGTCGCTCGAGGAGGCCCACGGCCTCCACTTCGTGCTGCGCCCCACCCCCGCGCCGGTCGCGGGCGACGCACCCTGACGGCGGGAACGAGCGACGACGCCTCCACGAACCGCCCGCGCAGCGTTCGAGCGTGGCCATGGACGCCTGCCTCAGGGCCTGTTGCCTGAAGCCGACGCGCATACTGGCGCAGTGAGCGACGAGGCGCTTCTTCGAGCGGCAGGAGCGCCTGCAAGCAGAGGCACGGGAGGTCGTCGAGCGCCTGCGCCTCATCGAGACGCTCGGTCGGGCCGGGCGGGTCGTACCGCTCGGCAGCGCCGTGACCGGCTTGATGGTCTGGCGCGACCTCGACTTCGGGGTCGACGGGACAGACCTCACCTCCGGCCGGGCCTGGCAGACGGTGCAGCCGCTGCTCGGGCTCTGCTCCGCGCTCCTGTACCGCAACGACCTCGAGGGCGACCGGCACTACTACGTGATGCGGATCGACGGGTGGAAGATCGACCTCTCGCTGTGGGCAACGGGGATGCCGCCTGGGGTCGAGTCGTTCCAGGATGAGCTCCTCGCACGCCTCACTGACCCGCTGCGGCTCACGATCCTGCGACTGAAGGACGCCTGGCACCCCCTCCCCGCCTACCCTGACGACGTCAGCGCCTGGCAGATCTACGACGCCGTCCTGCACCACGACGTCGCGACGCTCGACGAGCTCGACGCATATCTCGCAGACCGTGGGCTCCCTACGCGCGGCGACTGACCGGAAGGGGGAGGCACTTCGCGGGGGTCTCGCTCCCCACGCTCACAGAGCCGACCGCAGACGGCGCGGACAGGCACGAGCCGCCAGGACCGCGCACCACCGTAGGTGTATCGGCAGATCTGCCCCGAGGCTTGAGCCCCAAGGACAGGCAGGGTGGATCGAACCAGATCGGGCTGGAGCGTCCCGACGCGCCGGCACGCCGAAGCGCGGGCCGAGGGGCTAGGTCGCCCAGTCCGGCAGATCGAGGCCTTGCTCCTCGATCATCCGGCGGACGCCCGGCAGGGCGAGCGTGCGGAGGAAGTGGGCGCGCAGCCGTGGTCGCTCCCACGCGGGCGGCTCCAGCCGGCGACCCCAGCGCGTGAGCATGAAGAGGAAGAGGTCGGCCGCCGTGCGCTGGTCGCCGACGAGCCAGTCTCGGCCCTCGAGGCTCTCCTCCACGAGGTCGAACAGCCGGTCGGCCTCCGCGGCAGCCATGTCCTCGACCTCTCCGCCGCCGTAGCGCTCCGGATAGAAGAACCGCAGCATGCACGTCTGCATCGTGTTGGTCATGAAGACGCAGCCACCGGTACAGCTCCGCGCGGTCGTCCGGCGCGAGCCGGGCCTCCGGGAACCGGTCGGCGAGGTAGAGCAGGATCGCGGCGGACTCGCTGACCACCACGTCCCCGGCGACGAGGGTGGGGACGACGCCCAGTGGGTTGAGCGCCCGGTAGGCAGCGTCGGTCTGCGCCTGGTCGCGGTCGAGCTCCACCAGCTCGTAGTCGACCCCGATCTCCGCCAGCGCGGCATGCGGCGCCATCGCGGCAGATCCCGGACGCCAGTAGAGAACCAGTGGTGCCACGGAACGACCATATCCTCCAGGTCCTGCACGCGTCCTCCCGAGCGACCGGGACGAGGGCCGACGCGCACAGCCCCCGGCGCACGCTACGGAAAGGCGTCTGCCAGTCTCTGTCCGACCATCCTGAGAAGGCGGCGTTCGAGCTTCGCATCAGGGTTTCCGGGCGGACCGACGCGCTGGACGACGAGCGAGGCCGCAGCGCGGTCGCGTCCGAGGTAGATGTCGTCGAAGGTGATGGAGCGCATCTCACCGTCCCCGACCCACACGACGAGGTAGCGACGAGCGAACTGGCGCGGGGCGACCCGCGGGAGCGACAGTGGTGACGCCTTCGCCTGGATGGTCAACACCGCGCCCTTGGCAGGGACCGCCTGCTCGAGGGTGTCGGACAGGCACGCGACGGCGGCGGGAGTCGTCCAGATGCGCCACACTCCGACCGCATCGGCGGTCGTCGCGTAGACCGTCGCTGCGGACGCGACCACGAGATCGGTGTCGGCCGTCTGGTGGTAGAGCTGCTTGCCGCTCTCGCGGCCGCTCACCGTGAAACCCGAGAAGCGGGGCGCGAACTTCGGCGGGCAGGTCGTGGAGCCGGGCTTCCACGAGCCGAGGGTCTTCCATCCGGCGCCGATGTCCTTCAGGCGCACCACTATCGAACGGGCGTTGGCCTGGTCTGCCGCGACGATCCGGACGCGCACGTCGTCTGCCGTCGCCGCCGCCGCAGCGAGCCCCACCCCGAAGCTCGCGACGACCACGACCCCGACGGCGACCGTCGTACGGACGTTGGCAGGAGCCATGATCGACGATTGTGAACGATTGTTCTCCTTGATACAAATTGTGAGACGCGGCCGACTGTGGTGCTCGACCGGCTGCGGCGCGCAGGGACGCATCGAGAAGCCAGCGAGCAGCTCCACCGACGAACGAGGCGGCGCCCACACCGTGGTCGAGCGGGCGGGTGAAGAGGTTCGAGAGCGCAACGAGCGTTGTTCGGCGTTGCTGCTCCCAGGTCATTCGCACAGCAGCGAGCGAGCCCTGCGGAACTGGGCTCGCTCGCTGCGGGCTGCGACGAGAACGCCTCCCTATCCCTTGCGGATGGGAGCTACGAGGCGCTCGGCGGGACGAGCACGTTGTTGATGCCGTGGATGACGCCGTTCGAGCACTGGACGTCGGGAGCGATGACCTTGGCGTTTCGGTTCGCGAAGAGCGCGCCGCCCTTCAGCGAGAGCGCGATGGGCTCGCCCTGGACCGTCGCCACCAAGCCGTTGTCCTTCGCGGTGCTGATCGCGCTCGCGGCGGACATCTTGAAGGGGATGACGTGGTAGGTCAGCACCTTCATGAGCAGCGCCTTGTCGGTGGTGACCGCCTTGAACGTGGCGGGCGCGGTCTTCTTGAGCTTCGCGAAGGCAGCGTTGGTCGGCGCCATGATCGTGAGCGGGACCTTGCTGTTGATGTTCTTGTTCTTGATGAGCCCGCTCAGGGTCTTGACGAGGCCGGCCTGCTTCACGAGCGCGACGAGCGTCGAGAAGTTCTTGTTGCCCGACGCGACCACGACGCAGTTCCCGGCAGAGGCCGCGGACGGCGCAGCCGGTGCTGCGAAGGCCGTAGCGGCGAAGGCCATGGTGGCAGTGACGACGGCGAGCAGAACTGCGATCCGAGCTTTCACTTGATGCCTCCCAATGAGGTGATCGTGGACAATCGTTGGATCATTCGCACCGCAACAGTACTGGCCCCCTCCGTCGTCGGATCACTCCGCTCGAGGCGACCGTCGTGGGCTCGTCGCCAGACGTGCAATTCGTGGCGGAGAGCCGAAGGCGGGCACGCTACCCGGGCAGCCTCGCGTTGCGACCAGCGGGTACAGGCGACGGGGCACCGCGTCGACATACGCCAGAACAACGGCCACCGCCGATCAACTCCTCTCGTAGACCACTACGCGGCCGTAGGTATGCGCTCACCTGTGGCCGGGATGCGTTCGCTTTCGAGCGGCGTGAGGATCCGCTCGGTGTTCTCCCGGGTCGCCGTGATGTTCCGGGACATCCGGGGATCTCTCAGGCATCCGCTCGATCATCCGCTCGAAAGCGAACGCATCCCCGCCCCGGACTGCCCGGCGCGCGAGGATCGCGACGCACACTGTGCGCGAGGAGGTGTCACGATGCGTCGCGGCGTCGATCTGCGCGGGTCTTGCACTCGGAACGAGAGCGAGCCCGGGGGGACCGGGCTCGCTCTCTGCCGGCGGTCTCGAGACCGCCGTACACCTCTGCCTTGCGTCCGGGAGCTAGGAGACGCTCGGCGGAACGAGCACGTTGTTGATGCCGTGGATGATGCCGTTCGAGCACTTGACGTTGGGCGCGATGACCTTGGCGTTCCCGTTGAGGAAGAGCGCGGATCCCTTCAGCGAGAGCTTGATCTTCTCGCCCTGGACCGTCTTCACCGAGCCGTTCTTCTTCGCGACCGCGATCGCGGCCGTGGCGGGGACCTTCCCGGGGATGACGTGGTAGGTCAGCACCTTCGTGAGCAGCGCCTTGTCGGTGGTGACCGCCGTGAACGTGTAGGGGCGGTTCTCTTGAGCTTCGCGAACGCGGCGTTGGTCGGTGCCATGATCGTGAACGGGCCCTTGCCGCTGAGCGTCTTGACGAGGCCGGCCTGCTTCACGAGCGCGACGAGCGTCGAGAAGTTCTTGTTGCTCGACGCGACCACGACGCAGTTCCCGGCAGAGGCCGCGGACGGCGCAGCCGGCGCTGCAAAGGCCGTAGCAGCGAAGGCCGTGGTGCCAGTGACGACGGCGAGAAGAAGTGCGATACGAGCTTTCACTTGGTGCCTCCCAATAAGGTGTTGTTTGGACAATCGTTCGACAACCTGTCGAGGCATATACGGGCGCTCTCCGTGATCGGATCAATCTGTTCGACGCAACCGAGTGTCGCGTGTCGTGAGACGCCCAATCCGCAGCGAAGAGCCGAAGGTGAGCACAATGCGCGGGCAGACTCGGGCAGCAGGGCGCATCGAGACACCCGTTGGCGGAGTTGAAGCCGAAGCCGCGGGCATCGGAGGCGCAGTCGAGCTCGTCAGAAGCGCTTGCGTTACGGAGATCCCGAAGCTCCCGTCACGCCCAGCGTCGGACAGGTTCCGTCGACGTGCCGCGCTAGCTGCGGGGTGGGAGCGGAACGAGGATGCTCGTCCGCCGCTTGTACTGCTGGTACGCGGGATCGTCGCCGAACTTCGCGTCGGCGCTCTTCTCGAGCAGGGGGATCCCGCTCACGAACAGCAGGAGCAGGGTGATGAAGACGGGGCCGATCACGACGGCGAACGCGGCCCCCTCCAGGAACGGCACCGCATAGACGAAGAGCCCCCACCAGAGGAGGATCTCGCCGAAGTAGTTGGGGTGGCGGGAGTACTTCCACAGCCCCGTCGTGATGAACCGCTCACCCGCGTCCTTCTTCGACTTGAACGCCGACTTCTGGGCGTCGCTGACGGTCTCGATCACGAGCCCGATCAACCAGAGCGCCGCGCCGGCGACCAGCCAGGGCCCGAAGCCGGGACCTCTTCCCTGCCGAGGAGGTAGGTGACCGGCAGCATCACGACGGCCACGGTGATCGCCTGCAGGAGCCAGAAGCGCGCGAAGCGGAGCGGCTTGTCCCGCATCTCGTCGAAGCGGTGATCGACCTTGATCCGCAGGATCCGCCGGAACAGGTAGATCCCGAGCCGCGCCGCCCAGACGAGGACGAGGAGCGACGCGATCAGCTGCACCGGCTCGCCCGCGCCCGAGAAGGGCAGGACGATCGCGAGCACCGCGAAGGAGAGGCTGTAGGAGAGGTCGGTGACGACGTCGGTCTTGCGGATCGCCGCGATCACGAAGAAGGCCGCGTTCACGACCAGCGAGACGACGAACGAGACGAGGATCGCGGTCATGAGTCGAGCGTAGCGAGAACCCGTGCATCAGCGACCCGAGGCGGGGCGGGCGGTCGGCGATCCCGATGCAGTCCACTGGCGTCCTCGGCCTGGGCTGCGGCGGACGTCGTCTGCGGCGGACGAGCAGGACGGGAAGGACGGGTAGCGGCTAGGGCCGTCGGAGCAGTGGCCATGAGGGCACTCTACCAATCTCTGTCCATTTTATGTCCAAGTTTCAGGTATTCTGGAGATGTGACCTCCTTCCCCGCCTTCCAGCTGGTCGACGCCGACGCACGACCCGTCAGCGAGCAGGACCTGCTCGGACACCCTGCCGTCGTGTACCTCGCGCGGCACCCTGGCTGAAACGTCTGCCGCTCCTACCTCCGCCGTGTCGTGGAGGCCGCCGCAGAGATCGAGGCCGCAGGCGCGCGGCTGGTCGTCGTCACGCCGCAGAGCGCAGAGCGGGCCGCACCCTGGCGCGAGGAGATGGAGCTGGGCGAGCGCGCTCGTCATCGCCGATCCGGAACGAACGCTCTACAAGGCGCTCGGCGCCCGTCGGCCGAGGCCGCTCTGGGTCCTGCGCCCTCGCGTCGCGGCGGTGGGGATGCGCGCCCTTCTCACCGGCGAGCGCCCGAGCGTGACCAAGGGCGACGACACCCTGCAGCTCGGCGCCGACGTCGTCGTCGACCGCGAGGGCCGGATCCTGTTCCTGCACCTCGCCTCGGACGCGGCCGACCGCACCCCGCCGGACGCGTTGCTCGCAGTCCTGCGCGGGCCGGGCTGAAGCCGCCGGAACCCGCGTGGCGCGACGCCGGCCTGAGCGGACCGCGTCGCCCGAGCACGAAGAGGTGACCGCGGGATCGTCGCCGACTCGGCCCACTCGCTCGCCACGCTTCCCACCATCCGCGACGATCCCCCCGCGCCGCCACCCAGACGGCCGTTCGCAGGCAGGGCGCGCACGCGTGCCGCTGCGCCGGTAGGAATCGACCGTGATCGCGATTCTCGGAGGACTCGGCGCGGCCGTCTGCTGGGCTGCCGGAACCCTCTGCTCGGCACGCGCGACCCGAATGGTCGGCGCCCCCTCGATGGTCGCCTGGCAGATGCTGCTCAGCTTCGCGATCGTCGCGCCGCTGGTCGCGATCGACGGCGTCCCTGCCGAGCTCGACGGAGAGCAGGTCTCGTGGCTCGCGCTTGCCGGGATCACGAGCGTCGTCGGCCTGCTCCTCGTGTTCGTCGCGCTCGGCATCGGCAAGGTCTCGATCGTCGCCCCGATCACCTCGACGGAGGGCGCGATCGCGGCTGTGCTGGCGCTGATCGCCGGTGAGGCGATCGGCATCCCCTCGGGCGCGATGCTCGCCGTGATCGTCTGCGGCGTCGTGCTCGCGAGCATCTCTCCCGAGGAGAGCTCGGCAGACGATCCACGAGCACCGCTGCTCGCCGTGGGTGCCGCCCTCTGCTTCGGCGCCGCGCTCTATGCCACCGGCCGTCTCAGTGACTCCCTGCCTCTCTCCTGGGTGGTCATGCCGGTGCGCGTCGTCGGCGTCGTGGCGGTGGCGCTCCCGCTTGTGCTGGCCCGGCGCCTGCGGCTGAGCCGCCCCGCGCTTCCGTTCGTGATCGGGGCATCGCTCGGCGAGGTCGTGGGCCTTGCCTTGTACGCGATCGGCGCACGGGAGGGCATCGCGATCAGCGCGGTCCTCGCCTCGCAGTTCGCCGGGCTCACCGCAGTCGGTGGGTACTTCCTGTTCGGCGAGCGGATCACGCGGCTCCAGGTCGCCGGGATCGTCGTGATCGGCGTCGGCGTGGCCGTCCTCACCGCCCTGCAGGCGTGATCGCGACGCGGATCCGCCGTCGCCCGGGATGTTCCAGAGTCCCGGCTCAGATGCTGGCAGCAAGGGTCAGGTGTTGGGCCGACACGTCGGGGCGCGCTGCTCGAATCGACTTCGCGATCTCCGCGAGGGTCAGATGCTCGCTGTCGAGCACCACGTGAACCCCCTCCAGTGAGGGCATCGCGGCCTGCAGACGCTCCGTCTCGTCGAGGAGATGGTCTAGACCGGACCATCCGTCTGGCTCGCGAGCGATGATGCGCTCCCGCAAGGTCGCCGGATCAGCGCGGAGACGCACCAGCAGATGGTCATCCGCACCGAGTGCCGCGAGCACGTCGACGAGATGCGCCCGGGACTCGATCACCTCGGCCACGACGAGGAGGGTCGCCCCGGCACGCGCGTGGGAAGCACGCCAGACCCGAAGATGCTCGCACCGCTGTGCGAGATCCGGGAACGGAAAGGCACAAGAGATCTCATCGACATCGACGCCGGCGTGGGGAACGCCGTCGTCGGCCAACGCGTCGAGCAACGCCGTCAGCGTGGCGGTCTTGCCGGAACCAGGGGGCCCGGTCACCAGTACGGCGAACATGCGCGTAAGTCTTCCACCCGCGGGCGTCACGGCGCGGAGCTCGACTCGACGGGCGGGCCGCCGGAGCTACCGGTCGCTCACGTCGTGGGCTGCCAGCGCCAGGCCCAATCGGTCCCTCCCTCGACCAGGCCCTCCTGGCTGTAACCGACGATCTGGCCGCGGTCGTTGTTGCGCTCGAGTCATCCGCACATTTGCCGTCGCAGTGACGGACGGGCTCCGCGGCGAGCGTTCCCCGCGGCTCGACGTCACACAGCCGAGCGCCGCGGCAGGTTGCCGCGGCGCTCGGTCTGCTTCCGGCTCCCGGCGACACGCCGTGGCCGGTTCACGCTCCCCGACCCTTCAGTGGATCGGCATCGCCTGCGGGTTGAGGCGGAGCTTCGGCACGAAGTCACGAGCGTGCGGGAGCACCAGGAGCGCGACCACGCTTGCGAGCGCCATCAGCGCGCCGCCTGCGATGAACGCGTGGGAGACGCCGGAGGCGGCGTGCGCTCCGCCGAGCGCCCCTGTCGCGCTCGCCGCGATCGTCGAGAAGACGGCGATCCCGATCGTGCCGCCGATCTCGTGCCCGGTCGAGTTGAGGCCGGAGATCATCCCCGACTCGTCCTCGCGGGAGCCCGTGAGGATCGAGATCGAGACCGAGACGACGGCGATCCCGAGGCCGAACCCGGCGACGAGCATCCCCGGGAGGACGTTGCGGAGGTAGGTGCCGTCCTCGCCGACGTGCGCGAGCAGCGCCATCCCGGCGGCCGCGATCAGGAAGGCCGAGACGAGCGGCATCCGCACGCCGTGGCGGCCGACGACGTGTCCCGCACCGTGCGCGCCGGCGCCCGCCGCGAGGGCGAGCGGGATGAACGCGAGGCCGGTCATCAGCGGGCTCGTGCCGAGCACGTTCTGCAGGTACAGCGAGCAGAGGAGGAAGAGGCCGAACATCGAGCCCGCGGCGGCGACCATCAGGAACATCCCGCCACCGACTGCCCGGTCGACGAGCCGCTCGACCCGCAGGAGCGGCTTCTCGGTGCGCTTCTCCCACGCCGCGAAGATGCCCAGGCCGACGAGGGCGAGCGCTGCGAGCCCGAGCGTCTGCGTCGAGCCCCACCCTGCGTGATCCGCCTGGGTGATCGCGTAGACGAGCGTGCCGAGGCTGGCGGTGCCGAGCAGGGCGCCGGGTGCGTCGAGACCGCGCCACCTGGGCCTGTCGGCGTCGGCGGGGATGACCTTCAGCGAGGCGACGGCGAGCCCGATCGCGATCGGGATGTTGACGTAGAAGATCAGCCGCCAGTCGGCGACCTCGGTGAGGACGCCGCCGACGAGGACGCCGATCGCCGCGCCCGGCACCGCCGACGGCACCCCAGGCGGCGAGCGCCTTCGCCCGCTGCTTGCCCTGGAACGCCGTCATGATGATCGAGAGGGCTGCGGGGGAGAGCACCGCGGCCCCCAGGCCCTGACCTGCGCGGGCGGCGAACAGCGCCGCAGCGGTGCCCGCGAGGGCCGAGCCGACCGACGCGACGGTGAAGACGCCGAGGCCGGTCAGGAACATCCGCCGACGGCCCACCAGGTCGGCGAGCCGACCGCCGAACAGGAGCAGGCTGCCGAAGACGAGCGAGTAGCTGGTGATCGTCCAGCTGACCGTCGAGCCGCTCATCTCGAGGTCGGCGGCGAGGCTGGGCAGCGCGATGTTCACGGCGGTGATGTCGAGGATCACCATCAGCTGGGCGATCAGCAGGACGAACAGGAGGACGCCGCGGCTCTTGCCGGCCGGCGACTCGGAGTGAGACCGATGCGCGTGAGCGTGACCCGCGGTCGTCGCGGCGGTCTGAGCAGCGGGCTTGTGGCCGTGATGCCTGGCGATCGCCCTGCTGAGGAGCTGACTTCGGGGTGTGGCTGCGTGCGTTCATCTCCGGCTCCTTCTCGAGGGTTTCGGGGTACGGGCTCACGCTCGCACCAGCGCCGCCCAACCGGAAATGAGGCTCGCTCGCGGGTTCGGTGTGGCTGACCACACCGTTGCCGGCGGGGCCGGCTCAGGACTGCAGGAAGGCGACGACCGCCAGAACGCGTCGATGCGTGTCGGCGGCCACCGGGAGGCGGAGCTTCTGGAAGATGCTCGTGACGTGCTTCTCGACGCCGCGCTCGGTCAGGAACACCCGGGCGGCGATCGCCGAGTTCGACAGCCCTTCCGCCATCAGCGCCAGGACCTCGCGCTCGCGGGGGCTGAGGTCGCCGATCGGGTCGTCGCGGCGGCGCCGGCCGACGAGCTGGGAGACGACGCTCGGATCGAGCGCCGAGCCACCCTCGGCCACACGCTTGACGGCGGCGACGAAGTCGGCCAGGTCGTAGACCCTGTCCTTGAGGAGGTAGCCGACGCCCTCGGTGCTCGTCTGCAGCAGCTCGAGCGCGTAGCCCTCCTCGACGTACTGGGAGAGGACGAGCACGGCCGTGTCGGGGTAGCGTCTCGCGGATCTCCTTGGCGGCGCGCAGCCCTTCGTCGGTGTGCGTCGGCGGCATCTTGATGTCCACGATCGCGATGTCGGGGCTGTACGAGCGGACCTTCAGCAGCAGATCCTCGGCCGTGCCGCTCTGCCCGACGATCTCGAACCCCTTGTCGTCGAGCAGGCGCGCGATCCCCTCGCGCAGGAGCACCGAGTCGTCGGCGAGGACGACGCGAATCCGGGTGCGTGGCGGGCTCGGGATCAGGGTGCTCGACGTCGACGCACGCGCATTGTCGCCGAAATCGCCTGCCGCGCGAGCGAACGGACGGGCAGCTCAGCGGGTCGGCTCGAGCAGCGCGTCGATCGCCATGCCCGAGAGCTCGGCCTTCGGGATGAAGCCACGCGCAGGGCTCTCCGACACGAGCGCCCCGAGATCGCTGGCGTCGAGGCTCGACGTGAGGATCACCTCCGGACGCAGGGTCGAGCCGGGCGAGCTGCTCCGTCGACCTCGAACCCGTCGATGTCCGGCAGCTGCACGTCGACGATCACGACCTCGGGCTCGTGCTCCCTCGCAGCCGGACGCCGCTCGCGCCCGTCGCGGCCCCGGCGACGACGACGAAGCCGTCCGCCGCGAGCAGCTGACCGAGCAGCGCCGCGGAAGGCGGTGTTGTCGTCGATGACGAGAATGCGTCGGCGCATGCACCGATCCTGCCTGCGTCGGCCGCCGGGGGCAGTGTGGCTAGCCTCGACTCTTTTCGCGGCGCCGCCGCCAGGGGAGATCCGTGGCGTTAGGGTCAGCCGGATGAGCCGCCGCGCGTCCGAGCCATCTTGCCGAGGAGCAGGCCGCGCTGCGTCGAGTGGCCACGCTCGTCGCGTCGGGAGCCACGCCGGAGGAGGTGTTCCAGACGCGTCGCCGAGGAGGCCGGGCGGCTGCTCGAGGCGCGGACGGCGGCCACGGTTCGCTTCGAGCCGGACTGCGGCCTCATCGTCGGCGCCTGGAACGACGGCGAAGGCGCCGGGATCGAGGTCGGAACCGGTCGTCCCGTACAGCGAGCCCGGCAGCCCGGTGAACCGGGCCTCCCATGAGGGAGGCCGCATCGACGACTACACCGACGTCCCAGGCGAAGCCGCTCGGCTCACCCGCCTCGCCGGCTACCTCTCGTCCGTCGTCGCACCGATCACCGCAGGCGGGCGCCTCTGGGGCGCGCTCTTCGTCTTCTCGGCGCAGCCCAACTACTTCCCCCCGAACGCGGAGCAGCGCCTCGCCGACTTCACGCAGCTCGTCGCGCTCGCCCTCGAGAGCGCCGAGGCGCACGATCAGCTGACCGCGTCCCGCGCGCGCATCGTCGAGGCGAGCGTCGCGGAGCGCCGGCGGCTCGAACGCAACCTCCACGACGGCGCCCAGCAGCGCCTCGTCACCCTCGCCCTTCACCTGCGGATGGCCCAGGAGTGCCTGCGCGAGGACCCGGCGGCCGCGGAGGCGCTGCTCGAGAGCGTCGGCGAGGACCTGAAGCTGCGCGCTCGAGGAGCTCCAGGAGCTCGCTCGCGGCCTCCACCCGGCGATCCTCACCGACCGCGGGCTCGTGCCCGCCCTGCAGTCGCTCGCCAACCGTGCCCCGTTCCCGGTCGAGATCGCCGGCGGAACCGCCGGCCCGTCTGCCCGAGGCAGTCGAAGCGGCCGTCTACTACGTCGTCGCCGAAAGCCTCACGAACGCGGCGAAGCACGCCGGCGCCTCCGAGGCCCTCGTCGTGCTCTCGACGACGACCGACACCGTCATCGTCGAGATCCGAGACAACGGCAGCGGCGGCGCGGACCTGAGCCACGGCACCGGGCTGCGAGGGCTCGCCGACCGCGTCGAGGCCCTCGGCGGAGAGCTGCTGGCTCGAGAGCGACGCGGTCGGCGGGACGGTCGTCCGGGCCGAGCTGCCGCTTCGCTGAGCGAGCCGGCGACAGGCCGGCTCGCTCAGTCGTCATCACTCGGGATCGCGCGCGGCTGACCGGCCTCGCTCGTCGCCTGACGCATTGGCGCCGCTGCAGCCGCAGGGCTCGCTCGCGCCCACGCGAGCCTCAGCGGATCCCCGGATGGCCGCCGACGGCCTCGTCGAGGCTGCGGTCTGCCCGAACCCCGAGCGCCGGGGCGACGAAGGCGGAGATCGCATCACCGGTCATCGTCGTCATGTCGGCGAGCGAGAGCGACCCCATGCCGCCCGCGTCGCCGAGCAGGGCACGACCGAGCGATGTCAGGTACGAGGGATCGTCGGTGAACCCCAGGTGCATGCTCCTGCGGATCGTCAGCAGCGTCGCCGCGGTCCGTGCTGGCGCGCGAGGAACCGATCCCGCCCTGTCCGTGTACTCCGGGGTCTGCGTGACGTCGGACTGGATCCAGAGGAACGGCCGGTCGAGCCGCGCGTCCGGCTCGCTCGCCGAAGAGCTTGCCGTCGAGGTTGACGCCGACCCTGAACCGCGGGTCGTCGGCCATCACCTGAACGGCGGTCGCGCCGCCCAGCGAATGGCCGACGATCCCGACGTGCTCCAGATCGAGGTGGCCGGCGAGCGGTGACGTCGGCTCGAGCTGCGCAAGCCGGCCGAGCTGGTCGAGCACGAACCTGCTGTCGGCGGCGCGGATCGCGATCAGCCGCTCGAGCGCCGGATGCGGCGGCGGCCCCATCACGTCGGGGTGGATCGTCCTGACCGACGACCCTGCCGTCCGACGAGGACCGAGACCGACGACTCGTACGGCACGCTGAGCGCGACGACGACGAACCCGCGGCTGGCGAGGTCGGCGCAGAGAGCCGTGTACTGCTCCCGCGGGATCGACAGGCCCGGCGAGAAGAGCAACACGGGCCACGTCCGCTGCGCGCGGCTGACCGGTGCGCCGCCGATCGCATGCGTCTCGATCCTGCCGAACGACGCGAACATGAAGGACGGCAGCCCTGTGATCGAGCCCGGCAGACGGCCCTGCGCCTCGAAGTAGGGAACCGCCCGCCCGTCGCGAGCGTCGGTCGGATACCACGCCTGCGCGATGACCTGCCGGCGATCCGAGGGGTCGGCGGTGAACGTCTCGGCACGCTCGCTCGTCCGTCCAGCGGAAGATCTCGCTGCCGACGCGATGCGGTCCGGTCGGCTCCGGCATGGTCGGCACGATCGCGGTCAGGAGCGCGACGCCGCCGAGCGCGAGACGCGACGACGAGCGCGGCTCGCCCGACGACGCGGCGCCAACGACGCGAGCGGCCCGGACGCCAGCGCCGAAGCGCCGCCGCACCGGCGACGGCGGCGGCGAGAAGCTGCCACGGCACGAGCTGCCAGACGACGCCTTCGAGCGCGAGCGACCGCGACGGCCAGCAGCAGCGCGCCGACCGAGAGCGCGGCGAGCGCCCCGGGGCGACGCCGCCGCGAGATCGCCCACCACACCGCAGACGAGAACGTGACGATGATCATGATCCGATCGATGGTGCTCACGAGAGGCCTCCTGAGGAGTCGGGTCGAAGTGCATCCCAGACTCGCGCGAGCTCCGAAGAGCGGAAAGGCGGCTGCCACGCGCCTTGGGTGGTGCTGGCCACACGATCGCCGCCTGTCGGATGGCTACGAGCTGCTGCCGCGGCTCCGCGACGACGCGCGCCGGGACGAAGACTTCGCCGCCGTGCGCGACGACCCGCGATTCATCCAGGCTCTTCACTGAGCAAACAGGCCCATGTACGAGCAGGCCGCGGAACGGTGGGGCCGGCCGCATGTCCGCCGACTGCATTCGCTTCGGGCGACATGCCGGAATGCGAGATGCCGAAGGTGCGGTGCCGTGCCGTGCGGTAGCCGCTGTTGCGTGGCGCTAGCATCGTCGCGTGAGCGCCTTGCGTGAGCCGGTGCCGTTCGAGGTGTACGAGGAGGGCGTGTACCTGCACGGCACCAAGGCAGAGCTCGCGGTGGGCGAGCTGCTGGTCCCGGGGCGCGAGTCGAACTTCGAGACCGGCCGGGTGATGAACTACGTCTACTTCAGCGCCACTCTCGACGCCGCGGTCTGGGGCGCCGAGCTCGCCAGCGGTGAGGGCCGCGGGCGCATCTACATCGTCGAGCCAACCGGGGCGTTCGAGGACGACCCGAACTTGACCGACAAGAGGTTCCCCGGGAATCCGACGCAGTCGTTCCGTAGCCGCGAGCCGCTGCGCGTTGTGGGCGAGCTTGTCGACTGGGTCGGTCATTCGCCCGAACAGCTCGAGGCCATGCGGGCAGCACTCGATGCGTTGCAGCGGACCGGATCAGCGCAGATCGAGGACTAAGAGCTCGCTGCAGGATGGAGGTTCGCCGGCGGGGCGCGCTGAGCGCGTGATCGCCTATGGTGACGCAGACCCCTCTTCGAAGTGACGGGTCAGTCGAGCCAACGAAGGGAACCAGCAATGACGAACGTTGCGTTAGATGAGCTCGGCCCGGTTGACTACCTCGTAGTCGAGTTCCCGGCGGGCGCGAGCAGCTTTACGGGCGAGATGGCAGCGGAGCTTGTCGCGTTGGTCGATGCCGGAACGATCCGCGTGATCGACGTGCTGATCCTGACCAAGAACGAGGACGGTTCGATCGATGCGATGGAGCTCTCCGACATCGCAGAGCTCGGTGAGCTCCAGGCAGTCGAGGCCCAGTTGGCCGAGCTTCTGGCCGCGGACGACGTGGTGCATCTCGCGGCTGCGATGGATCCGGGAAGCACCGCCGGGGTGCTGGTCTACGAGAACCTCTGGGCCGCGCCGTTCGCATCAGCCGCACGCCGTTCAGGTGGACAGCTGATCGCGAACGGACGGATTCCGATTCAGGCGATCATCGCCTCGATCGAGGCGGACGAAGCCTCTGCAACCGAAGGAGACTGAAGATGCCCCTAGGGCCAGGACGTGTTGGAAGAGTCGGCGTCATCGGAGCGCCGGTGGCGAAGACAGCGGTTGTTGCGAAGGCCGTGACACCCGGTCCCTCGCCTGTCGCCAAGACCGCAGTCGTCGCGGCAGCCGTCACACCCGGCCGCGGAGTAGGGCGCCGCAGGATCTAGAGCGCCGACGTCGCAAGAAGCAGCGGATCCCAACGGGATTGGGTTGCACGGCTCCATCGGTGCAACCCAATCCCAGGACGGTGCTCCTCGACGAGCGCGGCCAGGTGATGGCCTCGCGACCCGCGGATCGGGTGGGCGGGCGTCTCCTGCGAGCTGTTCGAGGAGGGCGGCGCAGCTCCGCTCAGCGCGGGAGAGGGTTTGGGCCGGTGGCCGTGACCAGGCGCTGCGGCACCCAGTCGTCAACGTGGGTGAAGCCCTCGATGCGCCCCTCCTCGTCCTCGACGACATCGAAGAAGGAGCGGCGGTAGAACTTCACGTGCGTGAAGTCCTCGAAGAGCACGTAGACCGGGTCCACGTTGGTGCTCTGGAACTGCTGCCCCGTCAGCACAGCCCGATGCTCACGCGAGAACTCGTCGAACTCCTCACCGACGACGACGCCGAGATGCTCGAGGCCCATCCGGTAGACACGCTGATGAACGGGCGGGATCAGCTCGATGCGAGAGCACAGAGCCCCGTCGAGGACGTCGAGCGGCTCTGCGAGCATGATCAGCGAGATCGGACGCCCGTTCCAGACGTTCTCGCGATTCGCGCTCGCATGGCGCTCGAGCAGCGTGCGCTGGTGGACGTACAGGTCCCAATCGGCGACCCGGACAGCGAGGTGGCTGAGCGCATAGGGCGCGATATCGATCCCGCGGGCGGCAAGGCGGTCGCGCTGCATCGCCGCGAAGGCGCGATAGTCGCCGATGATCTCAGCGATCGGATCAGACATCGCCACGTGGCATCCTCCCGCGCCATTCTACGAGACGCACGACCGACACACGGTTCCGGGTTGGCTCGTCGCGCCTCCTGGACGCCACCGGAAGCGCAGCCCCGAGCATCTCTGGCCAAACAGCAGGAGGTCTCAACGACGAGAATGCAACGGGCGTCGCCGGTCAGCTGATGTGGCTCAGGTAGGTGATCCAACCGGCCTGCGGACTTTGCGAGGCGCGCGCTTCATCCAAGGGGCTCGAGACGCTGGAGCCTGGCTACGGCCAAGAACAGCGAGACAACACGCCCATCGGCCCCTCGCTCGAACCGGGCGAGCTCACCCGACTCGCGGAATCCCGGCTCGATGAGGAATACGTCCGGATCGTCGGTCGGAGCGAGCGTCGGCTTCCAAGTCGGATCGTCAGGGTCGGTGGCTGTCAGCTTGCCGTCAAGCCACTCAACACGCATGACCGTGCCGAAATGCTCTCCTAGGTAGAGGCCAACGAATGGATGCCATTCGGTCGGCAGCGCCTCGGGTACCTCGATTGGGGGGGCTGCTTCGCGCACGGCGTCACGCGCGATCGTGCCGAGTTGCAGCGCGAGCTCGGTCGCGTTGCCGATGCCGTTCACGAGCGCGATGGCTCCGATCTTCTCCTTCGGCTCGAAGCACGCGTTCGTGATGAACCCGTAGTAACCACCCGAATGCATGGTCCAGATCACGTCGTCGCGGCGGCGCGCGAACCAGCCGATGCACCATGCGGTCGTCCACTCGTCGTCGGTCAGGTAGCGCGCCTTGTGCATCTCCTTCAGCGTGTCCTTCGCGATGATCGTGGGCTCGCCTGTCAGCTGACACGCAAGCCAGCGCGCCAGGTCTTCGACACACGACCAGAGACCGCCCTCGGCACCGAAGACGTCCACCTCCGGCGCGACATCGAGCTCGTCGGAGAGGAAGCGCGGCTCATACCCGGTCGCTCGGCGAGCGCGAAGCCGAGCGGGCAGCGGGTCGAGTGACGTCGCCGTCATCCCGAGCGGCCGCAGGATCTTCGAGCGGATGTACTTCGGGTACGGCGTCCCTGATACGCGAGAGACGATCTCGCCGAGCAGCTGATAGGCGAGGTTCGAGTACTTCCATTGCGTGTGCACGGGGACACGCGTCGCGATCTCCGCCGCGCGCGCAAGCGTGCGACCCGGATCGACCTCGTAAGCAACGTCCGAGAGGTTCGTCCCCGGTGGCTCGCTCTGGAGGCCGGACTCGTGCGAGAGCATCCGCCGGATCGTGAGACCCTCGATCGGGCCGAGCGGGCTCTGCGCAGCCCCGAGCTCGGGGAGATAGGCGATCGCGGGGTCGTCGAGCGTGAGCTTCCCCTCGTCGCGCAGCTGCATGATCGCCGTGGCAGTGAAGGTCTTCGTGATCGAGGCGATGCGGTAGAGCGTCTTCGGACCGGACGGACGACGGGCGGCCCGATCGGCGAATCCGACACCTCCGGCCCACGCGAGCTCCCCACCGTGAACAACGCCGACGGCGGCGCCAGGAAGGCGGTGCTTCTTCACGAAAGCAGCGGCCGTCGCCTCGTACTTGGCCGCGAGTGCAGAGGCAGGACTCGACATGAGTTCAATCTAGACGACGGGTCGCCGTTTTCTGCGCGAGCCTCCTCGTCACGTGACATCGGGGCCGAGTTTGGTTGGGAGACGCCAGCCGATCCGTGGCGAGTCGTCAGCCGACTTGCTGACGAGCCAGCTGGGGTTCTTGTGGACGTGTGGGTCGTGGTGGGCATCGCTGCCTCGTTCGCGCCCCGGGCGACTGGCCTTCAGGGCCGAGGGCCCGAAGGCCGGCAACCGATCGGTAACGTCACGGCGCGTGCCGCCCGCCGTCACTCTCTCCGTCCTCGACCTCGCTCCGATCCCGGCGGGCTCGACCCCGGGCGAGGCGCTGCGCAACAGCCTCGACCTGGCGCGTCACGCAGAGCGGCTCGGCTACCGCCGCCACTGGGTCGCCGAGCACCACAACATGCAGGGCATCGCGAGCGCGGCGACCTCCGTCGTGATCGGCTACCTCGCCGCGGGCACCTCGACGATCCGGGTCGGCGCGGGCGGGATCATGCTCCCGAACCACTCGCCGCTCGTGATCGCCGAGCAGTTCGGAACGCTCGAGGCGCTCTATCCGGGGCGGATCGACCTCGGCCTCGGCCGCGCGCCGGGCACCGACCAGCTCACCGCGCGCGCGCTGCGGCGCGACCCGACGAGCGAGCTGCGAGTTCCCGCAGGACGTGCAGGAGCTGCAGTCCCTCCTCGGGCCCGCCGAGCCGGGCCAGGCGATTCGGGCCGTCCCCGGCGCCGGCACCGAGGTGCCGCTCTGGATCCTCGGCTCGAGCACCTTCGGCGCCCAGCTCGCCGCGGCGCTCGGGCTGCCGTACGCCTTCGCCTCGCACTTCGCGCCACGCGATCTGATGGACGCGCTCGACGATCTACCGCAGCGAGTTCCAGCCCTCGGCGCAGCTGGCGGAGCCCTACGCGATGGCTGGGCTGAACGTGTTCGCCGCCGACACCGACGCCGAGGCGCGCCGGCTCTTCACGTCGCCGCAGCAGTCGTGGGCGAACCGCTTCCGCGGTCTCGCCGGGGCCGTATCCCGCCGCCGATCGACGACATCGAGGCGTACTGGACGCCGGCGGAGAAGGCGCAGGCGTCGGCGATGCTGACGCGCTCGGTCGTCGGCTCAGCGGAGACGGTGCGCGCCGGCGTCGAGGAGTTCGTCGAGCGTACGGGCGTGGACGAGGTGATGGTCGTCTCCGCGATCTACGACCACGCTGCGCGGGTGCGCTCGTACGAGATCCTGGCCACCGGCGTGCAGGCGTAGGTCGCACGGCTCCCTCAGCCCCTTCACGGTTGTCTCTCAGTCGAGGGTTCTACGTTGGGGCGATGACGACCACATCCTCCGCTCTCACGGGCCCTCCCGCCACAATCGAGCCGGCCCACGCCTCCACGCTCCGCCGCCTCTGGTCGCCGGAGATCGGCATCGCCTTCACCGCCTTCGCCGCCCTCTGCGTCGCCGTCCTCATCCGCTACTAGCGCTCACGCTTCGCGCGGCGGAGCGCGTCCAGCCGGCGCCGGTCCTGCTTCGTCGGCCGGCCGCCGAGATCCGCTCCGAGAGGACGGGCGAGCCGCCGCTCGAGGGCGCGTTGCTCCCGCGCGGCGACCGATTCGGGCGTCTCGTCGTACAGGCCCGCGGCGACCTCGGCCGAGCCCCGCCTCTCGGCGAGGCCGGCAACCACGACCGTCCACTGCGTGAGACCGCGGCGGATCTCGAGCGTGTCTGCGACGCGCACCTCCCCTGCGGGCTTCACGCGTGTCCCGTTCAGCTGCACGCGACCTCCGAGCACCGCCTCCGTGGCTGCGCTCCGGGTCTTGAAGAACCGCGCCGCCCAGAGCCACTTGTCGATCCGTACCTGGTCCATCCGGCCGCATGATCGCAGTCAGTAGGGCTGCGACTCGAGCTCCCGCAGCGCCTCGACCGCGTCGTCGACCGACCAGCAGATGCGTCCGCAGGCCTCGATCGCCCCGGCGACGAAGAGGTTCATCCCGTCGCCGGCCGCGTTTCCCCTCCGTCGCTCGAGGCGCAGGTCCGTGACGAGGCCGACGATGCCGCGGTACCGCCCCTCGTCGCGTTCGACGAGCTCGGCGAACATCCCGATCTCGCAGGCCGTGCCGTCGTCGATGCTCGGCCCGTCGAGCCAGGCGAGCAGCACGTTCGCGGAGCGCACACCCTCGGCGTCGACGCGGTACACCTCGGCGGGCGTGAGCTCCGTCAGCTCGCCGAACTGCTCGTGCGGCACGAAGCACTCGAACCCCTCGCCCCGAAGCCTCGCTGCAAGTCCGTCGAGCCACGCCCGCTCGGCCTCGGAGAAGAGAGCGCCCGCGACGTAGATCCGCACGTCAGGCCGGCTCGGAACCGGAAGGGATCGTCAGGCGCCGCGGGAGCACGAGCGCAAGCATGCCCCAAGAGTCGCCCGGGCCGGGTGGAGCTACTAGCTGGCGTGAGCGAAACAGTGCGCCAGCGAAACGTCCATCGCCACTCCGAAAGACCCGGATGCGATCTGGAAGATCTTCGGCCTTCATGTGGCGAGCCTACCTTCGGGCGACATCCCCGAACGCTGGCGCACCCATGAGTCTTCCGTCCCGCATGGAAAGCCGGCGCGGCGCCCGGGCCGCAAGGGTGTGGTCGTGCGTCGCCACGATCACTGTCGCGTCGTGGCTGCTCGCGAGGCCGGCGAGGAGGTCGATCACGTCGGCACCGGTCTCGGAGTCGAGGTTGCCGGTGGGCTCGTCGGCGAGGATCACGCGGGGCCCGACGACGAGGGCCCTGGCGATCGCGACGCGCTGCTGCTCCCCACCGGAGAGGTGTGCGGGGAGATGGGAGGAGCGATCGGCGAGGCCGACCTCCTCGAGCATCGCCAGGGATCGCTCGCGCAGCTCCGTCGAGCTTCCTCGTACCGGGGCGAGCCCTGCCTCGACGTTCTGGAGGGCGGTCAGGGTCGGGATCAGGTTGAACTGCTGAAAGACGAAGCCGAATGCCTTCAGGCGCAGCTCGGCCAGCTCGCCGTCGCCGAGGACGCCGAGGTCACGTCCCTCGAAGAGCACGTTGCCGGAGCTCGCGCGGTCGAGTGCGCCGAGCAGCTGGAGGAGCGTGGTCTTGCCTGATCCACTCGGCCCTTCGAGCGCCACGAACTGGCCAGCTTCGATCTGCAGGTCGACGCCTGCAACAGCTTCGATGATCGCCGGGCCACGCTGGAAGAACCGCTTCGCCTCCTTGACGTCGTAGAGCACCGTGCCCGGCTCCATCACTCGACCTGTCTCAACGCGTCGGCGGGACGGAGCCGTGAGGCGCGGAACGCGCCGGCCGCACCGGCGAGCAGGCCGCCGACGACAGCGAGCAGGAATCCCAGCAGCAACACACCGACAGCGATGGGCGCGGTGAGCGCGACCTGATCGCTCACGGTGCGGGCGGTGACCTGCCCGAGACCGAAGAACCCGTCGCCGCCCCCGGTGCTCGAGCTGGCCGTCAGCGTCGGGCCGAAAGCACCGATTGCGGCGGTCACGGCGATGCCGAGGATGACGCCGACGAGACCTCCGAGGATGCCCTGGGCGAGCGACTCACCCATCACCTGGCGCACGACGAGCCACTGCGTCCAACCGAGCGCCTTGAGCGTGCCCAGCTCGCGCACGCGCTTCCCGACCGACGACAGCGTCAGAAGCACCGCAAGCAGGAAGGCGGCGATCGCGGCGAGCACGGCGAGCGCCGTTCCGAGTCGCTTCGAGAGGCTCGCTGCATCGACGAGAGAGCCGCTGATCGAGTCGGCGACCTGCTTCGCGCTCGCGACCTGCGCCCGCGGGTAGAGCGTCTCGATCTGCTTCTGCACCTCGCCGACCGACGCCCCGCTCTCGGCCCGGACGAGGAGGACATTCACGGAGCCCTTCTGGCTCGCGAGCACCTGAAGTTGCGGGAGCGAGATGTAGACATCCGCCGTCTGGCCACCGAGCGGCGGCCGCACGAGGCCGACCACGGTGAACGTCGTTCCGTTGAGGTCGAGCTTCGAGCCGACCTTCAGGTCCTCGCGACTCGCGTAGGTGCTCGAGAGCAACGCCTCATGGACGCCGGCGCCCTCGCCTGCAGCGATGAACCTGCCACTCGAGACGAGCGACGCGGTGACGACGCCGATGTCAGGGGTCGTCGGATCGACGCCCGCGATCGTGTAGGTCGAGCTCTTGATGTTCGTCTGCGGCGGATTCACGACCTGCTGCAGCGTCTGCTCCGGCGTCGTGATCGTGGCGCGGAAACGCTGCAGCCGCGCCGGCAGACACTTGGCGAACGCACTTCGGTCGCCTCCACCACCCGCGGCTCCACCGCCTCCGAGCCCACCGCCGGCCTGGCCCCCGACCGGAGGGCCACCCTGACCGTCCGGAGCGCCGCCGACCGTGATGCCGGCGTTCTGGAGACACGTTTGCATCGCTGCGAACTCCGCTGCCGTCGGACGCGGAATCCGCTGGTCGACCTGGATCTGCTGGCCGCCCGCCTTGAGCTTCGCCACGATCTTCGGCACCGTGCCGGACTGGTGCACCGCAGCGAGCACGAGCCCGCTCGAGACCGATGCGACACCGTCGACCTTCGCGATCTGGGCCGCGGTCGTCGCGGGGAACGTCAGCTGCGTCCCCGGCAGGAAGAAGTCGTGGACGAACTTGTCGCCGGGCTCGCCGAGCTTCGAGAGATCCGTGATCACCGACTGGTTCGCCTCGACCACCTCGCGGCCACTACCGCCAAAGCCACCACCGGGGCCGCCACCCTGCGAAGCGTCCTGCGTCTGTGGCGCGAGCGTCACGGTGAGGTCGGTGCCAATGCTCGAAAGGGGATCAAGCGCCTTCGCCTGGGCCTTGTCGAGCCCACGCGACAGAGCCGACACGGCGATCACGAGCGAGACGCCAACCGCCAGGCCCAGAACCGTCAGGATCGTGCGGCTCTTGCGCCGCACCAACTCGCTCCTCAGATAACCGAAGAAGAACATGTGCAGCGATTCGAGCAGCCGAGCCTAAGAGCGACCTGAGAGTTTCCGACCGCGCAGCCACCCTGGCTGCCCCGGGTGGCTCGCGGTGCTCTGTCTTGCTGCTCGTGCCGACCAACATCGTCGGAGCAATCCTGCACCGGGGTCTCGCTGCGCTCCCGCTTGGCTGTCCCGCCAGCGCGCTGATCATCTCGCGACCGACCCCCGCCTGATCTAGCCGGACCCAACCGGTCATCAACAGACATTCGCGAACACTGGCGCAGGCGACGGAGATGTGTGATCAAGGATTGATTGACCTCGCGAACTTCGCGTGCCATCGTCGTGTTTGTGAAGGAGCAATGCTGACGGGAGTGACCACGTGAAGACCACCACCGTCGAAACCGCGGAGCGCGGCCGATCGCCCCTGGGAGCCCGTATCCGTTTCCTGATGGACGGACCGCACGGCAACATGATCCACTCGACCGTGCCGCCGGGGATGGTTGGCCGCGCCTGCCACTTCCGGACCATCGACGAGTATTGGTACGTCCTCTCGGGCGAGGGAGAGATCTGGCGCAGCGCGCCGGACGGCCATGAGAGCATCACCCGGCTCATCCCCGGCGTGTGTGTCGACATCCCGCTCGGCACGGCCTTTCAGTATCGCTGCACCGGAACCATGCCCCTTGTCTTCACTTGCACGGCCCTGCCGCCGTGGCCGGGCGACGACGAGGCCGTGATCGTGGACGGGCCTTGGGTACCCCGTGTGGACCCGGAGCCCGCGGGCAAGCGCTCGGATTAGCCTCCCGGCTCCTCTCGAGACCGCTACGCGGCCGTCGGCATGCGCTCACCCGCGACGGTGGTGCGTTCGCTCTCGAGGAGCGCGAGGATCCGCTCGGTGTTCTCCCGGATCGCCGTGATGTTCCGGAACACCCACTTCGGCGGGGCGTTCTCGGGCATCCGCTCGATCATCTGCTCGAAGTCGAAGGCGCCCCCGCGGGCGGCCCGGCGGGCGAGGATCGCGACGCCGCACAGCGCCCGCGCCGACCATCAACGACCGTTTCATCTCACACCTCCTGTGACCGGTTCCTGCTCGGGCGCGGGTGCGCGCCGAGACAAGGCTCGACTCGAACTCGTGGCCGAGCCGGTAGGCCTGCTGCAGGTAGCCCTGCCGGGTGGCGTCGTCGACTGCCCAACCGCGTAGAAGTAGACGTGCTCGACGTTCCTGATCCCCGGGTAGCGGAAGCCGAAGTCGTCGACGAGCCTCTCGATCGCCGCGCCGCACCCTGAGTCGCGATAGTCGCTCTCCCGGAAGAAGGTCGGCGTCATGATCAGCGCCTTCCTGTGCTTCAGCAGCGGCTGCCTGCCGCTCAGGTCGCCCTGCAGCCAGGCGTCCCTGGTCATCGTGTAGACGAAGCCGTAGGTGAAGACACGCTCCATCCAGCCGCGCAGGATCGCCGGGAAGTTCATCCAGATAGATCGGCGCCACGAACGCGAGCCCGTCTGCCGCCGCGACCTTCTCCTGCTGGGCGAGCACATCCTTCGGCCGCTGCTTCGCCATCACCTCGAGCAGCTCGGGTAGGGACTTGTCCCGCAGCCACCGCTTCGCGACACGCCGCCGGATCGGACCGCCGCTCAACGTCACCATCGTCTCCTTCAACTCGGTCTCGTCGAACAACTCCGGCGGCACCGACTCGTGCGCGAAGAACGAGTAGTCGTCCCTGCTGAAGACCGGGTTGAACCTGATTGCGTACAGATCGACGACCTCGCTCGTGTGCCCGGCGTCGCCGAGCCCGCGGATGAACTGCTCGAGCACCGCGTGGCAGAACGATGTCGGATTCGGGTGGGCGTACACCGTCAGAACTCTCATCTCGCACTCCTCCCTCCGACCCGTGGAGTGCGACAGGTGGGCTCACACGAACTGCCCGAGCCCGACCGTGCTCGCATCGCGAGCACCGCCGAACCCCTTCGACGCGCACCCACAAGCGCCCCTCGACGGGATGTGAGGTCAGTCTCGCTCGCTTCAGCCGCCAGGCCATCGGTGGCATCACCGAGCCGGCTGCCTCCAACTACCGAGGCGGCCTCACGATGACCCACGCCGACCAGGCGGTGACTTGCCATCCACCAAAAGGTCGAGGCCGCCTGCCGTCTGTAACCGCACTTCGCCGCGGCGTCCTACGGGTCTTCTGCTCACGATCTTGTGTAGAGAGCACGCGCCAACCACGCTCCCCGGCATGAGCGCGTTCGCCGAGCGCTTCCGCCCGCACCGCCAGCTCCCGATCGGCCCCGACGGCGTCCCGCTCGAGGACTTCCACGCGAGCCCGGTCACCCGATCTCTCGCCTGACCCTGGCCGAGAGACCAGGCGAGAGAGGTCCGAGCGACCACGAGCTGCAGAAGCGCGGCAGATCGCCCCAGCCAGCTGGTGCCTAACCAGGAAGTCGCCCTGAGCC
>CAWKGI010000027.1:0-176893 GCA_963849125.1 uncultured Actinomycetes bacterium | reverse complement strand
TGGGAAGCTGCTCGCGCGCGAGCGGCTGGAGCGGCTGCTCGACCCCGGGCTCGTTCGTCGAGCTCGACCGCTTCGTCCGCCACCGCGAGGTCGAGTTCGGCATGCGCGACCGCCGGCCGTGGGGCGACGCGGTCGTCACCGGCTACGGCACGGTCTTCGGTCGGCAAGGTCTTCGTCTTCTCGCCAGGACTTCACGATCTTCGGCGGGTCGCTGTCGCGAGGTCTTCGCCGAGAAGATCTGCAAGGTCATGGACCTGGCCGTGAAGCTCGGCTGCCCCGTGATCGGGATCAACGACTCGGGCGGCGCGCGGATCCAGGAGGGCGTCGTCTCGCTCGCCGGCTACGCGGAGATCTTCTGGCGGAACGTCCAGACGTCCGGCGTCGTCCCGCAGATCTCGCTCGTCATGGGCCCCTGCGCGGGCGGCGCCGTCTACTCGCCCGCGATCACCGACTTCGTCCTCATGGTCGAGGGCACGTCCTACATGTTCATCACCGGCCCCGACGTCGTGAAGACGGTGACCGGGCGAGGAGGTCAGCTTCGAGGAGCTCGGCGGCGCGGCGACGCACGCCGCGAAGTCCGGGGTCGCGCACTTCGTCGCGCCGGACGAGGAGGCGTGCCTCGACGACGCGCGCTACCTGCTCTCGTTCCTGCCGCAGAACAACCTCGAGCAGCCGCCGTTCGCCGCGCCGTCCGACCCGTCGACCGCGAGGCGCCGGAGCTCGACGCGCTGATCCCCGACGCGCCGAACAAGCCGTACGACATGAAGCGCGTGGTCCAGCCCGTCGTCGACGACGGCGAGTTCCTCGAGGTGCACGAGCGACTACGCGGAGAACATCGTCTGCGGCTTCGCCCGGCTCGGCGGCCAGCCGGTCGGTGTCGTCGGCAACCAGCCGCACGCGCTCGCCGGCGTCCTCGACATCGACGCCTCGGTCAAGGCGGCGCGCTTCGTCCGGACGTGCGACGCGTTCAACGTCCCGCTCGTCACGTTCGTCGACGTGCCCGGGTTCCTGCCCGGGACCGCGCAGGAGTGGGGCGGGATCATCCGGCACGGCGCGAAGCTGCTCTACGCGTACGCCGAGGCGACGGTGCCGAAGCTGACGGTGATCACGCGCAAGGCCTACGGCGGCGCCTACGACGTGATGAGCTCGAAGCACATCCGCGCCGACTTCAACTTCGCGTGGCCGACCGCCGAGGTCGCGGTGATGGGGCCCGAGGGCGCCGTCAACATCGTCTTCCGCAGCGAGCTCGAGGCGGCGCGACGACCCGGAGGCCCGGCGCGCGGAGCTGATCGCCGACTACAAGGAGCGGTTCGCGAACCCGTACGCCGCGGCGGAGCGCGGCTACGTCGACGACGTGATCGAGCCCGCGTGACGCGGCCGTGCCTGATCCACGCGCTCGAGATGCCGCTCGCGAAGCGCGAGCCCCGCCGAAGCGCAAGCACGGCAACATCCCGCTGTGAACCACGCAGCTCTCCGTCTGCACACCTCCTCGCGCCCGTGACCGACATCGAAACCCCACCTCGCACCGCCATCCCCGTCGAGCTGACGTGGGACGCCGAGAGCGTCTTCCCATCCGTCGAGGCGTGGGAGGAGGAGCTCGAGGCCATTCTGGCCGCCGTGCCCGCAGTCGCCGCGTTCCAGGGTCGCCTCGCCGAGGGGCCGGCGGTTCTCGCCGAGGCGCTCGCCGCTCGCGACCTGCCCGTCCGTCGCCAGGGGCAGGTGTTCGTCTACGCGATCCTCGGCTACGCGGTCGAGACGACCGACCAGGCCGCGGTCGCTCGCTTCGGACGCGCGCAGTCGATGCAGGCGCAGGTCGACGCTGCCCTCGCGTTCGTCGAGCCCGAGGTTCTCGCCCTTGGTCGTGAGCGGATCGTCGAGTGGACCGCGTCCGAGCCGACCCTTGCCCCGTATGCGCACCACTTCGACGATCTCTTCCGCCAGGAGGCGCACACCCGCTCGGCAGAGGTCGAGCAGGTGCTCGGGCTCGCCGGCGACGTCTTCGGTGGGCCGTACACGATCTACAGCGCCCTCACGGACAGCGATATCACGTTCGCGCCGGCGAGCTCGTCGAGCGGCGAGCAGGTCGAGGTCGCGCAGGGATCGATCGACGCGCTGCTGGCGCGAGTCCGACCGGGCGCTCCGACGCAGCGCGTGGGAGAGCTACGCCGACGGCTACCTCGGCGTCCGCAACACGCTTGCCGCGAACCTCGCGGGCGCGGTCAAGCAGGACGTGTTCGGGATGCGCGTCCGCCGCCACGCCTCGACGCTCGAGGCATCGCTCGCGCGCACGAACGTCCCCACCGAGGTGTTCGACAACCTGATCGCGGCATTCCAGGCGAACCTCCCGACCTGGCATCGCTACTGGGAGGTACGGCGATCGCTGCTCGGTGTCGACGCTCTGCGGCCCTACGACGTGTTCGCGCCGCTCGGGGGCGAACGGCCGTCGCTCGGGTACGACCAGTGCGTCGAGTGGGTCTGCGACTCGCTCGCGCCACTCGGGACTGCGTACGTCGACACCGTCAGGCGGGCTGCGGCGAGGAGCGGTGGATCGACGCGCTCCCGTCCGCCGGGAAGATGGCGGGCGCGTTCTCGGCGGGCGCTCCGGGCACCCGGCCGTTCATCATGATGAGCTTCGACGGCACCGCTGTCAGCCTGGGCACGCTCGCGCACGAGCTCGGCCACTCGATGCACTCGTATCTCACGTGGGAGACCCAGCCGCAGGTCTACACCCACTACTCGCTGTTCGTCGCCGAGGTCGCCTCGAACTTCCACCAGGCTCTGCTCCGGGCCCATCTCCTGGAGGTCCTGGACGACCGGCAGCTCGAGCTCGCGGTGCTCGAGGAGGCGATGGCGAACCTCCATCGCTACCTGTTCGTGATGCCGACGCTCGCCCGGTTCGAGCGCGAGCTCCACCAGCGCGTCGAGCGCGGCGAGGGCGTGACCGCCGACCAGCTCGTCGAGGGCATGGCCGACCTCTTCGAGGAGGGGTTCGGGCCCGACGTCGACGTCGACCGCGACCGCATGGGGATCACCTGGGCGCAGTTCGGTCATCTCTACGCCCCGTTCTACGTCTTCCAGTACGCGACGGGCATCGCAGGCGCACACGCTCTTGCGCGCGGCGTCCTGGCCGGCGTGAAGGGTTCGGCCGACCGCTACCTCGAGTTCCTCTCGGCAGGGGACTCGCTCTATCCCGCTCGATGCGCTCCGTCGGGCAGGCGTCGACCTCAGCTCGCCTGCCCCGGTCCAGGAGGCGTTCGCCGTGCTCGGGTCGTTCGTCGATCGGCTCGAGGCGCTCGCCTAGCCCGTGGAGGCCGCCGACCTCCTCGGCGGCGGGCCGGAGGCCAGCTACATCCTCGCCGAGGGCTCGGTGTACGAGCGGCTCCGGCGCCACCCGGCGTGCCGTTCGACCAGCACGTCGGGACGGGGCGCTGGCGCTCGATGACCGCTTTGCAGACGTCCTCGCCGACGTTCACCGGGGCTACCTGCGGCTCGGTCTCGGCGCGGGCCTGCCCATGCTCCTGCAGACGGACACCTGGCGCGCGACGGGCTCGGATCGCCGCGTCGGCCTGGCGCGACACCGACCTCAACCGCGCGAACGCCGAGCTCGTGCAGGCGGTGGCAGCCGAGGGGAGAGCGGCCGGAGGGACGGTGCTCGTCGGCGGCCTGCTCGGGCCCGCCGGGCGACGCTTACGACCCGTCCGTCGCGCTAGCCCACGACGAGGCCCGCGCCCATCACGCCACCCAGGCTGAGGCCCTCGCCTCGGCGGGCGTCGACCTGCTCCTCTGCGCGACCGTCCCCGCGCTGTCGGAGGCGCTCGGGCTGGCCGACGCGATGGGCTCGACAGGCCAGCCGTACCTCGTGAGCTTCGTCGTCCGTCCGACCGGACGGCTGCTCGACGGGACGCCGCTCGACGATGCCGTGGCCGAGATCGACGAGGCGGTCGACCCGGTGCCACTCGCCTATCTCCTCAACTGTGTCCACCCGCGGGTGGCTGACGCCGCGCTTGCCGCCTCGCCCCGAGCCGCCGGCCGCTTCGTCGGGCTCCTCGCGAACACCTCGGCCCGCGACCCCGACGAGCTCGACGGGCTCGAGGAGCTCGAGACCGCCGAGCCCGAGCCGTTTGCCCGCGAGCTCGCCGACGTCGGCGCGCGCCACAGCCTACGCCTGCTCGGCGGCTGCTGCGGGACGGGCGACGAGCACATCGCCGCGCTCGCACGGCTGCTCGCGCGCCGGCACGCTGCGCCCGCCGCGGTCCCGTGTCCTCCGGGCTACCCCAGACGGGGCGCCGCCCCAGTCGACCGCGACGACCGGCTCGTCGCCGATCACCCACGCGTCGTGACCGGGCTCGAGCCATGAGACCTCGCCCTCCCCGACCTCGGCTCCGAGCCGTCCGCATCCGCACCCCGATCCGACCGGAGAGCCGTACTGGAAGTGGTGCGCCTCGCACAGCTCGGTGCCGGCGACCGGCTTGATGTGCTCCGACCAGCTCCACCCCGGCTCGAGCGTCATCCGACCGACCTCGCCGCCGCCGATGTTGACGATCTCCGAGCGTCCGAGCGGGAACTCGCGCACCTCGTCGGGCGCGTCGAAGCTCTTGTGATCCGAGCCTCCCATCGCTTCCTCCTCCCGTCGTTGAGCCTTGACCCTAGACGATCCTTGTGCGGACCAACAAGTCTCTGCCGACGTGCGAGACGACCGTCCCCACGCCGTCGCGGGAGGCGATAGCGTCGACTCCAATCGAACGGAAGGAGCTGACGATGGAGAACCATGTCTCCTGGGTGATCGAGCTGGACGTCAAGGACGGCGCCTTCGGCGCGTTCAAGGACACTGATGGAGGAGATGGTCGAGGGCACGAGCATCGAGCCCGGAACGCTCGGCTACGAGTGGTACGTGTCGGACGACGAGCAGGTCGTCCACATCTACGAGAAGTACGCCGACTCCGACGCGATGATCACGCACGTCACGGGCTTCCTCGAGAAGTGGGCGGGCCGCTTCATGGAGTGCGTCGACCCGACGCGCTTCGTCGTGTACGGCGACCCGAGCCCCGCTGCGCGCGAGCTGCTCGCGGGCTTCGGCCCCGTGTATCTCGGCCCCTGGGGCGGCTTCTCGCGGTTCGCGTAGGGCGTCGTCCGAAGCGTCTGCGCCCGCCGGGTCGGGCGCAGACGTCGCGCGTTGGGCGGGGAGGTCGGCAGCGCTAGTCGAGCACCCAGTGGCCCTGTCGGAGGATCGGGATCGCGGTGCCGGTGGCGGTCAGGCCGTCGGCGTCG
Organism: uncultured Actinomycetes bacterium; assembly: GCA_963849125.1. Classification (GTDB taxonomy): domain Bacteria; phylum Actinomycetota; class Thermoleophilia; order Gaiellales; family Gaiellaceae; genus Gaiella. The sequence goes on along the minus strand of CAWKGI010000027.1, from coordinate 171,625 downwards.
ACCTCAGGCCCACCGATCATCACGTCGACGTGGATCACGGACTCGTTCAGCCCGAGGGCGAGGCGCTGCGCCGACATCATCTCCGCCGCGCCCTCGACGGGCTCCGTGTACGCGTTCCCGAGCGCGATGTGTGACGAGGCGTTCTCGTCGAGCAGTCCGTTCTTGAACAGGATCCCGCGTCGACCGACGGCCGAGGCGACGTCGACGAGCGCTACCTCGCCGAGAGCGGCCGCGCCGTGGTCCTCGGCGAGCTTCGAGCGCAGGAACGACTCTCCGACCCGCGCGTGCGCCTCGACGACGCGGCCGGAGGCGAAGTGGAGCGTCGCGTCCTCCACGACCGAGCCGTACCAGTACAGCGGCCCGGTGAGCCGCACCGTCCCCTCCGTCAGTCGGTGGTCGGGGCTCGTGAACACCTCCTCCGTCGGGAGGTTGATCACGTGCGCCTGGCCCCAGCTCGTCTCCAACCTCGCCGTGAGCCAGCGGGCGCCGTCGATCAGCCCAACGTGCAGGTCGGTGCCGGGGCCCTGGAACCGGATCGCCCGCAGGCCACGCTCGTCGAGCGATCGTGCCCGTCTGTCCAGCTTCTCCACGTGCTCGCGCCAGGCGGCAACCGGGTCGGGCGCTTCGAGACGGACGACCGCAGCCAGCTCGTCCCACAGCCGTCCGACGTCAGGCTCTCCGAACACCGCGCGGGCCCAGCCCTCGGTCGGTTGGACGATCACCGTCCACGCGGTGGCGTGGCGTGCGCCGAGCTCGACCCCGATCTCGCGGAGGAGGCGGGGCTCGGCACGGGCTGCTCTGCGATCGTCGACGTCGCCGAAGAGATCGGGGTCGGGGTCGCCCGTGACGTACACGAGCGCCGCGCCCTCGGTCGCCCGAGCAGCGATCTCCTGCCAACCGGGGGTGCGGTCGAGCAGGTCGTCGGGGGCATGGATCGCGTGAAGCCGGCGGACGTGCTCGTCGCGGTAGACGACCTGCACATCGCCGGCGCCCGCGAGCCACGCCGCCTCGACGACCGCGCGGGCGAGCGGTGCGTGCTCCGGCTGCGCGAAGACGAAGAGGGTCTGCCCGGGCTGGACGTTCGCTCCGATCCGCACGGCGAGCTCGGCGTAGCGGGCAAGCCGGTCCATGGTCTGAGTCTCGCCTGCGCACGAGCGGCCGTCAAACGGACGGTTGCCGGGATCCGGACCACGTCTTCGGAACGCGTCGGGGCGGCTTGCAGCCGCCCCGACGGTTCACGAGAGCCGGCCCTCGCGCGCTAGGCCCTGCCCTTCCCGACGAGTCGTGCTTCGACGGAGGCGGTGCCGACGAGGGTGTTCGCGGCGAGTGAGGTGCCGAACGCGGTGTTCAGTGCGGTGGCGGCGTCGGCGCTCAACCACACCTGCACGCCGGAGACCGAGACGTTCTTGCCGGCGATCGTCGGGAACGCCGTGAACTTCAGGGTCGCGAAGTCGATGCGCTTGCCGTTCACCTGGGCGGTCAGCTTCGACGTGTCGGTCGTCGAGGCGTTCGCGACGATCACGAGGTTGCGCACCCGGACGACCGTCGTGCCCTTGGTGAAGGAGAGCCCGCCGACATGCCCGATCGTGCCGCGCACAGCGTTGACCTTCGGCGGTGTGCCGGAATCGAACCCGACGACGAGCTTACCCTGGGTGATCGGGAAGCGGATCCCCTTGTCCCCCGCGGCGCCCGCCGGCTTCAGCGGCGTCGGGGCGAGGCTCGCAGCCGCCGCCGCGAAGCCCGCATCGAGCTTCAGGTAGGTGCCGTAGCCCTTGCCGCCGCCGATCTTGACCCATGTCTTCTCGGAGGCGATCGGCGTCTTGTCGTTCGGCTTCGTCGTCGGCTTCGCCGCGAGGCCGACGGGGGTGAGCATCGCAGCAGCCACCACGCTGACGACGCCGACCCAGGCCAACGTGCTCCGGAGGTTTCGTGTGAACATGTTCCGCCCTCTCTCTCGAAAATCGGGAGATATCTCCGTCTCTCACTCTACGCCCGACCCCGAAAGCGACAAGGGGCACGATGTTCGGATGCTGTAAGGGAAGTACGACCTCCGATCGGCCTCGCGGCAGGCAGCGGGAGCTTGCGCGCGGTGCGCAGCGCGATCGCGCTATAGCCTTTGTGACGTGCCCCTCTCGGCGGCGAGACTGTCAGGCCCATTCGACCGAGAACAGGTCGCCTCGTTCCTCGACGCGGCGGTCATCCCCCTGCGGCTCGCGTGCGTGGCCCCGTCGGGCTGGCCGCTCGTCGTCTCGCTGTGGTTCGCCCGGCGGGGGGAGGAGCTCGTCTGCGCGACGCAGGCCTCGAGCTCGCTGGTCCGCGCGCTCGAGCACGACCGGCGCTGCGCGTTCGAGGTCGCGGGGGAGATACCGCCCTACCGCGGAGTCCGTGGCCGCGCACGGGTGACGCTCGAGCCCGACGACGGCCTCGCGACCCTCGCGGAGCTGCTCACCCGCTATCTCGGGGACACCGAGGGCCGATTCGCCAAGCGCCTGCTCGCGCGGACGACGCCGGAGGTCGTGCTGCGGCTCGACCCGGTCGAGGTCTCGAGCTGGGACTACGCCCAGCGCATGACCGCGACGTAGGAGGGCGGGGCTTGCCCGTTGCGGGCGTCAGAGCAGCAGCACCGCGCCGGCCACGATGAGCACCGCCCCGAGGGCCGCACGCCACGTGAACGCCTCGCCGAGGAACGGGATCGCGAGCATCAGGACGAAGACGATGCTGAGCCGGTCGAGCGCCGCGACCCCGGTCGCGGGCCCGTCGCGCAGCGCAACGAAGTAGGCGACCCACGACGCCGCGCCGGCGAGCCCGGAGAGGACGATGAAGCCGAGCGCGCGGCCGTTGACCTCGCGCAGCGACCCGGCCTTCCCGAGCACGAGCGTCAGCGCGACCAGGACGATCGCCATCACGACCGCGCGGATCGCGGTCGCCGCGGTCGGATCGACGTCGCGCACGCCGATCTTCCCGAGGATCGCCACGAGCGCAGCGAACACCGCGGCGAGCAGTCCGAAGAGAACCCAGGACGGCATGGGGCGATGCTTGCAGCATCGCCGGTCGGAGCCGGGCGCGTCGTTCCGCCCGCAGGTATCCGGCCGGGAGTGAGCCCGAGCGGCGCACGGCAGATGGCTCCTGCGGCCCGGCGTCGATCAGCTACTTCAATCGCAGAAGCGGGGTAAGTACGGAAGCGGAGTCGTCCTGCCCACCCGGCACGAGCGCACCATCGAATGATGGCGTGATCACGACGAACGCCTCCGGAAGCGGGACGGCCACGTTCACGTTCACACCCGCCGCAGGCGCGGTGAACTTCTGGCTGTCGCTCTGGACACCGAGCGGGACCCGAGTACCCGGGGACGCACGCAGGTCCTCCGATCGCCGGCGGTCGCCTTCTCGTAGACCCTGAGTACCCGCCTGAAGCGAGTGGGCCCGGCTCTCGCCGGGCCCAACGTCGCTGGCGTCTCGAGGGCGGTAGGCTCGCCTGGTGCGCGCCTCTGCGAAGGTCGACTACGCGCTCCGCGCCATGCTCGAGCTCGCCGCGGCCGACGGTCTCGTCAAGGGCGAGCGACTCGCCGTCTCGCAGGGCATCCCACGGAAGTTCCTGGAGAACATCCTGCTCGAGCTCCGGCGCGCCGAGCTCGTGGCCAGCCAGCGTGGCGTCGAGGGTGGGTACACGCTCGGTCGGCCCGCTGAGGAGATCACCGTCGCCGACGTGATCCGTGCGGTAGAGGGGCCGATCGCGACGGTGCGCGGCGTCCGTCCGGACGAGCTGTCGTACACGGGGGCTGCTCGTTCGCTCCAGCAGGTGTGGCTCGAGCTCCGGACGGCGATGCGTGACGTGCTCGAGCAGACCACGCTTGCGGAGCTCGTGGCTCGCTCAGCGGCGATCGAAGCAGACGACGAGGTCCGCTGAACGCGCCGGCTCCCGGCAGCTCGCCGGTCGGCCGGACGTGGTGAGTCGGGCGACCGCGACGGACAGCACGAGCACCGAGCAGACCCAGGCAGCGAGGATGACCACCTGCGCGGCGCCAATCGCGCGCATCAGGCGAAGACGTGCCCCGCTCGGCTGCGCAGCCACACGATCTGCGACTGCTCGAGCTCGAGCAGGTCGAGGTGCTCACGCGTGAGCTGCACCGTCAGCGGCTCTCCTTCCGCGGGGGTCAGCTCGACCCGCGCGTCGAAGCCGTAGCTCGTGATGCGATCGATCATCGCCTCGGTGGTGCCAGGCGCGGGGTCGATCACGATCTCGAGCTCATGTGGGCGCACCCACGTGTTCCCGAGCCGGTTCGCCTCACCGACGAACGACATCACGAACTCCGTGGCGGGTCGGTCGTAGAGCGACGTCGGCGTGCCGACCTGCTCGACGCGAGCCCGGTTCATCACGGCGATCTGGTCGGCGACGTCCATCGCCTCCTCCTGGTCGTGCGTGACGAAGATCGTCGTCACGTGCATCTCCTCGTGGAGGTGCCGGAGCCAGTCGCGGAGCTCCGCCCGGACGCGCGCGTCGAGCGCGCCGAACGGCTCGTCGAGGAGCAGCACCTTCGGGCGCGGGGCGAGCGCGCGCGCCAGCGCCATCCGCTGTCGTTGACCGCCGGAGAGCTGGGCCGGGTACCGGTGCCCGAAGTCCTGGAGCTGGACGAGCCGCAGGAGCTCGTCCACCCTGTCGCCGATCTCCGCCCGGGGTCGCTTCCGCACCTTCAGACCGAACGCCACGTTGTCGCGCACCGTCATGTGCTTGAAGGCGGCGTAGTGCTGGAACACGAACCCCACGCCGCGCTTCTGCGGCTTGACGTCGGTCGCGTCCTCGCCGGAGATCAGGATCTCGCCCGCATCGGGCACCTCGAGCCCCGCGATGATGCGCAGGAGCGTCGACTTGCCCGACCCGCTGGGCCCGAGCAGGGCCGTGAGCGAGCCACCCTCCACCTCGAGGGAGACGTCGTCGAGTGCGGTGAAGTCGCCGAAGCGCTTCGAGACGTTGCGGACGTGGATCGACACTAGGTGGTTCCTTCCCTGGGCTTGACGAGGGTCATGAGGAGGAGCACGGTGATGGCGATCAGAGCGAGGACGATCGAGATCGCGTAGGCGCCGGCAAGGTCGAAGCTGTCGTAGCGCTCCTCGACGCGTAGCGTCGCCGTCTCGGTCTCGCCCTGGATGCGACCCGAGACGACCGCGACGGCGCCGTACTCGCCGAGGCAGCGGGCGGTCGTGAGGATGACGCCGTAGATCACGGCCCAGCGGATCGACGGCAGCGTGATCCGCCAGAACGTCTGCCAGCCGCTCGCGCCCAGCGTTCGAGCGGCCTGCTCCTGGTCGTCGCCGATCTCGCGCAGCGTCGGGACGACCTCGCGGGCGACGAACGGCAGCGAGACGAAGATCGTCGCGATCACCATCGCCGGAAGTGCGAAGAGCACCTGGATGTCGTGGCGCTCGAAGAAGCCGCCGAACCAGCCCGTCCGTCCGTAGAGCAGGAACAGCGACAGGCCGACCACGACGGGTGAGAGCGCGAGCGGGAGGTCGATGAAGGCGTTGAGCAGTCCCTTGCCGCGAAAGTCGCGGCGGACGATCGCGAGCGCGCAGATGATCCCGAACACGGTGTTGAGCGGCACGGCAATCGCCGTGATCATCAGCGTGAGCTTGAAGGCGTGGATCGTCTCGGGGGTCGAGAGGGCCTCCCAGGCCGCGCTGAAGCCGTCCTCGAACGTGCGGTAGAAGACGATCCCGAGCGGGGCGACGAGGATCGCGGTGAGGTACCCGAGCGCGACGAAGCGCAGGCCGTAGCGTGAGAGGCCGCTCATCGGTCGTACCTCGTCGCGTAGTGCCTGATCGCGCCGACGACGAGCAGGATCGCGAACGAGAGCACGAGCAGCACGACGGCGACGGCCGCGGCGCCGGCCGGGTTGCCGCTCTCGATCTGCCCGAGGATGAACACCGACGAGACCTCGGTCTTGTAGGGCAGGTTCCCGGAGATGATCACCAGCGACCCGATCTCCCCGACCGCCTTGGCGAACGCGAGCGCGAAGCCGGAGAGGATCCCGGGCAGGATGTTCGGGAAGATCACGCGCCGGAAGGTCGTGAGGGACGACGCGCCGAGGGACGCGGCCGCCTCCTCCATCTCGTGGTCGAGCTCGACGAGGACGGGCTGCACGGTGCGCACGACGAACGGGAGGGTGACGAACATGAGCGCCGCGACGATCGCCGTCCGGGTGTAGGCGATGTCGATCCCGACCGGCGACTTCGGGCCGTAGAGTGCGAGCAGCGTGAGCCCTGCGACGATGGTCGGCAGCGCAAACGGGAGGTCGATGATCGAGTTGATCACGCCCTTCCCATGGAAGTCGTCGCGGACCAGCACCCAGGCCGTCACCGTCCCGAGGATCGCGTTGACGACCGCCACGAGGAACGCCGCGCCGACGGTGAGCTTCAGGGCTGCGACCGACTGCGGGTTCGTGATCGCGTCCCAGAACGCCGCGCGTCCTTCGCTGCGCGATGCCCACACGAGCGCCGCGATCGGGAGCATCACGATCAGCGACAGGTAGAGCGTGATGATCCCCAGCGAGAGCGCCGTTCCGGCCCGGTCGCCGGGGTTGTGGGCGCGGCCCGCGGGGACGGGGGCGGCGATCGTCTCGGAGGTGCTCATGGTCTCGGATGCCGTTCGTCGGAGGAGCAGGAGCGCACGACGGGGACGCCGCTCCTGCGAAGCGGCGTCCCCGGCCGCAGCCCGCTCGCGCCGGAGCGCGAGGGTCGGGAGCGGCGTTTTCGAGCAGGCGTGAGGGGTCAGGACGTCGGCCCTCCGATCGACTTCTCGATCTCGACCATCACCGAGCCCTTCGGGTCGAACCACTTCTTGTCGGCCGCGGCCCACCCGCCGAAGATCGGATCGGAGATGCGGTAGACCGTCCAGCGTGACGGGAACTTCGCCTTGACCTCCTTCGCCACCGTCTTGTTGACGGGTCGGAAGCCCCACTCCGCCCAGATCCGCTGTGCCGGTCACGGACTTCGTGAAGCGGATGAACTGGTTCGCCTTCTCCCTGTTCTCGCTGTTCTTCGAGGACCGCGATCGGCGCCTCGATCAGCATCGTCTGCTTGGGGATGTAGAACTGGATGTCCTGTGCCGTTCTTGCGCGAGAGCAGCGCCTCGTTCTCGTAGGCGAGCAGGACGTCGCCCTTGCCCGAGAGGAAGGCGTTGGTCGGCGTCGCGCCCGGACTTTGCCTGGACGACGACGTTCCTGAAGAGCTTCTCGACGAAGGCGATGCCCTGCTTGTCCGTCTTGCCCTGCTTGCGCTGTGAGCCGTATGCGGCGAGGATGTTCCACTTCGCGGCGCCCGAGGTGAACGGGTTCGCCGTCACCACCTGGACGCCCGGCTTGATCAGATCCTCCCAGCGCTTGAGCTTCTTCGGGTTCCCCGGGCGCACGGCGAAGACGACGACCGAGTTGGTCACGATCCCCTTGTAGGACTGCCTGTCCCACTTCGCGTCGACGAGTCCCTGCTTGACGAGGTAGTCGACGTCGAGCCCGGTCGAGAGCTGGACGATGTCCGCGCGCAGGCCGTTCGCGACAGCGCGCGCCTGGTCGCCCGACGCGCCGTAGGACTGGGTGAACGAGACGTCCTTGCCCTCGGGCGTCTGCTGCCAGGCCTTGATGATCGCGCCGAGCGCCTCGCGCGGCACGGCGTACCCCACGAGGCTCAGCTTCACGTCGTTCGACCGCGCTGATGCGGTCGCTGCGGTGACGAGCGTTGCCACCACCACCAGGGCCGTGAGTGCTGCGAGCGTGCGACGCGCCATCGGTGTCCTCCTCATCTCTGCATTGTCCATAAGGTCAGTAGAGATTAGCAGATCATATGACAAGGATAAGCAATAGCTCCTATCGGCGCTGAGGCGCTTCTGCTATTGAATAGGCAATGCCTAGGAAGATGTTCACGGCGGCGGAGGCTGCGCGGGCGCTCGGGATCAGCCTGGACACGCTCCGGCGCTGGGATCGCGACGGCAAGATCCGCGTCGAGCGGGACGCGGCCAACCGACGGGTCGTGCCGGCGGGGGAGATCGACCGGCTTCGCGGCGAGAGCGGCGGCGACCGGCTGACTGCCCGCAACCGCTTCCGCGGCGTCGTCCGCTCGGTCGAGGTCGACGGGCTGCTCGCGCGCATCGAGATCGACGTGACCGAGCCGGCGCGCGTCGTAGCGATCGTCACGCGCGAGGCCGTCGAGGAGCTCGGCCTGAAGCCGGGCGACAGCGCCGCCGGTGTCGTCAAGTCGACGAGCGTGATGGTGGAGCGATGAGGCGGAGGCTCGGCCTCGCGGTCGCGTCGGCCCTCGTGGTGCTGGTGGCGATGTCCGTGGCCGCGACGACCGGTGTCGCGGCGCCCGGGCGGCAGGGCTCAGGGCCGGCGACGGTGCTCGCAGCCGCCTCGCTCGCTCAGGTGCTGCCGGCGATCGACCCGGAGGCCCGTGCATCGTTCGGAGGCTCGAACCAGCTCGCCCAGCAGGCGCGGCAGGGCTTCCCGTTCGACGTCTTCCTCTCTGCGAGCCCTGTCTACACCCAGCAGCTCGCAGCGGAGGGGCTCGTGCGCAGGCCCGTCCCCTTCGCGACGAACAGCCTCGTGCTGATCGTGCCCCGCGCGAACCCTGCGCGGATCTCGAAGGTGGCCGATCTCGCGCGCCGTCCGTCGCTCCGCCTCGTGGTGGCCGGGCCGAAGGTGCCGATCGGCCTCTACACGCGGGAGGTGCTGAAGCGCCTCGGGCTGCTGCGCGTGCTGCGGAAGACGGTCAGCCTGGAGCCCGACGTGAAGGGCGTCGTCGCGAAGGTCGCGCTCGGCGAGGCAGACGCCGGGTTCGTCTATGCGACGGACGTGCGCCCGGTCGTCGGGAAGGTGCGTGTCGTGCGGTTCCCTGCGTCGGCGCAGCCCGACGTCGTCTACGAGGCGGCGATCGCCGTACGACCGCGCGATCTCGAGGCGGCGCAGGCGTTCCTGATCGCGCTGCTCGGCACCGACGGCCGCAAGGCACTGCGAGCGGCCGGGTTCGGGCTGCCGCAGTGAGCCGTCTGTTCACGGTCGTCCTGTGGGCTGCGACGGTCGCGCTGCTCGCGTTCCTGGCGCTTCCGATCGCGGCGATCTTCCTTCGTGTGCCTCCGGGTCAGCTCGTCGACGCGCTCACGTCCGAGGTCGCCCTCGACGCCCTGCGGGTCACGCTTGTGACGACCCTGGTGGCGCAGGCGGTGATCATCGGGGTCGGGACCCCGGCGGCCTACCTGCTCGCGACGAGGCGGTTCCGTGGACGGGAGGTCGCCGTGACGCTCGTCGAGCTTCCGCTCGTTCTCCCGCCCGCGGTCGCGGGGATCGGCCTGCTCGCGGCGTTCGGTCGGGTGGGTCTCCTCGGGGAGGAGCTGTCGGCCCTCGGTGTCGAGATCCCGTTCACGCGGCTGGCCGTCGTGCTCGCCGTGGTGTTCGTCGCGGGGCCGTTCTACGTCCGCACCGCGATCGCGGCGTTCGCCGCCGTCGACCCGATGCTCGTCGACGCCTCGCGCACGCTCGGGGCCGGCCCGGGGCGGACGTTCGCCCGCGTCGCGATCCCCGTCGCCGCCGGAGGGCTCACGGCCGGCGCCGCGCTCTCGTTCGCCCGGGGCATCGGCGAGTTCGGCGCGACGATCATGTTCGCGGGCTCCTTGCAGGGGGTCACGCAGACCCTCTCGCTCGCGGTCTACGAGCAGTTCGACGTCGACTTCGACACCGCCCTCGCGATCGGAGCAGAGCTGGTCGTCGTCTCCGCCGTCGTCCTGCTCGCCGTCAAGCTCGTTCCCTCATGGCGTCGCTCTCCGTCGATCTCACCCATCCCCTCCGTCGGTTCGAGCTCGCACTGAGCCTGGACGTCCCGCCCGGGACGCTCGCGCTCGTGGGGCCGTCCGGGGCGGGGAAGTCGTCCGTGCTCCGGGCGATCGCCGGGCTCCTCACCCCGGCCCGCGGCCGCATCGCGCTCGGGGCCGACGTCTGGCTCGACACGACCGCCTCGGTGGACGTGCCGGCCGAACGCCGCCCGGTCGGGATGGTCTTCCAGGAGTACGCGCTCTTCCCACACCTGACCGTCAGGGGCAACGTCGGCTACGGCGCGCGGGGCAAGGGCGACGTCGACGAGCTGCTCGAGCGGTTTCGCATCGACGGTCTAGCCACGGCGCGCCCCGGCTCGCTCTCGGGTGGCGAACGCCAGCGGGTCGCGCTGGCACGCGCACTGGCGCGGAAGCCGGACGTGATGCTGCTCGACGAGCCGCTCGCCGCGCTCGACGCGCACACGCGCGACACGGTTCGCGGTGAGCTCCGTGCGCTGCTGGGCGGTCTCGGACTGCCGTCGGTGCTCGTCACCCACGACATCGAGGACGCGACGACCCTCGCCGATCGGATCGGCGTGATCGTCGACGGCCGGCTGCTGCAGGTCGGCACGCCCTCCGAGCTGCTCTCCCGGCCGGCCGACCCGTTCGTGGCGTCGTTCACGGGGGCGAACGTGCTGGAAGGAGTCGCGGTCGCCGGCGAGGACGGGCTCACGGCGGTCACGCTCGACACGGGTGGGACGGTGTGGACGACCGACGAAGGTCGTGGTCGGGTCGCCATCGCGATCCATCCCTGGGAGGTGGCGCTCGCGCGCTCGGCGCCGGACGACACGGCGGTCAACCACGTCCGCGCCCCCGTCGGGTCGGTCGTCGCCATCGGCAACCGCGCACGCGTGCGCGTCGGCCCGTTGACCGCGGAGGTGACGACTGCCTCGGCGGAGCGGCTCGGAATCCGCGAAGGCGAGATCGTCGTCGCCTCGTTCAAGGCGACCGCGGCACGGCTGCTGCCGCTCGCGTAGCGTGCTCTCCATGGATCCGGCTCTCTCCGGCAGCGACGGCAACGGCGCGGGGCGTCGGGTGCTCGCCTCCGAGCCGGGCGCGGTGACGCTCTCGCTCGAGCCTCCTCTCGGGGGCGACGGCACCGCTGCCGTCACCCGTGCGCTCCGGCAGGAAGGGCTGGGCCATCGCCGCCCGCTCGGCCTCGACAGCGCCTGGCGCCGGGCCGGTCTGCTGGAGTCGGTCGACCGCGCGCCATGAGCCCGAGGGGCGAGGCTGAAGCCGCCCCCCGCGCCCGCGCCGCGTCGAGCTGCCGCGAGGGCTCCGGTCACGCCTCGCGGTCTGTTGCCCATGCCCCCGGCGGCGTGGCTTCAGCCTCGCCCCTTCGCACCGGGCGCGCTCAGGCCCAGATGGTCGATCGGTGATCACGGCGCCGCCGAGTGGCGGCCTAGGCGCTGCGCTTCTCGGCCACGCTGCTTGGTGCAGGGCGCCCTCCCTGAGGACACCCGAATCACCGATCAATCATCTACTAGGTGCCGCGCAGCACCCGCGGCGCGACGCGCGCGTAATCGAGTCCGCTGACCCACGTGAGCACGGTCGCCACGAGCACCGCCCACCACGCGATGTCCGTCGACCAGGCGCCGGCCGCCGCGAACCCCGCGAACCCGACCGCGAGCGCCTGCGCCCACGTCTTCAGCTTCCCGAGGTCACGTGCCGCGATCACCACTCCCCGCTCGACCGCCGCGAGTCGCAGCCCCGAGATCGCGATCTCCCGCGCGACGATGAGCGCGACCATCCACGCCGGCGCGACGCCCTCGCCGACGAGCATCACGAAGGCGACGAGCACCAGCACCTTGTCGGCGATCGGGTCGAGCAGCGCGCCGAACGACGAGGTCTGGTTCCGGCGCCGGGCGAGCCAGCCGTCGACCTGGTCGGTGGCCATCGCCACGCCGAAGACGATCGTCGCCCAGTAGGAGTGATCGGGGAAGTCCCAGGCGTACAGCACGAGCACGACGGGCACCGCGAGCGCTCGCGCGAGGGTCAACTGATCGGGGAGCGTCACTGTTGGGAGAGAATACGCAGGTGATGCCCTCCATCGGTGACACGCCGTTCGCCAAGGTGCTCGTCGCGAACCGCGGCGAGATCGCGGTGCGCGTGTTCCGCACGCTCCGCGAGCTCGGGATCGGCTGCGTCGCCGTGTACTCGGAGGCCGACCGGGGACGCATGCACGTCAGTGTCGCCGACGAGGCGTTCCTGATCGGGCCCGGGCCGGCGTCGGAGAGCTACCTCCGCGGTGACGTGATCGTCGAGACAGCGCTCCGCGCCGGTGCGCAGGCGATCCACCCCGGGTACGGGTTCCTGGCCGAGAATGCCTCGTTCGCCCGGCAGGTCGAGGAGGCAGGTCTCACGTGGATCGGCCCACCGCCCGCCGCGATCGAGCTGATGGGCTCGAAGACCGAGGCGCGGACGGCTATGCAGGCCGCCGGCGTGCCGATCATCCCCGGGACGACCGAGCCCGTCCGCTCGGCCGACGAGGTCGTCGCTCTCGGGGAGGAGATCGGCTACCCGCTTATCATCAAGGCGAAGGCCGGCGGCGGCGGCAAGGGGATGGAGCTCGTCGAAGGGCCCGACGCGGCGGTGCGCGCGTTCGAGACGGCGCAGCGGCAGGGGCTGAAGTTCTTCGCGGACGACGCGGTGTACGTCGAGAAGTTCATCCTCGAGCCGCGCCACGTCGAGGTGCAGGTGCTCGCCGACGGGCACGGGAACGTGATCCACCTCGGCGAGCGCGACTGCACCATCCAGCGGCGACATCAGAAGCTCGTCGAGGAGACGCCGTCCCCGGCGGTCGACGAGGCGCTCCGCGCGCGGATCGGTCGCATCGCCGTCGACGCGGCACGCGCCGCCGGCTATCGCTCCGCCGGGACGGTCGAGGGCCTGCTCACGGCGGACGGGTCGTACTACTTCATGGAGATGAACACGCGCATCCAGGTCGAGCACACGGTCACCGAGATGGTCACCGGGCTCGATCTCGTCCGCGAGCAGATCCTCGTGGCGGCGGGTGCGCCGCTGTCGGTCACGCAGGAGCAGGTGACGCTCCGTGGCCACGCGATCGAGTGCCGGATCAACGCCGAGGACGTCGCCAAGGGCTTCCTGCCTGCGCCAGGCCCGATCACCGCGTACGAGGAGCCGTCCGGGCCCGGCGTGCGCGTCGACTCGGGGATCCGCGCAGGCGACGAGATCACCGGCCTCTACGACCCGATGATCGCGAAGCTGATCGTCCACGACGTCGACCGGGAGCACGCACGGCGGAGGATGCTCCGCGCGCTCGCCGAGTTCAGGATCGGCGGGCCGCCGACGCTCGTCGGCTTCCACCGCGCACTGCTCGAGCATCCCTGCTTCGTCGCGGGAGAGACGTGTCACGGGGTCGTCGAGTCCGAGGAGCTCGCCGCCCGCGCGGCGGAGCTGATCCCGGCAGCCGTGGAGCGGCAGGAGACCGGCTCCCTCCCGACGCGCCCGCGCCTGGTCGCGGTCGAGGTCGACGGGCGGACGGTCGACGTCCGCCTCCACGTCACCGAGCCGCCGTGGACGGAGCTCGCCCGCGCTCGTCGCGCCCGACACGACGGGCACCTCGGTGCGGGCGGAGGCACCGTCGCCAGCCCGATGCAGGGCACCGTCCTGAAGGTCGACGTCGTCGAGGGCGATGTCGTCGAGGAGGGGCAGGTGCTGCTGGTGGTCGAGGCGATGAAGATGGAGAACGAGATCATGGCACCGCGTGCGGGCACGGTCTCGGGGCTCGCGGTCGCCGCGGGAGACGCCGTCACGAATGGCCAGCGGCTGCTCGTCGTGACCGAGCCGGGATGAGCGCGTCCGAGGAGCCGCTCGACGAGCTGGTCGCGCGCCTCGTCGGCGACGCGCTGCTCACGGGGGCGACGCTCTCGAAGCCACGAGGCGGCGACCTGTCGCGCGCCGAGAAGATCACGGTCGATCCCGTCGAGCTGAAGGCGGGGAGCCGCTACCGGTGGCGCTACCACCACGCCACCCGCACGATCGACGAGAACCTCGACCCCGACGAGACGGCGCGCAGGCTCGGGCACCTCCTCGGGGGCGCCTTCCGACAGGGGCTCCTCCGCTCCACGGAGGCCGACTTCCAGGTGCTCGCCGGAGGCAAGGGCACGCGCGTGCTGCGCCGCCCTGCCAGTCGCCCGGTCGCCTCGCTCGAGCACGATCGACGCAAGCGGCACATCCTTGCCGACGGCGAGCCCGTGCCGTTCCTGGTGGCGCTGGGCGTGATGAGCGCCGACGGCAAGGTGCGGGCGCAGCGCTCCGACAAGTTCCGACAGGTCAACCGTTTCTGCGAGCTCGTCGAGGACGTCGTCGGCTCGCTTCCGGATGGTCCCCTCCGCGTCGTCGACTTCGGCTCGGGACGCGCGTATCTCACGTTCGCCCTCTATCACCTCCTGCACGAGGTGCACGGCCGGGAGGTCGAGATCGTCGGTCTCGACCTCAAGGAGGACGTCGTCGCCGAGTGCGAGGCGCTCGCGCGCGGCCTCGAGCTCGACGGACTGCGGTTCGAGGTGGGGGACATCGCGAGCTCGACGCTCGACGCCGCCGATCTCGTCGTCAGCCTCCACGCGTGCGACACCGCGACCGACGCCGCCCTCGACCGGGCGGTCCGTGTCGGCGCGCGCGTCATCCTCGCCGTCCCGTGCTGCCAGCACGAGCTGCTCGGCCAGCTCTCCAGCGACGTCCTCGAGCCGCTCGTCCGGCATGGGGCCCTGCGGGAGCGCTTCGCCGCCGAGGTCACGGACGCGGCGCGGGCGCGCCTCCTGCAGCTCGTCGGGTACGACGTCCAGCTCGTCGAGCTCTTCGCCCTCGAGCACTCACCGAAGAACGTGCTCATCCGGGCAACCGCGCTCGACGGGCCGCGCAGGGCTCGCGACACCGATCGTCTGGCCGAGGGATACCGCAGCTTCGTCGACGCCCTCTCGGTGGAGCCCGCGCTCGAGCGTGCTCTGGCCGATCGCCTCCCGGCCGCCGCCAGGGGCGACGGATGAGCGTCGTGCGCTGCGCCGACGCCTCCGCCGCCGCGGGCGAGCAGCTGCCCGGAACGGGGATCGTGGCGGGGCGGTGGCTGATCGTCGAGTCGCGCCGGCCGTGGGACCGGGACGCGGTTACCTCCGGGTTCGACGAGCCGGTGGCGACCTGGCTGGGCTCCCTCGACGCGAAGGTGCTGGCGATCAGGCGGCCCGGACGTAGGGAGAAGCTCACCGTCTTCGCCGTGGAGACGTCGGAGGCCGGATCGGCGCTGCGTCGGCTCGAGCTCGACGACGCCCGGGCGTTGCCGGAGCTCGATCCGTGGAGCGAGGGCGAGCGCATCCATGGGCCGCTCTTCCTCGTGTGCACCCACGGCCGACGTGACGCGTGCTGCTCGCGCCTCGGCATTCCGGTCTTCCATGCGCTCGAGGCGATCGCCGGGCCCGATCTCGTGTGGCAGTGCTCGCACACCGGGGGGCACCGATTTGCCGCGAACGTCGTCGCCCTGCCGGACGGCATCACGCTCGGACGGGTGGAGCCCCATCACGCTCCCGAGGTCGTCGCGTTCCTCCAGGCCCAGCGCATCCCACTCGAGCTCTACCGGGGGCGCAGCCTCTACGAACCGGTCGGGCAGGCAGCCGAGGTCGCGGTGCGGCTCGCGCGCGGGATCGACGAGATCGACGGGCTGCGCGTCGTGCGTGTCGACGACCACCGGGTCGAGCTGGAGACGGCAGCCGGCGAGCCGATCGAGACGCTCGTCACCGAGGAGCCCGGGCCGGATCTGCCCAGGAGCTGCGGCGCCGATCCGGAGCCGACGACCACCTATAGGGTGCAGCTGCGATGAGCAGGGTGATGCTGATCACGGGCGCCTCGTCGGGAATCGGCGAGGCGACGGCGCGCGCGCTCGTCGAGGACGGGTGGCAGGTGGCGCTCGCGGCACGGTCGCTCGACCGGCTCGAGTTGCTCGCGGCGGAGCTTGGAGACGCCGCGCTCGCGCTGCGCTGCGATGTGACGGAGTGGGACGACCAGCAGGCGGCGGTCGCAGCGACGCTCCAGCGCTTCGGGCGGCTCGACGCGGCCTGGGCGAACGCCGGCTTCGGCGCCTCGCGGGGGTTCCTCGCCGAGACACCCGAGCACTGGCGCAGCATGGTGCTCACCAACGTCTACGGCGTGGCGCTGACGATCCGTGCGACCTTGCCGGCGCTCAAGGAGAGCCGGGGTCATGTCCTGCTGACCGGCTCGGTGGCTGGCAGGCGCCCGCTCCCGGGATCGCTCTACAGCTCGACCAAGCACGCGGTCCACGCGATGGCCGAGTCGCTGCGCCAGGAGGTCGACGGCACCGGGATCCGCGTGACCGTGATCGCGCCGGGCATCGTCGCCACGCCGTTCTTCGACACGGTTCCGCTCGACGCGCCCCTGCTCACGGAAGACGTCGCCCGCGCCGTGCTCTACGCGGTCTCGCTGCCATCCCACGTGGACGTGAACGAGATCCTCGTGCGCCCGACCGCCCAGCCGTAGCTGGGGGAACCCGTGGTTCTTGGGTGGGGGAACCCATGGTTCCCCCACCCACCCCCTCCTTCCGGTTCGTTCACGGCACAGCCTGACTCTGCCTCCCGGCCGGCAAAGCCGGCCTCCGGCCCCGGGCGTCCCATGCAGGGGTCGCTGGCGAGATCGCGACGTCGCGAGCAACCCGGAATTGTCGATCAGGCCGCTACTGCAATGCGTCTTGCTCACGGGCCGGAGGCCGGCTTGGCCGGCCGGGAGGCCCGATCCGCCGGTGACCGTGTGCATCCCTGAATGAGGGGGTTGGTGGGGGAACCATGGGGTTCCCCCAGCTAGAGCGTCCTCTGATAGGCGCGGAAGCTTCGGGTCGCGAAGGCCGTGGTCAGGGCGGCGAAGCCTCCGAGCAGGAGGAGGAACGCGCCCATCTCGCCCCAGTCGGTGCCCGGCAGCGCCTCGCCGCGGGCGGCGCGGACGGCCCACTCCACCGGGTTCAGCAGCGAGAAGTCCTGCATCCACGCCGGGATCAGCGCGCGCGCGATCAGCAGTGACGAGAAGAAGAGCAGGGGCAGGCCGATGAACTGCGCGACGGCGATCATCGTCGCCTCCTGCCTCGTTCGCAGGGCGATGCCGTGGGAGAGCCCCGCAAAGCCGGCGGCGACGAGGAACGAGGCGAGCAGGATGATGATCCAGCCCACGACGCCCTCCGTTCGTCGCGCCGAGGAAGAGCCCGGTGACGAGGATCAGAACGGCCTGCAGCGTCGCCACGATCGCCGACTGCGAGGATCCGGGCGAAGACGATCGCTCCACGGTGCGCCGGCGTCGCCAGGAACCGCTCGAGGACGCCGCGGTCGAGATCCTCGATCATCCCCATCCCTGCCCACGAGCCGGAGAAGAACGCCGTCATCACCGCGATCCCGGGCGTGAGGTAGTCGATGTACGAGGTCGTGCCGAACCCGGGCAGCTCGGTGATGCGCCGGAAGAGCTGGCTGTAGAGCAGCAGCCAGAACATCGGCTGCACGACCATCACCACGATCCAGATCGGCTGGCGCGAGAGGTTGCGCAGAACGCGTCGCGCAGAGGAACAGGGTCTGGGAGACGACGCTCACGATGCCCCCTCGTCGTCGGCGCGGAAGTCGCGGCCCGTGTGGTGGAGGTAGACGTCGTCCAGGGACGGCCGCGAGACCGTGACGGCGTGGACGCCGACGCCGGCGGCGTCGAGCGCGCGCGAGGATCACCGGCACCGCCTGGGCGCCCTGGTCGACGCGAAGGTGGAGACGGCGCGCGTCGGGCGTGACCTCGAACACGCCGTCGAGACCCTCGGCGACCGCGACGGCCGGGTCGCGGAGTCGCCGTCCGGGAGCTCGACGGTGACGGCGTCGCCACGGAGCGCGCGCTTCAGCTCGTCGGGCGTCCCCTCGACCACGACCCGTCCGCGCGAGACGATCGCGACCCGTCGCGCGAGCCGGTCGGCCTCCTCGAGGTAGTGGGTGGTGAGCAGGATCGTCAGCTTCTCGGCGGCGGCGAGCCGTCTCGAGCTCCTCCCACATTGCCGCGCGCGCCTCGGGGTCGAGGCCCGTCGTCGGCTCGTCCAGGAACAGCACCTGGGGGCGGTGGACGAGCCCCATCGCCACGTCCAGGCGCCGCTTCATCCCGCCGGAGTAGGTCTTCACGAGCGCCTGCGCCTTGTCGGTGAGCCCGAAGGTGGCTCAGCAGCTCGACCGCCCGCGCCTCCAGGTCCGTGCCTCGCATCCCCTGCAGGCGGCCCTGCAGGAGGAGGTTCTCGCGCCCCGTCGCCTCCCGGTCGACGCCGGAGGCCTGGGGCACGTAGCCGATCGCGCGGCGCACGGCTCCCGGCTCACGGGCGACGTCGTGGCCCGCCACCGTCGCCGTTCCCGCGTCGGCGCGCGTCAGGGTCGCGAGGATCCGCACGGTGGTCGACTTGCCCGCGCCGTTCGGTCCGAGCAGGCCGAACACCTCGCCTTCGGGAACCGAGAACCGGATCCCGTCGAGCGCGCGCACGTCCTTGCCGTACGTCTTCTCGAGCCCGTCGACGACGATCGCGTCCATCGCTGCGAGCGTAGCGCGGCAGGGGTCGAGGGACGCCGTCCCCGCGGGGACGGCGCGGCTTACGTCGCGGCGACCGCCTCCGGGTCCACCAGGCGCTCGTCGTTGCCCGGCACCGTCCGCGGCAGCTCGCGCGTGAACACGAGCGAGCCGAGGGCGAGGAACGCAGCGAGCAGCAGCCCGAGCTTCAGCGACTGGAGCTGCGCATCCTCGTAGTCGGCGACGAGCGCCGTGGTCTCGGCCTCGCCGAGCCCGGCGTCCTGCGCGGCGGCCTCGATCTGGTCGGTCGAGACGAAGTCGATGCCGGTCCCGACGGCCACGCTCACCTGGGACGCGACCTTGTCGTTGATCGCCGGATCCGACGCGACGTTCGACAGGAACACCGACGTCAGGCCGGTCAGGACGACCGCCCCGATCAGGGCGATTCCGAGCGACGAGCCGAGCTGCTGCCCGGTGTACTGCAGGCCGCCTGCCTCGCTACGGCCCGACGCGTCCACCGACGACTGGACGACGTTGCCGAGCTGGGAGGCGAGGAGCCCCATGCCGAGCCCCAACGCGCCCATCGCGATGGCGAAGCCTCGCTCGTTCAGCTCCGGGTCGATCGTCGCGAGGAGGGTGATGGAGGCGAGGCCGGTGATCACGAGGCCCGCTCTGACGATCGAGCGCACGGGGAACCGGCCCGACAGGCGCGAGCCGGCGGCGGCCGCGATGAACATCATCACCGAGACCGGCAGCATCTTGATGCCGGTCTCGAGGGCGTCGAGGCCGAGCACCATCTGCAGGTAGAGCGGCACGGTGAAGAAGACGCCCATCAGGATCAGGTTCTGGGAGAGCATCCCGATCAGCCCCGCTCGCACCGGCGGGATCCTGAACAGGTCGAGGTGCACCAGCGGGTCGGTGCCGGTCGCCTCCCGGTGCCGCTGCCAGCGGACGAACGCCCACAGCAGCACGCCGCCGGCCGCGACGACGAAGAAGGTCAGCGAGAACCCGAACGGCTCGACGGGCGAGTCCTTCGGCTTGAGCCAGCCCCAGGTGCTCGCCTGGAGCGTGCCGAGGACGACCGCGCCGAGGCCCACGGCCGACAGGATCGCGCCGACGAGGTCGAAACGCGGCTTGGCGCCGTCGCGGACGGCGTCGTGGACGAAGGGGGTCATGGCCAGGATGCCGAGGACGATCACGACCTCGCCGACGAACACCACGCGCCAGCTCAGCTCCGTGGTCGCCCAGCCCCCGAGGATCGGCCCGATCGCGATGCCCGCGCCCGCGACGCCGCCGATGATCGCGTAGGCGCCCTTGCGGTCTCGCCCCTCGTAGTTCCCTGCGATCAGCGCGGCCATCGCCGGAAGCACCAGAGACGCGCCGATGCCCTCGAGGATCGACCACCCGAGCGTCAGGACGGCGACGGTCGGCGCCGCCGCGGTCAAGGCCGATCCGCAGGCGTAGATGACGAGCCCGATCACGAACGCCCGGCGACGGCCGATGATGTCGCCGATCTTGGCTCCCGCGAGCATGAGCATCGCCATCACGAGGCAGTAGAGCGTGATCACTGCCTGGATCGTCGTGACGGTCGTGTCGAAGTCTTCGACCAGCTGGCTGATCGAGACGTTCATCACCGACTGGTCGAGGACCATGATGAACTGCGCGCCCGCGAGGGCGACCAGGGGCAGCCACTTCTTCACGGCTCGATGCTCCTCGTCATCCGCGTGAGTCTCTCAGAACGCACCCGCGGACGCGCCCGTCCACGCGTCCACGAGCGGAGGGACGCCCGACCACGTGGGTCACCCGAGCGCGAGGCGCACCGTCTCAGCGAAGGCGTCCACCTCGTCCGGGGTCGTGTCCCAGGACGTCATCCAGCGCACGACATCGGCGTCCCAGGGCGTGTAGGCGCCGGCGGCGCGAAGCGAGGGGATCGCTGCGGCGTCGACGCGCACGAACACGCGCGTTCGCCTCGGCCGGGTGGACGATCTCGACGTGGTCGCCGACCGCCTCGGCGAGTCGCTGCGCCATGGCGTTCGCGTGCCGGGCGAGATCGAGCCAGAGGTCGTCCTCGAGGAGCGCGACGACCTGGGCCGAGAGGAACCGCATCTTCGAGACCAGCTGCATCCCCTGCTTGCGCCCGTAGGGGAAGCCCTCCGCGAGCCCGGGTCGCAGGAAGAGGACGGCCTCGGCGAGCATCGCCCCCGCCTTCGTGAAGCCGACCGTGACCACATCGGCGCCGACGTCGCGGGTCAGTGCACGGACGGGAACGCCGAGCGCCGCCGCAGCGTTCGCGAGGCGGGCGCCGTCGACGTGCAGGAGCAGGCCGGAGGCATGTGCCGCATCGGCGAGCGCCGTGAGCTCCGCAGCCGTGTAGACGGTTCCGAGCTCGGTCGACTCCGACACGGAGACGATGCCCGGCTGCACGCGGTGGACGTCGCCGACCCCCGAGGAGCCGATCCCGAGGTCGTCGGGCGTGAGCTTGCCGTGGGCGGTGGGGACGGTCAGCAGCCTGATGCCCGCGTAGCGCTCCGGCGCGCCGCACTCGTCGACGGCGATGTGCGCCGAGGCGGCACAGACGACAGCCTCGTGGCGCCTCGTCAAGCTGGTCGAGGGCGAGCACGTTCGCCGCCGTGCCCGTCGTCACGAGAAAGGGGCTGGAGTCGGCGCCGAAGCGGTCGCGCAGCATCGCGTGGGCCTGCTCGGTCCAGGCGTCGTCGCCGTACGCGTCGGCATGACCGGCCGAGGCCTTCGCGACCGCCTCGAGCACGCGCGGGTGCGCGCCTGCGGTGTTGTCGCTCGCGAAGCCGGTCACGGGCGGAGCTCCAGGGCCTCGTCCGTGATCCAGATCACGCGCTTGTCCATGCCCTTCGGTGGATCGGCGACCGCGATGAACGGCCCGAACACGATGCGCACGAACGTCCCCGCCGGGAGTGCGCCGCGAGCGGAGATCCGACCCTTCCAGCTCTCGCCCGCAGGCAGGAACGTCACGAGAGGAGGCGCGAACCTGTCGGCCCGCCGAACCGTCGGCAGCTGTCCGTCGCGTGTTGAGACGCTCGAGCTCCTCGAGATCGTCCGTGGCGAAGAGCATCACGCCGAACACGCGCTTGTACGCCTCCTGCGCCTCCGGCAGCTCCCAGTGCGCGCCCGAGGCGTTGTCGAACGCGATCTCCGCCTCCCAGCCGCCCTTCGTGACGGCGAACGAGCTGACGCGGAAGACGAGGCCCGGCCCCTTCTCCGGGTAGCGCTCGACCCAGTCGAGCTCCGCTCGCTGCGGGCCTGCCGCCTTGACGGGCGCGGGCGCGGTGGCCGGGCCCGCATCGGAGCCCGAGCAGCCGGCGAGCAGGGCCGCGGCGAGCACGACGATGAGCGCCGTGTGGCCATGCGCATGGCGCCCATGCTCGCACACGGGCGCTGGTAGGCTCGGCGGCCCGTGGATCTGTACGAGTACCAGGGCAAGGAGCTCTTCCGCCAGGTCGGGATCCCGGTCTCCGAGGGACGACTCGCCACCAGTCCGGACGAGGCCCGTCAGGCGGCAGAGGTGCTCGGCGGGCCGGTCGTCGTGAAGGCGCAGGTGCTCACCGGTGGCCGCGGCAAGGCCGGCGGCGTCAAGCTCGCGACGACCGCGCACGAGGCGGAGGAGCGGGCGAAGGACATCCTCGGGCTCGACATCCGCGGCCACGTGGTGCGGCGGCTCTGGATCGAGCGCGCGTCGGACATCGCGAAGGAGTACTACCTCTCGCTGACGTTCGATCGCGGCGCGAAGCAGCCGCTGTTCATGTTCACGACCCAGGGCGGGGTGGAGATCGAGCAGGTCGCGGAGGAGAGCCCGGACGCGCTCGTCCGGCTGCACGTCGACCCGCTCGAGGGCTTCCACGCCTGGCAGGCCCGGCGCCTCGTCTACGGCGCAGGCGTCACCGACCCGTCCGAGCAGAAGCAGATCGCGGCGATCATCGGGAAGCTCTACGACGCCTTCATCCGCTTCGACGCGATGCTCTGCGAGATCAACCCGCTGATCGTGACGCCCGACGGCGTGGTCAAGGCGCTCGACTCGAAGTTCACGGTCGACGACAACGCGCTCTTCCGGCACGCCGACATCGCCGCGATGCGCGACCTCGAGGCCGCGGATCCGCTCGAGGCGCTCGCGCGGGAGAAGCACGTCACCTACGTGAAGCTCGACGGCGAGGTGGGGGTGCTCGGCAACGGCGCGGGCCTGACGATGTCCACGGTCGACGTGGTCACGTTCGCCGGCGGCCGACCTGCGAACTTCTGCGACCTCGGCGGCGGCGGCGACGCGCAAGGCGTGGTCGACGCGCTCACCGTCGTCACGCGCGACCCCCAGGTGAAGGCGGTGTTCTTCAACATCTTCGGCGGGATCACGCGCTGCGACGAGGTCGCGCGCGGGATCCTGCAGGCGCTCGGCGAGATGTCGCTCGACCTGCCGATGGTCGTCCGGCTCGACGGGACGAACGCGGAGGAGGGGCGGCGCATCCTCGCCGAGGCGGCGCCCGCGAACCTCCACGTCGAGCCGACGATGCTCGACGCGGCCCGACGCGCCGTGGAGCTGGCCGCATGAGCGAGGTCTGGTCGGCCCGCGCCGAGGCGTACGTCACCTCCGACGCGCACCGCGAGGGCGAGGATCTCGACCTGATCGTCTCGTGGGCGGCCGGCGCACGGACCGCGCTCGACGTCGCGACGGGTGGCGGCCACGTCGCGCGACGGCTGCGCGAGTCCGGGATCCAGGTCGTCACCTGCGACGCGGCGCATGGCATGCATCCCGACGTGATCTGCCCCGCGGAGTCGTTGCCGTTCGCGGAGGGGAGCTTCGACGTCGTCGCGTGCCGTACGGCGGCGCACCACTTCGACGACGTCCAGGCCGCCGTGGGCGAGATGGCCCGGGTGGCGGCGCAGCAGGTGCTGCTGGTCGACACCGTGAACATGGGCGACGCCGTCGAGGAGGCCGAGGCGATCCGCGACCCGTCGCACGTGCGCAACTACACCGTCGACGAGTGGCACGACCTGCTCGCGGCTGCGGGGCTCGAGCCGGGCGAGGTGCTCGTGCTCGAGCATCCCATCGACCTCGCGGCCTGGCTGGCGCGGACCGGCTGCACCGGCGCCGACGCTGAGCGCGCGACGGCGCTGCTGGGCGAGCGGGTCTCGGGCGAGATCGCTGACCCTCGACAAGATCGCGATCCGGGCGGGGGCACGCTGATGGCGATCATCGTCGACCGGGAGACGCGGCTCGTCGTCCAGGGGCTGACCGGCTCCGAAGGGCGATTCCACGGCCTCCGCAACCGCGGCTACGGGACGAACCTCGTCGCCGGGGTCACGCCGGGCAAGGGCGGCCAGGACGTCGAGGGCGTCCCTGTGTTCGACACCGTGGAGCGCGCGGTGCGCGAGCAGGGTGCGAACACGTCGATGATCTTCGTCCCGGCCCCGTTCGCCGCCGACGCCGTCTACGAGGCGGTCGACGCCGGCATCCACACCGTCATCTGCATCACCGAGGGCGTCCCTGCCCACGAGATGCTCCGCATCCACACCTACATCCG
This sequence comes from uncultured Actinomycetes bacterium, assembly GCA_963849125.1. Lineage (GTDB taxonomy): Bacteria > Actinomycetota > Thermoleophilia > Gaiellales > Gaiellaceae > Gaiella. The sequence goes on along the minus strand of CAWKGI010000027.1, from coordinate 147,694 downwards.
CCCCAGGGGCGTCACGCTGATCGGGCCGAACTGCCCCGGCGCGCTCTCCCCGGGCAAGGCCAACGTCGGGATCATCCCGGCGGAGATCTTCCGCGAGGGCTCGATCGGCCTCGTCTCGCGCTCGGGGACGCTGACCTACCAGATCGGCCACGAGCTGACCCAGCTCGGGCTCGGCAACTCGACGATCGTCGGCATCGGAGGCGACCCCATCGTCGGCTCGTCCTTCATCGACATCCTCGAGAAGTTCCAGGACGATCCCGAGACGGAGTACGTCGTGATGGTGGGGGAGATCGGCGGCGACGAGGAGGAGAAGGCGGCGGCGTTCATCGAGGCGCACGTGACGAAGCCCGTCGTCTCCTACATCGCCGGCTTCACCGCGCCGCCCGGCAAGACGATGGGGCACGCGGGCGCGATCATCTCCGGCTCCTCCGGCACCGCCCAGGCGAAGAAGGACGCGCTCGAGGCGAAGGGCATCCGCGTCGGGACGACCCCGACCGAGGCCGCTCAGCTGGTCGCCGAGCTCGCCCGCTCGTAGGTCGTCCCGCGCGAGACGTTCAGGCCGGCTGGATCGGCGCCCGCGCCGGCTGTCGTCCTGCGACCAGCCAGACGAGGATCACGAGGCTGACGATCGGCGTGACGACGCTCCAGACGAGCATGAGCCCTGCGACGATCGCGCCGAGAGCGACCGCCGGTCGACCGCCGCGGAGGCCGCGGTGCATGGCGACCACGCCGCCCAGCACGAGCAGGCCGGCAACGAACAGGAGCGCGGTCTGCAAGCGCTCCACGTCGCCGAAGGCCGTCACCGCGACCGCAAGCGAGGTCATCGTGACACCGAAGGCGACGGTGAGAGCCGCCATCCCGTGCTTCTTCAGTAGTTCGATCATGGTTCCACCTCCAAGTGGACGGGGTACGTACCGCCGTGAGCCGCGGTGCTCGAGTCGCCACGAGAGGTCGGCTGCCATCCCGGCGGCTAGCCTTCCCAGGATCTCGAACGCCGTGTGGCCCGGCCGGCGGCCTTCGGTCGTGCCGCACTGCGCGTGCTCCCACAGATCGGACTCGAGCTCGTCCCGCCGCGCTGCGCGAAGGTCGGGTGGAAGCCCGCGCGTGTAGAGGCGCGCCCACCCGCGCGTCAGAGTCATCGCGAGCGCGGGGGCGCGTCCGCTCACGACGGTGCGAGCCCTCCGTGGGGCCGGATCGCGGGTGGCTGCCTGACCGCGTCCGAGCCGGCGAGCGCCTGCGCTCCGAGTCCGGTGACGTGGTACAGCCGCCGCCGGGGACGGCCCTCGGCCGAGGCGACGTCCGGGTCCTCCCAGCGGCTCTCCAGGAGCCCAGCACGCTCCATGCGCTCGAGCGCCTTGTACAGGGTGCCGTGCGCCGTGAGCGTGCGCGCCTCCTCACGCTCTGCGATCTCCTTCGCCACCGCGAAGCCGTGGAACTCCTCGATGCCACGCCGCCCCAGGTCGATCGCGGTCTCGAGGATCGAGATCTCCAGAGGAAGCAACGTTCCAGGCTTGCGTCTCACCTCCCAAGCATAGGCAGATATCTTCCTATTAGTCAAGGAGACGGCAGAAGGCGCCTCGAGCGTCGGGGTGAACCATTGCATTCCGTCCTGAAAGGGACTATATCTTCCTATTTATGGAAGAGCGTGCGCCTCTGCGTAGCGACGCCCGCGTGGTCGCCTGGCGCTTCGTCGTCGGGGCCGGGGCGGGTGCGATCGTCGGCGTCGTGATCGGGGGGATCGGAGGGCGTCTCGTGATGCTCGTCCTGCGACTGGCGTCCGATGACGGGCTGCGCGGAGCCGAGACGGACGACGGGTTCACGATCGGGATCGTCACCCCGGCCACCTTCTTCCTCCTCATGGTCACGGCCGGTCTCGGAGGGATGACCGGGGTCGTCTACGTCGCCGGGCGCAACGCGCTCCCGGCAAGGGGGCGAGCCTGGTTCGTCGGAGCGGTCGTCGCACTCGTCACCGGCGCCGACTCGGTCGACCCCGGCAGCTTCGACTTCTCGGCCCTCGAGCCGACGTCGTTCGCCGTTGCCGCATTCACGTTGCTCCCGGGCATCGCCGCGTTCACGATGGTGACCGTCGTCGAGCGGCTGCTGCGGGTGGCTCCATGGTCGAACGTCCCGCTCGCAGTCGCTCCTCTCCGTGGCTGCGCTCGTCCTCAACGTCGTGCTGATCGCCGTCGCCGTCGTCGTGGGCGTCGCTCTCGTGCTCCGCCGCTCACCCGTCCTGGCGAGTCGGATCCAGTCGGTCGCCCGCGTCATCGTCCCGATCGCGCTCGTCATGGTCGCGGTCAGGTCGGGCATCCTGCTCTGGCGCGACGCGAACGAGCTCCTCTAGGAGACGGCCGATCGGCGCGTTCCGCGTGGCGCCCCGCCTCGCGTGTAGAGCCCCTGAACGACGAAGCGGGCAGGGCGCGTCGTGCCGCCCCGCCCGCTCGACGTCCGATCCGATGGTGCTAGGCGATCGCCTTGGCCTTGATCGCGTCGAACTCCTCCTGCGAGATCGTCCCCGCGTCGAGCAGCTCCTTCGCCTTTGCGATCTGGTCGGCGGAGCCGCCCGCGACGGTCTGGACGTAGGAGTCGAACTGCTGCTGGCTCTCCTTCATCGCAGCCATCTGCCGCTCACGCATGCCGTTGCCGTTCACGATCAGGTAGATGAAGACGCCGAAGAAGATGAAGAAGACCATGAAGAGGATCCACAGCACCTTCCCGAAGCCCGAGACGTCGTCTCGACGGAAGAGGTCACCGATCACCTGGAACAGGATCATGAAGAACGCGACCATGAAGAAGATGATGATCAGCGACCAGAGGAAGTCGAGGAAGGTTGCTCCGACCATGTATGTCCTTTCGGGCGCCCGGACGATCCGGGTCGCCAACGTTCCGTGGGTTGTCGTCAAACGGCACTATCGCACGTATGGCCGGACGGGCTCCGGACAACGAGCGCCACGGACGACCGTTCATCGCGCATCACCCCGGTGCCAGACGGCCCCGACCCTTCCCGGGCAGTGGCGACGGCCGATCCGGCGCTAGCATCTCGAGGCTCGTCGTCGGCCTTGCCGGTGGCGGTCGATCGCGTACGCTCCTACGATGCAGCGGGTGCTGACATCCGCGATCGCGCCCTTCGTCTCCGAGGACGGGTCGTCGATCCGCGAGTACGTGCGCACTCCCGCTCAGACCCTGGCGGAGGGCACCCTGCTTCCAGGGCAGCGGACCGACCGTCACTACCACCGGCTCGCCGAGGAGATCTACCTGATCCTCGAGGGCGGCGGAACCCTCGAGGTCGACGGAGTGACGGCCGAGGTCGGAGCAGGCGAGGCGATCCTCATCCCGCCGGGCGCCTGGCACGAGCTGGTCGCCGGGCCCGAGGGCGTGCGACTCCTGTGCACGTGCGTTCCGGCCTATTCGCCGGGGGACACGTTCTTCGCCTAGATCTTGCGGCGAGGACGCACGGGGCCCCACTTCGAGTTGCGGCTGCGCGACGAGTACACGAGGCGCGGCGCGGCGACCTTCATGCCCGTCTCCTCGAAGCGCTCGACCTGGCCGTTGAGCCGGGCGACCCGGCTGACGTCGGCCTGCTGGTCGGGGAGGACGAGGGTGACCGCGTCGCCCGAGCGGCCGGCGCGGCCGGTGCGGCCGACGCGGTGGGTGTACGCCTTCTCGTCCTCGGGCGGGTCGTAGTTCACGACCAGCTTGACGTCGTCGAGGTCGAGCCCACGGGCTGCGACGTCGGTGGCGATCAGCGTCGTGACCTTGCCGCTCTCGAACCGTGACAGCGCCTTCTCGCGCTGCACCTGGCTGAGGTCGCCGTGCATCGCCAGGGCGTCGATGTCGACTCCCTTGAGGCGCGAGGCCAGCCGGTCGGCGCCGCGCTTCGTGCGGACGAACACCAGCGAGAGCCCGTCGGCCTCGCGGATCAGGCCCGCGAGCGTGTCGAGCTTCGAGTCGAGGGTGACCGCCACGAAGCGATGGTCGATCTCGCCGGGCGAGCGGCCGTGCGGCAGCTCGGCCTCGACGCGGATCGGGAAGCGCGTGTAGGCCCGGGCCAGGTCGCCGACCTCGCCGTCGAGCGTCGCGGAGAAGAACATCGTCTGCCGGTCAGAGGAGATCCGCTTCATGATCCGGTCGACCTGGGGCTTGAAGCCCATGTCGAGCATCCGGTCTGCCTCGTCGAGGACGAGGATGCGGATCGCGTCGAGGGAGAGCATGTGCCGGTCGACGAGGTCCTGCAGTCGTCCCGGGGTCGCGACGACGACGTGCGCGTCGGAGGCGAGCTTCGCCTGCGCGTGCAGGGCGACGCCGCCGTACACGGAGGCGACCGCGATCCCACGCGGTGCCCCCGACGGCGGCGAGCTCCTCGGTCACCTGCACGGCGAGCTCGCGGGTCGGCACGAGCACGAGCGCGGCCGGGCGCGGCTCGGAGGGGTCGAGCAGCGTTGACGATCGGCAGCGCGAAGGCGAGCGTCTTGCCGGAGCCGGTCGGCGACTTCGCGAGGATGTCGGATCCGCGCATCGCCTCGGGGACGACACGCTGCTGGATCTGGAACGGGCTGGTGATCCCGCGGGCGGCAAGCGCATCCGCGATGTCTGCGCTCACGCCGAGCGCGGCGAAGGTCTCGTCGGTCATGTGTTCCTTTCGGCCCCACGGGGGCGGTCTCGGAATCCGTCCTGCATCCCGAGTCCGGAGCATCTCCGGGGCCGAAAGCGAACCGATCCCACGGGTACGACACGGCGTCGTCCCTGTGGAGAACGGTAGCAGCCGCGTCGGCGCGGCCCCGGTAGGTAGGCTCGTCGCATGGCCCCGATCTCCTTCGCCCGAGGTGCGCCGGCGCCGGAGTGCCTCGACCCGGCGCTGATCGCGGACTGCGCGCAGGTCGCGCTCGGACGCGACGGGACGACGATCCTGTCGTACGGCCAGGGCGGCGGCTACGGGCCTCTGCGGGAGCTTCTCGCCGAGCGCCACGGAGTCGATCCGCTGCGCGTCTTCCTCACGACGGGCGGCCTGCAGGGCTTCGTGTTCTACTCGGCCGTGCAGCTGCAGCGGAAGCCGGGCCGCGTCCTCGTGGAGGCGCCCACGTACGACCGACCGCTCAAGCTCCTCGGCTGGGACGGCGTCGAGGTCGTCGCGCTGCCGATGGACGACGAAGGGCTCGTGCCCGACGCGCTCGAGGCGGAGCTGGCGCGGGGCGGGGACATCTCGTTCCTCTACACGATCCCGACCTTCCAGAACCCGAGCGGACGCACCCTTGGCGAGGCGCGGCGCCGGCGGGTCGTCGAGCTCGCCACCGAGCACGGTCTCGACGTCCTCGAAGACGATCCGTACGGGCTCGTCCGCTACGAGGGCACCGCTCCGCCGTCCCTCTTCGAGCTCGAGGGCGGGCATCACGTCACGTTCACGTCGTCCTTCTCGAAGACCGTCGCCCCGGGGATGCGCGTCGGCTGGTTCGTCGTGCCCGACGCGCTCCGAGCGGCCTACGACGAGCGTGCCGTCTCCACCTACATCTCGCCGTCGCTGCTGCCGCAGGCGACGATCCACGAGCTGTTCGTGCGCGGTGCGTTCGAGACGAACCTCGAGCGGATCCGCGGCCTGCTGCGTGCACGGAAGGACGCGATGCTGGAGGCTCTGGCCCGGGAGATGCCCGAGAGCGTCACCTGGAGCTCGCCCGGAGGGCGGGTACTTCCTCTGGGTCGACTTCGGCCCGGGCACGGACGCCGCCGACCTCCTCGCTCGCGCGACGGAGGAGGGCGTGACCTTCGTCCGCGGCACCGACTTCTTCCCGCCCGGCGAGGGCGGCGCCACTGCCGCGCGGCTCGCCTTCTCGTACGAGTCGCCGGAGCGCATCGCCGAGGGCGTGGCACTCCTCGCGAAGCTCCTCTAGCTGGAGTTCCTAGGAGTCGCAGCGCCGTCGTCGCGCTTCATCGCGCTGACGCCGCCGCCAGTAGGCGGGCACGAAGAGCGCGATCAGGGCACCGAGGCCCATGCTCAGCAGGATCAGGAAGAGCAGCGACGTCTCGGCCGTGAAGAAGACGAAGCTGATCGAGACCTGATCCGTGTTCAGCAGCAGGAAGATCACGGCGTAGACGAGCGCGACAGCGCCGAGGATCGCCCGCCACGGCGTCGGCGCCGATGCTGCGTCGGGTCGCTTCTCGGGCAGATTGCTCACGGGGGAGATGCTATCCGCGTGCGCCTGCGAGCGGACGCAGGACGAGCCGGGGCTGGGGCGGAGGCTGGAGGCCCTCGCGCGTCGCCGAGCGGAACGTCGGGCAGGGGGTGTTGCCGGGGAGCGCGCAGAGGCCAGCGCGGCGGAAGTAGCAATCATTGCAGGATGAAATAGTTCGTTTGCTCATGCTTCCAAAAAGATAGGGAACCGACGCAGGTGGGACAGCGGCCATTGTGGCGACGTCTCGGCACGCCTGCAAGGGGTGCGGCGACGAAATCCCCGCACTTTGCGGGTGTCGCCAGGACGGGCGAAATCCCTGGAAATCCCCTACTTCTGCGGCAGCGTTCTCAGGGCGCGCAACGCCTGTTGAAAACTCTCCACAGGGATGACGCGCATGTTCCCTGCATAGTGGCGTGCGACGGCCGCGTTCTCCCCAGCGGGGACGAGGAAGACGTCCGCATCCGCCGCCTTCACACCCAGCGTCTTCTGCTTGAGACCACCCACCGGGCCGACGGTGCCGTCGAGCTCGATCTCGCCCGTCGCGGCGACGCGATACCCGCGGTCGACGTCCTTGCCGAGCTCCTGGAGGACCTCGAGCGCGAACGGGAGCCCGGCCGACGGCCCTCCGGTCTCACCGAGACCGATGTCCACCTTCAGCGGGAGCTCGATCTTCGCGTCCTGGCCGACGCCGATCCCGATGATCGGCCGGGTTCGCGTCGTCGGGTGCCGGGACGGTCGCGATCGGTGCGGACGACGATCTCGTCGCCGCGTCGGATCCGCAGCGTCACGCGCTCGCCCGGCCGCACGGTCCCCACCGCGCTGCGCAGCGCGCCGGGCGTCCGCGTCTGCCTGTCCGGCGGCTGCGACGATCACGTCGCCCTCCTCGAGGACACGTTCGGCCGGCACGTCCGCGGCGACCGAGGTGACGAGTGCGCCGCGCGGCGTCGCGGTGACGTCGAGGCCGCCCGCGCGCAGCGCGACCGCCGTGACGCGATCTCCTCGGAGCGGGCCATCTCGGCGAGGGACTTCGCGCGTCGCTCCGCGAAGCTCTCGCCTCGGGCGGTGACGGCGTGGCCGGGCACGAGCGACGCGCCGTCGGGACGCAGGAACGGCACGTAGCGCTCTGCCCAGCGCGCCTTGCGCACGGTCACGTCGATCGTGTAGATCCCACCGGCGGCATCCGAGGGATCCTTGCGTCCCTCGATGGTCACGTTGTCCGCGACCGGCTGCGCCTCGTTCGGGACGTAGAGGTAGTCGTCGCTCGGGAGGATGTACGAGACGACGACGACGCCCACGAGGAGCGTGGCGCCCACGAGGGCGATGGTGCCGTAGGGGATGCGCATCGGGAAGCCGCTCAGGCCAGGCCGCGTGCGAGCCCACCGTCGACCGGGACGACGGCGCCGGTGACGTACGAGGCGTGATCGGAGGCGAGGAAGCAGGCGACCGCACCGAGCTCGGCCGTCGTCCCGAGCCTGCCTGCGGGGATCTGGGCGAGCTCCGCCGGAGACGGGCCGTCAGGGCCGTACAGCGCGCGCATGCGATCGGTCGCGATCCGGCCGGGCGCGATCGTGTTCACGGTGATCCCCTCGGGCGCGAGCTCGCGGGCGAGGGTCTTCAGCCAGCCCACGACGCCGGGTCGCACGGCGTTGGAGAGCGCGAGGCCGGCGATGGGCTCGCGGACGGAGATGGACTCGATCGCCACGATGCGCCCGCAGTCGCTCGAGCGGAGATGGGGGAGTGTCCGGGCGACGAGGCCGACGAACGGGATCAGCAGGAGCGCGACCGCATCCTCGATCGCCTCGGGGGTCACCTCGACCGCCGTCCCCGGAGGCGGTCCGCCGCCGTTGAGCACGACGACGTCGATCCCGCCGAATGCCTCGAGCGTCTCGGCGACGAGTCGGTCGAGGTGGGCCGGGATCGTGATGTCGCCCTGGACGGCGAGTGCGCCGATGCGCTCGGCCTGCCGCTCGAGCAGGTCGCGCCGGCGACCGAGCATCGCGACGTTCGCGCCCTCGGCGGCGAGGCTCTCGGCGATGCCGAGGCCGATCCCCGCAGATGCGCCCGTCACGATCGCCGTACGGCCGGAAAGACCGAGATCCATGGAGGTCAGCCTATCCGGGCGTGTGTTCAGGGCATGCAAACACGGGCGTCCCTTGCTTGCGAGCGTTGCCCCCGCAGGGGCGGGGCCAACGCCGCCGGTATCCCACGGGTCCGCGGCGCGGGACGCGGAGGCCAGATCCCTGATGCGGACCTGCTGCCTGCGGCAGCGGCCAGGCTCGGCTTGCCGGCGCAGACGTCTGGGCAGGCGATTGGCGTAACCCTGGCGCCGGCCGCCGGAGCAGGCCGCTTCAGGGGCCCCGGTCCGCGGTTGGGGATCCGGGCTACCTGCGGCGTGGCCCCGCGGACCTGCGGAGCCCGCGCTCGCAAGCGACACTGCCACTCAGCGGTGGGTGAGCACCTGCACGACGTCGCGGACGGCGGCCTCGGAGACGCGGAGCATCTTCTTCTCCTCGGCGGTGAGCCGGAGCCTCACGATCTCCTCGGCGCCGCCGGCGCCGAGCTTCGTGGGGACGCCCATGTAGAGATCCTCGATCCCGTACTCGCCCTCGAGGTACGACGTGCACGGGAGGACGCGCTTCTCGTCGAGGCAGATCGCATCGACCATCTGCGCGGCCGCGGCGCCCGGGGCGTACCAGGCGGAGGTGCCGAGCAGCTTGACGAGCTCGCCGCCTCCGACCTTCGTCCGGTCGACCATCTTCTTGATCCGCGCCTTCGTCACGAGCTGCTCGAGGGGGATGCCGCCGATCGTCGTCGCCGAGACGACGGGAACCATCTGGTCGCCGTGGCCGCCGAGGACGGTCGCCGTGACCTCCTTCACGGAGAGCCCGGTCTCCTGGGCGATGAAGCACTCGAACCGCGCTGTGTCGAGGATCCCTGCCATCCCGACGACTCGCTCACGCGGGAAGCCCGAGACCGCCTTGGCCACGTGGCACATCGCGTCGAGAGGATTGGAGACGACCACGAGGACGGCCTTCTTCGACCGCCTCGAGACCTCCCGGGTGACCTCGGCGACGATGGCCTCGTTGGTCTGGACGAGGTCGTCCCGGCTCATCCCCGGCTGGCGCGGCAGCCCGGCGGTGATCACGACGACGTCCGACCCGGCGTCGCCGCGTAGCCGCTGCCGTCGACGCCGACGACGTTCGGCTCGTACCCGAGCACGGAGCCTGCCTGGTTGATGTCGAGCGCCTTGCCGGCTGCCCGGTTGGGCACGACGTCGACGAGGACGACGTCGGCGTAGTCGCGTCGGGCGACCTCCTGGGCGCACGTCGCGCCGACGTTCCCGGCCCCGACGACGGTGACCTTCTTCCTGCCGTTCACTTCGCGTCCTTTCCCGCCCCGCGGCGGGCTGCCCGGGGCATGATCGCTGGCGACGTTCGCGCGCAGGGCGCGTGCGCCCGTCGCGAACGACCCGACCTTGCGCGGTCGGGCTCGTGCTCTTGCGAGCGTAGTGCATCGGGACGGCGCTGCCGGTGAGGTACCGTCCGCCGCGATGCCGACGACAGACCCGACCCCGAAGGCGGTGCGCACGTGGCCATGACCCTCGACCAGGCTGCCGCCTACGCGGAGGAGCTCGCGGCCCGGCCGGACGCCGAGCGCGACCTTGCCGCCCTGCGGCTCGAGTGGGGCGACGAGCTCGAGGCGGCCGCCCGCGATCCGGACTACCGGGTGCGCGGCGTCGCGTTCCGGGCGCTGGCGCAGTTCCGCTATCGCCAGAAGCTCGAGCTGCTTCGTCGAGGGCTCGACGACGAGAGCCCGGCGGTGCGCGGGTCGGCGCTGATCGCGCTCGAGTCGTTCTCCCGCGACCACCCCGGCGACGTCAACCAGTTCCGCCCGCTCCTGAACGAGCTGGCCGCGCGCGATCCGAACCTCGCCGTTCGCCGGCTTGCGATCGCGTGCTTCAAGAACGGCACGCCCGATCCGGCCACGATCCGCATCCTCGACGGGATCGCCGGCGACGACGAGGCGCCGGCCGAGGTGCGCAAGGCGGCCGCAGGCGTGTCGACGCTGCTCGTCAAGAAGCAGCGTCTTACGAAGAAGTAATACCGAATATTTCTTCGTATATTATCCCGGCGCTGTCTCCTCTCGAGCTCGCCGAGGCGAACCTGCTGTCGCCCGTCGTCCTCGCCTTCGCGCTGGGCGTCGTGGCCGCGCTCGTCCGGAGCGACCTCTCGCTGCCCCCGGGTCTCGCCACCGGGCTCTCGCTGTACCTGCTGCTGGCGATCGGCCTGAAGGGGGGCGTCCAGCTCGCGCAGGCCGACGCCGGGGAGCTCCTCGCGCCGGTCGTCGTGACGCTGCTGCTCGGCATCGTCACGCCGATCGTCGTGTTCGCCGTGGCCAGGCGCTCGCTGCGCCTCGACGTCTCCAATGCAGCCTCGCTCGCTGCGCACTACGGCTCGGTCTCGGCCGTCACGTTCACGGCCGCCGTGACGCTCCTCGACACGGAGGGTGTCCCGCTCGAGGGCTTCCTCACGACCCTGCTCGCGGTGCTCGAGGTCCCGGCGATCATCGTTGCGCTCGCCCTTGCACATGCCGCGCTCTCGGGTGGCGGCGTCGGGCAGGCGCTTCGCACCACGATCGCGGGCAAGAGCGTGCTCCTGCTGCTCGGTGGGCTCGTCATCGGCGCCCTCTCCGGGCCGGAGCGGTTCGAGCGGGCCGAGCCGGTGTTCGTCGACGCGTTCTACGGCATCCTCGTGATCTTCCTGCTCGGGCTCGGCCTCGCCGTGGGCCAGGCACGTCGGCGACGTGCGCGCTGTCGGTGCACGGCTCATCGGGTTCGGGCTGGTCGCTCCGCTCGTCCAGGGCACGGTCGGGGTCGCGCTCGGCACCCTCGCGGGCCTCTCGGTCGGAGGTGCGACGGTGCTCGGCGTGATGGCCGCGAGCGCCTCGTACATCGCGGCGCCCGCAGCGGTGCGACAGGCGCTCCCCGCTGCGAGCCCATCCGTCTCGCTCGTGCCGGCGCTCGGCGTGACGTTCCCCCTCAACCTCACCGTCGGGATCCCGCTCTTCTACGCGCTCGCCGAGGCGCTCGGCTGAGGCGTCGCGTAGGGTTCGCACGTGGCCAGCCCCGTCGTCGGCGTGATCATGGGCTCCCGCTCCGACTGGGAGACGATGCGGCACGCCGCGGAGACGCTGGAGGCCCTCGAGATCCCGTACGAGCGCCGCGTCGTGTCTGCCCACCGCACGCCCGACCTCCTCTTCGCGTACGCCTCGGAGGCCGAGGGGCGTGGCCTCCGCGTGATCATCGCGGGCGCCGGCGGCGCCGCTCATCTGCCGGGGATGGCGGCGGCGAAGACGACGCTGCCCGTGCTCGGCGTCCCCGTCGAGTCGAAGGCGCTCTCGGGGATGGACTCGCTGCTCTCGATCGCGCAGATGCCTGCCGGGATCCCGGTCGGGACGCTCGCGATCGGCAGGGCGGGGGCGGTCAACGCGGCACTGCTCGCCGCCGCGATCCTCGCGGGGACGGACGCGGCGGTGGCCGAGCGCCTCGCGGCCTTCCGTGCGAGCCAGACGCAGTCGGTGCTCGACCAGCCCGATCCTGCGGTGTGACCGGCGCCCCGGTGTTGCGGAGCGGCCTCGTGCTCGATCTCGAGGAGCTGCTCCCGGGCGTCGCGGAGGTGAGGCGGCGCATCTCCCCGGGGGCGGTCGCGACGGGGATCCCGCTCCACGTGACGGTGCTCTTCCCGTTCGCTCCCGCCGCCGCGGTCGCAGGGCACCTGCCGGAGCTCACACAGCTCCTCCGCTCGCTGGAGCCCGTCACCGTCACGCTCGAGCGTGTCGCGGTGTGGCCGGGAGTCGTGTACGCGGAGCCCGCGCCGAGCCCGGCGCTGCGCGAGCTGATGGAGACGGTGATCGAGGCGTATCCCTCCTTCCCGCCCTACGGAGGCGAGCATCCCGACCCGGTGCCGCACGCGACGCTGGCCGTCACCGAGCCGGGCGACGAGAGCGTCGTGGCAGCGCGGGCGGAGTCCGCCCTCTCGGGGCTGCTGCCGGCGAGCGCCCGGGTCGACGCGGTGACCGTCATGGGGGAGCGCGCGCCGGATCGCTGGCAGCCTGTCGAGCGACTGCCGCTCGGGGCGACGTCGTGACCCTCGTCGCCTGCATCGGCGGCGGTCAGCTCGGGCGGATGCTCGCGCTCGCCGGGCTCCCGCTCGGCCTCTCGTTCCGGTTCCTCGACCCCTCACCCGATGCGTGCGCCGGCGACGTGGGGGAGCTGCTGGTCGGGGCGTACTCCGATCCCGAGCTCCTGTCACGCCTGGCGGACGGCGCAGACGTGGTCACCTTCGAGTTCGAGAACGTCCCCGTCGCCGCGGCGGCCGGCTGTGGGCGCCGTCCCGGGGTGCCGCTCGCTCGAGGAGGGGCAGGACCGCCTGCGGGAGAAGGAGCTCTTCCGCCGTCTCGACATCCCGACCGCGAGGTTCGGGACGCTCCTGGACACGGGGCTCCCGGCGCTCGTGAAGACGCGGAGGCTCGGGTACGACGGCAAGGGCCAGCGGCGCGTCGACGAGCCGGGCCCGCTCGACCCGGACGAGGTCGCCGAGGAGCTCGTCGCCTTCGACCGCGAGCTGTCGATCGTCGCCGTGCGCGGGCGGGACGGCGACACCCGGTTCTGGCCACTCGCCGAGAACGTCCATCGCGACGGGATCCTCTCGCTCACGCGGGCGCCGGCGCCCGACGCGCCCCAGGCGGAGGCGGAGGCGATCGCGACGGCGCTGCTCGACGAGCTGGACTACGTCGGCGTCCTCGCAGTCGAGCTGTTCGACGTCGGCGGCCGGCTCCTCGCCAACGAGCTCGCTCCGCGCGTCCACAACACCGGTCACTGGACGATCGACGGCGCCGTGACGTCGCAGTTCGAGAACCACCTCCGTGCGATCCTCGGGCTGCCGCTGGGGGACACCGCTGCGGTCGGTGCTTCGGTGATGGTCAACCTGGTGGGCGGCATCCCGCCGCTCGACGAGCTGCTCGCGCTGCCGGGGGCGCACGTCCACCTCTACGGCAAGCAGCCGCGACCGGGGCGGAAGGTCGGGCACGTGACGCTGGTCGACGCCTCACCCGAGACCGTCGACCGGGCGATCGCGCTCGCCGACGCCGCGTGGTCGTGAGCGCCTTCGCGGACGCGCCGTGGCCGAGCTGATCCGCACCTGGAACCTGTTCCACGGCAACGCCGATCCGCCGAGCCGCCACAGCCACCTGCATCGGATGGTCGAGCTGGCGGCGGCGGACCGGCCGACCGTCATCTGCCTCCAGGAGGTGCCGGTCTGGGCCCTCGCGCGACTCGACGACTGGTCGGGGATGCACCGTCTCGGCGTCGTCACCCGCCCTCCGCTCTGGCCAGGCCCGCTGAGCGGGTGGGTGACGCGGCTCCACCAGGGGTTCTTCCGGTCAGGGCTCGCAGGGCAGGCGAACGCCGTGCTCGTCGCCCGCCGACTGCAGGCCGTCGATCTCGGGCACGTGCGGATCAGCGATCACGGCCGCGAGCGAAGGCTGGTCCAGGCGGTGCGGGTCGAGGGGATCGGCGTGGTCGCGAACCTGCATGCGTCCAACGAGCTCGCTCGTCCGGAGATCCCCACCGAGGAGGTGCGCCGCGCCCGGGCGTTCGTGGAGTCCGTCGCTCACCCTGACGAGCCGATCGTGCTCGCGGGTGACTTCAACGTCAGCTCGCCGTCGGTCGACGGCTTCTCGGCAGCGGCTCCGGGCATCGACCAGGTGCTCGTGCGCGGCGCACCCTGCACGCCACCGGTCGTCTGGGAGCGACCGCGGCGGACGGTGGGAGGCGTCGTGCTGTCCGACCACGCCCCGGTCGACGCTGCTCGTCGGCTGAGCCGCCCTGACTGCGTCGAGGCCCGTGGAGCGGCCGCTACCCGGCGTCGGGCGCGGGGGAGATCTCGCGGCGACGGGCGTGCGGATGGGCCTGGAAGTACGACTCGCGGCGGCGGCGATCGGAGACGTGCGTATACCGCTCGGTGGTCGCGAGGTCGGCGTGCCCGAGCATCTCCTGGACGGAGCGGAGATCGGCGCCACCCTCCAGCAGGTGGGTGGCGAACGAGTGGCGGAGGAGATGCGGATGGACGCGGCCGGGCTCGAGCCCGGCGCGGTCGGCGAGGCGACGCAGGACGAGGAACGCGCCGGCGCGGGTGAGGGCGCCACCGCGGGCGTTGAGGAAGAGGTCGGGCCGGTGGCGCCGGTCGAGGTGGGGCCGTCCCATCGCCATGTAGCGACGCACCGCATCGGCTGCAGGCCGCCCCAGCGGGACGATGCGCTCCTTGCCGCCCTTGCCGAGCACGCGCACCACGCGGTTGTCGAGGTCGACGCCGCTGCGGCTGAGCCCGACGGTCTCGGAGACGCGAAGCCCCGCGCCGTACATGAGCTCGACGAGCGCGCGATCGCGCAGCGCGCGGGGCGTCGTGCCGTTGGCGGCGTCGATCAGGCGCTCGGCCTCGGACGGCGACAGCGTCCGGGGGATCGTGCGGGGCGGCGTGGCGGCGTGATCTCTGCCGCCGGGTTGTCCGCCCGGCTCCCGAGGAGGACGAGATGCTTGTAGTACGAGCGGGCGGCTGCGAGACGCCGGGCGATCGTCGAGGGGGCCAGGCCATCCGCGCGCATCCCGGCGAGCCAGGCCTCGAGCTCCTCCGTGGTCGCCTCGCCTGCCGGGCCTTCCCGGTGCGTCGCCAGGGATTCGAGATCGCGGCGGTAGGCGTCCACGGTTCGCTCGGACCGCCGCGCAGCGAGCAGCAGGAGGTAGCTCTCGACGTCCGGGTCGGGGGGCGGCGCGGCACGGCGGGACCCGATTCGGCGGCGCGGAGTGCGCTCCTCTATGAGCGCGGGTGCGTGCGGTCGTAGACGCGGCGCAGTCGGCGGGCGTCGACGTGGCTGTAGACCTGTGTCGTCGAGAGCGAGCTGTGACCCAGCAGCTCCTGGATCGTCCGTAGGTCGGCGCCTCCCTCCAGGAGGTGCGTCGCGTACGCGTGCCGGAGCCTGTGGGGGTTCGGGAGAAGGCGTCGCAGCGTGCTGGTGTCGAGCCGTCGGCCTCGCGCGGAGAGGAACACGGCGTCGCAGGCGCCGCGCGCCAGCGCCGGACGCCCCGACCGGAGGTACAGGCCGAGCCTCCAGGCTGCCTCCTCGCCGAGCGGCACGAGCCGCTCCTTGCCGCCCTTCCCGCGGACGTGGAGCGCCTCACGCTCGAGGTCGACGTCCGCGAGGTCGAGCCCCACCGCCTCCGCGCTGCGCAGGCCGCAGGAGTAGACGAGCTCGACCAGCGCGCTGTTGCGCAGGTCGAGCGGGGCGTCGCCGGCGAGCGCGTCGACGATGCCCTCGACCTCGGCGAGCTTCGGGGTCTCGGGGAGGCGGCGGCGCGTGCGGGCCGTGACCCCCGTGTCCGGCACGCGGGCTGCGCCGAGCGTGAACCGGAGGAACGCCCGCACGGCGGAGAGGCGGCGCGCGATGGTCGCGGGTGCGAGGCGGTTCCGCGCACGGCCGAGCTCCCCGGTGTACGCGGAGAGCGCACGGACGTCCACGTCCTCGACGTCGAGCCCCTGCGTCGCCCAGCCAGCCGGCGAAGTGGCGCAGGTCGGACGCGTACGCCCGGCGCGTCGCCTCCGAGAGGCCGGGACTCGCCAGGAACCGGTCGATCGCGAGCGCGGTGTCCATGCGGACGGGTTCGGCCCCGGCGGGCCACCGTCCTGCCCGAAGCGCTCACGTCGGCCTGCGTCAGGTGTCGGCACTCGGATCGGCAGGTCGCGACTCTCGTCCCACTGGGCTGCCCCGGCGCGGGTGGGCGCCTGGACGCGGGCTCTGACAGCTTCAGGGGTTGTGCCGCCGCGCGAGCCGCAGGTGAGCCCGGGGGATCGGAGCGCGGGGTTCCGCTTCTGCGGAACCCCGCTTGCGGGGAAGGACTAGTCCTCGTGGATCCGCGCCTGCAGCCGGGCGGCGTGCACGGTGTTCCGGAGCAGGAAGACATCCGTGATCGGCCCGACGCCGCCGGGCACCGGCGAGACCGCCTCCGCGACCTCGATCACCGACGCGTAGTCGACGTCACCCACCATCCGCACCTTGCCGGACTCCTCGTCGCGCTCCGGGTTGATGCCGACGTCGATCACGATCGCGCCGGGCTTGACCATCTCGGCGGTGACGAATCGGGGGACTCCGGCGGCGACGACCAGGATGTCGGCGCGACGCGTGTGGTCGTCGAGCCGGCCGGCCTGCGCCGTGTAGTGGTGGGCGCTGATCACCGTCGCGTTGCGGGCGAGCCCGAGCCAGAGCGCGGGCTTGCCGACGTTGTTCGAGCGGCCGACGAGCACGAGGTCGAGACCGTTGTAGAAGGTCTTCGGGTCACGACCGGTGTCCTCGACGTAGCGATCGAGCATCCAGAAGACCGAGGCCGGCGTCGACGGCACGAAGCGAGGCTGCCCGAGCGCGAGCAGGCCCGCGTTGTCCGGGTGCACCGCCTCGATGTCCTTGAGCGGGTCGAGCCTGCGATAGACGTGCCCCTCGTCCACGTGACGGGGCAGCGGACGGAGGACGAGGATCCCCGAGACCCTGGGATCGGCGTTGAGCTTGCCCACGATCGCGAGCACCTCCGCCTCCTCGGCGTCACCGGGAAGCTGCTCGCACGCGTAGCGGCAGCCGAGCTCCTCCGCGAGCCGGCGCACACGGCGCTCGTAGGCAGCGGAGGCGTACTCGTCGCCGACGAGCAGAGTGGCCAGGCCGGGGACGACGCCCGCGACGGCGAGCTCGGCGACGCCGCTCTCGACCTCGGCTCGCAGCTCGGCTGCGAGATGCTCGCCGTCGATCGGAACGCCTGTCACGCCGACCGGAATCTACCGTCCCTTCCGGCACCATGTGAGGATGTCGCGCGCCCTCGCAGTCGTCGCTCGCCGTAGCGATCGCCGCGCCGCCGGGGTCACCCTGCGCGGCGGGGACGACCAGCAGCGGTGGTGCGGGCGCGGTCGTCCTCGTCGGCGACTCCCTCAACGTCGGCACGGCTCCCTACCTCCGCGACGAGCTCTCCGGATGGACTGTCCGCGACGACAGCGTCGTCGGCCGCCAGACCGACGACGGGCTCGACGCCCTGGCAGCGCTGCCCGGCACCGAGCCCGTCGTCGTCTCGCTCGGCACGAACGACCCAACGGATCCTGCGGCCTTCGCTGCCGACGTGCGCCGCGCGCTGCGCATCGCCGGCCCCGGACGATGCCTGGTCTGGGCGACGATCTGGCGCGACGGCGGGCCCGACGACTCGTTCAACGACGTGCTGCGCGGCGTGGCTGCGCAGAACCGCAGGCTCCGTCTGCTCGAATGGGCGGAGATGCTCGATCGCGACTCGACCCTGCTCGCCCCCGACGGCCTGCATGGCAGCCCCTCGGGCTACGCCGCGCGCGCCGTCGAGGCCGCGCGCCTCGTGCGTGACTGCCCGACCCCGGGAGGCGCAGGTCTCATGACGCGGTCGTCGCGTTACCCACCGGGGCGGAGGCCAGGCTGACGAACGAGGGCGCCCCGCTCGGAGCGGTCCTCGTGAACGGGGGCACGGCTCGGGCGGTGCCCGGGACGTGGAGCGCCACGAGTGAGCTCCTCACGACGAGCCTCGCTCCGCACTTCCCCGGCATCACCTTCGCCGAGGTGCGCTACCGGGTGAAGACCTGGAACGAGCTCCCGTCCTGCATCGCCGACGCCGAGGCCGCGCTCGACCTGGTCGACGGCCACGGCGTCGACACGGCGATCCTGATCGGCTTCTCGATGGGCGGCGCCGTGTCGATCGGCGTCGCCGGGCACGAGGCGGTCGGAGCCGTCGTCGGGCTTGCGCCCTGGATCCCCGAGCGGCTCCCGGTCGACGGGCTGCTCGGGAAGCGGTTCGACGTGATCCACGGCAGCTGGGATCGCTGGCTGCCAGGGATCCCCGGGGTCAGCCCCACGATCTCCCGTCGCGGGTTCGAGCGGGCGCGCTCGCTCGGCGTCGAGGGCAGCTACACGCTGATCCCCCGAGGACTGCACGGAGCCGCGGTTCGGCGTCCGTCCGGCGAGCTGCAACGCCTCCCGGGCTGGCAGGCGTGGATCGATCACGTCCGCGCGGCGCTCGAGCGGTTCGCGCGCACTCCACGCGACGGAAGCCGGATCCGCGAAGAGTAGTGCTAGGCGAGCCGCCGCCGAGCCCGCTGCGCGGCGTCCGGGATGCGGACGTCCCACGCGAGTCCGGCACGCTCCAGCCCGCGGATCGTCCACCACGAGAGGTCGAGCTGGAAGCGGTCGAGCCCGTGACGCGCCGAGCTCGGGAAGGCGTGATGGTTGTTGTGCCACCCCTCGCCGAACGTCAGCGCTGCGATCACCCAGTTGTTGCGGCTCTCGTCACGGGAGCGGTACGAGCGTCGCCCGAAGAGGTGGCAGATCGAGTTCACCGAGAACGTCGCGTGCTGGTAGGCGAAGATCCGGATCAGCCCGCCCCACACGAGGGCCTGGAACCCGAGGGAGACGCTGAAGCCGCCGACGAGGTACCCGATCGTGAACGGGATCGCGAAGGTCAGGACGACCCACAGGAAGTAGAGGCGGTCGACGCGACGCACGACGCGGTCGTCGTAGAGATCCTTGCCGTACTGCTCGCCCCGCTCCATCCCCTTGAGGTGGAAGAGCCACCCGACGTGGGCGTGCACGAAGCCCGTGACCGCGCCCCAGACGCCTGGCTTGCGGCCTGCGTGCGGGGAGTGCGGGTCGCCCTCCTGATCGGAGAGCGCGTGGTGCTTGCGGTGGTCGGTCACCCACTGGGTCACCGGCCCCTGCATCGTCATCGACCCGAGCACTGCGAACGTCCCGCGGAGCCACGGCTTCGTCTCGAAGCTGCGATGGGTGAACAGCCGGTGGTACCCGACGGTGATGCCGAGGCCGCCGAGCACGTAGAGGGTGACGAAGAGGACGACGTCGATCCACGACAGCGCCACGCCCCAGAGGAGCCCGGCGGCGAAGAGCAGCCCGAGCGGCGGCACGACGACCGCGATCACGGTCACGACCTGGCTGCTGCGGGACGTCCGCTCCCTGACGGTCGCGACCTGCACGTCCTCCGGCGCAGCCCTCTCGACTACGGCCATGATGGACTCATCCGCCTGTCCTCGAGCGACGAATCATCCCTGATGAAGATAGCGATCATCGGTACCGGCATCGCCGGGCTCTCGGCGGCTCACGTCCTCGGCCGCTCCCATGCGGTCGAGCTGTTCGAGGCGAACGACTACCCGGGCGGGCACACCAACACGCTCGACGTCGGCGGGCTCGCCGTGGACACCGGCTTCATCGTCCACAACCGCGAGACGTACCCGCTGCTCACGCGGCTGCTCGACGAGCTCGGCGTCGCGACGCGACCGACGGTGATGAGCTTCTCGATGTCGTGCGCCTGCGGCGTGCGGTGGTCGAGCCGGCGGCCATGGCGGGCCGGGCGGCTCCTCGGCGAGATCACGCGGTTCCTGCGCACGGCGGGGAGCGCGGACGTGGAGGGCAAGACGTTCGACCGGTTCCTGCGCGACGAGGGGTACTCCGACGCGTTCCGCTGGCACTACCTCGTGCCGATGACCTCGGCGCTGTGGTCGGCGGCCCCTGGCGCGTCGCTGTCCTTCCCCGCCGCCTTCGGGATCGGCTTCTTCCGCAACCACGGGATGCTCGGGCTGCGTCGCCGTCGCTGGCGCACGGTCGTCGGCGGGAGCCGCGAGTACGTGCGGGCGCTGCTCGCCCGTCAGCCGCTCACGCTGCACCTCGAGCGGCCGGTGCGGTCGGTCGCCCGCACGGCCGACGGGGTCTCCGTCCGTCTCGCCGACGACGACGTCCAGCAGTTCGACGCGGCCGTGATCGCGACCCACGCGCCGACCGCGCTCGCGCTGCTCGAGCGACCCACCGCCGACGAGTCGTCGCTGCTGGGCGCGTTCGCCGTGACCGAGAACGAGACCGTCCTCCACACCGACGCCCGGCTGCTGCCGGAGCGTCACGACGAGCGGTCGGCCTGGAACTACCAGTCGCCCGGGTGCGGCGTGCACGCGCTGCAGCCGACCGTCACCTACTCGCTGAATCGCCTCCAGGGCCTCGACGACGCAGAGGAGTGGTGCGTGACGCTCAACCGCACGGCGGAGATCGATCCTGGGAGGATCGTGCGTGTGCTGCGCTACGCGCATCCGCAGATGAGCTTCGCCGCGCTGGCCGCGCAGGCCGAGGTCGGACGTCTGAACGCCGACCGGCTCGCGTTCGCCGGCGCCTGGCAGGGATACGGGTTCCACGAGGACGGGATCCGCAGCGGCGTCGCGGCCGCCGCGAGCCTGGGGGAGGCCTGGTGAGGTCGGCGCTCTACGCCGGGCACGGTGATGCACGCGCGCAAGGCGCCCACCGAGCACGTCTTCCGCTACCCGGTCTACATGACGCTGCTCGACCTCGAGGAGCTCGCCGAGCTCGACCGGAGCCTCCCGCTCTTCGGCTGGAACCGGCGCGCCGTGACGAGCTTCCACGATCGTGACCACGTCGACGTCCGCGCCCACCTGGACGCAGCGGGGATCGAGCTGGGGGAGGGAGGGCGCCTCGAGGTGCTCACGAACCTCCGCGTGCTCGGTCACGTCTTCAACCCGGTCTCGTTCTGGTGGGGGAGGCGGGCCGACGGCACCACGGCCGTGGTCGTCGCCGAGGTCAACAACACGTTCGGCGACCGGCTGCCCTACGTCCTGCTGCCGCAGGAGGCGTCGGGCGAGGTCGGGGCGCGAACCGTCTGGGAGACCGAGAAGCGCCTCCACGTCTCGCCGTTCATGCCGATGGACCAGTCGTACACCTGGTGGATCTCGGAGCCGGGCGACCAGCTCGCCGTGCGGATGGACGTTCACGAGGAGGGGATGCCCGACTTCCACGCGACGCTCGTCGCGCGGCGCATCCCGTTGACGCCGGCGTCGCTTCGCTCGCTGCTCGTCCGCTACCCGCTGATGCCCGCGACGGTCGTCGCGCGCATCCACTGGCAGGCCGCGCGGCTCTGGCTGAAGCGCGCGCCGTTCCACCGGCGCCCTCCGTTCGTCCCCGGCAGGGGGTCGCTGCGACCGTGAGCGTGTTCGGGAGCCTGGCGCAGCGGCTCGTGCTGCAGGCGCTCGAGGGCGTCCAGGGCGGCGAGGTCGTGCTCCGGTTCCCGGGCGGCCGCGGGCGCCGCTTCGGCGACGGAGCCGGGCCGACCGTGCTCGTCGACGTCCGTCGCCCCGAGGCGCTCTGGGAGAAGCTCGGCCGTCGCACGCGGGTCGGGGTCGGCGAGGCCTACGTCGACGGCGACTGGGACTGCGACGACCTCGTCACGCTGTTCTCGATCCTCGGGCGCAGCCTCCACGCCTCGTCCGAGCACCCGGCGATCCGGCAGCTGTTCCGCCTCCAGGAGCGCCGGCCGCACCTGCCCGAGCGTCAGACCCTGACGGCGGCCCGGGACAACATCCACGCCCACTACGACCTCGGGAACGACCTCTTCCGGCTGATGCTCGATCCCGACGATGGCCTACTCCTGCGCCTACTGGGAGCGCGACGAGATGACGCTCGAAGAGGCCCAGCACGCCAAGTTCCGCCGCATCTGCGAGAAGCTCCGCCTCGGGCCGGACGACCACGTCCTCGAGATCGGCTGCGGCTGGGGCGGGTTCGCGATCCACGCGGCGCAGGAGCACGGGTGCCGGGTGACGGGACTCACGATCTCTCCCTCCCAGGCGGCGCTCGCGCGCGAGCGGGTGGACGAGGCAGGCGTCGACGACCTCGTCGAGATCGTCGAGCGCGACTACCGGCTCGTCGAGGGCTCCTACACGCGGGTTGCCTCGATCGAGATGTTCGAGGCGATCGGCCTCGCGGAGTACGAGACCTACTTCCGCGACGATCGACAGGCTCCTCGCCCCGGGTGGGGTCGCGGTGATCCAGACGATCGGCGTTCCCGACGACCGCTTCGAGCGCTATCGCCGGACCCCCGACTGGATCCAGCAGTACATCTTCCCGGGCTCGCTTCTGCCGTCCGTCGGCGCGATCGCGCAGGCTGTCGCCACGACGCACCTGATGATCGCGGGGCTCGAGGAGATCGGGTTCGGGTACGCGCGAACGCTGCGGCGAGTGGCGGGAGAGCGTGTGGCAGAACGTCGACGCCGTCCGCGCGCTCGGCTACGACGAGCGGTTCCTGCGCATCTGGACGTACTACCTGGCCTACTGCGAGGCGGGGTTCGCGATTCGCGCCCTGCGCGACGTCCAGCTCGTGCTGACGCGCTCGTTCGACGACACCCAGCCGCGCCTTCCGTCCGTGCGCCCGACCTATTGATCGCCTACCGCATCCTCCGCGCAACGCTCGGACCGGTCGTGCGCGTGGTGTGGCGGCTCGAGGTGGACGGGCTCGAGCGGCTGCCGCCCGGAGCGTGCGTGATCGCTCCGAACCACGACTCGCTGAGCGACCCGTTCTTCGTCGGGGTCGCGCTCCCGCGCCCGCTGCGCATGCTCGGCAAGGCAGAGCTCTTCCGGTTCCCGCTCGGCGGCATCCTGCGCTCCTTCGGCGCCATCCCCGTGGTGCGAGGAGAGGGGGACACCCGCGCGATCGCCGCCGTGGTCGAGGCGCTGCGCGCCGGGGACACCGTCGTGATCCATCCCCAGGGAACCGTCCTGGGGGCACCGGACCGGCGTTGGAGACGCGGCGCCGCGCGGGTCGCGCTCGAGGCCGGCGTGCCGATCGTCCCCGTCGCTCTCGTCGCCACCGAGCGCGTGCTGCGGCCTCGGACGATGCGCATCGGGTTCCCCGCCGTCCGGGTCGTCGTCGGCGAGCCGCTCGAGGTGGAGTCCGCAGTCGTGCCGACGGAGGAGAGCGCGTCCGTGCTCACGGAGCGCGTCCGGATCGCGGTGGAAGCGCTCCGCGCCCCCTTCTACCCCGACGCCACGGGCTGAGCCCGACGGCTCGGCGAGCCCGTCCTCGCCGAGAATCTCCGGAGCCGACACGGACGTGGCGCCGGTAGGCACTCTCCGGGGGTGCCCGGCCGCCGCTTCGACGCGTTCACCACCCCCGAGGCCCCCGTGCGGCCCGAGGACCCTGCCATCCGGAAGGCGAACCTGCGTCGGATCTTCCCACTCTTCCGGGCCTACCGTGCCAGGCTCGCGGCCGTCTGCGGGCTGATCGTCTTCTCGGCCGCGCTCGGCGTGATCCCGCCGTTCCTGCTGCGGGGCGTGCTCGACACGGCGATCCCGGAGAACGACGTGCAGCTCCTGACGCTCCTCGTGGCCGGGATGATCCTGATCCCGATCGTGACGGGCGTGATCGGCGTCTTCCAGACGCTGCTCTCCAACCAGGTCGGGCAGGCGGTGATGCACGACCTGCGCACCTCCGTCTACCGCCACCTGCAGCGGCTCTCGCTCGCCTTCTTCACGCGCACGCGAACCGGCGACGTGCAGAGCCGGATCGCGAACGACATCGGCGGCATCGACAACGTCGTCACGACGACCGCGACCTCGGTGCTCTCCAACGTGACGACCGTGCTCGCGACCGTCGTCGCGATGGTGTTCCTCGACTGGCGGCTCGCCGCCTTCGCGCTGATCCTGCTGCCGCTCTTCGTGTGGCTCACCAAGCGGGTCGGCGACCAGCGCAAGAAGGTCACCGCGGAGCGCCAGGCCTCGCTCTCCGAGGTCTCGTCGATCGTGCAGGAGTCGCTCTCGGTCTCGGGGATCCTCCTCGGCAAGACGATGGGGCGCTCCGACGATCTCGCGGTGCGCTTCGCGGACGAGTCGCGCAACCTCGCCGACCTCGAGGTGCGCAGCCGGATGACCGGGCGCTGGATGATGGCGGCGATCCAGATGACCTTCGCCGTGATGCCGGCGCTCGTCTACTGGTTCGCGGGCTGGACGCAGGCGCGCGGCTCCGCCGCGATCACGATCGGCACGCTCGTCGCCTTCACGACCCTGCAGACACGGCTCTTCTTCCCGATCGGAGGCCTGCTCGGCGTGCAGCTCGAGGTGCAGAGCTCGCTGGCGCTCTTCGACCGCATCTTCGATTACCTCGACCGCCCGATCGACATCGTCGAGGGGACGCACGGACGCTCGAGAGCCCACGCGGCGACGTCGCCTTCGAGGACGTCTGCTTCCGCTACGACGAGGACGCCTGGACGTTGAAGGACGTCTCGTTCACCGTGCCTGCCGGCACGAAGACCGCGCTCGTGGGCGAGACCGGCTCGGGCAAGACGACGTGCGGATACCTCGTCGCCCGCCTGTACGACGCAACGCAGGGACGCGTGAGGATCGACGGCGTGGACGTGCGCGACCTCACCTTCAGCGTCGCTCGCCGCCACGGTCGGCGTCGTCTCACAGGAGACCTACCTCTTCCACGCGACGGTCCGCGAGAACCTGCGCTTCGCCAAGCCCGAGGCGACCGACGAGGACGTCGAGGAGGCGGCGCGTGCCGCGCAGATCCACGAGCTGATCGCCTCACTCCCCGACGGGTACGACACCGTCGTCGGCGAGCGCGGCTACCGCTTCTCCGGCGGCGAGAAGCAGCGCATGGCGATCGCGCGCACGATCCTCCGCAACCCGCCGATCCTCGTCCTCGACGAGGCGACCTCCGCGCTCGACACGCAAACCGAGCGCCTCGTCCAGGATGCGCTCGAGCGGCTCGCCGAGGGCCGCACGACGATCGCGATCGCCCACCGGCTCTCGACCGTCCGCGACGCCGACCAGATCGTCGTGCTGGACGGCGGCAACGTCGTCGAGCGCGGCCCGCACGAGGAGCTCCTCGCGCTCGGCGGCCGCTACACGACGCTCGTGGAGCGCGACGCCGTGATCGACGTGGCCTGACCCCGTAGGAGCCCCCGACCACCCTGCGGGTGGTTCCCCTGCCGTTCCCATCGTCGGGCGTCTAGCGTACGGTCCGACCGCCCGGGCTGCGCTGCGCGCCGGGCCTCTGACGCGAGACACCATCCAAGGAGCTTCGATGACCACTCTCTCAGGCCCCGTGGAGCTCGAGCGCCACGGGCTCTCCCCGCAGGGCGACGTCGTTCACAATCCGACGACTGCCCGTCTGTACACGCATGCGCTCCGGAGCGGGAGCGGCCGCCTGGCGCATGGTGGCCCGCTGGTGGTCGACACGGGCGCCCACACGGGCCGTTCCCCCAAGGACAAGTTCGTCGTGCAGGAGCCCTCGTCGGTGGATCGCATCTGGTGGGGCGAGGTCAACCAGCCGATCGCGGAGGAGCACTTCGAGACGCTGCGCGCGAGAGTCGTCGCGCACCTCGACGCGCAGGAGATCCTCTACGTCGTCGACCACTTCGCCGGCGCCGACCCCGACCACCGCATCGGCGTGCGCGTCGTCACGGCGAGCCCGTACCACGCTCTCTTCGCGAAGACGATGTTCATCGTGCCCCGCCCGGAGGAGATGGAGGACTTCGTCGCCGACGCGCTCGTGCTCCACGCCCCCGAGGTCACGGCCGACCCCGAGACCGACGGGACCCGCAGCACGACGTTCGTCGTCCTGCACCCGGGCCGCACCGAGTTCCTCGTCGGCGGGCACGCACTACGCCGGAGAGATCAAGAAGGGGATCTTCACGGTGATGAACGACCGGCTCCCGCTCGAGGGCGTCTTGCCGATGCACTGCTCCGCGAACGTCGGCGAGGACGGGCGGGTCGCGATCTTCTTCGGGCTCTCGGGCACGGGAAAGACGACGCTCTCCGCGGATCCGTCGCGCTCGCTGATCGGTGACGACGAGCACGGGTGGGGCGACAACGGCGTGTTCAACGTCGAGGGCGGCTGCTACGCCAAGGTGATCAGGCTCTCGGCGGAGGCGGAGCCCCAGATCTGGCGCACGACCCGCTCGTTCGGGACGATCCTCGAGAACGTCGTGATGACCGACGACGGCGTGCTCGACCTCGACGACGACGCGAAGACCGAGAACACCCGGGCCGCCTACAAGCTGGAGCGGATCTCGAATGCGCTGCCGACGAAACAGGCAGGGCACCCGAGCTCGGTGATCTTCCTCACGGCGGACGCGTTCGGCATCCTGCCACCCATCGCGCTGCTCTCCCGCGACCAGGCGATGTTCTACTTCCTCTCGGGGTTCACGGCGAAGCTCGCAGGAACCGAGATGGGCGTCACCGAGCCGCAGCCGACGTTCTCGGCGTGCTTCGGGGCGCCGTTCCTGCCACAGCCACCGTCGGTGTACGCCCGCATGCTCGGGGACAAGCTCGACCGGCACGGCTCGGGCGTGTGGCTCGTGAACACCGGATGGACGGGAGGGCCGTTCGGCGTCGGGCACCGCATGCCGATCACCGCGACGCGCGGCCTCTTGCACGCTGCGCTCGACGGGACGCTCGACCAGGTGGAGTTCCGCACCGACCCGGTCTTCGGGTTCGAGGTTCCCGTGCACGTTCCCGGCGTCGACGAGCACCTGCTCGATCCGCGGGGCACGTGGGCCGACCCGGCCGCCTACGACGCGAAGGCAGCCGAGCTCGCCGCGATGTTCCGTGACAACTTCGCCGCGAAGTTCGCCGACGCGGGCGAGGAGATCGCCGCGGCCGGACCGCGGGGATGAGCGTCCGCCAGCTGCGGCTGAGCGTCACCTGCGACGACTACGACGCGGCGCTGCGGTTCTACAGGGACGTTCTCGGGATGACGGTCGAGGGCGTCTACGCCGGGCCGAACGGGAGCGAGGTCGCGATCCTCGACGCGGGCCGGGCGACGCTCGAGCTCGTCGAGCCGGCCTACGCCGCCTACATCGACGAGGTCGAGGTCGGACGTCGCGTCGCGGGTCACATGCGGGTCGCGATCGAGGTCGACGACGTTCCCGGGGCCACCGAGGCCGCGCGAGCGGCGGGTGCGATCGTGCTCGCCGAGCCGACGCGGACGCCGTGGGACTCGCTCAACTCCCGGTTCGAGGCGCCTGCGGGGCTGCAGCTGACGCTGTTCGAGGAGCTCGGACTCGACGCGCCGACGTGAGGCCTGGTGACGCGACCGTCGAGGGGGTGTCGGCGTGCGGGTTGGACAGGCGTCACGACGGCTGCATGCGCTAGGTTCCGGAGCGATGGAGTCCCAGTTCGACGTGCTCGTCGTCGGTGCCGGCTGCGCAGGGATGCGCGCCGCGATCGAGGCACACGACAACGGCGCGAAGGTCGCAGTCGTGTCGAAGCTCCATCCGACGCGCAGCCACTCGGGCGCGGCCGAGGGAGGCATCAACGCGGCGCTCGGCAACACCGCAGAGGACAGCCCCGAGAAGCACGCCTTCGACACGGTCAAGGGCTCGGACTACCTCGGCGACCAGGACGCGATCGAGATCTTCACGGCCGAGGCGCCGGGCGACATCTACCAGCTCGAGCACTGGGGCGCCGTCTTCTCGCGCAACGACGAGGGCAAGCTCGCCCAGCGCCCCTTCGGCGCGGCCGGCTCGCCGCGCACGGTCTACGCGGCCGACATCACCGGCCACGTCCTCATCCAGGTGCTCTACGAGCAGATCCAGAAGCGGATGGCCGAGGGGATGGTCGTATTCGAGGAGTACTTCGCCTTCCGTCTCGTCGAGGAGGACGGCCGGTGCACCGGCGTCATCTGCTGGGACCTGATGAACGGTGGGCGTGAAGGCGGTCTCCGGGCACTCGACGATCCTTGCCACGGGCGGCGCGGGCCGGCTGTTCCGCGCGACGACGAACGCGTACGCGTGCACCGGCGACGGCATGGCGATGGCGCTGCGCCTGGGGCTCCCGCTCAAGGACATGGAGTTCATGCAGTTCCACCCGACGACGATGTACCCGACCGGGATCCTGATCACGGAGGGCTGTCGCGGGGAGGGCGGCTACTTGATCAACAAGGACGGCGAGCGCTTCATGAAGCGCTACGCGCCGAACGCGCTCGAGCTCGCCTCCCGCGACGTCGTCTCCCGCTCGGAGACCACGGAGATCGAGGCAGGGCGGGGCGTGAACGGATCGATCTTCCTCGACCTCCGGCACCTCGGCGCCGAGAAGATCCTCTCCCGCCTCCCGGGGTCGCGCGAGCTCGCGATGACGTACGCGGGCGTCGACCCGATCTACGAGCCCATCCCCGTCCGACCGGGTGCCCACTACCACATGGGTGGCGTCGCCTGTGACAACTGGGGCCTCACGGGGCTCGAGGGCCTGTACGCCGCCGGCGAGGTCGCCTGCGTGTCCGTGCACGGCGCGAACAGGCTCGGCGGGAACTCGCTGATGGAGACCATCACGTTCGGCCGCCGTGCGGGCCAGGCCGCTGCCGAGTACGCGCTCACGCGCAGCGGCTCGGCGAACGGTCACACCGAGGCGGCGCGCGTCGATGCCGAGGCCTGGGTCGGGGGGCTGCTCGCGGGCACCGAGGGTGAGCGGCCGTGGCAGATCCGCGACGAGCTCGGGACCTCGATGCTCGAGAACTTCGGCGTCTTCCGGCGGGCCGAGAAGATGGCTGCGCAGGAGGAGATCATCGGGGGGCTGCGCGAGCGCTACGACCGCGGCGTCGTGATCGAGGACAAGGGCGAGATCTTCAACAGCGATCTCACGCAGGCGATCGAGCTGGGCTACCTCCTCGACATCGCCGCGTGCATGCTCCAGGCGGGCATCGCGCGCAAGGAGAGCCGTGGTGCGCACTCGCGGCCGTACGACTTCCCCGACCGGGACGACGAGCACTTCCTCAAGCACTCGATCACGCACTGGCGCGACGGCGAGCCGCAGCTGTCGTACGGCGACGTGCGCATGACCCGGTGGGAGCCCATGGAGCGGAAGTATTGACCGGCAGCGCGGTGTTCGTGGACCGTGCAGCGGGCGGGGCAAGCCCCGCCCCTACGGTGACGCACATGGTCTCGAATAGGGGCCGGGCTTGCCCGGCCCGCGCCAACCGGCGACCTGGAGGGCCGCGTGAAGGTCGAGCTCAAGATCTGGCGCTACGACGGGGCGACGGGGCAGAAGGCGCTCAAGCCCTACGAGATCGACGTCTCCGACGAGGCGACGCTCCTCGACACGCTCGACGCGATCAAGGATCGCGTCGACGGCTCGCTCGCCTACCGCAAGAGCTGCCGGATGATGATCTGCGGCTCGTGCGGGATGCGCGTCAACGGCGGCGCGGTGCTCGCCTGCAAGACGCGCGTGGCCGACATCGTCGCCGACGGCCAGGTTCCGGTCATCTCCGCGATGGGGAACATGCCGGTCGTCAAGGACCTCGTCGTCGACATGGATCCCTTCTGGCAGAAGATGCGCGCCGTCGAGCCGTGGTTGCAGCCGGGCTATGGCCAGACGACCGAGAAGGAGCACCTGATCGCCCAGACGCAGATGGACGTGATCCACAAGGAGTCGCTCTGCATCAACTGCGGCTGTTGCGTGAGCGAGTGCAACTCGATGGAGTCCGATCCCGACTTCCTCGGGCCGGCGGCGCTCGCCAAGGGCTTCCGCTTCGTCGGCGACGCCCGCGACGCCCGAACCGTCGAGCGGCTCGAGCAGTACTCGGATCCGCACGGGATCTGGGACTGCACCCGCTGCTACTTCTGCAACGAGCGCTGCCCGAAGGGCGTCGACCCGCGCGACGCGATCGCGAAGCTCGGCGCCGAGGCGATGCACCACGGCATCGACCGCGACATGGGCGCGCGCCATGCGAAGTGGTTCGTCGTCTCCGCCAAGACCACCGGCTGGCTGCGCGAGACGGAGCTGGTGCCCAAGACCCAGGGCATCGTGAAGTCGATCAAGGAGATCAAGTTCGCGATGAGCCTGCTCCCGAAGGGCAAGGTCCCGCCGCCGTTCCCGCCGCACGTCGCGGAGAACGTCGAGGAGTCGCGCGGCCTCTACGACCTCGTCAAGGAGCAGGGGCGTGACGGCGCGCTCGGGATCGTCCAGGGCGAGAACGCGCTCGGCCGGCTCGAGGGGATGCACGGCCACGTCGAGCACCCCGAGCACCCGTACGACTCACCCGACTCGTTCGCGC
Organism: uncultured Actinomycetes bacterium; assembly: GCA_963849125.1. Classification (GTDB taxonomy): domain Bacteria; phylum Actinomycetota; class Thermoleophilia; order Gaiellales; family Gaiellaceae; genus Gaiella. The sequence goes on along the minus strand of CAWKGI010000027.1, from coordinate 117,589 downwards.
GCCCGTTCCTCCCGGAGGAGGAACCGGAGAGCGCGCCGACGGCGGGAGGCTAGGATCGTGGGCGTGCGCACCGTCGCCTACTACAAGGGCTGCCTCGCGAGCCTCTCGGCGAAGGAGCTCGACATCTCCACCCAGGCGCTCGCGCCGAAGGTCGGGATCGAGCTTATCGAGCTCACGAAGGTGACCTGCACCGGCGCGGGCGACATCCACGAGGCCGAGCCCGACTACTACGTCCACCTCAACGCGCGCATCCTCGCCTACGCCGAGCAGACGGGCTGCGACACGCTCATGACGATCTGCAACGTGTGCACGTTGAACCTGCGGCAGGCGAACCATCAGCTCCAGATCGACGAGGCGCTGCGCGAGCGGGTGAACGACAACCTCGAGCGCGTCGGTGCGCCACGCTACAACGGCACGGTCGACGTCAAGCACTTCCTCTGGCTGATCGCCGGGGAGCACTTCGGCCAGCTCCAGGCCGCGGCGCACCACGGCCTGCGTGGGCTCAAGATCGCGCCGTTCTACGGCTGCCAGATCCTCCGTCCGTCGAAGCTGATGGGGTTCGACAACCCGGACAACCCCGACTCGCTCGAGCGGATCATCCAGGCGTGCGGCGGCGAGGCGATCGACTACCCGGCCAAGGTCAAGTGCTGTGGCTTCCCGATCATCCAGGCGCGCGAGGAGACGGCGCTCGCCGAGCTCGTCCAGCCGATCGAGCAGGCGATGGAGGCGGGAGCCGACGCGATCGTGACGCCGTGCCCGCTGTGCCACCTCTCGCTCGACGCGTGGCAGTCCAAGCTGAAGAAGCGCTACGGCAAGGACTTCCAGATGCCGATCCTGCACCTCTCGCAGCTCGTCGGCGTCGCCGCCGGGCTCGACGACGCGGAGCTGAAGTTCAAGCGCCACGTCGTGAGCGTGCAGCCGGTCGTCGAGAAGCTGTCCCTCTAGTAGCGCTTTCGCTTGCGCGAAAGTGCTTCTGGCGTGCAGCCGCTGACCGGCCGAGTGCCGCGTCGGTGCTTCAGAGGCGCTTTCGCGCAGCGGAAGCGCCCGGCAAGGCAGACCGATGATCTGGGCGCTCGCCCTGATCGTCGCGATCGGGGTCGTGGTGGCGGGATACGCGTGGTTCGAGGCCGGTTGGCTGCGGATGCGCGTCGTCGAGGTCGAGACTCCCGGACTGCCGCCGGAGCTCGACGGGCTGCGGATCGGCCACCTCTCGGACTTCCACCTCGGGGCACCGCTGAGCCGGGGCAACGGCGCGAGCCTGCGCGCCGCGGCGTGGGTCGCCGATCGCGCTCCCGACCTCGTGGTGGTCACCGGCGACCTCGTCTCGCACCCGCGCGGTGAGCCGAGGCTGCGGGAGATCATGGCGCTGCTCGACGACCCGCTGGTGGTGCTCGGCAACCACGACGTCGCGGTCACGCGTGACCCCTTCTCACGGGCGGCCGAGCTCGACGACCTCGACAGACGCCACGCTGCTCCGAGACGAGGCGGTCGACCTGATCGTGCGCGGCGTCCGCGTGCAGGTGGTGGGGGTCGACGCCGAGCAGTACCCGGACGGCGAGGCACGTCCCTGGGCCCACGTCGACGCCTCCGCGCCGCTGAGGCTCCTCCTCTGCCACTTCCCCGGGATCGTGCGGCGCGTGCCGCCGGGGATGTTCCACCTCACGCTGGCCGGGCATCTCCACGCGGGACAGATCTGCGTGCCGGTCCCCGGGCGCGGACCGATCACCCTCGCCCATCCGCGCGCCCGCTTCGTCGCGGGGGTCTACTCGACACCGGCCGGCCCGCTCCACATCTCGCCCGGTACCGGGACGACGTTCGTCCCCTTCCGGCTGTTCGCCCGGCCCGAGGTCACGGAGCTCGTGCTGCGCTCCCCCGCGGCCGGCTGACGGCGACGTAGACTGTCCCGGGTGGAAGGGCACTCGGTCATCTCTGCCGACCTGCTCGGCAAGTACGCCGCGGACGCCGCCCTGGAGATCCCGGGCGTGAGCGGGCTCGTCGAGAGCCCCATGCATCGGCATCGCGGCGTGCGGGTGGTGGACGAGGACGGCGTCGGTGACCGTCGAGCTCCACCTCGCGGTCGATCGTGGTGCGGACGTCCCCGCGGTCGGAGCCGCCGTGCAGGAGCGGGTGATCGCGTACCTCGCGCAGATGGCCGACGTCACGCCGCGTGCTGTCGACGTCGTCGTCGACGAGATCGGACCTCCGGCCGCCTGATGGCCCAGCGCGTCTCGGGCCTCACCCGCGGGACGCTCCACTCCGCTCCGGGCGTCTGCCGGGACTGCGTCTGGTGGCAGTCGCGCGGAAACCGCACGGCGTCGAAGGAGCGCTGGACGGAGCGCGTCGAGGACGAGTGGGGCGAGTGGGGGACGATCTACCTCGACGACGACGGTCGCTTCCTCGGCCTCATGCAGTACGGCGCCTCGGGCCTCTTCCCGCGCGCCGCAGACCTCCCGGCCGGGACCGCCGTCGGACGACGCCGCGCTCGTCACCTGCGCCTACCTCGCCCGGGGGGCGGGGGACTGGGTCGAGAAGTCCCTGCTGCTCGCGGCGATCGGGGAGTGTCGCGACCGGGGAGCGGAGGCGCTCGAGGCGTTCGCCTACCGCTACTCCGAGGACGCGACCGACGAGGAGCGATTCCGCACCCACCGCACCGTCTTCCCACGCGACTTCCTCGACGACTTCGGGTTCAGGACGCTGCGTGCCCGTGGTCGGGTGGAGCTGTGCAGGCTGGAGCTCGGCGGGCTGGCGCCGGTGGAGGAGGGTGCGCGCGCGCGCGTCCTGCGCGTCGTGCAGGAGGCCTTCACGCCGCCTCTGCCGACACCGACGCCCCGACGGTCCGTCAGCGGGCGCGCCTCGAGAGCTCGCTCGGCATCCGAGCACCCTGACGCCGTCGTGCCGCACGACGGCGCGCACCTGCGTCGCCGGCGCGTCGCCGCATCGCGCCGACCGCTTACGCGACGGCAGCCCCGGCCAGCAGCAGGTCGGCGATCTGGATCGCGTTCAGCGCCGCGCCCTTGCGCAGGTTGTCGCACGAGAGGTAGAGCGCGATGCCGTTCGTCGAGGCCTCGTCACGCCTGATCCGACCGACGAGCACCTCGTCGCCGCCCGCGGCCTGGGCCGGCGTGGGGAACGCCGGCAGGTCGAGGACGCTCACGCTCGGAGCGCCGCGCAGGATCGTCGCCGCCTGCTCGGCCGACAGCGGCTCCTCGAACTCGGCCCAGATCGCCTCGGAGTGGCCGACCATCACCGGAACGCGCACGCAGGTCGCGGAGATCGGCAGGTCGGGGAGCTCCATGATCTTCTGCGTCTCCGCGCGCAGCTTCGACTCCTCGTCCGACTCGTCACCCTCCCACGACCAGTCCATCACGAGATCGTGCTCGCGCGGATGCTCATGGGCCGAGCCGCTCCATCCGCTGCGCGCCGGCGCCGGAGACCGACTGGTACGTCGAGACGTGCACGCGCGTGAGCCCGGCCGCCTCGTGGAGCGGCTTGAGCACGCAGGTGAGCGGGATCGTGCAGCAGTTCGGGTTCGCGACGATCCTGTCGCGCTGGAGCGCCTCGAGCGCACGATTCGCCGTTCACCTCGGGGACGACCAGCGGGTAGCCGTCGACCAGGCGGTACGCCGAAGACTTGTCGACGCAGATCGCACCGGAGGCGGAGGCCGGTGGGACGAGCTCGCGGCTCGCCGACGTCCCCACCGAGAAGAGGAAGAGGTCGACGTCGCCGGCCGAGAGCGCCTCCGGGGTCGCCTCCTCGACCGTCACGCTGCCGTCGCCGAAGGGGAGCTCCGAGCCGGCGGAGCGGGCAGAGGCGAACGCGCGAACGTGCTCGTAGCCGCGCTGCGCGAGCAGCTCCAGCGTGATCGTGCCGACCGCGCCGGTCGCGCCGACGATGCCGATCCTCGGGGTCATCAACCGGCCCTCCCGTCGGGCTGGGCGGGCATCGGCGGGCTGCTGCTCGGCATCGTGTCGGTCTCCTCCATGATCCAGGTGCCCTCGGCGTCGTCGAACGCCGAGCGGACGTGCAGACGGACGCCGCGTGCGCGGGCGGCCTGCACAGACCGTAACTGCAGCACCTGAGCCCCTGCGGCGGCAAGCGCCTCCATCTCGGCGAAGGTCAGCCGCTCCAGCCGGCGTGCGCTCGCGTCGTGCCGCGGGTCGGCGGTGTAGACCCCGTCCACGTCCGTGTAGATCTCGCACGCGTCCGCGCCGAGCGCGGCGGCGAGCGCGACGGCGGTCAGGTCCGAGCCGCCCCGTCCGAGCGCGGTGACCTCGTGCTCGAGCGAGACGCCCTGGAAGCCGGCGACGAGCACGATCCGCCCGGCGTCGAGCGCCTCCTCCACGCGACGGGGGCGGAGCGCCACGATCTCGGCCTCCCCGTGGACGGTGTCGGTGTGGATGCCCGCCTGGGAGCCGGTGAGCGAGACCGCCTCGTGCCCGAGGTCGTCGGAGCGCCATCGCGCAGAGAGCGCACGACACGCGCTCGCCGGTGGTCACGAGCATGTCCAGCTCACGCGGATCGGGGCTCGGCGAGACGGCGTGGGCGAGCTCCACGAGCTCGTCCGTCGCGTGGCCCATCGCCGAGAGCACCCCGACGACGCGATCGCCGCGCTCGTGGGCAGCCGCGAGCCTCCGCGCTGCCGCGCGGATCCGCTCCGGTGTCGCGACGGACGTGCCGCCGAACTTCATGACCGCTACGGCCATCACCAGGACCTTGGTCGTTCCGGTCGATGTTCCTTCCCGGCCGGCTGTCAGGTCTCGCTCGCTTCGGCGGGCGGGGGTCGCTGCGCCGCGGTGGGGCAGTGGCTTCAGCCGCGCCCCTCGGCGTGTGTGCGCGTCCTCGCCTGATGGCTCGGCGGATGCGGTCTAGGCCGGGTCGGCGCCCGGACAGCGCGCGTCCCAGCGTGACCTCGTCGGCGTACTCGAGATCACCACCGACCGGGAGGCCGCTCGCGAGTCGCGTCACGGTCACGCGGTCGCGCAGCCGCTCGGCCAGATACGACGGCCGTCGCCTCGCCGGTCATCGTCGGATTGGTCGCGAGCACGATCTCCGTCACCTCGCCCCGACCGACCCGCTCGAACAGACCGGCCACCCGCAGGTCGCACGGCTCGACGCCGTCGAGGGGCGAGAGGGCGCCGCCGAGGACGTGGTAGAGCCCGCGGAACTCGTGCGTGCGCTCGAGCGAGAGGACGTCGACGGGCTGCTCCACGACGCAGATCACCGTGCGGTCGCGGCGAGGATCGGCGCACACACGGCACAGCTCCTCCTCGGTGAGGTTCCCGCACTCGCGACACGCGCGCACGCGCTCCTTGACCTCGGTGATCGCCGAGGCGAGCGCTCCCGCCTCGTCCGGTGAGACGGAGAGGAGATGGAAGGCCAAACGCTGCGCGGTGCGCGTGCCGATGCCCGGCAGCCGCGTCAGCTGCGCGACGAGGTTCTCTATCGCGGGGCTCAGCACGCGCGGCAACGTTAACCGTCCACGCCGGACGTGGCCGTTCCGTAGAGGCTGATCTCGCCGAACGACTCGAGCCGCTTCTCCAGAAGCCCGATGAACTCGCGCGTCGCCGGAGAGATGGGCGCATCGCGACGAGCGATCAGCGCGAAGGCCTCCCAGATCGGGTCGACGAAGCCGGTGACGTCAGCGCTCGGATGCCCGCGCCGGTCGCGCAGCACCGCGCGCGAGACGACCGTCGCCCCGATCCCCTTCAGGGCGAGCTGGAGCGCCGCCTCCATGTCCTCGACCTCGACGACGGGAGCGAGCGTGACTCCCTCGAGCTGCGCGCTCTCGACCAGCTGTCGACGCGTCGGGTCCGCCTGCCCGAACCCGACGTCGTAGAGGACGAGCGGAAGCTCCGCGAGCCGCTCCATCGTCATCGGCCCCGACACGTGCTCCGGGTCTCGGCTGACCACGACGAGCTCCTCGCGGTGCACCGGTCGCACCTCGAGGCCCTCGTCGTCGACGGGGAGGACGACCAGCGCTGCCTCGAGCGCGCCCCGCCCTGACGGCGTCCGCGACGAGGGAGGAGTTCTGCCCGACCAGGCGAAGCCGCACGTCCGGGAAGCGGCGGCGGAAGTCGGTCGCGAGGCCCGCGACCAGGTACGCGGAGGCCGTGCCGAACATGCCGAAGCTGAGCGTGCCGCCGTGCAGCTCCCTCACCTCGCGCACCGCGTCGCGCGCCTGTGCGACACCCGCCAGGACGCGTTCCGCCTCGGGACGAAACGCGCGTCCCGCCTCGGTGAGGACGATGCCCCTGCCGACGCGGGCCAGCAGCTCGACCCCGAGCTCGGCCTCGAGCTGGCGCACCTGCTCGGACAGCGACGGCTGGGCGATGAAGAGCGCACGTGCGGCCGCGGTGAAGGAGCCGTGCTCGGCCGCGGCGAGGAAGTATCGGAGCTGCTGGAGAGTCATAGGTTTTACCTATTGCTAGTAGAGCATAGCTGCGAGTACGGCCTACTAGTTGCGTGCCGTACCTTCACTGTGCATGGCCTCGTCGACCCGCCTCTCGCGCCTCGGCGTCGCGCTCTGCCTCGCGGCAGGCGTGGCCTTCGCCGTCCAGCCCGTGCTGGGCACGATCGCGCTCGATGGCGGCGCGGAGATCGTCCCGATGCTCGGCTGGCGGTACCTGCTGGCCGCCGTCCTGCTCGCGGTGATCGCTCGCCGTGGTCTGCGGGCGATGCCTCTGCGCGTGATGCTCGTCGGCGTTCGCCCTCGGGCTCGTCCTCTACACGGCCGACTCGTTCCTCTTCTACTCGGCGCTCGAGCGGACGTCGGCGCCGTTCGCCACGCTGCTCCACTACGCGCACCTGGCGCTCGTCGTCGGCGCTGCGGCGCTGCTCGGCCGCGAGCGACTTGATGCCCGCCGCGCCGCGGCGCTCGTCGCGATCCTCGCCGGCGTCGCGCTCGTCGGCGGTGGCGCAGTCAGCCCCGATCCCGCTCGGCGTGACGCTCGCGATCGGCGCGGCCGTCGTCTACGCCGTCTACATCCTCGCCTCCGACCGACTGCTCCGCGGACGTCGATCCGGTCGCCTACGCGGCGGTGCTCACGACGGGCGCGGCTGTCGCCTTCCTCACGGTCGGCGGCGCCCAGGGGAGCCTGCTCCACGTCGGCGGCACGTCGGGGCTCACCGCGATCGTCGGCGGCGCCGTCGTCGGCAGCGCGTTCGCTCTCACCGCCTTCCTCTCGGGGATCCGACTCGTCGGGCCCGGCACGGCGTCGCTGCTCGTCACGGTCGAGGTGCCGGTGGGGCTCACCCTCGCGGGTCTGTTCCTCGGCGATCGGCTGGCGACGCCGCAGCTCGCCGGGGCCGCGGTGGTCGTCGCGGCGATCGTGCTCCTCCAGGTCCGGGTGCCGAGCCTGAGCGCGGCGCGTGCTGCGCGCGTGCGCACCCTCGGGGTGTCGCTCGCCCGGCTCGACCGGGACCCGGTGCGCGTGCACACGCAGCGCGCGACGGATCCCTTCCTCACTGCCGCGTAGCGGGCCGGGGCCCGCGCGGGCTACATCCCCGGAAGCCCGAGCGCTCCCAGGTCTGGCATCTGCGCCCGGAGCTTGGCCTCGACCGCCTGCTGGGCGCTCCGGATCGCCTCGTTCGCGGCGGCCAGGACCAGGTCGCCGAGCATCTCCGGGTCGTCCGGGTCGATCGCCCGCGGGTCGATGGTGATCGCGATCAGCTCGCCGGAGCCGTTCGCCTTGACGGTCACCATCCCACCTCCGGCGGAGGCCTCCGCGATCTCGCTCGCCGCCTCCTCCTGAGCACGGGCCATCTGCTCCTGCATCTGCTGCGCCTGCTTCATCAGCGCGTTCATGTCGAGCTTCACGTGGTCTCCTCCACTTCCGTTGCGTTGAACTCGTCCTTGAGGAGCGAGAGGAGCTCGTCCTCGCCCATCGGCTCGTCCGTGATCGTGTCGCCACCGGCGTGGGCGGCGGCGATCTCCGTGACGATCGCAAGCCGCTTCCCGGTCACCTCGTAGAGGGCATCGCGCACCATCGCGTTCGTCTTCGGGATCGTCGAGCCGGCTGCGGTGGAACTCCGCGCCGTGCGCGAACGCTCAGGGTCACCGCGTCCGTCGTGAGTGCCGAGGGTGTCGCGCCCTCGAGGAGCGTCGCCGTCGGGATCGACCGCTCGCGGAGCGCGGGCAGCACGCTCCTCGTCCAGGAGTCGCGGAGCGTCTCCAGCGTCAGCTCGTGCGTCTGCGCCGGCGCCGACGGCCGGTCGTCTCCTTCTCCGCAGCCGGCCGGCGGGCCGGAGCTGCGACTGTCCCTCGTCGCCACGTCGACTCCCTCTGCGGCGTCGGTCGCTGTGGCGGGCTCACGGGTCGCGGTCGCGGCGGGCGTGGGGGGCACGGCCGGCCGCGGGCCTGCAGGCTGGAGGGTCGTGCCGGGATGGACCCGAGCCTCGATCAGCTCGACCCTGTGGGCCAGCGACTCGCGCGAGAGGTCGGCATGCGGCCGGGTGACCTTGACGAGGGCGAGCTCGAGCGGCAGGCGGGGGTCACCGCCCTGGCGGTCGTCGTCGATCGCCACCGCCAGCAGGTCGATCAGCCGCAGCACCGTCGGCTCGGGAAGCTGGTTGGCCTGCTCGCGCAGGCGCTCGGCGTGCTCCTCGGTCACCGGCAGCGAGTCCGGCACCTGGCCGACGTGCTGCACGAGCAGCAGCTGGCGAAGGTGCTCGACCAGGTCCTTGACGAGCTGGCCGAGGTCCTGGCCCTGCTCGGCGAGCTCCTCCACCAGCGTGAGCGCGCCGGCCGTGTCCCGATCGATCGACGGTGTCGCAGAGACGCACGAGCGCCTCCTCGTCGACCGTGCCGACGAGCTGCATCACGTCCGGGACCGAGACCTCGTTGCCCGTCGCCGCCGCGAGCTGATCCAGGATCGAGATCGCGTCACGGAACGAGCCGCCGGCGGCGCGGGCGATCTGGGCGAGCGCCGCGTCGGGAGCGGTGATCGACTCGCCGTCGCACGACGCGCCGCAGCGCAGAGACGAGCTCCCGGAGCCGCGGCGGGTGGAACGAGAACGTCTGGCAGCGCGAGCGGACCGTCGCGAGCACCGAGTGCCGCTCGGTCGTGCAGAACACGAAGACGAGATGGGGCGGCGGCTCCTCGATCAGCTTCAGCAGCGCGTTCCACGCGGCCGGGTGAGCTGGTGGGCCTCGTCGATGATGTAGACCTTGAACGAGCCCTCCGCCGGCTGGAGCAGCGCCCGCTCGCGGATCTCGCGGACGTCGTCGATCCCGCGCTGCGAGGCGGCGTCCATCTCGATCACGTCGAGTGCCGTCCCGTCGGCGATCGCGCGCGCGACGCGGGCAGCCGGGTCGAAGTCCGCGTTCGGGCCGCCCTCCGCGTTCAGGGCCTTCGCGAGGATCCGCGCCATCGACGTCTTGCCCGTGCCGCGCGGGCCCGAGAAGAGATACGCCTGGCGCACCTGACCCGGTCTCGATCGCGTTTCGCAGCGTCCGGACGACGGCGTCCTGGCCGATCACGTCGGCGAAGGTGAGCGGGCGGTAGGTGCGATAGAGCGCCGCTATTCGGCACCTCGCTCGGTCGGCACTTCCCGTCCTGCGGACGCGAAGTGCCAGGGGACGATCGCGCTGTGGAGGATCGGCGCAGAGCTGGCGCGCACGTGCAGGCCTCGGATGCGATCGTTTGGAGCGCCGGTCTGGGGCTGACGATACTCGTTGACGCCGGAGAGGTGCGGTCGGGCATCCCCTCCATCCTTCGCTCGCTGGGGGTGGCGATCAGCGTCCAGCAGCTGCCTGCGGGCGACTACCAGGTCGGCCCGCACGCGGTCGTCGAGCGGAAGACGGTCGCCGACCTCCACCGGTCGATCGCGACCGGACGACTGTGGCGGCAGCTGGAGAAGATCCGCCGTGGACACGATCGCGGGTGGCTTCTCATCGAGGGCGGGCGACTGGATGCGGGGCAGATCTCGGCGGAGGGCGTACGCGGCGCTCTCCTCGCGGTGATCGACACGGGGATCCCGCTCCTGTGGAGCACCTCGCCGCGAGATTCGGCCCTCTGGCTGATCCGAGTTGGTCGACGCGTCGCGGCACAGGAGTCATCCGCCGCGGGGTTCTGGTCGATGCGGTCGGCACGCACGACCTCGCGGACGACGCCGACGACGGTGCTCAGCGTCGTGCCGGGCATCTCACCCCGACTCGCCCGTGCCCTGCTCCGCGAGTTCGGCTCGATCGAGGCGATCGCCGCTGCGTCACCGGACGAGCTCCGCCGAATCGACGGGATCGGCCCTCAACGCGCCACGTCCGTCCACGCGTTGCTGAAGCGCAACTGAGCCAGCCTCTGGCACTTCTCGCGCAGCGAGAAGTGCCCCTGGGCGGATGGTCCCTTGCTACCGTCCCGCTGCCCGGTCGCGCTAGGTGGGGAGTCAGCGGTTCCCTGAACCCGAAATCCGCTCCAGCGGGACCGAACGCCGTCCGAGGGCGGCTTCGTCGGGCATGGGTCCAGGCACGTGGTGTTGACAGGCCGGGTCCCGCGCACTGGGAGCGTTCGAACCGCGTCAGGTCCGGAAGGAAGCAGCGCTAAGGACTCCCTCTCAGGTGCCGCGGTACCGCCCGGCCCGAGCCGGCGATCTGGATTCCACCCGGTGAGGCCTGTTCGACGACGGAGCGCGCGACCGGGCGCTTTTTCGCCTCCTGCCGTATCGTGGGTCGCCGTGGGGCGAACCCCTCGCGGGCAGGCGCCCCACGCCGACCCGTCTACTGGCCGTACAGGGCGCGCAGGCCGATCAGCTGCCAGGGCGCGCCGAGCGGCGGTGCCTCGCGGGCGTCGTCGACGGCCTTCGACCGCCCCCGATCGTCCACCGGCGTCGGCCGCTGTGTGTCTCGAAGTCGGCCCGGAGGGCGACGGGCGAAGCAGCCCGGCCGCCTGGGCGGGGAACGGCAGCGGTGGTCTGCGGAGCGTGGAGTCGGCGAACATCTGTGGTTCCTCCTCGGTGTCTGGCTCGGTGTTCCCCAAGCCTCGCGGCCGCGGGGCGCGGGCGCAGTGCGGCGGCAGGCGAAGAAGGGTGCGGGAAACCGTCCGGTTCGCCGCGCGCACAGGCTGTCCTAGGATCCGCGCCATGTCCCGTGGCCCGCATCGAGGGAGGCCGTTGTGCTCTTCCTCGTGATCGAGCACTTCGTCGACCGTGATCCACGTCCGGTCTATCGGCGGTTCGCCGAGGCGGGGCGGCTCGCTCCCGAAGGCCTGGAGTACCGAGGAAGCTGGGTGACGGCGGATCTCGTCCGCTGCTACCAGGTGATGGAGTGCGACGACCGGGCGCTGCTCGAGGAGTGGATGGCGCAGTGGGAGGACATCGTGCAGTTCGACGTCGTCGAGGTGATGGGCTCGGCCGAGGCTGCCAAGGCCGTCGCGCGGCTCGGTTAGCAGAGCCGACTGATCGCGCAGTCACGCCACGACACCAGCGCCGCACACGGCGGCTCAGTCGCTGTGGAGCTCACGTGTAGGGCGACGCTGGCCTCGTATCCGAGCCTGTCTGCCGCGCACGGCGGGCAGACGATCACGACGCTCGGCTCCTCGACGCCGTCGGGATCGTCCACGAGAAACGCGACCCAGCCGGGCCCGTCCTCGCTCACGCACCCGCATCCGTCACACCACAGCACGCGTGCGAGCCTATCCGATGACCGGCCGGACGTCAAGCCCGCCGACCCCGGCCTCCGTGCGCCCCGGGGCTACGATCGCCGGGTGCTCGAGCATCTCCCACGGACGCTGCTCCGTGCCGAAGGGGCGGCGATCGCGATCGTGGCCGTGACTCTGTACCTCCACGCCGGCTACCGTGGTGGCTCCTGCTCGTCCTCGTGCTCCTGCCCGACCTCGTCGATGCTCGGGTACGTGGTCGGCCCGTCGGTCGGCGCGATCGCCTATGACCTCGCGCACACCATCGATCGCTCCGTTGCTCCTCGGGACGATCGGCGTGCTGCGGGCGGGGATCTGGCCGTCGAGCTCGCGCTGATCTGGCTCGTCCACATCGGTGTCGACCGGGCGGTGGGCTACGGCCTGAAGTACCCGGGCGGGTTCAAGGAGACGCACCTCCAACGGGTGTAGCCGGTACAGGCGGTGAGATCGGCCCGCCCGGCTACCGCCGCCAGGTGAACCTGTCGGGGATCTGCTCCCGTGCCTGTTCGGGTGGGAACGGGATGTAGCTGGGGTTCCCGTCCACGAGCACGCCGTTCGCGGGATCGTCTCTGACGATCAGCGAGAGCGAGCTGGCCGTCCAGCCCCAGACGACCGCGCGGCGGTCGGGAGGAAGCCTGTCGGCGAGCGCGACGACGCCACGCGTCGCACGCACCTCGCTCCGGAACGCGTCGAGGCTGCGCGACCAGTCGATCACGCTCGGCCATGTCGCCGCGACGAGAACGGAGCAGAAGGCGACCGGGAGCGCGATCGTCCATCGCGGGGCGCTGCTCGATCCCTCGGCGACGCCCTGGCCCGATGTGGCCGAGTTCCGACCACGGATCCACAGCGCGAACAGGAACCCCGTCAGGAGGAGGGCGGTGAGCAGACCACCGCCGCGCGCAGCGAGGGCGTCGACGTCGGTCAGCCGCAGCAGCCCGAGGGTCGCGACCGTCCAGCCGAGGAGGCCGAGGACGAGAAGGACCGTGCGGGTCGCAGATCGCCTCGGGGCGGCGATCGCGGCGACCAGGGCGACGGCGCCGGCGATGGCGACGTACTGCGGCCACGGCTTCAGCAGGAGGGCGCTGGCGAGGATTCCCGCCCCGTTTGGTCGGCGTGCCGCCTCGGGATCGGTCGCCGCGGCCGCCGCCGCTACCACCGCGAGCAGCGCGACGATCGCGCACGCGGCTTGCTCGCCGAGGGAGCGCGCTCGGACAGCGCGCCATGCGGCCCAGCAGGCCAAAAGCGGTGCGGTGAGCGCGGCGCCCTGGTACGTCGCCACCAAGATCAACGAGACGGCGCAGGCGAGAGCCCCGCGCCACCACCCCCAGGCGCGTGGCTCCCAGAGGAGCACAGCCACGAGCGACGTGAGCGGCACGAAGAGGACGCTCTCGCTCACGTTGAAGAGCCAGGTGGAGCCGGCGCAGACGCCGGCCGCCATCGTGACCGCGGCGAACACGAGCCTGGTGGGCCTCGACAGCACGATGGACGCGCACCAGGCCGCCGCGGGGAGGACGATCTGACCGACGCCGAGCACGACCGCCAGGGTGTGCGTGTCGGTCACTCCCGCGCGAACAGTGGCGACGACAGGGCCTTGCCGGAGGACGTTCGCGAGCGCCCGTCGCTCGAACCCGCCGTTGAAGAAGTCCTCTGTCCCGATGATCCGCACGAGGAAGTAGGCGCCGTCTCCGAGGAGCGCGAGCGAGCTCCATGCCATCAGCGCTGCCGTTCCGGCCAGCAACGCGCACGGCACGAGCGCGGCGACGATGGGCACCGCGGCCGCGCGCGCGCTCTGCGCGGGGAGTGGTTCGGGGCTCGATGCGCCTGCGCTCACCAGGCTCCCTTCCATCGCCGTTCATGCGCCGAGGCGCACCGATCGGCTCGCGCTTCGGCTCGTCGGTGAGGGAGTTCTACACGCTCGAGGCGAGAGCGGGTCGGAGATCCTGAGTTGCGGCACCGTGCCCCGTGAGACTTCCTCGCGGCTCGCTGCATACGATCAGTGGCGCTGGGCGAGATCGAGAGCGATCGGGCCGACCCGACCGGGCCTGAGGTCGGACCCGAGGCCATGTCAGCGACATCGAGGAGGAGGAGGGGATGAACGAGTCGGGAGTGGGGCAGGAGCAGTCGGCATCGGAGCTCATCTCGAGCCGGATCGCCGAGCTCGGGGACTGGCGTGGCGAGACGCTCGGCAGAATGCGTGCGCTCATCAAGGAAGAAGACCCGGACGTCGTCGAGGAGTGGAAGTGGAGAGGCACTCCGGTCTGGTCGCACGACGGGATCATCTGCACCGGGGAGACCTACAAGAAGGTCGTGAAGCTCACGTTCGCGAAGGGTGCGTCGCTGGAGGATCCGGGCCGTCTCTTCAACTCGAGCCTCGAGGGAAACGTGCGCCGCGCGATCGACATCCATGAAGGGGAGCACGTCGACGCGTCAGCCTTCAAGGCGCTCGTTCGTGCGGCTGTCGCCCTCAACAGCTCCCGCACGATGACGCCCTCGAGAAAGGCGAACTCCTAGCCGCGCTGCGCGAGACCGTCAGTGGTGCGCACGAGCTGCGGGCAGCGCGGCGCGAGAGCGTCGAGGAACCCGGCCTTGTCGGCGGGTGAGATCATCAGCCCGCGCTCGCCACGCCGTGGCGCGGTGCACGACGCGCAGCCGGTCGAGCGAGCAGGCGGGGCTCGAGAGCGGATTCCGCGTCGGGGTGACCGAGACGATCGCGTCGAGCGGGATCCGCCAGCGAAACGGCCCGCCGCGGACGCTCAGGTCGCGTTCCTCGATGCGATAGCCCGTCCCGTAGAGCACCCAGAACATGAAGGCGGCGGCGCCGAGCTGCAGGAGGACGAGGAGGAGCTGTGACCAGCCGAGGTCGTCGGCACCGAGCGGGAGCCACGCCGTCCCGACGAGCAGCGCGCCCGCGAGCCAGATGACCGCGACGAGCCAGCCGTCGCGCTTCGAGGGGAAGTCCCGTGCCATCGGGATGAGGCTATCGCGACTTCGGCCCTGTGCACGATCGGGTGAGACCAGCACTCGCCCGTCGTTGCGGCGCTCGCGTTCGAGACGTCGCCACGCGCGAAGCCGACGCCCGCGACGACGATGATGATGGGCGCACCTGGGATCGAACCAGGGACCTCTCGCGTGTGAAGCGAGCGCTCTCCCGCTGAGCTATGCGCCCGGGAGGGAACGCAAGGCTAGCGCACGCGCCGGAGTCGAGTCGACGCTCGTCCGTCGGTGCCGCGTGACCGTCAGGCCCACGAAGCTCCCTCGTGTCCTCGGCCATGGCACGATGCTCACGTGGCGTTTGTGGATCCCACCACCATCGGTCACCCGGAGCGAGCCCTCGACTCGCGGACGAGTGCGCGGAGATCGCGAGGCGCGCCGCCGCAGAGGTCGATCTGGGCGCGCTCGACCGGTCGGGGCCGGGTCAGCGCGCAGCGGCTCTGGCGGACGGCGCACTCGGAGGCCTGGCTCAACACGTGGTGGCAGCCGCGCGACTCGGGCTTCCACGACCACGACGGCTCGGCCGGCGGCGTCTACATCGTCGAAGGATCGGCGACGACGGAGGGACTCCCCATCGGCGGGACACGCCGTGCCCGGGAGGTCACGTGCGGCGAGGTGTTCTCGTTCGCCGGAGACACGATCCATCGGGTCGACCACCACCGCGGGGCGGTGACGGTCCACGTCTACTCACCCCCGCTGCGGTCGATCGGCTGCTACGAGATCGTGGACGGCGAGCTCCGCCGCACCCGGGCGAGACCCGACGAGCCGTCGCCTCCGAGCCCCGTGCTCAGCGCGCTCCTCGGCTGAGGATCAGTCGAGCATCCACCGGTCGTCGCGGATGAGCGGCACCTCGATGCCGTCCGGCGTGACCCCGAAGACGTCAACGTCGGGGCCGCCGATCATGAGGTCGGTGTGCACCGTCGAGTTGTTGTAGCCGAGCTCCTCGAGCTCCTCCTCCGAGAGGTCGCCCCCGCGCGGGAGGGGGTCGCGGATCCCTTCGCCGTAGGCGATGTGGCAGGCAGCGTTCTCGTCGAACAGCGTGTTCTGGAAGGTCAGCCCCGTGCGGCGGACGCGTGACTCGCCGTCGACGAGCGCGACCTCGCCGAGGCGTCGGGCGCCCGGATCGGTCTCCAGCTGGGCCTGCACCGCCTCGACCCCGCTCGTCGCGCGGACGTCGACGATCTCGCCGTCCTCGAAGTCGAGCTCGAGACCGCGGACGACCGTGCCTCCGAGTGCGAGCGGCATCGTCGAGCGGGCCGTGCCGCGCGTGCGGCGCCGGTCGGGCGTCGTGAACACCTCCTCCGTCGGCATGTTCGGGACGTGGGTGATGCCGGAGACGGTCGTGTCGGAGCCCGCCGCCCAGCGGTGGCCGGGGATCAACCCGATCTCGAGGTCTGTGCCGGGCCCGCGGAAGCGGATCGCGTCGAAGCCTTGTCCGCCGAGCGCGGCTGCGCGGCGGCCGAGCTGCTCGAGGTGCTCGTTCCAGGCCGCGACCGGGTCGTCCTCGTCGAGGCGGGTGGCGGTCGCCACGGCGTCCCAGAGCCGCTCGACGTCGGGCTCTCCGAACACCGCCGTCGCCCAGCCCGCGTTCGGGTAGCCGATGATCGTCCATTGCACGAGCCGACGGTTCTCGGCGTCGAGCATCCTCCGGGCCGCCTCGCGGGGCGTGTCTTTGCGACCCGCCGCTGGTCGAGATCGGCGAGCAGCTCGGGCTCGGAGTCGCCGGTGACGAACACGATCGCGCCGCCGTTCTCGACCATGTGGTCGATGAGGGCCAGCGACCACGGCGGTGACCACTCGAGCGTCTCCTCCGCAGCGTGGAGGATCCTGGCCCGGCGCACGTGGTTGTCCCGGTACGTCGTGTCCACGTACGAGGCGCCGTTCTCGTAGGCCGCCCGCGCGATCGCCCTGACGAAGTCGAGGTGCTCCGGCGCAGCCGAGATCCGGAGGACCTGGCCGGGCTGCAGGTTCACGCCGACCTCGACGGCCAGGCGGGCGTATCGCTCGAGCCGCAGTTCGGGATCCACGAGGGTGCAGCCTACGTGTCGCGGCCGACCGCCAGCAGCGTGATCTGCCCGCGGTGCAACGGACGCGCCAGGTCTGGTTCCGTCGGCTGTCGTCCGCGACGCCGTGGTAGGTTCCCGGCCGTGCTGGTCGCCTCGATCACGACCCTCGGCAAGACCGTCCTGCTCGTCGTCGCAGGCACGTTCATCCTGTGGTCGCTCTACACGGCGATGGTCGTCCCGAAGAAGCGGCCCGGGTTCCCGAAGCGGCTCGACGCCTTCGTGGTCGTCTCCGCCGTGCTCCTCGTGGCCCAGATGGGCGCGATCCTGTGGGTGACGGGGACGCAGGAGGTCGAAGAGGAGACGGCGACAGAGCAGCCGGAGACGCTTCCCGGAGACGGTGCCCGCCGAGACGGGTGCCACGGAGACGACGCCGGCGGCGGCCGCCGGTGACCCGACCGCGGGCAAGGCGGTGTTCGCGAGCGCCGGGTGCGGAAGCTGCCACACCCTCGCCGACGCGGGCGCCACTGGCGCTGTCGGGCCGAACCTCGACGAGGCGAAGCCCCCGGCCGAGCTCGTCGTCGACCGCGTCACGAACGGCAAGGGCGTGATGCCGCCGTTCGGCGACCAGCTCTCCGAGCAGCAGATCGCCGACGTGGCGGCCTACGTCTCCTCGGTCGCCGGGCAGTAGCCCGCGCATCCCGGCTACCCTGTCGGCGCCTGGAGAGGTGTCCGAGCGGCCGAAGGAGCGCGACTGGAAATCGCGTAAGTGCTGAAAGGTGCTTCGCGGGTTCAAATCCCGCCCTCTCCGCTAGGCGGGGGAAACCTGGGGTTTCCCCCGCCAGCCCCCTTCCTGCGCGCAGCGACCGGGCGGATCGATTCCGGACTCCCGGCCGGCAGAGCCGGCCTCCGGCCCGGGAGGCGGCGACGCGCGTGCCGAGTCTCGAGCACCGATGCTTGGGGAGTCAGCAGTACCGGTGGGGCGGGGACGACCGGGGTCTGGGGTCGCGAAGCGAGCCCTGACCCCCACGACCCGGAGAGGCGCCGTTCCAGGATCTCGCGCCGGACGTTCCGGATATCCCAGTGGAGACGCTCCCTCGAGCGGCGCTCGCGATCTTCTCGACCAGAGACGACCGAGAATCGGCACACTTCCCCGATGGACGAGCCCGCTCTCCACGCGCACGCGACTCGTCCCGGCGAGGAGCGCACCGCCCGCCGCCGCCGCGTCGCGAGCGCCACCTGGCGTGCCCCGACCGCAGGGCTGATCCACGGCTTCCTCGACCTCGACGTCACGGCCGCGGAGACGTGGTGGCAGGCCCGGCCGGGTGTCACCCCGACGCACGTCGTCGGCTGCGCGATCGCGCAGTGCCTCGTCGCGTTTCCCGACGCCCGGGGTGCGATCGTCGGGGGGCGGATCCGAATCCGGCCGACCGTGGACGTCGGCTACATCGTCGATCTGGACGGCCGCGACCTCACGTCGACCTGTATCCGTGACGCCGACCGACTCGATCCCGTCCAGCTCGCCGAGCAGCTCACGCGGCGGGCCAGGGAGGACCGTCGCGGCGACGACACCGAGCTCGGCCGTGCGACGTTCGTCGCGTCGAAGGCGCCGATCGGGATCCGCCGGGCCTTCCTGTGGGCAGGAGGCATGTGGGCCTCCGGGTTCGGGCGCCAGCTGCGCCCGCTCGGGCTCGGCCGCGACCCGTTCGGCTCGGTCCTCATCTCCTCGGTCGGGATGCTCGGCCTCGACACCGCGCTCGCGCCCGCGCTCCCGTATGCGCGCAACGCCGGGACGGTCGTCGTCGGCGAGGTGACCTGGCAGCCGCGTGTCGTCGAAGGAGAGATCGTCCCGCGGCGCGTGTTGCGCATCGGCGTGACGCTCGACCACCGGCTCGTCGACGGTGCGCAGGCGGCGACCATGGCCGACATCGTCCGGAAGACCGTCGAGCGGCCGTGGGCGGTGTGGGGTGGACCCGAGCCCGACACGCTCGGCGTGTCGCCCGACGACGACCGGCCCGGGCTCGAGCTCGTGTCCTAGGAAGCGCGGTTACTCGCGCCGGAGCAGACCGCGCAGGAAATCCCCGCGCGAGGTCGGCCGATCGGGATCCCAGATCCGGTCGAGATCCGCGTCCCGGGCATCGGACTCGGCCTGCTCCGTCAGGGCCGGATCGTCCTCGACGAGCGGCTCGCCGTCGGCCCCGTAGACCTCGCAGTCGTCCCCCTGCAGCACGCCCTGGAAGGCGACCGCGATCCTGGCCAGACGGATCCGGGTGGGTACGTCGAGGTTGTCGGCCACGATCCGACCGTCGTCCCACACGAGCGGCACCGAGGTGCCTGCCGGATGGTCGGTCCACCGGATCGTGCCGTCGGGCCAGGGGACGAGATCGGTGTGCGCGTTGACGTACGCCTCCCACTCGGCGCGCTCGATCGGCTGAAACGGGCTCTCGAACCAGTCGGCGGCGCGGTGGACATGGATCTCGTCGCTCACGGCGCCAGGGTAGCGGGGACGGCGCGGTCGTCTCCGTGCTCGTCCCGTCGGCGCACGCCAGCCGCGTAGGGGCCGGCTTCGCGCCGAGCCGGGGACGAGGGTGGTCAGCCCTCGGCGGGGAAGTTGGCCGTCAGCCGGCCCGAGGCCGCGGCGCCTTCGGCGTCCGTCGCCGTGATGTCCTCGACGAACCGGCGGACGTACCGGGTGGATCGCGAACGGGGAGGAACCGGAGGGGCCCGCTGGGCAGGTCGCTCCTGGCGAGCCGTCGTGTCTGCAGGTGGACGGAGTGGGCGCCAGTGTCGTTCACGGTGAAGGCAGCGCTCGCGGCGATCCCGGTCGCAGTCGCCAGGGAGGGACGAGCGTGTCAGCCGGTCGAGGCGGCGTCGTTCAGCGCGCTCGCGGTGGCTGTTCCGACGACGCCGTCCGCCGTCAGGCCGGTCGCCTGCTGAAACGCCGTCACGGCCTGAACCGTCTTGCGACCGTAGGTCCCGTCGATCGGGCCGGGGTCGTATCCGGCTGCCTGCAACGCCTGCTGGAGCGCGGTGACCACGGCCGGATCCGCCTCCTCGCCACGCCGCAGCTTCGTTCCCGCGGGAAGAGCGAACGACGACGTCTCCTGCGCGCCGCGCCGAACGTTCTTCAGCGCGGCTGCGGTGGCTGTTCCGACGACGCCGTCCGCCGTCAGGCCGGTCGCCTGCTGAAACGCCGTCACGGCCTGGACGGTCTTGCGACCGTAGGTGCCGTCGATCGGGCCGGGGTCGTATCCGGCTGCCTGCAACGCCTGCTGGAGCGCGGTGACCACGGCCGGATCCGCCTCGTCGCCCCGCCGCAGCTTCGTCCCCGCGGGCAGTGTGAATGCGACGTCCGTGGCCGTGGGGGTGGTCGGCGGCGCCGACGCGCCCGTGGCGGCTGGTGTCTCCGGCGTTTCCGCGGGAGTTGGCGTCGTCGGTGTCGGAGATGTGTCGGCCTCGGTCTGTTCGGGTGACGGAGTGAGGGGTTCCGCGGCGGATGTTGTCGGCGCGCTATCGCCTCCGCGGAGGATGACCACGGCGATCCCGGTCACGATCACGAGCGCCGACGCGACAACGAGCACGGCGGCGAGACGTCGCCGGCGGAGCGCGACGCTGCGCGCAGCCCCGGCGTCCGTCGAGCTGCTCGGCCGAGACCGATCGTCCGCCCATGGGCTGGATGAGTCGTCACCGTAGGGCACCTCGAGGGCGTCCTGGTCGCCCCGAGGTCGTCCGGCGGGTCGCTCTCCCGCGCTCTCGTTCCAGTCGTCGTCGGAGATCTCTCCGAGCCAGTCGTCGACCTGTTGCACCGGTGGGCGCGCAGCGGCGGAACCCGTCGCTTGTCCTCGGCTGTCGGGGTGGCGCTCCTCGGTCAAGCAATCCATGCTAAGCCGCGCCCCGGCTGAGCCCATCCCGGCCCCTCCGCCGGTTGCGCCGGTGAGATCCTGTACGGGCTCTGACCAGCTGCAGCCGCTCCCCGCGACTTCGCCGTACGGTCACCCACGGCATCGAACCGCGTCACGCAGATGCTCCCCGTTCGTCCACGCGCGGTGCGTCCCGGCCGATGCGCAGTGCCGAGAGACCGAACCCCCCTGCACGTGGGGGCCTCGGCCTCTCAGCTTGACGGAGGGGGAGAGATTCGAACTCTCGAAGAGCTTGCACCCTTAACGGTTTTCGAGACCGCCCCGTTCGACCGCTCCGGCACCCCTCCGGGGACGAGAAAGGGTAGCCGTCGCCCCGGGCGTCCACCAGGGCGAACCACGACGCCATCCGACGCGGTCTCGAACATCCACCTTGCCCTCGCGGCTGGAACCATGCCCTCGATCGACGCCCACGACCTGGCGCGCATGCGCGACGGGCTCCTCTTCTCGGGGCCGAACGCCGCGCGGAAGCTGAGCCGGTTCTGGGTACTGCTGGTGCTCGCCGCGGTGATCGCCACGGCCGGGGTGATCGGCGACTCGACGGCCACGGTGATCGGGGCGATGATCGTCGCGCCGCTCATGACCCCGATCCTCGGCACGGTGCTCGCCGTCGTGCTCGGCGACCGGGCGAACATCGTGCGCTCGCTCGCGCTCGTCGTGCTCGGCGCGCTCGCCGTCGTCGCGATCGGCTGGGTGATGGGCCTGTTCGTCCCGGTCGAGGTCGCCGCCGAGACCAACTCCCAGGTCGCTGCTCGCGTGCATCCACACCTGATCGACCTGATCGCCGCGCTCGCGACCGGGGCGGTCGGCGCGTTCGCGCTCGTCCGGGCCGACGTGTCGGACACCCTGCCGGGCGTCGCGATCGCGATCTCGCTCGTCCCGCCGCTCGCCGTGGTCGGGCTGACGCTCGAGTCGGGCGCGACCGGCCAGGCAACCGGGGCGGCCCTGCTCTTTCTGACGAACGTCGCCGCGATCCTCTTCACGGGGCTGATCGTGATGGCGCTCTACCACGTCCGCTCCGCGGCGGCCGTCGCGGACGACGCGAGCGGCGCAGACCGGAACCGGGCGCTCCTGCTCGTCGTCGCCTTCCTCGTCGTGATCGCGATCCCGCTCACCGCGTCGAGCGGGCGGATCGTCGCCGAGACGCTCGGCCAGCGGGCCGTCGAGGATGTCGCCGGACAGTGGGCCGAACCGGCCGGCTGGCGCCTCGCGAGCGTCGAGACAGACCGTGCCGGAGTCCGCGTCCGCGCGTACGGGCCGCTTCCCGCACCCGATCCTCAGGATCTGCGCGCTGCGCTCGACGCCGCCGGCCACGGCGACGTCGACGTGGTGGTCGAGCTCGTCCCGCAGGAGACGGTCGAGCTTCCTGCGGGCTGAACGCGGACGGCGCACCCTGCACGGGTACGCCGTCGGAGCGGAGAAGGAGGGATTCGAACCCTCGAGGCAGGCATTCACCCACCTAACGCCTTAGCAGGGCGCCGCCTTCAGCCACTCGGCCACTTCTCCGGGGGGTCGTGCGGTGCGTGCAGAGGATATCGGACGCCTCGTCGTGACCTGTACCCGTCCGCTCGTCGGGCCCGCGCTGCGGAGGCGTCGACGCTCTCGCTAGTCTTCTACAGAACATGGACAGACAACCCGAGTCCATCGCCCGTCCCCGCGCTGCGCAGGGCCACCCTCGCCGCACTGCTCGTAGCCGTCGCCGCTCTGGCGGTCGCCCTGACGCCCGGCTCCGCGGGTGCCCAGCCGACGCCTGGCGCGGAGCGCACGGCGGCCGGAAAGGCCGCGTACCGCTCGTTCGTCGCGTCCGTGCGCGGGAAGCCGACGCTCGTCGTCGCGTTCCATCCGCTCTGAACGGCGTGCCGGGGCGAGGCGCCCTCGGTCGCGCGGTTCGCGCGGCAGGCAGCACGGAACGGACAGCGGGTCGTCCTGCTCGCATCGCCCTGGGCCGACGTCGCCCAGGCGCGGAGCTTCCAGCGTGAGCTCTACGCCGGATCGGGCGTCCCGCTCCGGCTCGACCCGACCGGCGCTGTCTCCGTGCTCGTGGGTGCGACGTACCACCCGCAGTACCTCTGGCTCGATCGCAAGGGCAGGACGGTGAGCCGGCCGCTGCCGTCGCTCGCCGCCGCCCGGGCCGCCGCCCCGCGCGGCTGAGGCACGTCCGGAACGAGGGCTCGCACACCGTGGGCCGCAGGCTCTATCGTTCGGGTGTGCTGCAGGATCCCCAGCGTGTCGACGTCACCCTCGAGCCCCTCGACGAGCACATCGTCGTGCAGCCCGTCTCCGACGAGACGGAGACCCGGGCCGGGCTGATCCTCCCTGCCTCGGCCGCGTCCGCGGCGTCATGTCGCACGGGGATCGTCGCCGCGATTGGCGCGGACGTGACGGGGATCGAGCCGGGGGAGAAGGTGCTCTACCCGCGCGAGGCCGGGTACGAGGTGCGCATCGGCGGGATCGAGGTGCGGATCCTCGAGCGCGGCGATCTGATCGCCCGCGTGCACGACTGAGTCCCCGGGCGACGAGCGCTGCAGCCGACGGCGCGCGACCCGATGCGGCCTCAGCAGCCGGGGTGAGCGGTCAGAGCCGGCCGGCGGCGACGATGCGCTGGAGGAACTGCTGCGTGCGCGGCTCGCGCGGGGCGCCGAAGATCTGCGCGGGCGGGCCCTCCTCGAGGATCGCTCCCGCTTCGAGGAAGCACACGCGGTGCGCGACGTCGCGCGCGAAGCCCATCTCGTGCGTCGCGATCACCATCGTCATCCCCGATTCCGCGAGCTCGCGGATCACGTCGAGCACCTCGGCCACCAGCTCGGGGTCGAGGGCGCTCGTGATCTCGTCGAGCAGCAGCAGCCGCGGCTGCATCGCGAGCGCCCGGATGATCGCCACCCGCTGCTGCTGGCCCCCGGAGAGGCGATCCGGGTATTCGTCCGCGCTTGCCGGCGAGCCCGAAGCGCTCGAGCAGCGCGTCGGCGTCCGCCTCGGCCTCGGCGCGCGAGCGGCCGAGCGCCTTGCGCGGCCCGAGGGTGATGTTGCGCAGCACGGTCATGTGCGGGAAGAGGTTGAAGCTCTGGAACACGATCCCGATGTGGCGGCGGACGGCGTTCACGTCGACGCCCGGATCGGTGATCTCGGCGCCGGCGACGACGATCCGGCCGGCGTCGACCCGCTCGAGCCGGTTCGCGCAGCGCAGCAGCGTCGACTTCCCGGAGCCCGACGCGCCGATCAGGCACACGACCTCGTGCTCCGCGACGGAGAGGTCGATGCCGCGCAGCACCTCGAGCGGCCCGAACGACTTGTGCACGCCCTCCATCAGCAGCGCCTCGGTCATGCGAGCCTCCCTGCCTGCTGGCGCCTGCGGTCGCGCGCGAGGAGCCAGTCGGTGAAGCGCGTGAGCGGGATCGTGAGCAGCAGGAACAACGTCGCAGCGACGAGGTACGGGGTGAAGTTGAACGTGGCGGCGTTGTCGATCTGCGCCTGCCGGAAGGCCTCGACCACGCCGAGGTACGCGACCAGCGCCGTGTCCTTCGAGAGCCCGATGAAGTCGTTGAGGAGCGGCGGGATCACGCGACGCACGGCCTGCGGGAGCACGACGAAGCGGAGGCCCTGGCCACGGCTCAGCCCGAGCGAACGCGCCGCGGCCTCCTGGCTCGGGTGCACCGACTCGATCCCCGCGCGGTAGACCTCGGAGACGTACGCGGTGTAGACGAGCACCAGCGAGACGACCGCCCAGAAGAACGGGGAGAGCGGCATCCAGCTCACGCCGAGCGCGGGCATCCCGAAGCCGAGCATGATGATGATCAGGATCGTCGGGCACGCCGCGGAAGAAGTCGGTGTAGACGATCGCCAGCAGCCGCGCAGGGAAGAAGACGGGGCCGGGGAGGCTGCGCAGCACCGCGACGAGCAGCGCCGCGGGGAGGATGAACACCTCGGCCGCCAGGCACAGCTTCACGTTCGGACGAACGCGCGCGCGATCTCGCCGAACGAGTCGCGGTAGATCGTCCAGTCGAAGAAGTACGCCTTGAACTCGCCCCAGCCCGGCGTCCTGGTGATCAGGAACGCGATCAGGCCGAAGACGACGACCGTCGAGACGGTCGCGACGGCCACCGTCCGCCCCTCGCGCGAGGAGCGGACGGTGGAGCCGCTGCGCTTCCGCCGGCTGCGAGCCGGTGCCGCTACTTCAGCTCCGGCGCGCCGGCGTTCTGGAGGTACTGCTTCTCGATCTTCTTGATCGTGCCGTTGGCCCAGAGGTTCCCGATCGCACGATCGACGCACTTCTTCAGGGGGTTGCCCTTCTGGAGGACGAGCCCGAAGCGGTCGAGCGTTCCCTTGTTCGGGAGCTTCCCGACGATCGTGCCGTCGTCGAGCTGCACGGCGACGACGTAGAACGCGGTGTAGAGGTCGACGACGATGCCGTCGATCTGCCCGATCTTCAGCGCCTGGATCGCCTTGTCGTTGTCGTCGTAGACGCTCGGCGTGCTCGACGGCTTGATGTTCCTGACGATGTACGTGTAGCTCGTCGTGCCGACCTGCGCGCCGAGCTTGTACTTCTTCAGCCCGGCGACGGTCTTCACCTTGGTGATCGGCGTGCCCTTGCGGCCGACGACCGCCTGGCTGTTGATGAAGTACGTCCGGGAGAAGTCCACTGTCCTCGCCCGCTCGGGTGAGATCGTGACCTGCGTGATGTAGAAGTCGAACGGCTTCTTGCCGGGCTTGTACGAGTTGTTGAACGGCACGTACGTCCACTTCACGGCCGACTTCGGGATGCCGAGCTGCTGGGCGATCGCGTAGGTGACGGCCGACTCGTAGCCCTTGCCGGAGTACGGGTTCGAGACCTTCCACGGCTTCTTCTCGGCGCCGCCGAACCAGGGCGGGTAGGCCGGGTTGTCGGCGCCGACCGTGAGGACGCCGTCGTCGAGCAGGTTGAGCGAGCCGACGGCGCAGCCGGGAATGGCCGACGCCGACGAGCGCGATGCGGTGGCGGTGGCGACCAGGGCGAGAGCCACCGCCCCGACGACCGCGAGGGTGGTGAGCAGTGCTTTGCGCATGAGTTCGATGTCTCCTGGGATCAGGGAGTCCGGAGCCGCGAGGCTACCACACCTCCACTCGTTACTTCACTTTCGATAGCGGAGTCTTTCGACCGGCTCGCGGGGTGCGCGCGCCATGCGCCTTCGACCCGCCCCGGCCCCTGCGCGACCCGTCCCCGGCCCGTGTGCGCCGACCCATCCCCAGCCCCCGCCCGCCCACGGGGATGGGAAGGATACGGCGCCCGGACGCGCAGGACTGCACCGAGATCGTGCCGATCCTGCACCGCGTCGGGTAGCGGGGCCGCCGCGCCCTCGCGGGACGTCTGGTCCTGTGGCCCGCACCTGCGCGCCCGCAGCCCTCGAGGCGGGCGCCAGAGGCAGTCGTCGCGACCTTCGTCCCGTCGGCCGCGCTCCCCGGTGCGCTGCTACACGGCTTGCTCCCGCAGCGCACCCGAGCCTCTAACCTGCGGCTGTGCCGTCACCCTTCATCGAGCTCGAGGTCGGCGAGCGCCTCGTCAAGGTCACGAACCCCGACAAGGTGCTGTTCCCCGCGGCCGGGATCACGAAGCGCGGGCTCGTCGATCACTACCTGGCGGTGGGGGAGGGGATCGTGCGGGCGCTGCGCGAGCGCCCCACGCAGCTGCGCCGCTTCCCGGACGGGATCGAGGGCGAGGAGATCTACCAGAAGCGCGTGCCCGAGAAGCGCCCCGAGTGGGTCGAGGCCGTGCGGGTCACCTTCCCGTCGGGCCGGCATGCCGACGAGCTCTGCGTGACCGAGCTCGCGCAGGTGATCTGGGGAGCGAACCTGGCGGTGATCGACTTCCACCCGTGGCCGTCCCGGCGGCCCGACGTCGAGCACCCCGACGAGCTGCGGATCGACGTCGACCCGCAGCCCGGCACGACGTTCGACGACGGCCGTCAGGTCGCGGGCCTCGTGCGCGAGGTTCTCGACGACCTCGGCTACGTCGGCTGGCCGAAGACGTCCGGCAACCGCGGCATCCACGTCGCCGTGCGGATCGAGCCGCGCTGGCCGTTCCCCGTCGTCCGTCGCGCGGCGCTCGCCTTCGCGCGCGAGGTCGAGCGGCGCGCACCCGACCTCGTGACGACCGCGTGGTGGAAGGAGGAGCGCGGTCGAGAAGGTCTTCATCGACTACAACCAGAACGCCCGCGATCGCACGATCGCGTCGGCGTACTCGGTGCGACCCGCTGCCGCATGCGCCCGTTTCGGCGCCGTTCCGCTGGGACGAGCTCGACGACGTCGTCACCGGAGGAGCTGACGATCGCGACGATGGCCGCCCGGTTCGCAGAGCTCGGCGACGTCCAGGCCGGGATCGACGACACCGTGTGCGACCTCGAGCGCCTGCTCGCCTGGGTCGAGCGGGACGAGGCCGACGGCCTCGGCGAGGCCCCGTACCCACCGAACTTCCCGAAGATGCCCGGCGAGCCGCCGCGCGTGCAGCCGTCGCGGGCGCGCAAGCCCGACGGCGAGGGCGCGCAGCGCGAATCGGAGTGACGCCTTCGTCGGACGGGACGCTGAGTCGATCCGCCGTGTCCTCCGTGACCCGATCGGAGAGCTGTCGCGCTGACGCGACCTCGACGCCGTGTCAGGCGCCGGGCGACACGTCGTCGACCCGCACGTCGTGGACGACGGTCGTCCGCCCACCCTGCTCGATCTCGCCGATTCCGCTTCGCTCCCTGGCTGCGGCGTGCGCGTGGTCGGCGGTCGCGGCTGCCCTGGCCTCCTCGGAGTCCCACAGGTTGATCACCACGACCCCGTCCGTGGTGGTGCCCCGCAGCCGCAGAAGCAGTCCGTCGCGCTCGCCGACCTCGGCCGCGATCCGATCGGACGCTTCGAGGAGCTCCACGGGCGGGCCGAGGAGCTCCGTGATCACGAGGACGCGGTCGGGCATCGCCCGACGATCGTAGAGGGAGCGACGTCGGGCGGTTGTCGAGACAGCGCTCTCGCACGTCCGGTAGGTTCGGATCGATGGCGAGAACAGGGCTGAGAGCCGGTGTGATCGGCGCAGGCGGCATCGTCCGCGAAGGGCACATCCCGGCGCTGCGGAAGGCCGGCGTGGAGGTCGTCGCGGTGTGCGATCCCAATCGCGCCCGCGCGCGCGAGCTTGCGGAGTCGTTCGGCATCCCCAACGCGCTCGCCTCCACCAGGAGCTGCTCGCGCTCGACGGGATCGACCTCGTCACGATCGGTGCGCCCAACGTGTTCCACGCGCCGGCGACGATCGACGCGCTCCGCTCCGGCCGTCACGTCCTCTGCGAGAAGCCGATCGCGACGACGAGCGCAGACGCCCGCAAGATGGTCGCGGAGGCCCGCAAGCGCGGGCTCGTGCTCGGGGTCAACCAGCACATGCGGTTCGACCCCGCCGCGCGGCGCGATGCGCGAGGCGGTGCTCGCAGGGTCGCTCGGTGACGTCTACCTCACCGACGTCCGCTGGGCCCGCCAGAACGGGATCCCCGGCTACGGCAGCTGGTTCACGCGCTCGGAGCTTGCGGGCGCGGGTGCGCTGTTCGACATCGGCGTGCACATGCTCGACCTCGGCCTCTCGCTCATCGGCTTCCCGAAGGTCGAGCGCGTGCGGGGCTCCGTCTCGGCCCGGCTCGGCCCGCGGCGCATCGGCTTCGGTAGCTGGGGAGACGACCCGCGCAAGCGGGGGACGTTCGACGTCGACGACACGGCGCTCGCGACGCTGGCCCTCGAAGGGGGAGCGACGCTCCGGCTGCACGTGGCGTGGGCGTCCTTCGGGCCAGACGACGAGCGAGTGACGCTGCACGGAACGGACGGCGGAGCCGATCGCTCGCCGGCTCTCTACGGTCTCAAACGACCCCTTCGTCTCTACGGCCGCGGCGCGGACGGCGCGATCATCGAGACCGTTCCCGCTCTCCCCGGAGGCGACCACTGGCACGCCGGGATCCAGCAGTTCGTCGCCGCCGTGCGCGGTGAGGAGGAGCTCGTCGTCAAGCCCGAGGAGGCCGTCGAGGTGATCCGGCTGCTCGAGCGCATCGTGGCCTCGTCGCAGGCCGGTCGCGAGCTCTCGGGCTGAGCGGGCGGGGTCAGGGCTCGCTCCCGCGACCCAGACCCCTGCGCATCCGGGTGGCTGCACGTCCTGGGGTGCGAGTCGTCGCGGGCGGGCCGGGGCTATCGGGCGCGCTGCGCCGGGTCTGGGGTCGCGGAGCGAGCCCCTTGGTTCCCGGTGGCTGCACGTCCTGGGGTACGCGTCCTCGCGGGCTGCCGGCCCATCGGTCGCACATCGTGAGGTCTGGATCGCGCGAGCGAGCCCGACCCCTGTGTGTCCCGGCGCGTGCCAGTCCGCGATAGAGCGGATCGTCTCAGCCGGAGCGAGGAGTGACGCCCAAGCCGCGCAGGCGTCTCGTCCCGACCGTCCCGCCCCTCGTCTGAGCTCGCCCTGCGCGGGCATGGTGTGCCCGCGTGCGGAGCCCTCGGCTCGGCCCGGTGTGACGCAGGCCCCGGGGCGTGGCTTCAGCCTCGCCCCTCGCGCTCGACGCGGTCAGCGGCCGAGGAGCGACTCGACGCTCGGCGCGGACGCGTCCCGTGGCGGCCGCAGCTCGCGCCACGTGCACTGCCCCGGATCCTTGTCCGGCCGGAACCGCACGAGCTTCGTCCCGTGGCGGAACCGCGATCCCTGCACCTTGTCGTAGCGCACCTCCACCACGAGCTCGGGCCGGACGGGCGACTCCTCGAGCTCGCCACCGCCCCAGCGGTTCGGCTCGGAGAAGCGCCGCTCGGGCGCGTCCTCGAGCAGCGGCCGGACGAGTGCGGCGATCTCGTCGTGTCGTGCCGGCGCGACGGCGGCCGATCCGACGTAGTCGATCGTCCCGTCGTCCGCGATCAGCCCGAGGAGCAGCGTGGCGATCCTGTCGGGTCGGCTCTTCCAGCGGACGCCCACCACGATGCAGTCCGCCGTGCGCTCGGGCTTCACCTTGACCACCGCCTCGCGCGACCCGGGCAGGTACGGGAGGTCGAGCCGCTTGCCGATCACGCCGTCGAGCCCGATCGCCTCGAACGCGTCGAGCCACGCGAGCGCCTCGTCCCGATCGGTGGTCGCGGGGGAGAGAGCGAACGCTGCCGCGTCCCGCTCGAGCGCCTCGCGTCGCTCGCGCAGCGGCCGCGCAGTGAGGGGCTCGCCGCTCCACGCAGCGAGGTCGAACGCGACGAACGACGCCGGGATCTCTCCCGCGAGTCGGTTGATCCTGCTCTCGGCCGGGTGAAGGCGCATCTGCATCGCGTCGAAGTCGAGCACCCCGTCGCGGGCGATCACGATCTCCCCGTCGAGGCACGAGCGGGGCGGCAACAGCTCGGCGAGCGGTCGCAGCTCGGGGAAGTAGCGCAGCAGCGGCCTCCCGTTGCGCGACCAGAGCCGCAGCTCGCCCGCGGTGTTCTCGAGGAGTCCCCGGAAGCCGTCCCACTTCGGCTCGAACTGCCACCCGTCGTCCGTGGGCAGCTCGCGCACGAGCTCGGCCTCCATCGGAGGGAACGGGACGAGCGCGTCGAGGCCGTCCGGCCGCTCGACGGGCTCTCCGCTGCGGGCTCTCCGCGGTCGTGCCATCGGCGGGACGGTACACGTCCTGCGAGCCCGGGCCTGGCGGCGCGCGTCGTCCGGATGGACGCGTCGCGGATCGTTACCGCAGGCACGGCCCCCGGGGCGATGACTACTCTTTCCGCTCCGTGCGAAGGGTTGCGATCACCGGTCTCGGGGCGGTCACGCCGCTCGGCCTCGATGCACCGTCCACCTGGGACGCCGCCGTCGCGGGCCGCAGTGGGATCGGCTGGATCGAGGCCTTCGACGCGAGCGACTACCCGGTGCGCATCGCCGCCGAGGTGAAGGGCTTCGACCCGGAGACGGTCGGGCCGGTCAAGGAGGTGCGGCGGATGGACCGCAACGTCCTGATGGCCGTCGCCGCGGCGAAGGAGGCATGGACCGATGCGGGGCTCGAGACGTCCGACACGACGCGCACCGGCATCCTCGTCGGCTCCGCGATCGGCGGGATCGCGACGATCGTCGAGCAGCACGCGGCCCTCGTCGAGCGCGGCGGGACCGCGTCTCGCCCTTCTTCATCCCGTCCGTGCTCGTCGACACGGCGAGCGGGCAGATCGCGATCGCACTCGGCATCCGCGGGCCGAACTTCGCGCCTGTGTCCGCGTGCGCGACCGGCTCCACTGCGATCGGCGAGGGAGCCGAGATGATCAGGCGCGGCCAGGCGGACGTCGTCCTCGCGGGCGGCACCGAGGCCGCGATCATCCCGCTGATCCTCGCAGGCTTCTGCGCGATGCGGGGGCTGGTCGCCGAGGAGGTCGATCCGACGCTCTCCTCCCGGCCCTTCGACGCGACGCGTGCCGGCTTCGTGATGGGGGAGGGCGCGTGCATCCTCGTCCTCGAGGACCTCGATGCCGCTCGCGCGCGCGGCGCCACGATCTACGCCGAGGTCCTCGGCTACGGCGCCTCGAACGACGCGCACCACCTGGCCCAGCCGGAGCCCGAGGCGATCGGCGTCGCGGGGATGATCACGGCCGCGCTCGACCGGGCGGGGATCGCGCCGGAGCGGGTCGGGTACGTGAACGCGCACGGCACCTCGACGCCCCTCGGTGACCTCGCCGAGACCCGTGCTCTCCGGCGCGTCTTCGGTGACCACGCGTACGAGCTCGCGGTGTCCTCGACGAAGTCGGTCACCGGTCACTGCTTCGGTGCCGCCGGGGCGATCGAGGCGATGATGTGCGCCCTTGCCCTCAAGCACGGGATCCTGCCGCCGACGATCAACTACCGCACGCCCGATCCCGAGTGCGACCTCGACTACGTCCCGAACGAGGCCCGCAGGGTCGAGCTCGACGTGACGCTCTCGAACGCGATGGGCCTCGGCGGTCACAACGCCTGCGTCCTCCTCGGCCGCGGCGACGCCTGATCGTCGCGAGCTCAGCCGCATGCACGGCCGCCAGATCGAGGAGTCGCCGAGCGAGCCCGTCCCCGATCGCCGGCCGGCTACAGGCCGACGCGCCGGCGGGTCGCGCAGCGGCCCAGCGTCGAGCACCAGCCGTCGACGAGAGCGCGAGCGCGTCCGGCGCCGGAGGGAAGCGGGCGTTCGGGTAGGCGATCACGCGCATCCCTGCGGCTGCGGCGGCCCTGATCCCGTTCGCGGAGTCCTCGACCGCCACGCAGGCGGCAGGGTCGACGCCGAGCCGGCGCGCAGCCTCGAGGTAGACGTCCGGCGAGGGCTTGCCGCGCGCGACCTCCTCCGACGAGACGGTCGCGGCGAAGCAGGAGGCGATCCCTGCCGCCTCGAGCACCGCGTCGATCAGCTCGCGGTTCGAGGACGAGGCGACGGCGAGCGGGAGCCCGGCAGCGTGGAGCGTCCGGACCGCCTCGACTCGCGCCGGGGATCATCGGCAGATCCGGTCGCGTACCGGACGAGCATCCGGCGGACGACCTCGGCGTTGATCACCTCGGGCGCCTGCGCCAGCTCGAGCTCGTCGTGCATGTACGCCGACCACTCGGTCGAGCTCATGCCCATCATCGCCTGCTGGGCGCCTGGGGGATAACGGCCGCCCCAAGTCGTCCACGAGCTCCTCCCGCACCTCGTCCCACACGTGCTCGGTGTCGACGATCACGCCGTCCATGTCGAACACGACGGCGAGAAGGTCGATCGGCGGGGCGACGGGCTCCGGCACCGCCTCATCCTACGGCGCGGCGCGGGCTCCCCGACGGCGACGTCAGAGCGGCTTGCAGAGCGGATCGCCGGCGTACACCTGGCGTTGCGTCTCGCGCAGCTGCAGGTCGAGCGCGGCGTCGTAGGCGCCGAGCGCCGGCCCCTCCCAGCTGACGTCGGGCGTCACGCCCGGCCCGAGCACGGTGGCGCGATACCGCGTTCCCTTGCCCTGCGGGCGCCGACCGACCGCAGGATACCCGGGGTACGGGTCGTGTTCGTAGAAGCCGTAGCAGAACACCCCGGTGCCCTCTGTGCGTGAGGAAGCTGTTCTCCCGCTTCCAGCCGGAGCCGTAGGCGGAGTCGTAGGTGTCGAGGTAGATGTTGCGCCCGAAGGAGTCGGTCGGCTCGCCCTTCGCCGTCGAGCTGAACCCGAACACGGGCTGCCCGAGATACGTGAAGCGGCCGAAGACGTGGTCGAAGCGCTTCGAGTACGCCCAGTTCGCCCACATCTCGAGCTTGGGGAGCTCGGTCGTCCAGTGGCTGAGGTAGAGCTCCCACGCGCGGCTGGAGCGGCAGCCACGGTGTGAGCCCCAGGTTCGGGCAGGCGCCTTCTGCCACGACTGCAGCGCCCAGTGGCTCCCGTCCGGCGCGGTGCACGCGGTCACGAGCCAGGGCAGAGGCGGCCCGGTGTAGGGACCGCAGACGTTCTTGAAGGTCTTGACCGACAGGACCTTGCGGTACTTGCCCCAGCCGCCGGCGTAGTCGAGCTTGAAGGCGACCTGCTTGCCCCCCTGGGTCGGGGCGACGGCGTTGACGGCGCCCCAGGCGAGCACCGACACGCGCTTCCCGCCGGTGGTGTAGCCGAGCAGCGCCTCGCCCTTGGCGTTGACCCTGAGCTGAACGCCCTTGGCGTCGCGCGCGATGAGCTGTGAGGCGCCGGCCTGGGTCGGCGCGACCAGCGCGACCGCGAGCGCGAACAGAGAGAGGAGGGTGCGGGATCGCATCAGCATGAGAGTCGGCCGCCCTGGGGGAGGGAGCGACCCCTGATTGGAGGGATGCGCGAGACGTGCGCTTCCGTGCGGCCGATTCAACCAGATGGCCGGGACGGTCGTGCCGCTGGGCTGTCGCTTCATCCGTCCGGGACGCGAGGTCAGTGGTCGGTTACCCGGGGAAACGACCGCCGCCCGGTCCGCTATACTCCGAACAACTGTTCGATCAAGCGGAGGCGCCGTCTGGTGCGCCTCCCGACGACGGGTGCCACTCGCGGGGGTGCCCGCACGCCTCTTACGCGTGACCACGCTCCGCCGACGCGGTGCGTCCGCGACCCGATGCCACCCGGAAGGAGCTTGCCCATGCATGAAAGCCACTGCGCCGAGCACCCTCGCCCTCATGCTCGCGACCGCGACGCTGGTCGCTGCGCGACCGCCGCGTGCGCAGCGGGTACACGCTCCAGCCAGCCGACCTGCTCCCGAACGTCGTAGTGGCGTCTCGCCACCTGCGAGATCGGCGCGAACTGGCAGCCCGGGACGAGCGGGTGCCTCCCAGGATGCGTTCGGACGTCCTACAACGGCACGCTCTCCGTCCGGTCGGCGATCGTGAGCCACTTGACGAAGCGCCCTTCGGGAGAGCCCGGGCCGGTGCCGACGTCGCGGAAGCCGTCCTCGCCGAAGCTCCGCGTGTCTCGAGGCTGCTCGCCAGCAGATCGCCCATCAGCTCGTCGGTGAAGAACTCCATCCCGCAGTCGGTGTGGTGGATCACGAACCACTCGCGCGTGCCGAGCAGCTTCGTGGAGATCACGAGCGACCGGATCGCGTCGTCGCTCGCGCGGCCGCCCGCGTTGCGGATGACATGCGCATCGCCTTCGCTCAAGCCCGCGTACTTCGCGGGGTCGAGACGCGCGTCCATGCAGGTGAGGATCGCGAATCGCCGTGCCGGCGGGAGCGGAAGCTCCGACCGCCCCTCCGAACGACGTCGGCGTAGCGCTCGTTCGCGTCCAGGACCTCCGTCGAGAACCGACATCTGACCCTCCCGTCTCGGTGTATTACTTCATTAGTAAAAGCGACTATGCATATGAAAGCATCGACCGTGTCAAGCGGGAACCCGCTCGAGTGCCGCGTCGGCCGCCCGGTCCGCTATACTCGAACATCTGTTCGATCAAGCGGAGGCGCCATCAGGTGCGCCTCCCGACGACGGGTGCCACTCCGGGGGTGCCCGCACGCCTCTGACGCGTGACCACGCTCCGCCGACGCGGTGCGTCCCGGCCCGTGACGGAAGGAGCTGCCCGTGCAGAAAGCCATCTCGACGATCACCCTCGCCCTCACGCTCGCAAGTGTTGCGCTGGTCCTCGCGACCTCCGCGGGCGCAGCGAGCACGCGCAGCAGCCAGCCGACCTGGCTCCCGAACGTCTGGTGGCGTCTCGCGACCTGCGAGACCGGCGCCAACTGGCAGCACGACAGCGGCACCTTCCAGGGCGCCTTCGGCATCTACAAGGGCACGTGGGACACCTATCGGCTCCCCGGCTACCCGACCGAGGCACACCGCGCGACACCGAAGCAGCAGTACCGCGTCGCGCTTCGCATCGCCGCCAACCACACGATGTACGCCTGGGGCTGCTACCGCGTGATCCGCTGAGCAGGCCCGCGCGACGCGCGATGCCGCGGCGTCCCGACGGCGCGCCGCCGTGACGGCCGGGGCTGCCTCCAAGCGTCGTCCGCCGTCAGGCAGCCGGTCCCGCAGTCGCGCTCAGGGCCGACACGAGCGGGTCGCAGGGTCCCGGGGACCACCGAGCGCTCGACCGGGCCCGGCACCGCCGGGAGCGGCGAAACGCCGGCACCGGAGCCGCCCGCCCGATCGCTGGCGGCGAACACGGCGGGCGCGGAGGGGGCCGGTCGCGGTGGTGCTCGGAGCGCCGACCCGCACGGCGCGGCGTCATCCGGAGGGCGGCCCGTCCGGGCGCTCGAGGCCGAGCTCGGGCAGGTCGCCGGAGCTCCTGCTTCGAGAGACGCTACGTGGATTCCGTCAGCGTCGATCCGCTCCACCGATCCGACCGGGACGGCGACATCCTTGCGGTGCCAGAGGTGCCCCTCCTCGAGCACGAGGTGCGTGATGTGCCCGTCCTCCGCCACGACCAGCCCTTCGACGCGCCCGACGCCGCCGTCGGAGGCATGGAGCGCGTCGCCGCGTCTGATCTCGATCTCGCCGGCCGGCACCCTGTCGACGATCACCGCGGTCTCGCGCTCGTTGAGGCCGTAGTACGGCCATGCGAGCATGGTCCCCGCGTCGCCGGTGTCCGGCATGTACGGGACGAACTCGACGTCGTGGAACACCGGCAGGCGCGCGAGCTCGGCGAGGGAGCACGAGAGCTCGACGCCCGCCTCGGACGCTCCGCGAACGAGCTCGACAGGGACGACCCGGGCTCCCGGTCGGCTCGTGCTCGCTCCCGACGGCCAGATGGGCGAGCGAGCGGGCGACCGGGTTGGTGATGAGCGCGGCCACCTGCCCCGCGTCGCCGTCGGTGCAGTGGACGGGTGCTCCGATCGCGAATTCCATCGTGAGCCTCCTGTGCGGTGGGGGTGGAGGTGCCCGAGCGGCGCAACGACCGCTGTCGCGGCCTCGCCTCGCCTGTAACGATAGTCAGGCGCTCGTCGTCGACTCCTGTCGGGAGCGCAGGTCCGAGCGGCGGGGGTGGGATTCGAACCCACGGAAGGGGGTTCCCCTTCAACAGTTTTCAAGACCGCCCGATTCGACCGCTCTCGCACCCCGCCGAGCCATGAGTCTGCCTCATCTGACGCACCGGGCGAGCGGCACAGCTCCTTCCGTCGGCCGCGCCGGTCGCCTGGCGAGCCGAGCGGCTCCGGTCTCCCCTCGACGCGAATGGCGCTGCGGACCGTCGAACCGTCAGGAAGCCTGGGCCGTCGGTGCGTTCCGGACGGCGTGCTGGAGCTTCGCGCGGGCCGTTGCCGTCGCCGTGTCGACGGGCACGATCCGCGCCGCCAGCTGACGGGCGACCTGCTCCTCGAGGGTCACCGGGGCGATGCGCTGCGAGCGCAGCGCCGCCCGCACGACCTCGCGCGCCCGCGACCGCCCGTCGAAGCGCGGCGTGACCTCGATCGCCTCGCGCACGGCGGTGAGCTCCGCCCGCGTCCAGGCGACGACGATGACCCCCTCTTGTCCCCCCAAAGCGGCGGAACTCTAGCGGTCGCCGCGGGTCGTCGGCGGCGAACGGACGATCAGGCAGTCTCGGGCGCCGGGAGCGAGCGAACCGCCCGCTGGAGCTTGGCGCGGGCCGTGGCCGTCGCGAGATCGACGGGCACGATCCGCGTCGCCAGCTGACGGGCGATGCCGCCTTCGAGCGCGACCGGCTCGATCCGTGGTGTGCGAAGTGCGGCGCGCATCGTGTCGCGGGCCTCGTTGCGCCCGTCGAAGAGCGGAGTCACCTCGATCGCCTCCTTGACCGCGACGAGCTCCGCGCGGGTCAGAGGGATGCTCACCTGGAGTCCTTCTCGGGGCGCGTGCACGGGATCCCTCCAGCCGCTCATGCGGATGTCATCGGCCGGCGGGGACTCGACCTGTACCCCCGTCAGGGTGACCGCTCAGCGCTCAGCGCTCGACGCGTGCGGGAGCGCCGTAGGCGTGGAGCACGTCGGGCACGTCGCCCTGGAAGTTCTCGAGGATCGCGAGGACGGCGCGGTCGGTGACGACCGTCCCGTTCAGCGTGTGCGGTGGCTCCAGCCCGTGCTCGGAGCGCCAGCGAATACCCATGCGCCGCGCCTGGTAGTCGGTCGTGTTGGAGCAGGACGTCACCTCGCGATAGCGGCCCTGGGAGGGGAACCAGGCTTCGAGGTCGATCTTCTTCGCGGCCGGGGCGCCGAGGTCGCCCGCCGCGACGTTGACCGCGCGGTAGGGCAGCCCGAGCGCCTGGAGGAGCTCCTCCTCGAGCGCGACCATGCGGTCGTGCTCGTCGCGAGACTCCTCCGGGCGGATGAACACGAACATCTCGACCTTGTTGAACTGGTGCACGCGGAACATGCCACGCGTGTCCTTGCCCGCGGCTCCGGCCTCGCGGCGGAAGCAGGTCGAGAACCCGCAGTAGCGGATCGGCAGGTCGGCCGCCTCGAGGATCTCGCCCATGTGCATCCCGCCGAGCGCGACCTCCGAGGTTCCGGTGAGGTAGAGCTCGTCCGCTTCGAGCGCGTAGATGTTCGACCGGTCGGTCGGGAAGAAGCCGGTGCCGATCATCGCCTCCTCGCGCACCAGCACGGGCGGCAGCACCGGCGTGAACCCCGCCCGCGCGACGTGGTCGACCGCGAAGCGGTAGAGCGCCAGCGCGAGCAGCGCGGTGTCACCGACGAGGTAGCCGAACCGCGAGCCTGAGAGGCGCACGGCGCGCTCGATCTCGAAGCGACCGATCTCGCTCGCCTCGAGCGGCTCGGCGAGCGTCGGCTGCTCGCCCACGCGGCGGAGCTCTTCGGCGTCGTCCTCGGTTTCGCCGTCGGGCGCACTGGGATCCGGGGGATTCGGCACGTCGCCGAGCGCAGCGTCGCGCTCTGCCTCTGCGGCTGCGAGGTCGGCCTCGGCTGCGCGGAGCTCCTCCTTGATCCGGGTCAGCTCCTCGAGCTGCTCCGGGGTCGGCCTGCCCTTCAGCTTGGTCGCGGCCCGGAGCTCGTCCACGCGCGGCACGAGGGCCCGCCAGCGCTCGTCGGCCGCGATCAGGCGATCGAACGCCTCGGCCGCGCCCTTGCGTGCGATCGCGGCACGGTAGGTCTCAGGCTCGGCCCGGGCTGCCTTGAGGTCGATCATGCGAGGAAGTCTAGGGCGGCGTCGATCACGGCGGCGACGCCTTCGTCGTCCGGCCCGGCGCACGTCGCATCGGCGATCGCGGCGAGGGTGTGGTCGGCGCCCTCGACGGCGAAGGCGTAGCCGGCGGCGTGCAGCAGCTCCCGGTCGTTCTCGCCGTCTCCGAACGCCACGATCCGCTCCAGCTCGAGCCCCAAGCGCTCCGCGACGAATGAGAGCCCCGACCCCTTCGAGACGTCCGGGTGGCCGAGCTCGAGCAGCTGGGGCAGCGAGCGGGTGAGGAAGACCGTGTCGCCGAGACGCTCCTCGAGCGTCGTGCGGAGCTCGGGGAGCTCCTCGGGGTCGCCGACGGCCACGAGCTTCGTCGGCGCAGCGTCGAGCCAGGCGAGCAGGTCGCCGACCTCGGTGACCGGGAGGTGCTGGAAGTCGGCGTAGCGCGCGGGAGTAGGCGGTGTGCTCTGCGACGAAGAGCTCGTCGTGGACGTAGACGTTCGGCGGGTAGCCGGCATCCTGCAGCGCGGCGATCGCCTCACGGGCGACGCCGAGCTCGATCGGCCGGTGGAACAGGAAGCGATCGTCGGTCGGGTCGACGACCGCCGCCCCCTGGTAGCAGATCACCGGGTCGTCGATCCCCGCGTCGGCGAGGTACCGACGCACCGAGCGGTACATCCGGCCGGTCGCGATGATCACCGGGATCCCCGCGTCGCGTGAGCGGGCGATCGCGCTGCGCGTGCGCTCGCCGAGAGGGCCGCCGCCGCGAATGAGGGTTCCGTCGAGGTCGCAGGCGAAGGCCGAGACGCCTGCGGGGAAGTCGGGTCGGGAGGCTCAGCCGCTCGTCGAGTCGACGACGTACTGGGCGAGGTCGGCGATCTCCTGCGGCGTGAGCTTGTCGCCGAACTTGGGCATCCCGCCCTGGCCGAGCGTGAGACGCTGAACGGCCAGCTCGTACGACGGCTTGGCCTGGTCGAGGTTCGGGCCGACGTTGCCCGATGCGCCGGCCGCCGCGAGCGTGTGGCAGGCGCCGCAGCCGTTGGCGGTGAAGAGCTGCTCGCCGTTCGCGGCGTCGCCTGTCAGCTCGAGGGCCGGGAGCTCGCTCGCGTCCGGCGCGACCTGGGTCGGGACGTCGCCCTCGATCGTCTCGGGCGTCGCTCCGACCTCCTCGCCGCTCGAGCAGCCGGCAACGGCCAACGCGAGAGCGGCCAGCAGGGAGGCTGCAGCGATCGTCGTCCGGCGCATGGCGCGCAGTCTATCCAGGTCGACCGGACGCAGGGAAGGGGAAGCGGTCTCGTAGCGGCGGACGAGGTAGGCGACCGTGGCTCCCACCGCGGCGACGTCGGTGGGTGTGTCGTTGACGAGGAGCGAGAGGACGACGGCGACCAGCATCGCGTCGGTGACGGGGGTGCGCGGCCGACGCGTCCCCACGGCCACGAGACCCGTGAGTCCGGCGAGGGTGGCAGCGATCGCGCCAACGCTTCCGGTGGCCCGCCGGGCGGAGAGGTCGAGCCTGTCCAGGAGGTCGGCCTGCGACGGCGCCGGGCCCGTCGCCGAGTGCGCTCGTCACGTGGCTCGATCCTCCGAGCAGCGCGTCGAGCCCGACGAGCGCGACTCCCGCGACTGCCACTGCGGCACCGAGAACGGTGAGCCGCGCGGCCGTGAGGCGCACACCGCTCATCCGCAGCAGCAGCGTCCCGTACCCCGCGAGCAGCACGAGCAGACCGCCGCCGTCCGCGCCGAAGCGGTTGCCGCCGACGGCTACGAGTGCGACGGCGGCGACGGCGATTCCCGCCCGGCGAAGCAGCGCCGCGCCGAGCAGCGCGGGGAGGAGGAGCCAGGTGGAGAGCAGGTTCGAGAGGCCGTAGAAGCGCCCGGCCTGCGACGGGCCGAACGGTGACAGCGCGATCGCCTCCGGGTCGAGCCCGAGCACTGCGAGGTAGGCGACGACGAGCGCAGCGCACGCGGGGCCGAGCGGCAGCGCGAGCGCAGCGAGGGCGGTGAGCGCGACGACCCACCAGCCGGCCAGCCACAGGTTCGCGGCGAGCGCGAGCAGCGCCAGGCGAGGGCCCCAGCGCGGGACGCGCCAGCCGACGATCGCCGCGAAGAAGACGAGGGCGAGCGTGATCGGCATGCGGATGTCGGTCGTTCCGCTCGATCCGCCGGTCGAGCCGCTCGAGCGTCGCCACGGGGTCGTCGACCGCGACCCAGCGAAGGTCGCCGTTCGCGACGTCGGCGAGCGAGACGAGGCCCGACGATGCGCGTCGAGTCCGAGGTGAGGACGCCGCGCGCGCCGCTCCCGATCACCGCGATCGGGTACCTGCGGTCGTTCGTCGTGCGCCCGGGCGGCGGGAGCGTGACGAGGACGTCGGGCGGCTCCGCTCCGCCGAGCGTGAGCTTCGGCCTGCCGGTCGGCGTCCCGCCGAGGATCGAGCTCTCCACGCCGCCCGTGAGGAGCGTGTTGAGCGCGCTCGAGCGGGTGACGGTCGGGCCCGCGCCGGGGACGGCGAGCCCGACGGCGCCGCTGCGCCGCCGTCGTCTCGAGGTCGAGGCTGCTCGACCACGCGCACCCCGGCCGCCGCGACCGGAGAGAGGGCGAGGACGGCGACGGTCGCCAGCAGGGCTGGTAGGACGGCGCGCACGGGTGCAGTGTTCCCGACCGGGCGGCGGCGCGCTCCGTGTGGAGCGATCGGCATCGACTCGACACGCTTTCCCTTGACAGACCCTCGGTGTCTGACACCGCGCACGGGAGACGCCGCGCGTCGGGGGCCACGTCAGCTCCGTGTGCGCCAATCGGCACCGACTCGGCACGTTTGCCCTCGACAGACCCTTGGCGGCCGACACCGCGCGCCGTTCGCCGAGGGGCATAGCCTCAGCGTCCCGTGCGTCTCGTCGTCGCCCGCTGCGAAGTCCTCTACACCGGCCGGCTCACCGCCACGCTCCCGGAGGCGACGCGGCTGCTCGTGTTCAAGGCGGACGGGTCGGTGCTCGTCCACGCCGACAGCGGCGGGTACAAGCCGCTCAACTGGATGACCCCGCCCGTCGTGATCGAGGAGGGCGACGGCGTGATCGTCGTCCGCAAGCGAGCAGGGCGCACCGAGGATCGCCTCGAGATCCGTCTCCTCGAGGTGTTCGCCGAGTTCGAGCACGAGCTCGGCGACGACCCCGGGCTCGAGAAGGACGGCGTCGAGCGGCACCTTCAGGAGGAGCTCGCCGCGACCCCGCTGGCGGTCGAGGACGGGCTGCGGCTGGTGCGCCGCGAGTGGCCGACGGACGTCGGGCCGGTCGATCTCATGTGCCGGGACGCGTCGGACGGCTGGGTTGCGGTGGAGATCAAGCGGATCGGGACGATCGAGGCGGTCGAGCAGCTCTCGCGCTACCTCGAGGTGCTCCGCCGCGATCCGCGCTCGCGGAGATGCGGGGGATCCTCGCGGCCGAGTCGGTGAAGCCGCAGGCGCGGACGCTCTGCGAGGCCCGTGGGCTGGGGTGGGTCGAGGTCGATCTCGCCGCGCTGCGCGGGGAGCGCGAGCCGGATCTGACGCTCTTCTCCGTCTGATCTGTTCGCTGCCCGCGGGTGCGGCTCGAGCACGCGACGCCCTCTGTCGCGAGGCGCTAGGCCTCCGACCGACTCGTCTCGGACTCCCGCAGCGGTCGCGAGGCGCCGAGGGCCTGCCGGTCACCCTGTCGAGCTCGCCTCTACCCGTACGGCAGAACCGCAGCCTTGATGTAGTCCTCCGGCGGGTCGGCCAGGAGCGCTGCGATGTCGCGGAGGCGTGACGCGGTGGCTGATCAGGCGATCGAATGGGCGTGCGCCGCTCGCGAGGAAGGCAAGCGCGGCGCGAACGTGGCGTGGGGTGTGGTGGAAGGCGCCGACGAGCCGCACCTCCTCGTAGTGGATCCGGAACGGGTCGACGGAGATGCGTGCCTCGCGCGGGAGCCCGCCGAAGGCGAGCACGGTCCCGCCCGGGCGCACGAGCGAGATGGCCCGCTCCCAGGCCTCGACGGTGCCGGCCGCCTCGATCACGACGTCGGCCCCCATGCCGTCACCGGCCACGGCGCCGAACTCCGGCGCGAGCGCCCGCCGGCTCGCATCGGCCGCCGACGACCACGGGATGGGCGCCGGCGTCGGCGACGCATGCGCAGAGCATCAGCCCGATCGGGCCCGGGGCCGACGATCGCGACCGTGTCGCCTCGCTTCACGCCCGCGACGTCGAGTGCCGTGGAGGCAGCAGGCGAGCGGCTCCGTCATCGCGGCGACGGCCGGCTCGAGCCCGGCGGGCACGGGAAGGAGGTTGGTGCGGGCGATCCGAGCGGGCACGAGCAAGAGCTCGGCGTAGGCGCCGTTGAGGAGAGGGAAGAGCGACTCGCAGAGCGTCTCCTGCCCGCGCGTGCAGGGGGCGCAGAGGCCGCAGGGCGCCGAGTTCGCGGCGATCACGCGGCGGCCGGTCGCGACCTCGATGCCGCAGAACTCGTGGCCGAACGCGCTCGGGGACTCGCCGAGCAGGACGGGATGGCCGCGGCGGAACGCCTTGAGGTCCGTCCCGTCGGTGAGGGCGACCTCGATGAGCACGAGCACGTCGCCCTCCTCGGTGACGACGGGGTCGGGCACGTCCTCGAGGCGTAGGTCGCCCGGGCCGTGGAAGCGCAGCGCCTTCACGCGGACGCCCCCTGTGGAGCGATCGGCACAGACCTG
This sequence comes from uncultured Actinomycetes bacterium, assembly GCA_963849125.1. Lineage (GTDB taxonomy): Bacteria > Actinomycetota > Thermoleophilia > Gaiellales > Gaiellaceae > Gaiella. Next base: position 74,878 of record CAWKGI010000027.1, on the reverse strand, counting down.
GCGCTCGCGCCCTTGACAGACCCGCGGTGTCTGACACCTGGCGTCCCCTTGCGGACGTGTCCCTCCGGGCGCGAGCGTCACGGGACGAGCACCACCTTCAGCGCCGCTCCCGACCGGAGCGCCTCCAGCCCGTCGCCGATCCGCTCGAGCGGAAGCACGGTCGGAAGCGGGAGCTCGAGCTCCGCCAGCAGCGGCACCGCCTCCCGCATGTGGCGCGGGGTGGAGGAGCGCGACCCGAGCACCGTGAGCTCGCGCCGGTACACGGGATCGCTCGGCACCGGGCCGGCATCGGCGAAGAGCAGCACGGTCCCGCCCGGCGAGAGCGCGGCGAGCGCCGTGTCGACGCCGCCCCGCGCGCAGATCACCGCAGCATCGACCGGCCCGTCCGGTGCGCGGCCGGCCCTGCGCGGGTCGACGTCGATCCCGAAGACGTCGTCACCGCGGCGCGTCAGCACCCGCTCGAAGAGCTGTCCGACGAACCCGCGTCCCACCACCAGCACGCGTCCCCGCGGCACCCGCTCGGCGCCGCGCAGCACGCAGGCGAGCGGCTCGACCGCGCTTCCGCGCGCGTCGTCGAGCGTGTCGGGAAGCTCGACCCACCCCGCCGTCGCGAGGACGCGCTCGGCGAAGCCTCCCGGGAGGATCGTCTCCTCCGTGAACGCCTCGCACGTGCTCTCTCGCCCGCGCCGAGCACCGCTCGCACGAGCCGCACGGGGCGTGATGGACGAGGGCCACCCGCCGACCGTCGGCCGTCCTCCCGACGACCTCGTGACCGAGCACGCGCCCGGCGAAGGCTGGGGTCAGCTTCTCGACGTCCGACCCGCAGAGCCCGCAGGCGAGCACCTCCACGAGCTCACCCTCGCCGACGGGCTCCGGCACGTCCGCCGGCAGGGGAGCTCCTCGGGCATCGACGACCACGGCGCGCACCGGCGTATCCTAGGGATGCGTCACCCGCGCCACCGAGAGGGAGGGTCCCATGGCCGTCAAGCTGCACCGCTGCCCCGTGATGTGGCCGAACACCGACAAGCACCCGTGCTTCCGCGTGCAGAACGCGCTCGACGCCGCCGGTGTGGAGTACGAGATCGTCAAGGTCGCCTGGCCGCGCAAGAGCAGGCGCACCGAGGTGATCGAGCACACCGGGCAGTCGCATGTCCCGGCGATCGAGCTGCCCGACGGCACCTGGTATCGCGAGGAGTCGGCGGCGATGGCGGAGGCGATCCGCGCGGGTCGGTTCAGCCAGACCGCCTGACGCGGCGCTACACTTTCTCCCTCCCGGGGCCGTAGCTCAGCTGGGAGAGCGCCTGGATCGCACCCAGGAGGTCAGCGGTTCGAGCCCGCTCGGCTCCACTTCCCGCAGATCGGGAATCCCCGAGCGGGGATTCCCGATCGCGACGATCCCTGAAGCTGGGAACCTACGGTTCCCCGCGGAACCCTCCCTTCGGATCGGGCGCGAGGCCGCATCGAGAAGGATCCAGCGTGGTCCGAGCCCGCTCGGCTCCACGTGAAGCCCCGCCAGGCGGGGGCTGCCCGTCTGCTGTCTGATGTCCGCGGCCGCCAGAAGAACGTCCTGTTCGACAGACACTGGACAACATGAGTGACGCTCGGTCAAGACAGAGTCTCTGCCGCGGCAACGTGAGTCGATGCGCGGGTCGTGCACGAGATCGACGAGCACGACGAGCCGCTCTACGCGTGTCGCGGGGGAGCTCGGTAGAAGCCGAGCACGCACGTTCAGCGGCCGCGCCCAGGCCTGAATGGGTAGCGGGATGTAGGTTGGACTGAGGTGCGCGTCACGACCCCGCAAGAAGAATCGATGCCGGCCGCCGACGGGGCGACCGCTCGAGTCGGTGGTCTACGCCGGGCTGTCGTGCTCGGGCTCGTGATCGCAGCCACGGTCGTGGCGATGGCCTCGGTGCTGGCGGTGTGGGTACATCGTCAAGTGCTGGATACGGACACGTATGTGCGCACGAGCTCGGGGCTGCTCGACGATCCGGCGGTGCGCACCGCGGTCGGGAACTACGCGGTCGACGAGCTGTACCGCCAGGTCGACGTCGCGGCCCAGCTCGAGGATGTGCTGCCGAACGACGCCGACCGGTTCTCCGACCTCGCGGCGGCCGCGCTGCGCCAGGGCGCGTATCAGGCCGTAGACCGGTCGCTGCAGACGTCGGTGCTCGCGGGGCTGTGGGAACGTGCGAACCGCCAGGCACACGAGCAGTTCCTGAACGTCGTGGAGGGCGGCGGCGGTGTGTCGACCGAGGGCGGTGTCGTTCGGCTCAACCTGCGTCCGATCCTCGAGGAGGCGACGGTGCGAATCGGGCTCGGCGAGAGCCTCGCGGCACGCGTTCCGGCCGACGCAGGCAGCATCGAGGTCGTTCGCTCCGACCAGCTCGGGACGGTGCAGGAGAGCCTGCGACTGCTCGACCGGGTCGCCACGTTCCTGCCGTTCGCTGCCCTGGGCCTCTATGCGCTTGCGTTCTGGCTGGCACGTGACCGTCGACGCGAGACGGTGAGGAACATCGGCGTCGGGCTCGTCGTGGGCGCCGGGCTTCTGCTCCTGCTCGTGAGCGCCGCCGGAGGTGTCGTCCTCGATCGGATCGTCACCGAGCTCGACGCGCGAAACGCTGCGGCTGCTGCTTGGGGGATCATCACGAACCCTCTGCATGGGGCGCTGTGGATGTTCATGGTGCTCGGCACCGTCCTGGCGCTGGGAGCGGTGCTCGCGGGGCCGGGCCCACGCTCGACCGCGCTGCGGCGCTCGCTCGCGCCGTACCTTCAGCGGCGCGGATACGCGATCGGCGTCGGGACGACGGTCGTGCTCATCCTCCTCCTCACCGGCGCGATCGATTCGCTCTGGCGCGTCGTCTGGCTCGTCGCCTTCCTCGCGCTCGGCGGATTCGGCACGGAGGCGCTTCGGGGCCAGACGCTTCGGGAGTTCCCCGATGCCAAGCCGCCGGCGCTCGGCGGTTGGCTGCGCGCGCAGTGGAACAGCGTGCGCGCCAGGGGGCAGAGCGCGGTCGAGGCGACGCGCACCGCGCACGCGGAGCGGTCAGAGGCAGCCGAAGCCGGGCGGTCACAGGTGTCAAACGCCACGACGCTCGCGGCCGCAGAGGCGTCGCCCTCGTCGGCGCCTGCCGCGCCGAGCGGACAGGCGCCATCGCTCGGCGACCTCGATCGCCTGGAGCGCCTCGCGGGTTTGCACGAGAGAGGCGCGCTCACCGATGAGGAGTTCGCGGCCATGAAGGCACCCCTGGTAGGCCCTCAGACAGCCGGGAGCGTTCCGGCGAGCGGCACCACGCCGGCTGCTGCCTAGCGACGTCCGTGGCGACCCCCGCTGCCGTGCGTCTCCGGCCGCGGCAGTTGCGGTGACGGCCATTCGCCTGTCGCTGTGCCCCGTGAAGGCGTTGCGCACCTGCGCACAGTCTGGGGACGGTCGGGCAATGGGCACGTTCCAGACGCACGCCGACCGCGTCGACTGCGGCGCGGCGACCGGATCAACGCACGTCTGGTGATCGACCAACGAGCGGCCTGAGCAGGCCCTTCTCGCCGGTGATCAGCCTGTCGGTCTCGACTCGTCTCGGCGGTTCGTGGTGGGTGCGCTCCGCGCCGCATGCTGCCAGCGGGGGAGGCGTGCGCGCCAGGTGCGGGCGAAGACGACGGCGTCGCCCTCGGTCGCCTCGAGTCGTGACTCGAGCTGCCAGTCGCCGTCGGCGAAGCCGAGCGTGCTCTCGGTCTCGATCTGCACACGCCAGCCGTCGCGCTCGAGCCGGGCGGTGCGGCGGGCGACCGCGCGGGCCGTCGTCGGATCGCCGGGTTTCACCGTGTACGTCTCGCTCCCGAGGGCGGTGAGCTCGATGCCGACGTCCTTGATGCGCCGTGTGCCGAGGTTCCTGACCACGTCGACGCGTGACGTCCCGTCCTGGTCGGCGGCTCGCTCGATCCCGACGCGGCCTCGTTCGAGCGGGGCGACGACGTCGGCGTCGAGTGGAGGCGGGCTCCACGCCTCTCCGAGGTCTGGGAGCGCCTCTCGGGCGGTCGGCTCGGTGCGCACGGGAAGCTGGACGGAGCCGGCGTGCACCGTCACAGTGACCGGGCGTCGGCACGGGGACGGCAAGGGGCCAGTAGGCGGTCGAGACCGCGAGCGCGAGCCGGTGACCGGCGGGGATCTCGTAGCCGGCGTCGTTGAGGCGCAGCTCGACCTCGACGATCGTGCCCGGCTCGAGGCGTGAAGCGTGGTCCCTTCCGGTGTGATGGAGGAGGTTGAGGAGCCCGTAGCTGATCCGGGTGGACGTCCCGTCGGGTGCGATGTCGAGCAGGCGCGCGGCGAGCTGCCCGTCGTCGGTGTCCGTCGAGATCGTGAGCCGAAGGAGCGCGCCTCCGAGCAGCTGCAGTGCCGCCGGGAGCGGGTCGGACAGGAAGACGAGCGAGCGGGCGTCGTCCTCGCGCTGGTCGGTGGGGAGCTCGTCGCCCGCGCCGTAGGGGCACCACTCGCCGGATGCGAGACCGGTGTCAGCGGGAGAGCAGATCGTGCGCCCGACCGCACCGGGCCCGTCGGCGAGGCGCTCGCCGGCGAGGTGGAGCGTCTGCGCGCGGATCGTCGGGCTCGGCCAGGCAGGCTCGGTCGACCCAGCGCCCGGCAGCGCGTCGTGTAGCGCGCGCGGGGTGGCTCGCTTGCCTGAAGCCAGGCGGTGAGCATCGGCTCGTCCATGATCCCTGTGTCCTGTCCGCGGAGCCAGTGGTCGAACCAGCGTGCGACGGAGGAGATGAAGTCGATGCGAGGGCCGGGCTCTGCGACGTGCGGGTAGGCGTGACCCCACGGCCCGATCAGTCCCTTCCGTCGGGCTGTCGAGGGTCGCGAGCAACCGCATCACGGCGTTCGTGTAGCCGTCGGCCCACCCTCCGACCGCCAGCACCGCGGCGTCGAGGTGTGCCTCGGGCGCGCCGTCCGTCCAGTACGCGTCGCGCGTCGGGTGCGACATCCACGTCCCGGCCGGGGGCTCGACCGCCTCGAGTCGTTCGAGCCACATCGCGCGCCAGCGGTCACCCACGATCGCGGGATCGGGCGGCATCGCCATCCAGGTGAAGAGCGTGGCGCCGTACTGGAGGTTGTCGTGCAGGAGGCACCCGCCCATGTAGTGCATGTCGTCGGCGAACCGGTCGTCCGACGCGCACGTCGTGACGATCGCCTTCAGCGCCGGCGGGCGAAGTGCGGCGACCCGGAGGGCGTTGAAGCCGCTCCACGAGAGGCCGATCATCCCGACGGCCCCCGTGCACCACGGCTGTGCGGCGATCCACGCGATCACCTCGAGCGCGTCGATGCCCTCCTGTTCGGTGTACTCGTCGCGCAGCACCCCGTCGGAGTCGCCGGAGCCGCGCAGGTCGACGCGCACGCAGGCGAAGCCGAGCTGGGCAAGGGCGGGGTGGAGGATCGCGTCGTCGCCGCGGTGTCGATCGCGTCGTCCGGTAGGGGAGGTACTCGAGAACGGCGGGGGCGGGGAGTGCGGCGTCGTCGGGGAGCCAGATCCGGGCGGCGAGGCGGCAGCCGTCGGCGAGCGGGATCCAGACGGTCTCCTCGACCTGCCCGCTCGTCATGCCGGGGCGGTGAGCAGAAGCTCGAGCAGCTGCGCGCAGTCGTCGGCACCGCCGAGGCTCCACACGGTCTGCTCGATCGTCGCGGCGCGCGTGCCGAGCGGCTCGTCGGCCAGCGCGTGGAACTTCGTGATCACCTCGTCGTCGGTGAGCGGCGCGTCGGCGTCGCCGCGGGCGGGGAGCACGTCGCTCGTGAAGCTGGTGCCGTCCTGCAGCACGAGGCGCACCTGCGCGAACCGCTCCGCCGGGAAGCGCGCGCTCAGCTCGGGATCGTCGACGAGCCGCACGCGCTCGCTCATGGCGCGGACTGCGGGGTCGGCGAGAGCGTCGTCGGAGATGTCGCCCGGGGCGAGGCGTCCGTGGACGAGCGCCGCGGCGACGGGGAAGGGGAGGCTGTACTGCGCCTGCTCGGTGGTGGACGGGAGGTGCTGGTCGAGGCGCGTCGCCTCGTGGAAGGTGCGCACCTCGATCTCGGCGATCGCGTCGGGTGGGATCTCGTGGCGGTCGCGCACCTGCAGCGCGGCCTCGACTGCGGGTTGGCCCCACCGGCAGACCGGGTAGGGCTTGAAGTACATCTCGAGGATCCGCCAGCGCTCGCCGAGGTCGGCCCAGACATGCGCGCCACGGCATCGTCCTCGACCGTGAGCGCGGGCGCGCCGGTGAAGCCCGCGTCGGCGAGCAGCGCGGCGCTGACGCCGGTCATCGCGCCCCAGCCCGATCCGTCCTTGAGCATCGTCGGGTGGTCGATGCACCGCATCATCTGGCTGCGAGGGCCGTGGTACTCGGCGATCCCGAGCGCCTCGCGGAGGTGTCGCTCGTCGCGGCGCCAGAGCCGGTTCGCGACGGAGGCGACGCCGAGGGCGTTCCAGGCGCCGGAGGTGTGGTAGTCGGGAGCGGTCGCGTGCAGCGCGATCCCGGCGCGGATCGCGACCTCGTAGCCGACGACGAGCGTCGCCAGCAGCTCCGCGCCGGAGAGCTGCTGGTCGCCGTCGTCGACGAGCGCGAGCAGGCCGGGGAGGATCGCGACACCCGCATGCCCCTTCGTCAGGACGTGCCCGTCGTGGGCGTCGACGCTGTCGATCGTCATGCCGCCCGCGAGCGCGGCCCCGACGGGGCTCGCGCGCCGACCGTCGAACAGGATGCGGGCGCCGCGGCGATCCTGGCCCGGCCCGAACTGCGTCACCGCATGGTCGCGGATGATCCGCGACAGGCGCGTCCGGGTTCCGGCGGCGGCGGTGCCGGTGAGGTCGAGCAGGCACCGCGTCGCCATGTGCGCCACGTCGGCCGGGAGATCGTCGTGGCGGGTCTGCTGCACCCACTCGTGCAGCGACTTCACGGTGTCCTCGCCCATCGTCGTCGGCGCGTCCTAGATGTCCGCGTCGCGCAGCTCGACCCGACGCCGCGCGACGTAGGCCTCGAGCCTCTCCGCGATCTCGGGGTCGAGCGGCGGCTGCTCGTAGCGCTCGAGCGTCGACTGCCAGACGGCCGTCGCGCGCTCGTCGGCGGTCTTCGCACCGGCGATCTCCCAGGTCTCGTAGTTCTGCCAGTCGGAGACGAGCGGCTGGTAGAACGCGGTCTCGTAGCGGGCGAGCGTGTGGGCCGAGCCGAAGAAGTGGCCGCCGGTCTGCACCCCTGCGATCGCGTCGACGCCCTCGGCGATCTCGGCCGTGGTCACGTCGGACGGGTGCGATCGTGGTCGCCATCATCTGCAGCATCTCGACGTCGATCACGAGCTTCTCGAACGAGGCGGTGAGGCCACCCTCCATCCAGCCGGCGCCGTGGTAGACGAGGTTCGCGCCCCCGACGATCGACGACCACAGCGACATCTGCGACTCGTAGGCGGCCTGCGCGTCGACGGCGTTGCTCGCGCTCGCGTTGCTCGCCCGGTAGGGAAGCCGATACCGACGGGCGAGCTGGCCCGCCGCGATCGTGGCGCGGGCGTTCTCGGGCGTCCCGAACGCGGGGGCGCCGCTGCGCAGGTCGACGTTCGACGTGAACGCGCCGTACACGACCGCCGCGCCCGGACGGACGAGCTCGACCAGCGTGATGCCGGCAAGCGCCTCGGCGTTCTGCTGCACGAGCGCCGCGGCGAGGCTCACCGGTGTCATCGCGCCCATCAGGGTGAACGGGGTGATCACGCAGGGCTGCCCGTGCTCGGCCATCGCCATCAGCCCGTCCGACATCGCCTCGTCGAAGCGGCGGGGCGAGTTGACCGAGATGATCGTGAACAGGCAGGGGTCGTCGATCACCTGCTCCCGGGTGAGGCCGCGGGAGAGCGCGGTGATCTCGATCGCGTCGATCACGCGGTCGCGGCCGATCGCGAGGCAGTGGAACGCCCGGTCGGTGTAGGTGACGTTCGCGAGGTAGGTGTCGAGGTGCCGCGTGGTGGGGGCGAGCTCGACGGGCGGGGTGGGCTGGTTGCCGACGAAGTGGATCACGTCGAAGCTCTGCGCCAGCTTCAGCAGCGTGATGTAGTCGTCGAGGTTGCCCTGCCGGCGTCCGCGGATCCGGTCGTGCACGGTCGGAGGCCCCGCGACGAGCCCGAACGCGACGTTGTCACCGCCGACGTGGATCTGCCGGGCCGCGCCGCGAGGGGTCACGACGAACTCCGCCGGCGCTGCGGCGACGGCAGCCTCGACCACGTCGCGGGGGATCCTCACGAGCCCCGTGGCGTCGTCGACGAGTGCGCCCGCGGCGCGGAACACGTCGCGCGCCGCCTGGCCCATGAACTCGACGCCGACGTCCTCGAGCAGCGCCAGCGAGGCCTCGTGCACCTCCTCGACCTGCTCGTCGCTCAGGAGCCGGACGGTGCCGAGCGCGTTGTGCAGCGATCCGGACGCGAAACGGGAGTGCTCCTGTCGGGCGGTGCGGCGGGCGGCACGGTCGGCGCGCGACCGTCGCCGCGGCGCGTCGCCGGGCGGAGCGTCGCCAGGCAGAACGTGGTCGGCGTCGGTGTCCTCGGCCCGGATCATCGCGCGGTGACGCTGAGCACGCCTTCGTCCGCGAGGGCCGCGAGCGCCGCCTCGAGCTGCGCGAGATCGTCATCGTCGCCGACCGCGATGCGAACGAACCACCCCTTCGCATGGGGGTACGGCCGGACGATGACGCCGTGCTCCCGCAGCGCGATCTCGAGCGCGACGGCGTCGTCGACCGGGACGACGACGTACGACGCACAGGACGGGAGTGGCTGCAGCCCGAACGCCTCGAGGATCGCGACCATCCGGGTGCGCATCACGCGGGTGAGCTCGCGGCGGCGGACGACCTCGTCAGGGTCGTCGAGCGACGCGGTCGCTGCGAGGATCGCCGCGTCCGAGACGTCGTACCAGTGCCGGAGCGCGTTGACCGCGTCGACGAGCGGTGGTGGCCCGATCACGTACCCGATCCGAAGTCCCGCGAGGCCGAAGAGCTTCGAGAACGTCCGCAGCACCGCGACGTTCGGTCGCTCGCGGGTGAGCGTCGCCCCGTCGGGGTAGGCAGGGTCGTCGAGGTACTCGGCGTACGCCTCGTCGGAGACGACGAGCACGTCCTCCGGGAGCTCGTCGAGGAACCGCGCGACCTCGTCGGCCGTGCTCATCCCGCCGGTGGGGTTGTTCGGGTTGCAGAGCCAGAGCAGGCGCGTCGCAGGCGTCACGGCGGCCGCCATCGCGTCGAGGTCGAGGCGGCCGTCGTCGAGCACCGGCACGGGCACAGGCGTCGCCCGGACGCGCCGCGCGTCCTGTGCGTAGCTGACGTAGGACGGGTCGGGCATCACGACCTCGTCACCGGGGCCGACCGTCGCCGCGCTGATCAACCCGATCAGGACGTCGGCACCGTTGCCGAGCGCGATCGTCCCGACGGGCACGTCGTGCCTCGCCGCGAGACGCTCGAGCAGCGTCCGCCCCGAGCTCGGGATAGCGGTGCGCGAAGCCGATCGCCTCACGGGCGGCCGCGGCCGCGCCGGGGAACGGCCCGAACCACGACTCGTTCGCATCCAGTCGTGCGACGCGGGGCAGCCCGAGTCCCCGCGCCAGCTCGGCGGCGGGGACTCCTGGCTCGTAGCGAGGGATCAGCGGATCGACGAGAGGGTCGGCGCTCCGCTCGCTGCTAGGCGTTCTTGACCTCCTGCCAGGCGCGGGTGCGGACCTTCGTCGCCTCTGCGCCGAGGAACTTCTCGAACTCGACGTTCTTCACGGCAGCGGCGTCGTACTTGAGGCTCGGGTTCGTCTTGATCGAGTCCTTGATGTACGGCTCGGCATCGGGCATCACGTACGCCGCGCCGGTGTTGTTGATGAACCCGGCGTAGTTCTTCGGCTCGAGGAGGAAGTTCATGAACGCCTCCACCTCGGGCAGCTTGTCCGTGCCCTTCACGGCGAGCCACCCGTCGAGATAGGCGGGCATCCCGTCCTCGGGCGCGACCCACACGATGTTCGGGTTCTTGGTCTGGGCCGCCGCGATGTCGTAGTCGTACGAGCTCGCGAGCACCGCCGTGCCCTTGAGCAGAGGCTTGGTGAAGTCGGTCGCGAGGAATGCCTGCAGGTTGGGCTTGATCTCGATCAGCGCATCGCGGGCAGCGTTCACCTCGGCCTCGTCGGTCGCGTTGACGGAGTAGCCCTTGTAGAGGAGCGCCGCGCCGAGCGTGTCGACGTCGTAGTCGATCATCGTGACCTTCTTGGGGTACTTCTTGGCGAGCGCCCAGAAGTCGGCCCACGAGGTCGGCTTCTCGGAGATGAGGTCCTTGCGGTACGCGAACCCGGTCTTGCCGAAGTCGCTCGGTGGCCCCCACGGATACGCGTCGCGGAAGTGCTGATCGACGTTCTCGACGTTCGGGATGTTGTCGAAGTTCACCTGCTCGAGCAGGTCGCCGGCCTTCAGCTGCTCGGCGAGGACGGGGCCGCCCAGCGACATGTCGTAGGAGTCCTTGTTCTGCGCGATCTGCGCGGCGGCGGCGGAGACGCCAGACGTGAGCCCTTCGACCTCCTTGACGGTGACGCCCGTCTCGGCCTTGAAGTCGGCGACGCTCGTCTTCCCCATCCAGCCGGGGTAGTTCATCATCGTCACCTCGCCGGAGAGGTCCGAGCTCGCACCGCTGCTGCTGCTCGATCCGCAGGCCGCCGCGAGCAAGGTGACGTAGGAGACGCCGGCGATCTGCAACACCCGGCGGCGCGACATGCGCTGGTTCCAGGAGGACGGTTCGGTCGGATCGAACATGGGCGTCATCGTGCTCTGCCTCCGGGTGTCGAGGTCGACGGGAACGGTGGAGCGGCGACGACGCCGCAGATCCTTCTACCACGGCCGTCGTGCCCGACGCAACCGCCGATCAGTCCTGGAGGTACGTCTCCGGGCGGCGGTCGGCGACGACGTCGTTGAACGGCCCCCAGCTCTTGTCGTCTGCGGCGGCCGGGTCGAACGCTCCCGTCGCGGTCGCGGGGCCGTCGCCCGGTGGCGGCCCGTCGAGCAGCTCGCCATCGGCGCTCACGACGACCGCCCCGCCGAGCCAGCGATGGCCGCGTTCCGTCAGGCACCGGTCGGCGACCACGACGTGGACGCGGTTGACATGCGCGGCGGCGATGGCCGTCACGACCTCGAGGTGGGGGAGTCCCGGCTGAGGCTCTGTCCACGTGAGGTTGCTCGGAGCGACGACGATCTGTGCGCCGCGAAGCGCGAGCGAGCGGATCAGCTCCGGGAACCAGAGGTCGTAGCAGACGGCGATCCCGATCCTGCCGGCCGCGGTCTCCACGACCGGCGACGGCGCCCGGCCTTCGGAGAAGACGGCCTTCTCGGTGCCCCAGAGGTGCACCTTCCGGTACACCGCGCGCAGCGAGCCGTCGGCGTCGATCACGACGGCGGAGTTGTGGAGCGTGCCGTCCGGCGCGAGCTCGCAGATCCCGCCGGCGACGACGACGCCGAGCCGCGCAGCGGCCGCGGCCCAGGCGGTCGACGAGGGGCCGGGCACCGGCTCGGCGGCGGCCCGCGCCTCGTCGGCGCTGGCGAAGGCGTAGCCGGACGTGGCGAGCTCCGGGAGCACCACGAGCGTGGCGCCGGCCGCGGCGGCGTCGCTCGATCGCGGCGAGCGCGAGTGCGAGGTTTCCCGCTCGGTCGCCGAGAACGGGGCCGAGGCGGACGGCGGTCGCGGTGACGGTCATCCGGGGGAGGCCTCCCGAGGGTGGGTGACCTCGAGCGCGTGCTGCACCGCGGCGAAGCGGATCGCGTGGGCACGTTCTTGGGGAGGAGTGTTCGGATGAAGTCCGGTGCCGTCCGCGTCGAGGGAGAGGATCAGCTCGCAGGTCTCCACCGCCATCCCGGTCAACCTGATCGGCAGGTCGGTAGGGGTGCAGGACACGAGCAGCGCGCCTCCGGGAACGATCGAGCAGCCGAACACGTCGTCGACGCAGGGGTTGACGATCACGAGCACGTCCTCGAGCGCGCGCAGCTCCACGTGGTCGCCGGCACGAGTCGGGGTGGACGCGAACCCGACGTGCCCGTTGACGTCGAGGGTCGGTCGGAACCAGAGGTTCAGCGGGTCGGGGAGGTCTCGGTCGCCGATCCCGCAGGCGGCTGCCGCCTCGGCCTGCACCTGCGCGCATGCGGGCTCGGGTGGCGCGCCGATCCGTGCGTACTCCCCGGGGGTGCACGCGGGGTGGAGGAGGTCGTGGCCCGGCGCGGTGTCGGCGGTGATCTCGAGCAGAGGCCGTTCGGACGGCCACCCCGACCAGAGGATCGCGCCGACCGTCGGTGAGATCCCCTCGCGGACGCGGGTGACCGAGGCCGAGAGCCGCTCGCGCCTGTCGGCCGACCCCCAGGCGAGGACGTCGGCGCACTGCCCACCCGTTGCCTGCTCGATCCGGAGACGGTCGCCCTTCCGCAGCTCGGCGCATGCGGCCTGCCCCTGCGCGACGACCGTGCGGTCGTCTGTCACGGGGGCGGGCACGGCCACGGGGGTCGGGGGAGCGCTCACGGCCGCGAGAGAGGCGCGGGCCACGTACTCCTCCAGCGTCTCGTCGCGCGCCTCGTGGGCGTGCGCGCCTCGCAGCAGCACGACCTGGCGAGCAGTGAACGTCACGGAGAGCCCCACGAGGACGCAGCCTAGACCTGTCCGTGTGCCCTCTGCTTGCGCCGCCGGGATGGCACGACTACCGTCGCGCCATGGCTCTTCTGGGACGACTCGACAACATCGACGTGCTCTGCGGCGACCTCGACGCGATGACGCGCTTCTATCGCGATACCCTCGAGCTGCCGCTCCTCTTCCCCTACGAGCCCGAGAGCGGGTGGGCCGGGTTCCAGGCGGGAGACGTCTCGATCTATCTGATCCACGTCGATGGGGAGGCCAGGCCGCGCCGTGTCCCCGGCGCAGGCCCGCCCGGCCTCGAGTCGTTCGCGTTCGCTGTCGCGGACATCGACGAGGCGATCGCGGAGCTGACCCGGCGGGGCGTCGAGTGGGCGGGCGAGGTGGTCGTGTCCGACTGGTATCGCTACCGGGGCTTCTACGACCCCGAGGGCAACCTCCTCTACGTGACCGTGCCCGACCGGGTGGCGCTCGGACTCGACGCGGGATGAGCTCCGTCCAGCGCGCCGTGACCCTCCCGGCCGGTGTCAGCGTCGTCGACTGTGACGTCCATGCGGCGGCGCCGGGGATCGACACGCTGTTCCCGTATCTCGACGCACACTGGCGGGAGGTCGCGACGACGACCCAGTTCCGCGGCCCGACCGACACTCCGCATCCTCCGAGCGCTGCGACTTCCCTGCGGCCCGAGCTGCTCGCCGTCGACCCGCCGGCCGCGACGACCGTCGAGGACGTGGCAGCCCGGGTCCTCGACCCGTGGGGCGTCGACGCGGCCGTTCTCGTGTGCACGTACGCGACGGAGGCGGTCAAGAACCCCGACGCCGCGGTCGCGCTGAGCCGTGCGGTCAACACCTGGCTGCAGCACGAGTGGCTCGACCGCGACGCCCGGCTGCGCGGATCGATCGTCGTCCCGGCCGGGCAGCCGCAGCTCGCCGCCGAGGAGATCGACCGGGTGGCGGAGGACGGACGATTCGTCCAGGTGGTGCTCCCCGTGCGGTCGTTCCTGCCCTACGGGAACCGGCTGTGGTGGCCCGCGCTCGAGGCGGCGCACCGTCACGGGCTCGTGGTCGCGCTCCACTTCGGCGGGTATCCGGGCAACCCACCCACCGCGGTCGGTTGGCCGACCACGTACGTCGAGGAGTTCGTCGACGGCGCAAGCGCGTTCCAATCGCAGCTGCTCAGCCTCGTCGCCGAGGGCGTCTTCGATCGGTTCGAGGGGTTGCGGGTGCTGTGCCTCGAGAGCGGGTTCGCGTGGATGCCCAGCCTGATGTGGCGCTTCGACCGTCTCTGGCGGGCCCTTCGCCGTGAGATCCCGTGGACGCGTCGCGCTCCATCCGCGTATCTGCGGGAGCACGTGTGCCTCTCCACCCAGCCGTTCGACGTCCCGGACGCCACGGAGTTCGCTCGCATCGTCGCGCAGCTCGACGCCCCCGGGATGCTGTGCTTCGCGACCGACTACCCGCACTGGCAGTTCGACGACGCGACCGAGGCGGTCCCGCCCACCGACGACGCCGCGCTCCTGCGCGCCATCATGGGCGGCAACGCCCGCGCGCTCTACGGTGGGAGGCTCTGAGCATGGCCGCGAACCCGGGACAGAAGGTGCCCTCGCTCGTCGACTGCGACGTCCACAACGCCCTGCCGAGCGACGACGCGCTTGCGCCGTACATGCCGCAGGAGTGGCGGGACCGGCGGGAGGCGCTCACCCATCTCCCGGCCGAGTTCCGGAAGGTGCGCGAGAACCTCGGCGACCGCTCCTACCTCGGAGCGGAGTACCCCGACCCACGCCGCGCGCGTCCCGGGTCGACTCATGGCCACCCTCCGGCGGGCCGCCCGCGTCCGACCTCGGGTTCATGCAGAGCCAGCTGCTCGACCCGTGGAACGTCGAGTTCGCCCTCCTCAACCCGCTCTTCGGGATCGGGGAGATGCTCAACCTCGAGCTCGCGGGCGTGATGGCCAGCGCTGCGAACGACTGGCTCGCCGAGGAGTGGCTCGACCGGGACGAGCGGCTGCGCGCGTCGATCGTCGTTCCGTACGAGGACCCCGTGGCGTCGGCGGCCGAGATCGACCGGGTCGCGCGCGACCCGCGCTTCGTGCAGGTGCTGCTGCTGTCGCGGACCAACGAGCCGCTCGGGCAGCGCAAGTACTGGCCGATCTACGAGGCCGCCCTCCGGCACGGGCTCCCGATCGGGATCCACAACGGGGGCTGGGGCGGACACGCCATCACGCCGGCGGGGTTCCCGAGCTACTACATCGAGGACGCCAGCGCGATGGCGGCCGCGTTCCAGGCGCAGGTCGTGAGCCTCGTCAGCGAGGGCTGCTTTGCCCGGTTCCCCGGTCTGCGCGTCGTCCTGATCGAGGGAGGCTTCGCCTGGCTGCCAGCGCTCATGTGGCGCTTCGACCGCGCCTGGGCCAAGCTGCGCACCGAGATCCCGCTCGTCGACAGGCCGCCCTCGGAGATCATCCGCGAGTCCTTCTGGATCTCGACGCAGCCGATGGAGGAGCCAGAGCCACCCGAGCAGTTCCACGTCCTGCTGGAGCAGCTCGCGATGCCCGACCGGCTGATGTTCGCGACCGACTACCCCCACTGGGACTTCGACTCACCCGACCGTGCGATCCCCGTGCGCCTCGAGCCTCCTGTGCGGAACGCGATCATGCGAGAGAACGCGCTCGCCCTCTACGGGTTCGAGCGCACTGCCCTGGCGAGCTGACCGTGGCCCGCTACGTCGTCGCAGCGGTGGACGAGCTCCCGCCCGGTGGGCGCCTGATCGTCGACGTCGCGGGCCGGTCGATCGGGGTGTTCAACGTCGACGGCGAGTACCTGGCGGTGCGCAATCGCTGCCCCCACCAGGGCGGGCCGCTCTGCGAAGGCGTCCAGCTCGGCGCGCTGCACTCCACAGGCCCCGGCGAGTACGAGTACGACAGGCCCAACGAGATCATCCGCTGCCCCTGGCACGCCTGGGAGTTCGACCTGCGCACCGGCGCCTCGTGGTTCGACCCGGAGCGCACCCGCGTGCGCGCCTACGACGTCGAGGTCGTCCCACACGACCGGCTCGGCGACGCGCTCACACCGCCACGGCCCGGGATGCTCCCCGGCCCGTACACCGCCGAGACGGTGCCGGTCACCGTCGACGGGCAGCTACCTGCTCGTCGAGCTCGACCCGTAGTCGCGGCGCCTACGCGTTGCGACCGTGGATCACGGACGTGTCGAGTGCCGCCTTCGAGGCGCCCTCGCCCGCGAGGATCCCCCGTCCCAGCTCGCGCATCTGCATGTCGTCGCGGACGTGGAGGGTGAGCGTGCGGATGTCCCGGTACCACATCTCCAGCGGGTAGTGGCGGAACGACGTGCGAGCGCCGCAGAGGTCGAACGCGCGCCGTGTCGCGTCGAGCCCTGCGCGCTTGGCGAGGTGCACGGCCATCAGCGAGTTCGCCTCGGCCCGGCGCCAGTCGCCTTCGTCCCACGTCGCGGCGGCGGCGAACACGGCGCTGCGTGCGCCCAGCACCTGCGCTGCGAGCTCGCCGATCGCGGCTTGCACGAGCTCGCTCTCCCCGAGGTAGGGGCGCTCCCGGGCCCAGTCGGCGGCGAAGTCGAGCGCCGCGCGGGCGACCCCGACGTGGTTCGCGGCGAACGCGAGCGTGAACGTCCGCGGGTCGTCGTGCACCCACGCGCCGGGGCTGCCGATCACGGCCTCGGGCGGCACGCGGTACCCCTCGATCCGGACGCCCCACGAGACCGTCGGGCGCATCCCCATCGCGTCCCACTCGTCGACGAGCGTCACCTCCGGTGCCGTCCGCGGCACGAGCACCGTCACGGTGCGGTCGGGGTAGGGCTCTGAGCCCGGGGACAGCCGTCCACAGCAGCAGCCAGTCGGCGTTCGGGGCGAGCGACGCGAAGTGCTTGGTGCAGGTGAGCACGTAGCCGTCGCCGTCGGGGGTGAGCTCCGAGCTGTAGACGCCGGGGGTCGTGCCGGTCGGCCTCGTCTCGCTGCCGACCGACGCGAGCAGCTGCTGCCCGCGCACGATCGGGAGCAGGAACCGCTCGCGCTGCTCGGCGTCGGCGTGCCGGGAGACGTACCCGAGCGCATGCGAGTGGACCTGGACGAGCTGCGCGGTCGACGTGTCGGCGTAGGCGAGCGCCTCGAGCAGCTCGTAGTAGGGGAGGAACCGGCCCTCGGACCAGAGACCGCGGCCGCCAGAGGCCTCGTCGGCTGTGAGCGCGAGCAGGCCGAGCCGGCGTAGGTCGTCGAAGTTGTCTGCCGGGAATGCCGACGCGTCGTCGTGGGAGCGGGCGCGGGAGCGGAACGTCGGCACGAGCTGCTCGAGCTGCTCGATCGCCGCGTCGTGGGTGAGTGAAGCGACCTCTGTCATCACGGACTCCTTCCCCGGGTTTCGCTGCGCCGCCCGCGATTCTCTCACCGACACCGGCGCCGTGCGGCGGTCAGGCGAGGGCGCCTGCCGCGCCGTGCCAGGGCGGATCCGACGCGGCCTCGAGCGTGCCGTCGGCGTGGCGTCGAACCAGGCTCACGCGTGCGAACGGCTCGTACGCCGGCGTCAGGGCCTGCGGGACGACGGTGTGCCCGAGGTCCGTCAGCGCCTGGATCGTCGCGGCGGGGATGCGGTCGTCGACGTAGGTCTCCTCTCCCTGACACCAGACGCGTGGCCGGGAGACCGCATCGCCCGTCGAGGCGTCATGATCGAGGACGTTCACCGTCGCGTGCACGACCCCGCTCGTGATGCGGTAGCCACCCGAGCCTCCGCAGGCGAGCACTGCGTCACCCGCATCGACCGCCAGGACCGCAGGCACACCGAACAGGGGCATCTTGCCGGGCGTGATCGAGTTCGCCCGGCCGGGCCGGGGGTCGAAGTTCGCCATCCCGGTGTTGAGGAACAGGCCCAGCTCGGGGACGTGGACGAGCGAGCCGAAGTCCTGGCCGATGGTGGTGATGACCACCGCGGCCATGCCGTCGGCGTCGATCGCGGCGACTTGCGTCGTGCCCTTCACGCCGCCGCTGCCTGTCGGGGGCGGCTGCTGGGGGAGAGGGGAACCGGCGGCGACCGGTCGGGGGGCTGCTCGGCCGGTGACGATCGCCGCGGCCCGGGCGGTGGCATAGGCCGGGTCGCGCAGCGCCGCCGAGAGGTCGGGCGTCGCAGCTGGGTCGCCCGACCAGGTCAGCCCGTCGGCCATCGCGTGGCCGAACGCCTCGGCGAGCAGGTGCAGCTCGGCGGTGGAGCCCGGTTCGACGTCCCCGAGCGGGAGGTTGGCGAGGATCCCGAAGAGCTCGTGCCCGACGTCGTCCTCCGCGGTCGTCAGGTCGAAGCGCCGGTAGCGCGTCGGTCGCTCGGCGACGATCCTGGGGACGTACGCGGCGATGTCCGCCGCGGTCAGGATCCCGCCTGCGTCTGCGACGGCCCGCTCGATGCAGCGCGCTCGCTCGAGGTCGGTGAACGCTGCCTCGCCCTCGGCGGCGATCGCGCGCAGCAGGTCCGCGAGCGCGCTCGTGTCGAGGCGCGACCCGCGTCCCCAGTCGTCGTGGCCGGTCGGCGGGTCGCCGTCGACCAGGAGCGCTGCCGCGCCGCTGTGCTGGGTGCGGATGTCGTGCAGGCGCTGGAGGATCGTGAGGCCGAGGTGCCAGTCGATCTCGACGCCGGCGTCGGCGGCCGCGATCGCCGGCTCGAGCACGACGGCGAGTGGGAGACGGCCCGCACGGCGGTGCGCGGCGCACAGCCCCGCCACGGCCCCGGGCACCGCAGTCGCGAGCCCGCCGAGCTCGCTCTCGCGCCCTTCGACGTGCGGCCAGACGTCCCGGGCGGCGCGGAAGCCGCCGGTGACGACGAACATGTCCTCGCGAGAGGCGGCAGGCGCGCGTGGCCCGTGGTCGACCGTGAGGAACGCTCCCGTGTCCGGCAGCCAGGCGCTGAGGTGTCCGTAGCCGGCGAGGCCGGCGTTGTTCGGCTCGACGACGCAGGCGCAGAAGCCGCCGGCGACGACTGCGTCGACCGCGTTTCCGCCCGCGTCGAGGATCGCGAGCGCGGCGTCGACCTCGGCGCGGTGACCGGCGGCGACCGCGCCGCGCCGTCCGTGTGCGACAGGCTCAGCCACCGGTGACCGTCTCCGGCGTGACCTCGATCAGGGTGGGTCGGTCGGAGGCCAGTGCGGCCTGGATCGCGTCTGTGACTCCTCCGAGCGAGGTGGGTCGTACGCCGTGGCAGCCGAAGCCCTCGGCGATCCGGACGAAGTCGGTCGCGGTCGCGTCGGTTCCGATCGGCGCGATCCCGCTGTGTGCCATCGCGTCGCGGATCTCGCCGTAGCCGCTGTTGTTCCAGACCACGACCGGCAGCGGCAGCCGCAGGTCGCGGGCGGTCGCGAGCTCCTGGATCGTGAAGAGCACGCCACCGTCACCGGCGAGCGCGAGCACCGGCCGGTCGGGTGCGGCCACCGCAGCGCCGATCGCCATCGGGAGCGCGCAGCCGAGCGTGCCGTACCCGATCGGCATCAGCCAGGAGCGCGGCAGCTCGACGTCGAGTGCGTGGTTCGCGGCGTAGCCCGGCTGGGTCGAGTCGACCGTCACGATCCGGTCGCGCGGCAGCGCCGCGTCGATCGCCTCGACGAGCGGCAGGTGCAGCGCGATCTCCTCCGGCCACGCGATCGAGGCGAGCGCCCGCTCGACCTCCGCGCTCGTCTCGGCCAGCCGTGCCGTCTCGGGGACGGCGTCGGCGAGGGCGCCGAGCACGTCGTCGGCGTCTCCCTCGACGCCGACCGTGCAGGCGACGGGGACGTCGAAGGCGGCCGGGTCGAGGTCGACGCGGATGAGGCTCCCGGCGAGCGCGAACGGCCGGTCGAGCATCCACCAGTCCAGCTCCGAGAGCTGCGTGCCGACGGCGAGCACCACGTCTGCGTCCAGGAACAGCCGGTCGAGGGGCCTGAACCCGAGCCGGGAGGAGACGACGAGCGGGTGCGATGCGGGGACGGCGCCCTTGGCGTTGATCGTGAGCCCGAGCGGGGCGCCGAGCCGCTCTGCAAGCCTCAGAGCGGGCGCGCCCGCGTGGCGCGCGCCGCCGCCGAGCACGATCGCGGGAGCGCGCGCGCCCGCCAGCAGCGCCGCCGCCTCGGCGAGCGAAGCGGGATTCGCCCCCGGGCGTGGCGCGAGCGGGGGTGGGGCGGACGTCGCGCCGGGGCCGGGAAGGCGCCCGACGTCGACGGGCAGCTGGAGGTGAACCGGGCCCGGCGCGCCCGCTTCGGCCTTCCAGCACCGCCCAGGCGCGTTCGAGCGCGCTGTCGAGATCGTCGGGCTCCTCGATCGCGATGCGTCGCACGCGCGAGCTGCGCGCGTGAGCGCGGCCTGGTCGGGAAGGTCGTGGATCACCCCGAGCCGTCGTCCCGCGTGTGCGCGGTCGACCGCTCCGGAGACGACCAGGAGGCGGTGTCCCGTCGTGGCGCGCCTGACCGAGCGGCGTGAGGACGTTCGTCACGCCCGGGCCCGGAGATCGACGAAGGCGACGCCGGGACGACCGGCGACCCGGCCGTACGCGTCGGCCATGAAGCCTGCGCCCTGCTCGTGGCGCGCGGTCACGTGGCGGATTCCGGTCCCCTCAAGCCCGCGGTACAGCTCGAGCGTATGGACGCCGGGGATGCCGAACACGACCTCGACGCCTCGCGCCGCCAGCCTCTCGACGAGCGCCACCCCGCAGCTGCTCATCGGTCGCGTCCTTCCACGACAGGTGTCAGCGGCCGCCCTGACTGCCTCCACGCGACGACGTTCGCCGGCCTGGTGAGCGCAGGCGGCTGCCTCCGAGTGCAGGCTGTAGAACGCGGCGTGGGGGGTCAGCATCACCCGTGGGTGCGAGCGGACGCGCGCGTCGAGCGTCGGGTGGCTCCCCTGCGACGACGTCGAGCGCGGCGCCGTCGAGTCGCCCGGCGTCGAGGGCATCGAGGAGCGCGGCCGTGTCCACCAGGGCGCCGCGCGAGACGTTCACGAGGTAGGCACCCACCCGCATCCGCCCGATCGCCGCGGCGTCGAGCAGCGGCGGACGTCCTGGCTCGGCAGGGAGGTGCAGCGAGACCACGTCGCACCGCGCGAGCAGATCCTCGAACGAGACACGCCCGACTCCATCAGGCGGCGCGACCGTCGGATCGGGGTCGCAGCCGAGGATCTCGCCGAAGACCGGACGAGCGATCTCCGCGAGCCGGCGCCCTGTTCGTCCCAGCCCGACGATCCCGAGCGTGAGCGTCGACGGCCGACGTCGAGGGCCGGTGGAGAACGCGTCCCAACCGCCCTCCCGGACGTGGCGGTCGAGAAACGGGAGGTGCCGGACGAGTGAGAGGGCCATCGCGAGGGCGGTCGCGGCGACCTCCTCCGTGACGGCACCGGGGGTGTTCGCGACCCAGACGCCGTGCGCCCGGGCGGCGTCGAGATCGACGTGGTCGACCCCGACGGTGACGGTCGAGACGATCCTCAGCTCGGGGAGCGCGGAGAGCACCTCGGCGGTGCAGGGGCTGTCGCCGAGCAGGATCGCTTCCGCCCCGCGGGCGACCTCGAGGACCTCGCCGGGGGTCACCGCGAGCGCGTCGTCGACCTCGTAGCCGGCCGCACGAAGCCTCTCCGGCCCGTCGTGACGGTCGGCACGCGCGGTATCCACGTAGACGGCGCGCGCGAGGCTTCCCACGCGGCGATGCTACATCCGGCGCCACCTGCGAGGTCCGTTGCGCCTGCGCGAGACACGCTGGTATGAATCCCCGTCTAGTGCGTCAGCCTTCACACGTTCGCGCCGTCCTTGCGCTCCCGGCGGCGACGTGGACGACGCTGTTCTTCCTCCTCCCGCTCGGCCTGCTCGTGCTCTACGCCTTCGGGCAGATCGACGTGATCACGTTCAAGGTGACGTGGGGCTGGACGTTCGAGAACTTCACCCGGATCTTCGACGGCCTCTACCTCCACCCGATCGCCCGGAGCCTCCTGCTCTCCTCGATCTCGACCGCGCTCTGCCTGCTCGCAGGCTTCCCGGTGGCTCTCTGGATCAGCCGGCTGCGTGGGTGGAAGCAGACCGCTGCACTGCTCGCGGTGATGATCCCGTTCTGGTCGTCGTTCGTCGTCCGCACCTACGCCCTGGTCAACCTGCTCGGCGACGGCGGCCCGCTCGGAAACCTCCTGAGCGCCCTCCACATCTCGTCGAACGCGCCGGGGATCCTCTACTCGCCGGAGGCGATCGCGATCGGGATCCTCTACACGTACCTGCCGCTGATGATCCTGCCGCTCTACGTGGCGCTCGAGCGGATCGACCCTGCCGTCCTGGAAGCTGCCGCCGACCTCGGCGCGACCGGATGGCGCGACCTTCCGCCGCGTCGTGCTCCCGATGTCGGCACCCGGCATCATCGCCGGCTGCATCCTCGTCGGGATACCTGCCACCGGCGAGTACGTGATCCCCGCCATCCTCGGGGGCGGCAAGACGCTGATGGTGGGGAACGTCATCGCCGACGAGTTCCTCAAGGTCGGCGACTACCCGTTCGGCTCCGCGCTCGCAACCAGCCTGATGGTCGTGCTCACGCTCATCCTCCTGCTCGCCCGCACCCGGCTGCGCCGCTACGAGGACGTGCTCTCGTGAGGAGGCCCTCGCTGGTCGGAGTCATGTCCGTGACCGTCCTGCTCCTGCTGTGGGTTCCGCTCGCCGTCGTCGTCGCGAACTCGCTCAACGCCGACGAGCTGCTCATCGGCTGGGGCGGGTTCACGTCACGCTGGTACGCGGAGGCGTTGCAGGACTCCCGGGTGCGCGACGCGTTCCTCACGAGTCTCGAGGTCGCCGCCCTCTCGACCGTCCTCGCGGTCACCATCGCGCTCACCGCATCGCTGTGGGCGCGCCGCGCGTCGGCACGGGGACGTGGGGTGCTCGACGCGAGCACCTACATGCGGATCATCCTTCCCGAGACCGTCATCGCGATCGGCCTCTTCCTCCTGCTGCGCCGCGTCGGCATCGAGCTCGGCCTCGCGACCGTGGTGATCGGACACGTCGTCTTCAACTCCGCGTACGCGACGATCGTCCTGCAGGCCCGGTTCGCGACGATGACGCCCGACCTCGAGGAGGCAGCGGCCGACCTCGGCGCGACCCCGTGGCGCACCTTCCGGCGCGTCACCTTCCCGTCGATCCTTCCTGCGCTGATCGTCGCGGCCCTGCTGGTGTTCACGTTCTCGCTCGACGACGTGGTCACCTCGCTCTTCCTGGGCGGGCCCGACACCGAGACGCTACCCGTGCTGCTGCTCGGGCTGATCCGGATCAAGGTGACGCCCGAGGTCAACGCGATCGGCGTGCTCGTGATGCTCGCGACAACGTCCTTGCTCGCGATCGCGGCGACGATCATCGGGCTCAGAGCCGCCGCCGGATCGAGCCTGCGCCGCACCTCCGTCGAGCAGGGAACGGCGTGAGCGTCCCCGAGCGGAGCGGGGCCGGGTCCGACGGCACGGCTGCGGCTCCGTCGGTCACACGCCAGCCCGCAGTGCGGCTGCTCGGGCTCGAGCGGCGGTTCGGCGACGTCGTCGCCGTCGACGGGATCGACCTGGAGATCGCAGACGGCGAGTTCTTCTCGCTGATCGGCCCGAGCGGCTGCGGCAAGACCACGACCCTGCGGATGATCTCGGGGCACGAGCAGCCCACCGCCGGCGAGATCGAGGTGCAAGGGCAAGCCCATGCGGGGCGTGCCGCCCTACAAGCGCCCTGTCACCACCGTCTTCCAGCACTACGCGCTCTTCCCCCATCTCGACGTGTTCGAGAACGTCGCCTTCGGCCTCCGCGAGCGGAAGACCCCCCAGGACGAGGTTCGTCGACGCGTCGCGTCGATCCTCGAGCTCGTCCGTCTCGAAGGGCCGCGACCGCGCACGCCCGCGACAGCTCTCCGGCGGACAGCAGCAGCGCGTCGCCCTCGCGAGGTCGCTCGTCCTCGACCCCGAGGTGCTGATGCTCGACGAGCCTCTCGGCGCGCTCGATCTCAAGCTGCGCAAGGAGCTCCAGGACTTCCTCAAGCAGGTGCAGCGCGAGGTCGGGATCACCTTCGTGTACGTCACGCACGACCAGGAAGAGGCCTTCTCGATGTCCGACCGGGTCGCCGTCATGCAGCACGGTCGGATCGAGCAGATCGGACGCCCGCAGGACGTGTACCAGCGCCCGGAGACGCTCGCCGTCGCCAGCTTCGTCGGCGCCGCGAACCGGCTCCCCGGGCGCATCGTCGACCTCGACGGACGACCGCTACCGGGCCGACCTCGGCGCGCTCGGAACGTGGAGCGTCCCCGGTGCCCACGGTCTCGTGGTCGGCGACGAGGTGATCGCAGTGGTTCGACCTGAGCGCTGCCTCCCCGGCGCGGGCCCGATCACCGTGCACGGCGCGGTGAGCAACGTCTCCTTCGTGGGGCCGTCCATCCACGTGACGTTCACTGCCGACGGCTCGGGGATCGGTCTCCATGCGGCCGTGCCGGGCCACGCCCTCGACGCCGATCGCGCGACAGCCTTCGGGTTCGAGCCGGACGACGTCTGGCTCGTCCGCGGCAGCTGAGGAGAGAGGAGGCGACGGTGACCTACGCGCTCGCCGGACTCTGCAGGCGCACGGGCGCGGTCGGGGCGTGCGTCGCGACGGCCGATCTCGCCGTCGGCGCCCGCGTCCCGCACGTCGCGGCCGACGCAGGCGTCGTGCTCACCCAGCACCGCACCGACCCGCGCCTCGGGCCGCGGGGACTCGACCTGCTCCGGCAGGGCGCCGACGCTCGAGTGACGGTGGCCGACGCTCGTCGCCTCGACGGAGCACGCGCGCTGGCGTCAGCTCGCCGTGCTCGACCTGAGCGGCGCGACCGCCGTGTTCAGCGGCGCCGAGGTCGTCACGACCATGGCGGAGCCGCAGGGCGACGGGTGCGTGGCGATCGGGAACGTCCTGCGGAGCCCGCGGTGTGCGACGCGATGGTCGCTGCCTTCGAGCGGGGAGCCGAGCTCGGTCTCGGCGAGCGGCTCGTGCAGGCGCTCGAGGCGGGTCGCGACGCCGGCGGGGAGGAGTCACCGGCACGCTCGAGCGTGGTGCTGGTCGCGGTCGACCCCGGGATGACGCCTGGTCGACCTCCGCGTCGACGACCATGAGGAGCCCGTCGGGGCGCTGCGCGCGCTCTGGGACACCTACGCGCCGTGGGCCGACGAGTTCCGCCTCCGGGCGCTCGACCCCGATGCCGCGCTCGGGCATCCCGAGCACCGTGCCGCGAGGATGTCGACGGATGAGCGCCCGCATCCGGACGTCCTTCCCGCACGAGATCGACGTCATCGACCACGTCTGGATCCCTCTCGCCGACGGCCGCCGCCTCTCCGCTCGGATCTGGCTCCCCCGTGACGCCGCCGCGAACCCCGTCCCCGCTGTCCTCGAGTACCTGCCCTACCGCAAGAACGACGCGACCGCGATCGACGACTCCGTCCGGCATCCCTGGCTCGCCGGCCACGGCTACGCGGCAGTTCGCGTCGACATCCGCGGCAGCGGCGACTCCGAGGGCGTGCTCCTCGACGAGTACCACCCCCAGGAGCAGCTCGACTGCCTCGACGTCCTCGCGCTGGATCGCCGAGCAGCCCTGGTGCACCGGCCGCATCGGGATGATGGGCATCTCCTGGGGCGGGTTCAACAGCCTCCAGGTCGCCGCGCACCGCCCGCCGGAGCTGAAGGCGATCATCACCTGCTGCTCGACCGACGACCGCTACGCCGACGACGTCCACTACATGGGCGGATCGCCGCTCGGCTTCTACATGCTCCCGTGGGGAACGGTGATGCTCGCCTACAACGCCCGGCCTCCCGATCCCGCCCACGTCGGCGAGGACTGGCGGGAGATGTGGCGTGAACGCCTCGAGCACGGCGTCTTCTCCTGCGAGACCTGGATGCGCCACCAGCGCCGCGACGACTACTGGCGCCAGGGATCGGTCTGCGAGGACTACTCCTCGATCACCGCCGCCGTCTACGCCGTCGGTGGCTGGTCCGACGGCTACACCGACGCGATCCTCCGCCTGCTCGAAGGGCTCGACGCACCCCGCAAGGGCCTGATCGGCCCCTGGGAGCACACCTGGCCCGAGGAAGGCGTGCCCGGGCCGGCGATCGGCTTCCTCCAGGAGTCGCTGCGCTGGTGGGACCACTGGCTGAAGGGCGAGGACAACGGGGTGATGGACGGTCCGATGCTGCGCTACTGGCGCCAGGAGAGCGCCCGACCAGAGGGCATCTACGACGAACGCCCCGGGGCCTGGGCCAGCGAGCAGCGCTGGCCGTCCGACCGGATCGCCGCGCTCGACGCTGCATCTGGCCTCCGGCGGCCTCGCCGGAGAACCCGGCGATGGTCGCGTGCGCGTGCATCGCAGCCCCACGACCGTCGGCGTCGACGCCGGCTCCTGGCTGCCCTACGGCAACCCGGCCGACCTCCCCGGCGACCAGCGCTGCGAGGACGCCCGCAGCCTCACGTTCGACTCCGAGCCGCTCGCGGAGGAGCTCGACATCCTCGGCAAGCCGGTCGTGCGGCTCCGCCTCGCCGCCGACCGGGCCACCGCGTTCGTCGCCGTCCGCCTCTGCGACGTCCACCCCGACGGCACCTCCGCGCTGATCACACGAGGGATCCTCAACCTCTGCCGCCGTGAAGGCCACGACACCACGACACCGCTCGAACCGGGCCGTGCGGTCGACGTGGTCGTGCCGCTGAAGGCGATCGGCCAGACGGTGCCGGCAGGCCACACGCTGCGCCTCGCCGTCTCCACCTCGTACTGGCCCTGGATCTGGCCGTCACCCAGTCCGGTCGGGCTCACGATCACGTGCGACCAGGGCAGCTCCCTCGAGCTCCCGATCCGCCCCGCCGACGCCGGCGTCGACGCGCACGAACCGTTCGACGAGCCCGAGCTCTCCGAGCCCCTCGCGTTCGAATGGCTCGCCCCTCGCACACCCGCGCTGGACGATCGGCCGCGACGTCACCAGCGGGTCTTCACACCTTCGAGATGTCCCGCGCG
This sequence comes from uncultured Actinomycetes bacterium, assembly GCA_963849125.1. GTDB lineage: Bacteria > Actinomycetota > Thermoleophilia > Gaiellales > Gaiellaceae > Gaiella. Next base: position 48,270 of record CAWKGI010000027.1, on the reverse strand, counting down.
CTCTGGGGGCAGCGACGCCTCGCGAACGGCATCGAGATCCGCGATCGCGACCCCATCCGCTTCACCGTCGTCGAGGGCGACCCTCTCTCGGCAACCGTCGAGTGCGAGCGCACGATGACGATCGAGCGCGGCGACTGGCGAACCCGGATCGACGTCCACAGCCGCATGACCGCAGACGCCGACGACTTCCACCTCGTCGCCGACCTCGAGGTGCACGAAGGCGACGAGCCGTTCTTCCGCCGCACGTACACGGCACGGATCCCCCGCGACGGCTGCTGAGGACGACGTGGGCGCTCCGGACGTTCCCCCTTCCTCGCGCAGCTATCGCGACGCGCTCCAGCGCGACGTCGACGGGATCGTCGAGCTCACTGCCCAGCTCGTGGCGATCGACAGCCCGACCGACCATCCCGACGGGGTCGCGGCCGTGGTCGAGCGGCTCGCCGCCGCGCTGAGCGAGCAAGGGCTCGAGACGACGCTGACACCGCTCGCCGGGCACGGCCCGGTGCTCGAGGCGCGCGCACGGCTCGGCCCCGGCCGACGGGTGCTCCTGCTCGGACACGCCGACACGGTCTGGCCGGTCGGCACCGCTCGCCGACTGGCCGTTCGCACAGGACGAGGGACGGCGCCTGACCGGCCCGGGGGTGGGGGACATGAAGGCGTGCCTCGCGGTGGCGACCTTCGCGCTCGGCGCGCTGGTGCGGAGCCGGCCGCCGGGGATCGGCGAGCTGACCCTCCTCGTCGTGCCGGACGAGGAGACGGGCAGCGTCGCAACGCGCTCGCTGATCGAGACCGCTGCCCGCGCAGCTGACGCCTGCTTCACCCTCGAGGCGGCCCGGGAGGGAGGCGGCATCGTCACCAGCCGCGGCGCCGTCGGAGCGATGCGCGTCCGCGCCACCGGCCGCGCCCAGCACGTGACCGATCCACCGCCGCACGCGAACGCTCTCACCGCGCTGCTCCGACTCGTCGCCCCTCATCGAAGCGCGAGGCGGGCGTCACCGTCGGGGTCATGCGCGCCGGGACCGCCCGGCAGCTCGTCCCGGGGGAGGGAGAGCTGCTGATCGACCTTCGCGCACCCTCGACCGCCGAGGCGGATGCGCTCGCCCGCACGGTCGCCGCGCATGTCGCCGGGCTAGCGGTGGCCGAGGGCGTCGCCCTCGAGGTGAGCGGCGGCACGACCCGGCCCGCGTGGGAGCGAAGCGAAGCGACCGCGACGCTGTTCGCCGCAGCGCGATCGGCAGCGGCGGCACTCGGCGTACCCACGTTCGAGGTCGCCGAACGAGGCGGCTCGGATGCGTCGTTCGCAGGAGCGCTGGGCGTGCCGACGCTCGACGGCCTCGGTCCTCCGTGCGTGGGCTCGTGCAGCAGGGCGGAGAGCGTGCTCGTCGACGACCTCGCCGCCTGGGGAGCGATCCTCTGCGCCGTCGCAGCATCGGTCGGCGAGGGATCGCACAGTTGACATCTCAGTGAGCGCGGCCCCGGGGGCACCCGGTCGATCCGCCAGGACGCGATCGACCCCGGGACATTGCTCGCGACACCATCGTCCTGGCCGACCGCCAGGGGGCCGTCGCTCAGTCGTGCCGACTGCGGATCGTGCGACCCATCCTGGCTTGTGTTGCAGCCCTTCGCACGCTTGCCTGGGAGCAGGTCTGGTGTAGATCAAGAGATCTGCTGGGTGCGCTCCGCCAGCGGCCGGCCGACCTCGTCGGCGGCGACAGCAGTGGGTGAGTGCTTGTGCACGTCCACCCCGATCACGATCATCTCTCTCGCCTCCTACCGTTGGGGGCGACCGGCGAGCGGACAGACCTTACTCGAGGCAGCTGCCAGGTTCCGATCCGGTCACGCTCGACGGTCTCGGGAAGGCGGCGGCGACACAACGCTGGAAAGTCAGCCCACGGGCGACGTTCGGGAATCGAGTCAGCCGCCGCCAACCCGAACTCTCAAACCCACACCAGACAGACCAGCCCGCCGAGTCTCATAGTCACCCGACTTGAGACGCCGTAGGCCAGCGCCCGGAAACTCGCTTAGGTCGGGGTAGGTCCTGGGATGGCCCCGAGTTGCTGCATCATCGAGAGCGCATCGAAGACTCCCCAGTGCTCGTGGGCGAGACCGTCGTCGCCGAAGCGTGTGATGTCGATCAGCTGGACGTCAACGCGCTTCCCGGTGGCGGGCATGCCCATGAACTCGCCCTTGTGCGTGCCCGTCGCACGAATGCGAGCGACGGCCTTATCACCGCTGACGAGGAGATCCTCCACCTCCATGCGAAGGTCTGGAAACGCGGCGCGGTACATGTGGAAGAGCTGTTTGACGCCTTCCTTGCTCCGCTCGAGCCCCGGCATCTCCTCGTGCTCGACGAAGTCCTCCGCGAGGAGATCGCCGAACCGGTCGATATCCCCGGCGCTGATCAACTCGTACAGGCGCCCCATAGCGACCGCGTGATCCATCACGTCTCTCCTTCCACGGTTGGCGTCGAATATCGTACGCCGCCACGGGCTCGGTTCAAAGGACGCCGGAGGCCCGACGCGCCGTGCGGTCGCGCCGGAGTGGACGCTGCGTGACCGTGCTGCCGGTGCTCGGATGTCAGCGTCCCGGGCCTTGGGGGTGGGGATTCGAAGTGACCGCGACGCCGACGCCGGCGGGGCGCGACAATGGTCTGGCCGCAGCCGTCATGGCTGCCGTCCCGCCCCAGCACGCGTCATCGTCGCTCGGTCGGCGAGCGACGCACGACACAGGAGGCGTCCATGGAGTTGCGTAACGCGAAGGTGCACTTCCCCGGGTTGCGGGGCAAGACGTTCCTCGACGCGGCGTGCGTTGGACTCGCTCCGATCGAGGCGAAGCGTGCGATCGAGTCGTTCCTGGATCAGGCGGTGATGTGCCTTGATCGGGACGCGTCGACCCATCACATCGCGCTCGATCGCGCACGTGTCGTGGCGGTGCGCGAAGGCGCGCGGCTGCTGGACGCCGGAAACGACGAGATCGCGCTCGTCGAGAGCACGACCCATGGTCTGAACGTGATCGCCTCGGCGATCCCGTTCGAGCCCGACGACAACGTCGTGATCTGCGATCTCGAGTTCCTACAGGTCGCGATCCCGTGGCTCAAGCTCGCCGAGCGCGGCAGCATCGATGAGGTGCGGCTCGTGCGCAATCGCGACGGGGCCCTGCCGATCGAGGCGTTTGCCGAGCAGGTGAACGACCGAACACGGGCCGTCGTCGTGAGCTCGGTGCAGTGGACAAACGGCTTCGCCGTCGACCTGAACGGCCTCGCGGACCTCTGCCGCGCCCATGACGCCTTGCTGGTGGTCGACGCCATCCAGCAGCTCGGGGCGACCCGCCTCAGCGTGAAGGACATTCCGGCGGACATGGTCGTCGCCGGTGGTCACAAGTGGCTCAACGCACCGTTCGGCTGCGGCCTGCTCTACGTTCGCCGCTCGACGCTCCCCGCGCTGCGGATGCCCTCCTGGGGCTACCTCGGGCTCGAACCGCCGGAAGGAGGATGGGGTCGATACTTCTCGACGCCGGAGACCACGCCCGTCCGGATCTACGACTTCCCGACGACTGCGAAGAGCCTCGAGATCAACGGCACGGCCAACTACCCGGGTGCAGTGGGCCTCGGTGCCTCGCTCGAGCTGATCAACTCGCTTGGGATCACGGCGATCGAAGAGCACGTGCGCGGGCTCACTGACCGGCTGCACGAGGAGCTGCCGCGCCTCGGCGTGCGCGTCGTCACGCGGCCTGAGCCCGAGGCGCGATCGGGCATCACGACGTTCGAGGTGTCCGACGTCCCGGCAAAGAACGAGGCGTTCCTGGAGGCCCTGCTGGACGAGCGCATCTATGTCGCGATGCGCTACACCTCGCAGGTCGGTGGGATCAGGATCTCGACGCACCTCTACAACGACCACGACGACCTCGACCGACTGCTGCACACGATCGTCCGGCTGCTGGCGTGACCACGAGGCACAGGCGGAACAGCTGCGGTCGATCTCGATCGAGCGTGTCGGCGCGGCCGTCGGCGTCCTTCCCCCGACCTGGTCGCCGCGCTCGACGAAGCCCTACGCCTTCACCTCGCGCTCTGAAGAGCGCGACCGCTTCATCACGCCGGCGGCGGCGTGACGGGTGCAGGCTCGCCCGGCGGCGGTGCGGCCGTGGCGAGTATCGTCGGAGCGGAGACGTTTCCCGAGACGTCGATCGCGCGAATCGCGTACACGGTTCCGTCCGGGGTTCCCTGGTTGTCGAAGAACGCGGGCCGGGGGAGCGGTACCGGGGTGAGGCGGGTGAAGGGGCCGCCGGGGGTAGCTGCCCGCTCGACGACGTATCCGGCCAGATCGGCCTCCGTTCCGGCGTCCCAGGCGAGCCGTCTCGTCGCGCCGGCGGGCGTGAGCGTCGCGCCGGTCGGCGGGGCGGGGGGCGCGAGGTCGGCGAACAGGAACGGCAGGAACGAGGGGAGCGTCACGGCGCCGACCTCGCGGCGTTCGGTGCGCGGGAACCCGAACACGCCCGGCAGGACATCCTTCAGGCAGGTTGCGGTGTCGAGCGCTGCCCCAGTCGCGTCGGCCGCGACCGTGAGCGGCACCTCGCCGCGCTCGGCGATGGACTGGCGTCGCAGCTCGTCGGCGAGGATGCCGCGGGCGACCTCCTGCGTGGCGCCCCGCAGGGCGAGCTCCGCACGGTAGGCCTCGAGCGAGCCGCCGAAAGCACGCGTGATGACCTCTGCTTCCGCGCTGTCGATGCGTGCCCGGTCGACGGGATAGCGCCGCGCGAGCGCAGAGCGGGCGAACAGCGCGTCGAGCGCAAGGCTTCGGTTCCGGGTCAGGCGCGTCAGCTCGTCGATCCCCCGTGTGCGCAGCTTCCCGAGAGCCGAGATGCAGGTGACTCCCTCGGGCACGACGATCGCACCCTCGGTCAGGGAGGCGCTGAACCGGGCCCCGGCCGCGGCTCGGCCGTCGCAGAGGCGCTGATCCCGGGCCCAGAGGTACACGCATGCCGCCCTTGGCTTGTCGGGGTCCACCGCGAGCGGGTGGAAGTTCCCCCAACCCCACGACCAGATCGTCCCGAGCCGTGTCTCCGTCGCGATCTGCCGCGCCGCGAGGGCGTTCCACTTCACGTAGCGAAACCACGCCTCGCTCGGCTGCAGTCCCTCACGTCCTTGCGTTCTCGGGCGCACCTGGAAGCCGAGCACCAGCCCGATCCGCTCGTTGGGCACACCCACACGAACGAACTTCGACACGATCGAGCGCATGTTCAGCCGCATCCGTCGAGGTCCGAGGATCCTCCCGAGCCGGTCGATCGTCGGCGCGCTGAAGTACGACTCGTACACGACGTCGGAGACCGCGCCGAGGTCACGCCACCAGGTTGCCGCCTCGCCTGCGAACCCTGGGCTGCCGTGGACGAGCAAGGCCGGCTGGGCTCCGCGAGCGGCGAGACCGCGAACCAGAGCGAGCACGTTCGTGCGGTACGCGCGGACGTTGTTCGACCAGGGCACCGGAGCCGACGGCCCGAGGAGCTCGTTCAACCCGATGATCGGCGTCGTGCATCCCGTGGAGGCAACCGCCTGGTCGTAGAGCCGACCCGCGGCGGCATCGATCGTGTCGGCGGCGCGCGGACTGGCCACCGTGCCGATCAAGCGTGGCAGCTGGAGCACGAAGTAGACCGTTGACGCGCCGCGCTCGCGGTACCGGGGCGGAAGGGTCGTACCGCTGGTCGCGACGGTCACGCCGGGACGGGAGAAGACGTCGCGCACCTCCACCGGCACACCGGAGTCGCCGTACTCGATCCACAGCGGCCCGGTCGGGCTCTTGCGCACGCACGAGTCCGCGGCGGCAGGTGCGTTCGTTGGCCGGGCGAGCCCGAGGGCGACTCCACACGCCAGACAGACAGCGAGGGCGACAGTCGTCGCGAGGGTCCGGCGCTCCACGACAGGACGCTAGACGTCGTCCGTTAGGAGCATGTGAGCGCCTCTGTCAAAGCCTCCTGGCCCATCCCCAGGAGGGGCAGGGCGTTGGGGCCAGGTCGAAATGTGCCGTTGGTGGACGGGCGGCCAGGGCTCGGGAAGGGGCAGCGTCACCCTGAACGTGCCTCTGCCGCAAGAGGGGCCCCAGGCCCGACGCTGCGAGTCGAGCTTCCGTCGGGTGGCTCGAGGTGTCGGTTGCGACCCCGCTACGAGATGCTGCAGCCGACGTACTCGAGCGCGGTCAGCGTCTCCTCGGCGAACTGGTCTGCCTTCTCACGTGTCGGGAACACGTGGAACTGGCGCTGAGGCTCGCTCCCCTCGGGGGTGTAGGTGGACCAGACCTCCGCCACGACGGTCACGCCGTCGCTCCTCTCGTTGCCGAAGGCGTAGAGGGTCACGATCGTGCGATCCCCCTTGCTCGCCTTGCGCGTGAACAGCGCGGACGAGCTGTCAGCGTCGGCGGATCGCTTCGAACGTGGGGAGGCGATCTTGGGCGCCATGCCCTGGTGATTATCGCGCCGGCGTGCGGTGGTGACATCCGCCGGCTCGCGCGATTGGCCGGGTCATTCGCATCCCCCGTCGACTCACCTCCAGGGAGGGAGGGACGCCGCTACTCGTGCCCGGAGACGGCGTGCGGAACGTAGGGCTCCTCCAGCCGGGCGACCTCGTCGGCCGTGAGCTCGAGCTGCTCCGCTGCCAGGGCGTCCTCGACGTGCCCGTCCTTGCTCGCCCCGACGATCGGTGCCGTCACGCCCGGGCGCTGCAGGAGCCAGGCAAGCGCGACCTGCGCGCTCGGGACGCCGCGAGCGGCCGCGACCTCGGTTGCCCGATCGACGACCGCGAAGTCGACGGACGGGTCGTAGAGGGAGTCGCCGAACGGGTCGGTGCCCGCGCGCAGGGTCAGCTTCTCCCCCTCCCGGGTGCGGGTGCCCGCGAGAAGACCGCGCGCGAGGGGGCTCCACGGGAGCACGGCGACGCCCTGGTCGATGCACTGGGGGATCATCTCCCGCTCCTCCTCGCGGTAGACGAGGTTGTAGTGGTTCTGCATCGAGACGAAGCGGGTCGATCCGGCGCGGTCGGCGGCCGCCTGCGCCTTCGCGAACTGCCAGGCGAACATGCTGCTCGCCCCGATGTAGCGCGCCTTCCCGGCCTTCACGACTTCATGGAGAGCGTCCATCGTCTCGGCGATCGGGGTGAGCGGATCCCAGCGGTGGATCTGGTACAGGTCGACGTAGTCCAGCCCGAGCCGCTGCAGCGACGCGTCGATCGAGGCGAGCACGTGCTTGCGCGAGAGGCCGCGCCCGTTCTCGCCGGGCATCGTGCGGCCGTGAACCTTCGTCGCGATCACGAGCTCCTCGCGCGAGAGCAGCTTCGAGAGGACGCGGCCCGTGATGACCTCGCTCTCGCCGCCGTTGTAGACGTCCGCCGTGTCGAAGAACGTGATGCCGCCCTCGACCGCGCGCCGGATGATCGGCTCCGCCTCCGCCTCCGGCAAGGCCCACGGCCGTTCCGGGTGCACGCCGAAGCTCATCATCCCGAGGCACACACGCGACACGCGCAGGCCGGTGTTGCCGAGGTTCACGTACTGCACGGGAATCGCTCCTTTTCCTCGTGGGGTGCCCGGGGGACGCGGCTCGACTGCACCCGAAGGCCCGTCGACGGCATCGACATCACCCTAGGCCATGGTGCCGGCGAGCGTCATCGCCCGCGAAGGGCGGGCGGGGTCGCATGCCGTCTCCGACGCCCACAGGGCAGGCCCTCTTGCCGCGAGCCGGCTGTGCGGCGACGTCACCGACCGCTGTCGAAGTCGATCGCCCGGATCGAGTGCTCGTCCGGCAGCTTCGCGAGCACGCCGCGCACGACCTCGCGCACATCGCGCTCGTCGTGGCCGAGATCGTCGAGCAGCGACTTCAGAGCAGTGTGCGTGACTTTCAGCTCGGCAGCACTCAGGTGCAGGCGGTACGCCGTCTCGCCGGGCTGGATGAGATCGTCATCACTCATCGGCTTCCCTCCTCGGGTCCTCGGGCCAACACTAACCCACCGGCCGCGACCGCCGATGCGATCGCGCGTTCGGCGTCCAGCTCCGGGTGGCAGTCTCGTGGGCGGCAAGAGGGGTGCCACTCGGCACCACGCGCGTCCTCGGCTTCGATCGACCTCGTGCGGCGTGCAGGGCCGTATTCGGGAGGGGGTCGCCGGGTCAGGAAGTAGTGTCCGCGGAGTGACGCTGTCTTCGTCCGACGTTGCCGCGCTTCGGGGTGCTGAGAAGGCGTTGGCCGCAGCATTCGAGGCTCCCGACCCGACCGCCTGGGTCGACTTCTACACGGAGGATGGGATCTTCGTCGGACCCGGGTGCCGGCGATCGAGGGACGGGACGCGCTCCTTTCCGCCGCGCGTTCCATCGTGATCTCCTCGATGGAGATCGTCGCCGATTCCACCATCGGGTCGGGGGACTTCGCAGCGACGCAGGGACGCGCGAGCTGGGTGAGCGGGCCGAAAGGCTCCGATGCCCCGCAGGTACGGATGCGCTTCCTCATGGTCTGGCGTCGTGACGCCGACGGGCGCTGGAGCATCGCACGCGAGCTGCTGACCGAAGACGTGTAGCTGGTCGACCCCGACGGGCGTCGTTCGGGCAGGTCACGACGCTCAGGTGGGCCTGGCGTTGGCGACCGGGTCGCGGGCTCCCGGGCCTGCCGCCCCTGTGACGCGCATCGAGGCCGCCCTGTCGAGTGAGAGTGGCCGTGCCGGCCACAGATCAGGACGGGCCGGGGGTTTCTCCCCGCGGCGAGCGCCGTCAACGTCATCGAGCCATGGCAGCACGCCGACGTCGCCGGCACGACTGGGCCGACCGTCCAACCTCCGCCCGGCGGCGGCGCGACGCGCACGCGATAGACGACCGGCTCGCACGGTCGAGCCCCGCCCTCGCCGGGCCCGGGCACGTCCGGCAAGAACCATGCGGTCGCCGTCGCCCAGCCAACCGCGCCAGGAGCTCAGCTGGTTGACTTGTGGCAGTCTCGACGCTGCGACCTGCCGCAAGTCGCCGAGTCTGTGCACGCGGCGGCCACCCGTCCGTAGTCGTGGGCAGCCCGACTTCAGCGGGATCACGGATGCCCGATGGAGACGTTGGGGCCATGATGGGTGGCGGAGGGTTTTCGATGCGCCGTCTGGTCTTCGGTGGCGTGGTGTTGGTCGTCCTGGTTGTTCTGGCGGGGTCGGCGCCGGGAGGCGACGGGGCGCGGGTTGTCGCGAACGGGTTGATCGTGTTCGGAGGGTCGAACCCGTCGGGGTTGTTCGTGGTGGATCCGGTGACGCGGGCGACGCGCCGGGTGACGACCGGGAACGACGTGGATCCGGCGTGGTCGCCGGATGGGCGGCGGATCGCGTTCGTGCGGACCACTGCGTCGCCGTCGGGTCAGACGTCGGCCGTCTTCATCGTCAACGCCGACGGCGGCGGACTGCGCCGGGTGACAGAGACGGCACAGAGCGTCGGGTCGCCCGACTGGTCGCCGAACGGGAAGCGGATCGCGTTCACCCGTTTCGACGGCAACACGGAGCGAGGGATCTACACGCGAGGGATCTACATCGTCAACGCCGACGGCAGCGGCCTGCGGCACGTTGCCACCAGGATCCCCTTCGTGATGGACGTGTCGTGGTCGTCCACCGGACTGCTTGCCCACGACACGGAGGGGTGGATCCCGGACATCTGGACGGTGCGCCCGGATGGCAGCCTTCCGCGTCGGCTGACGTGGAACTACCGCAGCCTCTGGCCCGCCTGGTCGCCTAGCGGCCGCCGGATCGCCTACGTGCACGGCGGCGCGGACACCACCCGTGAGGTCTACGTGATGGATGCGAACGGCAAGAACCCGGTGCGTCTCACCAACAACGAGGTCGATGACCGCGAACCAGCCTGGTCACCCGACGGCCAGCGGATCGCCTACATCCACGAGGTACCCAAGCCCCTTGGGGGTGCGTCCCGCTGGTTCCTCCAGATGATGAACGGCGACGGCAGCCAACCACAGCGTCTCGTCGGCGCTTCCATGATCAGCGGCCCCGACTGGCAGCCGATCCCCCGCTGACCGTCTCCCTCGTTCGTAGTGGCGGTGGGCCGGACTCGACGGACGCTGTCGTCAATCTCGGGGGCTGTTGCCGAATCCGGTGACTCCCCTTGCGACCAGTCCGCTGTGAGGGATCCCCGTCCCGGCACAGCCAGCTCCTCGGAGATCGGGCGCTACCGTTCGAGTCGTGGCACGCAACGACGAGCTCGAGCGTCACGAGGCCGCGCTCCGGCGGCGGCGCCTCGCGGAGTTCGTCGAGCGATGGGGCGTCTGCGAGCGAGGACACGTCCTCACGGACATCAACCGCGACACGCTGGGCAGGTGCTGGTGCTGCACCCACGGGCACGAGCGGGCGTTCGAGGCTTCACGACCACGGTGGGAGTCGGTCCTGACCGACTCTTGAGCCGCGGGAGCAGTATGCGTCGATAGCGAGCTCCGCCGTCGCATGGGCGGGTCGTCGTCGCCGAAGGGCTGATGGTCGGGGCCGACGGCGATCCGTGCTTTCGAGCAAACGGGCGCTCACGGAAGGGTCGCCCCGCGCGGGGCCGCAGCCGACCACGCCCTTCAGCCCGAGCCGGAGCTCGTACGTGCGGATGCTCCTGGCGAAGCCGCTCCCGGACGAGACGTAGCCGCCGTCCGTCCCTTCGATCCTGCCCGGGCCACCGCGTTGGCCCGGGCAGCACCTGCCTGGTGGCTACGCCGGATCTGGCCGTCGCCGGGAACGGCCTGCTCGAGGTGGGGGCAGGCGCGTGGCCTCGGCATGGAGCCCGTTCGGTGCAGCCCGTGAGGATCTCCGCGCCTCGTGGGGCGGAGGTGGCGAGCGCTCCGCCGCCACTGGCGCTCATCGAGCCGCTAGGACTAGGTCACCCGGAACGTGCCTCTCATCGTGGACGCGTGCGGATCACAGAGGAAGGTGCACCGACAGCTCCTGCGCATGGGCATCGACTCGATCGCTGTGCTGGCGCTCTACCTCGCAGGCATCGCAGGGCTTATCGTCGTCTCCTATCATTGATGCGGTGCGTCTGGACTCGGCGAGCAGTCCACGATGCGAAGACGATTGTTCTGCGATGTCCGTCGACCTGCCCCCGAGAAGCCCGCTCCTTACCGTTCCGCTCGGGGCACGATCACGAGAGGGCACGACGCGTGGTGGGCGACGCTCTGGCTGACGGAGCCGAGGAGGAGGCTCGTGGCCCCGCCGCGACCGCGCGAGCCCACGACGAGGAGCTCGGCGCCGCGAGCCTGCTCGACGAGCACCGTGGCCGGGTGACCCTCGACCGCGACCGCCTCGACAGCGACGGCGTCGCCGGGTGCCAGGCGGCCGAGAGCGGTCCTGCAAGACGTCCTCGGCGTGGTGCTCCCCTTCCCGAAAGCCATCGGTGGTCGGCGTGAACGCTTCGCCCACGTACGAGCCGGCCGAAGCCTCCCAGGCGCAAACGACGCGCAACACGATCCCACGCAAGCGTGCCTCCTCGAGCCCGAAACGGAGAGCGGCGTCGCTCTCCGGGCGAGCCGTCGATCCCCACGACGCAGTAGCGCGTCATGCTTGCGTCTTCCCGTCGAAGGCCTCGTCTCGACCGTCGTGACAACGCGGGCCTGATGGGGCTTCCTCCCGGGGACGCCGATCGACGTGGCGACGGCCGCCGCGAGAGCGAGGGCCATGATGATGAACGAGAGCGTGTACCCTGCTCGCTCGGGAATCCGTCGGCCGCAGGCTTGCGGCAAGGATGCTCGCCGCGACCTGCCCGCCGATCGCTCCGCCGATCGTGCGCATGACGGCATTCATTCCGGTTGCAACGCCCGTCTGGTCGGGCCGGACCGCCTCGACGATCAGGTTCGCCATCGAAGCGAACGCGAAGCCGACCCCGACGCCGAGCATCAGCGACGCGAGTAGATCTGCCAGTGCTCGGAATGGGCGACGGCGAGCCAGCACGAACGCGAGCATCGTGATGCGTCGCGCCGACACGAGTGGCACCTTCGACCCGAACGTGCCGGAAAGCCGTCCGCCGACGGGCGCAGCGACCATCATCGTCGAGCGTGCTCGGGATCAGGAACAGGCCGGCCTGCGTCACGGACGAGCCGAAGCCATAGCCGTTCGATGGCGGCGTCTGGACGAACTGCGGGATGAGGACGAAGGCGCTGAACATCCCGAAGCCGATCAGGAGCCCGACGAGATTCGTCGTCCAGACCCCGCGCAGACGCATCATTTGCATGTCCACGAGCGGACTGCTCGACCGCGTCTCGGCCCGAATCCAGCGATCGCAAAGCACGGCGGCCGCGAGCGAAGAACCCGATCGTGCGGGGCGAGAGCCAGCCCCAGCGTCGATGCCTCGCTGATTGCGAGCGAGAAAGCACATCAGCCAGGCGAGAGGAACACCGCGCCCAGCCCAGTTGATGTTGCCGGGCGCGCGAACGGGCGACTCGGGCACGAGCGAGCATGGTCGCAACCATGGTCGCGTGATCACCCCGAACGGGATCCAGAACAGCCAGTGGTAGTCGAGATGGGCGAGGATCGGCCCTGCGAGGACGATCCCGAGCCCGCCCCCGATCCCGAGCAGCCCCGAGATGAGCGCGATGCCGCTCGCCACGCGCTGGCGCGGGAACTCGTCGCGGACGATCCCGAACGCGAGGGGAAAGATCGCGCCGCCGATGCCCTGGATGACGCGGGCACCGACCATCACCGGAAGCGTCGTGGCGAGCGCAGCGAGCAGCGTGCCCGCGCCCAGGCCGGCAAGCGCGATCGACGAGCGTGCGCTTCTTGCCGAACATGTCCCCGAGGCGTCCGGCGATCGGCGTGGCCACCGACGCCGCAGCAGGTAGGCCGTGAAGATCCAGGTCACGCCTGTCGGTGTCGTGTCTAGGTCGTGCTGGAGCGACGGGCAGTGCCGGCACGACGAGCGACTGCAGCATTGCGTAGGCGATGCCGCCCAGAGCGAGGACGGCCAGCAGCAGGCCCGGCCGGGAGAAGGTCGGGGACGGGGTCGACGTCATCACCCGGCCACGCTAACATAAGCGGAACATGCCCTCCGCTTATTGGGTCCAGTCGATGTCCGCTTCGACGCGACGCGAGGGAGAATCGCGAGCGGATACTCGTGGCCGCGCGCGGTGTGTTCGCCGAGCTCGGGATCGAGGCGAGTGTCGAGGAGATCGCCAGCCGAGCCGGCGTCGGGATCGGAACGCTCTATCGACGCTTCCCCACGAAGGACGCACTCGTCGACACGATCTTCGAGGATAACATCGAGAAGTATGGTGGCCGCCGCCGAACGGTCGCTCGCCGAGACCGAACCCTGGGAGGCGCTGCTCGACCTACCTCGCCTACGTCGTCGGCTGCAGGCCGACGACCGCGGCCTCTCGGAGATCTTGGGGGTGCGCCTGCGCGACGAGCGACTCGTCGCTCGCGCTCGATCCCGGCTCCGACCTCTTGTCGAGCGCCTCATCGTGCGGGCGCAGGAGGCAGGAGGGCTGCGAGGGGATGTCGTCTACGAGGACATCTCCGTCCTCCTCTGGACGACCGGACGCGTCGTCGACACGACGCGGGGCGTTGCCCCAGACTTCTGGCAGCGCCACCTAGCACTGGTCGTCGACGGCCTGCGGGCCATCGACCCAACGCCGTTGCCTCAGCCGCCACTCACGGCGGCCGAGCATCAAGAGGCGATGCGACGCTCGACGGCGTCACGAGGCACCACACCTCGGCGCTAGACACGGGCCTGGCGTACTCGCCTCGTCGACGGCACCGATCGTTCCCAGCCGACATCGATCTCGCACCGCACCTGGTGTCCCGTTCAGTGGCGGCGCCCACCAACGCGCGTCTGCTCCCGACTGCGACCTGTGGTCTCGGTCGACCGGTCAAGCCGGGGCTAGCCACGCGTGGCCCTTCCAGGGCGCGGGCTCGAAAGTGCTCGTTCAGGGCACCGGGCAGGCGGGTGCGGCCGACGTGGGGCGGAGCACGAAGTGCAGGTCGTGGGTCTCCTCGAGCGACATCCCTGAGCCGGCGCCCGGCGCGACGTCGACCAGGAACGTCGGTCGGTTCCAGCGCTCGTACTGCTCGGCGTCGATGTAGAACGTGCATCCGTCGACCTCGCCGAGCAGGAGGTCGTCGGGGCCGAGCAGGAGCTCGCCGGCGGGGAAGCACATCGGGGAGCTGCCGTCGCAGCAGCCCCCCGACTGGAAGAACATGAGCGGCCGTGCTCGGCGCGCAGGCGCCCGATCTCCGCGAGTCGCGGCGTCGGTGGCGACGACCCCGGGTGTCGCGTCCGCTCCCATGTCGGCCTAGAAGAACCCCAACGCGTTCGGGTCGTAGGTGACCAGCATGCACTTCGTCTGCGAGTAGTGGTCGAGCATCATCTTGTGGTTCTCGCGCCCGACCCCCGAGCCCTTGTAGCCGCCGAACGCGGCGTGGGCCGGGATAGAGGTGGTAGCAGTTCGTCCACACCCGGCCGGCCTTGATGCCGCGGCCCATGCGGAACGCCTTGCGCGTGTCGCGCGTCCACACGCCGGCGCCGAGCCCGTAGAGCGTGTCGTTGGCGATCCGGAGCGCCTCCGCCTCGGTCTTGAACGTCGTGACCGCGAGCACCGGGCCGAAGATCTCCTCCTGGAAGATCCGCATGTCGTTCGTGCCCTTGAAGACGGTCGGCTGGAAGTAGTAGCCGTCCTCCAGCTCGCCGCCGAGCTGGGCGCGCTCGCCGCCGATCAGCAGCTCTGCGCCCTCCTGCTTGCCGATCTCGACGTAGCTCGCGATCTTCTCGAGCTGCGCCGTGGAGACCTGCGCGCCGAGCTGGGTCGTCGCGGTCGAGCGGGTGCCCCTGCCGGATCGCCTGCGATCCGCTCGCAGGCAGCGCTCCATGAACTCGTCGTAGATCGACTCCTCGATCAGCGCCCGCGACGGGCACGTGCAGACCTCGCCCTTGTTGAAGGCGTAGAGCACGAGGCCCTCGATCGCCTTGTCGAGGAACGCGTCGTCCTCGGCCATCACGTCGGCGAAGAAGATGTTCGGCGACTTGCCGCCGAGCTCCGTCGTCGAGGGGATGATGTTCTGCGCGGCGTACTGCATGATCAGCCGGCCGGTCACCGTCTCGCCGGTGAACGCGATCTTCGCGATCCGCTTGCTGGTCGCGAGCGCCCTGCCGATCTCGGCGCCCGGGCCGTTGACGACGTTGATGCACGCCCGCGGGACGATGTCCTCGAGCAGCTCCATCAGCTTGAGGATCGACCACGGCGTCGGGCTCGCCGGCTTGAGGACGCGGCAGTTGCCCGCCGCGAGCGCCGGCGCCATCTTCCACGCCGCCATCAGCATCGGGAAGTTGAACGGGATGATCTGCCCGACCACGCCGAGCGGCTCGCGGAAGTGGTACGCGATCGTGTCCTTGTCGATCTCGGCGATCGAGCCCTCCTCGCCGCGGATGACCGAGGCGAAGTAGCGGAAGTGGTCGGCCGCGAGCGGGATGTCGGCCGCGAGCGTCTCGCGCACCGGCTTGCCGTTCTCCCAGCTCTCGGCGACGGCCAGCATCTCGAGGTGCTCCTCGATCGCGTCGGCGATCGTGTTCAGGACGCGCGAGCGCTCGGTCAGCGACGCCGCGCCCCACGCGTCCTTCGCCGCGTGCGCCGCGTCGAGCGCGAGCTCGACGTCCTCCGGCGTCGACCGCGGCACCTCGCAGAACGCCTCGCCGGTCGCGGGCGTCAGTTGTCCGTGTACTCGCCGTTGACCGGCGCGACCCACTGGCCGCCGATGAAGTTCTCGTAGCGCGCCTTCAGCTCGACGGGGCTGTCGTGATGCCCCGGCGCAGCGAAGGCCGCAGCCCTTCTCGATGGTTGCCATGACTCTCCTTCCGTCAGGCGTTCGCCCGCCATGGCGGGTCACCAGCAAGCATCCGCCCCGCCGAGCCGCGGCGCATCGGAAGAAGCCCGGATCTTCCTGAACGACCCATACTCGAAATCCAGTGGACGTCGAACGTTTCGTTTCCTCGCCGATCGGTTACGTCACGCCCGTCGACATCTGGTGCGCGACGACTCGAGCGAATCGCCTGCGGGGCAAGCTGCGCCGCTCGTTGGAGAGACGGGCCGCGATGCTTGGGGCTCCCCACCACGACGGTGGACCCCCAGAAGCGACCTCGTTCAACGTTGCTCAAGCTGGCGACGTCAGTCGAGTTCGAAGGCTGGCGATGGCGCGGCACCGAGATCGGGATGAATCGTTCGCGTCGCGGTCACGCCGTTGTCGACCACCGTCAACTCGCAGGGTGCTGCAGTGGGAGGGCCCGCCTGACGACGGGCCCTCCCTCTTCAGCGTCTCGGGTCTGCTGGGTTACCCCAGTTCCGAGGCGTTGGCGAGGAACCGTGCCATCGAGGACTCGATTCGGGCACCCGTCATGGCCCCGACGACTCCGATCCGGTCGACCACCATCCCTGCTCGCAGGATCACGTCGTCCATGGCCTCGCTCGCACGGATCGTTGCCAGCGTTTCGCGATCGCCGTGGAGGAGGAAGAACCCGGCCAGGTCACCCCCGTGTGCTTCCACGAAGTACGCAGCCCAGCTCTCGATCAGACCGTCCTCTTGGAGCTTCGTCCACAGCGCCACAGCCTCACCGAAGACCGTCGCGGCTTTCGCCTCCCGGCCGCGGACGTTCTCACCCCAGCCGATGAAGAGCGCGGAATCAGCCATTGCTTCTCCTTCCGGGTCGGATGCCCTCAGCATTACACGGCAGGCCCGTAGGCTCCCACGAAATCCTCTTTGCCGCTTCTAACCGTGGTCGGGCTACTGGTCGTGATGGCGTACCTGTGCCAAACGCCGATAGCTCGCCGCGGTGCGCCCCCAAGCCGGGCATCTACCCGACAGCATCTTGAGGTGTCGCATAGAACCTCATGGCTGACGACCAGGAGCCCAACCGTGGCTAGCTCGATCGTCTTCCAGCCGACCGCGTCGAGCCCGGCGGCCCCCGCCAACCAGGCGAAGGACGGTGAGGCCGAGCCGATGCGCTGGGAGCTCGGCTCACTGGTGCGCACGCCGCGGGGAATGGACAGCGTTGATGGATCTCGCCCAGGCGTGAGGGGTTGTAGGCTCGCGCGCAATGGTCAGTTGTCCTGCGTGTGGTCACGAGAACCCGGACGGCGAACGAAGTTCTGCATGGAGTGCGCGACGCCGCTCGGGGCGGCTGCCCCTGCGCGGCCGGTGGCGGAGGAGCGGAAGGTTGTGAGCGTGTTGTTCTGTGATCTGGCGGGGTTCACCGCGTCGTCGGAGGCGGCGGATCCGGAGGATGTGGCGCGGATGTTGGCCGCGTATTTCAAGGTGGCCCGCGTCGCAGATCGAGGGGCATGGCGGGGTGGTGGAGAAGTTCATCGGGGATGCGGTGGTGGGGGTGTTCGGGGTGCCTGCCGCGCATGAGGACGACCCGGAGCGGGCGGTGCGGGCGGGCCTGCGGATCGTGGAGGACGCGGAGCAGCTGCACGGGGTCGGGGATGCGCCGCTGCAATCTGCGGGTGGGGGTGAACACCGGGTGAGGCGCTGGTCCGGCTGGATGTGGCGCCCGGGTCGGGTGAGGGGTTCCTGGCGGGGGATGCGATCAACACGGCCGCGCGGATTCAGTCGGTTGCGCCGGTGAACGGGGTCGCGGTCGGGGCTCGCCACCTATGAGGCGACCGGGGTGGTGTTCGACTACGCCGAGCTGGAACCCGCGACGCTGAAAGGCAAGTCGGAGCCGGTGCGGGTGTTTCACGCGTTGGCGTCGCGGGCACGGTTGGGGACGGATCTGACCCGGACGCATGACTCGCCGTTCGTGGGCCGGGAGATCGACCTGGCCTTGTTGAAGGGGCTGTTCGACAAGACCGTGGCGGCCAGCTCGCGTGCAGCTGGTGACGGTGGTGGGGGAGCCGGGGCTTGGGGAAGAGCCGGCTGGTGGCGGAGCTGGTGGCGTATGTGGATGCGCGTGCCGGAGTTGGTGACGTGGCGGCAGGGCCGGTGTTTGCCCTATGGGGAGGGGATCACGTTCTGGGCGTTGGGGGAGATCCTGAAGGCGCACACCGGGATCCTCGAATCGGATCCGCCCGCGGTGGCGCGGGAGAAGCTGGACGCGGTGCTTCCCGGAGGGGGAGGAGCGGGAGTGGTTCAAGCAGCGGCTGCTGCCGCTGCTGGGGATCGAGGCGACCTCGTCAGGCGGAGCGGGAGGAGCTGTTCACCGCCTGGCGCAGGTTCCTGGAGCAGATCGCGGAGCAGGATCCGACGGTGTTGGTGTTCGAGGACCTGCACTGGGCCGACGAGGCGATGCTCGCGTTCCTCGAACACCTGGCTGACCTCGCCGAAGGCGTCCCCCTGCTGCTGGTGGGGACGGCACGGCCGGAGCTGTACGAGCGCCACCCCGACTACGCGGCGACGGCTGCGGAACGTCGACACCGATCAACCTTGCTCCGCTCACGCCGGAGGAGACGGCCCGGTTGGTGTCGGGGTTGTTGGAGGCGACGGTGATGCCGGCGGAGGTGCAGCAGCCGATCCTCGACCGGGCCGGGGGCAACCCGCTGTATGCGGAGGAGTTCGTGCGGCTGTTGCGCGACCGGGATCTGTTGGAGCGAGTGGGGTCGAGCTGGCAGCTGCGGCGAGGGTGCCGAGGTGCCGTTCCCCGACTCGGTGCAGGCGCTGATCGCCGCACGGTTGGACACGCTGGAACCCGACGCGAAGTCGCTGTTGGCGGACGCGGCGGTGATCGGCAAGGTCTTCTGGGCCGGGGCGGTCGCGGCGATGGGCGACCGCGACCCCCAGACCGTCACCGCCACGCTGCGGGAGCTGTCGCGCAAGGAGCTGGTCAGACCGTCACGCCAGTCGTCGATGGCGGGGGAGGCGGAGTACGCGTTCTGGCATGTGCTCGCCCGCGACGTCGCCTACAACCAGCTCCCACGCGCCTCCCGCGCCACCCGGCATGTCGCTGCCGCCAGGTGGATCGAGTCGAAAGCACCCGACCGGGTCGAAGACCTCGCCGACGTCCTCGCCTACCACTACACCGCGCCCTCGACCTCGCCCCGCGGCGGGCAACACCGACCAGGCAGCCGAACTGCAAGCACCCGCGCTCCGGTTCCTCGACCCTCGCCGGGGAACGCGCCCTCGGCCTGGACACCGCTGCGGCGCTGGCGAGCTTCGAGCGGGCGCTCGCGCTCACCCCCGAAGGACACCCCGAGCGGGCCGCGGCGTTGGCCCGGTTCGGGGAGGCCGCCTTCCATGCGGGACGCTACGGCGAGGCGAAGGACGCGCTGGAGGAGGCGATCGACGCGTTCCGGGCGGCGGGTGACCGTCGCGGGGCCGCCCGCGGCGATGATCACGCTCGGCACGCGTGCTCAGCCGGCTCGGGGATCCGCGCGAGCTGGGAGCTGCCCGCGGAGGCGCTGGCGCTGCTGGAGCCGCTTCCGCCCGGCCCCGAGCATGTCGCCGCGCTCACCGAAGCTGCGGCGCGCGAGTCGCTGCAGGGCGCGAGCCGAGGCCGGGATCGACTACGCCGAGCAGGCGCTGGCGCTTGGCCGACGAGCTCGGGCTGCCCGAGGCCCGCCCGTGCGCTCGGGTTTCGCGGCATGGCCCGCTGCGAGCTTGGTGATCGGGGTGGGTTGGACGACTTCCGGGAGGCGATCGTGCTTGCCACCCAGGCCGGGCAGGGCCGCGAGGTCGCGATCCTGCACAACAACTACGCGCATCGCGCTCTGGCCGGTCGAAGGCCCCGCGCGCGGCCCTGGAGGTGCTGCGGACGGGGATCGCGTTCGCCCAGGCGCGCGGCCTCACCGAGCATGACCGACGATCTCACCGCCAACACGCTCGACGTCGCTCGTCGAGACGGGCGAGCACGAGCAGGCGCTGACGCTCGCCGCCGAGCTCGCCGACACGCCTCGAAGCCAGCGGCGACCTGTTCGACCTCATCATGCTGCGGATCGTGCAGACGCGGATCCTGACCTTGCGCGGACAGGCCAGCGCAGATCTGCGGACACGCTCGACTGGCTCGAAGCCACCGGCCGCGACTCCGGACAGCCTCGACGCGCTCGTCGGCGGTCTCGGAACAGCCGCGATCGCCCGCGCCGCGCTCGCACAACCCGACCACGCCACAGCCCTGCTCGCCGAGATCGACGCGCACCCCGGCAGCCGCGACAACGAGAACTACCCGTCGCTGCTGCCCGCGCTGGTGCGCACCGCCCTCGCCACCGACAACCCCCAGCTCGCCCACCAGCTCACCACCGGCGTCCAACCCCGCACCCCCTACGCACGAGCACGCCCTCACCACCGCCACCGCCGCGCTCGCCGAAGCCAACGGCGACCACCAAGCAGCCGCCGCACGGGTACGCCGACGCCGCGCAAGCGCTGGCAAGCCTTCGGCGTCATCCCGGAGCAGGCGTTCGCCCTGCTCGGCCACGGCCGCTGCCTCCTCGCCCTCGACGACCCCACCGCCACCCAACCCCTCCACCAGGCCCGCGACCTCTTCACCCGACTCCAGGCAGCCCCCTACATCGCCGAGTGCGACACCCTCCTCGCCCAAGCCGCCGAACGCGCCTCCTGACACCGCCCGATGACCCTTCGCCCGCGGTGCGTGAGACGATCGCACGACCGGCAGCAACGACTACCCGCGCCCCGACGGCATCGGCGTTCTACCCGTGGCGCTGCTCGGCCCGACGACACCCTTCGGTGGAACGAACGACCCGTCCTCTGCCTTCACGCCTTCTGGGTGTGGTCTAGAGTTGCGCCCGATGACTGACGTCAGCGAGACGGAGCGCACGCTCAGCGTCGTCCGTGGGTTTCTCGATTCCGTTGCACGACGCGATGTGGACGCGATCCTGGCACAGATGTCGGTCGACGCGGTGTACGAGAACTTCGGCGAGGACGTCGACGCGGGTCGCCACGAAGGCCATGAGGCGATCGGGTCGGCATTCGCCGCCGTCTTCGCGGCCTATCCCGATTGCCGCTCGGACACCGACGAGCTCTTCGCCTCGGGCGACAAGTGCTGCTTCTGCTGGACGATGCGATGGACCGAGCCCGATGGCACCGAGTCGTCGTCGCGTGGGACGGACGTGTTCACCGTGCGCGCCGGAAAGGTCGTCGACAAGAAGACGTACGAGTAACCCGCACGTGGCCCGCGAGAACGGCTCTCCGCTCTCTCTGGACGCCGAGTCGATGCGGCAGATCGGATACCGCACGATCGACATGCTCGTCGACCGCATCACGGGCCCCGAAGGCCCGGTCGTACGCTCGACGACGCCGGAGGAGCTGCATCAGCGGATCTCGATTCCGCCCCCCGAGGAACCGGTCGTCTTTCGAGGACATCCTGGCCGGGCTCGAGGCGGACGTGCTGCCCTATGTCGCCCGCATCAGCCACCCCGGCTACCTGGCGTTCATTCCCGGTGAGGGCACCTGGCCAGGTGCCCTCGGAGATCTGATCGCGAGCGCGCTCAATGTCGACACGTGCTGGTGGCTCGGTTCGTCGGGCCCGAGCGCGCTCGAGCTCGTGGTGCTCGACTGGTTCAGGCAGTGGGTCGGCTACCCGGAACAGGCGCAGGGCGTTCTCGTGTCCGGGGGCTCGGCGGCAAACCTCACTGCGCTTGCCTGCGCGCGGGAAAAGCTGATCGGCCCGATGGACGATCGTGCCGTGATCTACATGTCCGACCAGACACACTCGTCTTTGGCGCGCGCGGCGCGCGTGCTCGGGTTCCGGCCCGACCAGGTGCGCGTGATTCCGACGGACCGGCTGGCCCGAATCCGGCCCGACTCGCTGCGCAGCGCGATCGCGAACGACATCGGCGCCGGCCTGAAGCCGCTCGCGGTGATCGCCAACGCCGGCACGACCGCTGCAGGCGCGATCGATCCGTTCATCGAGCTGGCGCAGATCTGCCGCGAGGAGGGAATCTGGCTGCATGTCGACGGCGCCTACGGGGCGTTCGCGGCGATCACCGAGCGCGGTACGGAGGCGCTCGCCGGCATCGAGCTCGCGGACTCGATCACTCTCGACCCACACAAGTGGCTGTACCAGCCGATCGAGGTGGGCGCACTGCTCGTTCGAGACGGACGGGCGCTGCGGCGGGGCTTCGAGATCATCCCGGACTTCCTCAAGGACGTCGAGGCGGTGGACCGCGAGGTGAACTTCTCCGACCTCGGCTTACAGCTCACCCGCAGCTGCCGTGCGCTGAAGCTCTGGATGTCGCTCCGGTTCTTCGGGCTCCCCGCCTTTCGACAGGCGATCGACCGCTGCCTGGACCTTGCCTTGCACGCGCAGTCGCGGATCGAGGCGGACCCCCAGCTCGAGCTGATGTCGCCGGCCTCACTCGGCATCGTCACGTTCCGCCGCCATCCACCCGGTGTCGACGACGAGAGGGTGCTGGAGCGAATCAACGCCGACCTCGCCGACCAGATCAAACGGGCGGCGAGCTCTTCATCTCGACCGGCCGCGTTCGCGGGCGATACGCACTGAGGCTATGCGTGCTCAACCACTCGACCTCCCAGGCAGGAGGTCGACCGGGCGCTCGAGCTTGCCGGGACACTCGAGGTCGACCTTGGAAGGAACGGCTGCCGGCCCCGTCCGCATCAGCTATCCCGACATCACGGCGGGCTGGCTGCGACGGCCGACGCTCGATGCGGAAGGACTCCGATCAATCCCAGCTGTTCGCGTCTCTCGACGACGCTCTACTGCGAGCGAGTCCTGCTTGGCAGCACGCGAGCACCTGGCGGTCGCCGGCGAACCGATCGTCGAGCAGTGGCAGGCGACACGCGACCTCTTCGTCGTCATGACCGGCAAGGTGCAGGTCGTGACCGAGCTCGACCACCCCCGTGTTCCTCGAGCCCGGTGAATTCTTCGGTGAGCTCGCCGCGATCGACTGGGGCGCAGGATTCGGCCGTACCCGCACCGCGACGGTCGTCGCCACGCAGGCCCACCCGCCTGCTCGTCCTCGACTCGACGCTCGTCAACGAGCTGATGACGATCGCACCAGCCTTCGGCCGCCACCTCGAAGAAGTTGCGCGCGAACGCCTCGCGCGCCTCTAGCCGTGAACTTGGCAACCCGTCGCTCGTTCGCACTGGGTCGAAACCTTCCGCGGCGGGGTCTGACCGTGGTGCTCGATGCTTGCCATCGGGGCCGGACTCTGCCTGGTTCACGCCGACCGTCGGCTACGTCGGGCCGGGCGGCGTCTCCCCGCGACGAGCGCTGTCAGGGTCATCGAGCCGTGGGAGCACACTGGCGTCGCGGGCGCGACGGGGCCGACCGTCCAGCCTCCACCCGGCGGCGGCGCGATGCGTACACGATAGGCAGCCGGCTCGCACCGCCGACTCCCGCCCTCGCCGGGTCCGGGCACGTCCGGCGAGAACCGCGCGGTCGCCGTCGCCCAGCCACGGGGAGCGAGGTCGACCTTGACCGCGGTCAGCCGGCCGGGGCTCGCGGCGCGCAGGTGGGTCGGCAGCACCGCTCCTTTCCGCCCGACGAGCCGGAGCTGCGCGAGCCCCGAAACGAAGCATGTCCGCGCGGATGTGTTCTTCAGGCGCAGCGCGTAGAGGACGTTCCCGGCGCCGGGACTCCCTGGCACGAGGCGGAACGAGGCGGCCACGTCCCGCCCGCGGCAGGCAGGGGTCGTGGGGATGGCGGCGCCCGCAGGCCCGGCAGCGGCGCCTGCGACGAGCGCGGCGGCGAGGCTGATGCGGGCGAACGGTCTCATGATCGGACCTTCCTAGGCTAGGCGATCTTGAGCAGCGTACGTCGCCGGGCGGGCTCCGCGTCAGCACCCGTGCCGTTTCGGCGAGTGCTTCGGACCTGAACCGTCACGGACACGAACCCGAGTGGCTGGCCGTCGATCCCACGCGACGGAGCGACGCGCAGACAATCCACACAATGAGCGGAGATCGTCCAGCGCGGCGGGTTGACGGCAGTCCGCCCCGGCGCCAGGCAAGGAACTCATTCCTGGGCTGCCACCAGGAGGTCGTCGGTCTTCCCGGGGCGCCCCGGGGGTTCACGACCAACCGGCTTCGATCGGTGGGGTCACGTCGTTTGTCGGGTGAGTGGCCGTGTGCCGAGGACGGCTTGTCCGCGCTCAGTACCTCACGCGCTCGCACGACGCGCGCGCATCGGCTGGCTTCTTGACCTCGTGTCCGGCCCTGGGGCCTAGCTGCCGGCTTGGGTGCGCGCGATCCAGAACGTGTCCGCCTCTGCGAGCCGGACGCAGACGAAGTCGCATTCCTGCAGTCGCCCGAAGATGATGGTGCCGTGCGGAGGGATGCCGCCGTCCGAGAGGGTGACGGCGCGTGCAGGGTCGATCCCATGCGTGACGGCGTACCAGCGCGTCAGGGTGTGCCCGTATCGGTCGTCGTAGTCGGTGTACACGACGGGGCTCTCCGCATAGGCCCTTGCCAGGAGGGGTCTCCACCCCCGCGTCGAAGCCGGTTCGAGCGCCTCCTCGGTCGCGGTAGGCCTGTGTGTAGTCGGCCACCTGAAGGAGCGCTACGACGACGACTACGCCGACCGCGATGCTGCGCGTCCGGGGCGCGAGCGAGCCGACCACGGCGAGGCCTCCGATCGCGAGCGCAAGAAGGAGCACCGGCAGCGCGAGCAGGCGTTCTGCGTGCTCGCGGCCATTCGTGGTTGCGGCGGGTATCGGTGTCGCGACGACGGCGAGCACGAGCCATGCCGTCCAGCGGTCGCGCGCACGGAGGCCGGTGACGGCTCCGACGATCGCGAGCACGAGCACGGGCACGAGCAGGTGCCCGACGCCGGTCACGTGCGTTGGGCGCGTATCCCCGCCCGTGAGCCATGTCCAGAGGCGGGCGTCGTGGAGGTAGTTCGAGACGAACACGTGTGCCTTCTCGGAGGGCGATGCGCCCTCGGGGAAAGCCGTCACCTAGTCGAGTCGAGCCCGCGCCGCGTTCAGGTGGAGGAGGAGGGGCACGAGCAGCGCCGCGTACGTGAGCCAGGCCGCCAGCGGCCAGCGCGAGTCACGACGCAGGAACACCGCGAGCGCGACGGCGAGGAACGGCGCCAGGCCCCGTCCGGCTGCGTAGGAGTACGTGAGGAGCGCAAGCGCGAGCCCCACCGCAACGCCGCGGATGGGCCACGGTCTCTGCTCCGCACGGTGCGCCCAGTCGACGGCAAGGAGGAGCGCCACGAGCGACGCCGGCATCACGGTCATCTCGAATCCCGTCCGTCCGAGCTCATAGAGCCACGGCGTCGCCGCTGCGAGGAGCAGCGTCCCGATCGCGATCCCGACACTGCGCGTCCGCCTGAACGCGAGGACACCGAGCAGGAGGACGGCGGCAAGAATCGCAGCCGCGCCGACTTCGCGCGCGACTTCCACCGACGGTGGCCTGACGAGGAAGACGCCGGCCAGCAGGTATGGGAAGACAGGGCTGAGATAGCCGCCGTACGACTCGAAGAAGAGCGGCAGGCGATTGCCGTCCTCGTCTCGGCCGGTGGTGGCGATGGTGTAGGCGTTGTACGCGGCAGACGCCTCGTCGCGATGGAAGCCTGGGGGGTTGCCCGGGGTGGGCCAGAGCAGGACGGCGCACACGGCGAGGACGACTCCAGACGTGAGGAGCCCCTCGGGAGTCAGCAGACGCCGCATTCGCTCGGCCACTCCGTGGAGTTTCATGCGCGCACCGGATATGCGCTCCGTGCTGACGTGCAGCTCCGCGGGCAGGTCGCCCGGGGCCGGTCAGGGCGCCGCATCCTGTGCGCGGACGGCAGGGCGCGAGCAGGCAGCCCCGCACGACGCTGGCGTCATCGGCGCTGCCACAGCAGGCCGGCCCTGTCGGCTTGCGGGTGTACTTCGTTCCCGGCGACAGGGTGGGGGGAGGATGAGCCTCCGGCGGACGACTTCTCGTGATCGACCCGGGTGGCGCGTCGCAGCCGCTGCTGCTTCGTGGCTGCGGCCCGCCGGTGGGCGGGCCGCAGAGACCGACGGTGAGATGCGGGCAGGTGCTACTTGAGGTTCTTCTGCTTCGCGATCGCGCCTGCGACCAGGTCGCCGGTCATGAACATGTGGTTGTAGGCGGCGTGGTAGTTGGATGCTGCCTTCGCGTAGTTCCCGGCGGCGTAGGCGTCGAGCTGGTTCTTGAGCTCGAAGACGTGGCCGAGCAGGTCGTTCTGCACGGCGAGCTTCGGCAGCCCCGTGGCGGTCGCGAGGAACGTGCCGAACGAGACGGTGTACTGCCTGAGGTTTGCGACGGCCTTGTTCTGTGCGGCGGTGTCGTTCTTTGCCTTCGCGACGGTGTAGGCGACGAAGAACCTGATGTGGTCGCGCCACATGAACTTCCCGTCGAGGAACGTCTTGCCGGCCTTGGCGCCGTAGATGGACGCGATCGCCTTTGAGAGCGCGACCGAGTTCTGGTCGAGGGTCTTCGCGGCGGCGGGGAAGGCCTTCGACCCGCTTACGCCGGCGTTGGTGGCGTTCATCGCCAGCACGGCGTGCTCGGCGAAGAGGTTGTCGAGGGTGACGCGCAAGTCGGCGGCGGTAAGCGGCGTCTTGGCCGTGGTCATCGCCGTCATCGTGTGAGGCGCGCCCTCGGTGGCTGAGGCCGCCAGTGCGCCGGTGACGAGCAGGCTGGACATCACCAGTGCGGCGAGTGCGGCTGCGAGCGTACGGGGAAAGGACATCGGCTGTGCTCCTTGTCGTTGGGTGTCGGACGGTTGACGGGGTGCATTCGTCGCCGAGGCGCAATCGGTTCGGACCGCGGGTCTATCCCGCTGCGACAGCGGTGAGCGCCCAGGCCGTGAGCGCGATCGCAAGCAGCGGCATGAGCACCCGCGCCGGGGTTGCGGTGCCCGCGTGCACTTCCGGCTCCGCGGAGTGAGCCCCCACACGCAGGCCACGCCGTCACGAGCTCGAGGAAGGCCGAGACGACGTCGGGGATCGAGACCGGCTCGGGCGTGCCCGGCTCAGGGCCGAACGGCAGTCCCGCGGTGCGTGACAGGCCCCAGACGAGCACGAGGATCAGGCTGCCGACGATGCCGATTGCGAGCATCCAGCCGCTGTGCGCTCGGCCGAGCGCCAGGGCCCACCCCATCTGAACCTGGCCGCACACCACGAAGAACAGACCGAACCCCCACCACTCCTCGAAGTGCTCGGGTGCGACGGCGAAGTGGATGAGCGCCGACCCGGCAGCGGCCGACGCGGCGACCACGAGAGGCAGTGGCAATCCTCGACGCATGCCGACGAGCCCCGCGACGAGCGCCACCGCGAGGATCGATACCCCGCCCCGAACCTCGAAGCTCGCGAACGCGGCTCCCAGAGCGACGATCATCAACGCTGCATCAGCTCTGCTCTCGGACGTCCAGATTCGCATAGGCCTTGTTCGCCGTCGGAACGAGATCGGTTCGATGGGGCGCCAGGGCCGGCGCTCTCGCGAGATCGGAAGAAGGAGCGCGCCGGATCCAGAGGGCATCGCCACGGGTCGAGGCCCTGCGGCCCCAAGGGCCTCAGACGGGTTGCGAGGCCGCGACGAGCGGGAGCGTCGGCGAGTTTGCCCCGCCTGACTGCTCGATCGTGACGGCGACGACGGCGCCGTCCGGCACCACCTGCGAGATCGGGACGACGGCCCGCCCGTCCGTCGGAGCGAACGTTCCGGCGGAAGCAGGCGTCGTGCCTTCGACCACCCATGCCTGGTAGGTCTTGCCTGTCGGTGCCGCGGCGAGCCCGTCGAGCACCAGAACGGTAGAGCCGTCGTCCGCGACGACGAGGCGACCCGAGCCGGACTTCAGTGCCACGGTGGTCGCGGCCGGATCGGCGAGCACCGCCGATGCGCGCTCCTGAGCGGTCAGCGCCGACCGTGCCTCGTCGAGCCGGCCGTCGAGGGAGATCGCATAGATGCCGAGCCCGATCGCCACCGCGGCCGCGATCGCCGTCACGGTGGCGAGGACCGGCGTCACCCTCCGCCGCGACTCGAGCGGCACGACCGTCTGCCTCTCGGCCCGAGCGTCGGCGAGCACGCGCTCCCGTAGTGCGGGGCTCGGGGCAGGGCCGTCTGCCGCGACTGCGAGGGCGCTCGTGACCTCCCAGAACGACGCGAGCTCCTCCTGGCACTGCTCGCACCCCGCAAGGTGGTGCTCGTACTCCTCCCGCTCCGCGGGGTCGAGCGCGTCCAACGCGTAGCCGGCGGTCAGCTCGTGGATTCCGGTTCCCATGACCCTTCCTCGGCTCCCTCGTCGAGCAGCTCGGCCAATCGCGCGAGGCCGGCGAACATCCTGCTCTTGATCGTACCCAGCGGTGCTCCGAGCCTCTCCGCGAGCTCGGACTGCGAGAAGCCCCCGTAGTACGCGAGCTCGATCGTCTCCCGTTGCGCGTGTGGGAGCCGTCGAAGCGCCGTCTGCACCCTCGAGCGCTCGAAGCCGAGCCACGCCTCGTCTTCGGCGGATGGTGTCGTGGCCGTGTCCCTCGTGGTTTCGTCCAGCGGGTCCGCACGGCGCCGCTCCTCCCGACGCACGAGTCGACGGCGCGACGGTGGACGAGCGTCAGGATCCACGTGCTCGCCTTTGCGCGCTCGGCGCGGAAGCGCGCGGCCGTCCGCCACACCGCCAGGAACGCCTCCTGAACCGCGTCCTCGGCGAGACGGTCGTCGCGCACAACCCGGAACGCGAGGCCGTATGCGACCCGGCCGACGCGGTCGTACAGCTCGGCCAGCGCGCCGTCGTCGCCGCGCGCGACGAGCGCGACGAGCGCCTCGTCGGACAGGTGGGCGTGGTGCTTGCGCATGGACCAGGAGCCGAGAGGGCCGGGGGACGCTACCACGCTGGGCGATGTCGGAGCCATCGGAGTTCTTCGTCTCCCGGCTCAGATCGGTTCGGCCCACGCGGTCGTGGAACCGCACAGCCCTCACGCCGAGTACGCCCTCATCACCGCCACCGCCGCGATCGCCGAAGCCAACGGCACCCACCTGACCGCGGCAAGTCTCCGGGCGCGCTGGCGGTGTTGAGGGACCGCCGCCGGCCCGTCGGGTGACCAGTCCGGCTCCATCCACCTATCCGACCAACCGTGGCTGGAAGTGAGGGAAGCGCGTCCCGCAGTCCGGTGCCATCGGCCCTCATCACGTAGATCCGTAGCACGTAGCCGCCGACGTCGAACGCGACGGTATTCGGCGACCACGTCCGCCGCCGCATGCGGCCGGCGCTACTGGGGATCCGCCAGAAGGCGAGCCTCGAGAATTCCTCCGTCCATGTCGGGCTCGCGGCAGCCTCTCCTATGTCCGTCCGCGCCCCCTTCGAGCTATGGCCGTGGCAGCGTGGGTTTGCCATAGTCGCTGCTCCGGCGTCTCGAGGGAGGAGCAAGCGACATGGGCGACTACACGATCAAGGCCCTGGCGGATGTGCCAGACGTGCTCGGGGACTATCCGGGCGAGATGCGGCTCGCGACCTATGAGATCGACGCCGAGCAGGCGGCACTGACCTGGAGACGAATGCCGGCTGGGACAGGCGGGAAGGGGTCCTATGGGCACCGGCACAAGACGCAGGAGGAGATCTACCTGGTGGTCTCCGGCACGCTGCAGTTCAAGCTCGACGACGAGATCGTCGACGTGCCGGCCGGGACGGTCGTGCGGGTCGCGCCGCACGTCGTCCGCTCGGTCTGGAACGAGGGACCCGACGACGTCGAGCTCGTCATCGCCGCGCGGAAGATCGACGACCCACGCGGCGACGCGGAGATCGTCCCGGACTTCTGGCCGCTCTAGCCCTTCGCCGCGCCCCTTCCCGGGGACACCGACGACCAAGCCGACGCGATGCGTCTCGCGCGCGCTTCCGCGCCGCCCCGGCGTGAGGATGTCGGCGGCGCGCCGGGAAGACGGGTTCCCGGCGGCTCATCCGTGGCGTCAAGCGTCAGTAGCGGCAGTCGGTACTGCGGTTCGTTCCGCGAAGCGCTGCTCATCGACAAACGCGCTCACTTCGGAGCTGGTCCGAGCGGTAGCGGCCTCCGTCCGTGCGAGAGCGGGTGCCCGCCACGATCGCCCTGGAGGGCGGAGCCAGTGCGCTAGGTGGGAGGGCGCGCCCGTCCAGGCTTCTACGGTTTGGCGAGGTGGTGCAGTTCGTAGACGTATTCGGCGGTGGGTGGTCGTCCACCGGCTTCCGCCATCGGCTGGACGGCGGGCATCAGGCGCTCGTCGCGGAAGCGCTCCCAGTCTGCCTCGGAGTCCCAGACCGCGAAGATCCGGAACACGCCCGCCTGCTCGTCGAATCCTGCCGTCAGCACCACGAGGCCAGGAGCTGACATGGTGCCGAGACGCTCCTGGACGGCGTCGTAGTTGGTGGTGGTCCGGTCGTCCCCCTCGATCGGGAACTCCTGCACGAGCGCAACCGCCATCGTCGGCCTCCTCCTGTCGGGTCGCACAGTCTAGAACGGACGCTCTGCCGTAGCCAACACGCGCACCGTCGCGCGCGAGAACGGCGCCCGTCAGGGTGGGAACCGATGAGCAGACGATGCGCGGCCGGGCTAGACCTAGGCGAACGGGCGCGCACTGCTGCCCCGAGTCGAGATGGGTCACCGGTTCGAGCGACGGAACGCGAGCGGAGGTCGACATTGCGAGCTGCGGTGGAATAGGCTCGGCCGGCAGGGCTGCCTCTCTCTTTCCCTGCGGCACCGCTCCGAAGCCCGCGCGCCGTGAGCCCTCTTAGCCGTGGCTCAGTCGTCGCAGGGCTTCGGAGCGACTTTCGTTGGATCGGCCGGTGATGCTCGCCGGAGCACCTGTGCATCACAGGCTCGCGAGGTCACAGCCGAGCTTTGGCGGTTGTGTGAACGGTGGGTTGCCATCTGAGTTCCCGTCATGCAATGAGGGACTGCCGCGGGGCGGGGAGGCGCGGGCCGAAGCGGCGAGCACCGGGAGGTCTGAAGGCCGACCTTCTGGCACGGCCCCCAGGAGGCGCGAGGGCTTCAACCTTGAGCAACGTCGCCGGTCGCTCAAGCCTCGGCACGCTTGCGCGCAACCAGAGTTGGGCAAGGGCGATCAACAACCGTGGCCAGGTCGTCGGTCGCAGCACGGTCAACAGTCGCGCGATGCCGCGCGGCGACTTTGTTGCGAAAGCGGGGGAAGCGCCGCTGGCTCCCAGTACGCGCTACGCGTTGAAAGCAGGGTCAATGGCGCTGCCGATGCGCAGCAATGCGCGGTTCAGTTCGACGGCCCTGCCGGGGCTGAAGAGCGGAGTATCGGGGTCATCACCGAGGAGTCCCTCGAGCAGGACGATCCCGCGTGCCGCGACCGGCTGCTCGATGCGGCCGACACGAGAGGCGAGGGACTCAAGCGCCTCGTGGTTCGGCCGCAGCGTGCTCAAGTAGAGGGGGAGGGACGTGAGCAGGACGCGCTCATCGGCCAGACGCGCGAGTCGGCGGAGATGCTTGGCGAGCGCGCGCCGATGCGAAGGCAGCGTCAGCTCTTCCGCTCGCCAGCGCAGCCCCTCGGGGACGCGCAGCCCCGGAACGCCGGTCAGGATCGCGTCAGCTTGCCTTCTCCGCATGCTCTCGGCACGATGGCGTCGGACGGCGTGGACAGTGCCGACCCCGCTCGAGAGGAGAGCGACGGGTACCGCGGCCCGGTCGGGCAGCAGCCCGAAGGCGGCCAGCGCGAGCACGGCGATCGAGAGCACGTGCGCCTCGGCGTCGTCCGGGACGAATCTCCTCATGCTTCCTGGATTAGCGCCGCCTGCCGCAAATCAAACATGACTTGACCGAATCCTTACGCCCTCCCTGCGAGCCAGCGGGACAAGGTCGCCGCTAGAGGCGCCGCCTCTCGTGCCGGCGTTCGGGCGGTTCAAGGCTCACGAGCTGGGCTGAAGGTGGGCGCCACATTGTGGTGTCACGATGTCACGGCGCTTTGTGATCAGCGCGAGCCTCAACGGGCACAACGGCATCAGAGGCCTTGTGGCTTGGAAGAGGTGGCGCGGACTTGGGTCTTCGAGAGGAGGTGGCGCGCCGTGGCACGACACGTCCTTTGGTCACCTCAAGGAGGACCTGCCGGTTGGGGTCTGGCCGCGTCGAACGTTAGGGCATCAGCGCAGAAGCCACGAGCTGCCCAGTGAAGCGGCCACCGTCCTTCGCATCGGTCGCCGGACACGGAGTAGCTACGGCTCAGAGGGCGTACGCGGAACCGTCGAGATTGTCATCTACAGGGCGTCGTTTTTGGAAACCGGAACCCGCCGTATTCGCAACTCGCCAAGCGGCGTTCCTCCTCTGTCATGCCTTAGGGCTACCACCAGGAGGTCTGTGGTTCGAGTCCGCCTGGACCCATCCGGTTTGAACGTGACCGCTTTCTACTACCAAAGCGGTCACGTACGAACCTCACGGTTTGTCAAGCAGATCGGCCTTCAGCCGTCGTCTGCTGGTGGAGGCGTCACGGCAAGCCCACTCGCGGCAATCATGCGAAGACGCTCACGGCTCGCGCGATGACGAGCCCGAGGACGGTAAGCGAGATGACCGGCTGCACGCCCGTCGCGATCTTGGCCACGGCACGAGCGGCATCGCGTCGGTGGGGCTGAATGCTGGGCACTGGTGAACCCGAGATATAGAGGTAGCCGATGAACCTGGGCTGCCAGCCGTCTGGTGCGATCCCTTGGTTCAGCTGAGGTACATCGCGGTGCCGCCCGGCGGAGCGAGCACGGTGCGCAGCGGGTTCGTCAGCTCGCCGCGTGCCAGCCGTGCAAGGACGTCGTCCATCGTCTCGACGCAGGACTCCATGTCGAGTAGCTCGCGGACATCATGTTCGGAGGGAACGAGAACGCTCGCGTGAAGCCGTCCGTCAGGTGATCGCGGTCGGTGGGGGAGAGATCGATTTCGAGTGCCTCGACCTTATGGCAGCGACATCAGGCAACTCGCTCGTCGTCCGCCGCCTGCTGACCAAACAGGTCACAGTGGATCGGTCGCAGTCGTCCCGGGCGTCGTGTTCTCCTCGGTATCCGGAGCGACCACCAAACCGTTCCGGCGCAGGACCTCCCGCGAGGTCGCACGGAGGACGTCGTCGAGGAACCCGAGGTAGCCGTCCGTGGACTGCATGTACTGATTCGCTGCCTCCGACCGGATCCGCTCGCCCACCCGCGCCACGAACGCATCTGTCCTACCTGCGGCCGAGAGCTTCGCGAGCCGCCCCGCTGCGTCGATGAGGCGCAGGCTCGCGGTGTACCGCCCTTCCTGAGGTGCTCCCCTCGCGCTCGAGACGAGAAACACGAACAGGGCGAAGAGGTCGTCGTCCGGCGTCGGCTCAGCCTGCATCGAGGAACTGCCCGAACTGGTTGCGATGGACGGGATTCTTGGCGCGCTTCGGGGCGTTCGCGGCCGGCGCGGCGGCCGGATACCCGATCGGCATGATCAGGTCGACGCGCATGTTCTGCGGGAGGCCGAGCACCTCCCGAATTCCCGCCATTGCGCTGATCATGGTGAACTGCGTGCCGATCCCGAGCTCGGTCGCGAGAAGCCAGACGTTCTCGCCGGCGGCACCGCTGTCGATCAGCGAGCTGACCTCGCCGATCGGGCCGACCCGGTCGATCGCCTCCTCGACGTCCGTCAGCACCACGAGGAGGGCGGGAGCGTTTGCGAGGAGCGCGGCGGAGATGCTCCGGACGGCGGTGACGACGCGCGGATCGTCGACGATCATGATGTGCCTGTACGCGACGTTCGACGCGGTCGGGGCACGCTGTGCTGCGTCGGCCAGTCGCTCGATCACCTCGATGGGCAGCGGATCGGTCGCGTAGACGCGGCATGCGCGGCGCTTGATCGCAGCCTTCTCGACGTCCATGCGGACGATTCAAGCACGGGGCGGTCGGTCGCGCGAGCGCGTCGTCACGGGGCGCGAGCGGCAGCTCCTGCATCCCGGTGACCAACTGGCGTCCTGTGCGACCGCGAACCGAGCGTTGTGCGTATTGCGTTCATCTGCGCGATGTGCGAACATCGGCCCGCAATGTCGTCGTCGCTGCACTTGTGTGTGGGAGTTCGAACATGGGCTACCGCGTAGCGGTTGACATAGGTGGGACGTTCACCGACCTGGTGCTCGAGCACGAGGGGACGGGAAGCGCGAGCGCGGCAAAGGTCCTCTCGACGCCCGGCCGCCTCGTCGACGGGGTCGTCGCGGCCGTCCGTGCATCGGGCGTCTCTGCGTCCGAGATCACGCTGTTCGTACACGGGACCACGGCAGGGCTGAACGCCGTGCTCGAACGGCGCGGGGCGGACGTCGCGCTCGTGACGACGCGGGGCTTCCGCGACACGTACGTCATCGGGCGTGGGCACCGACCGCGCATGTACGACCTGCACTACGTGAAGCCGAAGCCGCTTCTGGACAGGTCGTCGATCTTCGAGGTCGACGAGCGGATGGCCGCGAGCGGTGAAGTCCTCTTTGAGCTCGACGAGTCCTCGCTCGGAGACGCCGTCTCCGAGATCGAGCGGCGGAAGTTCGACGCCGTCGCCGTGTGCCTGCTCCACTCGTACATCAATCCGGCGCACGAGGAGCGCGTCGCCGCGGCGATCCGTGACCAGCTCGGGCTCCCTGTCGTGGCGAGCCACGAGATCGCGCCCGTCTGGCGCGAGTACGAGCGGACGGCCACGACTGTCATGTCCGCGTACATCACGCCGATCATGGCCCGGTACGTCGATCAGCTGGCCGCGGCGCTCGTCGATGAGGGGCTCACGGTGCCGATCTACATCACGGAGTCGAACGGAGGCGTGATGGGTGCGCGCGTCGCCGAGAAGAAGGCGATCCTGACGCTGTTCTCGGGGCCCGTGGGAGGCACGGTGGGCACGCAGGCGGCCGGCACCGCTCTCGGGCTCGAGAACCTCATCGCGATCGACGTCGGCGGCACGTCGTTCGACGTGAGCCTCGTTCGCTCCGGTGACGTCGCGCTGCAGTCCGAGTTCGAGCTGCAAGGGCTGCCCGTGCTCGCTCCGTCGCTCGACGTGCACACGATCGGCGCCGGCGGCGGCAGCTCGGTGCGCGAGGTCGGCGGCGCGTTGCGGGTCGGCCCGCAGTCGGCGGGCGCGAATCCCGGGCCTGCCTGCTACGGGCTCGGTGGCACCGAGCCGACGATCACCGACGCGAACCTGCTGCTCGGCCGCATCCCCCGAGACCAACGTCTCGCAGGCAGCATGCCGCTCGACCTGGACGCGGCGCGTCGTGCGCTCGACACGGTCGGCGGACGCTTCGGGCTCTCGGCCGAGGAGATCGCGGAAGAAGCGCTCGAGATCGTGCACTTCGCCATGGCCGAGGCGATCCGCGAGCTCACGGTCGAGCGCGGGCTCGACCCCAGGGACTTCGTCCTCTGCGCGTTCGGTGGGGCCGGCGGCCTCCACGCGATCGCTCTCGCAGAGGAGCTCGAGATCCGAACCGTCCTCGTTCCGGCCATGCCCGGCGCGTTCTCCGCCTGGGGGATGCTGAGCGGTGACATCCGCCACGACACCGTCGCCACCTACTTCCGCTCGCTCGACGAGGCGGCGGATCTCGGCCGTGTCGCCGAGCGGCTCCGGTCGGAGGTGAAGAGCCTCCTCGAGCTCGACGACGTCTCCGATCGCGTCGTCCGGTTCGAGACGGCGGCAGATCTCCGCTACGTCGGGCAGGAGTACAGTCTCACCCTGGCGCTGTCCGAGAGCGAGACCGACTTCGATGATGCTGCCGCAGAAGCCGTCGCAGAGCGGTTCCACGCGGCCTACCAGGAGCGCTACGGGCATTCGAGCCCCGAGGCACCGATCGAGTTCGTCGCACTCCGGGTGGCCGGCATCGGGACGCTCGGCGCGGCCGTGTCCGGCTCCGCGCCGGCGACCGACGGCGGGTCTCCGCTCGGTGTCGAGCCGATGCGGATCCGCGGCGAGGCCGTCCCGACCGCGATCTACCGCCGGGAAGCGGTGACCGCCACCGTCGACGGGCCCGCGATCGTCCTCGAGGAGACGGGAACGACGGTCGTCGACCCCGGTTGGCGCATGCGGCCCGTCGCGGGCGGGCATCTCCTTCTGGAGCGTGAGGCGTGACGTCGCCGGCCGTTCCGAGCCCGGCGACCGTCGAGGTCGTCCGCCACGCCTTCATGTCCGGCGCCGAGCAGATGAGGCGCAACCTCTATCGCTCGGCCTACAGCCCTGTCATCTACGAGATGAAGGACTGCTCGGTCGGGATCTACGACGCTGCGGGCGACCTGCTCGGTCAGGCCCCGGGGCTGCCGTTCTTCCTCGGGAGCCTCGGAGGCACGATCAAGGCGGTGATCGCGGACCTCGGGCTCGACGCATTCGAGGACGGCGATATGTGGATCGTCAACGACTCCGCGATCTGCGGCAGCCATCTCAACGACGTCACGATATTCGCTCCGATCTTCGTCGACGGGCACCTGCGCGGGTTCAGCGGGGCGAAGGCACACTGGAACGACGTCGGAGCGAAGGAAGCAGGCTACGTCTCGGACTCGACGGACATCTTCCAGGAGGGACTGCGCATCCCGCCGATCCGGATCGTGCGGGGCGGCGAGATCGTCCCGGACGTCCTCAGCCTGATTCGCCTCAACTCGCGCTTCCCTGTGCCGCTCGTCGGCGACCTGAGGGCGTCGATCACCGCATGCCGAACCGGCTCGGACCGGTTCGCCGCCATCGTCGGACGGTACGGCTGGGACCAGGTCGAGGCGTCGATCGCGCGGTTCTTCGCCCAGGCGGACGCAGATGACCGGTCCTCGGTGCGGGCTATCCCGGACGGCGTCTACACCGCCGAAGGAGCGCTGGACAACGACGGCATCAATGACGCGCCCGTCAAGGTCGCCGTCACGGTGGTCGTCGCGGACGACCGGATGACGATCGATCTCGAGGGATCCGCTCCCGAGAACGAGGGCAGCATCAACAGCGGCTTCGTGCAGACGCGGTCGGCGCTCCAGCAGGCGTTCAAATTCCTCGTGAACCCGGGCAGCCCCGTCTGCGGGGGCAACTTCAGGAACCTGGAGATCCGCGCGCCGAACGGGAGCTGCTTCGATCCGTCGCCGACCGCCGCATGCCTGCACTACGGGCCGCATCTCATGCTCGCGATGGACCTCGTCGTCAAGGCACTCAGCGGTGCCGTGCCCGAGCGCGCTGCGGCCGGACACGTCGGCGACTCCTGGAACGTCACGTTCGTCAACGAGCGGGGGCGGGCGCCGTTCCTCTCGGGCGAGTCGCTCGTCGGCGGCTGGGGCGCGCACGCCGCCGGGGACGGCGAGAGCGCGCTCATCCATTCGGCCGCGGGAGACTTCAAGAACTTCCCGGTCGAGGTGATCGAGAACCGCTATCCAATCCGCATCCGCCGGCACGGCCTTCGGGAGGGGTCGGGAGGGCTCGGAAGGCACCGCGGTGGCCTCGGGATCGTCCGGGTGTACGAGGCGCTCGAGGACTGCCTGCTGAGCCTCTGGTTCGAGCGGGTTTCGCATCCGTGTTGGGGGCTCCACGGCGGCGGCGACGGCGCGCCGCCCGACGTGTGGGTCATCAGCCCCGGAAAGGAGCCGCAGAGGACGTTCAAGTGCAACGCGATGCGCATCGCCGCCGGAACCGTCGTCGAAGTGAACACGGGCGGCGGGGGTGGCTGGGGGCCTGTCGGAGAGCGGCCGTCCGAACTCGCTGCCGAGGACGCGCGTCTCGGCCTGGTCCCATGAGTCCAGCCGCAGTTGTTCTTCTACCGGTGGAGGGTGCCTAACCCATGAATCGAGCCTAGCGTCGTAGTAGACCAACTCGACCTTCCGAACAAGCCATCGGAGCATCTTCCCGATCGGAGAGGAGACGTATGTTCAGCAGAGCAACGCTTTCACGGCCGCGGCCGAGGTTGATACTTGCGGCGCTTCTGATCGCCACTGTGGCCTTCGTCCTTGCGAGCCTCATGTCGGTGGGGCCAGCGGTCAACGGCGCGGGCGCCGCAACGGTCGCCCGCGACCCTCGCACCCTCGTGATCGGCGTCTCGTCCGACCCGCAGACGCTGGATCCGGAGTTCGGACAGGCGCAGCGGGCGAACGAGCTGCTTAAGAACATCTACGCGCAGTGGGTGCACTACCCCGCCCCGAACGCGAAGGCCGACATCTCACGTGCCGACGTTCGCGGGTCGTCCCTGACGCTCTCGGGTCATGGACGGTGAGCAAGAACGGCACCGTGACGGCCAAGGTTCGTGCCGGTGCCAGTTCCCGAGTGGCGCTCCGATCACGTCGGGGCGACTTCGTACAAGGTGCAGCGCGCCCTCGGCGTCAAGTTCGGCTCCGTGTTCGACTTCAACATCCTGGGGATCACCAAGCCGAGCCAGGTGAAGAAGATCAACTCGACCACCTTCCAGATGAAGATGCCGGCCCCCTCGCCGATCTTCGGCCCCATGCTCCGGGACCAGGACGCGGGGATCGTGGACTCCGCCCTCGTCAAGGCGAACGCCACGAAGGCCGATCCGTGGGGGACGAAGTGGCTTGCCCGCACCGGCAAGGCGGCCACGGGTGCGTACCTGATCTCAGAGTACGTTCCGGGGACGAAGCTGACGCTGACGGCGAACCCCAAGTACTGGGCGGTCGAAGCCGTACTTCACGACGGTGGTGCTCCAGGTGATCCCGTCGTCGCAGAACCGGGCGATCCTGCTCCGGAACGGCTCGATCACATAGCCGAGGAAGCTGACATCGACGACGCCGTGCGTCTCAAGGGGACGTCGGGCGTCAAGGTCGTGTCCGCTCCGACGATCGCCCAGAACATGCTCGGATTCGTCTCCGACAAGAAGCCGTTCGACGATGTCCGGGTACGCCAGGCCGTCGCGTACGCGATCCCGTACGACAACCTCGTCAAGGGGCCGCTCCGCGGCGAGGCGAAGGTGGCGGCGGGCGTGTGGCCGCGTAACTCGATCTGGTTCCAGAAGAAGGCACCGTGGCCGTACAAGTACAACCCGACGAAGGCGAAGGCGCTCCTGGCCGAGGCCGGCTACAACGGAGACCTGAGCTTCACTGTGCAGATCCGCGACGGCGACGCCGACGGTGAGGCTCTGGCCATCGCCGTGAAGACCGCTCTCTCCGACGTCGGCGCGGAGATGAAGATCCAGAAGCTGTCCGCGGCCGAGTTCCAGAAGAACCGGTCGGAGAAGACCCCACAGGCCTGGATCGAGTCCAACCTCGGCTCCTTCGTCGACGACCCCTACTACCAGACGTTCCTCTGGTACGGGACGAAGTCCGTCATCAACTGGTTCAAGTACAGCAATCCCGTGGTCGACAAGAGCTTCACGCAGTTCTCGAAGGTCCTGCCGACCGCGAAGCGGAATCAGCTCGCGCTCGCGGTGCAGACGCAGCTGAACAAGGACGTTCCGCTGATCAGTCTCGGCGAGCCGAACTTCCTTCTTCCCGTGCGGTCGGACATCGCGGGCGTCGTCTACGAGCCGGATGCGCTGCTCGCGTACCGCTACCTCTGGCGGAAGTGAAAGGACGGCCCCTGACACGAGCGCGGCATGACGGCGTGAGCAACCGTCGGCGGTGCGAGTGACGGGTCAGGACAGCGCCGGCCAGTTGGCGGCCTCTGCGGGTCGCCAGCTGGTCGGCGCTGCTCTTGCGCTGCTCGGTGTCATCGCCGTCGTCTTCGTCTTGACGCATGTGCTCGGCGATCCGACGCGGCTGATCCTCGGCAACCGGGCGACGCCGGAGCAGATCGCGAACGCCCGCGCGCAGTTCGGCTACGACCGCAACGTCTTCGTCCAGTTCGGCGCGTACCTGAAGCAGTTGGCCAGCGGCGACCTCGGGGTGTCGCAGTACTCACAGCAGCCGGTCAACTCAGAGATCGGCCGGCGATTCCCCGTCACGCTTGAGCTGTCGCTGGTCGCGCTGCTGCTTGGGTTGGCCTGGACGATCCCGCTCGCGATCGCCGGCGCGGTGCGGCCGGGAGGCGTCGCAGACCGGGTCGGGCAGGCGCTTGTCGAGTTCTTCGTCGCGATCCCGAGCTTCTGGCTCGGCATCATCTTCATCCTCCTCCTCTACTCGAAGCTGAACATCGCTCCGAGCCCTGTCGGCGTGCTCGACATCGGGGAGCAGGCGCCTACCCGCATCACCGGGATGACGCTGACGGACAGCCTCCTGGAGCGTCGCTGGGACACGGCCTCCTCGGCGGCTCACCATCTCGCGCTCCCCGCCATCACACTCGCGCTGACCGCGTGCCCGCCGCTCCTGCAGGTCACGCGGAGCGGCATGATCGCGGCTCTCGAGAGCAACTACATCCGGACGGCGCGGAGTCTCGGGCTGCCGGAGCCGACGTTGCGCCGCTATGCCTTCAAGAGCGCCCTGCCGCCGCTCGTGACGATGGTCGCGATGACCTTCGGGTACCTGCTCGGCGGATCGGTGCTGATCGAGACCGTCTTCTCGTGGCCGGGGATCGGCCTCTACGCCGTGCAGAGCATGCAGCAGTTCGACTACGAGCCCGTGCTCGGGGTGGTGATCGTCGCCGCCACGGTCTACATCCTCGTGTACGCCGTCGCGGAGATGATCGTCCGACGCATCGACCCGAGGATCGGTCAGGGCGCACGATGACGGAGATGTCGAACGCTGCCATGATCGTCGCGCCCGTGCGGCCCTCGCGCGCCTCCAGGATGCGCGTCTTCCTGACGGTCTACTGGGCGATCCTGGCGCTCCTGCTCCTCGCCGCCGTGTTCGCTCCGCTCATCGCGCCCTACGACCCGATCCGGGCCGACCCCCTCGCCCGGCTGCAGGCGCCGTCGAGCGCACACTGGTTCGGGACGGACGACAACGGCTTCGACGTGTTCTCCCGTGTCGTCTACGCGACTCGAACCGACCTCACGGTGTCGCTGATCGGCGTCGCGCTCGCGGTCGCCTTCGGTGTCACGTTCGGGGCCGTCAGCGGCTACATGCGCAACGCTGCAGGTGCGACGCTCTCCCGTCTCGCGGAGGTCGTGCAGGCGATCCCGCTCTTCCTCTTCGCGCTCATGGTCTTCGCGGCGCTCGGGAACTCGAAGAAGGTCCTCGTCGGTGTCATCGCGCTCGCAACCGCGCCCGTGTTCCTGAAGCTGACGCGGACGATCGTGATGCCGATCGCAGAGAGCGACTTCATCGCGGCGTCCCGGTGTGCAGGGCTCGGGTCGACGGCGATCATCGTGCGGCACGTGATGCCGAACGCCCTCGGCCCGCTGGTCTCGCAGATCTCGATCTCGTGCGCGTACGCGATCCAGATCGTCGCCGGTCTTGCGTTCCTCGGCCTCGGGGTTCAGGTACCGGAGCCGGAGTGGGGGTCGATGATCCAGTCGGGTGCGCCGAACGTGCTCTACGGAGTCTGGTGGACGTCGGTGTTCCCGGGACTCGCCGTGCTCGTCGCCGTGATGGCGTTCGGGGGGATCGGCCGACAGGTAAGTGCGTGGTATGGCCGCTAGCGCCCACAGCGATCGACTCCACCCGTTCGGAGGGAGCCCTCTGCTCGAGATCGTCGACCTCGACGTCGCCGCAATCGGAGACGGCTCGACGCGTGCTGTCCCGATCCTGCGACGCCTCCAGCTGATCGTTCCCGAGCGGCGCCGCGTGGGAATCGTCGGCGAGAGCGGCTCGGGGAAGAGCATGACGGTCGCCGCGGTGCTGAGGGTGTTCCCCAGGGGCGTCACGGCAACGTCGGGTTCGATCGTCTTTGCCGGGCGGGATCTTCACACGCTCGACGAGTCCGAGATGCGACGCGTCAGAGGCAAGGAGATCAGCGTCGTCTTCCAGAACGCAATGAGCTCGCTCCATCCGATGCTCACGGTTGGGGAGCAGGTGAGCGTGGTGTGCCGTGCTCACCTGCCGGTCTCGAAGAGCGAGGCACGCACGCGCTCGGTCGAGATGCTCGATGCGCTCGGGATCCCCAACGCGTCCCAGCGCGCGGACGACTACCCGCACCAGTTCAGCGGCGGCATGGCCCAACGGGTCGCGATCGCGATGGCGTTGATCTGCGATCCGAGCTTGCTGATCGCAGACGAGCCGACGACGGGTCTCGATGCGACGATCCAGGCGCAGGTGCTCGAGGTCATCGGCGAGCTGACGAGTGAGCGAGGCGCTGCTCTCCTCCTGATCTCACACGATCTCGGCGTCATCGAGTCGACGTGCGAGATCGTCGCCGTCGTCTACGCCGGCGAGCTCATGGAGCTCGGCTTCTCGCGCGACGTTCTGGGCACGCCGCTGAGCCCGTACACGCAGGGCTCGTGCAGTGCCTGGCACCCGCAGACGGCGTCCCCTCGTTCATCCCGGGCCGTATTCCCGAGCCCGGGTCGATCGGGGCGGAGTGTCCCTTCGCGGCACGGTGCGAGTGGGTGACGGAGGAGTGCCGCGTGCAGGCGCCGCCGCTGCGGGAGCTGCGGCCGAACCACTGGGTGGCATGTCACCACGCGTCATGAGCGAGAGCGCCGAGCCCGCGCCCGTCCTCGAGCTCGACGGGGTGCGGAAGTCGTTCCGTGGCGCCCGCTCCGGTCGCCGGAGGAACAGCGTCGTCCACGCCGTCGACGACGTCAGCTTCTCAGTGCCAGCCGGGCACACGGCGGCGCTCGTCGGGGAGAGCGGAAGCGGCAAGAGCACCCTCGCCCGCATCGTTTCCCATCTCATCCGCCCCGACAGCGGCAGGGTGACGCTGCTCGGGACGGATGTCGGGCGCATGAACGACTCGCGGTTCCGTCCATACCGACGGCACGTGCAGATGGTGTTCCAGAACCCCGCGGGCTCGTTCGACCCGCTCCGCACCATTCGCTCGTCGATTCGCGAGACCGCGCGCCTGCGTGCGGAGAACGGCGACGTCGACGCGCACATAGACGATCTCCTCGTGGAGGTCGGGCTCAGCGCTCGCTTCGGGGACCTCAAGCCGGCTCTCATAAGCGGCGGCGAGCAGCAGCGCGCTGCGATCGCGCGCGCGCTCGCGGCGCGCCCGGAGCTCGTCGTCATGGACGAGCCGACCTCTGCCCTCGACATGTCCATCCAGGGACAGGTGCTGAGCCTGATGCGCGACCTCCAGCGCCACCACAACCTGAGCTACCTCGTCGCGACGCACGACCTCCGCGCGGTGCGGCTCATGGCGCACTCGGTCATCGTCCTGTACCTCGGGCAAATCGTCGAGCAAGGCCCGTTGGAGAAGGTGTTCAACCGTCCCGCACACCCGTACACGCGAGGCCTGCTCTACGCGCACGACCTGGCCGAGCGGACACCGGAGCGCGACAGGACCGTCCGTCTCTCGGCGACGCCGGGGCGGTCGGAGCAGGGGTACGACGGCTGCCGTCTCGTCGGCCGGTGCCCGTTGCAGGAAGCGCGGTGCAGTACCCCGCAAGCGTTGCGGCAGGTCTCCCACGACCATCTTGCCCGCTGCTGGCGGGCGGAGGAAGGCATCGATCCCACCACCTGAGAGGAGAGCAAGATGCACATCAGATACCTCAACCCCGTCGCCACCGGCTCGTTCGACACGTACTTCGAGGAGCAGCTCTCCGGGTGCGCCGGCGCGGATGTAGCCATCAGCGTCGAGCACCTGATGCTTCCCGAAGCGGGCTCCCCGTTCCTGGCGCAGGATCAGAGCTACCAGGGGGCTCTCCACGCTGCGCTGCACAAGGCCCAGTCGGATGGCTGCGACGGCGCCGTGATCGGCTGCAGCGGCGACCCGGGCCTTCTGGATGCACGGCGCGCGCTGGAGATCCCCGTGTCGGCGCCCCTCGAGGCTGCGCTGCACCTCGTGCCGCTCATCGGGCAGCGCGTCGTCATCCTCGTCGCCGACGGGTTCAAGGCCCACGTGCTGTACCAGGACCTCGCCCGCTACTACGGGCTCGACCATCTGATCAGCGAGATCCTCACTGTTCCGATGGAGTATCCGGACCCTGAGGCGCTCGCCGAGTTGATGCACAGCGACCCGGACGAGGCAGCGCGCGTCGTGCTCCGGAGGCACGAGGACGTGCTCGGCGACGTCGCGCTCGAGCTCGCAACCGGGGCACTCGGCCGCGGTGCAGACGTCGTCTACCCCGGGTGCACGTTCTGGACGGGCTCCATGCTGGACGCGTTCCGGGCCGAGATCGGCGCTCCCGTCATCGACCCGGGTGGGCGCGGCAGTCGCGATGGCCGCCGCGGCCGTTCGTGGGGGTGCCCGCCGGCCGTCCGTTCTCGGAATCGTCGTCTGATGGCCGACCTCGAATGGCGCTTCGCCCGCGCCCGCCGGCTTGCCGCGGACGCGTCGTTGGACGGCCTCTACATCACCGCAGGCCCGAACTTCGTCTGGCTCACCGGGGAACGCGCGCATCCCGGCGGATGGCCGCTGTGGCTCTCAGCGATGCTGCTGCCGGTCGACGGGCCAGCGGCGATCGTGGTGTCGAGGATGCACGCCGAGATCTTCGACTTCGAGGCGATGCCGATCGAGCATCGCTTCACCTATATCGACGGTGAGCCGCCCCACGACGCGCTCGTCGCGGCCGCCGCCGCGGCCGGGCTCTCCGACGCGCGAGCTCGGCGCCGACCCCGCACTCTGGCTCGGAGACGTCGAGCTGCTCCGCGCGACGTCTTCCTCGTCTCGCCCTGACGCCTGCACCTGCGCTGTTCGCTCGCCTCCGGGCCGTGAAGGACGCGGAGGAGGTCGCGCACCTGCGGTGGCCTGTCGGC
This sequence comes from uncultured Actinomycetes bacterium, assembly GCA_963849125.1. Lineage (GTDB taxonomy): Bacteria > Actinomycetota > Thermoleophilia > Gaiellales > Gaiellaceae > Gaiella. The sequence goes on along the minus strand of CAWKGI010000027.1, from coordinate 3,801 downwards.
CCACGACGCCGGGTACGCCGCGGCGCGCCGAGATGCTGCGACCCGGAGTGACGGTCGCCGACGCCGGGTTCGAGATCGTCCGGGCGATGCTCGCCGCAGGGTCGGAGGATCTGTCGATCGTCGGGTCGTTCTCCCAGCTCACACCCCGGCCGCTCGCAGCCGGGCGAGGTCGTCGACGTCGACCTCTGGCCCGGCTCCCACCGCGGGTACCACGCCGACTCGGCACGCAACTTCTTCCTGGGCGAGCCCGGAGTGGAAGCCGTGCGGCTCTACGAGGCGACGGCGCGGCCTACGACGCCGCCGTCGCCGCGGTACGTCCGGGCGTCACCGCGGAGTCGATTCACATCGCCTGCTCGCGGAGGTCATGCGGGAGGCGGGCTTCGAGCAGGTATGGAAGGTGGGCCACGGCGTCGGCCTTGCTGACAGCCACGAGGGACCTCTGCTCCAGATGGGCAACACCGAGCTGCTCGAGGAGAACATGGTCTTCACGATCGACCCGGGCGCGTTCCTCGCCCGCGCGACCCCGATCCACATCGAGGACACGGTCTCGTCACCTCGTCGGGGTGCGAGAGCCTGAACTCCTTCCCACGCGAGATGCACGTGCTTGGCTGACCCCGGATTCATGACACCACCATCCAACCCCGCGAGGACGCGGGCTTTCCCTCGGAGGTCGACGGCATGGAGAAGTTCAGAGGCAGCTACACGGTGATGGTCACCCCGTTCACGCCGGACGGGTCGGCGATCGATCTCGACGCGACGCGACGGTTCCTCGACTGGCAGCTCGAGAACGGCGTTCCCGGCGTCATCGTGCTCGGCACGACGGGCGAGTTCCTCACCGTCGACGAGCGCGAGCGCGCCGAGTACGTGCAGGCCACGATAGAGCACGTCAACGGGCGGGCTCACGTGCTCGTCGGGACGATGAACGCCTCGACGACGGTCGCGGTCCGGCAGAGCAGTGAGGCGGAGCAGATGGGCGCCGACGGACTGATGATCGTCCCGCCGTACTACTACACCCCGACCGAAGACGAGATCTTCGGGTACTACCGCGCGATCTCGGAGGCGGTCTCGATTCCGATCATGCTCTACAACAACCCGGTCACGTCGAACGTCGACATGTCCGCAAAGCTCGTCGGCCGACTCACCCGCGCGTTCGAGAACGTCCGCTACATCAAGGAAGCGAGCATGGACGTCGGTCGTGTCTACGACGTCATCGAGGAGACCGAGGGCGTGATGAACGTTTTCGCCGGCGAGCGAATCGTCGAGTCGTTCCTGCTCGGCGCGGTGGGTACGTCAACCCGTACGGCAACTACATCCCGCGCGCCTCGACGCGGATCTGGGATCTCCTCGTCGCGGGCCGGGATCCGGACGCCCGGCGGATCCAGCGCCTGATCACGCAGCTCGACCACATCATCGCGGAGGGGCATCCAACCTACGGGCACCAGTGCTACTCGAAGGCGCTCGCCGCCGCCGCGGGCTATCCCGTCGGCGACGTTCGGCCGCCGCTGACGACCTTCGACGCTCTCGGGGAGGAAGGGCGCATCCGCGTCAAGGAGATCATGGCGTTCATCGGGCAGCTGGACGCGCTCGTCGAGGGGATCGAGGAGTCGGCGCTTGCGGTGCCGGGCCCCACGAAGGCAGCCTGATCATGCATCGATCGCTCCTGATCGTCGCGCGCATACGCGAGTGTCCATGCTGATCCCGGCTCATCGGCAGCCGTCCGTGAGCGAGCCGGAGAACGGGCTCGAGATGCGAGCGCTCGTTCGTTCTGCAGACACGCCCGACATCAGCGTCACACGTGTCGTCCTGGCCGGGCGGCATCGTCCCCTGAGGACCGATCGCAGCACCCGGGTCTACTACCTGCTCGAAGGCAGCTGCCACTTCTCCGTCGGAGAGGCAGAGCCGTTCGGCGCGCACGGCGGGGACGCCGTCGTCATCCCCCGCGGCGTCGAGTACAGCCTGGAGGGACACGTGACGTACCTCGTGCTCAACAGTCCCGCCTACGTCGAAGGCGACGATGTCTACCGGGATCAGCCATGATCTCGGTCGACGGCGTCGTTCGAGCGCATTACGTCGGAGAGGTGGCGATGGACGCCAACGTTGGGCCCTTATGAAGTTCGGCATCTGGTACGACCTCCGGAATCCGCCGGAATGGCGTGCGTCGTACAGCGACATCTATCGAGCAGCCCTCGAGGAGATCGTGTGGGCCGAAGCCGTCGGATTCGACTCCGTCTTCGTCTCCGAGCACCACGTGACGGATGACGGGTACCTCCCGTCCGTCTTCCCTGCCCTTGCGGCAATCGCCGCCCGGACGTCGACCATCCGCATCGGGTCGGCAATCCTGCTCGCCCCGTTCCAGCACCCGCTTCGCTTCGCCGAGGACGCAGCGTTCGTCGATCAGCTGAGCGAGGGCCGTCTCGACGTCGGCCTCGGGTTGGGCTACCGGAGGGCCGAGTTCGAGGCGTTGGGCGTCGAGCGCAAGGCGCGGATCGCGCTGACGGAGGAGCTCGTCGAGATCGCGCGAGTTGCCTGGAAGGGAGAGAGGTTCAGCCATGAGAGCTCCAACTGGAGCTTCTCGGACACCTTCGTCACTCCGACGCCGTTCCAGGAAGGAGGTCCGCGGCTCTGGCTCGGCGGCTCCACCGAGGCCGCCGCGCGGAGAGCCGGCAGGCTGGGCTGCCACTTCATGCCGGACGCGAAGATGGCGACGGAGAACTACGCCGCCTACGAGGAGGAGCTCGAGAGGGCGGGCTACGCGCCCTCCGCGTTTCGCGTCGCCATCAATCCGACCGTCTTCGTCTGTGACGACCCGGAGCGCGGGTGGGACGAGATCAAGCACCACCTCTGCTACCAGTACAACCGCTACGCCGAATGGTTCGCCGAGGGTGGCCCTACGCCCGCGGCCACGGTTGCCGACCCGGACGAGCTACCCCGCGACCGGCTCGTGATCGGCACACCCGAAGACGTCATCGCGGGCATTCGGCTGCTTTACGAGCGACATCCGTTCGACTGCCTGTACTTCTGGGCCCGACTGCCCGGCCAGTCCGCCGAATCCGCGCACCGGTCGCTCGAGCTCTTCGCGAGAGAGGTGCTCCCCGTTCTCGGTGACGACACGCCGACCGAACGCTGACAGCGGGGCGGCGGCCCCACGCACGACGTCGTCGACGCAACGCGGCGGCGGCGGCTCAGGTGTCGAAGATGTCGAGTCGAAGCGCTGCTGACACGAGCGGGTGCGGAAGGTCGACAACCTCCGAAAGACGGAGATCTGCCGCGACGCTCGCAAGGACATACGCCGCTTGCGCCGACAGCCCGTATCGGTCGGAGATCTCGTCGATGAGTGCGAGGAGCGCTCTCCTCGTTGCGAGGTTGACGTCCATCCACTCGGCAGCACCGTCCTCGGTCAGCGAGATCCCCGTCGTCACGAGCGTTCGCGGGGTCAGGCGCGGCGGCACCTCGTAGCTGGCGGACAGAGGGCGGGGGAACGGCCCCTCGTGCACCGAGAATCGCAGCGTCACCGCACCGGCGATCTCGATCGCAGCGCCGCACACCTCACCGTCGCCCTGTGCGAAGTGGAGGTCGCCGACCGAGAACAGCGCTCCGGGGACGAAGACGGGCAAGAACAGCCGGCTGCCCGCGACGAGGTGGCGAATGTCGATGTTGCCGCCATTCTCGCGCGGTGGGATCGTCCTCAGTCCACTCGCGGCGAACGCCGGCACTGCCCCAGGCGCATCGTCGGCGGCCAGCGAGAAGCCACGCTCCGCAAGGTCTCTCTCACGCCGCAGCTGCTCCCGCATCAGTTCGGGT
>CAWKGI010000026.1:0-240292 GCA_963849125.1 uncultured Actinomycetes bacterium | reverse complement strand
GCGGCTTCTCCGTTGAGAAGCCCCGCACCGTGCGCCGCTGCCGGGCCCGCTGGAGGAAGAGGTGCGTCCAAAGGCGCATCTCCTGCTCGGGCAGCCGCTCGAACGGGAGGAGGCTCGCCTCAAGGACGAGCCTCCTCGGCGTGGACCGTCAGGAAGGCGTGCAGGCGGCAGGGGCCGTGAGCACGTTCAACTGCTCGCTGATCGGCTTCGCGAGACCGAAGTCGTTGTCGTTGAGCAGCGCGAGCAGCGCCGGGTTGGATCCACCAGCCGGAACGTACGCGATGCCCTCGATCTTCCCGTCCCTGCCGGGTGGTACCGGCCGGTGCGTTCGGATCGGTGTACCCGGCGTCCCGCAGCGCCCTGGCCACATCGACCCAGAGGCACTTCGGCCCCGCCACCGGGAGATCAGCCGGATCCGGGCCCTGCCCGGGGATGTACCACTGCTCGAGCGACTTCCCGCCGGTCGAGGCACTCGGGGTCAGCGCGTTCCACGTGCTGTCCGACGGGATCTGCGTCGCGCGGGTGAAGTCGGCGAGGTAGAGCCGCGTGTTGACCGTGTTCTGCGGGTTGTCGTTCGGGTCGTTCGCGGGGTCGTCCCGCTCCTCGATCGCGAGCTTGTCCGGCCCGAGCCAGACCATCGCGGAGACCTTGTCCGCGAACGGCCCAGTCGAGCCGGTGTTGACGTCGAGCGGGTAGATCCACTGCCCCGTCACCGCCGGGGCTGCCGCCGCGTCGATGTCGAGTCGGAACACGCGCAGCGCGAGCGAGTTGCGCGGGTTCGGGCCGGATGGCGCGTGCCATCCGGCCGGTACTCCATCGGGCTCTGAAGGGCGACGTACAGCGACTTCCCGTCCGGCGAGATCGCGACGCTCTCGAACCCGCGGTTCGGGCGGAAGTTGGCGCCGATCGTCTCCGGGAACGCTCCGACGATCGCGACGCCGGTCGTCGCTGCCTGGGTCACGGGCGCCCCGGTCGGGACGACGCGGGTGACGACACGACCATCTCGCGTCACGTGCAGCACGCTCGGCAGGTATTCGTCTGCGACCCAGAAGGTGCCGTCGCGCGGATCGACTGCGATCCCCTCGCTGTCGACCCCGCGCGGGCTCGTCCCGAGCGCGTTGCAGCTCCCATCCACCGAGACCTCGTTCTTCGGGAACGGCCTGACCGAGTAGCCGACCGCCAGGCCCGCCGGGAACCGGAGCGGAATCCGCTCCTTCACCTTGATCGCCTCGTCCTTCATCCCGATCCGGACGATCTCCGGCGCGAAGCTCGGCACCGGGTAGACCTTCGACCCCGTCGTGCAGAGCGTCCCGGTGAGACCGTCGTAGTTCGGCCCCCGGTCGGTGATCGTCCAGAACTCCTTGCCGGACGACCCGTCTGGCTTCAGGTCACTGAAGCCGCCGAGCCCGAACTCCCTGTTCAGGCCGCTTCCGATCGTGATCTCGTCGGACGGCAGGAACGCCCGCGAAGGCGCCACGATCGCCGCGGCGACAGCCGCTCCCGCGACCACACCGGCCGCGATCACGGTTGCGGCCACAGACTGCGTCCTTCTCCCCATTGCTCTCTCCTCCCTGGTTGACCGCTGAGATGCTCCACGCGCCCGCGGGTGACCCGGGTGTCCATGCGGTAACCGTCGTGTGCCGACCGGGTGGGTCGGGAGGGCGGGCGGGACTTCGCTACAATCCCGCGCCGTACGGCCCATTCGTCTAGTGGCCTAGGACACCGCCCTCTCACGGCGGCGGCACGGGTTCGAATCCCGTATGGGCCTCTCTTCCTCGCATGAACCCACGGAGTCGGCTCTGGAGCCGTGGGTCATGCGCGCATGCCTGACGACGCAGCCTGCGCCACACGGCTCAGCCGGACCGCCGACGCGCTCCTCCTCCCCGGCTCCCGCCCGCGCCGGAACGCGCGAGCGCGTTCCAGAGGATCGACACGACGACGACGGCCGCCGAGACCACCATCACCACGTCCGAGAGGTTCGCGACCAGCTCGAGGCGGCGCACGACGATGTAGTCGGGCACGCCGGCGCTCCAGAGCGCGGGACTCACGATGTTCGCGCTCGCGGCGCCGACGAACGCGATCACCGCGAGACGGCCTGCTCCATGGAGCGCGGGGAACAGCACGAGCAGCGCGAGGAGCAGCGGCAGCGCGATCAGCGACCGGTGCTCGTCGTGGTACGCGAGCGCCAGCGGTCCGCGGTTGGCGGGAGAGAGCGGCTCGACGTGCGCGACGGCGAGCGCGTTCACCGCGAGGCAGCACGCGCCCACCAGCACCGTGAGGCCGACCTCGCCGGGACGGACACGCGCTCGACGCCCGTTCCGCCCGCCGGGAGAAGGCCCCGGCCCCGGCCGAGGGCCGCCGGGGCTCGCCTCACCCGGCGACCCGGCGCCCTCGATCGGTGCCTCGCCGATCTCCTGCACCTGCCTCCCTCGCGATCACTCGAGCACGTGGATGTTCCGAGCGTCGCACATCTCCTTGAGCACGTCCGGCCACACCGTGACGCTGACCTCGCCCAGGTGCGCCTTGCGGAGCAGCAGCATCGTCACGCGCGACTGCCCGATCCCGCCGCCGATCGAGAGGGGATCCGATCCTCCAGGATCGCGCGGTGATACGGCAGGTCGAGGAAGTCGAGCTGGCCGGTCAGCTCGAGCTGGCGGACGAGCGACTCCTTCGTCACGCGGACTCCCATCGAGCTCAGCTCGTGACGCCGACGGGTGACGGGGTTCCAGACGAGGATGTCGCCGTTGAGCCCGTGCATCGGCCGGCCGTCCGCCGACACCGTCTCGGTGACCCAGTCGTCGTAGTCCGCCGCGCGCAGCTCGTGCGGGTACCCGTCTGCGAGCGTCCAGCCGATCCCGTAGATGAACACCGCCGGGTGCTCCTGCAGGAACGCCGTCTCGCGCTGCTTGCGCGGCAGGTCGGGGTACCGGGCCAGCAGATCCTCCGCATGGATGAGCTCGATCTCGTCGGGGAGGCTCGGATAGCGCGGGTCGCGGAGCTGCGGATACAGCTCGAGCGCGAGCTCCTCGGCAGAGCGGATCACCCGCCAGATCGCACGGACGACGTCGGTGAGGAACGGCAGCGTCCGCTGCTCGGCCGTGATCGTGCGCTCCCAGTCCCACTGGTCGACGTACGCGGAGTGATCGTGATCGAGGAAGTAGTCCTTGCGCACCGCGCGCATGTCGGTGACGAGCCCCTCCCCCGGCCCCATCCCGAACTGCGCGAGCGCCATTCGCTTCCACTTCGTCGCTGCCTGCACCACCTCGGCGTCGACAGGGTGCTGCCCGTGGTCGTTCGCGATGTGGAAGCCCACAGGCGTGCGCGAGCCGTCGCGATCGAGGTAGTCGTTGACGCCGCTGCGGACGTCGACGATCAGCGGCACCTCCACCCGGATCAGGCCCAGCTCGCGACAGAGCCCATCCTCGATGTGCCGCTTCACCGCCGCGAGCGCGCGCTGCGTCTCGTTCGGAGTCAGCAGCGGGACGTAGTCGTCCGGCAGGACGTGCTCGAGCTCGGCGTAGTCGCCGATCCCCGGCCCTGCGAGATCCGCGGTCTTGTCGGTGGTTGCCATCGCGCCTCCAATCGCTCGACTGGGCTCTCCTCGAGCCGCTCCCCCACGCTCACCGATCCGGCTTCTCTGCGCATCCGCGGGGCCGCGGAGCCCGGCCTACCCGGAACTACCTGTCCCCGGCACGCACCACGGAGCCGTCGGACGCTCGATGGGATAAGCAGGAGGCCCTCAAGCGAACCGCTCGCCGTGCCGATTCTCCCCCGTATGCGGCTCCGTGACGTCCGTCTCGGTCGACCCTGGGACGCGCTGTTCGCCCTCGCGGCGCTCCTGACGCTGGTGTACGTCGGGCTGCCCTACTCCACGACCACGGAGCTCCTGCTCTACGACGGCCTCGTGACGCTCGCCGTGGTCGTCTCGATCTCGGCTGGATGCGGCTGGAGAAGGGTCACCGGCTACCGTGGGTGCTCTCGAGCATGGCGCTTCTCGCCTTCCTCGTCGGCGAGCTGATCTGGTGGGGCTACGAGGCCGCGGGGCAGGACCCTTTCCCGTCTGTCGCCGACGTCTCCTTCCTCGCCGGCTACGTCCCGCTCGCCCTTGCCGCCGCGCTGCTGACCTCCTCGCGGGAGCGTGATCCCGACCGCGCCGCCTGGCTGGACGCCGGGATCCTCGCTGCCGTCGCCGGGCTCCTGATCTGGGACCACCTGATCGAGCCCTACGTCGGCGATCCGTCGGTCAGCGGCGTGGGCCTCGCCGTGACCCTCGCGTACCCGCTCGCCGACCTGCTCGTCCTCGGGCTCGTGATCCGGCTCATCCTCTCGCCGGCCGCACGCAGCCCGGCCGTGACGATGTTCGCGGTCGGCGTCGTCCTGACGCTCGCGGCCGATCTCTCCTTCGCGTGGAAGGACCTCTCGGGGACGTTCTCCTCGGGGTCGTGGATCGACGCGATGTGGCTGTTCGGGTACCTGTTCATCGCATTCGCACCCCTCCACCGCGGAGCCGCCGAGATCGACCCTCGTCGGCGACACCGAGGGGATGGGCCGGGGGCGCCTGATCGTCGTGATGGGGGCGGTCGTGGCGCCGCAGATCGTCCTGCTCTTCGCGCTCGCGAGCGAGCATCCGCTCGGCCTCGACACCGTCACGGTCGCGGTGCTCACCTCGATGGCGGTGATGGTGCTCGTCGCCGCGCGGCTCTGGGCGCTGCTCGCGAAGGCCCGGCGGGCCGAGGAACGACGGGGGCAGGAGCGGGTCTCCGCGTTCGTGTTGCACTCAACCGACGCGATCTTCCTCGTCGACGAAAGCGGTGTCGTCGCCTTCTCCAGCCCCGCGGCCGCGACGCTGCTCGACGCCTCCGGCGCCGCCTGGATCGGGACACCCATCGTCGAGGCGTTCACCGAGGACAGCCGCGAGACGGTCGCCCGACAGCTGGCCGATCTCGCCGCGCTGCCCGTAGGCTCGAGCCTCACGTTGGAGGGACACGTCCGGGCAGCAAACGGACGGACGCGCGCGGTCGAGGGCACCGGCTGCAATCTGCTCGCGGATGACAGCGTCAAGGGTCTCGTCGTCACGCTCCGCGACGTCACGGACCGCATCGCGCTCGAGGAACGGCGAGGGCAGGAGCGCCTGTCGGCGTTCGTGCTGCACTCCACGGACTCGATCTTCCTGGTGGACGAGACGTCGCGGATCTCGTTCTCCAGCCCGGCGGCCAACAGACTGCTCGACGCCAATGAGGACACGCTCCTCGAGACGTCGATCGTCGACGCTTTCGCCGAGGAGAGCCGCGAGAGCGTCGCACGACAGCTGGCGAACCTCGCCGACATGCCTCTCGGGGCAACCCTGCCGCTCGAGGGACGCGTCCGAGCCGCGGGCGACCAGACCCGCGCCGTCGAAGGGACCGGCTGCAATCTCCTCGCGGACGACGTCGTCGGTGGCCTCGTCGTCACGCTCCGCGACGTCACCGACCGGCTGGCGCTCGAGGCGCAGCTCGAGCGGAGGGCCTTCCAGGACGACCTCACGGGGCTCGCGAACCGCGCCCTCTTCGCCGACCGCGTCGCCCACGCGCTCGACCGCTCGGCGCGGGACGAGAGCGGCCACGTCGGAGTCCTGTTCCTCGACCTCGACGACTTCAAGGCAGTCAACGACGGCATGGGCCACGGCGCGGGCGACGAGCTGCTCCGCGGCGTCGCGACGCGCATGCGTGTCGGCCTGCGTCCGGCCGACACGGTCGCCCGGCTCGGCGGGGACGAGTTCGCGATCCTCCTCGAGAACGTGCCGTCCCCGAGTTCGCGCACAGCGTCGCGACCCGCGTGCTGGAGCTGCTGTCGCTGCCGATCGAGGTCGCAGGCGTCAGCCTGGCCGTCCCCGCGAGCGTCGGCGTCACGTTGGCGACCGAGAGCAGCACCGTCGAGTCGCTCCTGCGCGACGCGGACATCGCGATGTACAGGGCCAAGTCGCAGGGCAAGGGCCGGATCGCGATGTTCGACGAGACGCTCCGAGACGTCGCCTCCCGCCGGCTGGCGCTCAAGGTCGAGCTGCCGGATGCTCTCCGGGAGGGTCAGTTCCGGCTCGACTACCAGCCGATCGTCGGCGTGGGAGACGGAGTCATCGCCGGATTCGAGGCCCTGATCCGCTGGGATCACCCGCAGCGCGGTGCTCATCTCGCCGGGAGAGTTCATCCCCGTCGCGGAGGAATCCGGCGCGATCGTCGAGATCGGCGCGCTGGGTGCTGGAGGAGGCCTGCAGCCAGGCGGTCAAGCTGGAACGAGCGCAGCGAGCGCCCCTCTCGATCAGCGTCAACGTCTCGGCGGCTCAGCTGCGCAGCCCGGCGTTCCCGGGCCTCCTGCGCCGCGTCCTCGCGTCCACCGGCCTCCATCACTCGCTCCTGACGATCGAGCTCACGGAGTCGGTGCTGATCGACCACGTCCGACTGGCGCCGATCCTCGAGCGAGCTGCGCGCGATCGGCGTGGACATCGCGATCGACGACTTCGGCACCGGGTACTCCTCGCTCTCCTACCTCCAGAGCTTCCCCGTGACGAGCGTCAAGGTCGACCGGAGCTTCGTCTCCCAGCTCACCACTCACGGCGAATCGGGGCTGGTGCGGAGCATCCTCGCCCTCGCGGAAGCGCTCGGGCTCTCGACCGTCGCGGAGGGCGTCGAGACCCCGGGCCAGCTCGAGGCGCTGAACTCGCTCGACTGCGCCCTCGTGCAGGGCTACTACACCGGGTATCCGCAATCACCCGAGGAGATCGAGGCCCTGCTCGAGCTCGACCGGAACCTCGCCCACCCCCCGGGTGGGTCAGACGGACAGCCGACGACACCCGGGGTGCGCCCCACCGCACCGCAGACCAATCCCGCGTAGGCGTCCGACGCCGCGCAAACGCGGAGGCGAGTGGGCAGTCTCCGCTCGCGTTGAGCCGAATGAGGCGGCACGCGCCGGGCGGGGAGCGCTACATGCTCCAGGGCTCGGCACGCACGTCGAGTCTCGTCCGACCACCGCCGCTGCAGCGCGAGGATCTGGCCGACGACCTCCACGGCCAGCGGCTCGATCTCTCCCGAGCTCGCCGTGAGGAACTCCGAGAGCGCCGTCGACCGGCCCGTTGCACCGACGGTCGCCCGTACCTGCGGGATGGAGTGCGCGAAGCGCACGCAGAACTCCGACCACCGCGCTACGCCGGAGCGTTCGAAGATCGGCGCGACCTCGACGGCGCGCTGCTGCAGGTACTCGCGCCACGCCGCCCCCCGGACGTCACGCAGGCGATGGACGTCCCCGCCCGCAACGGTGCGCATGGCGATGATCGGCACGTCACGGGCCTGCAGGACGCCCCACAGAGCGTTCGAGGCGAAGCGCTGGAGGGGGTTGAGGTAGAAGATGCACCCACCGATGAGGCGGTCGGCGTGGCCGGCCGCGATCGCGCGGAGCGTCGTATCGCTCGTCCAGGGAAACACCTCGACGACGTAGTGGCCGACGAGGCCCTCCGCCTGCAGGGCTGCGAGCCGCTCGTAGCACGCGCCGCCGCTCGCGAACTCCTCCGCGAGCGAACCGCCGAGACAGAGCTGGCCGAGGTCGACTCGCTCGACCCCGAGCGGCGCGATGTTCCGGAGGAGAGTCTCCCGCACCTCCTCCACGGTCTCGGTTCCCAGCTTCACGATGAGCTTCGGGACGTGCGCCCGGTCCTCGACGAACGCAGTGCCGAGCACCTCCAGCGCATTGCCGTACTGCTCGCTGGTGTGGAACCAGACTCCGGCGTCCATCGCCTCGCGCGCGATTCCGATCCGCTGGGGCAGGGAGATGCTCTCGTCCCCGAGACGCGTCGTCCCGTACACGTACGTCGTCAGGTCGTCGGGAAGCGCGGTCGTCGGGAACGAGTCGTTCGTCATGACGCCAGCGTCGCACACACCGGCCGGGTCGGACGGATCGATCCGCAGCGGGATCCGCGTAAGGATTCCGTGAACGGACCCAACGTTCATCCGGTCGCCGCGTCAGACCGACAAGAGAACGATGGCCCCCTCTTCCCCCACACCCACCCCGGGCGACGCCGTCGAGCTCCTCACGGAGCTCCGGTCGCCGCGCTCGGGGCGGGTGTACGAGATCGGCGAGCGTGCCCGGGTCGTCGCGGCCGACCCCGCCCGGGTGGAGCTCGCGCTCGTCGACGGCGGGGGCGTCGAGACGGTCTCGTGCCGCTGCGCGGACGTCGTCACGACGCGTCGCCGCACGACGCGGCCTGCTGCGCCCTGGTCGGGCCGCCGGACGCCCAGCGCCGCCTGAGCCCGCCTCCCGCGGCGACAGACGGAGGCGGTTGAGGGACTTCCTTCGCCTGCCGATATCTGCTCCATGGATCAGCAGGATCTGGCTGCGCTCGACGACGACGTGCTTGCACAGCTCGCCGTCACCCTCGCGGAGGAGGAGCGCCATGCGTCGAGGCGTCGCGAGGTGCTGCAGGCACGGATCGACTTCGTCCGCACCGGCGGCGCCGCGAGCGAGGCGGAGGCCGCCGAGCAGGTACGCGAGCTGACCGCGCAGGAGCAGGACGTCTCGAAGAGCCGGCACCTCCTCCACGCACGGATCTCGGCGGTCGAGGTCGAGCGAGCCCGCCGGGCGGTCGCACGGTCAGACGCCCAGCCGCCCCCGGCGGCCTAGCCCCTCGGATCCCGACCCGACCGCGGTGCGAGGCTCAGGCCGTCAGCTCGGCGACGAGCGCGGAGGCGTCGAGCGGGTCGAAGCCGAGCCTGGCCGCGACCTCCTCCGAGGTAGGGCGCGTGCCCTCCCTGAAGAGCGGCCGCAGGAGCGCTCCCGTCTCGGGGCTCCGCCACCAGTCCTCGCCGATCGTCCGGCGCAGGTGCTCGCGCACCTGAGCGGCCCGGATCCAGGCACGCAGGTAATCGGCCGAGTAGAAGCCCGCGTCCATGTCGGCGAGGTACGCGCTCGCCGGGTACGTGAGGGTCGTCGCCTCGCCCAGGCGCTCGACGTAGCCGCCGGGCGTGCCGCCGTCTCCCGCGAAGCGCGCTCCAGAAGTCGAGCTCGTACCCGAGCTTGGCGGAGTAGCGCCGGAACATCAGCGACTCGACGAACCGCGTCGCCTCGGCGTTCTCCTCGGCCGCTGCGACGTCGAGCCCGAAGTGCTCCGCGTGCCAGCCGGGCTCGCGGGCGATCGAGTCGAGCAGGAACGAGTAGATCTCCGTGAGCGCGTGATCGCGGGCGAGGCGCCGGAACGTGAGCGGGAGCGCCAGGATCGACGTTCGCGTAGTGCAGGGCGTGGCCCGCCTCGTGCAGGAAGGCCTCGTAGTCGTGGATCCCGCCCATCGCGCGGGTGATGAGGTGGACGACCCGCGGCGGGTCCGAGGCGATCACGCAGGCGCGCGGCGACTTCTGCGGACGGTCGTCGAGGTCGGCGCGGATCCCGGGCTCGTCGGCGAGGTCGAATCCGATCGCGCGGAGCGTCGCCTCGCACACGGGCACGGCGCGCTCCCTGGTGTACGTCCCCGCGAGCGGCGAGAGGCGCCGGATCCATGCGAGGTGGGCCGAGGGCGGTCGTGGCTCGGCGTCGCGGCCGAGCAGCCGCGGGAACCAGCGGGCGCGCTGTGCGAGGAACGCCGAGGTCGACGCCTCGCGCGCGCCGTCGACGGCGGCCAGGATCGGGGCGAGCGCGAGGCCCTTCTCCGCCTCGTTGCGCGCAACGGGATCCTCGACGCCCGAGAGCTCGGCCTCGAGCGCCTCGCGCGCCTGGAGCAGAGCGCGTCGCTCGTCGTTGAACCGCTCCGACACCGCAGAGACGCGCTCGCCGAGCAGCGACCGCGCCGCGTAGTCGGGCTCGACCGCGAGGCGTGCCATCGCGGAGCGCAGCGGCAGCTCCTCTTCCTCCCAGGGCACCCGCGCGGCGAGGAGGGCGTTCTCGAGCGCGTCCTCCCGGTCGGCGAGCTCCCGACTTGCGAGTCCGCCCTCGCAGACCAGCCGCAGGCGCATGACGTGCTCGGCGTCTCGGCTCCCCCCCGACCTCGGCCTCGCGAAGCGCGGCGAGCTGCTCCCGCGTGAAGAGGTGCGCATGACGTGCGACGATCGCGGCGGTCTCGGAGGTCTCCTTCTCCCCCACGCGCACCGCGCGCGCCTCCTCGGAGCGCTCGAACAGGTAGGCGCCGAGCGCGTCCTCGAACGCCTCGGGGGCGAGTGCGCCGCTCATCGCGCTGCCAGCGCGGCGCCGCGGCGGATGCGCTCGAGGGACGCCTCCCGCCCGAGCAGCTCGAGGCTCTCGTAGAGGCCCGGCGAGATGCGGGAGCCCGTCACCGCGACGCGGATCGGCCCGAACACGACCTTCGGCTTCTGGCCGAGCGCTTCGCAGAGCGCCTTCAGCGCCATCTCGATCGCCTCGGCGCTCCACGGCTCGACGCTCGGCGAGCGCAGCGGCTGCGGCCTCGAGGATCGACGCGTCGAGCAGCGCGGGGTCGGGCTCGACGTCGCCGAAGAGGAACCCCGCGAACCCGGGGAACTCGCCCAGGCGGACGATCTTCTCCTGGACGAGCGGGGCTGCCTGGTGGACGCGCTCGGCCGGCCAGTCGAGCCCGTGCTCGCCGACCCACACCACGAGCCGGTCGCCGACCTCGGCGGTGGGCGAGCGCCCGCAGGTAGACGCCGTTCATCCAGTCGAGCTTCGCGTAGTCGAACGTGCCGGAGCTCGGGCTGACGCTGCTCGAGCCGGAAGCGGTCGACGATCTCGTCGCGCGACATGATCGTCGTCTCGCCGTCCGGCGCCCAGCCGATGAGCGCGAGGAAGTTGACCAGCGCCTCGGACAGGTAGCCGGCGTCGCGGAACTCGTCCACCGAGACGGCGCCGTGGCGCTTCGAGAGCTTCTTCCCGTCGGGGCCGTTGATGCTGCCCGAGGTGCCCGTAGACGGGCGGCTCGTGGCCGAGCGCGCGGAGGATCTGGATCTGCTTCGGCGTGTTGGAGATGTGGTCGTCGCCGCGGATGACGTGCGTGATCGCATCGTCCATGTCCTCCACGGGCGAGGCGAAGTTGTAGGTCGGCCGGCCGTCGGAGCGGACGAGCACGACGTCCTCGAGCTGCTCGTTCGGCACCTCGATCCGGCCGCGGACGGCGTCGTCCCAGCCGGTCACGCCCTCGTCGGGCATCCGGAAGCGGATCGCGCCCTCGTCCTCGTACGCCACGCCCTCCGCCACGAGGTCGCGCGCGAGCGCGCGGCAGCGGTCCATCGCGTCGAGCTGGAACGTGACCGGGCCGTCCCAGTCGATCCCGACCCAGCTGAGGGAGCGCTGGATCTGGTCGACCGCCTCGGCGACCTCGCGGCTCGTGTCGGTGTTCTCGATGCGCAGCAGGCACTCGCCGCCGTAGCCCGCGCGCGAAGATCCAGTTGAAGAGGAACGTGTGGACGCCGCCGATGTGGAGGAAGCCCGTCGGGCTCGGCGCCATGCGCACGCGCACGCTCATGCGCGGCCTCCGGGCGCGTCACGATGACGGCGAGGCAGCGGCGCTGTCGCCGTGAGCGGTCATCCCGGCCCGATCGTACTCACGCGAGCGCTGCGGCCTCCGGGGAACCCGGCGCTCGCAGGGCCCGCACCGACGGCAGCGCGATGATCGAGGCCCAGCTCGCCCACATCACGAAGGCCGCGCCCCAGAGCGTGGCAGGGATGCCGATCGCGTCGCTCACCGGCCCGGCCACCGCCATCCCGAGCGGCATCAGCACGAACGAGCCGAGCGCGTCGTACGCGCTGACCCGCGACTGCACCTCCTCCGGGATCTCGCGCTGGAACAGCGTGAACCAGAGCGTGAGGTGGACCGCGATCCCCACCCCGGCCGCGAACGACGTCAGCGCGAGGACCCAGACCGGGGTGACGAGCGCGAGCGCGACGAGCTGGAACGAGAGCGGCACGGCGGCGATCGTGCAGGCGACGAGCGGCCGTCGCGGCCGCACCTTGATCGCGACCACGCTCCCGAGCACCGATCCGACGCCGCCGGCCGTGAGGACGAGCGCCCACGGGCCGGCCCCGCCGAGATCCTGCTTCGCGACCACGGGCCCGAGGACGATCCAGGCGCTCCACACGAAGTTCCCGATGCCGAACAGGATCACGGACGCCCACAGCCACGTGCGCGACGTGAAGACGCGCCAGCCCTCGCGCAGCTCGTGGAAGAACCCCTCGCCCGCGCCGTGCTCCGCGCGGCCGGCGAGGCGGATCCGCGAGAGCAGCACGGCACACGCGACGAAGCTGACGGCGTCGATCGCGAGCGCGGTGCCCGGGCTGCCCGCGACCACGAGCGCGCCGCCGATCGCCGGCCCGAGCACGCCGACGATGTTCCGCGTCAGCCCCTGGAGCGCGTTCGCCTGCTGCAGCGCGGGCGTCGCTCACCGTCTGCGGGCACGAGCCCCACCTCGGCCGGGATCACGACGCCGGCGCCGAGCCCGTAGACGGCCTGGAGCGCGACGATCGTGCCGACCCCGCCGGTGCCGGAGAGGACGACGTACGCGGTCGCGCCCTGGGCGACCGCCTGCACGAGCGAGGCCCCGACGAGCACCAGGTTGCGCGGCAGGCGGTCGGCGAGCACGCCGCCGAAGAGGACGACGCACGGCCTCCACCCCCTGCCGCACCGCGAAGACGATCGCCAAGCGCCGTCGCCGAGCCACGGTCGAGCACGGCGAACGCGAGCGCGACGCCCGCGAGCCGGTCGCCGATCGTCGTGATCGTCGTCCCGACGAACAGCAGGCGGAAGTCGCGCTCCGCAAGCGCGCCCAGACGCCCGTCGGTGCGCGCTCCCGTCAGCCACGTGCGGAGCCTGGACACGACCGGAGCCTACGCGGGCGTCTTGTCGGCAGCGGTACGGCTGACCGCACCGTGCGCTCGGATCTCCCGCGCGACCGGACGGCCCGCGGATACGGTGGGCCGATGCTGTTCGGCGCCCACGTCTCCTCCTCCGGAGGCATCTCCAACGCGATCGACCGGGCCGAGGCGATCGGGCTGCGACGCCGTCCAGGTGTTCACCCAGAGCCCGCGGATGTGGCGGCCGACCCTCGCACACGGAGGAGCAGGTCGAGCGGTTCCGGGCCCGCCGCGTCGAGGCGCGGATCGGGGCCGTCGTGTGCCACGCGCTCTACCTCGTGAACCTCGCGAGCCCCGACCGCGAGATCCACCGCAAGTCGGTGACCGCGATGGAGGCGTCGCTCGACGCGGCGGCGGCGATCGGGGCCGACGCGGTGATCTTCCACGTCGGCTCGCACCTCGGCGCGGGCATGGCCGTCGGCCGTAAGCGGATCCTCCCGGCGATGCGGCGCCTGCTCGAGCGCACGAGGGACGACCTCTGGCTGCTCATGGAGAACTCGGCGGGGGCGGGAGGCACGGTCGGACGCTCCACCGAGGAGCTGGCGGACCTGTTCGACGGCCTCGACCGCCACCCCAGGCTCGGCGTGTGCCTCGACTCCTGTCACTGGTGGGTCTCGGGCGTCGACGTGACCGACCCCGCGGTGCTCGACGCGGCGCTGGCGGACGTCGACGACCGCTTCGGGCTCGATCGCGTTCGGTGCCTGCACGTCAACGACGCGCAGGCCGAGCTCGGCTCGAACCGCGACCGGCACGCATCGATCGGCGAGGGGCTGCTCGGCAGCGGGCTCGCGACGTTCCTCTCGCGCCCCGCGTTCCAGGCACTCCCGGCGATCCTCGAGACGCCCGGGCCCGAGGGCCACGGTCCCGACGCGGCCGAGGTCTCCGCCCTCAAGGCACTCCACCGCAAGGGCGTTCGGCGGCGGCGCGTCGGCGGCGCCCGTAGGCGTGCCGGCGACGCCACCTCCAACCGGAGGGCGAGGCTGAGGCCCCGCCTCTGGGCCGAGCCTCCATCGCGACAGGACGCTCCCGCCGCCCGGGCTCAGAGCAGGTCGCGGCCCGAGGCGAAGACGCGGAAGCTCGGGCGCTCGACCGGGAGCTCGAAGAACTCCGGGTTCCGACAGCCCATGTCGTCCGTCCGCTGCTCGTAGCACGACGCGACCTCCACGCGGCACATCGGCAGCGGCGCGCGGCGTGCCTTCACCGCGCCGAACCCCTCACGGCGCCGCTCGAGGTCCTGCACCTGGTCGAGGTCGAGCTCCACGTCGTAGACCTTCTGCATGCACCCCATGTAGGTGTGGCCGAACGCCTCGTAGGCGTACACGAAGTCGCACGAGCGCTCGATGCACGCACCGGGGTAGACCACCTTGTCGCAGTGCACCTCGCAGCGACGGCATTCCAGCTCGTCCTGCGGCCGCAGAGGAAGCTCGGACGGTGCCTCGGGGGCGGGTGCGCGATCGCTCACAGGCGAATGGTCGCAGGGGCGGCGCGACTTCCGCAAGACTTGACGGATCGGTGCCGAGACGGTAGGGCTGCCGGGTAGGGTTCCCACCCGTGGTGCGTCGAATCCTCTTTGCGGGACTGCTGGTCGCCCCGCTGACGATCGGGCTCCACTACGCGACCGACCTCGGCGCGACGACCGAGTTCGTTCTCTCCGCGCTCGCGCTGGTTCCGCTCGCCTGGCTGATCGGCGAGGCGACCGAGCACGCCGCCGAGCACACGGGGCCAGGCATCGGCGGCTTCCTCAACGCCACGTTCGGAAACGCGCCGGAGCTGATCATCGCGCTGATCGCCGTGAACGAGGGTCTCACCGAGGTCGTCAGGGGGTCACTCATCGGCTCCGTCGTAGGCAACCTCCTGCTGGTCCTCGGGTTCTCGCTGGTCGCCGGAGGCGCAGGACGGCTCGACCGCGCCTCGAGCTTCATGTCGTTCGGCGTGCTCGCCGCCGCGATCCTGCTGTTCCTCGTGCCCGCGATCCCGAGCTGGGACGGCGATCCCGAGCGACAGCTCGTGACGCTCCTCTCCGTGCCCGTCTCGATCGCGCTGCTCGTCGTCTACGGCGTGGTCACGCTGATCTCACTCCGCCGGCACAACGCACTCCACGTCGCGAGCGACGAGGAGATCGAGGGCTGGTCGCTGCGACAGGCGCTCGGGGCGCTCGCCGTGGCCACCTTGCTCACCGCGCTCGTCGCGGAGATCCTCGTCGGATCGCTCGAGACCTTCGCCGCGGATGTCGGGATGAGCGAGTTCTTCGTCTCCGCGGTGATCGTCGCGATCGTGGGGAACGCGGCCGAGCATGGCGGTGCGGTCGTGGTCGCCTACCGCGGGAAGATCACGCTGGCCGCCGAGATCGCGCTCGCGTCGGCCGCGCAGGTAGCGGTGTTCCTGATCCCGGCCGTCGTGCTGCTCTCCTGGTTGATCGACCCCCTTGCACTCGGCTTCCGCGTGGTCGAGGTCGGAGCGATCGCGTTCGCGCTCGCGGTGACCGCGGTCACGATCTGGGGTGGCGTCTCGTCACGCCTCCGCGGAGCGGATCCTGCTCTCCGCCTACCTGCTCGTCGCGATCGCGTTCTGGATCGCCGGCGAGCATCCGCACTACGAGGGGACCTCTCCGAACGTCGAGGGCTCCCTCGTCATCGGATACGTGGCGAAGTAGAGCCGCACCGGCGCGCCCGCGTCGTCTCGCACGATCCGCAGCAGCTCGCCGCGCTCCCTGCCCTCGGCCACGCGCCAGCGGTCGTCGCCGTCGCGGTCGAGCAGCGAGAGGCTCCGTCCGGCCGGTCCACCGACGAGCTCGGCCCGGAGTCGGCCCGAGCGCCACGTGAGCACGACCTCCTCTCCCTCCGTCCACCAGGGACCGAGCAGCTGCGACGACGTCCGCCGGAGCGCCTTCGCCCGGGGCCCACGAGGCGACGGGCTGTGGCAGGGTCTCGAGCGCCGCCTCGGCGAGGTCGAGCGCGAGACCCTCGGGCGCGGCACCCGCCGAGGTGTTCATCAGGACGACCGCCCCGGTACGCGTCGAGCGGTCGACGAACAGCCCGGCGAGGAAGCCCGGCATCGCGCCGCCGTGCCCGACGAGGATCCGCTCGCCCCGCCGCACGAGCTCGAGCCCGAGCCCCCAGCCGACCGTCCAGCCGGTCTCGTCCACCATCGTCTGGACACGCGCCATCTCGTCGAGCGAGGCCTTTGCGAGGACGCCGTCCGCGCCGGTGCAGAGGAAGTCGCCCCACCGCGCCAGGTCGCCCACCGTCGACCACAGCCAGCCGGCCGCGCTCGTGCTCTCGGTCACGGCGAGATCCGGCTCGACGCGTACGCGATCGTCGAAGGGATGCACGAAGTACGGGGTCGCGACGGGAGCATCGGGCTGCAGCGCCGTCCGGGTGAGCCCGACCGGCTCGAGGATCCGCTCGCGGAGGGTCGCCTCGTACGTCGTCCCTGCCCGCGCGACGACCTCTCCGAGAAGCGCGAACACGAGGTTCGAGTAGTGGAACGCCACACCCGGGCGCAGCACGCGCTCGGCGTCCTCGAGCCCGCCGACGAGCTGCTCGCGGTCGGGTGGGGTCAGCGACTCCCAGATGTCGCCGGGCGGCTCGCGCTGGAGCCCCGTCGAGTGCGAGAGGGCCTGGCGGATCGTCGGGCCGGGTGGGAACTCCGGCAGCATCGACCTGCACCGGGTGCATCGAGCTCGAGCCGGCCCTCGTCGCGCAGCTGCATGATCGCGACGGCCGTGAAGGTCTTCGTGATCGAGCCGATCCGATAGGCGTGATCGGCCGTCGCAGCCTCCGCGCTCTCGACGTCCGCGAACCCGAGCGACCGCTGCCAGAGGAGCTCGCCTTCGCGGAAGACCCCCGCC
This sequence comes from uncultured Actinomycetes bacterium, assembly GCA_963849125.1. Taxonomy (GTDB): domain Bacteria; phylum Actinomycetota; class Thermoleophilia; order Gaiellales; family Gaiellaceae; genus Gaiella. Next base: position 223,610 of record CAWKGI010000026.1, on the reverse strand, counting down.
GAGACCGACGGGATCCTGATCGCGTCGCCTGCGCCCTCTCGACGAGCTCGTCGAGGCGGCGGGTCAGGCGCGTCAGGCGGCTGCACGTGCTCCAGCAGCGCCCGTGGGACGGCTCGCGAGCGCGACCTCGACGTCGTCGTCGGTGACGTCGAGGTGCGTCACCGCCCGGAGGACGTTCGGGTGGATCGTGGCCGAGAGCCCGACGCCCTCGGCCGCAAGCCGGGCGATCGCGTCGGCTCTGGTCAGCCCGAGCTGTGCGACGTCGATCTGCACGAAGTTCGTCTCGACCCGGTCGAGCAGCACGGGCACGCCCGCCGCAGCCCAGCCGTCGGCGAGGCGCCCGCGCGCGCGCGTGGTCGTCTGCGAGCCGCTCGACGTTGTGGTCGAGCGCGTACAGCCCTGCCGCGGCGACGATCCCCGCCTGCCGCATCGCGCCGCCGAAGAGGTGCTTCTCGCGCCAGGCGAGCTGCATCGCCTCCGCCGACCCCGCGAGCAGCGCCCCCAGCGGGCAGCCGAGCCCCTTCGAGAGGCAGAGCGTCGCCGTGTCGGCCCGTCGCCCGATCTCGGCCGGGTCGACGCGCTGTGCGACGGCGGCGTTGAGCACCCGCGCGCCGTCGAGATGGACGCGGACGTCGAGCGCGCGCGCGCGGACCGCGAGCGTCGTCGAGCTCGTCGAGCGGCCAGCAGCGACCGCCGCGCGGCGTTGCTCGTGTTCTCGACCGAGACGACGGTCACACGCTGGTCGGCAGCCTTCCCCGTCGGAGCCGCGATGCGCTCCAGGTCGTCTGCCGCCGAAGCGGCCCGTCTCGGAGGCGATGCCGACCGTGATCAGCCCGGCATGAACCGCCGCGCCCCCGTACTCGTAGACGAGGACGTGGGCGTGCTCGTGCGCGACGAGGACGTCGCCGGGGCGGGTGTGCAGCTTGAGCGCGATCTGGTTCGCCATCGTCGCCGTCGGCACGAACAGCGCGGCCTCGTGACCGAGGAGAGCCGCGACCCGCTCCTGCAGCTCGGTGACGGACGGGTCCTCGCGGCGCTGCTCGTCGCCCACCTCCGCGGCGGCGATCGCCGCGCGCATGCCCGCGGCTGGGCTGCGTCGCCGTGTCCGAGCGGAGGTCGATCACGCCGGGAGCCTAACCACGCGAGACCGTCGAGCGTCGTCGGCCCGTCCCGCGGCCCTCCCCGTTCCGCGCCGATCGGCTCCGACGTCCCAGCGAGGGGTACCCTCGTCGCATGGACGTCGACCTCCTCGAGCAGACGCCTCCGCGAGAGCGGCGCAGCCCGCCTTCCGCGCGCGCCAGGTCTGGGAGTGGGCCGCGCGCGGCTCCGCGGGCTTCGAGGAGATGACGAACCTGCCGAAGCGCTGCGCGAGACGCTCGCGGCAGAGGTGCCGTTCTCGACGCTCGCGGTCGTCGAGGAGCACCACGCGAAGGACGGCACCGCAGAAGACCCTGTTCCACACCTCCGACGGCCACCCGGTCGAGGCGGTGCTGATGCGCTACAAGGACGGACGACGCTCGGTGTGCGTCTCGAGCCAGTCCGGCTGTCCGCTCACCTGCACGTTCTGCGCGACCGGCCGGATGGCGTTCGGCCGGAACCTCACGCCATGGGAGATCCTCGACCAGGTCCTGCACTTCCGGCGCACGGAGACGCTCAACCACCTCGTGTTCATGGGGATGGGCGAGCCGTTCATGAACGTCGACAACGTGCTCGCCGCGGCGCGCCGACTCCCCGACCTCGGGATCACGCCGCGTCGCACGACGATCTCGACCGTCGGCTGGGTGCCGGGGCTTGACGCGGTTCGTCGAGGAGGTGACCGAGCCGATCCGGCTCGCGCTCTCGCTCCATGCGGCCGACCCGCGGCTGCGGAGCGAGCTGATGCCGGTGAACGACCGCTACCCGCTCGACGAGGTGCTCGCGCTCTGCCGCACCCACCATGAGCGGACGAACCGCCGCGTCTTCGTCGAGTACGTGATGCTCGCGGGCGTGAACGACAGCCCGGCGCAGGCGAAGCTCCTGGCCCGGCTCCTCGGCCACGAGGCGTTCAAGGTGAACCTGATCCCGTACAACCCCACGGGGATGTACGACGGGTCGTCCCGCGACGCGATCGCCTCCTTCAAGTTCGAGCTCGAGCGAGCGCACGTGCCCGCGACCGTGCGGCTCACGCGCGGCCGCGACATCGCGGCGGCATGCGGGCAGCTCGCGTCGGAGCCACGCACTCGCGTCCGCGCCTAGCTCCAACCACACGAGCCGGCGTAACAGAGCCCGACGCCGGTAACGGGGGAAGGCCTGCCTGGTGGTGGACCTTCCCCCGTGTGTCGTTCCGGCGCGGGCGATCGTGCCCGTCGGTCGTACGGGCTACCCTCGCGCGTTGGCGGGCTGCATGAACGCGCCGATGATCCAGAGCAGTGGGAAGAAGATCCCCAGGAAGAACATCCAGCCGTGCCCGTTGCGGAGCGTCCTGAGGCCGAGCCAGACGAAGAGGACGATCCAGACGAGTGCGCCGAAGCCGATTCCCCACCACATAGTGGCCTCCCACTGAGTCGTGACAGAACGTACTCGGAGTAGTTGGCCTTTCCGCGCTGCTCTCCTCTGGAATCCCGGCAGCGGGAGACCTGCCAGGGTTGGCCTCTACGAGGAAGGATGCCGTCCGGTGGATGCCGAACACTTCCCGCATGGAGAGCTCGGTCGTCCAGACCGTGGAGGCACCAGGCGCGACGCGCGGGTGGGACCTGAACTGGGGACTGCTCGTCGCCGTCGGCTCGTGCCTCGCGTTCTGGGCCACGATCGTCTACGGCTTCGCCCTGCTGGTCTGACGCCACCGCAGCGAGGGCCCGAGCCGGTGTGCCCGGACGTCGGTGCACGTCCGCGTGTCGATCTCTGCCGAGGGACGAGCGGAGTAGCGAGCGCTCTCAGCCGGCGAGCGTCGCGTGACGCCGGATGATCTGCCAGCGTCCCTCGCGTCGCATCCACACGTCCGTGACGTTCATGTGGTGCGTGAGGTCGCGCCCGTCGAGCGTCGCGTCCTGGTGGTAGCGCGACACGAGCACCGCCGTGTTCCCGTAGACCTCGGGATCGATCTCCTCGTAGGCGAAGTCGGCGATCTCGTACGGCCCGGCAGCAGCGGCCATGAACGCCTCGCGGTCGAGCTGACCGGCAGCCCCCTGCAGGCTGAACTCGTCCGCCACGAGCTCCTCGAGCCGGGCGGTGTCGTGCGCCTGCACGGCGCGGACGAGCTGGTGGGAGAGCTCGATCAGCTCGCGGGCGACGTCGGCGGTCATCGCAGCGATCGTAGTCGAGGGTCGCGGACCGTGCCGCAGCGTCTCGCGCGCCGCGGACCGGTCGCGCCCGGCCGCGCCGCGTGACCGCTACCGACGCTCGCCGTGGTCTCCGTCTCGCCGAACGCGAAACGCACGACGGGCTCCTTCGCCGCCTTCACCTCGTCGAGCCTGCGGACGGGCCGGTGATGGGGCGCGGAGTGCAGGCTCTCGGGATCCGACGCCGCCTTCTCGGCGATGTCGCGCATCGCCTCGACGAACGTGTCGAGGCGCTCCTTGGTCTCGGTCTCGGTCGGCTCGATCATCAGCGCCTCCGGCACGACGAGCGGGAAGTACACCGTCGGCGGGTGGATCCCCCGGTCCATCAGCCCCTTGGCCACGTCGAGCGCCGTGACGCCGTGCTCGCGCTTCAGCGTGCGCGCCGAGAGCACGAACTCGTGCATGCAGAGCCGGTCGTACGGGAGGTCGTAGACGTCCTTCAGGCAGGCGAGGACGTAGTTGGCGTTGAGCACGGCCACGTCCGACATCTCGCGCAGGTCGGGCCCGTACGCGCGCATGAACGCGTACGAGCGGGCGAACACGCCGAACGGGCCGGCGAAGCCGCGCACCCGCCCGATCGACTTCGGGCGGTCGTGGTCGAGCCGGTAGGCGTCGCCGTCGCGAACGACGACGGGCGCCGGGAGGAACGGCTCGATCGACTCACGCACGGCCACCGGCCCACCGCCCGGGCCGCCGCCGCCGTGCGGCTGCGAGAACGTCTTGTGGAGGTTGTAGTGCACGATGTCGAAGCCCATGTCGCCGGGGCGCGACCGTCCGACCACGGCGTTCAGGTTCGCGCCGTCGTAGTAGAGGAGCGCGCCGCGCGAGTGGAAGATCTCGGCCACCTCGGTGATCCCCTCGTCGAAGAGCCCGAGGGTCGAGGGGTTGGTCAGCATCAGGCCCGCCGTCCGGTCGTCGACCTTGGCGCGGAGGTCGTCCAGGTCGAGGTTGCCGCGCTCGGTCGTCGCGACCTTGGCGAGCTCGAAGCCCGCCATCGTCACGCTCGCCGGGTTCGTGCCGTGTGCGGTGTCGGCGGTGATGATCACGTTTCGCTGCTGCTCGCCGCGGTCGGCGAAGTACGCCCGCATCAGCATCAGGCCCGTCAGCTCGCCCTGCGAGCCCGCCGCCGGCTGGATCGTGACCGCCGGGCAGCCCGGCGACCTCGGCGAGGATCTCCTGCAGGTGCCACATCAGCTCGAGCGCGCCCTGGCATCCTCGTCCTCGACGAGCGGATGGAGGTCGCGGAACCCGGGGATCGCGACGACGCGCTCGTTGACGCGCGGGTTGTACTTCATCGTGCAGCTGCCGAGCGGGTAGAAGCCCGTGTCCACGCCGAAGTTGCGGTCGGCGAGCGCGGTGAAGTGCCTGACGATCTCGTTCTCGGGCACCTCGGGGAGGCGCGGTGGCCGCGATCGGCGGAGCCCTGAGGGCACCTCGCGGCACGGCGAGCCCGTGCTGCGGGACGCGGCCCGGCGCGGCGGCCGGGGCTCGACTTCTCGTAGATCAGCTCCATCAGGCGCACACCTCCTCGAGCACCTCGGCGAGGCGGTCGACGTCGGCAGGGGTGCGCTTCTCGGTGACGCGCACGAGCAGCACGTCGTCCATCCCCGGGTAGTCCCTACCGATCGCGTAGCCGGGATGCACGCCGTGGGCTCGGGCGCGCGCGCACGACCTCGCGGGCCGGGATCGGCGTGCGGAACGCGACCTCCTTGAACACCGGCCGCTCGAACGCGACCGGCAGCGCCGACGCGCTCCTGCGCGTACGCCGTGAGCGCCATGCACGACTCGCCGAGCTCGCGGAGCCCCTCGGGGCCGAGCCAGCAGAGCGTGATCAGACCGCCGAGCGCGAGCAGCGTCTGGTTGGTGGTCATGTTCGAGGTGGCCTTCTCGCGACGGATGTGCTGCTCGCGGGTCTGGAGCGTGAGCACGAACCCGCGCTCGCCCTCGAGGTCGGTCGTCTCGCCGACGATCCGCCCGGGCATGCGCCGGATGAACTCCTCGCGCGCCGCCATGAAGCCGTAGTGCGGGCCGCCGTAGCTCTGGTAGTTCCCGATGGACTGCCCCTCGCCGATCGCCATCCCGCAGCCGTAGACGCCGGGCGCCTCGAGGATGCCGAGCGAGGCGAGATCGACGTGCGCGACCGGGATCGCGCCACCGCGCGTTCGCGGCCGCGGCGAGGTCGGGCGCCTGCTCGAGGCAGCCGAACACGTTCGGGTGCTGGAAGAGCGCCACGGCGGCGCCGTCGGCCGCCTCCGCGAAGCGCGCCGGGTCGATCGTGCCGCCGTCGTGCGGCACCTCGACGACCTCCATCCCGAAGCCCGGCGCATAGGTCTTCACGACCTGGCGGGCCATCGGGTTGAGCGTCTCGGCGAGGACGATCCTGGTGCGGCCGGTGTGGGCCTTGGCGACGAAGCAGGCGTCGGCGGCGACGGTCGACCCGTCGTACCCGGACGCGTTCGAGACGTCCATCCCCGTCAGCTCGCAGATCACGGTCTGGTACTCGAAGATCGCCTGGAGCACGCCCTGGCTCATCTCCGGCTGGTACGGCGTGTAGGCAGTCAGGAACTCGCCGCGGCCCAGGAACGTGTCGACGATCGCGGGGACGTAGTGGTCGTAGATCCCGGCGCCGAGGAACGAGAGCTGCCGCGACGTGTCGACGTTGCGCGCGGCGAGCTCCTCCATGTGCCTCACGATCTCGGCCTCGGTGAGCGCCGCGGGCACGTCGAGCGCGCGCTCGAAGCGCACGTCCTCGGGGATCTGGGCGAAGAGCTCGTCGACCGACGCCACGCCGATCGCCGCGAGCATCGCCTCGCGGTCGGCGTCGGTCAGGCCGAGATAGCCGGCGCTCACTGGTCGGCCAGGACCGCGGCGTAGGCGGCGGCATCGAGCAGCGCATCGAGCTCGCCCGGGTCGCTCATCCGGATCCGGACGAGCCAGCCCTCGCCGTAGGGGTCGTCGTTGATGACCTCGGGCTCCGCGTCGCGCGCTCGTTGACGGCGACGATCTCCCCGGAGAGCGGCGAGATCAGGTCCGAGACCGCCTTCACCGACTCGACCTCCCCGTAGGACTGGTCCTTCGTCGTCGTCCCGCCGACCGCGGGCGCCTCGTAGTGGACGAGGTCTCCGAGCGAATCCTGCGCGAACCACGTGATCCCGAGCACCGCCTCGTCGCCCTCGATCCGCGCCCAGTCGTGCTCGGGGTGATACCGCAGGTCCTCCGGGTAGCTCTCTTCGGCTGCCATCTAGGTGGTCTCCTTCTTGTAGATCGGCTTCTTGACGATACGGGCGCGGCGCGGCTTGCCGCGGACGTCCACGGTGATCTCGGTGCCCGGGGCCGCGCTCGCGGCCGGGACGTAGCCCATCCCGATGCCGACGTCGAGCGTGGGCGAGTGCGTTCCCGACGTGACGACGCCGCCTCCCTCGATGGGCATCCCGCCTCGCGGGATGGCCTTCTCGTCCATCACGAACGCCACGAGCCGGCGGGTCGGGCCCTCGCGGCCGATCCGCCGGAGCTCCCGCACGCCCGTGAAGTCCTTGTCGAGCGCGCACGCCCACCCCAGCCCGGCGGAGAGCGGATCGGTGTCGGGCGTGATGTCGTTGCCGTGGAGCGGATAGCAGACCTCGAGGCGCAGCGTGTCCCGCGCGCCGAGCCCGCAGGGGACGACCGCGCGCGCGACGACGGCGTCCCAGAGCGCGGGCGCGTCCTCCGCCGGGCAGAGGAGCTCGACGCCCTTCTCTCCCGTGTATCCGGTGCGACAGACCATCACCTCGATGCCGTCGAGCGCCCCCATGGGTGCGTGAAGGCCGTGGCCTCGCCGAGCCCGAGCGCCGCGAGCGCCGTCGGTCCCTGCACGGCGAGCATCGCGTACTCGTCGGAGGCGTCGCGCACCTCGGAGCCGCGCCGCTCGCGCTCCTTCAGCCAGCCGTAGGCGGCGTCGCGATTGCCCGCGTTGACGACGACCAGGAAGTGCGACGGGGCGAGCCGGTAGACGATCAGGTCGTCGACGATCCCACCGCGCTCGTTCGTCAAGAGCGCGTACTGCGCCTCGCCGTCGCCGATCCGCGCCAGGTCGTTCGAGAGGGTCGACTGCAGCAGCTCGAGCGCCGTCGGACCCTCCACGTGCAGCTGGCCCATGTGCGAGACGTCGAACACGCCGGCGCCCGTGCGCACGGCGAGATGCTCGGGGATGACGCCCGCGTACTGCACGGGCATCTCCCAGCCGGCGAAGGGGACCATCCGCGCGCCGGCGGTGACGTGCCGGTCGTAGAGCGGCGTCCGTCGGAGGATCGCGTCCACGAGATCCGACAATAGCGCCCCGGACGCACGGGAATGGAGGGGAGCCGCAAACGAGGAGGTCGCCCGCCCCATCTCGAGCGCTCGGGCTCCACTCCTGCGGATCCGGTGCCACCTCCCCGCTCGCACCCTCGGCGGCGGCGACCGGCGCCCTTCAGGATCCGACGCCGCGTCCCGCGCAGCGGGACACGGCGGATCAGCGGCGGGAATCCGCTCCCGCGAACTCACGCCGCACGAAACGCGCCCCTACACCTGCGCCCCCTCGCCTCCCCGGCGGCGGCGAAGCCGTCGCCCTTCAGGGATCTGCCGCCGCGTCCCGCGCAGCGGGACCCGGCGGATCCAGCGGCGGGAATCCGCTCCCGCGGATTCCCGCTTCGCGAGACGAACTCAGCTCTCCTGGAGGAAGCTCGGGATCTCGATCTCGGAGGTCGCCGGGGCCTCGAAGCGGGGCATGACGCTCTCGGACGAGCTGGTGACGCCCGCCGCCTCGAGCCGGCGACGGCGCGGCCGCCCGCCGAACCCGGTCGCGATCACCGTCACGCGCACCTCCTCGCCGAGCGACTCGTCGACGACGGCGCCGAAGATCACGTTCGCGTTGGAGTCCGCATGGCCGGTGACGACCTCGGCGGCCTCGTTCACCTCGAACAGCCCGATGTCGGCCGGGCCGGTGATGTTGAGGAGCACCCCGGTCGCGCCGTCGAGCGTCGTCTCGAGGAGCGGCGACGACACGGCCGCGTTCGCCGCTGCGGCCGCGCGACCCTCGCCCCGCCCGGTGCCGATGCCCATCAGCGCCGAGCCGGCATCGCGCATGATCGTGCGGACGTCGGCGAAGTCGAGGTTCACGAGCCCGGGGACGGTGATCAGGTCGGTGATCCCCTGCACGCCCTGCCGGAGGATGTCGTCCGCCATCCTGAAGGCGTCGGTGAGCGGTGTCGTCCGCTCCACGACCTGGAGCAGACGGTCGTTCTCGATCACGATCAGCGTGTCGACGCGGTCGCGGAGGTTCTGGATGCCCACGTCAGCCTGCGACGAGCGGCGCTGCCCCTCGAACGCGAACGGCTTGGTGACGACGCCGACCGTCAGCGCCTCGAGCTCGCGACCGAGCTCCGCCACGATCGGCGCGGCACCGGTGCCCGTGCCTCCGCCTTCTCCGGCGGTGACGAAGATCATGTCGGCGCCCTTCAGCGCCTCCTTCAGCTCGTCACGGCTCTCCGTCGCCGCTGCCGCGCCGACGGCCGGGTCCGCCCCGGCACCGAGCCCGCGGGTGGCCTTGGAGCCGATGTGGATCTTGACGTCGGCGTCCGTGTCGAGGAGCGCCTGCGCGTCGGTGTTGACCGCGATGAACTCGACGCCGGTGAGCCCGGACTCGACCATCCGGTTGACGGCGTTCGTGCCGCCGCCACCGACACCGACGACCTTGATGACTGCGAGATAGTTACCGGACTGGGTGCTCATGTTCACACGACCTACCTGGGGTCAAGCTCTGATCGAGCCGTTGGGCGGGGTCCTGAATCCCTGGTTCTGAGCCAGGGTACGAACTCCTTGTCGGCATTGTCAACGAAACCCTCAAGGGGTGGTCGAGGGAGCACTCTCAACCTCTACCTGAGGTTGAGGTTCACCGGAGCCCGCGACGGGCCGCTCGGGGACGCTCACGTCCAGGTAGGTCGACCCCTGCTGCAGGAGCGGGAGCAGCTTCGCCGCCACCGCGAGCTTGAGGTCGGTCTCGATCGCGTCACCGAGCCGGAGCTCGAGCCCGGAGCGCAGGCGCAAGGTGAGCGACTGCTCGGCCACCGTCACCGACGTCACGTGGGCGGGGAAGCGGATGCCGGCGATCGGCGCCACGGCAGCGACCGCCATGCGCAGATCGCCCGTGACCGGAGCACCGGGCGCCAGCGTCAGCTGCGCGGCACCCAGATCCGGGCGAGCGACGCGTGGGCGCCACGATCGACGCGGGCGATCACGCGCCCCCGCTCGGACACGAGGAACGACGTGCTCCCCTGACGCACGACCGCGACCGGGTGCTCCGGCGTGACGAAGACCTTCAGCGTGTGCGGGTACGCGCGGTCGAACCGCACGCGGGCGACCGTCGGCAGCGCCTCGACGGCACGACGGGCCTCGTCGAGATCCAGCGAGACGAGACTCGAGCCCTGGGCGTCACGGAGCGCCCCTCGCACCTGGCCGGCGACGCCGCCGGGAGCGCCGGTGACGGCGACCGTGCGCACGGCGAAGACCCCGGTCTCGCGCGCCGCGAGGTAGGCGCCGAGCGCGAGGGCGACGATCGCGAACGCCGTCAGGAGAGAGCGGCCAGTGGGGACGAGCCGCGCGAGGTCGAGGCGATCGCCACGAGCCGGACGCGGAAACGGGACGACGACACTCGCCGTGCGCGCGCGGGGGCGCTTCCCCGTGTCGGCTCGTCCCCCGCTGGCCACAGAGAGGGCTTTCGCCACGGGGCTTCGCGGTCCTCTGCCCGCGTCGGTCCCGGGCCGGTCGCGCGAATCCAACGGATGTCCCGGGGACCCGAGCACGTCCATCCACGGGGTCAGGGCTCGCTCGCGACCGACCCCGGCGCACCCTCCCACCGAACACCGCGAACCCGAGCCGCGCGCCCCTCGACGCGTCCACCCCACGCGGGGTCTGGGGTCGCGAAGCGAGCCCTGACCCCACCGCCCTGAACCGATGGCATCGCTCACGCACTACTGCGGTCACCCGCGCGCGGACACGCGAGCCTCACCCCTACGCCAGCGGAACCTCGATCGGCCCGAGCAGGACGACCTCGTGCTGGAGGTCGACGCCGTAGGCCTCACGTGCGCGACGGCGGGCCTCACCCATCAGCGCCAGGCAGTCGGCCGTCGTCGCCCCGCCCGCGTTCTCGACGAAGTTCGCGTGCCGCGGTGAGATCAGGGCACCGCCGATCCGGTGCCCCTTGAGCCCGCAGAGCTCGAGCATCCGGCCCGCCCCGAGCTCGCCCGGCGGGTTCTTGAAGACCGAGCCGAAGGTGCGCTTGTTCGTGGGCTGGGTCGCCTTGCGACGGGCGATCAGATCGGCGACCTCTGCCCGGATCTCCGCAGGATCCCGCGGCGTGAGCCTGTACTCGACCCGCGCGACGACCTGCCCGTGACGGAGCGCCGAGTGACGGTAGGAGAGGCCCAGCTCCACCGGCGTCAGCCAACCCGCCCGTCGGCCGTGACCACGAGCGCACGCTCGAGGATCGCCGCCCAGTCGCTCCCGTAGGCGCCGGCGTTCATCCACACCCCGCCACCGGCGGTTCCGGGGATCGCGCACGCGAACTCGAACCCGCCGAGCCCTGCCCCCCGCGCCGCGTGGAGGCACACCGCGTTGGCTGCACCTCCGCCGGCTGTGAGCAGCGTCCCGTCGACCTGCACCGCTGCGAGCTCCCCTCGAGGTGGAGCACGACGCGTCGACCCCCTCGTCGGCCGCGAGGAGGTTCGATCCGTTGCCCACGACCACCACGTCGTCGGCGTGCTCGCGGGCGGCGTGGAGCACCTGCTCGAGCTCTGCCAGCGTCCTGGGACGAGCGAGCGAGCGCGCCGGGCCGCCCGCCCCGATCGTGGTCAGGCGGGAGAGCGGGACACCGGACTCGAGCGGAGCAGCCTCACGCGGCGAGCCCCTCGACGATCGCGTGGGCGACCTTCCACGGCTCGCCCACCCCCAGCGTGACCACGACGTCGCCCTCGCGGACGACGTGGAGCGCGAGGCTCGCCGCGTCGGCGAGCGTCGGCGCCCACAGGCGCCGGGTCGGCGCGGGCACGTCGTCGAGCACCCAGCGTCCTGTCGTCCCGTCTCGCGGGGCGTCACGGGCTCCCGTCACCTCTGTCACGATCGCGACGTCGGCGAGGCCGAGGGCTGCGCCGAGCTCGCGGTGCAGCTGTCGGGTGCGCTCGAAGACGTGAGGCTGGTAGACGGCGACCACACGGCCGCTCCCCGCCTGTGCCCGCGCGGTCGCGAGCGTCGCGCGGAGCTCCGTCGGATTGTGGCCGTAGTCGTCGTAGACGACGACGCCGCGTTCCTCTCCGACCCTCTCGAACCGCCGCTCTGCGCCGGTGAAGCGGACGAGCGCCTCGAGGGCGGCCTCGCGGTCGACGCCTGCGCGCTCCAGCAGCGCGAGCGCGAGCGCCGCGTTCTCGCGGTTGTGCTCGCCGGGCACCCCGAGCGCGACGTCGAGCGGCTCGAGCTCCCAGGAGAGCACGACCTCGGGCACCGTCGCGAGCCACGAGTCGAACGCCTCGCGCAGCTCGGCCTCGGAGCCGTAGGCGGCGTGGTGATCGAGCTCGACGTTCGTCACGCCCGCGAGCCGCGGGTGGAGGTCGAAGAGCGAGCGATCCGACTCGTCGCCCTCCACGACCAGCCAGCCTGCGCCCGTCCCGGCGTTGCCGCCGAGCTGCGGGATCACCCCGCCGACGATCCACGAAGGGTCGAGGCCGACCTCCCGCAGCACGAACGCGACCATCCCTGCCGTCGTCGTCTTGCCGTGCGCGCCGGCGACGACGATCGACGGCCGCGAGGCGACGAGCTCGGCCAGGAACGCGGCTCGGGGGATGCCCTTCCACCCGGTGCGCGTGCGCGGTCGAGAGGATCACCTCCCAGCCAGCCGGAGGGCTCGGCTCGCCGCCGACGTCGATCTCGATCCCTTCGAGCGTCTTCATGAAGATCGTGTCGCGCAGATCCCAGCCGCGAACCTCGGCGCCCCAGGCCCGGGCGATGTTCGCGTAGGCCGAGAGCCCGGAGCCGCCGATGCCGACGAAGTAGAGCCGCCGCCCCTCGAGGGGAGGCGAGCCCGCCGCGGGGGCCGGCGCGTCGCTCATCACGCGCTCCCGCACCCGCGGCGCCAGGGGCAAGGCTGAAGCCACGCCCCGAGCCGAACCCGGGGGATGAGCGGCGCAGCAGACGGGACGTGGCTTCAGCCGCGTCCCTCGCCACCGGGAGGCGCGGCTCATCCGCCTCCTCCCGCGAGCTCGACGAGACGGTCGGCCACGGTCTCTGCGGCGTCCGGGCGCGCCAGGCCGAGCATCGCCTCGCGCATCGCGACGAGGCGCTCGGGGTCGCCCAGGAGCTGGTCGACGAGCCCGGGCACCCGCGCGACATCGGCGTCCGGACGACGATCGCTCCTCCCCCACGCTCGAAGTACTGCGCGTTGAGCGTCTGGTGATCGGCGGTCGCATGGGGATACGGCACGAGGATCGCCGGCGTGCCTGCAGCGGCGAGCTCCCAGACGGTGCCCCCTGCCCGCGACACGGCGAGATCGGCGGCCGCGAGCGCGTCGCCGAAGTGGTCGGTCTGGGCGAGCAGGACGTAGCCCGGCCGCTCGACCCGGGCGCGGAGGGCGTCGTGGTCGCGCTCACCGCAGATGTGGAGCACGGCGGGGCCTTCGGCTCCCCAGGCGCTCGACGGCGAGCTCGTTCAGCGACCGGGCACCGGCGAGGGCGCCGAAGACGGCGACGACCGGGCCGTCGGCGGGAAGCCCGAACCGGGCGCGGCCCTCCTCACGCGTCGCCCCCCGAGCGCGCGCCGGGATCGGCCGGCCGACGACCTCGTAGCGCGACGACCGTCGCGCCGGGGATCGTAGGCGAGGAACACGCGGCGCGCGAACGGCGCAGCGAGGCGGTTGGCGAGGCCGAGATGGGCGTCCGCCTCCGTCAGCGCCGCCGGGATGCCCGCAGCCGGGCGGCGAGGACCATCGGCCGGCGACGTAGCCGCCGCCGCCGAGCACGACGTCGGGCCGGCGGGCGCAGGATCCGGCGCACGCGAACGGCGCCCGAACGGCATCGCGCGAGCGCGCGCGAGCCGGGCGAGAGCTCGTCGCCTCGGAAGCCCGAGACCGCGAACGTGTCGAGCTCGAAGCCCGCCTCAGGAACCAGCCGCGACTCGACGCGGTCCGGCGACCCGGCGAACGTCACGGCCACGCCGCGCGCGCGCAGCGCTTCCGCGACTGCGAGCGCCGGCCGTACGTGACCGCCGTTCCCCCGGCCGCGATCACGCACCGAGCTTCGACGACGCGTCATTGACTGCGATGTTAAGGAGGATCCCGACTCCGGCGAGCAGTACGAGCAGCCCGACCCCCCGTAGGAGACGAACGGGAGCGGGATTCCGGTGAGTGGAGCGATGCCGAGGACGGCGGCGAGGTTGATCGCCGCCTGCCCGGCAGACGAGCGCCGTGATGCCGGCGGCCAGGCGCTTCCGAATGGGTCCTTGCAGGCAGCGCGATGCGGAACCCGGCCCACGCGAAGACGCGAAGGCGCGATCACGAGCGTGAGCCGATCAGGCCGAGCTCCTCGCCGATGACGGCGAAGATCATGTCGGTGTGCGCCTCGGGCAGGTAGTGGATCTTCCCGACGCCCTGGCCGAGGCCGGCGCCCGTGACCCCGCCGGAGCCGATCCCGATCATCGCCTGCACGATCTGGAAGCCCGGCGCCCTGCGCGTCCCGCCACAGGGTCGAGGAAGCTGAACACCGCGCGCGCCGGTACGGCTCGATCCAGATCGCGAGCCAGGCCGAGCGCCGACCGTGAGGTCGACGCAGCGCGAAGAGCCGCAGCGGCGATGCCCGAGACGAGCAGGATGCCGGCACCATCACGAACGATCGTGATCGTCGTCCCGAGGTCGGGCTCGACGACGATGAGCCCGCCGAACACGCCGACGACGACCCCGATCGGCTTCAGCAGCTCGCCCAGTGTACGCGGCGCCGGCGCCGCGGGAGAGGACGGCGAGACCCAGATGCAGAGCGCGAGCTTCGCGAGCTCCGACGGCTGGAGGCTGGCGGGGCCGACGAGAACCAGCGCTGGGCGCCGTTGATCGCCGGGCCGACGACGAGCACGGCCGACGCAGAGGACGAACGCGACGACGAGGAGCACGGGCGCGAGCGAGCGGAGGCGGTGGTAGTCGAACCGCGAGACGACCGCCATGAGCGACGAGCCCGGCCAGCGCGTAGACCGCCCTGCTTGAGAGGAAGCTCATCGGATCGCCGGCGCCGATGGCGGCCGACGCCGACGTCGCGCTGTACACCATCACCAGCCCGAACGCGACGAGCCCGAGCGTAACGGAGACCAGGAGTCGCTGTTCGAGCTGGGCCCGGCCTCTCTCCCGCGAGGCTTCGCACCAGCCGGCGGAACGCATCGCCACGGTGCTCGAAGCTCGCGAACTGATCGAAGCTCGCGCACGCGGGCGAGAGCAGAACGACCTCCCCGGGCGGCGGCGGCCGCCGCCGCCGCCACCGCGGTCGAGCAGTCGCCCGCAGCGCGTACGGGACGCCGGCCGCGTCGAGCGCCGCTCGATCTCGTCGCGGCCTCGCCGATCAGGTACGCCGCGGTCGCCGGGGCGAACGCCGCCGCGAGCGGCGTCGTAGGGCTCGGCCTTGCCGCGGCCGCCGAGGATCACGTGGAGCGGGCGCCGGGGAACGCCGCGAGCGCGCGCCGAGCGGCCGCGACGTTCGTCGCCTTCGAGTCGTTGACCTAGCGGACGCCGCGCGACTCGCGACCTCCTCGATGCGGTGCGCGACGCCGGGGAAGGTCGCAGCGCCTCGGCGATCGCCTCGTCGTCGAGGCCGGCCGAGCGGGCCGCCGCGGTCGCGGCGACGGCGTTCTCGCGGTTGTGCGCGCCCGGGATCGTCGGCTCGGCCGGCAGCTCGTCGTCAGCGGCGAACTCGACGGAGTCGCGCCGCCGGGGACCGCGCCGGAAGCCGCGCGGGACGCCGCCGTGTCGCCGGCCTCCTGCGCGCGAACAGCGGAGCTTCGCGGCGGCGTACGCGTCGAAGGTGCCGTGGCGGTCGAGGTGGTCGGGCTCGAGGTTGGAACACGCGCGATCGCGCGGGTGCAGCGTGGGACGTCCTCGAGCTGGAAGTACGAGAGCTCGCAGACGACCAGGTCCCGGTCGACCGTCGTCGACGAGCCGATGAGCGGCCGGCCGACGTTGCCCGCGACCTCGCGGGCGCGCCGGCGGCCGCGAACATCGCGCCGAGCAGCTCGCTGGTCGTCGTCTTGCCGTTCGTCCCCGTCACGCCGACGAACGGGTTGGTCAGCAGCCGCGAGCCGAGCTCGATCTCCCAGACCAGGCCACGCGCGCGGCCCGGGCTGCGACGACCGGCGCGGCACCTCGGGGACACCAGGGCTCTTCACGACGAGCTCGACGCCGTCGAGGCGCGCATCGTCCCACTCCCCGAGATGCACCTCGGCGTCGATCCCGGCGACGTCGATGTCTGGTGAGCGGTCGTAGGCGATGACGTCCGCTCCGCCGAGCCGCAGCGCAGAGACGGCAGCGCGCCCGGAGCGCGCGAGACCGACGACGAGGGTCCGCATGTGGAGAATGTTCGACACCGCTCTAAAGAATCCGGCGACCGGGGGAGTCTTTCAGGGTAGATGGGCACGCTCGACCCGCAGCTGGAGGATCTCTATCGCCGACGTCATCGCCAGTTCCACGCGATGCTGGCGTCCGTCACCGGAGACGCCGAGACGGCGCGGGACATCGTGCAGGACGCCTTTGCAAAGGCGCTCCGCAAACAGAAGGACTACCGTGGCAGCGGATCGCTCGAGGGCTGGGTGTGGCGCATCGCCCTGCGCTGCGCGATCGACTCACGCGGATCACGCGAGCTCGCCGTGGACGAGATACCCGAGACCGGGTTCACCGAGCCTGTCCGCAACCCCGCTCTGCACGCGGCGGTGCAGTCGCTGTCGCCGCAACGGCGGCTCGTGGTGTTCCTGCGGTACTACGCCGACCTCGGCTACGAGCAGATCGCCGAGGTCGTCGGCATCGCTCCCGGCACGGTCGCCGCGACCCTCTCCCAGGCCCACGCCCAGCTCGGAGCGGCTCTTCGCACGGAGGAGGTGGTCTCGTGAGCGCGATGAGCGACGACCTGCTGCGCAGCGAGCTCGAGAGGCTCGCGCCGGAGCCGATGCAGGCCGACTGGCTCGACGTGCGCCGTCGCGCCCGCCAAAGCCGTCGGCGCACGCTCGTGCTCGCGGCGCTCGCGGCGGCCCTCGTCGTCATCCTGGTCGGCTGCACCGCGGTCTTCGGCCCGCGCATCGTCTCCTTCGCCGACGCGGAGCCTTCCCCGCCCGAGGCGGTGGACTGGGTTGCGCTCGTGCGCCACGCGAACGCGATCACGGCGCCGGGGCTGCCCGACTTCGATCCGGCGCAGACCCGACGCCTGCTCGACGGGCCGTTCCACGGCGGCACGCTCGCCATCGACCTGACGCCGGCCGAAGGAGGGTTCTGCGTCAGCCTCACCTTCGCGCTGCAGGTGTCCGCCGGCACCGCGACCGACTGCGTCGGCGCGGAGCGCCGCCGCGCCCAACCGGTGACCGTGATCGAGCCGGACGGTCGGGCGCGGGATGAGACGATCAACGACGAGGTGCGTGAGCAGGGCGCGACCTCCCTCGTCGGCTGGACGACTCTGCCCCAAGCGACCCATGCCGTGGTGCGCTTCGAGGACGACACCGAGCGCGAGGTCGATCGGTTCCTCCGCGTGACCGCGCCGATCGACGCAGCGTTCTTCACGGCGGAGATCCCCGACGCGCTCACGCACTTCCCACGGCGCGCGGTCGAGCTCGTGGTGCTGGACGCGGACGGCGACGAGATCGGACGCCAGGCGATCGCGAACGCAGATCCCGACGAGTGGACGTTCCCCCGGTTCGGGCAGGGAAACGGCGGCTTCCCGCCGGCCGCAGACGGCTCGAGCGCCGTGGTGCTGCGATTCCCCGGCACCCAGGCGACGGTGCGAGCTGGCGCCCGCGAAGGGCGGGGTCACCTGTGTGGACTTCCGCGACCGCCCGGGCCCGAGCTACGGCGGCGCAGTACCTCTGCCTCCGCCGGCCCGAGGACCGCGCGCTGATCATGCTCGATCGCGACGCCTTCTGGCCCGGCCCGGG
The DNA here is from genome assembly GCA_963849125.1 of uncultured Actinomycetes bacterium. GTDB lineage: Bacteria > Actinomycetota > Thermoleophilia > Gaiellales > Gaiellaceae > Gaiella. Next base: position 206,124 of record CAWKGI010000026.1, on the reverse strand, counting down.
CGCCGGCCCGAGGCACCCGGTCATCCTGTACGGGCTCGTCGAGCCGTCCGTCCGGCGTGTCGAGCTCCGCTTCCAGGACGCTACGCGCACGACCGTCGCGCCGAAGCGGAGCTTCTTCGTCTACGAGATCCCGCCACGGCAGCACGCGCTCGGCAGGCGCCTCGTCGGCGCGCGCCTGCTCGACGCGGACGGACGCCTCGTCCGCCGCATCGTCTTCGACCCGACCACCCGCGACCTCTACCCCTGCGACGACCCCGTCGACCCGGGCCTCGGCCCGCCGGTCTGCCCTTGACCTGAGAGGAGCTCGTGTGCGCAGGAATCAAACACACGCCCTGGCCAGCGCGCTCGGCGCGGTGATCCTCGGCCTTGCCCTGACCTCAGTCGCCCTCGGGCGTGACACCTCGCCACGTGTGACGTCCGGCGCTGCAAGCGCGCTCTCCACGTGCGTGCGTAAGCCTCGAGCTGAGACGCCGACTCTGAGCTACCCGGTGAGCGTCGTGCTCTGCCTTCGACCGACACGTGTCGAGACCCGTAGCGACGTCCGCTGGTCGACGTGCAACGGAGGCGGCTCCCCAGCTCCCGGCGAGCTGTGCGAAACCGGCTCGGCGCGCATCGAGCTCCGAGCGTCGAGCGTCGAGCGGGACTGGCACTGGCGTCGCGACGTGGACTGGCCGCACCGGGCGGAGCGTTGGCACCTCTACGGAAACGGCACAGCTCGCTGCACCCGCGCGGTGCACGGCCTCCCCGCGGGAGATCCACGCGCACGGCGCACGGTCTCGGGCCCGATCGACCACGTCGACTTCCTGATGCTGTGGCCGTCCGACTCGGTGCCCGGGAGGATCGAGATGGGCGTCCGCCCGGGGTTCTCGAACTGGCTGAAGACCACGCCGCCTGACGACGCGCTCGCCGTCGACGCCGTGGCGTGCCGGCCGATCCTGATCCTCCCCGCGCGTGTGCTGCCGCACCAGAGCGTCGACGTGCCGACGCTGCTCGACCGCGCTGGCGTGACCGTGAGAGCGCGCGCGCGACACGTCGGCCGCGTCCCACGGGGCCTTCTCCTTCCGGCACGCTGGCGGCCCGTGGGCGGCCCACTGGCCGTGTGGATCGAGGGCCGGACGACCGCGACCTTCGAAGTCAGCGCATGGCGGGCGCCGTGATGCTGAGCCTGCCGGGGGAAGAGCTGGCACCTCTTCGGGTTCGGGACGGCGTGTGCACGCGCGAGCGATACAACCTCTACCCGCTGCGACGACCCCGTTGACCCGGGCCTCGGCCCGCCCGTGTGTCCCTGATGAGCAGACGAGAGGAGCCGCACATGACACCCGACCCACAACGCCTCCGCCCTCCCCGGAAGGGGCTCCTGACGGCCTGCATCGCGGTCATGGCTGGCGTGTCTGCCGTCGCTACGGTGCCGGACACGACGGCCGCGGCCGGCTCCGGCCTGACGCAGGTTTCATCCCTCGACTCGGCCACCGACCTTGCGACCTGCGTCCGCGGCGAGCGCACGGGCAGGCCGCGCCTCCGTACCTGGGCGTCGTGCGGTGATTGGCGAAGGCGGAGACCACGAGATCGTGCGCTGGTCGACCTGCGCGGCGACCGAGGCCGCGGAGAGCGGTGCGAGACCGGGGCGGCGACGATCGCGTTCAGGGCGAAGCGCGCAGTGAAGAAGTGGCGGAGTCACTCCGGCAGCGTTGCGCACGGCTGGCCCCGGGATGCGCTCGCTTGGCATCTCTACGGGGCGGCACCGCGACCTGTCGGCACGACCGGCACGGCTGGCGGGGGATCCGCGAGCGCACCGCTCTGCGTCCGGCCGGATCAACCACGTCGACCTCCTCTCGTCGGCGGACCGCCGAGGCGGCCGCCTGACCGTCGGCGTCGATGCGATGTTCAGCAACGACCTCACGGACGCTCTCGGCGGGCTCGCGGGGACGATCGCGTGCAGGCCGCTCTATGCCCAGCCGCACCCACCGGCGGCCTCGCGGGTACGCCTGGCGGAGCTGCTCGACCGAACGGGAGTGACGACGACCGTTCGCAGTACGCGCCTGGCGACGAGGATCACTGGCTCCCCTGGCGCGCCCTCGGGCTGGAGGGCGACCGGATCCGGTTCGTAGTGCGAACCACGAGCACGTTCGCGTTCACCGTCGACTGCCCGAGCTGCGACCCAGCGGCGACGAATCGGAGCAGCGCTGGGCTCGTGCACGTGATCGGCAAACCTCGTCGGCGGGCGTCTCCCACGTTCACGCCGCCTCACAGCGCGTGCCCTCAGGCCCGCTGCGCGACGACGATCCCCGCCAGGATCAGCGCGCTGCCGAGCGCGATCGGCAGCGTCACGCTGTCGCCGAGCACGACCGCGGCCAGCGCGAAGCCGGACAGCGGCTGCAGGAACTGCAGCGTCGCGATGCGCTGGATCCCACCGCGGTCGAGCGCCCAGTACCACCCCGCGTAGCCGACGATCGAGGTCACGACCGCGAGGAAGAGCACGGCGCCCCAGGCGGTCGCGTCGGCGTCCGGCCAGCCGTCCGTCGCGAGGAGGGCGGTCGCGAGCGGCGCGAGGACGACGGCCCCGAGCACCACGCCCCAGTACGTCGCTGCAGCGCTCGGCACCCCGCGTGGCGGGAGCATGGCACCCGCGACGTACCCCGCCGAGACGACGAGCGCGGCCGAGAGCACGATCAGGTCGCCCGTCAGCGTCGCGTCCCCTCCTCCGCCCGCGGCGCCCCGCCCGCCGATCAGCACCGCCTCGCCGGCCAGCGCGATCGCGCTCCCGATCACCCAGGCACGGCCGGGCCGCCGGCGGGCGACCACGCTCGCGTAGAGCCCGGTGAAGATCGGCAGCGCCGCGAGGATCATCACGCCGTGCAGCCCCGACGTGCGCTCCTGGCCGACCGTGTAGACGACCGGGAAGACGACGAAGCCCGCGAGACCCGAGATCGCGAGCAGGCGGCGCGTCGGCGGTGTGCGCGGGAACGGGAGTCGCGCCTGCGCGAGGAGCGGCACGGCGAGGAGCCCTGCGATCACGGTGCGCAGCGTCGCCACGACGAGCGGCTCGAGATCCTCGAGCGCGAGCCGCGTCATGATCGGCGTCGCGCCCCACACGACCATCACGAGCACCGCGACGACGACGGGCGCGGCCGCGCGCGAGGCCCGATCGGGCATCAGAGGTTGAAGCGCAGGTAGTAGCGGTAGTAGAGGGCGAACCCGAGCGCGCAGAGGATCGCGCCGACGATCCAGAACCGCACCATGATCTTCGTCTCCGACCACGCCTTCATCTCGAAGTGGTGGTGGATCGGCGCCATCAGGAACACCCGCTTCCCGGTGCGCTTGAAGCTCGCGACCTGGATCATCACCGAGAGCGCCTCGATCAGGTAGATGCCGCCGATGAAGATGAGGAGCACCTCGGTCTCGGTCACGATCGCGAGCGTCGCGATCGCCCCGCCGAGCGCCATCGAGCCGGTGTCCCCCATGAACACCTCAGCCGGGAACGCGTTGAACCAGAGGAACCCGATCACTCCCCCGATCAGCGCGGCCGCGATGATCGCCAGGTCGAGGTACTGGTCGCTGCGGCTGCCGGGATCACCTGAGCGAATCCAGTCGATCGAGGCGATCGCCAGCAGCGTGAGCAGCGAGATCGCGCACGACCCTGCGGCGAGGCCGTCGACGCCGTCCGTGAGGTTCACGCCGTTCGAGGTGCCGGCGATCACGAGGAACAGGAACGGGAAGTAGAGCCAGTGCAGGTCGATGTTGACGTCGATCACGGGGAAGTAGATCTCCGTGTCCATGTAGCCGATGTGGGTCGTCGCCCACCCCACCCCGGCCGTGATCGCCAGCAGCCCGAGCATCTTCCAGCGGCCGTTCAGCCCGAGCGAGCGGCGCCTGCGCACCTTGAGGAAGTCGTCGGCGAACCCGATCGCGGCGCACGCGAGCGTCGCGAGCAGCACCGTCAGCCCGGGCCACGTGTAGGTCGACACGACGAGGAACGGCGCGGTCGCCGCGACGATGATCATCAGCCCGCCCATCGTCGGCGTGCCCTGCTTCACGAAGTGGTGCTTCGGCCCCTCCTCGCGGATCTGCTGACCGACGCTCTGCCGACGAAGCCATTCGATGAACTGGGGCCCGACCGCGACGGCGATCACCATCGCGACGAGCCCTGCGATCAGGACGCGGACCATGTCCTCGCCCTCTTCTCGATCCGCCCGGCGATGCCTTCGAGCCCGACGGCCCGTGACGCCTTCACGAGGACCGCGTCGCCGGGGCGGACGAGCTCCTCGACCTCCGCGAACGCGGCGGCGTCGGCGATCCAGGCCGTGGCGCCGGTCGCGCCGGCGAGGTAGGCCCGCGCGGCCTCTCCGACTGCGACCACGACCTCGACGCCCTGGGCCTCGCAGCAGCTCGGCGACCTCGGCGTGGTAGGCGGCGGCGTGCTCGCCGAGCTCCGCCATCTCGCCGAGGATCGCTACCCGACGCCGGCCCACCGCGCGCTCGGCCAGGTCGTCCAGGGCAGCGCGCATCGACGTCGGGTTCGCGTTGTAGGCGTCGTTCACGACCACGCCGCCACCGGGCAGCGGGTGCACCTCGGCGCGCCAACGGGAGAGGCGGATCGCCGAGGCCCCCTCCTGCGCACGCTCGAGCGAGAGGCCGAGCGCCCGATAGGCGGTGAGCGCGGCCAGGACGTTCTCCGCCATGTGGCGCTGGTCGAAGGGCAGCTCGAGCTCCACGCTCGCCACCTCCTCACCCACGGCCCCGGGCACGTCGAACCGCCACGCCGACCGACCGCTGCTGCCGGCGGCGGTCGGCACCAGGAGCACCAGCAGCCGCAGGACCAGATCCGGCAAGGACCACCGAGTTGCCAGCCGGGTCGCCCGGCTCACCGCGGCCCGGTCGAACCGGCGGATGTCCAGGTCGTCACGGGTCAGGAACGGCTCCAGCTCGGGGGCGTCGACCGGCACGACGGCGACGCCGCCCGCCGGCAGCGCCTCGATCGCCTCGGCGTTCGCGCGGGCGACCTCGGCGACGGTTCCGACGAGCTCGAGGTGCTCGGGCCCGATCGAGCTGACCACGACGACGCCCGGTCGAGCGACCTCGCACAGCTCGGCGATCTGGCCGAGCCCGCGCATGCCCATCTCGGCCACGAGAATCCGCGTCTCGGGCTCGAGCCCGAGCGACGGTGAGCGGCAGGCCGATCTCGTTGTTGCGGCTCGCCTCGGCCGCGACCGTCGGCGTCACCGCGCGCGCAGAGCGCGGCGAGAGCGTCCTTCGTCGACGTCTTCCCGGTCGAGCCGACGACCGCGACGACCGCGGCGCGTCGATCGCGTCGCGCACGAGCGTCGCGAGCGCTGCGAGCGCCGCCTCCTGGTCGCGCGGGACGAGCGTCGCCGCGCCGGCGTCGAGCGCGTCGTCGACGTAGGCCGACGCCGGAGTTGAGCGCGACGAACAGGTCGCCCGGCGCCGCGCCGCCCGCGAGTCGTCGTGGATCCGGCGCACGACGCCGTCGGCCGGCGCGCCGCGGAGCTCGCCGAGCGTCGAGGCCGCTCGATCAGCTCCCACTCGAGCGGGATCACGCGTTCACCGTTCCGCCCGCGTCCGGCGCGCACATCTGTCCCCTCACGACGCGCCTCTCGCCCGGAGCGCCTCGCGCGCGACCTCGCGGTCGTCGAACGGCGTCACGATCCCGTCGCGCTCCTGCCCCTGCTCGTGGCCCTTGCCGGCGATCACGACGACGTCGCCCGCGCCCGCCGACGCGATCGCGCCGGCGATCGCCGAGCGTCGATCCGGGTCGACCGCGACGTCCGTGCCGCGCCCCCTGGAGGATCTCCTCGATGATCGCGAGCGGCTGCTCCGAGCGCGGGTTGTCGCTCGTCACGACGACGGCGTCCGCGCGCTGGCGCGCGACCTGCCCCATCAGCAGCCGCTTCTCCCGGTCGCGGTCGCCGCCCGCACCGAAGACGACGGTCAGCCGCCCGTCGCCGAGCGGACGCGCGGCTCGCAGGACGTTGTCGAGCGCATCCGGCGTGTGGGCGTAGTCGACGACGACCGCGAAGTCCTGGCCCTCGTCGATCCCCTCGAACCGGCCGGGCACGCCCGCGACGGCCCGCATGCCCGCCGCGATCGCGTCGTCGTCGACGTCGAGCAGCAGCGCACCCGGCGACAGCGCCGAGCACGTTCTCGACGTTGAAGACGCCGAGCAGCGAGGTCTCGACGCTCGATCCCGGCCGCGCGGAAGCGCGAGCCCCGCGGGCCGAGCTCGAGCCCGTCCGCCCTGCACCTCGGCCTCGGGCCGCGAGCCCGAACGTGACGAGCGGAGCCCGCGCCGACCCGGCGAGCTCGTCGGCGAGCCGCCGGCCGTACGGGTCGCCGACGTTCACCGCCGCGGGAGGCGGGTCGACGCCGGTGAACAGCCGGCGCTTCGCCTGGAAGTACCCCTCCATGTCGCCGTGGAGGTCGAGGTGATCCTGCGTGAGGTTCGTGAAGACGAGCGCGTCGAAGCGCACGCGGTCGAGGCGCCGGTAGTGCGAGCCGTGCGATGAGGCCTCCAGCGCGACCGCCTCGTCCCCCGCCTCGACCATCGCCGCGAGCAGCCGCTGCAGCTCGATGGACTCCGGCGTCGTGTGCGGAGCGTCGCGTCGCTGCCCGCCGACGATCCAGTCGACGGTGCCGATCAGCCCGTGGCGGCGCCCTGCCGCCTCCAGGATCGCGCGCAGGAGAAACGTGGTCGTCGACTTCCCGTTCGTCCCGGTGACGCCGACGACCTCGAGACGTCGTGTCGGCTCGCCGAAGAACACGTCGGCGGCGACCGCCATCGCCGCCCGGCTGCTCTCCACCACGAGCTGCGGCACGTCGACGTCGAGCGGCCGCTCGACGACGAGCGCCACTGCCCCGGCCGCGATCGCGTCGCCAGCGAGGTCGTGCCCGTCGCGACGCGAGCCCGGGCAGACAGAAGAAGAGCGCGCCCTCGCCGACCGCGCGCGTGTCGTGCGCGAGGTCGCCGACGACGACCGGCGCCTGGCCGATCACGTCGCTCGGCGCGAGCGCACGGATCAGCGCCTCGAGCTCCATCGCGCCGGATTGTAGGTGCCGCGCCCGGCGGCTCCTCCCTCTGCGGTCAGCGACGCTCCAGGCGGCTGGTCCCTCGGCCCTCGTGCCAGGACTCGACGACGAGGTGGTCCGGCGGCTCGCCGAGCCGGACGACGACGACCTCGATCAGCTCGAGCCGGAAGAGCTCGGCTCCGGCGACCTCGTGCTCTACGCCGATCACGCGGCGGACGACTCTCGGGATCGCGGATCTCCTCCGCGCGTCCCCCCACCTTGGCGTCACCCGTCCAGGCCGGCGGGTCGTCGGAGCCGCTGTGCAGCGCGAAGCGCGGATCACGACGCAGATCCGCGGCCTTCACCGATCCGCCCATCATCCCGAGCCAGAGCTCGCCTTCGGCGTGTCGCAGCTCGATGCCGCTGATCCGCGGTGACCCGTCCTGCCGCAGCGTCGCGAGCGTCAGGTGGGTGTGCGCCAGGAGGTACCCGCGAGCGACACGCGCGAGATCGGGTGCCTCCTGCTCTACGGCCGACCATGCTGCCACCGGTCGAGGATACGCGCGTGGGCTACTGGGTCGTGCCGGCGCCTGCGGCGACGAGAGCTGCCTTCGTCTCGGGTGCGTCCGGCGGGACCTCGAGGTACTGGAGCGAGAAGCGCGCGATGTCGCGGAAGATCGGCGCGGCGACGACGCCGCCGTAGATGTCGCCGCGCGGCTCGTCGACCATCACGAGGATCGCGAGCTTCGGGTTCTTGGCGGGGACGAGACCGACGAAGGACGCGACGTACTTCGCCACGTAGCGCCCGTTCTCGGCCTTCTGCGCCGTTCCCGTCTTGCCGGCCACTGTGTAGCCGGGGATCGCGGCCTCGGTGCCCGTGCCCTCCAGGACGACGTTCCGGAACATCGCCCATCATCGTGTCGGCCGTGTGGCGCGACACCATACGCTTCCCCTTCGCGACGCGCTGACGCTTGCCGCCGATCCTGTCGATCACGTGCGCCTGCGGCATGACGCCGCCGTTGCCGATCGCGGCATACGCGCTGACCATCTGCAGCGGCGTCACCGCGATGCCCTGCCCGATCGGCACGGTGCCGATCGTCGACCCCGACCAGTCGCTGTACGGGAGCACCATCCCCGCGCTCTCGCCGGGCAGGTCGACCCCGGTCGCCCGACCGAACCCGAAGCGGTCGATCCACGAGGCGAGGTTCCCTCCGCCCGAGCCTCTCGGCGATCGTGATCGTGCCGACGTTCGAGGACTCGGCCAGGATCCGACGCACCGTCATCTGCTCGGCACCGCGGGTGTGCGCCTCGCGGATGACGCGGTCGGCGACCTGGATCGTCGGCTGCAGCCAGAACGACGTGAGCGGGCTCACCACCCGGTCCTCGAGCGCGGCGGCGATCGTCACGATCTTGAACGTCGAGCCCGGCTCGTAGAGGTCCGTGACGGCGCGGTTGCGGCGCGCGTCGGCGGGAGCGGCCGAGAACCGGTTGGCGTTGAACGTCGGTGCGTTCGCCATCGCGAGGATCGCCCCCGAGCGCGGATCCATCACGATCGCGGTCGCGCCACGCGCCCCCCAACGGGCGACCTCACGGGCCAGCAGCTGCTCGGTGCTCGCCTGGATCTGGTGGTCGATGGTGAGCGTCACGCTCTTGCCGGGTCGCTCGGCGCGGGACTTCACGACGTCGATCGGCTGGCCTGCCGGGTCACGGATCACGATCTCGTAGCCCGGCCGTCCGGCGAGCCTCCCGTCGAGCGACTGCTCCAGCCCTTCCAGCCCCTTGTTGTCCGTGCCCGCGAACCCGATCACGTTCGCGGCGACCGAGCCCTGCGGATAGGTCCGCCGCTCCTCGGGGTAGAACCCGATCCCGCGGATCTCGCGCTTCCTGAGGGCATCCGCCTCGAGCGGATCGGCCTGCCGACGGAGGTAGACGAACCGCTTGCTCGGGTCGGCGAGCGTCGGGTAGATGGCGTCGGCATCGAGCCCGAGCGTCCGTGCGGCGGCGATCGCAGCGCGCTTCGGGTCGGCCAGGATCTTGGGGTCGGCGTAGACGGTCGTCGCCTGCTCGCCGATCGCGAGCGGCTCACCGGTCCGGTCGTAGATCGTCCCGCGGGCGGCCGGGATCTCGATCGTGTCGCGGTGCTGCCGCGACGCCATCGCCTCGTAGCGCGGAGGCGTGCACCACCTGCACCCAGGCGGCGCGTGCCAGGGTCAGCGCGAACAGCAGGCCGAACCCGACCAGCAGCAGGCGGATCCGGCGGTCGGATCGCCGGTCGCTCACTTCGCGGCGGGCTCCAGCTTGACGTAGGTCGTCAGCGCCGGGTCGGCCTGCACCAGGCCGAGCTGCGACGCCGCCCGGTTCTCGATCCGCTGGTTCGCCGAGGCGGACGAGAGCTGTGCCCGCATCGTCGCGATGTCCGCCTTCAGCTGGGCCCGCTCGTGGCCGAGCCCGTCGAGCTTGACGTTGAGCTGGAGGACGACGACGTTGATCGCGACGATCCCGGCCAGCAGCACGCCCACCAGGACGATCCAGAGCACGCCGCCGCCGAGCGGCGATCGTGCGGCACGTGCCCCGGAGCGCGTGTCCTTGCGGCGGGCGGTGGCCCGCGCGTCGGCGATCGCCGACATCAGGCCTTGACCGCCGCTCGCAGCTTGGCGGAGGCCGAGCGGGGGTTCTCCGCGATCTCCCGCTCCGACGGGCGGACGGGGCGCGAGGTGAGGATGCGCACCTCCGGCTCCTTCCCGCAGATGCAGACGGGGAAGTCCGGCGGACAGGTGCAGCCGCGCGCACGGTCGGCGAAGAAGCGCTTGACGATCCGGTCCTCGAGCGAGTGGAACGAGATGACCGCGATCCGGCCGCCCGGCCGGAGCATCTCGAGAGCGGCGGGCAGCGCGGCCTCGAGCTGGCCGAGCTCGTCGTTGACGGCGATCCGGAGCGCCTGGAAGACGCGCTTGGCGGGGTGCCCCTCGCCGAACCGCGCCGGCGTCGGGATCGCGAGCTTGATCGTCTCGACGAGCTCGCCCGTGCGCGTGAACGGCGTGTCGAGCCGCCGCCGGACGATCGCCCGGGAGATCGGGCCGGCGTACCGCTCCTCGCCGTAGCGGCGGAAGATCGTCGCGAGCTCCTTCTCGTCCCACGTGTTCACGATCTCGCGGGCGGAGACCTCGCCGGACGGATCCATCCGCATGTCGAGCGGCGCGTCGGTCGCGTAGGAGAACCCGCGCTCGGGCCGGTCGACCTGCATCGACGAGATGCCGAGATCGAGCAGGATCGCGTCCGCGCCGACGCCGTTCGTCGCGAGCTGCTGCAGGACGACGGCGAAGTCGCCGCGGAGGAAGCGGAGGTCGATCCCCTGGACGTGCGGCTTCATCCGGTCGAAGTACGTCTTGGCGCCCGGGTCGCGGTCGATCGCGATCAGCTTGCCCTCGCCGTGGAGGTCGTCGGCCAGCAGGCGGCTGTGACCGCCCGCGCCGAACGTCGCGTCGACGACGGTCTCACCCGGCCGCACCGCGAGGAGCTCACGCACCTCGTCGGCGAGGACGGAGACGTGATCAGCGCTTCTCGGCAAGACGTTCGGCAACATCGTCCGCGCTCCCTTCGACGGCCCGCAGGTGTGTCGCCCACGCGGCCCTGTCCCAGATCTCGAGGTGGTCGTAGACACCGGCGATCACCACGTCCTTGCCCAGCGAGGCGTGCCGCGCGAGCGGCGGCGGCACGAGCACGCGACCCTGCTTGTCGAGCTCGCAGTCCGCCATCCCGGCGTAGAAGAAGCGACGCAGGTCACGCGCCTCCCGCGAGAGCGAGTCGAGCTCCGACAGGCGCGACTCGACGTTCACCTGCCAGCCCTCCCGCGGATACACGTCGACCTGTCCTTCGAGCCCTCTGGCGAGGACGACGCCGTCCGCGAGCACGTCGCGGAATCGAGCCGGCAACGTGAGCCGGCTCTTGTCGTCGATGGAGTGTTCGTACTCGCCGAAGAACATGATCGGGAGCCGTGGCCGTCTTCCCACGGAGCCCCACTGTAAACCACTCTCTCCCACTTGGCAACCCCTATCGCACCACCTCCCCTCGTTCGAGGGTCGAGGACGCCTGTTCGTCGAATTCGGTGTGGCAGGCGACGTGTCACGGCTTGACCGGTCGGTCTCACGAGCCGGCCTGACGAAGCCCTACGCGGAACCGGCTTCACGCCGAGAGGCGTCGCTCAGGCCTCTGAGAGCCTGCGGCTTGACGGGAAGGTGCCCTGGATGGCGCCTCGTACGTGTCGAAGGCGAATCCCGACCGCGTCCTTCTCGCACCAGCCTCTAGCGCACGCCCATCGGGAGCTCGGGGCCGCTCGCCGTCCTGCGCGCGAGCCTGACGGGCTCGGGCGCCTTGCCGGGGAACGGCCGCGGGGCCCACTGCGGCGAGCCGAGGACGGACGTAGCAGCGAACCTGCGAAGGGTGCGGGGGTGCCCACCGATCGCCACGAGCCGGAGCGCGTGCGTCCTCGTCGCCTCGTAGGCCAGCGACGTCGCGTCGGGTGACCATGCGATCACGCCGACCGACTCCGAGTCGAGCATGCGCGGAGTGCCGGCACGAGCGTCCACGATCCGCAGCCCGTAGCGGTCGGCGATCGCCAGCCGGCCACTCGCCGACCAGGCGAGCGTCGACCCCGCCCGGCTTCCCGAGGGCATCACGCCGCTGGTGACGCTCCGGCGGTCGCTCCCGTCGGGGCGTACGACCTCGACCTGGCCGGCGCGGAGGTACGCCAGCCAGCGGCCGTCGGGCGACCACCGCACCCCACCAACGACTCCCGACGGTGAAACGAGGCGAGCCGCAGAGTCGTCGACCCCGACGACCTGCACGGCGCGGGCGACCCCGCGACGACGGCGAGCGCCCGCCCGTCGGGCGCCCATGCGGGCGTACCCCCAACGATGTTGAACGGCGTCAGGTCTCGCACGACTCCACCCGCGACGTCGACGATCGCGAGTGCCGGACGCGACCCCGGGGGCGGCGGGCACGACGGCAGGCGGAGAAACGCGATCCGGCCGCCGTCGGGCTGACCACGCCGCCGCCCAGCCGATGCCCGTGCCGATCGGACTGATCGCTCCGTCCAGCCCCATCACGACGAGCGGCTTCTCCCCCGACGTGCACGACTGCCACGCGAGCACGCGCGAGGAGTCGGGTGACCACGGAGAATCGGCCTAGGTCGAGCAGGGAGGGCACAGACGTACGAGAGCCGTCGAGCGAAAGGATCTCGTCCGGCGGCCCCACGATCAGGAGCCGCCGCCCGTTCGGGGAGACCGACACAGCGGTCGTAGGGCTCTCGAGCGCCTCCTTGCGAGGGAACGTCAGCTGAACGAGCGCCCGCAAGGCCATGTCGAACTCGTAGGCCTGGGCGAGACCGGTTCGCGTGCTCGTGAAGACGAGCACCGGCAAGCCGGCGGGCAGGCGGATCTGCTCCCCCGGCGACCCTGAGCGCGACGCCCCGGACGCACTCGACAGCAGCACCCCCGCCACCAGCGCGGAGGCCGCAAGCACGAACAGCACCGCACGGCGCATCGGGCCCCCTCCACCAACATGATCCCCGAAGCCGCGCACGACGCATCCGCGCGAGCGCTGAAGGCAGATGCGAGGAAGTACGGAACGCGCTGCGGCCGACCGGAACGGGTCGGGCAGCGGGGGTTCGAGTGCGACCGGTCGCTGCGGGGTCGCGGAAGCCGCAGACGCTCGTGCGCCCCGGCCGAGGTCGAGAACGGCGTCACGATCGGCTCCCATCGCTCCGCCGGGCCTGTTTCAATGCCCCGGATGCCAGACGACACGCACACCGTCCTGACCCGGAGACGGCTCCTCGAGGCGGCCGGCGCCCTGACCGCGATGGGCGTCCTGGCGCCGAGCGCGCTCGCCTCGCGCATGGCCGGCGCGACGACCGGCGCGCGGCTCGAAGGCCCCCCGATCGCGCACAGCTTCGTCTCGCGCCCCGATCTCCGACCGCCGACGATCACCGTGATCACGCCCGACCGGAGCCCGAACCCGGGCCACGTCTTCCTCGCGCCGTTCACGCTTCCCAACCCTCCCGTCGAGGAGGCGAGCGGTCCCCTGATCGTCGATCGCACCGGCGTCACCGCTCTGGTTCCGCCCGGTGACCGCCGGGAACGCCATGGACTCTCCGGGTGCAGCGTCCGTCGGGGACAGCCCGTGCTGACGTGGTGGGAGGGCACGGTCTTCGGCGGCTACGGAGGCAGCTGGATCGTCGCCGACCGGTCCTACCGCGTGCTCAAGCGGATCAGGGCGGGCAACGGCTACAAGGGCGACCTGCACGACCTCGTGCTCACCTCGCGCGGGACTGCGCTGATCACGATCTACAACGAGCTCCGCACGGACCTCACGGCGATCGGCGGGGCCGTGGACGGGCGGTTGGTCGAGGGGATCATCCAGGAGATCGACCTCCGCAACGGCGACGTGCGTGCTCGAGTGGCACAGCCTCGACCACGTCGCGCTCGAGGAGACCTACGAGCCGCAGGTCACCCGCGACGGGAACGTCGACTACTTCCACCTCAACTCGATCGGGGTCGACCTCGACGGGAACCTCCTCGTCTCGGCCCGGCACACCTCCGCGATCTACAAGCTCGACCGGCGCACCGGCAAGGTGATCTGGAGGCTCGGAGGCAAGCGCAGCGACTTCCGGCTCGGGCCGGGCGTCTCGTTCGCGTACCAGCACGACGCGCGGCGCCATGCGGACGGGACGCTCACCCTGTTCGACAACGTCGCCTCGCTCCCGACCGACACCGGGATCGCCTCGCGCTCGCTCCGCCTCGTGCTGAACGAGCGCGCGCGGACGGCGCGACTCGTCCGCACCTACGGCGTCGACGACGTCCGCACCGCCTGGGCGATGGGGAACGCGCAGCAGACGAAGGGCGGCGGCCTGTTCGTCGGCTGGGGCATGTCGCCGGCGTTCACGGAGCTCTCCCCGAAGGGCAAGGTGCTCTTCGACGCGCGCTTCGATGCGAAGAGCGTGAGCTACCGCGCCCACCGCTCACCGTGGGTCGGCCGACCGACGACCCGCCCCGACGTCGCGACGACGACGCTCGACAGCGGCCAGACGGCGGTGTACGCGAGCTGGAACGGGGCGACCGAGGTCGCACGCTGGCAGGTGCTCGCCGGGTCGAGCGCGCGTGACCTGCGCGTCGCGCGCACCGTGGTGCGCCGCGGGTTCGAGACGGCCGTCGCGCTGCCGACGCAGCCTGCGCTACGTGGCGTGGTCGCACTCGACCGCGCCGGAGCCGCGCTCGGGCGCTCGCTCACCGTCGCGAGCCGCCTGAGACGCTCACCGGCCACCGCCCCGGCCGCGCGGCGGCTGCACCGCCCACTGCGCCGCGGCTCAGCCGGTCGCCGAGGGAAGCTCGCCGAAGCGGTCGCGGTACGCGCCCGCGAAGCGCCCCAGGTGGGTGAAGCCCGCTGCCTGCAGCCGCCTCCGACACGCTCGTCGCCGCCCCGGAGCGCAGGAGCGCGCGGGCGCGCGTGAGCCGGATCTCGCGCAGGAGCAGCGTCGGCGTCGTGCCGTACGCGCTGCGGACGACCTCCTGCACCTGGCGGACGCTGAGCCCGACCGCGGCCGCGACGTCCGCGACGCTCACCGGCTCGGCATGGTGCTCCTCCAGCCACGCGCGGATCCGGTCGGCGTGGCCCGGAGCCTCCGACCGCGGCGCGGCGAGCAGCGCCGAGTGGGAGTGCGGCGTGCCGAGCAGGATCGCGTCGACGAGCATCGACTCGAGCGCCCGCACCGCGGCCGGCGGCGCCGAGGGGTTCGCGGCCAGCATCTCCCCCACGTGACGCCAGGTCGAGTCGAGCATCCGCGTGGGCATCGCCGAGGTCGTCCAGCGAGGCCCGAACTCCACCGGCGCCCGCTGCACCCCTGTCAGCCGCGTGACGGCGCGGTCGAGCAGCGCGCGGTCGGCGGCGATCACGATCGCGCCCGCGTACGGGTCGGGGCGCATGATCGTCGGGCGATCGTCGGCGAGGACGAACCCCTCCCCTGCGACCGTCCGCTCGACGTGCGTGCGCACGCCCATCGGCCCGAGCGGGACGGTCACCGCGACGCGGTCGCCCGTCGGCGGCGCCTCGACGACGACCGGGCCGCCGTAGCGCACGAAGACGAGGTTCACCGAGCCGACGGCCGTGCCGTTGACGACGCCGTCGAGGAAGCTGCCGCGCGGGATGACGTCGTGCCCGACGGCGAGGTCGGCGACGGCGTCGCGCAGGACCTCGGCGTTCCTGCTGCGGACGCGGTGGTGCGCGGCGAGCGGGGCGATCGTGCTCAGGTGACCACTCGCCCGAGGGTTCGGCGCCGCGTCGGGATCCGCGCACGCGGATCCCCGACCTGCCACCAGGTCGTGCTCAGGCGGGCTGCCTGACCCCCATCGCCTCGAGCCGCGGGAGGACCTCCTGCGCGAAGTACTCGAGCTCGGAGACATAGTCGACGAACGATACTGTCATCCCCGCGAACCCCGCGTCCCAGAAGCGCTTGATCTCGTTCGCGACGTCGTCGGGCGACCCGATCAGCGGGCAGACGCCGTGACCGCCGGCGAAGCGCCCGCGGAACATCGCGAGCATCTCCGGCGTGAACGACTGCGCGTACATGCCCTGCAGGGTCATCAGGTTCTCGACGGCGTCCCAGTCGGCGTTCTCGTCCGCGTACCAGCGGTGGAACTCCTCGGCCTCCTCCTTCGTGGGGCGGCAGACGACGTAGGACGGGGTGAAGACTCCGACCTCGCGGCCGTAGGTGTCCCGCGCGTTCGCCTTCACCTGCTCGACGACGCCGGCACCGTCCTCGGGCCCGCCGACGACCGTGAAGACGACGTTCGAGTTGCGCGCGGCGAAGTCGCGGCCCTGCGGCGACGACCCGGCGTTGAGGATCGGGAGGAGCCCGTCGTAGGGCTTCGGGCTCGACTCGACGCCCTTCAGGTTCCAGAAGCGGCCGGGGATGTCGTAGCGGCCGTCCTCCGTCCAGAGCCGCTTCACGACCTCCCACCACTCCTGCGCCATCGCGTAGCGGTCGTCGTGATCCTGCGGCAGGTCGACGCCCATCGCGTCGTACTCGGGCTTGTTCCAGCCGGCGACGATGTTGAGCCCTGCGCGGCCCTCGCCGATCTGGTCGACCGTCGCCATCGCCTTGGCGGTCACGACGGGATGGTTGAAGGCGGTGTGCACGGTCGCGAAGGCGACCACGTTCTCGGTGTTGGAGACGATCCCCGCGGCGAGCGCGACCGGGTCGAGCACGCCCTCGTGGAAGTTCGTGTCGCCGCCGTAGCCGATCCAGCGGGCGATCGGGAGCATGAAGTCGATCCCCGTCGCGTCGCAGACCTTCGCGAGCCGGAGGTTGTCGTCCCAGGTCGCCTTCCAGCGATCCTCGATCTTCGTCACGGCCATCCCGGACGAGCAGTTCGCCGAGAACGTGCCGAGCTTCAGGCCCTTGCCGTCGAGCAGGCGCTTCGTCAACGAGGTCTCCCTTCGAATCGTGGGTCGGTTCGGTCGGTTCAGTCGGTGAGGCCGCGCATGCGGCCGGCGTGCATCACGAGCGGTGGGCGGTCGGTCACCTGCGTGGCCACGACGCGCCCGACGAGGATCACGTGGTCGCCTCCGTCGTGCTGCGCGTGCGCCGCGCACTCGATCACGGCCGCCGCCCCGTCGAGCAGCGGCGCGCCCGTGGCGCCCCTGTGGAGCTCGAGCCCGGCGAACTTCTCCTCGCCCTTCTTCGCGAACTGCCAGGCGAGCGCCTCCTGGTCGGCCGCGAGCAGGTGCAGCGCGAAGCCGGGCGACTCGAGCCACACGTCGAGGCTGCCCGAGCGCCGGTCGACGCTCCACAGCACGAGCGGCGGATCCTGCGACACCGGTGCGAGGCTCACCATCACGAGCCCCGCGTCACGGCCGTCGGGGTGGCGCGGCCGTCACGACGACGACGCCGGTCGCCCACGCACCGGTCGCGGCGCGGAGAGTGTCGGCGTCCACGGAGGGAAGCGCGGCCGGATCGGTCGCCATCCCGTGATCGTGGCATGTCACGGGCGTCACGCTATCCGGATCGCGCGGATCGACCGTCCGGATCGCGCAGCCACGTCGTCAGAAGCCGGGCTGACCGACGAACCGGTTCGTGGTGCTCGCGGCCCGCGCGTGCGCTCGTTCGCCGCCGAGCACGCCGGCCCCCGACGACTACACGTAGGCGGGCAAGACGTGCTCGGCGAGCAGCTCCACCTGACGGATGTCGGCGATCTGCGGGAACAGGATCAGGATGTCGAGCGCGTCGGCGTACGCCGCCACCTCCTCCGCGATCTTCGACGCGGAGCCGTGGTGGATCAGGTTCTCGGGCTCCGTCCAGAGCTGGCCGTAGTAGCGCAGCACGTGGTGCGCGCCCTCGGCGAGCGCGGCCCCGGCATCGTCGCCGAGGGCGACGTACGCCAGCCCCGCGACGGTCGCGTTCGGCTTGCCGTGCGCGGCGAGGCCCTCGCGGATCCCGGGCGCGTACTGCCCCATCATCTCGCTTCCGGCCGTCCCGAAGATGAAGCCGTCGGCGACACGGAGCGCGCGCTCGATGCCCTTCGGCGTGACACCTCCCGCCCAGATCGGCGGATCGGCGGCGACGGGAGCCGGCCCGACGGCGCCGTGGTCGCGGGTCGAGGCGCGCGCGCCGGCCCACGTCTCACGGACGCGGGCGACCTGGCGCTCGAACCTCTCCGAGCGGCCCTTGAACTCGGCGTCGAAGACCTCGAAGTCGTCCTGGCGCCCGCCCTGGGCGACGCCGAGCACCATCCGGCCCCCGGAGAGCTGGTCGATGGTCGCCGCCTGCTTCGCGACGTTGACCTCGTTGCGCGGCGGCAGCTGCAGGATCGTGGTCGCGAGCAGGGCCTTCTCGGTCACGCCGGCGACCCCGGCGAGGGTCGCGAGCGAGTCCCACGAGTCGTAGTTCGGCTTGTCGATCGTCGCGAGGACGTGGAACCCGGCCTCGTCGGCGAGGCGCGCCCAGTCGAGCATCAGCCGTCGATCCGTCTCGTGGGCCAGCGTGTTGGGCAGTCCGATGCCGAGCTTCATCAGTTCCTCCGTCTGCGGGATGCCGGTCGCGCGCCTGTGCGCGCCTCGTGGAGCGACAACGCCGCCTCGCGTTGGATGATTCCATGCGCAAGCATCTGCTCTCTGCCATCCACCGCCCGCGGAGGCCCCGACGGCGACCGGCCGCCAGGCCCGGCGAACCGCCGAGTGGAACTACAAGCAGACGCTGACCAATCCCGTGAACGGGCTCTCGGTGATCGACTCGATCGCGATCAGCGAGACGCTCCCGATCGTCTCCGGGGTCGAGTCGGGCCTGCACACGCACCTCGTCTCGGTGCACGGCGTCCCGGAGAAGCTCCAGGTGCCGGCCGGCGGGGTGCTCACGCGCGACGCGGGGAACCTGACGTTCTCGCTGACCTACGACGCGAACGACAAGCTGGTCGCGAGCGAGCTGGTCTCGGTCAAGGGCCCGCATGCGGGGTTCGGGACGAACGCCTGGTGCGACGTGGCGACCGTGGCGCTCGGCCTCTAGCTCGGCCGTCGTCCTCGGCACGGGTCGGTCGGGGCGGAAGCGGCCACACGGGTCGCCTCCACCCCGACCGGCGAGCGAGGGCTCCGTCCTCTCAGCTCCCGTCGAACACGACCTCGGCGTCCCAGGAGCCCGGCGGCTGGTCGTGCAGCCGGTGCAGCTCGGCGGCGATCAGGGCCGGAGCGAACGGTCCGCCCTCCTTCACGAAGCCCGCCACCGTCACCTGCCCGACATGGATCCCGTCGGGCGCGAGCTCCTCGGCGAGCGACAGGAACAGCGAGCGCTGCGCCGCCTTCGCGACACTGACCGCAGAGAAGCGGCCGACCGGCTGGAGGGCCATGCCCCCGCCGGTGAGCAGGATCGAGCCCCGGCCGGCGGCGCGCATCGCGGGGACGACCTCGTCCACGCAGGCCAGTGCGCCGACGACGTTGGCGCGCAGCGACGCCTCGAAGGCGTCGAGGTCGAGCTGGGTCGGCGTGCCGGGCACGAACGCGAGCGCGTTGACGAGGAGGACGGTCGGGTCGCCGAGCTCTGAGCGGATCTGCGCAAACGCGGTCGCGAGCGATGCCCGGTCACCGGTGTCGGCGGTCAGGGCGGCGACGCTCCGACCCTCGTCCCGTAGTTCTTGGAGGAGCCCGGCGGTCGTGCTCTCGCTCCTGCTCAGCAAGGCGACGCCGTGCCCCTCCTGCGCAAAGCGGCGCGCCGTCGCCGCGCCGATCCCCGGGCCGGCCCCCACGATCACCGCGAGCTCCTGCGTCATCTGCGCCTCCTTCGTCGTCGAGTGGTCTCGAGACCCGAGTCTGGCGGTCGCCGCCGGGTCTGAGTCGCACACGTGGCTCCTGTGTTGGGCGACGCTCAGTCGAGCGCGACGTGACCCGGGGCGACGCCACGGCCGGTCAACGCCGCCGCTCCGCACCGTGCCGCGAAGGCCACCGCCTCGTGGGCCTCCCTGCCCGCGCCGAGCGCGAATGTGAGGCCCGCCATGAACGAGTCGCCGGCGCCGTAGGTGTCGACGATCGGGCCTGGCGGCTCCGCCGCGACGTACGGGCCGCCGGGCTGCATCCAGCCGCCGAGCCGCCCCGAGGTCGTGACGACCAGCGCGGGCTCGGGGTCGAGGTCGCCGGGGTGGTAGAGCTCGTCCTCGTCTCCGCCGCTCCCGATCAACGCGTCGACCTGGACGCCTGCGCGCTGCAGCGTGGCGAGATCGCGAGCGGTCGCGGTGAGCACCCGCGCGCGACGGGCCTCGAGGACGGCGTCGACGTCGCCCGCCACGAAGAAGACGGCGTCCATGTCCGCGAGCTCGTGCCACGGCAGCCGGTCGTCGTGGCCTCTCGGACGGAGCTTCGGGCCGACGGTCGTGATCGTCCGCTCGCCACCCGCGTCGCAGTGGACGAACGCCCACCGGGTCGGGCGCTCGTCGATCGTCGCGTGGACGGTCACCCCGCGTGCCGTGAGCTCCTCCCGCGCGCGCGTTCCCAGCTCGTCGCCGCCCAGCACGGTGAACAGGTGCGCCTCGTCGGCGAGCAGAGCCAGCTGGATCGCGGCGACGCTGCCCGCGCCGCCCGCCTGCTCCCACTGGTCGGTCGAGTGCTCGATCTCGCCGGGCCGAGGGACGTCCTCGACGAGGGCGAAGCGGATCCACTCGACGTGGCCGACGACGGCGACGCGCATGGCTCCAGTCTGCACGATCGTCTCACCTGCCGATTCCCGCTCGGAGCGACCGGTGGTGGGGCTCCCCATCCCACCACCCACTTTCGATTCTAGGCGTGGCTCCGTTGCGTTTCCGTCGCGCCTCGACGCCGAAGCCGTGCCGATCGATCCACACCGACTGGGGACCGATCTCACGGGAACGACCCCATCCGCGTTTCCCTGGATGATGGAGGCCGTGGCGACGATCCCCCCGTTCGAGCGCTTCTACTCCGAGCACTGCGACGAGGTGCTCGGCGTCCTGCGGCGCCAGCTCGGCCGCGACCGGGCCGACGACGCGTTCCAGGAGACGTTCCTGCGCGCCCTCCGGGCCTACGGCCGTCTCGACCACGGCGAGCACCTCCGCGCCTGGGTGCTGACGATCGCACGCAACGTGGCGCTCGACGTCCACCGGCGCACCCGCCCGGAGGGCGAGATGCCCGAGCTCCCGCACGTCGACGGGGAGCCGGCGTTCGTGGAGCTCGCGGCCCTCACCGCTGACCTCCCGCCGAAGGAGCGGGCCGCGGTGGTGCTGCGCTACGGCTACGACCTCGACTACGACCAGGTCGCGACAGCGCTCGGCTCGAGCCCTGTCGCCGCCCGGCAGGCGGCCTCCTCCGGCATCCGACGACTGCGCAAGGAGATGACCAGCGAATGACCGTCCCGACCGACCTCGATCGCCGCTTCCGGGAGGCCGCCGTCCGTGCAGGCCTGCTCGACGCTGCCTACGACGTGATCGATACCGAGATCGGCCCGCTCCTCGCCGCGACCACCGACCGCGGCCTCGCGCGGCTCTCGTTCGACCCCGACCCCGAGGCGCACCTCGAGGAGCTCGCACGTCTCGCCGGCCCGAGCGTCCTGCGAGCGCCGCGGGCGCTCGACGAGACGCGCCGCGAGCTCGACGAGTACTTCACAGGCCGTCGCACGGCGTTCGATCTCTCGCTCGACCTGCGCGGCTTGCCGGAGTTCACGATCAGGGTCCTCGGCGAGCTCGCCCTCGTCCCCTACGGCCATACCGCGACCTACCACGATCTCGCGATCAGGGTCGGGAACCCCAACGCCTCGCGCGCGGTCGGCACCGTGATGAACCGCAATCGCATCCCGATCGTCCTGCCGTGCCACCGGATCGTCGGGTCGTCCGGATCACTCGTCGGCTACGCGGGCGGGCTCGACCGGAAGGTCGCGCTCCTGCGCCTCGAGGGCGCTCTGCTCTGAGCCCGTCGGGCCGGTCGACGCGGTCGCGCAGCAGCGTCGCGGCCAGCGCTGCCGCGAGCGCCGCGAGTGCCGAGATCGAGACGACCACCACACGGAACGTCTCGATCCCCGCGTCACGCGAGATCCCGACGAGGTCGGGATCGAACGGAGCGTCTCCCACGCCGCTCCTCCCGGCGCGAACGCCCACGCGGCGAGCGCCCCGACCGCGGCGACCGAGAGCACCCCTCCGGCTCGCGCCGACGTCTGGTTCAGGCCGGACGCCACCCCTGCGAGGTCCGCGGGCGCCGGAGCGAGGGCGGCAGCGGTGATCGGCGCGACCACGGCCGGCAGGCCGATCGCGAAGAGCGTCAGCGCGACGACCCCCCACGTCCACACGCTCGTGCCCGGTCGTCGATCGGCAGCAGGAGGAGCACGGAGCCCGCAACCGCAAGAGAGCCCGCCAGGCGATCGGGCGGCGTGGGCCGATGCGGTCGGCCAGCCTCCCGTAGGACCGGCGCGAGGAGCACGAGGCCGATGCTCGGGAGCGAGAACGCGAGCCCGGACATGAACGGCGAGAAGCCGAGGAACTGCAGGTACACCGGCAGGAACAGGAGGTGCGCGGAGAGCGCGGCATAGATCACCAGAGCGTGACGACGTTCGCAGCGGCGAGCCCGGGTCGCCGCAGCAGACGCGGCGGGACGAGCGGCTCGGGCGCCCGCAGCGTCCAGACGGCGAGCGCACCGAGCGAGGCCAGTCCGATCAGCGCGGCGCCCGCGACGACGGTGGGGCTCCGCGTCTGCGCCTCGACGAGCGCGAACGACACTCCGACCAGCCCGATCATCGCGAGGGCGGAGCCGACGAGGTCGAGCGTCCCGCGTCCCACCGAGCGCTCCCCCTCGACCTTTCCGGCGAGCGCGAGCACCACGACGACGACGGCGAGCGGGACGTTGACGAGGAAGATCCATCGCCACGAGGCCTGGGAGACGAGCAGTCCGCCGAGCGCCGGCCCGCCGATCGTCGCGATGCTCGTGAACGACGTCCAGAGGCCGATCGCACGCCCTTCCGACCCCGCCCAGGTGACGCGGAGCAGCGCCAGGCTCGTCGTCGTCAGCGCCGCGCCACCGACGCCCTGGAGGCTTCGCCCCGCGATCGAGCCACGCCTCCGAGCCCGCCAGCGCGCACAGCATCGACGCACCGGCGAACAGCACCGTTCCTCCCGACGAACATGCGGCGCAGCCCGAGCCGGTCGCCGATCGCGCCGTCGGGAGGTAGAGCGCCGAGAGCGCCAGCGCGTATCCCAGCACCACCCACTGCTGCCCCGAGAGGCCGAGCCCGAGATCGTCCTCCATCCGCGGCAGCGCGACGATCACGATCGTCGAGTCGAGGAAGGCGATCGACGAGCCGAGAGACGTTGCGGCGAGCGTCAGCAGTCGGGCACGGCGCATCCCCCGGACGCTACGCGACCGCGGACCCGCTGCGTCGCCCCCCGCGGGCCGACTCAGGCGCCGTCGTAGACCGTGCCGCCGCGCTCGACGTAGAGGCGCAGACACCTCGACCGCTTCTCGCGCAGCCCTCCGGCCTCGAGGCTGATGCCCCGGCGGCGGAGGTGACGGACCGCGTCGCGTAGCGCCGGCCCCTCGTCGAACCCGAGCATCTCGGCGTCCTCTCGATGCGCGGCGTACACGACCCGCGGCACCCCGCTCCACACGATCGCGCCGAGGCACATCGCACACGGCTCGCACGACGTGTAGAGGACGTACCGCGCCGGCCCTCCGGCGAGGGTGCGGGTCGAGAGACGAGCCTCCGCCTCCGCGAGCGCCACGATCTCGGCGTGCGCGAGCGAGCTGTCGAGCCGCTCGACGCCTGCGACTCCCACGGACAGCAGCGCGCCGGTGCGCTCGTCGACGATCACCGTGCCGAAGGGGCCGCCCGTGCGACAGAGGACGTTCTCGCGGGCGAGCTCGACAGCCAGCCGCAGCCGGGCGGACTCGTCAGGGACGCACGAGTACACCGCCATGACCTCATCCGCCCAGTGCGGATTCGCGATGTGCAAGGGCTGAGTCGGCCTCGACGGGCCGTGGGACATGATGGCCAGCGGCGACGAGCGCATGTGCACCTCCCTGATCTGCACCCAGCATCACACCCGAGCGCTCCGGGTTCATCCGTACTCCGACGCACCCTGGGCACGCGTCACTACGGACGCTCACTCCGCGTGGGACCGCGGTGCGCCCCCGTGGGACGACTCAGAGACGGCTCGGGATGCTCTGCCCGTGCCGGAACACGTTCGCAGGGTCGACCCGTCGCTTCACCGCGACCAGGCGCGGAAGGTTCGCTCCGTAGTACGCCGCACGCGCGTTCGCGAGCGCGGGATCGGCGTAGTTCTGCACGGCCTCGCCGGAGAGGTGCGGACGCATCGCCGTCCGCGCCTGCGCGAGCCAGTCGAGGTTGCGCCTCTGCTCCGGCTTCCCCTCCCAGAGGGCGAGGAGCTCCACCGAGAACAGCGCGCGCCGGTGGACGAACGCCGTGGCCGCCGGGGCGACGCGGTTGACGGCCCCACCGAGTGCGAAGAGCACCGCCCCGCCACGTCGCAGCGACGGATCCGCGTTTCGTGCCTCGACAGCTGCGACGATCGCCTCTCTTCCTGCGGCCGTCAGCGGCTTCCGCGCGTATCCGGAGGCGACTCCGATGCCCCGGCGGACGTCTGCCTGGTCTCCCTCGAAGTACCGTACGGCGACGTCATAGTCGCGCTGCACCGTGCGCACCCGGGTCGGTCCTGTGGCGGTGACGAGCGACTCGAGCATCGCGTCGGCACTGCCCTTCGTCCCGACGACCAGCCCGTTCAGGGCGATGGTCGGCGCCCCGCCGGGCGTCGCGGGCACCCGCAGCGCAAGCACGCAGGAGAGCGCATCCGGAGCGCCGCCGACGAAGGATGACCAGGACGCGATCACCTGTTCTGCCTTCGCCCACGGCCACTCCATCGCGCACGTCGTCACCTGGTTCATGCGGTGCGTCTGGAACTCCAGCGCCGTGACGACTCCGAAGCTTCCCTGGCCACCGCCGCGCAGCGCCCAGAGCAGGTCGGGCTCGCTCGACGGCGAGCAGCGCCTGATCCGACCGTCGGCGGTGACGATCTCTGCGCCGACCAGGCTGTCGCAGGCGAGCCCGAGCGAGCGCGAGAGGAACCCGTGGCCGCCTCCGAGGGTGAGCCCTGCGACACCGACCGTCGGAGCCGTGCCCGCGGGGATCGTCCGACCGCCCGCCGACCAGAGCGCGGCGTACACGCCGGCCAACCGCGCACCAGGCCCGACGCGGGCCCTGTCGCCCGTGACCCTGACGCCGGCAAGGCGCTGCAGGTCGACGAGGAGCCCCGTGGTCGACGACTGGCCTGCGGTCGAATGGCCGCCCGAGCGCACGGCGAGACGGACGTCGTGCTTCACCGCCCAGCGGACGCACTCCTGCACCTCCTGGACGGTGCGCGGGAGGGCGACTGCCAGCGGGCGCACCGGGTCGTAGCGACGGTTCCACGGAAGCCGGACGGTCGCGTAGGAGGCGTCCCCGGGGACGACCAATCCGCCGGGGCCGAGGGCCGAGCGGAGCTCTCCGAGGGCCGGTGCGGCCAGGATCGCCGCCGCGAACTGCGGGCCGAGCGCGGCGAGCCCTGCCCCGACCGCCGTCAGGCGGGCACCGCGACCCAGCAGCTCCCTGCGGTCGAATGTCTCCAGAGATCCAGCATACCCCCGCTCTGTGGGACCTCTTGCTCGTCGCGAACGCGGCCGAACATCCCTGGCTAGTCGACCAACCGATACCCGACGCCCCAGGCGTTCACGACGAACCCCTCGGCGCCTGCGTCGTGCAGCTTGCGGCGGAGACGAGAGGCGTGCGAGTCGACCGTGCGCGTGCGGATCCCGGCCCTGATCGCCCAGACGTCCCGCAGCAGCTCGGCCTTCGTGAACACCCGCCGTGGATCGCTGGCCAGCTTCGCCGCGAGCTCGAACTCACGGGCCGACAGCCGCACCGGGAGGCCATGCACCCTGACCTGGCGCGACCGGTGGTCGACCGTCACGCAGTCCACCTCGACGAGATCGGCCTGCCCGAGGCTCGTGCGCCGGACGAGCGCGCGGAGCCTGGCGCGGAGCTCGAGGTAGAGATGGCGCTCGACGACGTCGTCCGCCCCGCTCTCGAGCGCGCGGACACGCTCGACGGCCGTCGCGTCGGGATCCGTGAGGACGATCACCGGGACGTTCCGATCCCAGGTGCGGCCGGGCTCTCCCGCCCTCAGCTTCCGACAGAGCTCCGGCTCCGCGGCGATCACGACGTCCGGGGAGATCCGCTCGGCGAGATCGAGCGCCTGCCGGGGCCAGCCGGCCCCGAAGACGGTGAACCCGTCGTCACGGAGATGTCGCTCGAGGAGCGCTCGATGCTCGGGCTGGCTCTCGGCGAGCAGGACGGCCGCGTGACGCATGGAGCGAGCCTAGGCGGCACCGTGGGCGGGCGCCAGATGTCCGTTGCGCCGGGTGTGCCTCGATCCGTGCACAGCCGTCCCCGCCGGGCACGGCGCCGGAGGGCAGCTCAGAGCTCGGTCGCGGCGAGCAGCGCGTCGACCCACACCTGCGCCGCCTTGGCACGCCGGTACTGGCGGTGGATCCCGCCCTCCAGCGCGAATCCGATCCCGCCGTGCACCTGGAGGGCCTGCGCCGTCACCTCACGACACGCCGGCCCTGCCCACGCCAGGGACGTCCGTGGGAGGCCGGGATCCGCAGCGACCGCCTCCCAGGCGACGAGCGCGAGCGCATCCCGCTCGAGCGCTGCTTCGGCGAGACGCCCCTGCACCACCGGGAGCGACCCGAGCGGTGCGCCGAACTGCTCGCGACTTCCGACGTGGGCGAGCGCCAGCGCGAGAGCGCCGTCGGCGAGCCCTGCCAGATACCCGAGCGTCGCTGCCCCCCACGCGCGCAAGCGCGCGTCCGCCTCCTCGACGGGCACGAGGTCGCCGACGATCGGCGACGCCCTCCGGAGCGTCCCGAGCCCGTCGAGCGTCGGCTCCTGCTCCATCGTGTCGGAGTCGACCGGGACCAGAGGCAAGCGTTCGCCCTCGGCCACGACGGCAGCGACCGATGCCCCCGTCCCGTGACGGACGCGATCGCCGAGAGCGAGCGGCGCACCCAGGGTCGCCTCGTCGACGAGCGACAGCGGCGCGACCGCCCGCCCGAGCTCGATCGCACCGGCGACGGCCGGGCCGAGGAGCTCCACGTCAGCCCACAACGCGTCCCAGCCGAGCTCGACGAGCCGCGCGGCCAGGCCGTCGTCGCGGTCGTCCCACCACGTACCGAACGCAGGCTCGAGTGGCGCCTCCCAGCCGGCGAGGGCGCCACGGACGGAGTCGGCGAAGAGCGAGAGCTCCGGCTCGACGCCGAACCTCACGCCCCCACCTCCCGCAGGACCTCGTCGGTGTGCTCTCCCAGGAGCGGCGCGGGCCCGAGCCCCGGTGGCGAGCCTGCGAGCGTGAACAGCCGGCCGAGCATCGTGACGACGCCCGAGGCCCGGCTGGTCGACATCGACGAGAAGCTCGTTCGCGCGGATCTGGGGATCGGCATGCACCCGCTCCCGCGCATGGACGGGCCCGCACGGGATGCCCCGCTCTCCGAGCCGTTCCAGCCAGGTCGCGATCGGCTCGACGAGGAGCGCGCGCTCCGCCTGTGTCGTGACCGCTCGCTTCACGGCGACGATCGCCGGGTCGTCGGGGAGCAGATCGGGCGCCGCGATCGTGGGATCGTCGAGACCGAGGAGGTCTGCGAACGCCGCGCGCTGGCCGTGGTTGAGGCAGGCGACCGCGAGGAACCCGTCGGACGCCTCGTAGCAGCGGTAGTACGGGTTGGTCGCGAGCCCTGTCGCGATCTCGTCGGCCCGTGCGGCGAGGTCGGTGGCCGTTGCCGCGATCGGCCCTTCCGACGCCTCGCCCTCGAGCCACACGAGGTCCTGGATCTGCACGGCGAGCGCGGCGGCGAGCAGCGATACCTCGACGCGCTCGCCCACCCCCGAGGTGACCGGGCGCGCACGAGCGCAGCAAGCGTTCCGGTCGCGAGCAGGAGCCCCGCCGTCAGGTCGGCCAGCGGCACACCGCCGGCCCGCACCGGCACGGCGTCACCCGGCGAGGCGTGGGCCGTGAGCAGGCCCGAGCGGGCCTGCGCCACCAGATCGTAGGCGGGCGATGCCGCCAGCGGCCCGCGCGACCCGAACGAGGTGACCACGCCCATCACGAGCGCGGGTGCAGCCGCGTGCAGCTCCTCCCAGTCGAGCCCGAAGGCTCGCGCCCGCTCGGGCGGCGCGTTGTGCAGCACGACGTCCGCACGGCGGAGCAGCGCCTGCGAGCCCGGCCCGGCCCTCGTCCGCCTTGAGGTCGAGCGTGACCGACCGCTTGCCGCGGTTGAGGGGAACGAAGAAGCGGCCGAGCCCTCCCGGCACGGGCATCGTGCCGCGGTACGCGTCGCCCGTCGGCGGCTCGACCTTGACGACCTCTGCACCGAGCTCGTGCAGGAGCGAGCCGCACAGCGGCCCCGCGACGTACTGGGTGGCGTCGACGACCCTGACGCCCTCGAGCGGGAGGCTCATCGCAGTCCCGAGCCCTCTCCGGGCGATCACGAGCTTCTGCACGTCGGAGACGCCGCCCGCGATCGTCGACCCTGCCGAGGCCCGGTAGAGCGCTGCCGCGCGTCCCTCCACGATCGCGTCCGCCGATCCGTCGGCGAGTCCTTCCAGGCCGAGCAGGTCGATGGTCGCGTCGCCGACGGCCTGCACGACCCGTGCCCCGGCGAGCTTCGCCATCGCAGACGTCGAGCTCCCCGGAAGATCACGGTCGAGCACGTCCGCCGCCCGGAACGACAGCAGCCGTGCCGCGCCGAGTTGCCCGCGGAGGCGCTCGAGTCGGGCCGACGAGGCCGCGTCGAGACGACCGGTCTCCCGCAGGCGGGTCTCGGTCGCGTCCAGCACCCATGCAGCGCCGCCGAGCTTCTCGGCGGTGATCCGCTCGAAGTCGAGGGTGTACATCAGCACCTCCCACCCGCCGGCGCGCTCCCCGATGACGTTGGCGACGGGGATCCTCACGTCGACGAGGAACGTCTCGCACAGGAACCCGCCTCCCAAGCGTGCCGAACGTGCGCACCTCGATGCCGGGGGTGTCCATCGGGCACACGAGCACCGAGATGCCCCTGTGGCGGGGACGATCGGGGTCTGTGCGCACCGCGAGATAGATCCAGTCCGCGAGCTGCGCGCTCGACGTCCAGATCTTGTGGCCGTTCACGACCCAGGTGTCGCCGTCGAGCTCGGCCCTCGTCGTCAGCGCGCCGAGATCGCTCCCTGCGCCGGGCTCGGAGAACCCCTGGCAGAACACCAGCTCCCCACGCGTGATCGGCGGCAGCAGCTCCCGCGCGAGGGCAGGGGCGAACCGCTCGATGGCGGCCCCGATCGTCTTGTACGAGAGGAGGTACGACGAGAGCGGGAGCCAGTGGTACCCGAGCACCTCCTCGACGAGGGTCGCGTCGAGACGCGACAGGCCGCGCCCACCCAGCTCCTCGGGCCACGAGAGCCCGATCCAGCCCGCCTCGCCGAGCAGCCGGTTCACCTCGCGGGAGTCGCCGTCGGAGAGCATCCCCTGGCGGCGCCATTCCGGATCGGCCTCGAGCACGGGTCGCGCCGATGCGCAGAACGCGGCTGCCTCCTCGCGGAGCGCGCGCTGCGCGGATGTCAGGCGGAGGTCCACGGCCACGCCGATCCTAGAGGCGTGAGAGGATGCGCGGCCATGGAGCACCGCCGCGTCTGGATCCCCCTCGCCGACGGCACGCGCCTCGCCGCGCGGCTGTGGCTCCCCGAGCAGCGACCGGCGCCGGTCGTGCTCGAGGCGCTCCCCTACCGCATGGACGACCTCACCTCGTCCTACGCCGCGGAGTACGGGCGTCTATGCGCAGAGGGGAGCCTCGCCGTGTGCCGGGTCGACCTGCGCGGAACCGGCTCCTCCGACGGGATCGCCGAGGACGAGTACCCTGCCCAGGAGCAGCAGGACCTCCTCGAGGTGATCGCCTGGCTGGCCGCACAGGAGTGGTGTAACGGCTCCGTCGGGATGTACGGGACGTCCTACTCCGGCTTCAACAGCCTCCAGCTCGCCTGCGAGCGCCCGCCTGCCCTCAAGGCGATCTGCGCGATCTTCGCGACGGACGACCGCTACGCGGACGACGTCCACTACTACGGCGGGGCGTTGAAGGCGATCGACCTCGTCGACTACGTGACGTACATGGTGACCTCGAACGTCCTGCCCCCCGTGCCGGCCGTCGTCGGCCCGACCTGGCGTGACACGTGGGCCGAGCGGTTCGAGCGCACCCGCCCGTGGGTGCTTCGCTGGATCGAGGAGCAGGTCGACGGTCCCTACTGGCAGCACGGCTCGGTCCGGGTCACCGACCACGCCGGGGGCTGGCGCGGCTACGAGCGCATCGCCTGCGCGACGATGCTCGTCGGGGGCTGGGCCGACGGCTACCGCAACAACAGCTTCCGCGCGTTCGAGGCGCTCACGTGCCCCAAGCGACTGCTCCTCGGACCCTGGGCTCACATGTCGACGGCCACCTCGCTCCCCGGGCCGCACATCGACCTCGTGCCGGAGCTGATCCGCTGGTTCCGCCACTGGCTCGCCGACGAGCCGAACGGCGTGGACGAGGATCCGCCGATCCAGGTGTTCGTGCGGCATCCGACACCGCCCGAGCCCGATCTCGCGATGCATCGGGGGGCCTGGCGACACGAGCCCGGCTGGCCGCTCGAGCGGTCACGCCCGCTCGAGCTCCACCCGGCCGACGCGCGTCACCCGCACGAAGGGACAGCCGAGCTCCCCATCGTCGGTGACGTCGGCACGGCAGCCTGGATCTCGTGCGCCGGCCGCCTGCCGTGGGGACAGCCGCTCGACCAGCGCACCGACGACGCCCGCTCGCTCTGCCTCGAGTGGGACGTCACACCGGGCACGGAGCTGCTCGGGCATCCCGTTCTCTCCGTCGACCTCTCCGCGGACGTTCCCGTGGCCTACCTCGCGGCGCGCCTCTGCAGCGTCGCCTCCGACGGAACCTCGACGCTCGTCACCCGCGGCCTGCTCAACCTGTGCCAGCGCGGCGACCGCACCGACCCGCAGCCTCTCGTTCCGGGCGAGACGGTCTCGATCGACCTGGAGCTCGAGGTCGGCTCCTGGGTGTTCGAGGAGGGCCACCGGCTCCGGCTCGCCCTCGCGACCTCCGAGTGGCCGAACGCCTGGCCGCCGCCACTCGCCGGCTCGCTGACGCTCGATCTCGACACCCTCGCCCTCACCCTGCCGACCGTGGACGGGCCGCCCGCGATCGCCGAGGCTCCGGTCTTCGCACCCTCGTCGGGCGAGGAGACGCACGGCCCCGACCCCGACACCTCGGCCTCGCAGCCCGCGGTCTGGCGGGTGGAGCACGACGTCCTCGCGCGCGAGACGCGGTGCGTCGTCTCCCACGGCGTCGAGTACGACGGAGAGCTCGGGGCGCGGGTGACGGAGCGCTATGCCGGGGAGGTGGGCGTCTCGACGAGCGATCCCGGTCGTGCCTGGGCGACAGGTGAGGCGAGCTACCGCATCACCTGGGACGAGGTGGAGGTGCTGACCGAGGCCAGGGTGGAGGTGCGCTCCGACGCGCAGGCGTACCACGTCACGGTCGACGTCGTCGCCGAGGAGCCGAACGGTCCCTTCGGGCGGCACGAGCGCCGGTTCGAGCAGACGATCCCGCGTCGCCTTGCCTGAGCGGACAGCTTGCGCCGCCCCGTGCGCCCGGCACGATTCCCTCGTGCTCACGAGGACGCAGCCTCCGCTGCCGCTCCTCGAGCGTGAGGAGCTCCTACGACTCGTCGAGATGCTGATGCGGATCGACGCGAACGTCGACCGGATCAAGCCCTGTCCGGAGGACGACGATGACTCCGAACAGGCGACCTGACTCCGACCACGATCACGCGTGGCTCGCCGAGCGGCGCCTCGACGAGGAGATGCTCGAGCGCATGCGCGCGCGATTCGCGGCGCACGAAGCACATGAGCGCTCCCGGGCCGACGCACGACGGACATGGCGTCGACGCCTCGGTCTGACAAGGCCGTCGCGCCGTCGTGGAGACGCGGGTGAGCCGGCCGGAGGTCTGGATCGCCGAGCGAGCCCTGACGCCGGACCCCACCCTGCGCCCTGCCGTTCTCCGGGGCTGGCGTCGCATCGCGACCCCAGACCCTGCACCTCGCCACGCGCTCGAGCCCGCCTCCAACCCGCCGTTGCCGTCAGGAGGTCGCGACCGCGTGACACGCCGCGCGATGGTCGGCGGCACCGGGGAGGGGCTCGAGCACCGGATCATCGGCCCGGCAGCGCACGGCGAGGCCGAGCCGCTCCGCCTCGCCGCTCGCGACGAGCGGACAGCGCGGATGGAACCTGCAGCCCCCGGGGATCCGTGTGGGGTCGGGGGCCTCCCCTTCCAGGATCTGCTGCTCGAGGCCCTTGTGCTCGGGCACGACGGAGAGGAGCGCCTGCGTGTACGGATGGCTCGGTGCCGAGAGCATCTCCTCGGTGTCTCCGACCTCGACGATCCGTCCGAGGTACATCACCGCGACACGGTCTGCGATGTTCCAGGCGAGACCGAGGTCGTGCGTCACGACGAGGATCGTCACGCCCTTCTCGCGGACGAGCTTCAGCATCAGCGCGAGGATCTCGCCCCGCACCGACGCGTCGAGGCTCGAGACCGGCTCGTCCGCGATCAGCAACCACGGATCGAGCGCCATCGCGCCGGCGATCACCACGCGCTGCCGCTGCCCGCCCGAGACCTCGTACGGGTAGAGGCTGAAGAACCGCTCCGGCGGCCGGAGCCCCGAGATCGACAGCGCCTCCGCGACCGCCGCCTCCTCGCCGTCGCCGAGCCCGTGGATCCGCAATCCCTCCGCGACGATCTCGTAGATGGTCTGGCGCGGGTTGAGCGCCCCGGTCGGGTCCTGAAACACCATCTGCACGCCGCGGCGATACGCCTTCAGCGCCTTCGGGTCGTACGCGAGCGGCGCCCCACGGAACCAGACCTCCCCCGCACTCGGTCGCTCGAGCCCCATGATCGTGCGCGCCAGAGTCGTCTTGCCGCATCCGGACTCGCCGACGAGGGCGAGCACCTCGCCCTCGCGCACGGTGAGGTCGACGCCGTCGACGGCTCGCGCGACCGCCTTCTTGCGCGCCTGGAAGCGAACCTCCAGCCCTTTCACCTCGAGGAGCGGATCGCCCTTCACGCGCCTGACCCCACGTGGATGCAGGCCGCCATCCGGCCCGGACCGACCGGCCGCTCCTCGGCTTGCCACTCCGTGCACTCGGCCGTGGCATCGACGCAGCGCGGATGGAAGGGGCAGCCGCCTGGCAGGTTGCGTGGGTCGGGTGGGTCGCCGGGAAGCCCGGACGGCGCCATCCGGAAACGCCTGTCCCCGATGATGGGGAACGCCGCCGCGAGCGCCGTCGTGTACGGATGCGCGGGCGAGGCGAAGACGTCGTGTGCAGGCCCCTCCTCCACGAGACGGCCCGCGTACATCACCGCGAGCCGCCGGCAGACGCTCGCGAGCGTCGAGAGGTCGTGGGTGATGAACAGCATCGCGAGGCCGAGGTCGCGCTGGAGCATCTCGAGCAGCCGCAGCACCTGGGCCTGCACCATCACGTCGAGCGCCGTCGTCGGCTCGTCCGCGATCAGGATCCGCGGGTCGCACGAGAGCGCCAGCGCGATCAGGATCCGCTGCTTCTGCCCGCCCGAGAACTGGTGCGGGTAGTCGTCGATCCGGGACGACCGGGATGCCGACCACGTCGAGCAGCTCGCGTACCCGCGCGCGGAGCTCGGCCCGTCCCATCCCGGGACGATGCGTCTCGACCGACTCGGACACCTGCCAGCCGATCGTGCGCACGGGGTTGAGCGTGTGCAGCGCCCCCTGAAAGACGATCGACATCTCCTCCCAGCGCACGGCGCGCAGCTCACCGGGCCGCATCGTGAGGACGTCCTTCCCGTCGAGCAGGACCTCACCGGTGACCGTCGTCCCGCGCGGGAGCAGACGCAGCAGCGCAGACGCGATCGTCGACTTCCCGCAGCCCGACTCCCCGGCCAGCCCGAGGGTCTCGCCGGCGGCGAGGTCGAACGAGACGCCCCGCACAGCCGGCACGTCGCCGGGGTACGTCACGTGGAGGTCGCGGACGCTCAGGAGCGGAACGCTCACGACCGCCGTTCCCGCAGCCGCGGGTCGAGGATCTCCTCGAGCGCCTGCCCGATCAAGACGAACGCGAGGACGACCGCCATGATCCCGAGCCCTGGCGGGAGGTAGTACCACCAGGCGTTCCGCGTCAGCGCACCCGAGGAGAACGCCTCGTCGAGCATCTTTCCCCAGGAGGCCTGCGTCGGATCGCCGAGCCCGAGGAACGAGAGCGTCGTCTCCGAGAGGATCGCCACGGGAACCGTGAGCGTGAGGTTCGCGAGGATCAGCGGCGACACGTTCGGCAGCACGTGCGCCCGCATCACGTATCCGCCGGAGGCACCGAGCGCGCGCGAGCGCTCGACGTAGAGCCGCTCCTTCACCGAGAGCACCTGCGCGCGGATCACGCGGGCGGTCGCGGGCCAGGAGGTGATCCCGATCACGAGGATCACGTTCCACACCGACGGGCCCAGCACCGCGGCGAGCACGATCGCGAGCGGCAGGAACGGGATCACGAGGAACCACTCGGTGAGGCGCATCAGCACGGCACTCGGGATCCCCCCGAAGTAGCCGGAGACGATCCCGACGAGCGACCCGATCACGATCGCGATCACCGTCGCCGCGAGCCCGACGAGCAGGCTGATCCGCGCGCCCCAGACGAATTGCGCCCACACGCTCCGGCCGAGGTTGTCGGTGCCGAGCGGCGCGAACTCCGATGGCGGCGCCCAGCGGGGGTTCTGCACCGCGTTGATCGCGCGCAGCGTCGACTCGTCGGCGAGCAGCGGCGCGCACACCGCCATCGCGACGATCAGGACGAGGACGACAAGCCCGATCATCCCGGGCACGGAGTGGCGGAACTGCGTCCACGCCGCCGCCAGCGCCCGTCGGCGCCGCTGCCAGGCGACGCGGCGTCCGGAGATCGTCACCTCGGCGGTCGTCATCCCGTTCGCACCCGCGGGTCGAGGTACGCGTACAGCAGGTCGGCGACGAGGTTGAAGAAGATCACCGCGGCGCTGAACACCAGGAACAGCCCCTGCAGGAGCGGGAGATCGGGCCCGTTGAGGGCGTCGTAGGTGAGCCTTCCGAGCCCCGGCCAGGAGAAGATCGTCTCCACCGCGATCGCGCCCGAGAGCACGAACCCGAAGTTGATCGCGATCAGCGTGACCACCGGCAGGATCGCGTTGGGCACGGCATGACGGTTGCGGACGATCACGTCGCGCAGCCCCTTCGCGCGGGCGAGCGTGAGGTAGTCCTCGCGCATCGTGTCGAGCAGCGAGGAGCGCATCACGATCGCGTACTCGCCCAGGTACGCAACGGTCAGCGTCAGCGCGGGAAGGAACATGTGGTGCGCCTGGTCGAGCAGGCGCGCGACGCCGGTCGCATCGGAGCCGGGATCGGTCATGCCTCCCACGGGGAAGAGGCCGAGCGACACCGCCAGTGTCACGAGCAGCAGCATCCCGAGCCAGAAGTCCGGCATCGCGTAGGTCGCCATCGTGAACCCCGTCGAGCCGTAGTCCGTGGGCGAGCCGCGTTTCCAGGCGGCCGCGATCCCGATCAGCACGCCGAAGATCGTGGAGAGCAGCGTCGAGATCCCGACGAGCGCGATCGTCGGCCACGCCCGGCTCCAGATCTCGCTCGCCACCGGCTCGTTGGAGGTGTACGACCGGCCCAGGTTGAGCTGCAGCGTCTGCTTCACGTACGCCCCGAACTGCTCGAGCTTGGAGCCGTCGAGCCCGAACTGCTGGCGCAGCTCCTGGCGCTGCTGCTGCGTCAGATTCCGACCCCTGAACAGGTTGGCGACCGGATCGCCCTCGACCACCCTGAAGAGGAAGAAGTTGAAGACGACGACGAAGGCCAGCGTCGCAAGCGCCCCGAGCACCTTCAGCGAGACGAACCGAACGCTCATCTCGACCCGCCGATACCGGGGAGGCGGACGGCCGGGGCGGGCTCGCGCCCGCCCCGGTGCCGCCTGTCAGCGGTCGCGCACCGCACGCCTCTACTCGCGCTCGTCCGCGCTCCGGCGGCGCGTGAGGAAGAACACCAGAAGGCCGACGAGGACGAGCCCCGCCACGCCGATCGCGACGATCCCGGCAGTCGACAGCCCGCCGCCGCTGTCACCCGTCGCTGCGACCGGCGTGAGGTTGGCGTAGGTCGGCGACGTGTTCGAGAACAGCACGGGTCCGACGTCCGCGGGCTGCCGGAGCCAGCCGGTGAAGCGGTCGGTGCGGTAGGCCTGCAGGTCGCCCTCGAACGTGAGCACGTTGTAGGTCGCCGAGTCGTAGAAGCGCTTCAGCATCCGATGGACGATCTCGATGCGCTTGTCCTTGTCGAGCTCCTGGTTCTGCGCCTTGTAGTCCGCGTCGTAGGCCGGATCGCACCAGTTGGCGTCGTTGTAGTAGTTGGTGGGATCCTCGGGATCCTTCGAGAGCTGGCCGCACGTGAAGTACGACAGCATCGGATCCGGGTCGACGAACGGCGTCCAGCCCCACTGGAAGAGGTCGTAGTCGCCCTTGCCGATGATCTCGGTCAGCTTGGAGCCGTTGACGGTCTTGAGCTTCGTGCCGAGCCCGATCTCCTTGAGCCAGCCCGTCACGAACTCGGCGTTGCCCGGCGCCGTCTGGGAGTCGCCGAGGATGTAGTACGTCAGGACGATGTCCTTGCCGTCCTTGCCCTCGCGGATCCCGTTGCCGTTCGTGTCCTTGTAGCCCGCCGCGTCGAGGAGCGCCTTGGACTTCTCGAGGTCGAAGGTGAACTGGTCGGCCTCCGGGAGCTCGGGTATCCACTCGGGGCTGGCGGAGGGGCTCATCGTCGTGCCCGGCCGGCCGATCCCGGCGCTGACCCGGTCGATCAGCGTCTGCTTGTCGATCGCGTGGGCGATCGCCTTGCGCACCTCGATGTCGGAGAGCGCCGGGTTCCCGTTGCCGATCCCGTCGACGCGTTGGTTCTCGGGGCGGCCGCCGTTGACGGCGATCTCGGCGAAGCCGCCTTGCTCGCCGTTGACGGTGACGATGCCGTCCTTCCCCTCGAGCCGCGTGAACTGTTCGGCGGGGACGTCGTGGGCGGCGTCGACCTCGCCGCTCTCGAGCGCCGCCACCATCGCGTCCCCGTTCGTGTAGAGCCGGAAGACGACCTCGTCGATCGGTGGCTCCTTCCCGGCCCAGCCCCAGTACGACGGGTTCGCCTTCATCGTCCAGAACTGGCCGCGCTTCGCCTCGAGCAGCGTGAAGGGGCCTGAGCCCACGCCGTCCGTGCCGGGCACCTTCGTGATCGCCTTGGCGTCGAGCTTGCCCCACACGTGCTCCGGGAGGATGTAGGCGTCCATCGTCGGGAGCTTCGGGTCGGGCACGGAGCTCGTGATCTCGACGGTCTTGTCGTCGATCGCCTTGGCCGTGAGGTTCGCGACCGTGGAGTTGTAGTTGAGCCACGCCTCCTTGCGCGCCCGGTTGACCGTGAACGCGACGTCCTTGGCCGTGAGCGGAGTCCCGTCCGACCAGGTCAGCCCATCGCGCAGGGTGTAGGTGTAGGTCTTGCCGCCGTTCGAGGCCTTCCACGACTCGGCGAGCCCGGGGATGGTGGCGAAGTCGGCGGTCGCCTTGTCGGTCAGCGTCGCGTACTGGAGGTTCCACACCTCGTAGTCGGGCACCTCGACGCCCACGACCGGGTTGAGGGTGTCGTAGTCGTTCGTGAGCCCGACCGTGAAGACAACCTTGTCGCCGTTCTCGTCGGCTGCGGCTGCGACCGTGACCCCGACCAGCGCCGTGAGCGTGACGACCAGTGCGACGAGCGGCGCGAGCGTGCGATACCTCACCTGAGACCCTCCTCCGTCGGGACGATTCGCCGATCATCCCATCGATTGACCGGTGGGACAACCTGTGGGACGAGCGCGGGCGCGGATGGTTGGCCCTACGGCGCCGCTCGTCGGGGGAGGCGCCTGTCGGCGACGCCCGCGAGCGTCGCCACGACCAGCGGGCCGATCGTCTCGAGGTCGTAGCCGCCCTCCTGGACGACGACGGTCGGCAGTCCGAGCCCGCCGAGCAGGCGCCCGGCCTCCCGGAAGCCCGCCTCGCTGACCTGCAGCGGGCTCTCCGGGTCGCCCGCTGCGGCGTCGACGCCGAGCGCGACGACGAGCGCCTCCGCGCCGTGGGCGAAGCGCACGAGCTGCGCGACCCCGTCGAGCCAGCCCTCGTCGCCCGTCCCGGGGGCGAGCGTCACGTTCAGATTCGCCCCCTCCCCGGCCCCGGCGCCGATCTCCGCCGGTCCTCCGAGGAAGTGTGGGAACCAGCCGGCGCGGGGATCGACGTGAACGGAGCCCGTTCGCACCTCGGCCCGGTCCCAGAAGATCGCCTGCGCCCCGTTGCCATGGTGGGCGTCCACGTCGAGGATCACGACGCGCTCGGCTCCGGACGCCCGGAGGCGGGCCGCTGCGACGGCGGCGTTGTTCAGGTAGCAGGAGCCTCCGTATGCCGAGCGCGTGGCGTGGTGGCCGGGCGGGCGCGTGCACGCGTACGCCACGGGAGCGCCCGCGACGACGAGGTCGGCCGCGGTGAGGGCGCAGTCGACCGCCGCCCGGGCGGCCTCCCACGTACCCGGGCCGATCGGCGTGAGGGTGTCGAACGCCCAGTGCCCGGTGCGCGCGGAGGGAGAGACCGGCTCCGTCGGCTCGAGCCCGGCGAGGAGGCCAGGGGTCGGGAAGATGTACCCGACGACCTGCCGCTGTCCGGGATCCTCGGGATAGCCCGCCTCGACCCAGCCGTCGTAGGCGCTCCGGAGGAACGCGACGAGACCGGGGTCGTGCACGGCGAGGAGCTCCGCGTCGTCGTGCGGCTCGGCGGCGACGACACCCGCCCCGGCCGCGATGAGCGCATCCCGGATGGCGAGCGCCCGCTGCGGCAGCTCGTCGCCCTCGATCTGCACGCCCACCCAGGTTCCGGCCTCGCCGCCGTGAGCGAGGCAGCTCTCGCTCCACACGAGGGGGATCTCGAGCGCCACGCGCGGAGCCTACCGCGGTAGGCTCGCGCCGATGAGCACGCCGCCACCACCCCGTGGCCCACGACCCCGCGCGTGCGGCATCTCGATCGGCACCCTGCCGCCAGGCCCGCTGAACGCCGTCACGGACGTCCCGGGCGTGCAGGTCGGTCACGTCACCGTCTGGCGCGACGACGAGCCCCCGCCGGTCGGTTGCGGCATCGCGCGCACCGGGGTCACGGTTGTCGTTCCCGGCGATCCCGCGACGCTGGTCGACCGTCCAGTCCCTGCAGGGGCCAGCGCGCTCAACGCCGCCGGAGAGATGACGGGCTTCCTCCAGGTCTCCGAGTGGGGCGTCGTCGAGACGCCCGTCTACCTCACCTCGACGATGCAGGTCGGACGCGTCTTCGACGGCGCCGTCGACGCGGCGCGGGCCGCGGATCCGCAGGTCGGCCACGAGTGGGTCGTGATCCCGGTCGTCGCCGAGTGCGACGACTCGTGGCTCTCCGACGCGCGCACGACGCACGTCGAGAGCGCAGACGTGGCGCGAGCGCTCGCCGACGCGGGGGCCGGCGAGGTCGTGGAGGGCGCCGTCGGAGCGGGAACGGGCATGACCACGCTCGGCTGGAAGGGCGGGATCGGGACGGCGTCGCGACTGGTGCCAAAGCTCGACGCGACGCTGGGCGTGCTCGTCCTCGCGAACTTCGGACGCTCGCACGAGCTCAGGGTGGACGGGGTGCCGGTCGGCGAGACGCTCGGCTCCGGCTTCGAGCGACCCCGCCCCGCCGGCAGCTGCATCGCCGTCGCGATCACCGACGCCCCGCTCGCGCCGGCCCAGCTCGAGCGGGTGTCGCGGCGCTGCGGGCTCGGGCTCGCCAGGATGGGCTCCGTCGCGCACCACGGATCGGGTGAGATCTTCCTCGCGCTCTCGACGGGCTCCCGTCGGCCTCGCACCGAGGGCGTCTCGCGCGAGTCGGTCGAGCTCGTGCCCGACGACATGCTCGACGAGCTGTTCCAGGCGACCGTCGAGGCGACCGAGGAGGCAGTCCTCAACGCGATGTGGGCCGCACCCGACGTCGTCGGTCGAGACGACCGCATCGCCCGCGGCCTCCCCCACGACGAGGTGCTCGAGCTTCTGCGCAAGGCCGGACGCCTCCGGGGCACTTCGCGCTGACGAGGAAGCCCGTAGAGGCACTCCTCGCGAAGCGAAGAGCGCCTACAGGCGGCCGGACTTGAAGATCCCCCAGAGCAGCCAGAACCCGAAGGCGCCCGAGAGCACGAACCCGACCACCGAGATCAGGTGGAGCCCGAGGACGTGCGGGCCGTCCTTCGCGAGCACGCCGATCAGCGAGGAGCCGATCAGCCCGCCGAGGACGACGAGCGCGACGGCGATCCTGTTGACCGACACGTCGAGGTGGTGCGAGAGATCGTCCACGCCCGGATTCGAGATCTTGACCGAGAGCTCGCCGTCCGTGAGCTCGCCGAGCACGTCGCTGACCAGGCTCGGGATACGGACGGCCGCTCCGAGCGCCTCTCGCGCCTCGCGCTGCGCCGAGAGCGCGATCCGCCGTGGTGAGAACCGTTCAGCGACCAGTCCCTTCGCGTACGGGCGCGCGACCTCGAAGACGTTGAAATCGGGATAGATCTCGGCGGTGACGCCCCCGAGCGTCACGAGCGCCTTGTCGAGGATCACGAAGCGCGTCGGCAGCGTCAGGTTCATCGAGTAGATCAGGTCGATCGCCTCGCGCATGACCTCCGCAGGGTCGATGTCCGAGAGGCGCGTCCCGTAGTAGCGGTAGTAGACCTCCTCGAGCCGCGTCCGGAGCTCGTCCTCGCGCTCGCGGGGGTAGCGCACGCCGAGGTCGGCGAGCCGCCGAGGGAGCGCCGCGACGTTCTCGGTCGCGGCGTCGACGAAGAGGCGCGTGAGCCTCGTCATGTCCTCGTCGGTGAGCCGGCCCGCAAGCCCGAAATCGACGAGGCCCAGTCGGCCGTCGTCGAGCAGCAGGATGTTCGCGGGGTGCGGATCGCCGTGGAAGAACGCGTGCCGAAAGATCATCGTCATCCAGACGTCCGTCATCCGGTAGGCGAGCTCGCGACGGGCCTCGTCGGTCCACTCCCCCAGCTCGAGATCGCGCACCTGTGTGCCGCCGAGGCGCTCCAGCGTCAGGACCCGTCCCGCCGTGTACCTCCACCACACACGGGGCACGACGATCCGATCGTCGTCGGCGAAGTTCCGCCGGAACGCCTCCGCGTTCCGCGCCTCAAGCTGGTAGTCGAGCTCGCCGCGGATCGACCGGGCGAACTCGTCGACGATCGCCTCCGCGTCGACGAAGTCGAGCTGCCGGATGCGCTCGCGGGCGACGTGCGCCGCCGACCGCATCAGCTTCAAGTCGGATTCGATCTGGCGCGGTGCGTCGGGTCGCTGCACCTTGACCACCACGTCCTCGCCGTTGGGAAGCGTCGCCCGGTGCACCTGGCCGATCGACGCGGCCGCGATCGGAACGGGATCGAGGTCGAGGAACGCACGCTCCACCGTGAGGTCGAGGTCCTCCTCGATCACGCGGGCGACGTCGGCGAACGGGATCGGCGTGACGTCGTCCTGCAGCTTCCGCAGCTCGAGGATCACGTCGGCGGGCACGAGGTCGGGGCGCGTGGAGAGCAGCTGGCCGAACTTGACGAAGGTCGGCCCCAGCTCGTCGAGCATCTCTCGCAGCCGGCGCCCGCGGTCGGCGAGCTGCGTGTCGTCGTTGCCGCGCCGACGGTCGAGCATGTACCCGAAGCCGTGACGCGTCGCGACGCGGCCGATCTCGGAGAGTCGGGAGATGCTGCGCTGCGGGGTCGTCGGCTCCACCGCAGAAGTGTGGCACGTCATCGACGCCTGCCGCCTGCCGGGCGAGCGTCGCGAGTGGTCGGACCCCGGCTCGGCCTGACGCCAGACCCGTGACTCCCACCGTCGACGACGGCAGGGCGGCGCGCACGTCGGGCCGGAGCCGATCGCCCCGAACGGGGCGGACGAGCCTCTACGCTGGCGGCGTGGGCTGCGCGGCGTCGCTCTCGCGCTCGAGGAGCCGCAGCCGATGCTCGACCTGGGCGATGCGCAGGGCGAGGTCGTCGAGCTCCTCGCGGCGTGCGAGCCCGGACTTCTGGAGCACGCGGTCGAGCGCCTCGTCGCGGCGCGTCCCGACCCGCTCGGCGTCGGCCCTCCACGCGCGGACCGTGTCCTTCAGCGCGGAGCGCATCTCGTCCCTGTCGACGCCGACGCGGCGGGCGAGGTCGTCGGCGAGCTCGTCGGCCGCCTCCACTCCGAGCGTGGCCCAGCCGACGCCTGCGAGCAGGAGCTCCGAGAGCGGACGAACGTCGTCAGTGGTTGCGTCGGTCATGCCACCCATCATAGGCGGCGGGCGCACCGCCTAGCGCGGACGGCCGTGCGGGCGGTTCGTGCGGCGCTGCTGTCGACGGGCTCGCGCTGCGGACGACGACGCGGATGTGGCCGCCGGAGCAGCGGCGGGTGCCGGCACCGGGGCAGCGGCGGGCGCCTCTGCGACGGGAGCCGTCGCGCAGGACACCCCCGACCGTCTCCACATCGATCGCACCGAGATCGTCGCGACGACGCGCGTACTCCGGCTCGCGCTGCTTGAACATCGCGAGCAGCGGCGCCGCGATGAAGATCGAGGAGTACGCACCCGAGCCGATCCCGATCAGCAGCGCGAACGCGAAATCCTTGAGCGTGTCGCCGCCGAACACGAGGAGCGAGATGATCGGGAGCAGCGTGATGAACGTCGTCGCCA
This sequence comes from uncultured Actinomycetes bacterium, assembly GCA_963849125.1. Lineage (GTDB taxonomy): Bacteria > Actinomycetota > Thermoleophilia > Gaiellales > Gaiellaceae > Gaiella. The sequence goes on along the minus strand of CAWKGI010000026.1, from coordinate 163,700 downwards.
GCGAGCGGGGGATCGTCTCCCAGAGCGAGACGTTGCCGATCACCCGGAACGAGGCGCGCTTCATCAGCGGCACGTTCTCGCGGATCCGGTCGAAGATGATGATCGTGTCGTAGATCGAGTAGCCGAGCACGGTGAGCACCGCGGCGACCGTCGCGGTCGTCACCTCCCGTCCGAGCAGCGCATAGATGCCGATCGTGATCACGATGTCGTGCGCGAGCGCGATGATCACCGGAAGCGCGTACTGCCACTGGAAGCGCACCGAGATGTACGCGACGATCAGCAGCAGCGAGACGATGATCGCGAGGATCGCCGACCTGGCGATCTGCTTGCCGAAGCTCGCGGAGACGTTCTTCACCCCGAAGGCCTCCGCGTCGACCGACCTGACGAGACTTGACTGGAGCTGCTGCGCCTCGTCGACCGTCAGCGACTCCGTGCGGATCTGGAACTGCTCGTACTTCCCGTCCGTCGAGGGGCCGCGACCCTGGATCACCGCGCCGGCCTGGCCGATCCGCGCCGCCTCGACGCGAACCCGCTCGAGCGACGTCGGCTGGGGGGTCGAGAAGGCGACCTGGGTGCCACCCTTGAAGTCGATGCCGAGGTTGAGCCCGTTGACGACGAGCGCACCGAGCGAGAGGACGATCACGGCCCCGGAGATCGCGAACCACGTCCGCCGGCGGCCGATGTAGTCCGCCTTCAGCCAGGACGGTATGCCCCCGCCCTGCGCTCCGAGGAACCGCGGGTTGTCGAGCACCTTGAACCCGGCGAGGACGGCGAGCAGCGCGCGGGTCGCGAGGACGGCGGTGAGCATCGAGAGCGCCGTGCCGATCAGGAGCATCAGCGCGAAGCCGCGAACGCTCGAGGTCGCGACGGCGAAGAGGACGAGCGCGGTGATCGCGGTGACGACGTTCGCGTCGACGATCGTGTGGAAGCCCTTCGCGTAGCCGCGTGAGATCGCGCCGCGGGCGGAATGCCCGGCGCGCACCTCTTCCTTGATCCGTTCGAAGATGACGACGTTCGCGTCCGCGGCGACGCCCAGCGTGAGGACGAGGCCGGCGATGCCCGGGAGGGTCAGCGTCACGTTGAAGATGAGGATCGCGGCGTAGAGCAGGGCCGCGTAGACGACGAGGCCGATGACCGCGACGACGCCCAGGAACCGGTAGAAGATCAGCAGGAAGAAGGCGACGAGGAGCAGGCCGACCGCGGCCGCGAGCTTCGCCTCCTGGAGCGAGTCCTTGCCGAGCGTCGCCGAGATCGCGGTCTGGTCGAGCGTGACGAACTCGACGGGCAGCGCGCCCGTCTGCAGGACCAGTGCGAGCTCCTTCGCCTCCTTGAGACCCGCCATCCCGGTGATCTGGGCGCCGTTGGAGCCCGAGATGCCGCCGGGGTACTCCTCCCAGTCGATCGACGGCCACGACTTGATCTCTCGGTCGAGGACGATCGCGAAGTGCTGGGTGATCTTCTGACCCCCACCGATGGTGTTCGAGAGGAGCTTGCCGCGCTGCGCCTCACGCGCCGTGATCTCGCCGAACCGCTTCGCGCCGTCCTTCGTGAACTGCATCAGCACGATCGGCTCGCCGGTCCGCGTGTCGAAGTCCTGGCGCGTCCCGCCGAGGTTGAGGTCCTTGCCGGTCATCTCGGGCACGGTCGGCGGATCGAACTTGAGGAGGTAGAACGAGTTCGTCGTGGGGTTCGCGGCGGCGACACCGGGGCAGACGACCTCTCCGATCCCGCACGTCACCACGACCGTGCCGGTCGGCACGCCGAACAGCTTGTTGCCCGCGGGGAGCTTTCCGCCCCACTTCGGCGAGCGCTGCCTCCTTCGACTGCACCGGGCCGCGCACGAGCTTCTTGGTCTTCGTGTCGAAGACGAACCAGGTGTCGGCTCCCTTGGCCGCGACGAGCGCCTGCTGGCCTGCGAGCAGGTCGTACAGCTTCGCGGTGGCGATCGGCTCGCGCGTGCGGGAGTCGATCGACGGCGAGACGAGGTTCGCCTCGAGGTCGAACAGCTCGAGCTGGGCGGTCTTGCCGATGATCCGCGCGGCTGCTGCCGGATCCTTCACGCCGGGGAGCTGGATCGTGATCTGATCGCTGCCCTGGGTGCGGATCTCGGGCTCCGCGACGCCCAGCCGGTCGACGCGATCGCGCATGATCGTGACCGAGCGGTCGAGGTCGTCCTTGGTGAGCTTGCGGTCCTTCGGCGGCACCGCCTGCAGGGTGACCTCGAGCCCGCCCTGCAGGTCGAGCCCGAGGGTCGGCGTCTGATGGATGGGTGACGCGGGGATCGCGAGCAGCGCGACGCCCACCAGGGCGGCGGCGACGAGCGTGACGACGATCGTTGCTGCTCTGCGGGTCATCTACGGCCGGTCAGGGTAGCGGTGCTCCGCCTCGTCCGTTGCCTCCGCTGGCTGCGGGCTCACGGATTCCTCACCGCTCACAACGCCCTCTTCATCGACGCCCTCTCCGGACGGAGCCTCCAGCTGTGCAGGAGCCGCCTCGCTCTCCCCGTCCTCCACGTCGTCCTCGTCCGCGTCCACGTCCTCGACGTCGCCGTCGATGACGTCGGCGTCGTCCTCCGGCTTGACGACGCCGCCGACGGCGCGACGGGCGACGCGAACCTGGATCCCCTCGGCGATCTCGACGATGAGGTCGTCCTCCTCGTCGATCTCGCGGACGATCCCGTAGAGGCCGCCGACGGTCAGCACCTCGTCTCCGGGCTCGATCGACGAGAGGAGCCTCTGCTGTTGCTGTGCCTTCTGGCGCTGCGGGCGGATCAACAGCACCCAGAGCAGGACGAACATCGCTACGAGGATGATCAGGCTTGGCACGGTTCCTCCTCCGGGGGGCGTCGAGAGCGGCGAGCGCCCGCGCACGGTACGTCTCGAACGTCCCGGCGAGGATCGCCTCCCGCGCCCCCGCGGTCAGTCGCAGTGTGAAAGCGAGATTATGCAGTGAGAGGAGCCGCAGACCGAGCACCTCCTGCTGCGTGACGAGGTGGCGCACGTACGCGCGGGAGAAGCGCGAGCACGCGGGGCAGTCGCAGCCCTCCTCGAGCGGGCGCGGATCGCGGGCGAACCTGGCGTTGCGCAGGTTCAGTCGGCCGCTCGGCCGTGAGGGCCGAGCCCGTCCGGGCCGTGCGGGTCGGGAGCACGCAGTCGAACATGTCGATCCCGCGCTCGATCACCCCGAGGATGCCCTCCGCGTCGCCGAGCCCCATGAAGTACCGCGGCTTCGCTGCCGGCAGGAGCGGCGCGGCCCACTCCACGGTCTCCAGCATCTCCCCCCGCGTCTCCCCCACCGCGAGCCCGCCGAGCGCGTGACCGTCGAACCCGAGCGCCGTGATCTCCTCGATCGACCGGCGGCGGAGCTCCTGGTCGGTGCCGCCCTGCGCGATCCCGAAGCGCAGCTGACCCGGCGCACGCTCCGCGTCGACCTGGCGCTCGGCCCAGAGGGTCGTGCGCCGCACCGCGTCCTCGTGGGCGGCGCGGCTCGCTCCTGCCGGCGGGCAGATGTCGAGGCACATCGCGATGTCCGAGCCGAGCCGCCTCTGGATCCCTGCCACGATCTCGGGCGTGAATCGCTCCGCCGTCCCGTCGTAGACCGACCGGAAGGTGACGCCCTCGTCGTCGACCGCGAGCAGCGTGTCGCGCAACGAGAAGACCTGGAAGCCGCCGGAGTCGGTGAGGATCGGCCCCTCCCAGCCCGAGAACGCATGCAGGCCGCCGAGCGCCTCGATCACGTCCTCTCCCGGGCCGCAGATGCAGGTGGTAGGTGTTGCCGAGGATCACGTCGGCCCCGAGCGCCCGCACCTCGTCGGGGTGCAGCGACTTGACGGTCGCCTTGGTGCCGACCGGCATGAAGGCGGGCGTGCGGATCTCGCCGTGCGCGGTGCGAAGCACGCCCGCACGCGCCGCCCCGTCGGTCGCCTCGAGCGTGAAGTGGCTCACGGGGCGATGATCGCGGCGCGATGGCCGTGAGCCCGGGCGAGCCGGCGGTCGGTCGTGACGAGCGGAGACGCCGGACTCCTCGGCGAGTGCCACGAAGAACGCGTCGCTCGACGTGACGGTCTGCCGAGCTCCCAGACCCGCGGCATCAGCCACAGGTAGCGGGAACCGGACGATGCCGCATCGCGGCGAGTGCGCGAGCGCGACGATCGCGCGCGCCTCCGTCGACCTCGCCCACCGCGACGTCGCCGACGGAGCACAGCCGACGACCTCGACGTCGAGCAGGTGCGGCGCGAGCGCGAGCTCGGCCTCGCTCGACCTGCGTCCGCGACGAAGGCGCCGTGCCGTGTGGTCGAGGAGGTAGTCGACGACCGCGGCCGTGTCCAGGACGATCACGGCTCGACGTCGCCGGGGAGCGGGCCGCGCAGCTCGCGAACGACGTCGGCGGCCGACGACGCGCGCCGACGCAGGGCCGGCGAGCCTGATGAGCGCCGTCAGCCTCCTCGAACCGTCGGCAGCGCAGCCAGCCGCGCGAGCTCCTGGTTGAGGTAGTCGGACAACGACAGCCCCATCGACGCCGCACGTGCCTTCAGCGCTCGGTGCACGTCGTCGGGGACGTTGCGGATCTGGATCATGCCCATGCGCCGCACACCCTAGCATGTGCGTCCACATGCACGACCGGCACGACGGGAGTTTGCGAGAATCGGCGCCATGAGCAGCGAGCCGCAGGAGTTCGACATCCCCCTCTCGACGGGCGCGGGGCTCTCGGAGTCCCCGTTCGAGAAGATCCCCGCTCCCGTCACGCTCGACGTCGGCGAGCTCGAGGGCGATCCCGCGCTCGCGTTCCGGCGGACGCTCGGGCATGTTCGCGACCGGCGTGACCGTGCTCACGACCAGCGTCGACGGGCAGGTCCACGGGATGACGGCGAACGCGTTCATGTCGGTGTCCCTGGCACCGCCGCTCGTCCTGGTCTCGATCGACCGCCGCGCCCGGATGCTCGGCATGCTCCACGAGGGCTCGCCGCTCGGCGTGTCGGTGCTCTCCGAGAGCCAGCGACGCGAGTCGGACTTCTTCGCGCACCGCCCCGTCGAGGGCTTCGAGCCGACCTTCACGCTGGTCGACGGCATCCCACTGGTCGAAGGAGCCCTCGCCCAGCTCGCCGGCCGCGTCGTCCGCTCGTACTGGGGCGGCGACCACTCGCTCTTCCTCGCGCAGGTCAGCCACGCGCGCGTCGGGACCGGTGCGCCGCTCCTCTTCCACGGCGGGAGCTACGAGCGGCTCGTCTCCGAGTCCAAGGTGCTCTCGGCGCTTCCCGAGGAGCTCCTCCGCCCGCTGCTCGAGAGCGGCGAGGAGCGGAGCTACGGGCCCGGCGAGCAGATCATGCGCCGCGGAGAGGCCGGCGACGAGCTCCTCGTCGTCCTGGAGGGCGCCGTCCGGGTCTCGCGCCCCGGCAAGCAGATCGTCCTCGGCGCCGGGCGAGATCGTCGGAGAGCTCGAGGTGCTGAGCAAGTCCGCCGGCGGGCGGATCGCCGACATCGAGGCGGTGGAGACGGTCCGCGCTCTCGTCGTCGAGCGGACAGAGGTTCGCGCCGCGCTCGTCAAGCATCCCGACGCCGCTCTCGCACTCCTCGAGATCCTCGCCGGTCGCTTCCGCGGCGAGGGCTGAGCCGGTGCTCTCCGGCTCGCGCCGGACAGCACCAGAGAAGCAGAGCACGTCGCGCCGGCGTGGCCATCGACAGCAGGCAGATCCTCTGGCATGCGGCGCGCCGCTCAGGACCGCGGCCGCGTCTTCTCCGGGTCGTAGAACGGAAACCGCACCACCGTGGCGGGGATCCGCTTCTGGTGGCCGTCGAGCTTGCCGACCTCGACCTGCGTGCCGAGCTCGGCGAAGCGGACGTCCATCCGGCAGAGCGCGATGTTCTTCTTCAGCACGGGTGAGCGCATCCCGCTCGTCACGACGCCGACCTGTGGGTGCCCCACGTGGACGCAGTCGCCGTGGCCCGCGGGCTCGTCGCCCTCGAGCTCCAGCCCGACGAGCGTGCGCTGGGGGTGAGCGCGACGCTCGGCGAGCGCCTCCTTGCCGACGAAGTCGTCCTCCTTGTCCGCCGGCACCGTGAACCCGATCCCTGCCTCGAAGGGGTCGACCTGATCGTCGAACTCGTAGCCCGCGAAGATCAGGCCCGCCTCGATCCGAACGAGGTCGAGCGCGTCGAGGCCGAGCGGGAGGAGCCCGTGCGGAGCGCCGGCCTCGATCACCGCGTCCCACACGGCGGGAGCGTCCTTGGGATGGCAGAACAGCTCGTACCCGAGCTCGCCGGAGTAGCCGGTGCGCGAGGCGATCAGCGGGATCCCCTGCGGGCCGCCGAGGCGCGCGACCGCGAAGCGGAACCACTTGAGCTCCGCAAACGGCGTCTGCGTGGGCGCGGTCCAGAGGATCGACGAGAGGATCTCGCGGCTCGCCGGGCCTTGCACCCCCACGTTGTGCAGCTCGTCGGTCGACTCCTTCACCCAGACCCGGCCGAGTCCGAGGCGCTCGGCCTGCTGGCGCAGCCAGACCCCGCCGAACGCCGAGCCACCGACCCAGCGGAAGTTCGTGGGCGCGATGCGGAACACCGTGCCGTCGTCGAGCATCCCGCCGGTCTCCGTGCACATCGCGGTGTAGACGACCTGCCCGTCCGCCAGCCGGCGGATGTCCCGCGTCAACGTCGCCTGGAGGAGCGCCTCGGCGTCCGGGCCGAGCACCTCGAACTTGCGCAGCGGTGAGAGGTCCATCATCGCCGCGTGCTCACGGCAGGCCCAGTACTCGGCGATCGCGCCGCTGTTGTCGTAGGCGGTCGGGAGCCAGTAGCCGTTGTACTCGGTCATGCGGCTCGTGAGCGCAGACGTGCGGGTGTGGAACCCCGTCTCCTTCGTCAGCTGCGCCTCGGCGTCGGGGGTGACGCGGTGGGCGATCGCGGCGCTGAAGCGCTCCTTCGCGGGATAGACGCGCACGTGCACCTCCGTGGGCTCCCACGCGTTCGCGGGGTCGATGTCGTCCGGGCAGGCGCTCGACAGGCAGACGAGATCCGTCATCGCCTTGAGGAGGACGTAGTCCCCGGGACGCGACCACGGCTCGTCGACCAGATACTGGTTGTGCGCGTCGAACGCGGTGTTGAAGAAGAAGTTGATCGCGGGCCAGCCGCGGCGCTGCTCGATCGTGTACGGCTCGAGCTGCTCGTTGAAGTTGTCGGAGCAGTTGACGTGCCCGAAGTAGCCCATGTCCTCGTAGTACTTCGCGGTGCACGCGAGCCCGAACGTGTCGTGGCGGCCGACCGTGTCCCGGACGACCTCGACCAGCGGCTTGAGATCGACGGTGAAGAACTTCGAGTGGAGCCCCGGCTGCGGGTAGGCGCTCCCCGTCAGCGATCGCGTCGCCGTCGCGTCGAGGCCGCGCTCACGGCCCGTCCTGCAGCTCGTTCGCGTCGAAGGCGAGGAAGTCGGAGCACTGCCGGCCGCGCACGTCGATCACCTGGATGTGCTCGCCGGCCTTCACCTCGTAGGCGAGCGCGGAGGCGCGGTCGACCTGGAAGTCGAGCCGCGGTTCGGCGAGCGGGTCGGGAAGCACCGGCTCGAGCGCGGAGCGCCCGGGCCGGGCGCGCCGGATCTCGAGCTGGAGATCGGAGGCCGGCACGCCGCCGTCGATCACCCGCCCCCCGGCCGGGGCGGCGACGACGCGAGCACGGAGCGCTCGGCGCTGAAGCGCTCCTCGCTCCCGGGAGCCGAGCTCGAGCCGAAGAGCGGGATCGCATCGAGGGTCGACGGGTCGGCGCCGCGCGCCACGAGCCCGGCGACGACGTCGGCTGCGCCGTCGGCCGTCGAGCCGACGAGGCCGCGGAGCACGGTGGCAGACCCGGACGCCGTGGCGCCGAGCGCCGCGGACGCGTCGCGCCCGTCCGGCCCGATGACGGTCAGCTCCGCCTGCTGGCCCGCCGACCGGGTCGCGGACCACGAGCACGTCGTCCGGCTCGAGGACGACCGCGGTCGCGCCGCCCCGGGCCGCACGCGGTAGCTCTCACGGGTCGGATCGAGCGGGACGAGACCCGGGACGAGCAGACGCGGCCGTGCCGTGGTCGCCATCGCTCAGCGCTCCAGGACGGCGTCGGCCGGCCCGCGCGCTGCGGACCGGCCGTCCCGGGTTCCCGAGCCGCGACGCACGTCAGGCCGGCGCGCCGGCGGCCTCTGCCTCCGCGAGCAGCCGTTCCGCGAGCTCCCGCTTGCCGGCGGCGTCGAGCTTCTTCGTCTCGTTCTCGACGGCACGACGGTTGTACGACTGGTTCCAGTAGTCGAGCGACTCGAACCCGAGCAGCACGGCCTTGCCGACGAACTGCCGCAGCACCTCGTTGGTCGGGCCCCATCACCCAGCCGGCCTTGGCGTCGCGGAGGTACCGCTCGAGCTCCATGTCGCGCTTGTAGCCCGAGCCGCCGCAGGCGTGGAGCATCTTGTCCACGACCTTCGCCGTGTTCTGCGCGGCGACGAACTTGATCTGCCACGCCCAGTGCAGGAAGTTGCCGCGGGCGAGCTCGCCCGGCTCGAGCTGCGTGGTGTTGTTCTCCGTGGCGTTGTCGAAGGCCTGGGCGACGGAGTAGACGAACATCCGCGATGCGTTCGTCTCCATCACGGCCTGGCCGACGTAGTCCTGGATCGTCGGGTAGTCGGCGACGCGCATGCCGACGTCGACGTGGCGCTTGCGGGTGGTGTGCCGCTTCGCGATGTCGACCGCGCCGAGCGCGAGGCCGTTCCAGCAGGAGGACGAGCCCACGAGGAACCACGGGTCGACGGCCTCGTCGTTCGACGTCGCGCCGTCCCCTTCGGGCCCGACGAGCTGGCTCCCCGGGATCTCGACGTCGGTGAACGAGATCGCGCCGGACTGGTTGCCGCGCAGGCCGAGCGCGTCCCAGAGCGACGGCTGAGCCTCGCAGTGCTCCTTGTCGACGACGAAGACCGAGAGGTCGTCGTATCCCTTGAAGTCGGGGCTCGTCGTCTGCAGGACGTAGAAGTCCGCGAAGCCGCCGGACGTCGTCCACGATGCCTTCTTGTTGATCTTGTAGCCGCCGTTCACGCGCTCGGCGCGCGAGGACACGGGGTACCAGAAGTGGGAGCCGGTCTCCGGGTCGGAGTAGGAGAGCGTCCCGATGAACCCCGAGTTGAGCGGCCTGATGTACTTCTCGACGATCTCCGGGGTCGGGCGGAGCATCAGCGCGGCGACTGCGCCCATGTGCATGACCCAGCACATCGCGGTCGAGGCGCAGCCGTACCGGGCGATCGTCTCCGCGGCCATCGCGAAGCCGACGTGGTTCTCTCCGAGGCCGCCCCACTCCTCCGGCACGCACAGCGCGAGGAAGCCGTGCTCGCCCAGGAGCTCGAGGTTGCGGCGGGGGAACAGCAGCTCGTCGTCGGAGCGCTTCGCGTTCGCGCGCATCTCCTTCTCGCACAGAGAGATCAGCGTCTCGCGCAGCCCCTTCTGGCGGTCGGTCAGGATCCAGTCCGGATCCCACTCGTAGCCGAGCCCCCAGAACGGCTCGCCACCCCACATCTTCTCGGACATGCGTGAACCCCTTCTCTCGTCGTCCTTCGCGTCGGGGGCATCGTACGGGCGCGCCGCCGGGGGTTCAACCGGATGTTGCGCCTGTCGCAAGGGCGTGCCGCACCGTGCGTCAGACGACGAGCATCGCGTCGCCGAACGAGAAGAAGCGGTAGCGCTCCTCGACGGCGACCTCGTACGCCTGCGGGTGAGGTCGACGCCGGCGAACGCCATCACCAGCGCGAGCAGCGTCGTCCGGGGCAGGTGGAAGTTCGTGAGCAGCGCGTCGACCCTGCGGAACTCGTGCCCGGGCGTGATGAAGAGCTCGGAGCGTCCCTGGAGCGGGGCCCCCCACGCGACCGTCTCGAGCACCCGCGTGGTCGTCGTTCCCACCGCGAGGACCCGAGGCGCCGCGGCGATGCGCGCCCAGGCGTCCTGCGCGACGGCGTACCGCTCCCCGTGCAGCCGGTGCGCGTCGAGGGTCTCGGCGGTGAGCGGCCTGAACGTGTCGAGCCCGACGTGCAGCGTGATCCTGCTCGTGCGGCAGCCGTTCGAGCAGCTCCTCCGTGAAGTGGAGCCCGGCGGTGGGCGCCGCGGCGGAGCCCTCCATCCGCGCGAACACGGTCTGGTAGCGCTCGGGATCGGCGAGCGGCTCGTGGATGTACGGGGGCAGCGGCACCTCCCCCGCGGGAGTGCCCTCGAGCCGGATCCGCCAGCGCCCCTCCCCCAGCAGCTCGAGCAGCTCGACCGGCCCGAGCCGCTCTCCGGGCCGCAGGCGGCGTGACGGCCGGGCGAGCGCCTCCCATTCGCCCTCGCCGAGCGGCTCGAGCAGCAGGATCTCCACCCGCCCGCCGCTCGCGCGCTCGAGTGCGAGCCTCGCCGGCACGACGCGCGTGTCGTTCACCACGACGAGCGCGTCGCCGATCTCCTCGGGCAGCTCCGCGAACGTCCGATGGCGCAGCGCTCCGGTCGCCCGCTCGACCACGAGCAGCCGCGAGGAGTCTCGACGCTCCGTCGGACGCTGGGCGATCAGCTCCTGCGGAAGCGCGTAGTCGAGGTCGGACGATCTCATCCGATGCCGAGCGTAGCCTTGCGGCCATGGATGCACATGTGCTCGAACAGGCCCGCCGCCGCATCGAGGATGCCCGCGGCACCGGTACGTCCTCGGCCCGCTTCGAGGCGGCGCTCGAGCGATCGCGCGCCGAGATCGAATCGCTGGCCCGCGCGGCGGCCGAGCTCGAGGAGTCGCTGCCCGACCGTGTGAGCGCCGCGATGCGCGAAGGGCTCGCCCGAGAGGTCGTCCCCGTCGCCCGCAGCCTCGCGGAGATCCGCGGTCTCCTCAACCAGGCGATCCGTCGGCTCGAGCGGCTCGAGCAGGAGCTCCTCGCCGAGCGGTCTGCGCGGATCGAGGACCTCGCGGTGCTCGTCGAGCTCGTCTCGTCGGGATGGCAGGGCGTCGATGCCCGGCTGCAGCGGCTCGAGACCGGACGTGGTGGCGGCGACGTCGTTCCGCTCCGGGCCGAGGCGACCGCCGCGATCGCCTGATCGGCGAGCGCGTCAGTCCACGACCGCGAGGATCGCGGCACAGGCGACAGCCCACACGGCGACGAGCGCGAGGATGGGGCGATCGCGCAGCAAGACGTTCTCGGGCTCCTCGCCGCGGGTCGTGACGCGGAGCAGCATGAGGTACCGGAACACGCCGAGGACGACCAGCGGGATCGTCACCATCAGGGCTCGACTGTCCCGGGCCGAGAACGTGTAGAGGCCGTAGGTCACGATCGTCGCACCTGCGACGACGGTCAGCAGCTGATCGAGCAGCCCGAGGTCGTATCGCCGTCAGCGACCGGCGGGTCGTCCCCCCGCCCGGCCGGCTGCGCCGCTCGTCGGCGAGCACGAGCTCGGATCGACGCTTTCCGAGGGCGAGGAAGAGCGCGAGGAGTCCGGTGCACGCGAGCAGCCACGGGGAGATGGGGACGTCGACGGCGATCGCACCGGCGGCCGATCGCAGCACGAAGAGCGTCGCGATCACCACGACGTCGACGAGCACGACCTGCTTGAGATACCCCGTGTAGGCCGCCTGGAGACCGAGGAATCCGACCAGGCAGAGCAGCGATGCCGGCCCGAGCGCGGCCGTCAGCCCGAGCGCAACGACGACGAGTGCGCCCGCGAGCAGAAGCGCCGCGCGCACCGTCACCTCGCAACGCGCGACCGGCCGGAAGCGCTTGACCGGATGCCGGCGATCCTCCGGCGCATCGCGCACGTCATTGACGAGGTATGCAGCGCTCGACGCCGCGCACCAGGCGACGAACGCGACGCATGCGGCGACCCAGCGCCCCGGATCGCCGAGCTCCGCGGCGAAGACGATCCCGGCGAACAGCAGGAGGTTCTTGATCCACTGCCGTGGGCGCAGCGCGACGAGCACGGCCGACACGCGCCCTCGGGGCGGCGGAAGCTGGACGACCGGTGCCTCGAGCGCCGACACGGCCGCGATCGTACTCCCGCCCGCGCCGCCGCCGAGCGGTACGCGGTGGCGAGCCGGCTAGAGGCGCGGGCCGACCGCGACGGGCCGGAGCGGAAGCCGGAGCCGGAAGCGGCTGCCACGCCCCACCGCGCTCTCGAGCTCGATGCTGCCGCCGAGCGCGCCGGCGAGCTCCCGGGCGATCGGCAACCCGAGGCCCGTGCCCTGCGTGTCACCCGAGACGAACGGGCTGAAGACGCGCTCGCGCTCCTCTGCCGGGATCCCTGGGCCCGAGTCCTCGACCTCGACCGTGACCTCGGCTCCCGTCCGGACGACCCTGACCGTGATCGTTCCCGCATCGGGTGTCCAGCGGAAGGCGTTCTTCATCAGGTTCACGATCACCTGGAGCACGCGGTCGCCGTCGGTGATGATCGTCGGAGGATCGTCGTCGGCCTCGAGCAGGTAGTCGATCTGGCGGCGACGCGCCTCCTCGCCGAACGCCGCGTAGGCCTGCTCGACGAGCCGCCCCATGTCCACCTCCTCGGCGTGAACGGTGAAGCGATGCGCCCTGAGCTTGGCGAGGTCGACGATGTCGCCGACGAGCCGCTCGAGCCGGGTCGCCTCGGAGGCGACGATCGCGAGGGAGGCGTCGACCAGCTCCGGATCCTCGACGAGCCCGTCCCTGAGTGCGTCGACGTGACCCTTGATCGCCGTGAGCGGCGTGCGCAGCTCGTGCGACACCGACATGAGGAACTGGCGCTCACGCTCCTCGGTGGCACCGAGGCGCGCGGCCATCTCGTTGAACCGCTCCGCGAGGTGGGCGATCTCGTCCGTCCCGTCCGAGATGGGCACGCGCACGGCGTAGTTCCCGGCTGCGATCTCGTCCGACGCACGCGCGAGCGCCAGCACCGGGCCCGTGATCCGACGCGACATCCACCACCCGACCAGACCGGCGAGCAGCGACCCGAGCCCGAACGCGACGAGCAGCCGCTTGAGGAGCGGCACCCACTGGTCCCGGAGCGCGCGCTCGGGCTTCGCGACGATGATCCGTCCGAGCGGCTCGGCCTCGGGCTCGAGGCGGAGCGGCTCCGACGCCGCGAGGAACACCCGGGTCTCGCCGGGGGGCGTGAACGTGAACGTGGCCGGCTCGTCCGACGCCCGCACGCGCGGCGGGAGCGCGGACTCCGGAAGCCGCGTGAGACCGGACTCCTGCCCCGGAAAGGCAGGAGCGCCGACGTAGAACAGCGAGTCGCCGGTTGCCTCCTCGAGCGCCTCGGTCGCGAAGTCGGGAGCGTCGGCGCCTTCGTCCGCAGCCCGGAGCGCCGCATCGGCGTAGAGCTGCGTGATGCCGCTCACCTCACGCCGAAGCTCCTTCAACGACTCGTCCCGCGTCAGGTCCTGGAACAGGCGCAGCGCGATCGCAGCCGCGACGATCCCGCCGAGCATGATCCCGAGGAGGAACAGCGCCGGCAGCCGGAAGCGCAGCGACGCGGGCATGGCGAACAGCGTAGGGCCCGGCGCCGGACGCTACGCGGCCGGAGCGGGGTGCCGCTCCGTCGCGACCTTGTAGCCGACGCCCCAGACCGTGACGATCGGCGACGCGTCACCGAGCTTGCGGCGGATCTGCCGGACGTGGACGTCGACGGTGCGCGTGTCCCCGGCGAACGTGTATCCCCAGACCCGCTCGAGGAGCTGGTCGCGCGTCAGGACGATGCCCCGGTGATCGAGCAGCTCCCAGAGCAGGTCGAACTCCTTCGGGGCGAGCTGGATCTCGTCGTCGCCCACGAGCACCTCGCGTCGGCCCGAGTTGACGACGAGGTCGCCGTGGCGGATCTCGTCGCCGCCGTCGATGCGGCGGTCGCTCGTCGAGCGGCGGAGCACGCTCTTCACGCGCGCCACGAGCTCTCGGGGGTTGAACGGCTTCGTCAGGTAGTCGTCCGCCCCGACCTCGAGCCCGATGATCTTGTCGACGTCCTCGTCGCGGGCCGTCAGCATCAGGATCGGGACGTCAGAGGTCTTGCGGATGCGGCGGCAGATCTCGATCCCGTCCATGTCCGGCAGGTTGAGGTCGAGGATGATGAGCGACGGGCATCTCCGACGCGACAGCGTTCAACGCCCCCGCTCCCGTCGTGACCGCGCGCACGCCGTACCCGGCGTTCTTGAGGTAGAGCGATACGAACGAGGCGATCGCCTGCTCGTCCTCCACCACCAGGATCGAATGGCTCTGCGTCACGATGGTCCTTCTTGTCGTCCGGAACGCCGAAGACGACGCGCGTCGTCTCCTCGGGGAGCGGTGCCGGGGCTCCGTCGCCGACCGCATACGTCCCGACGTCAACCGTCGCATCGGTCCGGGCCTTGAGACGCGCGACGCCGCTGCCGCGCGCGGACAGCGAGATGCCTTCCCCGCGCACGACGATCTGATACTTCCCACCGGGAACGAAGAAGTTGACGCTCTTGCCGCGCATGCCGGTGAGCCGACCTCGCGGGACGCCGTTGAGCCTCGGGCTCCACTGGTCGCCGGGTGTGAGGTCGACGATCACGATCTCCCCGCGGTCCATCCGCCCGACGAGCGTTCCCGCCCCCTTCACGGTCACGGTTCCGATCCCATCCTCGACCGAGAGCGTGCCCGCAGTCCATGCCGCAGCGAAGCCGGCCGGGACGGCCAGCGCGAGCACCACGACCGGCACGGCGAGGAAGCTGCGACGCATGTCGAGTCGAAGTATCGGTTGCCCACTTCATCCCCCCGTGTGACCCAGGTAAGGAAAGTGTAAGCAGATGGACGGATGCGTCCGTTGGAATCGCCGCTGTAGCCTTGCGGCCGTGCGCCTCGCCGACCCGTGCCGACCCACCCCGCGGACGGTCGTCCGATGAGCGTCCTCGCCGCCTCGGCCGGGTCGGCCGACACCCTCGTGACGCTCTTCGTCGTGCTCCTGGCGGCGAAGCTGGGGGACGAGCTGTTCAAGCGGATCGGGCAGCCGACCATCGTCGGGGAGATCCTCGCGGGGATCGTGATCGGCTCGTCGGTGCTCGGCCTCGTCGAGCCGGACGCGACCCTCGCGGCGTTCTCCGAGCTCGGGGTCGTGTTCCTGCTCTTCTGGGTCGGGCTCGAGACACGGCTCAGCGACCTCCGCGACGTCGGCTCGGCGGCACTGCAGACGGGCGTGCTCGGCGTCGTCGTGCCCGCTCGCCGCCGGGGTCGCGATCGCGATCGCTGCGGGAGAGCCGACGGACACGAGCCTGTTCCTCGGAGCGGCGCTCGTCGCCACGAGCGTCGGCATCACCTCTGCCGTCCTCGTCCAGCTCGGGGTCGTCGAGACGCGCTGGGCGCGCACGATCATCGGCGCAGCGGTCGTCGACGACATCCTCGCGATGATCGTCGTCGCGATCGCGGTCGGCCTGGCCGCGAACGACGAGGACAGCTCGCGGTGGTGCTGACGTCCACCGGGCTGGCTCTCGCGTTCGTCGCGTTCTTCGCCCTGGGCGGCACGCGCCTGATGCGCCGGCGACCGGCGATCCTCCGGGCTCCGCGCTTTTCGGAGTCCCCGCTCCTGCCCGCCGTCCTCCTCTGCCTCGGTGTCGCCGCGCTGGCGGCGGAGGTGGGACTTGCAGCGATCATCGGGGCGTTCCTCGCCGGGATGATGGTCGCGGAGACCAGCGACCGACACGCCGTCGAGGAGGAGGTCGCACCGCTCTACGCGTTCTTCACGCCCTTCTTCTTCGTGTTCGTCGGGCTCCAGCTCGACCTCGACGCACTGGCCAGTGGGCGCGCGGTCGTGCTCGTCGTCGTCACGACCGCTGGTCGCGATCGTCACGAAGTACATCGGCGCGAGGATCGGCGCGCGCTCGCTGGGCCCGACCGAGGCACGACTCGTCGGCGTCGGCATGGTGCCGCGCGGAGAAGTCGGGATCATCGTCGCGGGCATCGCACGCGCCGAGGACGTGATCGGCGACGAGCTCTTCGCGGTGATCGTCGCGATGTCCGTGATCACGACGCTCGCCGTCCCACCGGTGCTGCGGACGCTCGTGCGGGGCCGCGCCGACGCGACCCCGGCCTAGCCTCTAGCGGGCGTCGTAGGTGTAGAAGCCGCGGCCCGTCTTGCGACCGAGGAGACCCGCATCGCGCATCGCGACGATGCGCGGAGGCGGTGCCATCCTCGGCTCCCGCAGCTTCTCGTAGAGCGCCTCGGCCGCGTGCACGTGCACGTCGATCCCGACGAGGTCGACGAGCGCGCACGGACCCATGGGCCACCCCGCCCCGGCGGTCATCGCGCGGTCGAGGTCCTCGGGCGCGACGTGCGCCTCGTCGAGAACCCGAACGCAGTCGTTCAGCAACGGGATGAGCACCCGGTTGACCACGAAGCCGGGCGTGTCGCGACACCGGACGACCTGCTTCCCGATCCGCTCACCGACCGTGACGGCCACCTCGACGGCAGACGCGTCGCTCAGCTCGGCCCGGACGACCTCGACGAGCGGCATCAAGGGCGCCGGATTGAAGAAGTGCATCCCCACCACGCGCCCGGGGCTCGACGTGGCAGACGCGATCGCGGTGACCGAGAGCGCCGACGTGTTCGTCGCGAGCACGGCGTCCGGTCGACAGACGCGCTCGAGCTCGGCGAAGAGCGCAGCCTTCGCCGTCGGCTCCTCGACGATCGCCTCGATCACGAGATCGCACGCCGCGAGCTCGGCGAGCTCGGTCGTCGTGCGCAGGCGCCCGACGGCGGCGTCGCAGGCGCCCTGGTCGAGCTGCCCCTTCTCGACCTTTCGGCGCAGGAAGCCGGCGATCCGCGCTGCGGCCCGCTCCCCCAGCTCCGGGGTGATCTCGCGCCCGACGACCTCGTAGCCGGCCTCGACGCCGAGCTGCGCGATGCCGGCGCCCATCGCGCCGAGCCCGACCACGCCGATCGTCCTCACCTCACCCATGCCGCGAATCTACCCGGTCAGGCTGTGGCGGGCACCGGAGCGGGGCGCTCGATGCGCAGCGCCAGTCCGGCGGCCGCGAGGCCGAGCACGGACGCGACGAGGAAGGCCGGCGCATAGGTGCCGAGCAGCGTCTGCGAGAGGCCGGCGCCGAGCGCAGCCATGCCTGCCCCGAGCTGGTGCGCGGCGAAGATCCAACCGAAGACGAGTCCGACCCGTTCGCGCCCGAATGTGTCGGCGGTCAGCGCAACGGTCGGCGGCACGGTCGCGACCCAGTCGAGCCCGTAGAACATGACGAACGCGAGCAGCCCGAGCCCCCGCGTCTCGAGCACGAGCGGGAGCGCAAGGAGCGAGAGCCCTCGAAGGCCGTAGTACCAGGCGAGCAGCACCCTCGGGTCGTAGCGATCGGTGAGCCAGCCCGACGCGAGCGTCCCCACGAGGTCGAACACCCCGATCAGGGCGAGCAAGCCCGCGGCAGCCACCTCGGAGATCCCGTGGTCGACGGCCGCGGGGATCAGGTGCGTCCCGATGAGGCCGTAGGTCGTGGCGCCACAGATGAAGAAGGTGCCACTCAGCATCCAGAAGGTCCTCGACGACGCGGCGTATGCGAGCCCGTCGCCGAGTGCCGCGAGGAACGGGTTCCCACCGGGCGGTGGAGGGACGTCGTCGACGGACGAGCCGAAGGCGCGGACGCCGAGGTCGGCCGGCCGATCGCGGATCAGCATGGCGCCGACGGGCAACACGATCAGGAGCGCGACGAGGGCAACGGCGGCGACCGCGTAGCGCCACCCGAATGCGCTCGTCAGCCAGGCCAGCAACGGGAGGAACACGAGCTGGCCCGTCGCGTTCGCGGCGGTGAGGATCCCTGTCGCCATCCCGCGGCGGGCCACAAACCAGCGATTCGCGACGACGGCGGCAAGCGTGACACCGACCGCCCCCGTTGCGAGACCGTTCACGACGCCCCACAGGATCGTGAACTGCCATGGCGCCGTCATCACGAGCGTCCCGAGCGAGCCGCACGCGACGATGACGACGGCCACGAGGACGCAGCGACGCAGACCGAAGCGGTCGTAGAGCGCCGCCGCAAAGGGGCCACCTGCGCCGTAGATCATGAGGTTGAGAGCCGCGGCGACCGAGATCGTCGCGGTCGACCAGCCGAACTCCTCGCCCAGCGGGTCGACGAGGATCCCGACGACCGAGCGGAACCCTGCCATCACGATCAGCACCAGGAGCGAGCCGGCGAGCACCGCCCACGCCGGGTGGATCGGAAGTCGTCTCAGCAAGACCGCGCGCCCGGCCGGAGTCGGTGACGCGCGGACATGATGTGGAGCCTACGCGGCGGCGCGGAGCTGGGCCGTCCGGAGCGCGAGCAGCTCCGTGACGTCGACGGTCACGAGGAACGGATCCGTCAGCGGCGCCCCTCCCTCGACCGGCGCTGCGGCCAGCACCGACCCGTCCACCTCCGCGACGAGGAGCTCCGTCGCGGGCACGCGTCGGTCGGTCAGCCGGGCGAGCCGGGCGATCGCGTCACGGTCGGCACACTCGGCCGGCCGGATCACGATCGGGCCACGCCGGCCGACCGCCGAGGCGATGGACGTGGGCAGCCGCTCGCTCACCCGTGGTACCGGCGGCGGCGGCTCGTCTCGTCGATCCGGGAGTCGCTGCCTGCGAGCAGTGCGAGCGGCCCGACCACGAGGATGAAGACGATCATTGCGATTGCCATGCGCCCATCCTGCCCGCAGGATAGTATTAGCGCCAGTCGAGGTACTTCTCATGTCGATCACTCAGGCTGATAATTGGCTGGGGGTCGAGCTCCGGCACCTGGCAGCGCTCGAGGCAGTCGCGCGCGAGGGCTCGTTCGGACGCGCGGCCGACCGCCTCGGATACACCCAGTCCGCGGTGAGCCAGCAGATCGCCGCGCTCGAGCGGATCGTCGGCGAGCGTCTGATCGACCGCCCCGGAGGGCCGCGCGCGGTCTCCCTGACCGAGGCGGGAGAGCTGCTCCGCCGGCACGCGGGCGCCATCGTCGCCCGCCTCGAGGCCGCCCAGGCAGACATGGCCGCGCTCCGGGAAGGCGAGGCCGGGACGCTCCGGGTCGGCGTCTACCAGAGCGTCGGCGCCCGGCTGCTGCCCGCACTCATGCAGCGCTTCATCGCCGACTGGCCAGGGGTCGAGCTCGACCTCGTCGAGACCAACTCCGATTCCGAGCCCGAGATCGCCGAGCGGATCGAGCGGGGCGAGCTCGATCTCGCCTTCTGGATCCTCCCGCTCCCTGATGGCCCGCTCGAGGGCGTCGAGCTGCTCGCCGACCCCTACGTCCTCGCGGTCGCGCGGACCTCCCCACTCGCGAGGAGGAAGACGGCGTCGCTCGCAGACCTCGACGACATCCGCCTGATCGGCAACCAGGCCTGCAGGACGACGATCGTCGCCGAGGACGCGCTCCGGACGCGCGGGGTCGACGCCCACGTGACGTTCCGCTCCGACGACAACGGGACCGTGCAGAACCTCGTGGCCGCGGGCCTGGGCGCAGCGCTGGTCGCGCGGCTGACGCTCGACCACTCCGACCCGCGGATCCGCATCCTCGAGCTCGACCCGCCGATCCCACCTCGACGCATCGCTCTCATGTGGCACCGCGACAGGCATCGGTCACCTGCGGCCCGGGCGTTCGTCGAGATCGTGCGGGAGGTCGCCGCCGAGGTCGAGGGCCAACAGGCCGCCGTGTGACCGGCCAGGCCCCGCGGCCGTCAAGAGCCTCAGCGCTGCTTGAGCCAGGCGACGAGCGTCTGCAGGAACGGGCTGCGCTCGTACGGCGCGCAGAGCGGGTCGCTGTGCTTCATCGTCGGCGTCGCTGACGATCATGGAGGCCGCCTTCGGCGAGCTGCTGCGCGCGAGGAACGCTCTGGCCCCCGCCGCGGTCGTCGGGATGTCGCCCGTCGCGAAGGCGTACAGCGGCACGTTCACCGCCCTCAGGTGCTTGAGGCGTGACGCGAGCCCGAGGCGGCGCGTCACGGGATCGGGCGCGAGCGACGCGGCGCCGAGCAGGTCGATCTTCAGCCGCGCAGGGAAGTACCAGTCGAAGGCGTTCGGTCCGTTCGAGCCGACCATTCGCACGGCGTTGTCGACGCCGCAGCGCTCCGCGGAGATCCCCGCCTGCCCGAGCGAGCCCTCGAAGAACTGCCGGTTCGAGACCGGGCCCGACGGCTTGAAGGATGCAGGCAGCAGCGGGCTCGTGGCGAGCGCCGACGGCGCGTCGGGCGCCCAGAGCGTGTACCACGCCGCGAGCTGACCGAACACGCCGAACAGCCATGGCACGCCGATCCCGAGCCTGTCCTCGAAGGGCTTTGCGGCGGTGATCTTCGCGAGCTCGGCGTTCGCCCGCGCGAGCGTCGGACGACCGAACGTCCCGAGCTGTCCGCCGTCGATCAGCACGACTCCGGCGAGATCCCGATAGCCCGGGGACCCTGCGAAGTCCCACGCCGCGTAGGCGAGCGTCGTCGCTGCGCCGAGCGAGTGCCCGCCCAGGTACACCCGGCGCCCCCCGGCGCGAGCGCGCTGCACGACGGTGCGCAGGTCGGCGAGGTTGGTCGCGAGCCCCCAGCCACGTGCCTGCGGCGTCTTGCCTGCGCGATTCGGGTCGAAGCGGCTCGTCCCGAGCGCGAGGCCGTCGAAGTAGTACCGGTAGGCGGCTCCCGGCTCGCCCGCGGCGAACCCGACCGGGTCCTCGAGGGCGTCGCCGCGGCGATCGACGGCCCATACCTGGAGGTTCGGAACGCGTCGTACGAGCTCCGGCCCGATCACCGCGAAGTTCCCGCCGCCCACCGCCGAGCCCCGGCACCAGCACGAGCACGCGCTTGGCGTCGGTCGGCCCGTACGTCGTCACGCGGGCACCGAGGCCTGCCGGAGACCCGGCCGCTCCGGCATTCGTTCGGGCTGCCGGGCCGGCGACGGCGCCCGCGGCGAGCGTCGCCGCGAGAGCGACCGTGGCGACCAGCGCTCCAGCCGATCGGCGCACGCGGCGCAACGGTCTCGGCCCGGGTGTCCGTTCGCACGTCACAGGGAGGACGGTACGTGAAGGATCCCCGGCCAGGCGGCTCGTCGCGGAGCGCGTCGGTGGCCGTCGAGGCAGCGGTAGCCTAGGACCGCACCGTGCCGAGCACGATGCGCGGACGAGCATCCGAACGAGAAGGAGCGGAAGATGGCAGCTGTAGCGACGGGAATCGACGAGCGCCTGCTGATCGGCGGCGAGTGGCTCGAGGCAGCAGACGGCGCGCGCTTCGACGTCACGGATCCCGGCACCGGAGACGTGGTCGGGTCGGTGCCGAACGCCGGTGAGGCCGATGTGCGCGCGGCGATCGACGCCGCCGCAGAGGCCCTGACGGGGTGGAAGGCGCTGCCCGCGATCGAGCGCGCCCGGATCCTGCGCCGCTCCGCAGACCTCATCCGCGAGCGCAGGGCCGAGATCGCGCTCGTGATGACGTCCGAGCAAGGCAAGCCGCTCGCCGAGGCCGCAGGTGAGGTCGAGTACGCCGCGAGCTTCCTCGAGTGGTTCGGCGGCGAGGCCGAGCGCGTCTACGGCCAGGTGGTGCCGCCGATGAACCCCGCGAACCGCGTGCTGGTGCTGCGCCAGCCCGTCGGGGTCACAGCCGCGATCACTCCCTGGAACTTCCCTGCCGCGATGATGACCCGGAAGCTCGGTCCGGCGATGGCCGCCGGCTGCACGAGCGTCGTCAAGCCGGCGAGCGCGACACCGCTCACCGCCGCGCTGGTGCTCCGGGCGATCGAGGATGCAGGTGCGCCTCCCGGGGTGGTCAACCTCGTGACCTCGCGTGGAGCCGGGATGGTGGCCGACACGCTGTTCGGCGACCGCCGCGTCCGCAAGGTGTCGTTCACGGGCTCGACCGAGGTCGGACAGGACCTGATCCGGCTGTCGGCCGGCCAGGTGAAGCGGATCTCGCTCGAGCTCGGCGGCCACGCTCCCTACGTGATCTTCGAGGACGCCGACCTCGACGAGGCCGTCGACGGCCTGATCGCATCCAAGTTCCGCAACGCCGGCCAGACCTGCGTGTGCGCGAACCGCACGTATGTCCAGAGCGGTGTCTACGACGACTTCGTCGCCCGCCTCGCGGCCAAGGTCGCTGCGATGGAGGTCGGGCACGGGACCCGCGAGGGCGTGACGATCGGCCCGCTGATCGACGCGCGTGCGATGGACAAGGTCGAGGAGCACGTCCAGGACGCGCTCGGGAAGGGCGCCCGCCTCGTGACCGGCGGCGAGCGACTGTCCGGCGGCGAGTACGACACGGGCGCGTACTACTCCCCGACCGTCCTCGACGGTGTCACCCCGGAGATGCTCATCTCGCACGAGGAGACCTTCGGCCCGGTCGCCGGGGTCACCCGCTTCGAGACCGAGGAGGAGGCGATCCGCCTCGCCAACGACACGGTCTACGGCCTCGCGGCCTACTTCCACACCCGAGACGGCGCCCGCATGCTGCGGGTCGCCGAGAAGCTCGAGTACGGGATCGTCGGAGCCAACGCAGGGATCATCAGCGCCGCCAACGCTCCGTTCGGTGGAGTCAAGGAGTCCGGCTACGGCCGTGAAGGCGGTGCCTTCGGCATCGACGAGTACCTGGACGTCAAGTACGTCCTGCTCGGCGGCGTCGGCGTCTAGCCGCACCGCGACCTGCCGGCGTCCCCGCGCGACCTCACGCGTCGGGGGCGCCGGCAGATCGGTGCGTCTATCCTGACGCCGTGGCGCCGTTCTCCCGCAAGCCCCGCCCACCCGCCGCCGGCGACCTCCGCCGCGAGCGCAAGGCGCTGCTCGAGCTGCGCGAGGGCCGTCTCCGCGATCTCGGAGGGCTGACCCTCGAGATGTACCGCCGCGACCAGTTCAACGAGGCGCTGGTGGTCGAGCGGTGCGCAGAGCTCGTCTCGATCGAGGCTCGGGTGTCGGAGATCGACGCGCTCCTCCAGGGCGCACGCGGTCTCCGGCGGCAGGGACGGGTCTGTGACTGCGGAGCACCCATCCTCACCGGCGCCCGCTTCTGCCCGAGCTGCGGCCGCTCGTTCGTCGAGGCGACGCCCGAGACGGCGTGAGCGACGACGACCCGGACCTGTCCGCGGTGCGCTGCGACCGCCGCACCCGGGCAGGAGTACTGCCTCTCGTGCGGCCTCCGCCTTCCCGGCGCGGCCGCGCCCCCGTCTCACGGGAGCGACGGCCACGCGCTCCGCCTGCGCGTCCTCGGCCTCGGCGCAGTCGCCCTCGCAGGCGCTGTCGTCGCGATCGCCACGACGCGCGATGCGACCGCGACCGTCGAGATCGTGACGGCGACGGGCGGCAGCGTGCCGATCGAGGCGCCCGCGGACACGGGCACGCGCCTTGCCCCCTGGCCGCCGGGCAAGGATGCCTGGACGATCGTGCTCGTCTCGGTTCCGAAGGTCGACGGGCGTGACGAGGCCGTGGCCGTGGCAGAGGAGGCCCGTCGCAAGGGCCTGACGCCCGCGGGAGTGCTCGACTCGTCGCGGTATCCGAGCCTGCGGCCGGGCTACTGGATGGCCTACCAAGGCATCTTCGGCTCCGAGGCCGAGGCGAACGGCGCACTCCGCAAGGCCCGGCCGGTCGCGCGTCAGGCCCGCGTCGAGCGCGTCTCCGGCTGACGTCGCGAACGACTCCCGTCGTCCATTTGGACAACGATCGTGCGCGAGTTTGTAACATCACCGCCTCATGGGGTAGACTCGCCCGAGGGGAGTTACGAAACGGCCGCAGAGGGCATGTGGCCTCAACCGACGGCACGGGAGACGGATCTCGGATGGACGACCACGCGGAGCAGCTTCGGTCCTGCATGTACCAGTACTCGCGAGCGATCTATCGCTCGATCAAGGACCTCGTCGATCCCTACGCCGACAGGGAGACGCGCCTGAGCTACCGGCGCTCGATCCTCGAGGAGTGCGAGGAGACGATGGAGCGGCTCGCGGACGATCCGCAGTACTTCTCCCGGCCCGACCGCACGCTCTTCCAGGACATCCGTCGGTTCTTCCCGATCACCGCGCAGGCGCAGGTCGCGTGGGCCGTCCGCGAGGGCGTCTCCGCGGCGACGTCGTTCATCGAGGCGCAGCTCGAGGCGGGCCTTCTCGACGGCGGGATGTCCCGCTGCAAGGCGACGACCCGCAAGGGCAAGGCGTGCCAGCGCACGCCGCTGCCCGGTCGCGACTACTGCCCCTCGCACCAGCATCTCGAGCGCTCGCTCAAGGCCGTCGCCGTCGCGTAGGCACTTCTCCTGCGGAGAAGTGCCTCTGTGCGTCGCCCCAGGAAGCCGCTCTGAAGTGGTTTTAGTGGCACTTTCCGCGCGCAGCGTGGGAAACGCCCGCGCAGCGGGGAAAGTGCCCGGCTAGGCTGGGAGATCGTGTCCCACGACGCCGACAAGCTCATCCGCCAGCTCTCGCTGGTCGCCTTCCTCATGGCGGAGCGGCGGCCGCTCACAGCGCGGGACGTCAAGGGCAACGTCGAGGGCTACTCGGAGATGTCCGACGAGGCCTTCGCCCGGCGGTTCTACTCCGACCGGGCCGAGCTGACCGCGCTCGGCGTCCCGCTCACCTCGCAGCGTGACGAGTTCACCGGCGAAGAGCTCTACACGCTGCGCTCCGAGAACTACTTCCTCGACCGCCTCGACCTCGACGACGACGAGCTCGCGGCGCTCCAGACCGCGCTCTACACGCT
This sequence comes from uncultured Actinomycetes bacterium, assembly GCA_963849125.1. GTDB lineage: Bacteria > Actinomycetota > Thermoleophilia > Gaiellales > Gaiellaceae > Gaiella. The sequence goes on along the minus strand of CAWKGI010000026.1, from coordinate 139,111 downwards.
CGAGGGCAAGTTCGCGTACGCCGAGCCGCTGCGACTCGCGCTCCAGAACCTCGCGCTCGGCCGTCCCGGGTTCGATCACGCGCCGACGGCGACCGCCGAGCGCGTCCGCGTCAGCGCACCCGACTACTCGCCGGAGCTCGCCGGCCGCCTCTCGAAGCTGGAGGCAGCGATCTCGAAGCAGCGGACGATCCAGTACAAGTACTGGTCGCCGACGCGCGAGCGCGAGACCGAGCGGCGCCTCAACCCGTACGCGCTCCGTCTCGACGAGGGCGTCTGGTACGTGATCGGCCACGACCTCGACCGCGACGCGATCCGGACGTTCCGCGTCTCGCGGTTCCGCTCCGACATCCGCTTCGCGACGCGGCGAGAGCGCGACTTCAAGCTGCCGACCGACTTCGACGTCGAGGCGCACCGGGTGCCGCGTCCGTGGCAGATCGGCGAGATCGTCGGCACGGCCCGCATCGGCGTGCAGGGCGACACCGCGTGGTGGGTGCACCGCACGCTCTCCGACGCGGGCGCGCTCGAGGACGGGGTGTTCGAGACGCCGTACGCCCGGCTCGAGCCGCTCGTCTCGTGGATCCTGCGCCAGAACGGCCGCGCCGTCCCGCTCGCCCCACCCGAGCTGCGCCGCCAGGTCGCGGACGGGCTCCTGCTCCTCCGCGAGCGCCACACGGGCGCACCGCCTCTCGCCTGCCCGGGAGCGCCGCGCCGAGGTCGTCCACGTCGCCGCCGACCGCCAGATCCCCGGCCCCGTCGCCCCCGAGCGCTTCGGCGTGCTCCAGGCGCTGCTGGCGCACCTCCTCTCGCGCGTGCGGCGACGGCAAGGACGCGCAGCTCGAGGCCGACGATCTCGCAGACCGCTTCACCATCCCCCGCGAGGAGCTCCAGGAGCACCTCTCGCTCCTCAACCTCGTGAACTTCGGCGGCGGGTGCTACACGGTCTACGCCGAGGTGAACGACGAGACGGGGTTCGTCCGCGTCGACAAGGAGCTGTACGGCGACGTCTTCCGCAAGCCGCCCAAGCTGACGCCGCTCGAGGCGCGCGCGATCCGGCTCGCGATCGAGTACGTCGGCCCGACGATCGCCGCAGCCGCAGACACGCCGCTCGACCGGGTGCGCCGCAAGCTCGAGGAGACGTTCGGCCAGTTCGAGCTCTCGCAGACGGCAGCCCCGCGCATCGCGTACGACGAGGAGGAGCTCGTCAAGACCCTCTCGGAGGGCGCCGAGCACCGCCGGGTGGTCGAGATCGCCTACCTGAAGGAGGGCGAGGAGACGCCGTCGCATCGCCTCGTCGAGCCGTACACGATCGAGCGCGAGCTGCCGTTCTGGCGCGTCCACACGTGGGATCGCTCGGTCGACGCTCCGCGGACGTTCCGCCTCGACCGGATGCGCGAGGCGCGGCTCACCGACGAGCTGTTCGAGGCTCGCGACGGATACGACCCGAACTACCTCTCCGAGACCCAGGCCGCACGCCTGTGGCACGCGCCGCCGATCGCCCGATGGAAGCTCGAGCGCGGCGCCCGGGCGCTCACCGACCGCTCCGCGATCTCGGAGCCGCGCTTCAAGGACGAGGAGTGGCTCCTCTCCGAGGTGCTGGCCGACCGGGGCGAGACCGTCGTGCTCGAGCCCGACGCGATGCGCGCCGCGGTCGCCCGGCGCGCGAAGGCTCTCGCGTCCGAGCTCGGGCTCACGACCCGCCGGCGGAAGACGGCAGGGCCAGCCTGAACCTCGCCCCACCGGGGCCTGGCACGAGCTCGAGCGTGCCGCCGTGCGCGGTCGCGATGTCCCGCGCGATCCAGAGGCCGTAGCCGGTCGAGCCCGCGCCGCTCACGCCACGGGAGAAGACGTCCACACCCGGATCGACGCCCGGGCCGTCGTCGACGACGTCGATCGTGACGCCGTCGCCACGGAGCTCGGCGGTCAGTGTCACGTGCTCGCCGTGCCGCAGACCGTTGCGGACGAGGTTCGCGAGCGCCTGCCGAAGGCGCGTCCCGTCCCCGCGGACGATCGCTCCGGGAGCCGCCTCCACGTGAACCCGCTCTCCGCCCTGCGCCGCCACCGCGTGCAGGAGCTGCTCGATGTCGACGTCCTCCTCGACGAGCGAGCGGAGATCCGGATCGGCGAGGATCCGCTCGATGTCCCCGGTCGCCGTGACGACGAGAGCCACGAACCGCGGCCAGTCGACGGCACCGCTCCGTCTGCACCGCGAGCTCGGCGAGGGACGAGATCGCCGCGACGGGCGCCGCGAGCTCGTGCGCGAGGACGCCGAGGTCCTGCGACTCGCTCATCGCGTCCGCTCCGCGATCCGTGCGAGCGCCCGCTCCGCGACCGCCCGCAGCATCGCATCGTCCCCCTCGGCCCAGGGCACCGCGAGCGGAGCGCTCCTCCGGCCCCGCCGACGTTCCCGAGTGCGACCAGCGCGTTCCGACGCAGCCAGCGGGGATCGTTGCGCGGGACGAAGAGCCGCTCGACGTCGCGCTCGAGCCGCGGGGTGACCTCCGGCGCGAGCCACTCGCCGAGCGACACCACCGGCCGTGCCGTCCGGCAGCGCGATCTCCGCCCGTCGGCGCTCGACGCCGCGGTTCCACGGGCACACGTCCTGGCAGATGTCGCAGCCGTAGACCCGGTCGCCGAGCGCCGTCATCGCGTCCTCGGGGATCGGGCCGGCGGTCTGCGTCCACGTCGAGAGGCATCGCGTGGCGTCGAGCACTCCCGGCTCGACGATCGCGTCCGTCGGACATGCGTCGATGCAGAGCGTGCAGCTCCCGCACCCCGCCCGTAGGGGCTCCGACGGCTCGATCTCGGCCGTCGTGAGGATCGTGCCGAGGACGACCCATGAGCCGTGAGCCCGGGTGATCACCATCGTGTTCTTCCCGTAGAAGCCGACCCCGGCCCGCACCGCAGCCTCACGGTCGACGTGGTCGTTCTCGTCGACGAGGACGCGATGCTCGCCTCCGAGCAGCTCGCCGAGTCGCTCGAGGCGCAGGCGAAGGTCGCGGTACGCGTCGTCCCAGGCGTAGCGCGGCATCCGCCCCTCCCCGGGTCCGGGCTCGGGCGCATCCGCCCAGTAGCAGCGTGCCGCGGCGACGACGCTCCTCACGCCCGGGAGAACACGCTCGGGGTGGCACGACCGCTCGGGCCGCGCCATCGTGAAGCGGAGCCACCCGAACAGCCCTCGCTCGCGCCGCTCCGCGATGTGCCGCTCGGTGTCGGCATACGCCGACGCGGCGGCCGCTCCGACGGCGTCGAGGCCGAGCGACGAGGCGAGCTCCTGGAGCGCAGCGGCGGGTACCGGACTCGTGACTGACGACATCTGCGAGGATCGTGCCATGAAAGCAATCCGCATCCACGACGACGGGGGCCCCGAGGTCCTCCGCTACGAGGACGTCCCCGACCCGGTCGCGGGTCCCGGCGAGGTCCTCATCCGGCTCCACGCCGCGTCGCTCAACCACCTCGACGTCTGGGTCAGGCAGGGCCTCCCCTCCGTGCCGAAGCCACGCATCCTCGGCGCCGACGGCGCCGGCGTCGTCGAGGCGCTCGGCGAGGGAGTCGACGGCCTCGACGTGGGGCAGCGCGTCGTGCTCAACCCCGGGCTCCATCACGGCGACACGATCGGGGTGGTCGGCGAGCACGCGCGACGGCACGCACTGCGAGCTGTTCGCGATCGACGCGGCCCAGGTGTACCCGCTCGACGACGCCCTCTCGTTCGAGGACGCGGCCGCGTTCCCGCTCGTCTACGAGACCGCGTATCGCATGCTCGTCACCCGCGCCGCCGTGCAGGAGGGCGAGTGGGCGCTGATCTGGGGGATCGGCGGCGGCGTCTCGACCGCGGCGTTCGAGATCTGCCGTGCGCTCGGCGTGCACACGATCGTGACGTCGGGAAGCGAGGAGAAGCTCGAGGCGGCGCGCACGTGGGGCGCCGACGTCGCGGTCAACCACCACGACGGGGACGTCGTCGCGGCTGTCAAGGAGGCGACCGGAAAGGGCGTGCACGTCGTGGTCGAGTCGGTCGGCGATGCGACGTGGGCACGCACGCTCGCAGCCGCACGTCCGGCGGGCCGCATCGTCGTCTGCGGGGCAACCTCGGGCCCGAACCCGCCCGCCGCGCTCCATCGGTTCTGGTGGAAGCAGCTCACGCTTGATGGGCTCGATGATGGGCACACGCGAGGACTTCCTCGGCGCGTACGACCTCGTCCGCACCGGACGCGCACGGGTGCACGTCGACTCGGTGTTCCCGCTCTCCGAGACCGCCGCCGCGCATGCGCGGATGGACAGCGGCGAGCAGCTCGGCAAGATCGTCCTCTCGATCCCCGGGTAGCGGCACCCGGCTGCGCGCCGGTGGGCCTCGAGCCTGCCGACGCGCAGCCGCCGCGACCATCTAGACTCGCTGGATGGTCACCAAGGACGACGTCGTCGAGGCGCTGCACACCGTCGAGGACCCGGAGCTCGGGATGGACATCGTCGAGCTCGGGCTGTTCTACGACGCGGAGATCGACGGTGCGAGCGTGAAGGTGATCCACTCGCTCACCTCGATGGGCTGCCCTGCCGGGCCGATGATCCAGGAGAACATGCACGACGCGGTGTCCGCCCTCCCCGGTGTCGAGCACGTGGAGATCGAGCTGACGTTCGACCCGCCGTGGACGCCCGACCGCATGTCGGACGACGCCAAGTTCATCCTCGGCTTCGGCTAGACCGACCGGCCTGGTGCGGGTCGATGCGCGCCCGCCCTCATCTGACGTCGGCGGCCCGCATCCGTGTGGGACTTGCCCTCTGGCTTGCCTCGTGGATCCCGTTCGCGATCATCGTCGGAGCCGACGGCGTGGGTCGCATCCTCATCTGGACGGTGCAGATCGCCGTCGGGATTCTCGGTCTCGCACTGCTCGGGACGGCCCCGTGGCGACCGTCAAGAGCGTCGGCGCGCGGGATGCGCTCCCCGTCTGTGGCACGCCCTGATCCACGGCGACGAGCGCAAGCCCTACGTAGAGCTCGGGCCCGAGGGCCGGTCAGCTCGTGCGAGCGCTCGGCCGAGTGCAGGACGAGGTCGAGCACCTCGCCGATCGCCTGGTCGAGCGCTCACGTTCTCGATCACGGGCACGTCGAACCGTCTTGCGCGCTCGACGAGCGCATCCTGGATGAGGCGGATCTCGTGGATCCCGTCGAGGTACTTCTCGAGCGGCCGGAGGCCGTCCGTCGCGGCGTCGCGCACCCAGAAGTGGCTGCGATGGGCGTTCTCGTCGGTGATCGCGATCACGCACTGCACGACGATCGCGTCACGCTGCGGCATGGGCAGCATCCCGGGCACGAGGTGCACCCCCTCGAGCACCATCGACCAGCCTTCCGTCAGCGCCCGGTCGAGCGCCGCCTCGACGCCGACGAGCACGTTCCGCGTCTGGTCGAGGAACCCGAGCAGCCGCGGATCCCCTGCCTCCTCCTCCTCGGCCTTCGTCAGAGCAAGCCCGCTCTCGAAGCTCGAGTAGTGGATCGACGGCATGAAGGCCGGGGCGAAGAAGGCCCGCATCGTCTGTCGGATGAAGTCGGTCGACGTGACGCGCGTGATCCCGAGCCGGTGGGCCGTCTCGGTCGCGATCGTCGACTTCCCCGTCCCGGTCGCGCCACCGACGAGGAGCACGATGGGGACGTCGAGCTGCTGGAGGGCCTGCAGCCGCCGCAGGCGACGCATCGTCCTCGGCCCGTCACGCTCTCCGAGCATCTCCGACGCGAGCTCGGAGAGGCGATCGAGGTCGACGACCCGCTCCCCCGAGTCGCGAGGTCGGCGTCGATCCGACGTGCGAGCTCGTAGGCGCGGGTCGGCGAGAGACCCGTGGCCGCGAGCGCCCGGGCCATCAGCCCCTTCGACCACGGCGGGCCGTCGTCGCCTCCGAGCGGGAGCGGGGCCAGGTAGCGGCGCTCGCTCACGCGGTCGTCTCGCTCCCGAGCGCGACCGCCTCCGACACCAGCGCCTCAGCCAGCACGTCGATCGACGGCTCTCCCGCGAGCGGCACGACGTCGTTCGTCGCGAGCACGATCCTGGCACCGCGCGTGACCGCCTCCTCCACGACGACGTCCACGGCTGCCGCCTTCAGCTCGATCACGAAGGTCTCGGCGTCGATGCCGGCAAGCTCACGGCGCAACGCTTCGCGGTCGGAGAGCGCCCCCGAGACGCGCTCGACCCGGGCGCCGTACACCTCGCCCAGGTGACGCGCGATGGTGGCGTGCGACGAGGTCGGCGCCGTCCCGAAGAAGGCGACCCGTTCCCCCGCGATCGGCTCGAGCGGACGTGGCCGGAGGACGGTTCGCACGACGGGCACGCCCGGCCGGACGTTCGCCCTCACCGCCTCCGCGACCTCACCGTGGCGACGACTCGCCCTCTGCCATCGTGACGAGCACGAGGTCGGCGAGCAGCGCGCGATACCCGTTCAGGTACCCGCCCGCCAGGCTCGCTCCCTGGTGCGCACCGACGACGAGGATCGTGCGGTCGGCAGCGATCGGCGGCAGCGCCGCGCCGCTGCCGTCGAGCACGAGCATCTCCGGCGCGAGCGCCTCCGCGAGCACCAGCCCTTCGTGAACGTTCGACGTGCCCACGGCCCCCGCGAGACCCCCGCCGCACCGCCTGCACCCGATCGTCCGCACGGCGGCAACGATCGCCGTCTCGAGGTGGTCCGAGGCCGCGTGGCGACCGTCACGCGAGAGCGCGAGGAGGCCGTCGATCGAGGGGCGACCTGCACGAGCTCCGGACGCGACGGCCCTCCCCGTCCCATCGCGAGCACGACGACCTCGCGGCGCCTCGCCAGAAGACGCGCCACGTGTCCCGTGACGGCGGTCTTGCCGACCCGTTTGCCCGTCCCGACGATGGCGAGGGTCGGCAGCGACGTGCGCTCGAGGACGGGGCGGGTCGAACCTGAAGTCCGCCCCCTCGTACGGGACGCCTGCCGCGAGCGCACGACCCGCGAGCGCAAGCCGATCGGCCGGGCCGAGCACCGGCTCGTCCGAGAGGTCGAGGATCACGTCGGGCTCGTGCTCACGGATCGCCTGCTCGAGCGTCGGCGAGAGCGGCACGCCGTAGTCCTCGCCACCCCGGAGCTTCTCGATTCCGCCCACGAGCACCGCGGCGACCACCAGGTCGGGAAGCTCCTCGAGTGCCTCGCGCACCACGGAGGGATAGTGCTCGCCGTCGATCACGGCGACGGCCCGGCGGAACGAGGAGTCGGCGGTCACCGGCGGCTCATCACCTCGGAGTCGATCCGGCCCGTGTACTTCTCGTACTCGTACGTCTCGGTCGAGAACTGGATGATCCGCTCCTTGCCGTGGAACGGGTGGCAGCGCCAGATGTCGACGTGCGCGCCCGTGACCTCGACGAGGTTGTAACAGGGCCGCGTGTTGCCTCGCAGACGCAGCGACGACACGGTGCCCGTGTTCACGACGAACAGGTTCTCGAGGCGCCACGCGTACGGGACGTGCTTGTGCCCCGAGAGCACGAGCTGGACGCCGGCACGCAACAGGCACTCGATCGAGTCCCCGGCGTCGTAGACGACGTTGCGCTCACGGCCCGTCCCCGGCACGGGCAGCAGGTGGTGGTGCAGGACGAAGATCCGCAGATCCGGCCGGCTCGGCGGCGAACTGCTGCTCGATCCACGGGTACCGACCACGCCCGATCTGGCCGTGATCGAGGTCGGGCTCGGTCGAGTCGACCGCAACGATCGTGACGCCCCCTTTGCGGAGCACGGAGTTCCGCTCCCCGAAGAGCTGCTCGAAGTGCACGTAGCCGACGTTGCGCGAGTCGTGGTTCCCCGGGACGACGACGAGCGACTCGCAGCGGATCTTGTCGATGTACTCACGGGCCATCTGATACTCGTGCTTGAACCCGAGCGTCGTGAGATCGCCGGAGCACACGACGATGTCGGGCTCGAAGTCGTTGATCTCGACGATCGCCCGCTCGAGCAGGTTCGGCTCGAAGTACTGCCCCCCGCAGTGCAGGTCGGAGAGGTGCGCGATCCGGGTGCGCAGGGGCACGTCCATGCCGGCAGAGCATACGGGTGCGAGACCGCCGCGAGAAGGGCCGTCCGGACAGAGCGCTACCCTCGGCACGGTGCAACCGGACACGGGTGAACCCCAGCGCTTCCGGTCCTTCCGCGGCTCGGCGCCGCCGCGCTTCGCCAACCAGGTGGAGCTCGAGTGCGCGCGGATCCTCGACTGGTACGGGATTCCCTGGGACTACGAACCGCGCTCGTTCGTCCTCGAGAGGGACGACGAGGGACGCGTGACCCGTGCGTTCACGCCGGACTTCTACCTGCCCGAGCAGGACCTCTACGTCGAGATCACCGTGATGAAGCAGTCGCTCGTCACACGGAAGAACCGCAAGCTCCGCGAGCTGCGGGCGCTGTACCCCGACGTCAAGGTGAAGCTCTTCTACCGGCGCGACATCGAGCGGCTGGCCCAGCGCTACCAGCTGCGGATCGCCTCGTGAGCGTCGCATCCGACGCCCTCCGCGAGCAGGGGCACCCGATCGGCGAGATCTATCTCTCACGTGCCGAGATCGCCTCACGCGTCGCGGAGCTCGGAGCAGCCCTCGCCGCCGAGCTCGGCGGCCGTGAGCCGCTGCTGGTCGCGCCGCTGAAGTCGAGCATCGTCTTCCTCGCCGACCTCTCGCGCGCGATGCGATCGCACCACCACCTCGACACGATCGAGCTCTCGCCCTACGGCGGCGGCCCTGCCGGCGGCGGGGTGCGGATCACGAAGGACCTCGACGGCCCGATCACCGGGCGCGACGTCGTGATCGTCGAGGACGTCGTCGACACTGGGCTCACCCTCGCGTTCCTCATCCGGGCGCTCGGCGAGCGCTGCCCGGCGAGCGTGACCGCCGTGACCCTGCTCGACCGGCCCTACCGACGGCTCGTCGACGACCTCCCACTGCGCGGCGTCGGCTTCACGGTGCCGGACGAGCTCTTCGCCGGCTACGGCCTCGGCCTCGACGAGCGCTGGCGCCAGCTGCCCGACATCCACCTCGTCCTCGCCGACGAGCTCCCTCAGGCGATCGAAGCCGCCTGAGCGGCGGGGGGAACCCGTGGTTCCCCCGCAGCCCCCTCCTTGGGCACACATCGGTCAGCCAGGATCAGCCTCCCGGCCGGCAAAGCCGGCCTCCGGTCCTGATGTGAGCTCATGGGGCGACCGCCTGAAGCGGGGTCGTCGTATGAGCACGTCGAGCGACCCGTGCGCCTTCCTTCAGGCAGGCCGGCTTGGCCGGCCGGGAGGCAGAGAGCGACTCCTGCGCGCGTTTCCGTAAGGAGGGGGCCGGTGGGGGAACCATGGGTTCCCCCACCTCACTAGAGGTAGCCGAGCGGGTCGACCGGGGTGCCGCCGACCCGCACCTCGAAGTGGACGTGCGGACCCGTCGAATGGCCGGTGCTGCCGGAGTATGCGATCACCGTGCCCGTCGCGACGGTCTGGCCGACCGACACCGCGAGCGACGAGTTGTGACCGTAGGCGGTCGAGAGACCTCCTCCGTGGTCGATCACGACCAGGTTCCCGTAGCCCCCCATCCAGCCCGCGAAGATCACCCGACCCGGTGCGGCTGCACCTACCGGCGTGCCCGAGCCGACCGCGATGTCGATCCCCTCGTGCATCCGTCCCCAGCGGCTCCCGAAGCCGCTCGTGACCGGCCCGCTCACCGGCCAGCGGAGCGCTCCGCTTGCCGTCACCGGGGTCGACGTCGACGCGACGGGAGTCGCCTGCGCAGCGCGGATCGCCGCCGCGAGCCGGGCGCTCTCCGCCTCCAGCGAGTCGATCTCGGCCAGAACCTGGCGCTTGTCCTCCGTGATCGCAGCGAGCGCGCCACGCCTTGCGGCCTGGGCGGCGACGAGCGCGTCGCGACTCGCCGCGAGTCGCGCGACGACCGCGCGCTGCTCCGCCGCGCGTGACGCGATGCCGCGCTCGAGCGCAGCCGCCTCGACCCGCGCAGCGGTCGTCCGGCGACGCGCGTCGGCGACGCCCTGCCGTGACTCGGCAACTCGCTGCGCCACGTCCTGGTCGAGCTTGCCGATGCGCCCGAGCAGATCGAGCTTGTCGAGCAGCTCGGAGAACGACGTCGCTCCGAGCACGACCGAGAGCACGTCCGGATCGTCGGAGACGTAGATCGCGCGGATGTGGCGCTCGAGGCGATCGATCGCGACGGCGTACTCCGCCTCGAGCCGTTGGAGCCGCTCGGTCTGGACGGCGAGCGTCCGATCGAGGACCTGGCGGCGGCCGCGAGCCGTCGAGAGCTGGCTCTCGAGGACGGCGAGCCGCGCCTGCTGGCCCCGCACGCCGGCCTCGAGCTCGCGCTCGCGCCCGGCGACGGCGCTGAGCTCCTCGGTCAGGATGCCCGCGCGCTGCTCCTTCTCCGCGGCGGACTGAACGGAGCGCGTCGATCCGCGCGTCGACCGTCGCCTTCTCGGCGCCCGGGTCACCAGCCGCGCTGCCCGCGCCGAGCAGCACGGCAAGGCAGAGCAGCCACGGGAGAGCCCGGCGGGCCATTCAGACGCTGTTCGGCGCGCTCTCCCTCGGTTCCTGCGGCCGGCGGCTTCGCGGCCGCGTCGAGGGCCCGGAGCGCGTCGGCAGCATCACGCCGGAGCGCGCCGACCACAGCGCGGTAGTCCTCGTCGGAGATCCGCCGTGCCCGGTGATCGGCCTCCAGCTCCTTCAGCGCGGCGAGCGCGCGGTCACGCTCCTCCTCCAGCTCGAGCTGGGCTCGCTCCTCCGGGGTCAGCTCGCCGAGCACATCCGAGACCGGCTCCGGCTCGCGCAGGAACGGGAGCGCCACCGCGACGACGCAGGCAACTGCGAGCAGGGCGGCGAGCAGCAGTGCGGCGTTCACGGCGCCGGCGGAGCGTCCGGCCGTCCCTCGACGCGGGCGTAGCGCGTCGCGAGCCGACGCTCCTCCCGGGCGTCGGGCCACACTGCGATCAGCGATCCGAGCACGAACACGAGCCCCGCGAGCCAGATGAGGTTGACGAGGGGCTTCACGAACACGCGGAACTGCACCGATCCGTCGTCGTTCACCTGCTCCGCGATCACGAACAGATCCTCGCCGGTGAGCATGTCCGAGCGGATCCCGACCTCGTTGGAGACCTGCTCCTCGACGGAGTACGCGTTCTTGCCGGCGGCGAGCGAACCCAGGCTCTTGCCTCGGCGCGTCACGTCGACGACGGCACGCACCTCGGTCGCGTTTGCCGCCTGACGCTCGGTCAGCTCGCGGTAGGTCAGCGTGTAGTCGCCCACGACGAGCGAGTCGCCTCGGGCGAGCCGCCCCTCCGCCACGGAGTCGTAGGCGCTGGAGCCGGCGATGCCGATCGCGAGGAGGACGATCGAGGCGTGCACGACGTAGCCGCCGTACCGGCGCCGATTCCGCGAGACGAGCTGCGCGAGCGCCCGCGGGACGCTCTCGCCGCTGAGGGCGCGACGGGCGCTCGTCCCGCGCCAGAACTCCTGCAGGATCGTCACGAGGACGAAGGCCGAGAACGTGTAGGCGATCAGGCCGGGGATCGAGGAGCCCGCACCGAGGACGACCAGGACGACGCCGACGGCGAGCGAGATCGCGCCGGGGACGGCGAATGTCCGCAGGAGCCCCGGGAGCGACGCGCGGCGCCAGGCGACGAGCGGCCCCACACCCATCAGGAAGAGGAGCGGCAACCCGAAGATCCGGAGGAAGAAGTCGTAGTACGGTCGTCCCACGACCACCGACTCCCCGCGAACCGCCTCGGAGAGGATCGGCCATGCCGTGCCCCACAGGATCGTGAGGCAGAGCGCGACGAGGAGCAGGTTGTTGTAGAGGAACACGGCCTCGCGCGAGACGAGCGACTCGAGCCTTGCGCGGGTGCGCAGCAGCGGCAGGCGCAGCCAGATCAGCGTGGTCGAGAAGACGACGGTGACCACGATGAACGAGAGGAACCACGGTCCGATCGAGCTCTGTCGTGAACGAGTGGATCGAGTTGACGACCCCGGAGCGGGTGAGGAACGTCCCGAAGAGCGAGAGGCAGAAGGCGCCGCTGACGAGCGCGACGTTCCACACCTTCAGCATCCCCCGCTTCTCCTGGATCATCACCGAGTGCAGGTAGGCGGTCGCGGCGAGCCACGGCATCAGCGCGGCGTTCTCCACGGGATCCCAGGCGTAGTAGCCGCCCCAGCCGACCTCCTGATAGGCCCAGTGCGCGCCGAGGAGCTGCCCGATCCCGAGGGCAGTCCAGGCGAGGAGCGTCCAGCGCCGGGTTGCCACGATCCAGCGCTCGTCGGTGCGCCCCGAGAGCAATGCGCCCATCGCGAACGCGAAGGGCACCGCCAGACCGACGTACCCGAGGTAGAGGAACACCGGGTGGGAGACCATGTACGGGTTCTGCAGGCTCGGGTTGAGGCCCCGCCCGTCGGCGGGCGCGGCGATCACGTCGAACGGGCTCGCGACGGCGACGAGCAGCCACGTGAAGCCCACGATGATGCCCCCGAGCACGGGCACCACCCACACCACGAGGTCACGCGCGCGGTTGCGGTTGATCCACACCACGAGCGCCGCGTATCCGGTGAGGATCAGCAGCCAGAGCAGCAACGACCCCTCCTGCCCGCCCCAGAGCGCCGAGACCTTGTACGGCGTCGGCAGGGCGACGCTGGAGTGGCCTGCGACGTACGCCAGCGAGAAGTCGTCGGTGAGGAACGCCCTCACCAGGACGCCGGTCGCGACGAGCGTCGACCCGAAGGCCGCGATCAGCGCATTGCGCGCGGAGACGGCGAGCCTTCTCCGCCCACGCGCTGCGGCGTAGCCGCCGGCGATCGCCGCGTAGAGCGAGAGCCCGAGCGTGAGGGCGAGCGCCGCGCGGCCCAGCTCGGCCATGTCAGCTCGCCGGGGTCTTGGCCGCCTGGTACTTCGACGGGCACTTCGTGACCATCGAGCCTGCTTCTGCGACGAAGACGCCGTTGCGCAGCGCCCCGTCGACGACGACGTGCCGTCCGACCCTGAACTGGTCGGGCACGGAGCCCGTGTAGACGACCTTCACGCGGTCGGCGCTCTTGCCGTCGATGTCCTTCATCGTGAACCGGAGCCCACCGGCATACGCGTCACCCGACACCGGCCCGACGACGAGCCCCGCAAGCGCGACGGTCCCCGTCTTCCCGGCTAGCTCGCTCGGCGCGACCGACGGCGTTCCGCCGCCTGCGATCGAGGTGTAGAGGAGGAACACCGCGAGCACGGACGCGACGGAAAGTGCGATCACGAGGCGCGCAGGTGAGCCCTTCCGTGACATGAGAACAGTCTAGAGATGGTTCGCGGGTCGGGGTTGCCCGAAGCCTCGGTCGGCTACGCCGCGCGGCGGATGTCCGTCGCGCGTCGCGCCGGCACCTCATAGCCGTGCTCGACGCACAGCGACCCGGGCTCGTCCTCGGTGAGCGCGTCGCAGTAGCCCTTGCCATACGCGGCCCGCATGAACGCCGAGACGACCTCGAGGCTCCACTCGGAGACGTCGGCGGCCTCGCGCCAGAGCTCCGTCAGCCGGAGGTCGATGTCGAGCTCGAGCAGGTCGATGCGATTGACGCCGTGCACGTCGCCTACCGTACGGGCTGCGCCGGACGGACACCACGGTTTGCAGGGAGATCGTGCGAGAGCGCCGGATCCTGCCTCCAACCTCGTCGCGGTGGAGGCGGGGTCAGACGCACGTCCGCGGGGTCAGACGCACGTCCGCGGGGGTCTGCGTCCGGCCGCATGCCGGAAGCCTGACCCCCCGCACGCGCCTCCACCCCACGCGGCCAGTAACGCACGGGCCAAGGCCCGCTCCGCGACCCCGGACTCCGCCACCCTCCTCGCGCGCACCCGCCGAGCCCTTAGAGTCGACCCATGGCGCGCATCCGCGTGGGAGTCGCCCGCATCCCCGATCGGGAGAGCCCCGACCGGGCGATCGAGCTCGTCGTGCAGGCCGGCTTCGACGCCTGCGAGATCGACTTCGAGGGCGGGTTCTGGATGGACTATCCATGGGCCGAGGCGCTCGGCGAGGCGGCACGCGCGCAACGACGTGGCCCTCTCGGTGCACGCGCCGCTGTTCGGCTGGGTCGGGCATCTCGAGGCGAGCGGCCGCAAGTGGGGCTCGGCGCTCGGGGCCCTCGATCGCTCCGCCGGCATCGCGGCCGCCTGCGGCGCCGAGCTCGTCGTGTTCCACCCCGGGTTTCTCCTCGGCCGCTCCCGCGACGAGGCGATCGCGAGCGTCGTCGAGCAGCTCGGGCTCGTACGCGAGCGCCTCGAGGCAAAGGGCAGGGCCGTCCCGTTCGGCGTCGAGGTGATGGGGCGGGTCCGTGACCTCGGCTCCATCGAGGACTGCGTCGAGATCGCCGCTCGCACCGGCTGGGTGCGCCCCGTGCCCGACTTCGCGCACATGCACGCGACGAGCGACGGCGCCTTCCTCGAGGCGGAGCCGTTCCGCGTCGCGCTCGAGCTCGTGGACGGCGTGCTCGCCGCCGGCGTCCCTTTCCACATCCACTTCTCGGACATCGCCTTCGCCAATCGCAACGAGAAGCACCACCTCCCCTACGGCGAGGGCACGCTCCGCGCGGATCCGCTCCGTGAGGCGCTGGGCAGCTTCGATCGGCCCGCGACGGTGGTCTCGGAGTCGCCCGACGACGCGTCCTCGCAGCGCATCCGGCGCGTGCTGCTCGATCCGACCGTCGAGCTGCCGGAGAGCGACGGTGGGCCGGCCGGGCCGGCAGGCGGACAGCTCTAGGCGCTCACCGACCGACACCGGCGCGACCCGTCCGGGTCAGGGCAGGGAGGGCGTGTTCTCCGCGAAGTACTCGTGACTGTCGGCGTTGGTGACGGCAGCATCCGGGTTGGTGATCGCGAGGTTCTTCGCACCGGTCTGGCCGTAGACGACGTCGTCTGTTCCCGCGACAACCGTGAAATGGCTCATCTCGTGGATGAGCGTGCCTGCCTGCGAGTCCGTGCCGCCTGCGGGCGCCGTCCAGTAGACCCGGCCGAGGTAGATCCTGTAGGGCTGGTTGGGGTAGACGTACGCGTAGACGTTCTGCTTGCTGCTGCAGTCGAAGCTGATCCCCGCGTTCGCCATTGCGCTCGAGATCGCGCCGAAGTGCGTCTTGACCGTCGTGTAGCGCGTGGCGCTGTACACCCCGAACCACGTGGTGTAGCGCGGCCCCTGCGTCCCCGCGTTCAGGTAGCCCAGCGAGCCGGACGCGTACGTCGTCGCCAGCGCGCGTGCGGAGACGAGGGCCGACTGCTGAGCGGTCGTGCACGCGGTGAAGGTGTTGCCCCCTGAAGGCGGCGGAGGCGGTGGAGGCGACGGCTTGCCCTTCGAGGCGCGCCCGACGACCTTCAGGGCGACCTTCTCCGAGACGAGGGTGTCGTCGAGCTGGCGCGAAGAGCCGCGCTCGTCGAAGAGATAGGCGGACGAGGCGCGATAGGCGACCTCGTACCGCCCCGTTCCCGAGAGGTCGTAGGAGGCCCCGAGATCGACGACGCTCGTGACGCTCTCGCCGGCCTTGAGCGAGAGGTAGTCCTTCCCCGTGATCGCCGGGCGCTTGTAGTGGGCGCCCAGGTAGGCGACGGGGTGGCCGTCCCGCGTGATCGCGAAGAGCGGCTCCTCGATGCCGTCAACGGGTGTGAACCACCTCAGGATGCGGATGGTGTGCTGCGTCGGGTTCGAGACGGTCACGGTGACGAGCACGTCCTGCGATGCACCGAACTCCGTCTGCGCGGCGCTCAGGCTGACGGCAACGCCACCCTGCGGGGCCGCGCCGACCGCGCCGCTGACGAACGACGCTGCGATCACCACTACCGCGAACGCGGTGAGCCGATACCTCATCTCTCGCCCCTTTCGTCTCGCCCACCGCAACCGGTGACAGGCAGTTCCGGCGCATGGTGGGGCATTGCCGCAACCACGTCAAGAGAGCTCCCGCACGCGCGGCTCGCCCACGGCACCGGCTCGACCCGCGCCGAGTGGGCCGCTCGCCTAGGATGCAGACGTGCTGAACCCCAAGGTCTTCAAGGCCTACGACGTGCGGGGACTCCACCCCACCGAGCTCGACGAGGAAGGCGCCTACGCCATCGGCCGCGCCTACGTCGAGGAGTTCGAGCCGCGCTCGATCGCCGTCGGCCGCGACATGCGCCTCTCGGCCCCGACGATGACGGCTGCGCTGATCGAGGGCGCCGCCGACGGCGGCGCCGAGGTGCTCGACCTCGGCATGGTCGGCACCGAGATGATCTACCACGCGGTCGCGTCGCTGCAGCTCGACGGCGGCATCTGCGTCACCGCGTCGCACAACCCGAAGGAGTACACCGGGATGAAGATCGTCCGCCGCGGGGCGCTCCCGGTCGGCGGCGACTCGGGCCTGGCCGAGATCCGGAGGCGCGCGGAGGCGGGCTTCGGCCCCGTGACACGGCGCGGCGACGTGCGCGCGGAGGACGTGTGGCCGAGCTTCGTCGAGAAGGTGCTCTCGTTCATCGACGCCGATGCGCTCCGGCCGCTCCGGGTCGTCGTCGACGCTGCCAACGGGATGGCAGGCGTGATGCTCCCGCCCGTGCTCGAGCGTCTGCCCGGCGTCGAGGTCGTGCGCTGCAACTTCGAGCCCGACGGCTCGTTCCCGAATCACGAGCCGAACCCGCTGCTCCCGGAGAACCGTGAGTTCATCGTCCGGGAGACACGATCGCACGATGCCGACCTGGGCGTCGCGTTCGACGGCGACGCCGACCGGTGCTTCTTCGTCGACGACACCGGCGAGTTCATCCCGGGCGACTTCGTCACTGCGCTGCTCGCCGAGACGATGCTCGGCCGCGAGCCCGGCGGAAAGATCATCTACGACGTCCGCGCGAGCTGGGCGGTCCCGCGGACGATCGAGGCCGCCGGCGGGATCCCGCTCGATGAACCGCGTCGGGCACGCGTTCATCAAGCACCGGATGCGGAAAGACGACGCCGTGTTCGGCGGCGAGGTCTCGGCGCACTACTACTTCCGGGACTTCGCGCAGGCAGACACCGGCGTCGTCCCGTTCCTGCTGATGCTCGAGCTCCTCTCCGCCCGGAACGCGAAGGCGTCGGAGATCCTCGCGCCGTACCGCGTCGCAAGTACTTCCTCACCGGCGAGATCAACACCCCCGTCGCCGACGTGGCGCTGAAGCTGCAGGAGCTGAAGGAGCGCTACGCAGCCGAGGGAGCGCGGATCACCCATCTCGACGGCGTCTCCGTCGACTTCGACGACTGGCACTTCAACGTGCGCCCGTCGAACACCGAGCCGCTGCTCCGCCTGAACCTCGAGGCGCTCTCGGAGGACGACATGGAGCGCCGCCGGGACGAGGTGCTGGAGCTCATCCGCGCATGAGGGACGGGCGCGTCCCGGAGGCGTCGGCGAAGGACGGCGAGCACGGCCGGGAGATCACCTCGGAGGGATGGTTCGTCCTCGGGCTCGGTGATGCGCGTGCGTACGCCAATCCGTCCTCGGGAACGGTCTTCCCGCTCGAGGGCGAGGACCACCGCTCGCCCGACTTCGGCGCGAACGTCCACGTGCTCGAGCCCGGCCAGGTCTCGTGCCGCTACCACCAGGAGACCGGCCAGGAGGGCTTCCTCGTCCTCCACGGCTCGTGCCTGCTGCTCGTCGAGGAGCAGGAGCGCACGCTGCACCAGTGGGACTACTTCCACTGCCCCGGCGGCACGCGGCACGTCTTCGTCGGCGCAGGCGACGGCCCGTGCGCGATCCTGATGATCGGCGCGCGGCCCCAGGCCGAGGAGCTCCACTACCCCGTCAGCGAGCTCGCCGCGCGGCACGGCGCCTCCGTCGCGTCCCCCACCGACGAGCCGCGCGAGGCGTACGCCGACTGGCCCGGGCCCTGGGAGCCACGCCGCGCACGCTGGCCCCTCGCGTGAGCGATCCGCTCGAGCTCGGCCGCACGACCTCCAGGCGACCCCCTTTCCGGTACGCGGCCCTGACCAGGGTCTGGTTCTCGGACACCGACGCGCAGGGCGTCGTCTACTACGGGCGTTACCTCCCCTACTTCGACCATGCGCGCACGGAGTACCACCGCCACCTCGCGCTCCCGACGATCCCGGGCGTCGAGCCGGTGATGCGCGCGTCCCACGTCGAGTACCACGCCCCCGCCCGCTTCGACGATCTGCTCGAGTGCTTCGTGCGGGTCGCGCGCATCGGCCGCACGAGCGTCACGTACGAATGCAGCGCGTACCGCCTCCCGGACGACGCGCTCATGGTCACTGCCTCCCAGACGATGGTGCTGATCGACGTCGAGACACGCACCCCCGTCCCCGTCCCCGACGACATCCGGGCGGCGATCCAGGCCTTCGAGGGCTCGGAGCTCGCGGGTTGAGCGACAGGGTCGTCGAGACGATCGCCGAGGTGCTCGAGGAATCGGCGGACGCGGACGCGGCGCTCCGCGAGGTCGTCCGGATCCTGGCCGAGGAGCCCGGCGTCGACCACGTCGCGATCGCGTTCGCCGAGGAGGGCGCGTTCGTCGTGGGGCCGCATGCCGGTGTCGCGGACGCCACGCGGCGCACGGTCGCACCGGTGCTCTACCAGGACGCCGTCGTGGGCGAGCTCCGCGTCGACGGCGTCGTCGTCGCCCGAGCTCGTCGGGCAGGTCGCACGACTCGTCGCTGCGCACGTGCTGCTCGGCTGGGACACGGGCGGCGAGGACTGGGTGCCGTAGACGCCGGGGTCGGGCTCCGCTCCGCGGCGCCAGATCCCACCCCTCCAGGACGACGTACGACCACCCCGGCCGAGGCACGCTCCTTTCGGGTTCGCGGCGGGTCTGGGGTCGCGAAGCGAGCCCTGACCCTGCAGAGGCACGTCCTCGCGCCTCGAAGAACCCCGGGGGCAGACCAGAGCCCCCAGAAACGACAGAACGACGAAGGGCCGGATGCGCTCCGGCCCTTCGACGGTCGTTTCCCTCTAGGCCGGGGCGGCTCGCCCGTCCGGTCTCCCGGACGGGCGGCGCCTCCGGTCTCCCCCTTCCCCCGAACGGATGCTGGTCGCATTCGGGGGATGCCGCCATCGCTCGAACGGGGGATCGTGTCCCCCGTCCGGGCCAGAGCGCGTCAGCGGGTCAGCGAGGAGAGGTCGGGCAGGCACGCCTCCGCGGCGGCCTGGAGCGAGCGAGAGCCTGCGGCGTCGCCGAGGAGGGCATCCGCGAGCTTCGAAAGCGTCACGCCCTTCTGGTCGAGGCACGCGGCGGTATCACCGACGATGCCGCGAACGAGATCGCCTGACTGCGCGGCGTCACTGCCGATCGCAGCGACGAGCGCGCGGGCCTCGTCCTCGCAGGCTCCGAGCGCGGTGAGCGCTCTGGTGGCCTCGTCGATCGACACGCTCCCGTCCAGGGCGTCGGCGACGATCCCGTCGAGCCCCTGCTCGGTCGCGCACGCCATCAGCGCGGAGAACGCCTCCCCCGCTGCTCCCTGGCACGCCCGACGCGCTCGGCGCCGGAGCGGGCGCGCTCGGTGCCCTTGCCGCCGTCGGCCAGGGCGACTCCTGCGACGACGCCTGCGCCGATCAGCGCGACGACAGCCATGACGATGCCGACCTTCCATCCCGTTCGCATGTTCTCCTGAATCCTCTCGAGTCGTGAATGGCAGCCGAATGGCCGCGTCATCACGGTGCCTGCGACCTGTAAGCGAGCGGTAAGCGCAGCGTTGCGACGGTGTTGGGGCGACCCCTATGCTGGGCGCATGACGCACGGGTCGTGGCAGAGCGTCCGCATCGAGGAGATCGAGCCGATCGAGGTCGCCGGCGTGAGCTGGCGCGCGCTGCGCCGGACGCTCGGCGTCGAGGCGTTCGGCATCAACGCCTACACGGCAGATGCGCCCGGCGACCACGTCGTCGAGCGCCACACGGAGGCCGACCTCGGCCACGAGGAGGTGTACGTCGTGCTCTCCGGCAGGGCGACCTTCGTCCTCGGCGAAGAGACGCTCGACGCGCCCGCGGGCACCGTCGTCTTCGTTCGCGACCCGTCGGTGCAACGCGAGGCCACCGCCGAGCAGGCCGGCACGACCGTCCTCGCGATCGGGGGCAAGCCCGGCCAGGCGTACGCGCCGTCGGCCTGGGAGGCGTACTTCGCGGTCGAGCGGTTCCGGCCCTCCGGCGACCACGAGGCCGCGCTGGCAGAGCTCGCTGCCGCTGCGGAGCCCACCCCGACAACGCGGGTGTCGAGTACTCCCTCGCCTGCTGGAACGCCCTCGCCGGCGAGCCCGACATCGCCCTCGACCACGCGCGCAGGGCGATCGCGCTCGATGCGCGCTTCGGCGAGTGGGCGCGCAAGGACGCGGATCTCGCCTCGATCCACGACCGCCTGTAGGCGGAGCTTCCCCGCAGGTTGGGAATCCGCAGAAGCGGATCCCCGACCGCGACAACCCTGGGCCTCCCCGCAGGTCGGAAATCCGCAGAAGCGGATCCCCGACCGCGACAATCCCTGAAGCGGCCACCTCCGGTGGCCGACGCCCACCTGGCCGACGCCGCGTGCTCTCAGCGCGCCTCAGCCGCCGGGCGTCATCCGGTAGGCGTCGAAGACCGCCTCGAGATTGCGGAGCGCGATGAGGAGCGAGCGCAGATCCTTCACGTCGCCGAGCTCCGCCGTGTACCAGTTCTTGGCCATCCCGTCGTTGACCGTCCCGCCGTACGCGACGATGTTCGCGCCGTGCTCGGAGAACGTCCGCGCGACGTCCTCCAGGAGGCGCGCGCGATCCCAGGCCTCGACGGCGACCTGCACCCGGAAGCTCGCGGTGGTCTCGCTCCCCTCCCACTCGACGGGCGTGAACCGCTCGGGGTTGCGCATGAGCGCCTTCGCGTTCGGGCAGTCGGCGCGGTGGATCGTGATGCCGCGCCCGAGCGAGATGTAGCCGACGATCTCGTCGCCGGGAACGGGCGTGCAGCACTTCGCGAGGCGCACGAGCACGTCGTCGACGCCCTGGACGACGACGCCGAGCGAGTCACCGGTGACCGTGCGCCTCCGCTGCGCGGGCTTCAGGGTCACGATCGGCTCGTGCGCGACCTCCTCGGTCTTGAGGCGCTGCAGGACCTTGTTGACGACGTGCCCGGCGCCGATCTTCCCCCAGCCGAGGGCCAGGTAGAAGTCCTCCGCCTTCCGGAACCCGAGCTCGCGGATCACGTGCGCGAGCACGGTCGAGCCCTGCAGCTTGCGGTACGGCAGGCTCTGCGCCTTCAGGGCCTGATCGAGCGCGTCGCGGCCCTTCTGCTCCGTCTCGCCCTTCGTCTCGCGCTGGAACCACTGCCGGATCTTGTTGCGGGCGCGCGAGGTGGCTGCGACGGACAGCCAGTCGCGCGACGGCCCGCGCCCCGACTTCGACGTGAGGATCTCGACGAACTCGCCGGTGTTGAGCTTGTAGTGCAGCGGCACGATCTTCCCGTTGACCTTCGCGCCGACGCATCGGTGGCCGACGTCCGTGTGGACCGCGTAGGCGAAGTCGAGCGGCGTCGCGCCGGCGGCGAGCGTCTTCACCTCGCCCTTGGGCGTGAAGACGAAGACCTCGTCGTCGAAGAGGTCGTGCGGAGGGTCCGCATGAACTCGGCGGGATCCTGGTCGTCCCCCTGCCAGTCCATGAGCGTGCGCAGCCAGGCCAGCCACTCGTCGTCGGCCTTGCGCCTGGCGGCCGCGCTTGTAGAGCCAGTGCGCGGCGACGCCGAACTCGGCCATCTCGTGCATCTCGCGCGTGCGGACCTGGATCTCGAGCGGCGTGCCCTCGGGCCGATCACCGTCGTGTGCAGCGACTGGTACAGGTTGAGCTTCGGCATCGCGATGAAGTCCTTGAACCGCCCGGGCAGCGGCTTCCAGAGCGAGTGGATCATCCCGACCGCGCCGTAGCAGTCTGCCCTCCTCCCCGGAGCGCTCGACGATCACGCGCATCGCGGTGAGGTCGTAGATCTCGTTGAACTCGCGGCCCTTCTTCGTCATCTTCGAGTAGATCGAGTAGAAGTGCTTCGCGCGGCCGGCGATCTCGGCCGGGATGCCCGCCTTCTCGAGCTCCAGGGCGAGGATCGTCGCGGCCTTCTCGACGTGCTCCTCGCGCTCGGCGCGCTGCTCGGCGACCAGCGCCTTGATCTCGTCGTACTTGCGCGGGTGGAGGATCTGGAAGGCGAGGTCCTCGAGCTCCCACTTGATCGCGTGGATGCCGAGCCGGTGGGCGAGCGGCGCGTAGATCTCGAGCGTCTCCTTCGCCTTCTCCATCTGCTTCTGCCGGCCGAGGTACCGATCGTGCGCATGTTGTGCAGGCGGTCGGCGAGCTTGATCAGGATGACCCGGACGTCCGGGGCCATCGCGACCATCATCTTGCGGTAGTTCTCGGCCTGGGCCTCGTCGCGGCTCGAGAACGGGATGCCCGTCAGCTTCGTGACGCCGTCGACGAGGTGGGCGATCTCCTCGCCGAACTCGGCCTTGAGCTCCTCGAGACCCGCGTCGGTGTCCTCGACGGTGTCGTGCAGCAGCGCGGCGCGATGGTCTGCTGTCGAGGCGCAGCCCGGCGCAGATCTTCGCGACGCCCCAGGGTGGAGGATGAACTCCTCGCCCGACCGGCGCCCCTGGTCGGCGTG
This sequence comes from uncultured Actinomycetes bacterium, assembly GCA_963849125.1. Taxonomy (GTDB): domain Bacteria; phylum Actinomycetota; class Thermoleophilia; order Gaiellales; family Gaiellaceae; genus Gaiella. Next base: position 116,551 of record CAWKGI010000026.1, on the reverse strand, counting down.
GTGCTCGGCGGCGACCTCGAACGCCCGGCGGATCAGATCGCGGTCGACGCCCGGGTTGTACGTCTCGATGCTGGCCAGCAGCTCCTCGACCAGGCTCTCGTGATCGCGCTGGGACTCGACGAGGGACATGCTCGAAGTCTACGGATCGATCTCGCCGGCCCTCCCCCGTCCGGGGGAGAGGACGGTGAGGGCGGGCGCCGAAACCCGCGGCATGGCACTGCTCCGCGGCTATCTCGAGCGCCGCCGGATCCGACGGCTGCTCGCCGCCCTGAACGACGTCACGCGTCGCTGACGCGAGCCCGAGCGCCGTGCGTCAGGCCGCGAGCGGCAGGCTCTCGCCCGCCGCAGCGAGCAGCGCGCGAAACGTCGGCGACTCGAGCAGCTGCCTGCCCGCCGCCGCGTCCGCGAGGTCGAGCTCGGCGAAGACCGCCTGCGCCTCCGGCGACCAGGCGCTCTCTCCGGCCCGCCAGAGCGCCGCCGAGGCGCTCCCTGAGCTCCTCGTAGCCCTCGGGCGCGTCGAACACGCGACGGACGACGAGCTGCGGGAGCGACCGTCCCGTTCCAGTGGTTCTCCTTGAGCCTGAACGCGACGTCGTACCGCCCTTCGCGACGGAGCCGCTCGAGCTCGGGCCCGAGCCCGAACGCGATCGCCGCTCCCGCCGTCGCGCCCGTGCTGGCGCACGCGGAAGCGGAGGTGCTTGCCCTCCCCCACCGTCGCGGCGTCGACCGGCTCGACGGCCGCCGTGAGCAGCGTCGGCTCGGGATTCCCGAGGCCGAACGGCGCGAGCCGCGCGAGCTCCTGCGCGAGCCCGAGCGTGAGGGCGGTCGCCGGGACGACCGCGTCGACGCGCGTGACCGGCTCGAGCTCGGCCTCGTCGAGCACGGCCGTCCGCGTGGGCGGCGAACGCGGCCGCGAACGGCTCCAGCTGCTCGTGTCGGATCGAGAGCCCCGCCGCGGCGCGATGCCCGCCGTAGCGCTCGAGGTGCGCGGCGCACGCCGCGAGCCCGGCATGGAGGTCGAACGACCCGATCGAGCGGCCGGAGCCCTTCCACCCGTCACGGCTGCGTGCGACGAGCACGACGGGGCGTGAGAAGCGCTCGACCAGCCGCGAGGCGACGATGCCGATCACGCCCTCGTGCCACTCCTCGCCCCAGACGACGTAGGCGCGGTGCGCCTGGCGCTCGGCCGGCCACGCCTCGACGGTCGCGACCGCGTCGCGGAGGATCCGCTCCTCGACGGCCTGGCGCTCCCGGTTCAGCTCCTCGAGTCGGCGCGCGAGCTGGTCGGCCTCGCGCTGGTCGTCGCAGAGGATCAGGTCGAGCGCGACGTCGGGCCGCCCCATCCGCCCTGCCGCGTTGATGCGCGGCGCGAGCCTGAAGCCCACCGCGGTCGCGTCGACGGCCGCCGGGTCGACGCGCGCCGAGCGCATCAGCGCGCGCAGCCCGGGCCGGGTCGTGCGTGCGAGCGCCCGGAGGCCGGCCGCGGCGAGCGCGCGATTCTCGTCGACCAGCGGCACGACGTCTGCGATCGTCGCGAGCGCGACGAGGTCGAGCTGCCGGGCCAGCTGCGGATGCCCGGGGCCGAGGAGCGCCTGGGCGAGCTTGTGCGCGACGCCTGTCCCGCGCGAGCTCGGGGAACGGATAGTCCGACGTGCGTGTCGCGACGACCGGGCAGTCCGGAAGCGTCTCACCCGCGCGGTGGTGGTCCGTGACGACGACGTCGACGCCGAGCTCCCGCGCGCGCGCCACCTCTGCGACGGCGGTGATCCCGCAGTCGACCGTGAGGATCAGCCCGACGCCCTCGGCCGCGAGGCGCTCCACGGTGTCGGTCGCGAGGCCGTACCCCTCCTCGAACCGGCTCGGGAGGTGCCAGGTCACGTCGGCGCCGAGCTCCCGCAGCGTCAGCACCGCGACTGCGGTCGCGCAGATCCCGTCGACGTCGTAGTCGCCGTGCACGCAGATCGTCGCGCCGCGGTCGATCGCCGAGCGGATCGCCTCGACCGCGCCGGCCATGTCCCCGAGCAGGAGCGGGTCGTGATCCGGCATCGCAGCGTCGAGGAACGACTGCGCGGTGGCCGGATCGGCGAGCCCGCGGCGCACCAGCACGGTCGCAGCCACGTCGCTGACGCCGAGCGCCTCGCGCAGCTCGCGGACGGCCTGCCAGTCGACCGGCCCGATCTCCCAGCGTCCCTCCTGCATCCCTGTCGAAGGTACGGGCAGAGTCGGACGTCAGGAGCGGCGGGCGCGAACGGCCTGCAGCACGATCTTCACCCAGAGGAGGACGACGCCGACGGTCGCACCCGACGACGAGCACCGCGATCGGGGCGAGAAACGCCATCTGCCCCAGGTCGTAGGTCGTCACCGCGGCGCCGACGAGCCACACGAGGAGCACGGCGACGACCGCTCCGACCAGCACCCTGCGATCCCTCGTCACGGGCTCAGGCTAGCCTGAGGGCATGGTCGAGGGCGAAGCCAACTACGTCTCCGGTGACGACGTCACCCTCGAGTTCCTGGGCTACCGCTACGCCTTCGGCACCCGCGACTTCGCCGAGCGCGTCACGGCGGCCGCCGTGCGCCTCGAGCTGATCCCGACCAACGACGTCGACGACGACGAGGTCGACGACCTCGTCGAGCTGGCAGCCGACGGGAGGATCGAGCACCCGCGCAGCCCGCTCGGCGCGTATCTCGTCCGCAGCTGGGAGCGCGTCGCCCTCGTGGACGGCGAATCGCTCGTCTACTGGCTCCGCAAGCTCGTCTTCCGCGGCGCCTACCTCGACCATCGCGTCAAGGAAGGGCTGCTCGAGGTGAGCTGGGACGAGACGAACGGCGAGTTCGGCTACGCGGAGCCACGCGGCGGACGGGCGCTGCTCGAGCTGGCGCCGACGCCTTCGTGGCTCGATGTCCAGTACCGCGGACCCGGCTGAGCCGAGCCGTCGCTAGCTCTCGCCGTCCGGCCCCGCGGTGAAGCCGAAGGGCCGGTCGGGGTCGGGCTCCGAGATCTCGAACACCCGCAACGCACCGACGGGGACTACCAGCACCCGCGGGCTCTCGTCGACGTCCGGCACGGGCACGAGGCTCAGGAACCCGAACCCGGGCTCCGCCGTGATCGACGCCAGACGGTGACGCGCACCGTCGAAGAGCTCCACCTCGACCTCCGCCGATTCGAGCCCGTGCTCCTCCTGGAACCGCTCGACGATCCGCAGGAGCCGCTTCACCAGCTCGTCGAGCGGCCCGGCCGCCCCCGGCGTCCAGATCAGCGAGCTCAGAAGAGGCCCTCCGGGCCGCCACCCGCCGGAGGAGCCCCGACGTGCTCCCTGCCGAGCGCGGTGATCACGCGGCCCCGTGGCGTGCGCTGGAGGAACCCGAGCTGGAGGAGGTACGGCTCGTAGACGTCCTCGATGGTGTCCTGCTCCTCCCCGAGCGCCACGGCGAGCGTCGAGAGCCCCACGGGGCCGCCGCCGAACTTGAACGCGATCGCCTCGAGCAGCTCACGGTCGGTGCGCTCGAGCCCCTCGCCGTCGACCTCCATCAGCGTCAGAGCCTCACGCGCCACGCCCGCGGAGATCGAGCCGTCGTGCCTGACCTCGGCGACGTCCCGGACGCGCCGAAGGATCCTGTTCGCGATCCGGGGCGTCCCGCGCGAGCGCCGTGCGATCTCGTCCGCCGCGTCGTCGTCGATCGGAGCGCCCAGGATCCCCGCCGAGCGACGCACGATCGAGCCGAGCTGGGCGGCGTCGTAGTACCCGAGGCGGAACGTGAGCCCGAAGCGGTCGCGCATCGGGGTCGTGAGGAGACCGGTGCGTGTCGTGGCGCCGATCATCGTGAAGTGCGGCAGGTCGATCGTCAGCGTCCGCGCCGCAGGGCCCTGGCCGACGATGATGTCGAGCCGGAAGTCCTCGAGCGCCGGGTAGAGGATCTCCTCGATCGAGCGGTTGATCCGGTGGATCTCGTCGACGAAGAGCACGTCGTGCGGCTCGAGGTTCGTGAGGATCGCGGCCATGTCGCCCTTGCGCTCGAGCGCCGGGCCGGCGACCGCGCGGATGCCGACCCCCAGCTCCTCGCGGACGATCTGCGCGAGCGTCGTCTTCCCCAGCCCCGGCGGGCCGACCAGCAGCACGTGGTCGAGCGCCTCACCGCGCGCCTTGGTCGCGTCGAGCGCGATCCCGAGCTGCTCCTTGATCCGCTCCTGGCCGACGAAGTCGTCGAGCCGGCGCGGCCGCAGCGAGCGCTCGAGCTCGTCGTCGATCGGGTCGAGCACGGGAGTGGTCAGGCGATCGCCCACGACGAACAAGCGTACGCGTCACACCGGCTGGGGTGTCGGCTTCGCCGCCACCCCTCCGAAGAGCACCGGACCTCGCGACCGCCGGCTGAGAGCTAGCCGCCGCGGAGGGCGAGGCGGATGCGCTCCTCGGCCGGGAGCTCGGGGTCGACGGTCGCGAGCGCCTGCTCGGCCTCGACCACGGTGTAGCCGAGCTCGACGAGCGCCTCGCGGGCGACGAGGTGCGACGACGTCCCTGCGGCCGACGAGATCGTGATCTCGGACTCGCCGCCGATCTTCTCCTTCAGCTCGAGCACGATCCGCTCCGCCGTCTTCTTCCCGATCCCCGGGATCGCCTGGAAGCGTGCGTGGTCGCCGAGCGCGATCGCACGGCGCAGATCGGCGGCGGGCGAGCCGGAGACGACCGCGAGGGCGACCTTGGGGCCGATGCCGGTGACGCCGAGGAGCTGTGTGAAGAGCTCGCGCTCGCCCGCGTCCACGAACCCGTAGAGCTGGAGCGCGTCCTCGCGCACGACGAGGTAGGTCTCGACGACGATCTCTCCCCCGCCCTCCGCGCGGCGCAGGACTCCCGGCGTCGCCGCAACGAGGTACCCCACGCCACCGACGTCGAGCACGATCCCCTCCGCGGAGCGACCGACCGGCGTGCCGCGCAGCCGTGAGATCACGCGAGCCTCGCGCCGTCGACGTCGCCGATCGGGTCGGGAGCTCGCACCGGAACGCGTGTGGGCCGAGCCGGAGCCGCCCGCAGCGACATGGTCGCGCAGCCCATCACGAGGCGAGCCGTGCGAGCGGCGGCAGGAGGGCGTGACAGATCGCGACGGCGAGCGCGTCGGCCTCGTGCGAGGTCGTCGGCTCGGTCCGGAGCGAGAGGATCGTCCGCACCATCTTCTGCACCTGGGCCTTGTCGGCGCGTCCGTACCCGCAGACCGCCTGCTTGACCTTGGACGGCGCGTACTCCGTGCAGGGCAGGCCGGCGTTCGCGGCCGCGACGAGCGCGGCGCCGCGCGCCTGCCCGACGAAGAGCGCGATGCGGGCGTCGGCGCCGACGAACGACTCCTCGAGCGCTACCGCCTCCGGACCGTGCTCCTCGATGAGGGCGGTCACCCCGGCGTAGATCGTCAGCAGGCGCGCCTCGGGGCGGTCCCGCGGGCTGGTGCGCCAGCACCCGCCTGTGACCTGCCTGACGCGCCCGTCGAGCGCCTGGACGATCCCGTAGCCGCATGCAGCCGTCCCTGGGTCGATGCCGAGGACTTTCACGGGGAGAGGGTACGCAGGCATCCGGACGGCTACCGTGCGGGAGTGGACGTCGTCGACCTGCTCGAGCTCGACGGTCACGGGCCTCTCTGGGGCACCGCGACCGACGACCTCAACGCCACACTGCTCGCCTGGGAGCCCGGGCGACCGCGTGTCCGAGCACGTCAACGACGAGCGCGACGTCCTGCTCGTGGTCGTGTCCGGCGGCGGCGTCCTGACCGTCGACGGCGAGGAGACCACCCTCCGCTCGGGGCACGCGACGGTGATCCCGAAGGGCGCCCGGCGCGGCATCGTCGCCGGCCCCGCGGGGATCCGCTACCTCACCGCGCACCGCGTGCGCGGCGGCCTCGCGATCCGGCCGGTCGCGGCGGTCGCAGCCGACGGGCGCGGCTGAAGCTGCCGCCTGGCGGCAAGGACGTCCGGGAGTCTGACGCCCGGCCGCAGGCCGGACCGGCCTGACGCCCAACGACGCGCAACCTCGGCCACGCACCTCAGGGGTCAGGCTCCGGCTTCGCCGGCGCCAGACCCCACGCAGCAGCGCGACGCGACAGCGCCCTGCGCCCGGCTGCCAGCCGGGCCCAGGGATACCTGCGGCGTGGCCCCGCTCCACGCGCTGCCACGCCGCAGCGAGGACTTCAGGGATCTGCCCCGCGTCCGGCGCGAGCCGGGGATCCTGCGGCGTGTGCCCCGCTCCTGCGGGGCACACGCTCGCAAGCAAGCTAGGCCTCGAAGACGATGCCCTGCGCGAGCGGGAGGTCGCTCGTGTAGTTGACGGTCGCGGTCTGGCGTCGCATGTACGCCTTCCACGAGTCCGAGCCCGACTCACGGCCCCCGCCCGTCTCCTTCTCCCCGCCGAACGCGCCGCCGATCTCGGCGCCGCTCGGGCCGATGTTGACGTTGGCGATGCCGCAGTCCGACCCGGCGACCGCCAGGAACCGCTCGGCCTCGAGCAGGTCGGTGGTGAAGATCGACGACGCAAGCCCCTGTGGCACGCCGTTCTGCAGCGCGACGGCCCCGTCGAGATCACCGGCGTAGGTGAGGACGTAGAGGATCGGCGCGAACGTCTCGTCCCGGACGACGTCGGTCTGGGCAGGCATGCGGACGATCGTCGGCTCCGCGTACCAGGCATCCGGGTGGCGGTCGGCCAGAGCACGCCCGCCGCCCACCACGACCTCGCCGCCGTCGGCGGTCGCGCGGCGCGATCGCGGCCTCCATCCGCTCGAACGACTCGCGGGTCACGAGCGGGCCGACGAGCGTGCCCTGCTCGCGCGGGTCGCCGATCGGAACGCTCGCGTAGGCGGCGGCGAGCCGCTCGACGAGCGCATCGGCGATCGACTCGTGGACGATCAGCCGGCGCAGGCTGGTGCAGCGCTGCCCCGCCGTGCCGACAGCCGAGAAGAGGACGCCGCGCACCACCAGCTCGAGGTCGGCGCTCGGCGCGACGATCGCGGCGTTGTTGCCGCCGAGCTCGAGCAGGGAGCGGCCGAGCCGGGCGGCGACGCGGGGTGCGAGGGCCTTGCCCATCAGGGTCGAGCCCGTGGCGGAGACGAGCGGGATGCGCTCGTCGTCCGCGAGCTGCACCGCCCGGTCGGCTCCGCCGAGCACGAGCTCGAAGAGCCCTTCCGGAACCTCGCCGAACCGCTCTGCGGCCCGCGCGAGCAGCGCCGTCGTCGCGATCGCCGTGAGCGGCGTGCGCTCGGAGGGCTTCCAGATCACCGGATCGCCGCAGACGAGCGCGAGCGCGGCGTTCCAGCTCCACACCGCGACGGGGAAGTTGAACGCGCTCACGACGGCCACGGGGCCGAGCGGATGCCACGTCTCGGTGAGCCTGTGCCCCGGGCGCTCCGAGGCGATCGAGCGCCCGTAGAGCTGCCGCGAGAGACCGACCGCGAAGTCGCAGATGTCGATCATCTCCTGCACCTCGCCGAGCCCCTCCTGCGCGATCTTCCCGACCTCGAGGGTGACGAGCGCGCCGAGCGCGTCCTTCTCGCGGCGCAGCTCCTCGCCGAGCAGGCGGACGAGCTCGCCTCGCCGCGGCCCCGGCACCTCACGCCAGGCGGCGAACGCGGCGACAGACCGAGCGATCGCAGCGTCGGTCGCGGCCTCGTCGGTGCGCGCGACGCGGCCGATCTCCTCACCGGTGATCGGCGTCCTCACGACGAGGTCGCCCGCGGTGACGAGCGCGGGATCGACGCCCAGACGGTCGAGCAGGTGGGCTGCGGCAGAGACGGTGTCGGTGGTGGTCACGGGTCGCTCCTCCGAAAGATGGCTGACACCTCGACGGTACCTGCCCTCCTCGTCACGCGTGGGCGCCTCCGAAGCCGCCGGGCAGCTCCCCTGCTCGGCGCTCCTCGACGGCGTATTGGTGCGCCCCGAGGGGGCGTAGACTCGTGGCATGGTCGCCCTCCCGGTGCCCGAGAAGCCCGCAGACCGCGCGCGCGCGAACGAGAAGCTGCGGCCGTACGTGCCGCGGCTCGTGATCAACTGGCTCCGCGAGGACCCGACCGCGCTGCATCGCGAGGTCGAGGGGTCGATGGCGTTCGTCGACATCTCGGGCTTCACCGCCCTGTCGGAGCGGCTCGCACGCCAGGGGAAGATCGGCGCCGAGCTGATGCGCGACACGCTCAACGACGTCTTCATCGCGCTGCTCGACACCGCCTACGACGACGGCGCCGGTCTCCTCAAGTGGGGCGGCGACGCCCTGCTCCTGCTCTTCGACGGCCCCGACCACGAGAACCGCGCCTGCCACGCCTGCTGGGAGATGCAGAAGACGCTCGACCGGGTCGGTCGGCTGCGGGCAGGGGGCTCGACGATCGTGCTGCGCATGTCGATCGGCATCCACACGGGCACCTTCCAGTTCTTCCTCACCGGAAGCGTCCACCGGGAGCTGCTGATCGCCGGCCCCGACGCGACGCGCACGGTGACGATGGAGGCGATCGCCGACGCCGGCGAGATCTCGATCAGCCCGGAGCTCGCCGCCCGCATCGACCCCGCCCTGGTCGGACCTCCCAAGGAGGAGTCGCTGCTGCTCGCTGCCTCACCCGGGGTCGGCGTGCAGCGCGCACCCGACGTCGGGGACGTGAGCCGACTGGATCTTCCGCTCTGCATGCCGCTCGCCGTGCGCTCACACGTGATGCTCGAGAGGACCGAGCCCGAGCACCGCACGATCACCGCCGCGTTCATCGACATGATGGACACCGACGCGCAGCTCGAGCGGCTCGGGATGGACGGGCTGGCGCAGGCGCTGGACGAGCGCATCCGCACGATCCAGGAGGTCGCGCTCCACTACGAGGTGCCGTTCTACGAGTCGGACATCGGCAAGTCGAGCGTGAAGGCGCTGCTCACCGCAGGCGCGCCCTCCACGACCGGCCACGACGAGGAGCGGATGCTCCGCGCGCTGCGGGAGATCATGGAGACGCCGGGCGAGATCGACGATGCGGATCGGCGTCAACACCGGCCGCGTCTTCACGGGCGACTTCGGGCCCGACCTACCGCCGCTCGTACCGCGTCTTCGGCGACGCGATCAACACCGCCGCCCGGGTGATGAGCAAGGCCGAGGCGGGCCAGGTGCTCGCCACCGAGATCGTGCTCGAGCGCTCGCGCACCGCCTTCGAGACGACGCCGATCGAGCCGTTCGCCGCGAAGGGGAAGTCCGAGCCGATCCGCGCGTCGATCGTCGGGCCTGTGATCGGCCAGCGCGAGGCCGAGCTGCGCGAGACGCCGTTCGTCGGCCGGGAGCGCGAGCTCGAGGCGCTCCTGCGCGTCGTCGAGGACGCGCGACAGTCGAAGGGCTCGATCGTCGACCTCTCGGGCGGTCCCGGGCTCGGCAAGACCCGGCTGCTGCAGGACCTGATCTCGCGGGCGGGCGACGTCTTCGTCTTCCACACCCGCTGCGAGGAGTACGAGTCCTCGACCCCGTACTTCCCGCTCCGCGCGCCGTTCCGCGCCGTGCTGGGCCTCTCCCCCACCGACAGCGCGGACGCCGTCGCGCAGCGCCTGCGCATGGCCGCGCAGAACGTCGACGCGAGCATCGTCCCGTGGGTGCCGCTCTTCGGCGTGCTCCTCGGCGTGAGCATCCCGCACACGCCGGAGACCAAGGCGCTCGACGATCGCTTCATCCCCGAGCGCCTCGCCGACGTGATGATGCGCTTCCTCTACACGAGCCTCGCCGGCACGACGACGATGCTCGTCGTCGAGGACGCCCAGCACATGGACGAGTCGAGCCGCGACCTGCTGCGCCGGCTGGCGCGGGCCGGGATCGAGCGCAAGCAGGTGCTGTTCGTCACCCACGACGGCACGGGCAGCCTCTTCGACGCCGACGAGAGCGACGACCTCAACTCGCTCGCCTTCACGCTCGCTCCCCTGACCCTGCAGGCGGCGATCGACATGGTCAACGCCGTCACGGAGGACGACCCGCTGCCGCACCACGTCGTCGAGGAGATCGCGCGCCGCGCGGGAGGAAGCCCGCTCTTCCTCTTCGAGCTGCTCGACGTCGTGCGGGAGACCGGCTCGGTGGAGGCGCTGCCCGACTCGGTCGAGGCGGTCGTGGCCGCCGACATCGACCGGCTGGCGCCCGCCGACCGGACCGTCCTGCGCTACGCCGCCGTGCTCGGGACGAGCTTCGACCCGTCTGCTGCTCGCCGCCGCCCTCCAGGACGACGTCGAGCTCGACGACGAAGTGTGGCAGCGACTCGGCGACCTCGTCGAGCTCGATGCCGTGCCGGCGAGCTCCGCTTCCGGAACACGCTGATCCGCGACGCCGCGTACGAAGGGCTGCCGTTCCGGCGCCGCCGCGTGCTCCACGGCCGCGCCGCCGAGGCGATCGAGGCGACCTACGGCGAGGAGGAGGTCGGCGCGCTCGCGCTCCACTACTCCGAGGCGCAGCGCTACGCCGAGGCCTGGCGCTACTGCCGGCTCGCCGGCGACCGGGCGCGGGCGATCTACGCGAACGTCGAGGCCGGCCGTTTCTACGAGCGCGCGCTGCGCGCCGGAACCCGCGTGCGCGGCCTCGAGGATCGCGAGCGCGCCGACGCCTGGGTCGCGCTCGGCTCGGTGCTCGAGGCTGCCGGTCTGTTCGACAGGTCGTTCGCGGCGTTCAGGCGGGCGACCCGACTGCTGCCCGATGACCCGGTCGAGCGGGCCAAGGTTCAGGCGCTCAGGACGCGCGCACGGGTGCGCACCGGGGCCTACGCCTCCGCGCTCCGCGAGACGAGCGCCGGCCTGCGTCTCGTCGAGTCGGGCACGTCGAAGGAGGCGATCGGGGCCCGCGCGACGTTGCTCGCCATGCGCAGCGAGGTGCGGTGGCTCCAGGGCCACCCACGGGAGGCGATCGCGCTCGCGCATCGGGCGCTCGACGACGCACAACGCGTCGACGAGCTCCCTGCGATGGCCCGGGCCTACACGGCGCTCGACGGCTCCTACCAGCTCCTCGGCGAGCCCGAGAAGGCCGTGAACGAGCGCAAGGCGCTCGCGATCCACCAGCAGATGGGCGACCTGCGCTGGGCCGGCATCACGCAGCTCAACCTCGGCGTCCAGGCCTACTCGGACGGCCGCTGGGTCGAGGCGGTCACCCTCTACCGCGACGCCCAGGAGAGCTGCCGGGCGGCCGGCGACCTCCAGCACGTCGCGATCGCGGGAGCGAACCTCGGCGAGGCGCTCGTCAGCCTCGGCCGGCTCGAGGAGGCAGAGGAGGTGCTCGTCGACGCCCGCCGGACGCTGCGGGCGTCGGGATTCGCGCCGTTCGCGCTCTTCGCGGACACGCAGCTCGCGCGCGTCCATCTCGCCCGCGGCGACGTCGAGCGGGCCCTGACCGAGCTCGAGCGCATCGTCGACGACGCGTCGGACCTCGGCCACCCCGGCATCGCCCTCGACGCGACGATCCACTTCGCGCACGCGCAGGCGCGTCGGCGGCGACCCGGCCCGTGGCCTCGAGCAGCTCGAGAGCTCGGCCGGCGCGGCGGGCGAGGAGGCGGCGTACTTCGCGGCGCCGACCGCCCGGGCCCGAGCCGCCTGCCTGCTCGCCCTCGGCCGCGACGACGAGGCCGAGACGCAGCTCGCCGCGGCGCTCGCCGAGGCGGAGCGCCAGGGACTCCTCTACGAGCAGCTCCTCGCCCGTCAGGATCAGCTCGAGATCGTCCGCCGCCGAGGCGGACAGCCGGCGCCCGAGGAGCTGCGCGAGGTCGAGCGCCTCGCGCAGCTCCTCGGACTTGCCGACTAGATCACCCGTGCTGCGGAACCCGTCGATCGACGAGTAGATGTAGACGACGTACTTCTTGTTGTTCGTCGACGCCTCCTCGTTGATGATGCACGACGTCTGCGTCGGGTAGTCCGGGATCACCGCTCCGGGCTGCCCGGATGCGTAGTACAGCGCGTTGAGACCGAACTCCGTTCCGTCGCGCGGATCCAGCTTGCAGTAGAGCATCGGAGCCAGCTCGCTGCTCAGGTACGGGAGGACGTCGTCGTACTTGATGTTGAACTGCTTCCCGTTCGCAGGGATCGTCCACGTGATCTTCTCGACCATCGCGTACGTCCCTTGCCCTGCCACCGGCTGCAGGCTGGCGATGCCGCCGCTCGTCGCGTCCGTGTCCTCGTACTTGATGATGAACGCCTTGACGCACGGGTCGTTCTCCGGCGCCAGCTGCACCTGGTATCCCTCGACGCCGAACGGCTCGAGGCACTTCCCGGCGATCGCGGCGACCGAACCGAAGCCGAGGCTGGCGCGCCCGCGCGTCGTGAGGGTGAAGCCCCAGCCCGTGTCCGTCTCCGTCGGGCCGATGCACGGTCGCGCTGTCCGTGCGTGGTGCTCTTCGGGTAGGTCTGCGCCTGGCCGTCCGCGCCGGCCGCGCAGACCCTGTACGTCGTGCCGATGTCCTGCGCACCGAACGTGAACCCTCCCTGGCCGTCCGTCGTCACTTGCGTCGGGGACGGGTTGCTGCCCGTGTAGAGGAACACGTTCCGGCCCGAGATCCCGGCCTCGCCGGCACCCTTCGTGCCGCTGCCGTCCGCGTCGTTGAAAATGACGCCGGAGATGGTGGCCTGTTGCATGAAGCCGAACGCCAGACCGGTGACACCGGCTGATGCCGAGCGTGACCCCTGCGCCTGGGTGCGTACGGCAGTCCACATGAGTACCCGCGGCCGGGGCGGTCTGGCCGCCAGGTACCCGTCGGATACGCGGCGCATACCCTGTAAGCCCGACCCACACGGACGTTCGAGAAGGTGAACGAGCCGTCCGGGGCGGTCTGGATCGGGTCACCGACCGGGACACCGCTCGCGAACAGGGCTGACCGAGCTGGGCAGACCGGCTCCGTGTCGTCATTGCCGTTGGCGTTGACGTCGGAGAACACGCGGCCGGAGATCGAGGCGAGGGCCCGAGCCGGAAGCTCACTCCGGTCGAGCCGCCGCTCTGCGACGGTGCCGGTCGCGCCGACCGGCGCCTTCGCCGCCCTGCAGTCGGCCGTCCCGGTCGGTGCAGTCTGCCGCCAGCCGCTCGTCGGGACGACGCAGACCCTGTACGGCGGGCCGACCCGAGCCCCGGGAACGAGTACGCTCCGCTGTTCGGCTGGAGGTCGCGGTGACCGCGGTGTGCGCCGTCCAGGTAGAGGTTGACGGTCCGGGCAAGCCCGAAGAGTCCGCCTCGTTCTTGACCGTGCCGCTGAGCGTGGCCGTCTCGTAGAAGCCGAAGCTCGCGCTACCGAGCCGCCGGCTCGCGAGCGTCACCGAGACGCCGCTCGAGCCCTCTCCGGTGCCGGTGCAGATCGCGTTCAGAGGTTGGGCGCCGTCTGGACTACCCAGCCCCGGCGATGGCGCACACGCGGTACGTCCCGGCGGTGAGACCGGTAGCGGACTACGAGCCGTTCGCGCCGCTTGTCGCTGTCGCAGTGGGGAGGTCGCCGAGCCGAGGTAAGGTTGACCGTCCTACCGCTCAGACCGGCCTCGCCGTCATCGGCGTTGTTCCCGTTCGCGTCGTTGAAGACACGACCGCTGATCCCGCCCGCCTGCTGGAGGCCGAAGGCGAGATTGCTCGCGCCGGCGTTCGGAGCGTCCCCGAGAAGCCGACGGACGACTCGCCACCCCGGTGCAGTTGGCCGCTCGTTGGAGCGGTCTGCTGCCAGCCCGAGGCCGACCACACAACCCTGTATGTCGCGCCGACTCGCTTGTTGGGGAAGGAGTACGAGCCGTTCGGCTCGAACTCGTGGTGAGTCGACGCGGTCGCGCCGGATTAGAGTTGCACGTCCGCAACAGGCCGGCCTCGGCGTTGTCGACGCCGTTGCCGTTCGCGTCGTTGAAGACACGACCGGAGATCGACGCCGAGGGCTGGAAGCAGAAGGTCGTGTTGCTGACGTTGTAGAGGGTCGTGCCGGACTGGATCGTCGCGTGGAGCCCCTTGTCGGCGATCGCCGGCTGCTTGACCCGTAGTCGTACAACGCCGTGTCGCTGCCGCCCTTGACGCCGACGAACGCGACATTCGCGCCGGAGACCCTGTAGTCCAGGTACTTGTCCTTGGTCTGCCCGGTGGACAGCTTGATCGTGAACGTCACGGTCTGTTGTTACCGTCGTCGTGTAGCTCTGCGACTTGGGCGTGTCGATGCGGAACTGCGTGAGCGGCTGAGTGAGTTCTTCGCCGCTGAAGAGCTGACAGTCGTTGCTCTGGCCACCGGTGTCGAAGACCGTCGGCGGGACGTTCAAGGTCGTCGTCTCGGGAGGGATGACATCCCCGACTGCGCCGAGCGCCGGGAGAACCGCCAGGACGAGCGCGACGAGCACCGCCCCCGCTACCCCGATGGACAAGACCGTCTTGCGACGCCTGGAACGCATTCCTACCCCTCTCGCTTGTGACCCAACCCGATCGACTCCCCCGTGGGCCTCCCCAGGCCACGACGGTCAGGTGCGGATCCTACTGGAAGAGGAGAACGCTGTACAGACCGGGCGATGCCATCTGTAACGATGCCCCTGCCGTGTGACTACCGCAGCGCGACGTTCGGCAACAGCCGCCCGTCGTCGCCAACCGCGGCGTTCCACTCGGTGAAGGACGCCGAGAGCTCCGTGATGTCCTGGCCGCGGTCCTCGATGCGCACCGGCTGCGAGGCGTCCGGCGAGACGCGGTACTGGTACCAGGTGATGTCCCAGGCGAAGGTCAGCACGCTCTCCGCATTTACACCGGGGAGCTGCACGATCGAGACACGCGGCTCCCCCAGGCTCTTGGTCACCCCGGCGATCGTCCTGCGGAACTGGCTCTGGTTGAAGATGTCCGCGGCCTCGACGAGGGCGAGCTCGTCATCGGAGAGCCGCCGTAGGATCGGCTCGGTCATGACGGGCTCGGCCTCGGCCTCACGCGACCCGAGCAGCACCTGCCAGAGCGGCTTCTGCTTGCGCCGGCGCGCGGGGTTCTGAAGGGCGGCCGAGACGGCGTGGCCCTCGCGCACCCAGCCGTGGTCGAGCGCGACGTCGTGACAGAGCGGGCACACGTCCACGTACTCGCTCCCGTCCGGCGAGAAGCGCGTCGTGTGCTCGCCCATCAGGAGCGAGCGGTCGCAGATCGCGCAGACACGCGTGACGCTTGACTTGGTGACCCGCATCGGACGACCACTATAGCCCTTGTGCAGCGGTTTTCCACCACGACCGCGATCGGTCGCCGCTACGGGGAATCGCACGTCGACCTGTGGGACCGCTCACGCCCGCGCCGGGCGCACCTGCGATCCGGCTCTGCGACGCGATCGGAGTGCGTGACACGCGGGAGGGGCAAGCCCCTCCCCTACTCCTTTGGCCACCACGCGCGAGACCCCACTGCCGTTGGGGCCGGCCCGCACCCACCACACACGACCCCCCGGACACGCGAGCCCCCTACCGGAGCCCCACGCGCGAGGGCACGCCGGCCCCCTTACGACGTGCTCGCCGCCTCGCGGGCCTTGCGCGTCTCCTCGACGATCTTCTGCGCGACGTGCGTCGGCACCTCGTCGTAGCGGAGCAGGTGCATCGAGTAGTCGCCACGCCCGGCGGTCATCGACGTGAGCGACTGGGCGTACGTGAGGATCTCCGCCATCGGCACCTCGGCACGGATCGTCGTCATCCCGGACGCGGGCTCCATCCCGTGCAGGCGGCCGCGGCGGGAGTTGAGATCGCCGTTGACGTCGCCGACGGCCTCGTCGGGCACCGTCACCTCGACCTCCATGATCGGCTCGAGCAGCACCGGGTCGGCCTTGGCGTAGGCCTCCTTGAACGCCATCGAGCCGGCGATCTTGAACGCCATCTCCGACGAGTCGACGTTGTGGTACTGCCCGTCGACGAGCCGGACCCGGACGCCCTGGATCGGAGCCCCGGCGAGCTCGCCGTGCTGCATCGTCTCCTGGACGCCCTTGTCCACGGCCGGGCGGAAGCTCTGCGGGATCACGCCGCCCACGATCTGGTCGACGAACTCGTACCCCTCGCGCTCGGGCAGCGGCTCGATCACGATCTCGCAGTCGCCGAACTGGCCGCGGCCGCCGGTCTGCTTCTTGTAGCGGTGCCTCGAGCGCGCCTCCTTGCGGATCGTCTCGAGGTACGGCACGCGGGGCGGGTGCAGCTCGACGTCGACGCCAAAGCGACGCTTCGCGCGCTCGAGCGCGACCTCGACGTGCATCTGGCTCATCCCGGCGAGGATCTGCTCGCCGGTCTGGGGATCGCGCCGCAGGCGCAGCGACGGATCCTCCTCGGAGAGCCGCTTGATCGCGGCCGCGACCTTGTCCTCCTCCCCCTTCACCTTCGGCGTCACCGCAAAGCTCATGACGGGGTCGGGGAACGAGAGCGGCTCGACCTCGACGGGGAGCTCGCGGTCGAGGAGCAGGTCGCCGGTACGAACGTCCTTGAGCTTCGCGACCGCCCCGATGTCGCCCTCGTCGAACTCCCGCGCGGGCTTGTTCTCCTTGCCCTGGAGCTGCAGCAGCGAGCCCATGCGCTCCTTGGCGTGCTCGCGGAGGTCGAGGAGCGTGGTGTCGGTCGTGACCTCGCCTCGCACGACCCGGAACAGATTGATCTTGCCGGCGAACTGGTCGGCGATCGTCTTGAACACGAACGCGGCCGTCGTCGCCTCGCCGGCGTCCATCGGCGCCCCCTTCTTCGCAGGCGACGGCACGCCCTCGACGATCAGGTCGAGCAGCGCGTGCGTCCCGAGGTTCTTCGTCGCGACGCCGCAGGCCACCGGGAAGACCTCACCGCGGGTGATGCCGAGCTTCAGCGCCGCGGCGACGTCGTGGCTGTCGAGCTCCTCGCCTTCGAGGTAGCGCTCCATCAGCGCCTCGTCGATCTGCACGACCTCGTCGAGGAGCTTCTCGCGGTACTCCTGCGCGAGCTCCATCACGTCGTCGGGGATCGCGACGGGCTCCGGCTCCTTGCCGCCGTCGGGCGTGAGGTACGCGCACATGTGGAGGACGTCGACCATTCCGCGGAGCCCGTGCTCCGAGCCGATCGGGACGTGCACGGCGACGCACTTCGTGCCGAACTGCTCCTGGATCTGGCCGAGCGTGCGGAAGAAGTCAGCGCGTTCGCGGTCCAGCATGTTCACGAACCACACGCGCGCGAGGCCGAGCTCGTCGGCGAGCTTCTTCACCCGGGCCGTTCCGACCTCGAGCCCCATCACGGCGCTCACGACGACCAGGGCGCCCTCGACGACCCGAAGGGCGCTGCGCACGTCCCCCTGGAACGACGGGTCGCCCGGACAGTCGAGCAGGTTGATCTTCCGCTCCTGCCAGGTCGTGTGGGTGTGCGAGAGCGAGATCGAGAGCTGGCGCTTGTGCTCGTCCTCGTCCCAGTCGGAGACAGTGGTGCCGGCCTCGATCGTCCCGAGTCGGTTGACCTCGCCGGTCTGGAAGAGCAGTGCCTCGACGAGGGACGTCTTGCCCGTCCCGCGATGGCCGACGACGGCGACGTTGCGGATCTTCCCGGGCTCGGTGGCGGTCATGCCCCTGCGTCCTCCTCGGTTGGTTGCTCCGGTCTCGCCCGCGATCGTATCCCGGCCCGACGCGGTGCGCAGCGGCGACCGTCCGCCCGGGATTTACGGATTCCCAACATGAGCGCGGCTACCCTGGCGGCGCCGCGGGAGGGCCGCGAGCGCTGACGCATGGGGAGAACCGAGATCGAGGTCGTCGCTGGGCGCTACCGGCTGCGTGAGCAGCTCGGTCGCGGCGGCATGGGTGTCGTCTGGCGCGCGCACGACGAGCGGCTCGACCGTGACGTGGCGGTGAAGATCCTCCACCCCTGGGTCGCCGACGAACCCGACCTGCGCGAGCGCTTCGAGCGCGAGGCCGCCGCGCTCGCCCGGCTCGAGCACCCGAACGTCGTCCGCCTCTACGACGTGATCGACCACCGCGGCGCGACGGTGCTGGTCATGGAGCTGATCGAGGGCGACAGCCTCGCGGCCCTGGTCGCCGGTCGCTCGTTCCCGTGGGACGAGGTGCGCGTGCTGCTCGCGCCGGTCGCAGCCGCCCTCGCCCATGCCCACGCGCGCGGCGTCGTCCATCGTGATCTGACCCCCGCCAACGTGCTCGTCGAGCGCCGCACCGGCCGGCTCGTCGTCACCGACTTCGGGCTCGCACGGCTCGCTCGGTCGTCGACCAGCCTCCCGGCCTCAGGCGTGCTCGCCGGCACGCCCGAGTACTGGGCGCCCGAGCAAGCCTCTGGACGGGAGACGGGCCCTCCGACGGACCTCTACGCCCTCGGCGTCGTCCTCTTCCGGATGCTGACAGGCAGCGTGCCGTTCACGGGCGAGGACAGGCTTGCGGCGGGCCTGCGCCGCGCCCACGAGGACGCTCCGAGCCTGCGCTCCGCCGCGCCCGGCGCGCCGCCTGAGGCGCGCGAGCTCGTGGACGCGCTCCTCTCCCGCAACCCCGAACGCCGACCCGACGCGGTGACGACGGCACGGGCGCTCGGAGCCGACCCGTCCCTTCTCCCGGGTGACCTCGAGCTCCCGACCCTCCCGGCTGTCGCCTCACCCCCCACGCTCGAGCTCGAGACACGCGTGATGCGCCGCGACGACACCGGGAGGGACGCGGCGCGCACGGGGCACCGAGCCCGACGTCGAGGACGCACGGCGCTCGTCGCCCTCGGCACCGCAGGGCTCGTCGCACTGGGCGGAGGCGTCTACGCCGTCGCGAGCGACCCCCCGCCCGGGATCGACGCTCCCGACGTGGTCGGAGTCGGCGTCGACACCGCGCGCACCGAGGTCGCGCGCAGCGCCGGCGAGGAGGGCGTCACTCCTCCCGACGTCAAGGTCGTCGACCGCTCGTACTCCGAGTCCGTCCCCGTGGGCCGCGTGCTCGAGCAGGACCCGGCCCCCGGCGAGCGGATCGGCCCCGGCGGCGCGCTGCTCGTCTCCGTGAGCCGCGGCACCGCGTACGCGGACGTCCCCTCCGTCACCGGCCTCGCCACCGACGACGCGTTCGCGACGCTGGAGCGGGCAGGGTTCACGACCTCGCGCCGCTACGCGCCGTCCACCTCCGTCGCGGCCTGGCACGCCCTCGACACGGAGCCGGCCGCGGGCACCCGCGTGAAGCGCCCGACCAACGTGGTCGTGATCGTCTCGACCGGCCCGCCCAAGGTCGACGTCCCGTCCGTCGCGGGTCTCGACGTCGACGCCGCGAGCGGGACGCTGCGCGACGCGGGCTTCGCACCTGTCGTCGAGGAGCGCGCCTCGAGCGAGGAGCCCGGCACGGTGCTCGGTCTCGCGCCCCGGAGCGGCTCCCGTGCCCCGCTCGGCTCGAGCGTGCGCGTGATCGTCGCTCGCGAGCCGGTGTGGAGCGCGCTCACCGAGGCGTCGGGCACGGAGACCGGCGGGACGGGCCCGCTGGCCGTGCCGGCCGGAGCTCGCGTCGTGCTCGAGACCGACAACCGCTCGTTCCTCGGCCTGTTCGGCGCGACGGTGACGGCGACGTGGATCGGCGATGCCCAGGGATCGACGGACGTCCGCGCAGGCGACGACGTCGTGCTCGTCGAGCCGACCGGGACAGATCGCACGATCGACGTCTCGCTCTCCGTCGACGGCACCGCCCGCTGGCGCGTCGTCGTCGAAGCGCCGCGCTGAAGCCTGTGCCGTCCGACCGGCTCTAGGTCTCGGCGGGCTCGCGCACGGGGCCGGAGAGCCGCGCCTTCAGGCGCAGCACGGCCTTCGTGTGGAGCTGCGACACCCGGGACTCCGTGACCCCCAGGACCTCGCCGATCTCGCGGAGCGTGAGCTCCTCGTAGTAGTAGAGCGTGATCACGAGCTTCTCCCGCTCGGGCAGCCGCGCGATCGCCTCGCCGAGCGCCTCCTTCATCTCCCCCTGCTCGAGGTCGATCTCCGGGTTCGGCCCGTGCTCGTCCTCGATCGTGTCGATCAGCGCGATCTGGTCACCCCCGGCCGACGGCGACCAGATCTCGTCGATCGACGCCATCGACGTGCGGGAGATGTCGGTGAGGCTCTCCTCGAGCTCCTCGACCGTGATCCCGACCTTGTCGGCGATCTCCTCGTCGGTCGGGGCGCGCATCAGGCGCTTCTCGAGCTCCGCGATCGCCCGCTCGATCTCGCGGGCGCGCGTGCGCACCGAGCGAGGCACCCAGTCGAGCGAGCGCAGCTCGTCGATGATCGAGCCCCTGATGCGCGAGATCGCGTACGTCTCGAACTTGATCTCCCGATCGGGATCGAACCGCTCGATCGCGCCGATCAGGCCGAGCAGCCCGTACGAGACGAGGTCCTGCTCGTCGACGTGCGAGGGCAGGCTCGCCCCGAGACGACCGGCGACGAACTTGACGAGCGGCGCGTACGTGAGGATGAGCCTGTCCCGGAGATCCTTCTTCCGGTGCTCGTCCGTCGTCGTGCGATAGTCGCGCCAGAGCGCGGCGGTGTCGTCGGCTGGTCTGTCCACGTCTCGTGAGAATACGCGGTCGGAGGCCGAACTCATTCCCGACGGCTCGGGACGGCCTTCCGCGCAAGGTCTCCCATCCACAGCGCAAGGGCCCCTGCCGCGAGAGCCACGACCCAGGCCCGGCCCCCCGAGAGGGCCGCCCAGACGGCGACCGCACCGAGGGAGAGGGCGATGACGGAGAACAGGATCGCGAGGGCGACGCGTTGCACCACCCCATCCTTGCGGAGCGACACGACCCGGTGCGATGGTCGCTCCCGGGAGACGACCCCACCACGGTCGGGCTACACTCCGTCGCGCAGCTCAGGGGCGTGGCGCAATTGGTAGCGCACCGGTCTCCAAAACCGGGGGTTGCAGGTTCGAGTCCTGCCGCCCCTGCTGGGTTGAATAGGCGGAATCCCAGTATTCATCGCGGGTTCCTCGCGATAGCGCGAGGAGTCGTGTTTCCGCCCAAGACCGCTTAAAACCGCTGCGTTCTGCCTATCACTGTCCCGCAACTGTCCCGCACGACAGAGCACGACGCACCCGCAGGACAAGAACGCCGCTGCGGAACCCGACTGCCCGCGACTACGGACGCGTCAGGTGCGCGGGTCGTTCACTTGGCGGGCTGCCACGTCCACAGGACGGCGTGGGAGATGTTGAACCCTCGGTCGGTCTTGATGTCGGCCGATCCGACGATCTGACTACGCTCGTTGATCTCGGAGGCGTCGCCGCGTGGCCCGCCGAGGGTGCCGAGGTGACGCATCTTGCCGTTCTCCCACACGAACGCGTGGTGGAGTTGCGCTTTGTACGCCTGGTCGTACGATCCGACGATCTGGCCACGGTCATTGATGCCGAACGCCAAGCTTTCCACCGCCGAGCGTGCCGAGGTCACGCATCTTCCCGTTCGCCCACAGGAAAGCGTGGTAGTCCCCCGCCTTCGTGAGCGCCTCCCCGACGATCTGGCCGCGCTCGTTGATCGCAAAGGCCGTGCTATCCGTGCCGCCGAGCGTGCCGAGGTCACGCATCTTCCCGTTCGCCCACAGGAACGCGTGGGAGATCGGACGATGCGAGTCGGGGTCTTTCGCCTTTGTGTCCGCCGACCCGACGATCTGACCGCGCCCGTTGATCGCGGCCGCCTCGCTGCCTGGCCCGCCAAGGGTGCCGAGATCACGCATCGTCCCGTTCGCCCACAGGAACGCGTGGGAGACGTACCCGCCGTCGGGGTCTTTCGCCTTTGTGTCCGCCGTCCCGACGATCTGACCGCGCTCGTTGATCCCGGACGCGCCGCTACTTGGCCCGCCAAGCGTTCCGAGATCACGCATCTTCCCGTTCGCCCACAGGAACGCGTGATAGGTCGGAACGTACGAGTCAGGGTCATCCGCCTTCTTGTCCGCCGACCCGACGATCTGACCGCGCCCGTTGATCCCGAACGCCGTGCTACTTGGCCCGCCGAGCGTGCCGAGATCACGCATCTTCCCGTTCGCCCACAAGAACGCGTGGGAGATCGACTCGCCGTTGGCGTCTCTCGGCGTCGTCTCCACCCGCCCGACGACCTGCCCACGGTCGGTGATATCGAACGCAACACTCTCTGTGGCTGGCACACCGAGGGTGCCGAGATCCCGCACCACCCAACGCCCCGCCGAACCAGACCCCGACGAGCCAGCCGCGAGCGACACCACCACACCTGCCAGCACGACCAGCACGGCACCCAGAGCAGCGACCGGCGCATCAGACGCCTCCTCTCCCCCGACACACTGCGCCCCAGCACGACACGGAACATCAGCGCGCCCGCTGAACCCCGCTGCCCGCGACTACGGACACGGGGCGGCTATTGGCGTTCGATGCCGGGCGGCAGCACAACGGTCGGCGGCTCGGGCTTCGGCTATCAACGACCGCGGAGATGCCGTCGGGGGCGTCTACAACTCAACGGGCAGCGCGGCCGTGGCTTGGCGGGCCGGGGAGGCAACTACCCTGGGGCCTATCGATGGCTCCGATGCAGGAGCCAATGGCATCAACGCCAGCGGCGATGTGGTCGGCCGATGCTCCACAGAGGATGGCCAGCCGTATTGGGAGAACTACGCCTGCCTTTGGCAGACCAGCGGCGCACCCATCGACCTCGGACAAGGATCGGCGGAAGCCATCAACGACCGCGGACAGATCGTCGGCAACCTGACCGACACCGGCGCCGTCCTGTGGCAGCCGAACTAGCGTAAGGCGCAGTTACACCCGAGGGGGCGCACCAACAGGGCGCGCCCCCAAAACGGCCCGGTCTGTTGCACGAGCTTTCGTCTGAGGAATATGGGCGAAGGCTCGGGCTCCGGCCGCTCTGCCTGCTTCGGACTCCTCTGACGAGAGTCAGCGGATGCCCCGATGACGGCGATGGCCGTCCCGATGGATGATCCCGCTAGAACGCAACAAGGGGGGTTCATCATGCGTTCGAAACGTCGGATGCTGACCGTCTCCGGCCTTGCGATCGTCGCTGTCGCGGCGATCACGGCAGGCTCACAGGCGGCAGGCAGCACACTCGGAGGCGTCGCGAAGCCGGTGATCGGGCCGCCCGTCACCGTCCCGAAGGTGCCTCTCGCCGGAAAGCCCATGGCCGTCACGTTCAAGGTGACGCGCCAGGACACCGGCACCCCGCTCACGAGCGGGAAGATGATCTGCGACCCGAGCGTGGAAGGGAAGGTCATCGCGCACGCGGAGTCCTTCAGGGCCGGCACGGCACGCATGGCGTTCACGGTGCCGACGACCGCCGCGGGCAAGATGCTCAGGGTCAAAGTCAGGATCGTCTCGGGCACCCAGGCCGCCACGAAGGTGTCGACCTTCAAGGTGCAGGCGGCAGCGAAGCCGGTCGTCTCGATCGGTGACGTATCCGTGGCCGAGGGGAACGCGGGCACGACGGCGATGTCGTTCCCCGTCACGCTCTCGACGCCCGCTGCCGGCACGGTCACCGTGGCCTATGCCACGTCGGACGGAACGGCGACCACGCCCGGGGACTACGGATCGGCGAGCGGGACGCTCACGTTCAATGCGGGCGAGAAGACGAAGGCGGTCGCAGTGAACGTCGTCGGAGATCTGGCGATCGAGCCGGACGAGACGTTCACCGTGACGCTCAGCAACGCCGTCAACGCGTCGCTCGGCAAGGCGACCGCGACGGGCCGGATCACCAACGACGACACCGCCGTGCCGGTGACGGCAGGCGAGTACAAAGGCGCGACCCAGAACGGGAACTACGTGTTCTTCACGGTGACGCCCAACCGGACGGTCACCCAGTTCCGCGTCAACGACCTGCCCGAGACGTGCTCGCCGTATGGGCGGATCACCGGCGGCTCGAACTTCGGGAGCAGCACGTTCACGATCCGTGCCGACGGCTCGTTCAGCGCTGTTGGCAACTGGTCTGGGTCTGACAAGCAGGGTGACGTCGAATGGACAGGCTGGTCGGCAGAGGTGAAGGGCCAGTTCAACGGGTCCTCGGTC
This sequence comes from uncultured Actinomycetes bacterium, assembly GCA_963849125.1. Classification (GTDB taxonomy): domain Bacteria; phylum Actinomycetota; class Thermoleophilia; order Gaiellales; family Gaiellaceae; genus Gaiella. The sequence goes on along the minus strand of CAWKGI010000026.1, from coordinate 92,692 downwards.
ACGGGAACGATCACCGAGAAGAACGAGCTCAACTACAAAGGCACACACATCACTTGCACGTCTGGGCTCATCAGCTGGACAGCCAGTCTGCAGTGAACGCTTCGGCGTGCGACCACGCACGCGCCCGACAGCGACTGGGGCGATGGGAGGCGGCGATGCCGCCCCCCATCGCAGTCCGCGCACCACCCGAGGCGACACCAGCTCGACGGCACTCACTCGTCCGCGTGTCCTTGCTTGATATGCGCACCGCGGATCAGCGAAACCCACGATGACTTCTGACGCGGCCCAGGAGATGCTCCGGATGTCACGCAGGAAGGGGGGTCTTCCATGAGACGCGTGCTTTGGATCATCCCGACGCTATCCGCGGCGGTTCTCGTCGCAGCGTCAGGAGCCACCGCCGACTCGGCCTTCACCGACCCCGCAGGGGACGGGAAGGGTGGGCCGGACGTGACCGCCGTTGCGGTCACGAACGACGCGGCAGGCGTGGTGACGATGAAGATCACCACGACACAGCAGGCCGATTCCGGCCTCCTAGTCCTCGTCGACACCGACCTGAACGGCCGGTTGGACGACGGAACCGGCAAGGCGTTCATGCTCGTGATCCCGGCGCCGGGCATCGCAGTCCCGATGGCTTTCAACATCGACAGCGCCGGCAACATCGCGCCGACGTCCGTGCCCAGCCTTCGGGTGACAGCAACGGCGACCGAACTCGATCTGGTCTTCGCAAAGACGGATCTTGCGGTCAACCTGGGGTTCAACTTCGGGATCGCCGGGATGCCACCGGGAGACGACTCCGGCCTTGGAGACATGGCGCCTGACAACGGGATGTGGACGTACATCCTCACCACGCCCCCGCCGCCGCCACCGCCCGCACCTCCGGCACCCGCACCTGCTGCGGTGAAGCCGGTGATCGGTGCGCCGGTCGCGACGATGGCGGTCGCGGGCAAGCCGATGACGGTGACGTTCCCCGTGACGCGGAGCGACAACGGCGCCCCGCTGCTCAAGGCGACGATGACGTGCGATCCGTCGGTGAGCGGCAAGGCGCTCGCCCACCGCGAGTCGTTCAAGGCCGGCAAGGCGAAGCTCGCCTTCACCGTGCCGAAGGCAGCGAAAGGGAAGCTCCTGAAGGTCAAGCTGACGATCTCGTCGAGCGGCCTCGCCGCGACGAAGGTCGCCACGTTCAAGGTCCGCTGAGCGGATCGGGCGGGCGGCCCACACGGGTCGCCCGCCGTCCGCTCCGCACGAACACCCAGGGAAGGGTGGTGATCTCGATGAAGCGCATCATCCGGCTTCCGTCGCCGGCGATGGCGGTCGCGCTGCTTGCGCTGTTCGTCGCGCTCAGCGGCACCGCGGTCGCAGCCGGGATCGTCCCGCTCGCGAAGCGCGCCTACACGGCCGACAACGCGGGCAAGCTCCAGGGCAAGACCGCGGCGGCGCTCGTCGCCCAGGCGACTGCCCTGCCCTCGCCTGCGAGCTCTGCCGCGGGGCTCGTCTCGGTGAAGACGATCCCCTGGTCGGTCCCATCAGGTGGCTTGACCACGGTGATCGGGGCCTGCGATACCGGGCAGAAGGTCGTCAGCGCCGGCTGGGAGAGCCCGGGCGGGTGGGCACACGACTGGGACAGCCGTCCCGTGGCCGACGGCACGAGCTGGGCGATGATCATCACGGTCTCGGACCAGGCGCCGGGGACGCAGTCGGGGTCGATGCACCTCGTCTGCTTGAGGTGACGCCATGACTGCCTCCGGACGAGACCACAGGCGAGTCGTCATGCTCGTCGTCGTGACGGCCGTGCTCGTCGCGGCCGTCATCTCGGCGCAGCTCCCACCGGCACGCGCAACCGCCGACTCTCGCGTCTCGCGGTTCGACCTGGTCACCGAGCTGCCCACGGGCATGCAGGCGACGAGGAGCCGGTCGGCCATCGGCTGGCACGGGGGCGCGACGACCGCGTCGAACGGCGAGGTCGTGCAGGTGTACGTCTCCGACGCGTACCAGAGTGAGCCGAACACACCGCTCCGTTGGGCGGACTTCTTCACGCGGCTCCTCCACGGCTCCGAGCTCCAGCTCGTCCGCGTCCACGTCGCGACGCTCGCGGAGCTGCAGACCGTCTGCGGCAATCGCGCGATCGGGTGCTTCGGCGGCGGGGAGCTCTACATCCCCGGCGAGATCGCAGGCTCGGCCCGCGTGACCCCGGAGGAGATCGCCCGCCACGAGTACGGGCATCACGTCGGCCTCAACCGCGCGAACCCTCCATGGGACGCGATCGACTGGGGGACGAAGCGCTGGGCGAGTCAGCTCGGCATCTGCCGACGGGCCAAGGAGAACACGGTCTACCCAGGCAACGAGGACTGGGGGTACACCCTCAACCCGGGCGAAGGGCTCGCAGAGTCGTACCGGGTGCTGAACGAGCTCCGGCAGGGCGCGACCGCCTTCAGCTGGACGCTCGTCGACGGGAGCTTCTCCCCGGATGCGGCGGCGCTCGCCGCCCTCGAGCAGGACGTCCTCACGCCGTGGACGGGCCAGACCGCCTCGACCGTCAAGGGGCGATTCACGGCGAAGACGGCCAAGACGCGAACCTGGCGCCTCGCGACCCCGCTCGACGGCGTCTTCCAGCTCAACGCGACGCTGCCGGCAGGATCGCCCTTCCGGATCGTCGTCCTGGCAGAGGACGGCAAGACGGAGCTCGCGCGCGGCCTCTGGTCGAGCACGAAGACGCAGACCCTGGCGTTCACGATCTGCGGGACGCGCACCGCGCTCGTGCGGGTCACGCGGCTGGGATCGCCCGGCACTGTGACGCTGCGCACCCTCATTCCGTAGACGGTGCCACGCGCTCCGGTCCGGGCAGCCCGGCCCGGGCCGGTGGCGTGCGCTCGACCCGGCTCAGCCCGTCGGTTGGTCGATCAGGCGCAACGCCGCGTCCTCGATCTCCGCCTCGGACAGCAGCACATGCAGGGCCGCGTCCCCGAGCGGGATGAAGGAATCCTTGCTCGCCACGCGGGCGAGGCGGCCCGTGTAGCCCGCGTCCACGAGCTCGGCGACGATGCCCTCCCCCACCCCGCCGGTTCTGCGCGTCTCGTCGACGATCAGCGTCCGGCCTGTCTCCCACGCCTCGCGCAGCACGTCCCCGAGCGGCAGCGGGGAGAGCCACCGAAGGTCGACGACCCTGGCGTGGATCCCCCGTTCGGCCAGGCGCGCCGCCACCCGGAGCGACATCGGGACGCCGTTCGCCCACGTCACCAGCGTGAGATCGCGGCCCTCGCCGTGCGTGCGGGCGGAGCCGACCGGAACGTGCTCGACACCCGGGGGCGCAAGCCACGCGCCATCGCCCTCCCGGTAGAGGTCGCGGGTGTGGTACAGCGCGATCGGCTCCAGGAAGACGCAGACGCTGCCGTCGATCGACGCCGCAGCCGCGCACGTGCGGAGCACCGACGCGGCGTCGTCCGGGCGTGAGGGCGACGCGATCACGAGCCCCGGGATGTCCCGGAGGACGCCGAGCCCGTTGTCGTTGTGAAAGTGCCCGCCGAAGCCCTTCTGGTAGCCGTACCCCTGGATCCGCACGACCATCCCGTTGCGGTACGCCCCTTGGGAGAAGAAGCGCAGCGTCGCCGCTTCCCGCGGAGCTGATCCTCGGCGTTGTGGAGGTACGCGAGGTACTGGATCTCCGGCAGCGGGAGCAGGCCGCTCACCCCGGCGCCGAGCGCAAGCCCGAGGATCGAGGTCTCGTCGAGGAGGGTGTCGAACACGCGCTCCTCCCCGAAGCGGTCCTGCAGGCCACGCGTGACCCCGTAGACACCGCCTTTCCGGGCGACGTCCTCCCCGAAGACGAGCGCGGCCGGGAATCGCTCGAGCACGTCGCCGAGCGAGGCGTTGATCGCCTGCGCAAGCGTCATCGGGTCAGCCGAGAGCAGCCCTGGAGCCGACGCTGCCGCGACGGCATCGGGCGTGCGCGGCGCGAGCGGCGCGACGACGTCGGCAGCGCTCGCGAGCTGCGGCAGGCGCGTCGCCTCGAGCGCGCGGCCTCGGATCGCCTCTCGCTCGGCCAGGTACTCGTCGGCGAGCTCCACACCCGAGCGAGAGCCGCTCGCGACGAGCCAGCGCGCGGCCGCGAGCAGCGGGTCGCGGTCGTAGTCGGCGCGGATCTCCTGCGCCGAGCGATACGCCGTCTCCACGTCCGCACCCGCGTGGCTCAGGTAGCGCACGGTCTCGAGATGGAGGACCGCCGGGTGCCGGTGCTCCCGCACCCACGCCGCAAGCTCCGCCGCGGCCGCCGCAGCTGCAGCGGCATCGTCCCCGCTGGCCCGCTCGTAGGCGAGCTCCGGTCGGCCGTAGAGCGACTGCTCGACCCACGACTCCGGGGTGGGGACGCTGATGCCGATGCCGTTGTCCTCGCACACGAAGAGGATCGGGACGCTCTCGCCACGGTAGGCAGCATGCGCCGCCCAGTTCAGCGCCGACTGCGCCGTCGCATGGTTCAGCGACGCGTCGCCGAAGCTGCACACGACGACTGCGTCCTCAGGCCAGGTCGACGGGAGCCCCAGGCGTCTGGCCCGCTCGATCGAGACGGCGACCCCGACCGCGCGCGGCAGGTGCGAGGCGATGGTCGACGTCTGCGGGATCACCGCCAGCCCGTGATGCCCGAAGACCTTGTGGCGACCGCCGGCGATCGGCTCCTCGGTCGCCGCCGCCATCCCGAGCAGGATGTCGTGGACGCCGTCATGGCCGACCTGCCCCGCGCGGGCGAGGTAGAAGCCGCCGGAGCGGTAGTGCAGGAGCGCCGGATCGGACGGTCGCAGCGCCAGCGCCACGAGCGCGTTCGACTCGTGCCCTGCCGACCCGATCGTGTAGAAGCCGAGCTTCTGCGCCTGCAGCCAACGCGCAGCGTGGTCGATCAGACGGCTGTCGCGCTCAGCGCGCCACGCGGCCTCGGCGATGGGAGAGACGTCGACCGGGGCGGCAGGCTGGACGAGGCTGCGAAGCCCTTCGAGAAGATGCTGTTCCAGCGGGTCGAGATCGTCGGCCATCGGCAGGCGTGACGCTACCGCGTCCCGCGCAAGCAGGCGGACCTAGCCGAGCTCGATCGGCACCTCGACCACCTTGGTCTCGGAGCCGTCCTCCGCGGAGCGCTCGAAGACACGGAGGGTCGCAGGCCCGCTGCCTTCGATCGGCTCCACCACGGCGAACGACCCCCTGCAGCCCGTCCCGCACGTCGCCGTCGCGAAGCCCGACCCGAGGATCGAGCCGTCCGCGGCGACGACCTCCCAGGAAAGGGTCGCCTCGAAGGTGTTCGCCGTCCCGGCGATCCGCAGAGGCCCGACGATCCTCGATCCGGGGGCCGGCTGCTCCACGAGGATGGCGGGGGCCTGCTCCTCGACATCGGCTCGCGTGAGCGTCTCCGGCAGCTCGATCCCCTCGGACGAGAACACCTTCACCGGCTCCCCCTCGATCCGAAGGGCGACGCGGTCGACCGAGGGGAACTGGGTCGCCGTGTGCACCAGCTGCGCGAGGCGGAGGAACATGCCGGCAGAGCCACCGCCGTCGTCGAACGCACCGGAGAGGTCGATCGTCGCCGTCCCGTCGGCGATCGACACGCTGCGCACCTCGACCCCGGCGGGCACGGCGGTCGAGAGGCCCCAACCCTGCTCCTCGGGCGTCGGGCCCTCGAAGAGCTGCTGGAGCGCCCCGCGCAGCACAGCCGGGCCGGTCACGGCGCGCTCAGCGACGCCGACCTTCTCGTCACGCACCAGGTAGACCCGAACCCTCGCCTGCGTCGGCTCCGGCTGAGTGCCCGTGTCGTCGGAGGTCGACGGCGGCGGCGCAGCCGTGGTGGTCGCGTCGGACGAGCCGTTGTCGCATCCAGCCGTGACCAACGCAAGCGCGGCGATAGCGGTCAGCGCGTACGCGAGTCTGGACGACACGCCACGAATGGTGCCCGTACCGTCGGGTACCTGCATCGTGGGCGTCCCGGATCCCTCGACGGCACCCAATCCTCGATGCGCGCGCAACGACCGGCGCGGGCCGCACGCCGTCGGCGTCTAGAGCTCCCCGGAGAGGAGCTCCAGCAGGACTCCGTCGGCCCATCGCTGCTCGACGTGGTCGTACCAGTACCCGCGCATCACCCCGACGCGGCTGAAGCCGACGCGCTCGTAGCAACGGAGTGCGCGCTCGTTCGTCCGGGCGGGGTCGATCACGAGGCGATGGTGGCCTCGCTCGCCGATCAGCCATCTGGCGACCGTCCGGATCGCCTCCACGCCGAGCCCCTGTCCGTGGTGAGCCGGATCGAGGAAGAGGTCGATCCCGGCGTGGCGGTACTCGGGATCGAGATGCTCGTGGGCCTGGATCTTCCCGGCGACGACACCGTCGACCGTCACGGCCCAGCGGATCGTGTCGTCATCGGCGAGCCAGCGTGCGAGTGAAGGCCTGTCGGACGGCCGCCACCAACGGGCCACCTCCGGCGTGAGGAGGATCCGGTAGAGCTCGTCGAGGTCGTCCTCGGACATCGCCCGCAAGACGAGATGCTCACTCTGCAGCGTAGGAGCCTCCACGGGGAGAGCGTAGACTCCCTCACGCGAAACCCTGCGAGACCTGAGACACGAAAGGGTGGCGCCGTGGGCTACACGGTCGTGAACGTGGACGAGCTGCCGGGCGAGGGGCCGGGCGGTGCAGTGCGTTTCCTCCGGCGCGCGCTCGGCGCGACCGCCTTCGGCATCAACCACTTCACCCTGCCTCCCGGAGCCGTCGGTCGTGAGCACGACGAGGCGACGACGGGCCAGGAGGAGGTCGTGCTCGTGCTCGCCGGCTCCGGCACGCTGCTCGTCGACGGCGAGGCCGTGGTGCTGAGCGCCGGCACCGCCGTCCGGGTCGACCCCGAGTCGACGCGCGTCCCGTCCGCAGGCCCGGATGGCCTCGTCTTCGTGACCATCGGATCGCCGCGCGTCGACCCCTATGTCGCGCACGGCCCGTTCTGACCGCCAAGGAGGAGAGCAGATGAGCTACAACGTCGTCGACGTCGAGGACGTGCCGTATCTGTGGGGCACGTTCAAGCCGGTGCGTCACCATCTCGGCGCGACCGCCTTCGGGTTCACCCAGATCGACTTCCCTGCCGACAAGGTCGGCTCGGAGCACGACGAGAGCAACAGCGCCCAGGAGGAGGTCTACCTCTGCCTCTCGGGCTCCGGGTCGCTGGAGATCGACGGTGAAACGGTCGAGATGCGGCCCGGTCGGTACATCCTCGTCTCACCGGACGCACGCCGACGGCCGACAGCAGGCTCGGAAGGCATGTCGTTCCTCGTGATCGGCGGCGTGCCCGGCGGCGTCTACGAGCCGTGGGATCCGCCCGCCGAGTGATCGTCCGGCTCCTGCTCTGGCGGCTGGCGGACTCGAGCGTCTCGATCGAGGAGATCCAGGATCTGGTCGAGACGCTCGACCCGCTCGATGCTCCGAGCACGTGGCTGTGGAACGGCGCGCAGGAGCGGTTCGGGCTGCTGCTCGTGAGCGACGGGAGCGACGAGGCGCCACCGCAGCTCGCGGAGGTTCGCGCGCTGATGGGCCGCGACCCGGACCTCTTCGACGAGTTCGACGCCCTCGACTGAACCGTCCGCCGAGCTAACGGCGTACGAGGTTCTTCGCGAAGAACCCGAGGTTCGCCGGCCGCTCGGCGAGGCGACGCATGAGGTACGGGTACCACTCGGGCCCGTACGGCGTCGCCACGAGCACCTTGAACCCCCTGCGGACGAACTCGAGCTGCAGGGACGGCCGCACGCCGTAGAGCATCTGCACCTCGAACCCGTCGCTCCCGATCCCGTGACGCGTCGCGGCGGCGACCGCGTCCTCGAGCAGGGCGACGTCGTGCGTGGCGGCCGCGATGTAGGCCCCACCTGCCATTCCTGCCTCGACGAGGCGCGCGTACGCGGCGTCGACGTCGGCCTTCGCCGGGTACGCGATCTCCGGCGGCTCGAGGTAGGCGCCCTTCACGATCCTGAGGTTGGGATGGAGCGGCAGCAGCGCGTCGAGGTCGGCCTCCGTCCGGTAGAGGTAGGCCTGGAGCACCGTCCCCACGGCCTCGTGCCCCTCCTCGCGCAGGCGGCGGTAGATCCGCAGCGTCGCGTCCACGACGCTCGACTGCTCCATGTCGATGCGGATGAAGCTGCCGAGCCGCTCGGCGGTCGCGACGATGCGACGGACGTTCTCGAACGCGAGCTCCTCGTCGAGCTCGAGGCCGAGGTGGGTCAGCTTGAGGGCGACGTTGACCGGAAGCCGCTCGCCGACGAGGCGGGTGACGATCCGCTCGTACTCGTCGGCGACGGCGCGCGCCTCCCCGGCGTCGTGAACGCTCTCGCCGAGCAGCGTCGTGTTGGCGTGCATCCCGAGCCCGGTCAGCCGGTGCAGCACGGTCACGCACTCGTCGAGCGTCTCGCCCGCGACGAACCTGCCGGCCCCGAGCCGCATCCCGTGCTTCCCCATGAACGACTGGACACGCCCGCTGTCCGCTGCGCGCAGGATCCCCGCCCGGAGGACGGCGTTGGTTCTCGCCGCGATGCTCATGCGACGGCGAGCTCTGGCGCGAGGAGCTCGAGCAGCCGCTCCACCTCGTCCGGGTCGAGGTCGCGCAGCGGCGGCCGCACTGCGGAGCCGATGCGAACGCCGCGCGCGCCGATCACGCGCTTCGTGGCGGCGTGCCGCGGGAACGCCTCGATCCGCGACCTGAGCTCACCGAGCGCCGCAGCGCCGTCGGCTGTCGGCTCGCGCACGACGGCCGCGACGCGCTCCGGGAACGCGGAGGCGAGCGCCGACACCGCACCGACGGCACCCGCCGCGCGCGCACGGTGGATCAGCACCTCCGGGCCGGCGAACACGTCGAGCCCTTCGAGCAGGTAGCGCTCGAACGCCTCCCACGGGGTGTCGGACACCTTCAGACCCGGTCAGGTTCGGCGCGGACTCGCGCAGCCGCAGGAGCATCTCGACGTCGAACGGGTAGCCCGCGGTGGCGGCGAACTCGTAGACGTAGAAGGGCAGCGGCGCGCACGCCCGCGCCGCGGCCGTCAGATGACGCCGTTGAGCCTCGGCGTCGAGCTTGAAGTACGGAGGGCCGATCACCGCAACGGCATCGGCGCCGGCGGCGGCGGCGTGCTCGGCGAGCGCGACCGTGTCGGCGGTCGTCTGCGCGCCGCAGTGCGCGGCGACGAGCAGGCGTCCGGCTGCGGCAGCGATGACCGCCTCGAGGCCACGACGGCGCTCGTCGACCGAGAACAGCACGGCCTCGCCGTTGGTTCCGAAGGCGAGCACCCCGTCGAGCCCGCCCCCGGCGAGGAAGTCCACGTACGGGCCGAGGGCGTCGAGATCGAGCTCGTCGCCGCCGTCCCGTAGTGGCGTCACGGCCGCCGCGACAGCGCCAAAGAGCCTGGTCAACGGTCGTCGCCCGGAGCTGTCGGGGTGCGTCGCATGCGACAGAGACCATAGGGTCTCCGACGTGGACGTGCAGCCGGTTCGAGCCCATCCTCCCGTGAGGGACCGCGCAGCGTGACGGCGCTGCTCGCGCTCGCGTCCGCGTTCCTGGTCGGTGGTGCGGACTACATCGGAGGGGTCACCTCCCGTCGGGTCGCGGCCGTGCGGGTCGCCGCGGCCGCGCAGGTCTTCGGCCTGCTCCTCGTCGTGCCCGCCGCCGCAGTCGTGGGTGTGCAGGCGGTGACGCGCGCGGACGTCGGCTGGTCCGTCGCGAGCGGTCTGGTCGTCGGCATCGGGCTGCTGCTGTTCTACGCCGCGATGGCGCGCGGCGTGATCAGCCTCGTCGCGCCCATCACAGCGACGGTTGGAGCGACCGTTCCCGTTGCGTTCGGGCTGATTCGCGGCGAGCGTCCAGGCTCGGTGGCGTTGCTCGGGATCGCGCTGGCCGTCGTCGCTATCGCCCTCGTCTCGTTCGTACCCGGAGAGCGGATCACCGGTGCAGACGGGCTGGGGCTGGCCCTCGGCGCGGGGGCGCTCTTCGGGCTCTTCCTCGTGTTCCTCTCGCTCGCCGACGCCGACGCGGGCCTCTGGCCGGTCGCGCTCTCGCGTGTCGGCTCGTCCGCGGTGCTCGTCGTGATCGCGCTCGCGACCACCCGCGGCATCGACCCGGGAGCGACGGCACGTCCTGCCGTCGCCGCGATCGCCGTGCTCGAGGTGGGTGCGTCGATCTTCCTGCTGCTCGCGCTGCAGCGCGGCCCGGTCGCGATCGCGTCGGTGCTCGCGTCGCTCTACCCGGTCTCGACGACGTTCCTCGCGGCCGGGCTCCTGCACGAGCGACTGCGGCCGAACCAGCTCGCCGGGGTCGGGCTTGCGCTGCTCGCGATCGTGATGATCTCAACGGGCTGAGCGGGGCGGCGGGGCTCCCCCCGCCGCCCCACTCGATCTCAGCTGCGGCGCTTCCGCGCCGACTCGACGCCCATCTTCACGAGGATGAGCGGGATGATCAGGACGGCGATCAGGCTCGCGAGCCAGACGATCAGCGTCGCCAGGATCCACGTCTGGGTTCCCTCGATCGAAAGCCCGTCAGTCACGAGATCCGTTATGAGCAGTGCGACGAACGTGGTCACGAGACCGATTCCGCCCATCAGAGCGGGCGCGTTGCGATGGGCGGTCCGTGCGATGAACGGCCCGAGAACGCCCTGGAGCACCCCGAAGATAACGACGGTGACGAGGAAGCCCGAGGCGGTGATGCTGAAGTCGTCGAGCACCGCGTCGGCGACGATCAGCCCCACGGCGGCAGCCGCGAGGTTGATCACGATTGAGATGAGGAAGCGGATCATGCTGCCGACGCTATCGCATCCGCCTGCCGACCTCGGGAAGAGGCGACGGACCTCGTGCTATGGGTAGCGCCCGCCGGTGCCGCTGATCCTGCCGAGCAGCGCCTGCATCGCGACGTTGACGATCCAGATCACGATCGTGGCGCCGACGTACGTCCAGAAGCCGTCGATCGAGAAGTCCGGCGTGATCCACTCGGCGAGCGCGAGCATCAGGACGTTGAGCGCGAAGTAGGCCAGCCCGAAGGTGACGATGATCAAGGGCAGCGTGAGGAGCGCGAGAACGGGCTTCAGGATCGCGTTCGCGAGGCCGAGCACCGCCGCGGCGAGCAGGATCGAGCCCCAGCGCCCGACCGTGACCCCGGAGAACATCCAGTCGACGACGATCAGCGCCAGGACGTTGATCCCGACGGTGATGGCGAGCCACACGAGGAACCCCGGTTGCTGCGGGGACTTGCTCACCCAGACGTAGCCCTGACCGGAGCTCACGACGCGACGATAGACGATCGAGGCGACCTCGACGCGAGCTGTCGCACCGACGGCGGACGACGGCCTGGGAGTCGCGCCACCCGGATGTCGGCCCCTGGCCGGGGCGTCCTAGAAGAGCTTCTGGAGCTTGAGCGCGGCGCCCATGTCACCGGCGATCTTGAGCTTGCCGGTCATGTACGCCGTCGTCGGGTTCGCCTCGCCGCGCGCGATCTTGAGGAGCGTCTCCTCGCTCGCGGAGATCGTGCAGTCCGCGTCCCCCGCGCCCTCGGCGACGGTGACGGCGCCGTCTGCGACTGCGACCGTCCACTGGCCGACCCCGTCCACGTCGAAGACGTAGCTGTTCGTCATGCCGGCGGTCTTGGCCGGATCAACCTTGGTCGGAAGCGCCTCGAAGAACTCCTGGACGGTCATCGCGTGTCTCCTCGTGAGCTCGGCAGTCGGTGGGGCCAGCGTACCGAACCCGCCTCTCAGCGCGCGGCCACCGGAGACGGGTGCGCCACGGGCGCTCTCGCCGCCGGGAGGAAGAGGATCAGCACGGTCGCGACGAGCGGCGACACGGCGCAGAGCGTGAGCGCGGTCTCCAGGTTCACCGCGTCGGCAACGGCACCGAGCGCGAGCGCGGAGACCCCGCCGAGCCCGACCGCCAGTCCCACGTTCAGCCCGCTCGCGAGCGCGACGTGCTGCGGGAGGTACGACTGGCTCAGCACCATCACCACCCCGAAGGTGCCGACGACGCAGGCGCCGATCAGCACCAGGCAGATCGCCTCGACCGGGCCGCCCGTGTGCACGAACGCGAGCACGAGCGGGGCGAGGACGATCGTCGAGCCGAGCAGCGTGCGCCGCAGGCCGAACCGGTCTGCGATCGGCCCGATCACGAGCGCGCCGACGACGCCGGCGACGAGCATCACCGAGAGCAGCCTGTTGCCCTCTGCCTTCGTCCCTCCCAGCGAGACGATCCAGAGCGGCACGAACGTGATCAGACCGAACCACGTGAGGCTCCGCATCAGGATCACGCCCACGAGCAGCGCCATCGCCCAGGGGCGGTCGGGCGCCGTCACCGGCCGCATCCCGCGTGCCTCGGGGGTAAGAGTGCGCAGGTACGGCAGCGCGAGCCAGGTCGCGACGCCCACGGCGAGCACGGGCAGGGCGGCGACGAGCGTCCCGGTGAGACCGAGTCCGAGCACGACAGGGGTGATCACGATCGGCCCGAGCGCGTAGCCGGTGTTCCCTCCGATGTTGAAGTACGCCATCCCGCTCGCACGCCTGCGACCGCTCACGAACGACGCGAACTTCGCGCCCTCCGGGTGGTAGGCGGCGATCCCCGCCCCGCCGACGGCGACGGCGACCAGCACGAGCGGGTACGACGGCGCGAGACCCGCGCACGCGACGCCCGACCCCGCGACGACGACGCCGACGGGCAGGAGCCACATCGCGCCCCTGCGGTCGGAGACGAGCCCGAACAGCGGCTGGACGACCGAGGACGACAGCGTGGCCGCCAGCATGATCGCGGCCGTGGCTGCGTAGCCCAGGTCGAAGCGCTCGGCGAGGAACGGCAAGAGCGCGGGCACCGTGCCCGACGCGAAGTCCACTGCCCCGTGCCCCAGCGAGAGGGTCGTCATCGCTCGCCGGTCGATCGCGTCCTTCACCGAGGTAGCCTGCCACGATGGCAGCTGTCGAGGCCGAGGGACTCGTCAAGATCTACCGCAGCCGCGGTCTGAGGTGCGCGCGCTCGACGGGGTCGACCTCGAGGTCGAGGAAGGGACGGTCGTCGGCCTGCTCGGGCCGAACGGCGCCGGGAAGACGACGACCGTGCGGATCCTCGCGACGCTGCTGCGGGCCGACGCGGGCACGGCGCGCGTCGCGGGGTTGGACATCCGGCGAGACGCCCAGGCGATCCGCGGGCTGATCGGGCTCTCCGGGCAGTACGCGGCCGTCGACGAGAACCTCACGGGCCGCGAGAACCTCTGGATGTTCGGCCGGCTCTACCAGCTGCGCACCGCCGAGGCGCACCGCCGGGCGGACGAGCTGCTCGAGCAGTTCGCGCTCGTGGAGGCGGCCGACCGCGTCGCGAAGACCTACTCGGGGGGGATGCGGCGCAGGCTCGACCTCGCGAGCGCTCTCATCGGCCGGCCTCGCCTCCTCTTCCTCGACGAGCCGACGACCGGCCTCGACCCGCGCAGCCGGCTGACGATGTGGGACGTGATCCGGGATCAGGTGCGCGAAGGGACGACCCTCCTCCTCACGACCCAGTACCTCGAGGAGGCCGACGAGCTGGCCGACCGGATCGCGGTCGTCGACACCGGCCGGATCATCGCGCGAGGCACAGCGGACGAGCTCAAGTCGCAGGTCGGGGGCGAGCGGATCGAGGTCGTCGTCCACACGCACGAGGACGTGACGCGCGCCGTCGCGCTGCTCGCCCCGGACGGAGCCGGCACGGTGGACGAGCACACGCGCCGACTGACGTTCGCCGCGCACGGCGGCGCTCAGCAGCTCGTCGAGGTCGTCCGCCGGTTGGGCGACGAGGGCATCCGCATCGACGACATCGGCCTGCGCCGGCCGACCCTCGACGACGTCTTCCTCGCCCTCACGGGGCATGCGGCCGCGCCGACGCCCGACGAACCCGATGCCGCGGAAGGGACGGCGACCGCGTGACGCCCCGTCGACAGGCCGCCACCGACGGGCTCGTCGTCGCGTGGCGCAACCTGAAGCGCGTTCCCCGGATCCCGGAGCTCGCGATCTTCGCGATCCTCCAGTCGATCATGTTCGTGCTGCTGTTCGCGTTCGTCTTCGGCGGCGCGATCCCGCTGCCCGGCGGCGGCTCCTACCGCGAGTACCTGATGCCCGGGATCTTCGTCCAGACGCTTGCGTTCGCGTCGATCACCACGGCCATCGGCATGGCCGACGACATGACGAAAGGGCTGATCGACCGCTTCCGGTCGCTGCCGATGGCCCGGTCGGCCGTCCTCAGCGGTCGGACGAGCGCGGACGTCGTCTACAACGCCGGCATCCTCGTCGTCCTGATGCTCTCGGGGCTCGTCGTCGGCTGGCGGGTCAACGACGGGCTGGCGGAGTTCCTGCTCGCGGTGCTGCTGCTGCTCTCGTTCGCCTACGCGATGGCGTGGATCGGCGTGCTGCTCGGGCTCATCGTCCCGACCGTCGAGGTCGTGCAGCAGCTCGGGTTCCTCGTGATCTTCCCGATCACGTTCCTCTCGAACGCGTTCGTGCCGACGGCGACGCTGCCGGGCATCCTGCAGCCGATCGCGGAGTGGAACCCGGTGAGCTCGCTCACGCAGGCGACGCGCGAGCTGTTCGGCAACCCGAGCCCGTCGCCGAGCGACTCGTTCCCGAGCGAGCACCCGCTCTTCCTGTCGATCGCCTGGATCGTCGTGCTCCTGGTCGTGTTCGCGCCGCTGGCGGTGCGCAAGTACCGCGCGATCGACCGGTAGCGCATTCGCTGCGCGAAATGCGCTTCTCGGGGGCCGACGACACGGTGCAGCCCGCAGTTCGACCGGGCCGGCAGGTGAGCGTGGGCGGTTGCGCGAGGCCCGGAGGACAGCCGAGCCGGTCACGCGCGGCTACGATCGGCGCGCGATGGATCTCGACCTCTCGCCCGAGCAGGAGCTGATCCGCGACACGGTGAGGGCGTTCGCGCGCGAGCGGGTCGCCCCGCTCGCCGAGGAGCTCGACCGCGAGAGCCGGTTCCCGGACGAGCTCGTCACGGAGATGGCAGAGCTCGGGCTGATGGGGCTCCCCGTGCCGGAGCGGTTCGGCGGAGCGGGAGCCGACACGCTGTCCTACGCGCTCGCAGTCGAGGAGCTCACACGCATCGACTCGTCGGTCGCGATCACGATGGCCGCCCACGTCTCGCTCGGGACGATGCCGATCCTGCTCTTCGGCTCCGACGAGCAGCGCGAGCGCTGGCTTCCCGACCTCGCGAGCGGCAGGCGCCTCGCCGCGTTCGGGCTGACCGAGCCCGACGCCGGCTCTGACGCGGGCGCGACCCGGACGTCCGCCGAGCTCGCCGACGGCAGCTGGGTCGTCAACGGGTCGAAGATCTTCATCACCAACGCGGGCACCCCACGCACCTGGGGCGTCACGATCACCGCGCTGACCGGACGGGATGAGATCTCCAACATCGTCGTCGAGAACGGGACGCCCGGGTACGAGATCTCCGCCCCGATCCACAAGCTGGGCTGGAAGGCGTCCGACACGCGGGCGCTCGCCTTCGTCGACTGCGCCGTGCCCGAGGAGAACCTGCTCGGCGTCCGAGGACAGGGGTTCACGCAGTTCCTGCAGATCCTCGACGGCGGGCGGATCTCGGTCGCCGCGATGGGCGTCGGGCTCGCGCAGGGCGCCTACGACCTCGCCGCCGCCTACGCACGCGAGCGTGTCCAGTTCGGCAAGCCGATCGGCCGCTTCCAGGCGGTCGCGTTCAAGCTCGCCGACATGGCCGTGGAGATCGAGGCGGGGCGCCAGCTCGTGCACAAGGCCGCCTGGCTGAAGGATCTGGGTCGACCGTTCGCGCTCGAGGCCGCGATGGCGAAGCTGTACACCGGTGAGCTGTCGAACCGCGTCGTCAACGCTGCGCTGCAGATCCACGGTGGGTACGGCTTCACGGACGAGTTCCCGATCTCGAGGCTCTACCGCGACCAGAAGATCCTCGAGATCGGCGAGGGCACCAACGAGGTGCAGCGCATGGTCATCGCCCGCCTCCTCGGCGTCTGAGCAGGCGGCACCCCCTGCGGTCTGGGCTCGCACCGCGACCCCAGACCCCCACGACGACACGTGACCCCACGGCCCACCCGCCGACGGGACGTGGGGCTCTGGCGTCCGGCGCAAGCCGGAAGCCTGACCCCAGCGTCGAGGCCGCCCACACCACCCTTGACCGGCCCGCTGACGCCTCTGTTACCTTCACCTCCGGATGCTCTTCCTCCAGTTCCTGA
The DNA here is from genome assembly GCA_963849125.1 of uncultured Actinomycetes bacterium. Lineage (GTDB taxonomy): Bacteria > Actinomycetota > Thermoleophilia > Gaiellales > Gaiellaceae > Gaiella. Next base: position 76,488 of record CAWKGI010000026.1, on the reverse strand, counting down.
ACGACGATCTTGGCTGCGCCTCGTATCTCGTGGGCTGCGAAGGCGCCGGCGAGGCGGTCGTGGTCGACCCGCCGTACGCGATCGAGCCTCTCCTCGAGGCCGCGGCGCAGCACGACGTGCGCATCGTCCGCGTGATCGAGACCCACACGCACGCCGACCACGTCTCCGGGCACGGCCGGCTCGCGCTCGAGCACGGCATCCCGGTGAGCATCCACCCCGTCGCGGCGGTCGACTATCCGCACGACCCGCTGCCGGACGGCGCCGAGATCACGGTCGGAAACGTCACGCTGCGCTGCATCCACACGCCGGGGCACCGCCCCGAGCACTGCTGCCTCGCGGTCGTCGACCACACGCGTGCCGACGAGCCGTGGCTCCTCCTCACCGGGCGACTCGCTCTTCGTGGGGGACGCCGCACGACCCGACCTCGCGGTCGGGGCGGAGGAGGGCGCCGAGGGGCTCTTACCACTCGCTCAACCGGCTCCTGGAGCTGCACGACGGCGTGGAGGTCTATCCCGGTCACGTCGCCGGCTCGCTCTGCGGCAAGGGCATGAGCTCGAAGGGCTCGACCACGATCGGGTTCGAGCGCCGCTTCAACCCCATGCTGGCGTTCTCCGACGTGACCTCGTTCGTCGCGGAGTCCGCCGGGATCTCGGCGCCGAAGCCGCCCAACCTCGCCCACATCGTCGAGACGAACCGTGGCCCCTTCGTCGGCTCGCAGCCGCTGCCCCAGGAGCTCGCGCACCCGCCGGATGGCGCTCAGCTGCTCGACGTGCGCCCGGTGGCCGCCTACCTCTCCGGCCACCTGCCGGGAGCGCTCAGCGTCCCGGTCTCGGGGTCGAGCTTCTCGACCAAGGCAGGCTTCGTGCTCGATGTCGATCGCCCGATCTGCGTCCTCGCAGCCAGCCACGACGAGGCCTCGCGGGCGATCAAAGGGCTCAGCTCCGCCGCGTTCTTCTCCGTGTCGGGCTACGTGCTCGGCGGCGGTCCGGAGCCGATGGCTCCGGTCACGGTCGACGAGCTGGAGTCGCTCGTCGCCGCGGGAGCCGTGGTCGTGGACGTCCGCGAGCCCGACGAGCTCGAGCTCGGGGTGATCCCGGGGAGCGTGAACGTGCCCTACCGGCTCTCCTGGACGGCCGACGTCCCCGAGGCGCGAACCCTCGTGACCGTGTGCGAGACGGGCCCACGGGCCTGCATCGCCGCCAGCGTGCTGCGCGCACGCGGCCACGATGCCCGGCCGGTTGCTGACGGCGGGATGGCGACCTGGCTCGCCGCCCGGTCGCCGCAGACGGCCTAGCCGGGCGGAGCCGGCGACGTCTCTACGAGGCGGCTGATCGCAGCTCGGCGGCGAGCTCGTCGAGGCTCGCGAGCCGTGCAACCGCCCCGACCGAGCGCAGGAAGGCTGTCGCGAGCTCGAGCTGCCGTAGGGCCTCGACCGGGTCCGACGCGGCGAGAGAGGATGCAGCGAGCAGCCGTGCCTCGCATTCCGCCGTGCGCGCGCCGATCGCAGCGAGGACGTCCGCCGCGCCGATCGCCGTCCCCGCGCTCACGAGCCGCGTCGCCTCGACCCACGGGTTTCGCCGACCGGAGAGCAGGGTGTCCGGCATCGGGTCGTCGAGCGCGTGTGCGCACGCGAGCGCCGCAGGAAGCATCGCCGAGCCGCGGCTCCTGCCGGTCGCAGCGAGCTCACCGATCAGGGAGCGGACAGCATCGAAGCGGCCGGCGTGCGCGAAGACGAGGGCCGCCTCTCCGAGCGTCGGCTCGAGCGTCTGCGGGTCACCGATCGCGCGTGCGCGTGCGACGGCTTCCTGGAGCTGGTCGTCGAGCAGCACGCCCTCGCGCGCGAGCACCATCGCTGCTTCGGCGATCTGGAGCGGGATGTCGAGGATGTGAGGCTCCGCCCGCTCCTTGCTCAGGCTCAGGCACTCGCGCGCTCCCGAGAGCGCCTCGTCCCATTCGCCGAGGACGTACGCGATGTTGCGGATCTCGCGCAGCGTCCAGTCGCGAAAGGAGATGAGCTCCAGACGGGTGGCGAGCGCGTAGCCCTGCCGCTGGTGGCCCGCCGCCTCGGCGAGCAGCCCGAGCTCCCACTCGAGGCTGGCGAGGTTCACACAGCAGCGAGGCGGCGTCGATCGCGCCCGACGCGAGGGCCAGCTCGAGCGCTCGGGTGATCGAGGCGATTCCCTGCTCGGTCTCCCCGACGACGTCCTGGGCGACGCCGAGCGAGTTGAGAGCATGCGCCTCGGCGGCCTGATCCCCGTTCGCACGCGCGATCGCTACCGCCTCCTCGGCGAAGCGGAAGCGCTTCCTGTCCGTCACCTCTGATCGCGAGCACCGTCGCGAGGTGCGAGAGCGCCTCGCAACGAGCGTCCGTCGGCCCGACCTCCTGCGACCAGCTCCACGGTCAGGTCGATGAGGTCATCGCGCATCACCTGGTTGTTCCAGAGACGCCGGTAGAGGGTCATCGCGGCAAGCGCCGCCAGATCGCGTTCGCCCGGCGGCGACGAGACCGTCGATCGCGGCCTGGAGCTCCTCTGTCGGGTCCCCTTCGATCCCTTCCGCCCACATCTGCGCCCGTCCGCGGAGAAACAGCAGCTCCGGGTCGGGAGCCGTGCCGGGGGAGGCGTCGAGCGCCCTCCGGTAGAACCGGGCGGCACGGGCGACGATGTTGAGCGCCCAGGCGCGGTCTCCCGCCTCACGCAGAGCCGCTACGGCAGCGGGCGCAGATCGTCGACGTCGAGCGACGCTGCCTGCCCGTAGGCGATCGCCGACTCGAGGTGGTGTGCGAGCGTCTCCGCCCGATCGTCGGCGCGGTCTGCCGGAAGGCCCGAGATCCACGCCGCCGTGGCCCGATGCTTCGCGCACCGTGCCGCACGCGGGATCTGCCCGTAGGCCACGTCCCGAACCACGGCGTGGAGGAACACGTACTGCCGGGCACCTTCGACCGCCGATCGCCGCTCTCGACGGACGAACTCCCGTCGCTCGAGCGACGCGCAGGCAGGCGTCGAGCTCGTCACCACCCAGCCCCGAGATGGTCGAGAGGGCGTCCGTCCAGAAGACCTTGCCGAGCACGGCGGCGTCGTGGAGAAGCTCCTTCTCCGTCGAGGCGAGCCCGTCGATCCGGGCGGCGACGATGCCATGCAAGCGTCTCCGGCAGCCCGCGGTGCGGCTCGCCGTCCTCGAACATCCTGACCATCTCCTCGGCGAAGAGCGGAACGCCCTCTGCGCGCCCGATCATCTGTCGCCTGGATCTCGGCCGGCAGGACGCTGCGACCGAGGAGCGCGTGCACGAGAAGCGTGGTCTCCTCCTCCGCTGAGCGGGGCGAGCGAGAGCGTGACGGCGTTCAGCTTGCCGCCACCCCACCCCGGTCTGCGCGTGAGGAGCTCAGGCCGGGCCGTGCACACGATCAGCAAGCGGCACGGCGTCGAGCCGGTCGACCAGCTCGTCGACGAAGTCGAGCAGGTCGTCGTCCGCCCAGTGCAGGTCCTCGAAGACGAGCACCGCCGGTCCCTCGCTCCGCGAGCGCCTCGAGGAAGCGTCTCCACGCGGCGAACGCCTCGTCACGCGATGGCTTAGCCTCGGCCGTCGGGGAGGCCGACGAGCGGACCGAGGTGCCGCTCGATCCACGCCGCCTCGATGCGGTCGGAGACGAGCGTCGTCGACCGCCGCTCGAGCTTCGCGGCCGCGTCTCCGGCGCCGTCCGACTCGAGGATGCCTGCCTGCGCCTTCACGATCTCGCCGAGCGCCCAGTAGGCGACTCCCTCGCCGTAGGGCAGCGAGCGACCTCGACGCCAGGTGATCAGCTCGGGTGTCGGCGTCGACGATCTCGCGGAGCTCGTGCACGAGCCTGCTCTTCCCGATGCCCGGCACCCCGACGAGGGTCACCAGCTGCGGGACGCTCGTCGCTGCGGACCCGCGCGAGGGCGTCCGCGAGGAGCGCGACCTCGCGCTCGCGTCCGACGAGAGGGGCCCGTCCCAGCTGCGACGTCCTCCAGTCCGAAGCTTGCCCGCGGTGCCACGTGCGAGCCAGACCACGGACGGGCTCCGCCTTTCCCTTCGCCTGCGACCGGCTCGTGATCCGCGAACTCGATCGCGCGGTCGGTCGCCCGATAGGTCTGCTCTCCGACGAGGATCGCCCCCGGCGGCGCCGCCGACTGGAGCCGCGCGGCGGTGTTGATGACGTCGCCCGAGACCATCCCCTCGCCGAGCTCCGGCCGCGCCTCGAGGTTCACGAGCGCCTCCCCGGTGTTCACCCCGATCCGCACCTCGAGCTCCCAGCGCCGGGCTCCGCCTCGTTGAGCTCGGCGATCACCTCCTGGATCGCAAGCGCGGCGCGCACTGCCCGCTCCGCGTCGTCCTCGTGGGTGGCCGGGGCACCGAACACGCCGACCACCGCGTCGCCGATGAACTTCTCGACCGTGCCCCCGAACTGCTCGAGCTCCTGCCGCAGACGCGCGTGGTACGGCGAGCAGCATCGCCTCGCACGTCCTCCGGGTCGAGCGACTCCGCGCGGGCGGTTGATCCCGACCAGGTCGGCGAACACGACGGTCACGACCTTCCGCTCCTCGCGTGGGCGCGGCCGCGGCGAGGGCAGCACCACAGCCGTTGCAGAACCGAGATCCCTCGGGGTTCTCGTGGCCACACGCGGCGCAGACCGATCACGCGCGGAGTCTACGAGGACGGACTGCTCAGCGCGATCGCTCGACCGTGAACCCGGCCGCCGCGAGCGCGCGGATCACGACCTGCGAGTGCTCCTCGCTGCGGGTCTCGAGCGTGAGCTCTGCCTCGGTCTCGAGCACGCCGACGTTGCGGCCTTCGCGGTGGTGGCCGATCGCGATGATGTTCGCCTTCTGCTCCGAGAGGATCCCGACGATGCGGGAGAGCTCGCCCGGGCGGTCCGAGATGAGGATGCGGATCACGAGGTGGCGCCCGGCCGCCGTCAGGCCGTACCGGATCACCGAGTTGAGCGTCGTCGCGTCGATGTTGCCGCCGGCGAGGACGGTGCAGATCGGCCCCTCTCCCCCGACCCTCCCGGCCAGCGCCGCGGCGACGGGCGCGGCGCCCGCGCCCTCGACCACGAGCTTCGCCCGCTCCGCCAGGAGCACGATCGCCTGCGAGATCTCCTCGTCGTCGACGACGACGACGTCGTCGAGCAGCTCGCGCAGGATCCCCGAGGTGAGCTCGCCCGGCTGCTTCACGGCGATCCCGTCGGCGATCGTCGGCCCGAGCGGCGCGCGTCCCGGCGAACGGCGCGCAGGCGGCCGCCTGAACGCCCACGAGCGTGAGCTCGGGACGCAGTGCGTCGAGCGCGATCGCGATGCCCGACGCGAGCCCTCCACCTCCGACCGGGATCACGACCGTCCCAGGCCCCTCCGGCAGCTGCTCGGCGAGCTCGATCCCGAGCGTCCCCTGACCCGCGACGACGCGCGGGTCGTCGAAGGCATGGACGAACGTCGCGCCGCTCTCCTGCTCGATCCGTCGTGCCTCCTCGACGCAGTCGTCGTAGTCGTCTCCGTCGAGCAGCACCGTCGCGCCGTAGCCACGGGCAGCCTCGACCTTCGCCATCGGCGCGTAGGCCGGCACGACGATCGTGGCTGGGATCCCTGCCTCCCGTGCCGCCCACGCGACCGCCTGCCCGTGGTTGCCGGCGCTCGCGGTCACGACGCCGGCGGTGCGCTCCGCCTCGGAGAGCTGTGCGACCGTGTTGTAGGCCCCACGGATCTTGAACGCCCCGGTCCGCTGGAGGTTCTCTGCCTTGAGGATCACCTGACGACCGGCGAGGCGCGACATCGTCTCGGACGAGAACACGGGGGTCGTCCGCGCGACGCCCTCGAGCCGCTCGCGGGCGGCCTGGACGTCAGCGAGCGTCGGGCGAGCCATCAGACCTCCCGTCCGGCAAGCGCCGCACGAGCTCCTCCGCCGCGGTCACGGGGTCGAGCTCACGGCGTTCGACGGCCTCGACGAGGTTGCGCATCTCCCCATCCTCGCGGATAGCCGCCTCCAGCCGGTGGCGGAACCGTGCGGCGGCCAGCGCGACGACCTCGTCGCCGGCGTTCCGGGCCCGTCGTGCGTCGAGCTCTCCGCTCTCGGAGAGCGCCGAACGCCGCGCGACGATCGCCTCCCAGAGCTCGGCGACGCCCTCGCCCGTCGTCGCGCTCGTCGCGAGCACGAAGGGCCGGTGGGCGACGTCGGGGTCGAGCCCGACGACCGCACGGACGTCCGCCAGAGCCGTCGCAGCGCCCGGCTGATCGGACTTCGTCAGGGCGATCACGTCCGGGATCTCCATGATCCCCGCCTTCAGCGCCTGGATCGCGTCGCCGGAGCCGGGCATCAACGTGAGCACGACGAGGTCGACGACGCGCACGATCTCGATCTCGGTCTGCCCCGCGCCGACGGTCTCCACGAGGACGACGTCGGCGCCCGAGGCGTCGACGAGTGCGATCGTCTGCAGGGTGGCCTCGGCGAGGCCCCCGACGTGCCCTCGTGTGCCCATCGAGCGGATGAACACGCCGGGATCGGTGAAGTGCTCCGAGAGCCTGACGCGATCGCCGAGCAGCGCACCTCGCGTGAACGCGCTCGACGGATCCACGGAGACGACCCCCACGCGCAGGTCGCTCCGGCGCAGGTGCGCCACGATCGCCGACACGAGCGACGACTTCCCGGCGCCCGGGCGGACCGGTCACGCCCACGACGACGGCTGCCCCCGGTACGCGGATAGAGCCGCCGCACCACCGCGTGTCCCACCGGATCCGCGCTCTCGACGAGCGAGATCGCGCGCGCAAGCGCGCGGAGATCACCGGCGGCGATGCCGTCGACGAGCGCATCCTCCGTCCAGACCGGCCGATCGCTCACCGGGTCACCCGCTCCTCGTCCGCCGCCGCGGGATGTAGGGAAGTGCGCGAGGCGGACGCGCACGCTCCTCCTCACGGGTGGCGTCGATCTCGCCGAGCAGGCGCTCCATCCGCGCGACGCCGTCGGCCGGGATGAGCTCCGGGAACTGCGCGAGCACGTCCTCCCGGATCCGTCGGGTCATCACGAAGGCGATCAGGGACGCAACCAGGTACACCGCCCCCGCGAGCGCCCACACGGTCCGTGCGCCGATCTCGTCGGTGAGAAGGCCCGACACGGCCATCCCGATCCCCAGCGCGGCGTAGTAGAGGCTCATCAGCACGGCCAGCGACCGCCCGCGCATGTCGTCGGGCGCGCCTCGCTGGACGAGCACCTGGTTGCAGACGATCGCGCACCCGTTGCCCACGGTCGCGATGCCGGCGAGCACGGCAGCGAGAGCGATCCCGGGCGCCTGCGACGCGAGCCCGAAGCCGATGCCCATCAGGGCGAGCGATCCGCCGTAGGCGCGCGTCATCCCGAGCGAGCCCAGCGCCGTGCTCGCGAAGAAGCTGCCGACGAGGAGCCCGACCCCGGTCGCGGCGACGAGCACGCCCAGGCCCGACGTTGCCTGCCCCGAGCTCCTCCTTTGCGAAGACGACCTCCGCGACGTTCACCCCCGCCGTCGCCACCGCGGCCGTGCCCCAGGTGAGGAACACCGTCAGCAGTGGGCCGCGAGTGCATGCACGAGGCCGAGCCCGTCACGGACGTCGCGCCAGTGCCCGCGCGACAGCGACTCGCTCGACTGCAGGAGCCGCGCCGGGATCCGGGCGACGAGCAGCGCCGAGCCGAGGAAGGTGACGGCGTTGACCCAGTAGGCGAGAGCCGGCCCGGACGCGGAGAGGATCACACCGGCAGCAATCGGACCGATCATCCACGCGGCGTGCTCGACCGTCGAGAGCAACGAGGTCGCGCGCTCCCTGTCGGGCTCCGCGACGAGGTTCGGGAGGCCCGCCCACACCGCCGGCCGGAAGAACCCGGTGGCCACGCCGTTGACCGCGGCCAGCGCGACGATCCAGCCGTGGCTCGTCGACGAACGGAAGCGCGGCGAAGGTCGCGGCGCGCACGAGGTCGGCGACCACCATCAGGCGTCGCCGCGAGAGCCTGTCGACCAGGGGCCCGAGCGTCAGCCCGATCACGATCACCGGGAGGAAGTCGGCGATCAGCAGGAACGAGAGCCATCGCCCCGACCCGGTCTCGTCGAAGATGTCGACCGAGAGCGCCAGCGCGGCGAGGTACGTCCCGACGGACGAGGCCGCGGTCGCGCTGAAGAGGAGACCGAAGGGCCTGTTCCGGCGGAGGAGGTCGAGACGTCCGGACGGCTCGTCAGGCACGGACGGACGCTACCACCGGGCTGCGGACGGGCAAATTGTCCCGCCGGGACAGGCCGTCGCCCGGACGTCAGGCTGTCGGCCCGGAGCCCCTACCCCCGAGCCGACCGCGCGCTGGATGCGCGACGCGATCACGCCGGCGAGGGCCGCCTGATCGGTCGCCCCGACCGGCTGCAGCGCCGAGGTCAGCACGAGCCCCGCCTGGATGCGACCCTGCTGCAGGAAGATCACGTCGAAGTAGACCTTCACCACCGGGGCTCCCGACGAGACCCTGGCGACCACGCGGAACGCCATGGTCTTCTCGCTGACGCGCGGAAACGCGAGACGCTTGGCGGAGACGCACCTCGACGCGCTGACCCTTGCCGCCCGCCTTGCGGATGATGTCGGCCAGACAGGTCAGGCAGCCTTGCGTCTGGGATCGCGCCCACGACGTGTTCGCCTCGCGGAGGGAGCGGTAGACCTGGGCGCTCGAGCCCACCGTGAGGAGCGCGCCGGGACGGTTGAGCGTGAAGTCCGGCGACTCCGCGTCGCCCGTGATCGTGAGGTCGCTCTCGCTGAGCGGGCCGCAGCGAACGCCCGGGGGAAGCTCGTCCGGCCCGTTCGGCCGCGCGACGAACCCCGAGCCGAGGTCGGCGATGCGCAGCACGACCGCGCGCGCCTTTGCCTGGTCGGCCTTCGTGATCGCACGGCGTGGATCTCCCTGTCCCGCACCTGCGGCCCCTGTGACCGCGAGCGCGACGGCCAGGAGGCCCGAGCACGACCCGATGCCGGCGACGATCGCTCATCGCGCCCAGGGTAGCCACCGCGCGGGCGCGCCTGCCGCACGATCGTGGCGAGGTCACTTCGGGTCGTACGCGAGGTTCGTGCGAAGCCACCGCTCGGCGACCGCCACCGGAACGCCCTTGCGATCGGCGTAGTCCGCGACCTGGTCGCGGCCGAGCCGCCCGACGGAGAAGTACCGGGCAGCGGGATGCCCGAAGTACATCCCGCAGACGCTCGCGGCCGGGAGCGTCGCGAACGACTCGGTTGCGCGCAGGCCGATCGCGTCGGCTCCGATCAGCGCGAGCAGCCGCTCCTTCTCGGAGTGGTCGGGACAGGCCGGGTAGCCGAACGCCGGGCGGATGCCGCGGTAGAGCTCCTCCGAGAGCTCCGACTCGTCCAGGGCCTCCTCGGGCGCGTACCAGTCCGCCGCGCATGCTCGTGCAGCCACTCGGCGAACGCCTCGGCGAGCCTGTCCGCGAGCGCCTTCACCATGATCGCGCGGTAGTCGTCACCAGCGGCCTCGAAGCCCGCCGCGAGCTCGTCCGCCCCGTGCACCGCGACGGCGAACGCGCCGACGTGATCGGCGATCCCGCTGTCGGCGGGCGCGACGAAGTCGGCGAGCGACCGGTTGGGCCGCGAGTCGCCGTGCGCGCCCTGCTGCCGCAGCATCGGGAAGCGCGCCCCGTCGGCGAGCACCACGTCGTCGCCCTCCGCCTGGGCCGGGAAGAAGCCGTAGACGCCGCGTGGCGCGAGCGAGCCGCGCGCGACGATCTCGTCGAGGAGCTCGGTCGCGCCCTCGAAGAGGTCGCGCGCGGCCGCGCCCTTGACCGGGTCGTCGAGGATCGCCGGGTAGCGCCCCTTGAGCTCCCACGCGTGGAAGAAGAACGTCCAGTCGATGTACGGGCGCAGCTCGCCGACCGTCGGCTCGACGACGCGCGTCCCGACGAACGCGGGCGCGACGCACCTCTGCGGCGTTCCACTCGACGCGGGTGCGGTTCGCCCGCGCATCGGCGATCGGGAGCAGCGGCTTCGAGCGCGAGTCCTCGTGCAGGGCGCGGAGCCTGCTCCTGCTCCTTGCGGTTGTCGACGTCGAGCGCGTCCTTGCGCGCCGGGTCGAGCAGGTCGCCGACGACGCCGACGACCCGGGAGGCGTCGATCACGTGGACGGTCGGCTGGGTGAGCTCCGGCGCGATCCGCACCGCCGTGTGCTGGCGCGAGGTCGTCGCGCCACCGATCAGCAGCGGGAGCTCGATGCTGCGCCGCTCCAGCTCTCGGGCGACGTGCACCATCTCGTCGAGGGACGGCGTGATCAGACCGGAGAGCCCGACGATGTCGCAGCCCTCGGCGACCGCGGTCTCGATGATCCGGTCGGCGGTGACCATCACCCCGAGGTCGACGACCTCGTAGCCGTTGCAGCCGAGCACGACGCCGACGATGTTCTTGCCGATGTCGTGGACGTCGCCCTTGACCGTGGCGAGCACGACCTTGCCCGCCGCCCTGCGGTCCGGCGGCTTCTCCTTCTCCATGAACGGCTCGAGGTAGGCGACCGCCCGCTTCATCGCCCGCGCGCTCTTCACCACCTGCGGCAGGAACATCCTCCCGTCGCCGAACAGGTCGCCGACCACCTTCATCCCGTCCATCAGCGGCCCCTCGATCACGTCGAGCGGCCGCCCGAGCGCCACCCGCGCCTCCTCGGCGTCCTCCTCGATGAAGTCGACGATCCCGTGGACGAGGGCGTGCTCGATGCGCTTGCCGACGGGCGCGTCGCGCCAGGAGAGGTCGTGCTCGCGTCGGGCCCCTTCGCCCTGCACGCGGGAGGCGAGCTCGACGAGGCGCTCCGTCGCGTCGGGGCGGCGGTTGAAGAGCACGTCCTCGATCAGCTCGAGCAGCTCCGGCTCGATGTCCTCGTAGACGACCAGCTGCCCTGCGTTGACGATGCCCATGTCGAGGCCGGCGTGGATCGCGTGGAAGAGGAACGCGGCGTGCATCGCCTCGCGGACGTGGTCGTTGCCGCGGAACGCGAAGGACAGGTTCGAGATGCCGCCGCTCGTCCGCGCTCCCGGGCAGCGCTCCTTGATCAGCGGCAGCGACTCGATGAACGCCTTCGCGAACTCGGCGTGCTCCTCGATCCCCGTCGCGACCGCGAGGATGTTCGGGTCGAAGACGATGTCCTCGGGCACGAAGCCGGCCTGCTGCGTCAGGAGGTCGAACGCGCGGCCCGCAGATCTCGACCTTCCGCGCGGCGGTCTCGGCCTGCCCCTGCTCGTCGAACGCCATCACGACGACCGCGGCGCCGTAGCGGCGGATCCGCCGGGCCTGCTCCAGGAACGCCTCCTCGCCCTCCTTCAGCGAGATCGAGTTGACGATGCCCTTGCCCTGGAGGCACTTCAGCCCGGCCTCGAGCACGCTCCAGCGCGAGCTGTCGACCATCACCGGGATGCGGGCGATCTCGGGCTCGACGGCGAGGAGGTTGAGGAACCGCGTCATCGCCTCCTCGCCGTCGAGCAGGTCGGCGTCCATGTTCACGTCGATCAGGTTCGCGCCGCCCCGCACCTGCTCGAGCGCGACGTCGACGGCGCCCTGGTAGTCGCCCGGCCTCGATCAGGCGGCGGAAGCGCGCCGAGCCGGTGACGTTCGTCCGCTCGCCGACCATCACGAACCCGGTGTCCGGCCCGATCTCGAACGGCTCGAGCCCGCTCGTCCGCGGGCGCGACGGGATGACCGGAACCGCGCGCGGCGGAACGCCTTCGACGAGGCGCGCGATCTTCGCGATGTGCTCGGGCGTGGTGCCGCAGCAGCCGCCGACGATGTTCACGAGCCCGTCGTCGGCGAAGCCCCGGAGCAGCGTGCCCGTCACGTCGGGCGTCTCGTCGTGCTCGCCGAACGCGTTCGGCAGCCCGGCGTTCGGGTAGCACGCGACGTACACGGGCGCGGCGTTCGCGATCTCCTCCAGGAACGGCCGCATCTGGCCGGCGCCGAGCGCGCAGTTGATCCCGACGACGAGCGGCGAGGCGTGCTCGACCGACGTCCAGAACGCCTCGACCGTCTGGCCGGAGAGGTTCCGGCCGCTCCGGTCGATCGCCGTGAAGGAGAGCCAGCGGGGCACGTCCGGGGCGACGTCGAGCGCGGCCGCGATCGCGGCCTTCGCGTTGAGCGTGTCGAAGATCGTCTCGATCAGGAGGATGTCGGCGCCGCCGTCGACGAGCGCCCGGATCTGCTCCGCATAGGTCGCGACGACCTGGTCGAACGTGACCGAGCGGAAGGCCGGGTCGTCGACCTTCGGGGAGACCGAGAGCGAGACGTTGAGCGGGCCGATCGAGCCGGCGACGAACCGGGGCCTGGACGGGTCGAGCGCCGTGGCCTCGTCGCACGCCGGCCGCGCGAGGCGCGCGCCCTCGAACGACATCTCGGCGGCGTAGCCCTCGAGGCCGTAGTCGGCCTGGCCGATCGACGTCGCAGTGAACGTGTTCGTCGTCGTGATGTCCGCGCCGGCCTCGAGGTACGCGCTGGTGGATCGCGGTGACGACCTCGGGCGCGCGTCAGGTTGAGCAGGTCGGGATCGCCCTTGAGGTCGCGCGGATGGTCGGCGAACCGCGCGCCGCGATACTCCGCCTCGGAGAGGCCCTGCCTGTGGATGAGCACGCCCCACGCCCCGTCGAGGATCGCGATCCGGCGGTCCAGGATCGCCCGCAGAGACGCAGCGACGTCCTTCGTCATGCATCCGCTCTCTGTCGTATGTGCCGCGCTCACGTGGTCTCCGATCGGCCGAGCGACCACGCCTTCGAGCTGTCCCGGCCGATGGCGCAGGGGCTCTTTAGGCGTTTGTTGAACCGGTCGCCAAGCTGCCTTCAAAGCTCTCCGGTGGCGCTACGGTAGCGGACGTCCGCGCCGCGGTGTGGGCACGTTCCGCCTTCGGCGCAACGTGCCAGAGAGCCAGCCGTCCGCCGGATCTGGTCGGTCAGCAGTCGGCGAGCGCGCCGAGCGCCGAGCAGATCCTCGCGCGCCGCTCGGGCGTCGACGGGCTCACGCGCTCGGTGAGGAACGTCCGCCGGATGGTGTGGAGGTTGTCGAAGCTCGCGACGCAATCGACGGGGAGATCGTCGAGAGGGCCGAGTGGCACCTCGGTCGGGATCCCCCTGATCCGCCGCGTCACCGGTGCCACGACGATCCAGCCGAGCACGGGCGTCGCCTGGCTCCGCGTCACGACGAGGAGCGGTCGTCGGTTGTCCTCGGCCTCTCCCCACCAGATCTCACCCTGACGCGGCACCGCCGTCACCAGGGTTCGTCCTCGATCATCCGCCGTGCGGCCTCGTCGGTCCAGCTGAGCTCCGCCTCGGTCTGGGGCATGCGCACGTAGCCCGCGACGATCGACTCGCCGATCCGCTCACGCTCGAGCTGACGCACGAGACGCTCGAGCCCGAGCCGAACCGCGTGCGAGCGACTTTCGAGGACACCGTCACGGACGAGCGCGTCGACGTGCTCGATCAGATCCTCGCCCACGCGGGTGACGAGCTGCTGCGACATCGCTCGACAGCATACCAATACGGTATGCACAATGCTATGCGTTCGACAGCTCAGCCCTCCTCGGGGCGTCGCCGACCGCACGCGTCGTCGAGCGAAGGGACGTGAGACTGCTTCGCGCCGGGCACAGCTGGGAGCCTGCCCGCCGACGCGGGCCCGTGTCGCTCTAGCCCGTCGTGCGACCCGAGACCGCGAGCTGGTTCTCGGCGTGCTTGATGCGCTGCTCGAGCTGCCAGCGGTCCGCGGCCGACTCCCCGGCGACGACCCGCTCGAGCTCGGCCTGCGCTTCCTCGAGCTGACGGCGGGCGCGAGCGTCGTCGATCGACTTCACGTCGACGGCGTCGTCGACGAGCGCGAGGGCACGGTCGGTCTCGACCTTGAAGAACCCGGGACCCGTCGCGAACTCGAGCACCTCGGCGTCCCCGAGGTGCACGCGCGTCGAGCCTGCCTTCAGCGTGGCGACGAGCGGGGCATGACGCGCGAGCACGCCGATCTCTCCGGCCGCGCCGGGGACGATCAGCATGCGGGCCTCGCCCTCGTACACCGCCCCGTCCGGTGTCACCACCGCGACGTCGAACGTGGGATGGCTGTCGACGTCCGCCATGGCGCGCTACGCGGCGACCTGCTCGAGCTGGCGGGCCTTCTCGAAGACCTCTTCGATCGGGCCGACCATGTAGAACGCGGCCTCGGGCAGCTCGTCGCACTCGCCCTTGAGGATCGCGTCGAAGCCCGCGATCGTGTCCTCCGTCCGGACGTACTTGCCCGGTGTCCCCGTGAACTGCTCGGCGACGAAGTTCGGCTGCGACAGGAACCGCTCGATCTTGCGGGCGCGCGACACGACGAGCTTGTCCTCGTCGGTGAGCTCGTCCATCCCGAGGATCGCGATGATGTCCTGGAGGTCCTTGTAGCGCTGCAGGATCTGCTGGACGGACGTCGCGACCCGATAGTGGTCGTCGGAGACGATCCCCGGCTGCAGCGCCCGCGACGTGGAGTCGAGCGGGTCCATGGCCGGGTAGATGCCCTTCTCCACGATCGCCCGCGAGAGCACGGTCGTCGCGTCGAGGTGCGCGAACGTGTTCGCCGGCGCGGGATCGGTGAGGTCGTCGGCGGGCACGTAGATCGCCTGGACGCTGGTGACCGAGCCGGTGCGCGTCGACGTGATGCGCTCCTGGAGCTGCCCCATCTCGGTCGCGAGCGTCGGCTGGTACCCGACGGCGCTCGGCATGCGCCCGAGCAGCGCGGACACCTCGGAGCCGGCCTGGACGAACCGGAAGATGTTGTCGACGAAGAGGAGCACGTCCTGGCCCTGGTCACGGAAGTACTCGGCCATCGTCAGCCCCGAGAGGGCGACGCGCAGGCGTGCGCCCGGCGGCTCGTTCATCTGCCCGTAGACGAGCGCGGTCTTCTCGATCACGCCCGACTCGGTCATCTCGATCATGAGGTCGGTGCCCTCGCGCGTGCGCTCACCGACTCCGGCGAAGACGGAGAGACCGCCGTGCTCCTTGGCGAGGTTGTGGATGAGCTCCATGATCAGCACCGTCTTGCCCACGCCGGCGCCACCGAAGAGCCCGACCTTGCCGCCCTTGATGTACGGCGCGATCAGGTCGACGACCTTGAGCCCGGTCTCGAAGATCTCCACCTTCGGCGAGAGGTCGCGGAACGCGGGTGGATCGCGATGGATCGGCCAGCGCTCGGCGTCGGCGGCGATCGGCTCCTTCTGGTCGATCGACTCGCCGATCACGTTCCAGAGGCGCCCGAGCGTCGGCTGCCCGACCGGGACGGAGATCGGCGCGCCGGTGTCGACCGCGTCGGCGCCACGCGCCAGGCCGTCGGTCGAGTCCATTGCGACGGCGCGGACGCGATCGTCGCCGAGGTGCTGCTGCACCTCCGCGATCAGCGTGCCCGTCGGGGTCTTGACCTCGAGGGCGTTCAGGATCTCGGGCAGGAAGTCGGGGAAGACGGCGTCGAGCACGACGCCCTTGACCTCGATGATCTTGCCGACGTTTCGGCCCTGGGGCTGCTCGGACATGTATCTCCCTATGTCTCCCGCGAGGAGGCTTCGCTGGCGTGGTGAAGGGCGCCCGACGGGCGTCCTGAACTCGGCCGGAGTCTAGCCCAGAGCGCGTGCGGGCCGCGCCGGGAGCCGTCCGCCACGCGGTGCCGCTCGAGCGCCGACGCCACACGGGCGTCGTGGTCGAGGCGTCAGCAGCGCGCCGTCACGAACGAGGCGGTGATCACACGGCCAGCGTAGCCCGAGCGCGCACGGGCGGAGCCGACAGCGCCTGCGCGAGTTCACGCTCTGTTCAGGCCGCATCGCGCGGCCTGCGTGGCGATCACCCTTCTAGAGGAGGGGCCCGAAGCCGCGCCGAGCGCTGTTGAGCTGGGCGCCGCGTACGTCCGACCGCTCGGCGCGCAGGATCTCGCCCTCGTTCGGGCCCGACGTGAGCACCGGTGCGAAGCGAGGAGCAGACTCCGACCCCTGCTTTCCGGGGAAGCCGGGGGCCACAACCCCTATCGCGAACGCGACGAGCACCGCTGCCGCGGCAACGCTCGATCGGGCGACGGTGCCGGCGGCGCGGCGCAGCCTCGACCGTCGCGCGTAGTGAACGTCGAAGGCGAACATCGGCATCTCGTCCTCGGTCTCGCGGACGAGGCGCGTCGCGCCGCTCACGGTCTCGGCGAACATCCGGCAGTCAGCGCAGCCGTCGAGATGCGCCGTCGAGCAGACGCAGCTCGATGGTCGACAGCTCGCCGTCCGGCCGCAGTGCGGCCCAGGTGCGAGCGCGCTCGCACGCGGATGCGCTTGGTTCACGTCTCATACCCACTCCGACGAGGCTAATGGTCAGAGGTTAGAGGAGTGTGAGTGCCGTTCACCCGATCGAGCGATCCGCATGAACGGGCTCAGACGAGCGCGACGCGCACGTCGACGACGGCCCCGATCGCGATCAGCGTGAACCCGAGCAGGACGAAGACCGCGGAGACCGCCATCGCCTCGAACTGCTCCTGGGTCGAGGCACCCCGGAGGGCCCGTCCCCCGCGCGGGGCCGGGAGAATCTCGGCCTCCGTCTCGTCCGAGCGCGCCCGGAACGGCCCGCGGTTGCCGACGAAGAAGCCCGCGACCATCAGGAACGAGCCGACCAGGTAGAAGCCGAGCGAGAGCGCGCGATTGGCGGACATCCCGGCGAGCAGGCCGATCGGCATGCCGACGACGACGACGACACCGAGGCAGATCCCGAGCAGGATGACGAAGCGTCGCCCTGCGTCGCGGACGACGTCAGCTCGTGACGGCTTCTGGTCGACGGCGGATCTCCTCCTCCGTCATGGGCCAGCGCTCGAGCGGGAAGTGGCAGGAGACCTGCTGCTCCCCTGTCCCCATCGACCGGAGCTCCGGCTCCTCGACGTCGCAGCGCCCCTCGGTGAAGCGTGGGCACCGGGGATGGAAGCGACAGCCGCTCGGCGGGTTGATCGGGCTCGGCACGTCGCCCTCGAGGACGATCTGCTGCCGCTTGCGCCCGAGCGCCGGGTTTGCGATCGGCGCGGCCGAGAGCAGGGCTGCGGTGTACGGGTGACGGGGGGTGTCGTAGAGCTCTCCGCCCGTGCCGAGCTCGGCGGCCTTCCCGAGGTACATCACCATCACCCGGTCCGAGATGTGCCTGACGACGTTGAGGTCGTGCGCGATGAACAGGTAGGTGAGACCGAACTCCTTCTGAAGATCCTTCAGCAGGTTGAGGATCTGCGCCTGCACCGACACGTCGAGCGCCGAGACAGGCTCGTCGCAGACGATCAGCTTCGGGTTGACGGTAAGCGCACGGGCGACGCCGATGCGCTGACGCTGGCCGCCCGAGAACTCGTGCGGGAAGCGGTTGTAGTGCTCCGGGTTGAGCCCGACGACCTCCAGCAGCTCCTGCACCCGGCGCTTGCGCTCCGCCTCGGTGCCGATGCCGTGCACCTCGAGCGGCTCCCCGACGATGAAGCCCACGCGCTTGCGCGCGTTCAGTGACGCATAGGGGTCCTGGAAGATCATCATCATCTCCCGGCGGATCGGCCGCATCTCCGAGCGGGAGAGCGCCGTGATGTCACGGCCGTCGAAGGTGATCTTGCCGGCGGTCGGCTCGAGCAGCCGCATCAGGCAGCGCGCGAGGGTCGACTTGCCGCAGCCCGATTCGCCGACGATCCCGAGCGTCTCGCCGCGACGCACGGTGAAGCTGACGTTGTCGACCGCCTTGACGGCGCCGACCTCCTTCTTGAAGAAGATCCCCGCCGTCACCGGGAAGTACTTCTTCACGCCCTCGGCGACGAGCAGGTCGCTCACGCGAGCTCGGCCACCTTCGAGGCGGGGTTCGCCTTCCAGAGCTCGATGCGCTGTGCATCGCCGAGGTGACAGCGATGGAGATGATTGCCACCGGGTGCCTGCGCCAGCTCGGGCACGTCCGTGATGCACTTGTCGAAGACGTATGGGCAGCGCGGATGGAACGCGCAGCCCGGCGGCGGGTTGAGGAGCGACGGCGGCTGGCCGGCGATCTGCGCGAGCCGCTCGGTCTCGACGTCGAGCCGTGGCAACGACCCGAGCAGGCCCCAGGCGTAGGGGTGCTGGGGGTTGACGAAGAGGTCGTCGACCGATGCCTGCTCGACGATCTTCCCTGCGTACATCACGACCACGTCGTCGGCCACCTCGGCGACGACGCCCAGGTCGTGGGTGATCATCAGGATCGCCGTCTCGTGCTCCTCCTGGAGCTTCTGCATCAGCCGCAGGATCTGCGCCTGGGTCGTCACGTCGAGCGCCGTGGTCGGCTCGTCGGCGATCAGGATCTCGGGATCGTTGATGAGCGCCATCGCGATCATCACGCGCTGACGCATGCCGCCCGAGAACTGGTGGGGGTAGTCGTCCACCCGCACCTCGGGACGCGGGATCCCGACCTCCCCGAGCAGCTCGACCGCACGGGCACGCGCCTGCTTGCGCGTCACGTCCTGGTGCACGAGCACGGCCTCCTCGAGCTGCCAGCCGATCGACTTGACCGGGTTCAGCGAGGTCATCGGATCCTGGAAGATCATCGCGATGCGCTGTCCGCGGATCGCGTGGAGCGTGCTGGAGCTCGCGGCGAGGATCTCCTCGCCGTCGAGCAGGACCGATCCCGTCGAGACGGTCTTCTTGTTGTCGTTGAGACCCATCATCGTCAGGCAGGTGACGCTCTTCCCCGAGCCCGACTCGCCGACGATGCCGAGCGTCTTGCCCTTCTCGACGCTGAAGCTGACCCCGTCGACGGCCTTGACGATGCCGTCGTCCGTGCGGAACTGCGTCCGCAGGTCCGTGACCTCGAGCAGCGCCATCAGCTGAGCTTGATCCGCGGGTCGAGGAACGCGTAGACGATGTCCACGATCAGGTTGAAGATGATGATCGCGATCGCGGAGAACACGACGATGCCGGTGATCACCGGCAAGTCGGCACGGTCGTAGGCCTTCAGCACCTCGCGGCCGAGGCCGGGAAGCCCGTAGATCGACTCGGTGAAGATGGCACCGCCGAGCGCGAGGCCGATGTCCATCCCGAGGATCGTGACGACGGGGAGCATGCTGTTGCGCAGGATGTGCGAGCGCAGCACGCGGCGCTCCGGCGCGCCCTTGGCGCGGGCGGTGCGCACGTAGTCCTCGTTCATGGTCTCCATCACGTTGGCGCGGATGAGCCGCACGTAGAGCGCCGCGAAGAGGATCGCGAAGGTCGCCCAGGGCAGGATCATGTGGTAGGCCCACTGCGCCGGCCCTCCGCACTCCGCGGACTCCGACGGGTTGAAGAAGTCGCAGTAGCCCGTGATCGGCGTCCACCCGAGCCGGTACCCGAAGACGTAGCTGAAGATCAGCCCGATCCACACGGGGTGTGCGGAGATGCCGATGAGCACGAAGACCATGCCCATCCGGTCGATGATCGAGCGCGGCTTGAGCGCGGACATGACACCCACCGGGATCGAGAGCATCAGCCAGAAGACGGCGCCGCCGAACACCAGCGAGGCGGTGACCGGCGCGGCACGCGCGATCACGTCGTTCACGGGCTGTCGGTTGGCGAACGACTGGCCGAGCGACTGATGCCCGACCAGGTTCCAGAGCCAGCGGCCGTACTGCTGGTAGAGCGGCTCGTCGAGGTGGAGGAAGGCGCGGACGCGCGCCACGTCCTCGGCCGTCGCGGCCTTGCCCGCCGAGGCGGCCGCCGGGTCGGCCGGGATCACGAAGAAGATGACGTACGTGATGATCGTGGCCGCGAGGAACAGCATGAGCGCCCAGAAGAGGCGACGGATGATGAAGGCGGCCACGGTCTGTCAGATAATGGAGGTTCGAGCGGTGCGGTGCACGGAGTGACGGTGCCAGGAACTTCCTTGTCGATCCTGCCGGGGGAGCCGTCTGGCTCCCCCGGCAGTGTACGACGTGGTCAGGCTGTTCTCCTGCGGAGAGCTACCCGACAGCCAGCGCGTTGTACGTCGGCTCGGTCAGATAGGCCGAGTAGATGACGTTCGACGTGCGGGCCGAGACGAGGAACCGCGAGTTCGGGATCATGTACGGCGCCCAGGGGGCGATGTCCCGCATGATCGAGAGGTCGAGCTTCGAGTACGCAGCGGCACGTGCGTCACCGCTGAGGTTCGAAGCCGCGTCCATCGCGGCGTTGAGCTTCGCGTTGTTGAGGTACGCGAAGTTGACGTTGTTCGACTCCTGGATCGTCCGCCCGTCGAGGAGGACGTTGATGAAGTCGTACGGGTCGTTGTAGTCCGAGCACCAGCCGTTGCGGGCGATGTCGTAGTCGGCGCCCTTGGTGCCGATCGTCTTGAAGTAGACCGAGCCGGCGATCGGCTTGTCCTTCACCTGGAACCCGATCTGCTTCAGGTTGTACGCGACGACGGCTGCCCACTGCGTGGCGAGGCTCGACGTCGAGTGGGCGATCGTCACGGTGCCGTTGATCGCCGAGCCGCCGACGGCCTTCGCCTTGGCGGGATCAGCACCCTTGATCGCGTACAGCTTGTAGGGCTGGTAGCCCGGGACGCCCGGCACGAGGATCTGGTCGTGCCGCTTGCCGGCGAACTTGCCCGACAGACGGACGAGCGCGGGCCGGTCGACGCCCCAGTTCGCAGCCTTGCGCGCCGCGACGTTGTTGAACGGAGCACGCGAGGTGTTGAGCGACCGTAGAGCACGCACGTGTTGGGGCCGACGAAGTACCGGGCCTTGTTCACGCCGAACTCCTTGAGCGAGCCCGTCGTGCGCCGTCGTCGGCAGTGCAGATCGTGAGGTCGGACTGGCCGGCCTTCACCTGGAGCAGCGACTGGTTCACGTCGACGTTCGTCGTGAACACGATCTTGTCCGGGTTGGCCGGGCGGTTGCCCTTGTAGTTCGGGTTGCGCTCGAGGAGCAGCGACTTCCCGTTGTCGCGAGCCTTGATGTAGTACGGGCCGGCGGCGGGGAACGTGTCGAGCCCCTTGTCGGTGAACGGCGTGTTCGGCTTCACAGCGGTGAACCACTGCATCGCGAGGATGGCCACGAGCGTCGGGTTCGGCTTCGTCATCGCGACCTTGAGCACCTGCCCCTTCGCGGTCACGCCCGCGAGGTTGCGCGCTCTTGCCGTTCAGGTAGGCCTCGCCGCCGACGATGATCTTGTCGAGCCGACGTTGACGCCGACCGGCGAGCCCTGACCCATCTTCGGGCTCAGGTTCCGCTCGATCGCGCGCTTGAAGGCGGCAGCGGTCACCGGCGAGCCGTCGGAGAACTTCAGGCCCTTCCGGATGGTCCACGTGTAGAGCTTCCCGTTCTTCGAGACGGTCGGGAACGAGGTTGCCGCCTCCGGGTAGAGCTTCGAGCCCGCGGCCCCGTTCTTCTCCGGGTAGTTCGCGAGCATCATGCTCGTCGTGTAGATCATCGACCAGGAGAGCGTGTCGTACGCGAGGCCCGGATCGGTGTACTCGAAGTCGGTGTCGGGGACGTTGACCCGCAGCGTCCCGCCCTTCTTCGCCACCGCGCTGGACGACGCCGAGGTGCTCGAGGTGCCCGCGAACGCGGACGCGACGAGCATCGTGGCGCCGACCAGGGCCAGTGCGGCCGCGACTGAGGTCTTGATACGCATCTGACTCCTTCCTTCTCTCTTTCCCGTGGTTGCCGACACGGCAGGTGCCGGGCGGCGGCGCATGGTAACAGCCCGGTTATCAGACGGCTACGTCTGCGGGTTGGTTAGTTGGTCGTGCCGATCAGAGCTGGCTACGCGGGTCGAAAGCATCTCGGAGCGTGTCTCCGAGGAGGTTGAACGCGAGCGTCGTCAGCAGGATCGCGAGCCCCGGCCAGAGCATGATCCACGGCTGGGTGAGGTAGTACTTCGGCGCCTCGGCGAGCAGGTTCCCCCAGCTCGCGGTCGGCGGGAGGATGCCGAGCCCGAGGAAGGAGAGCCCCGCCTCGCCGATGATGTTGCTCGCGACGATGAGCGTCGAGTACACGACGATCGGTGCGACGAGGTGTGGCAGCAGGTGCGAGCGCATGATCCGCCAGTCGCCGGCGCCCGTCATGCGGGCCGCCTCGATGAACTCCTTCTCGCGCAGCGAGAGCACCGAGCCGCGGATGATGCGCGCGGGGTAGAACCAGCCGAAGAGCGAGAAGATCAGCACGAGCGTGAACACGCCCGGGGCCAGGAAGCCGAACGTGATCGTGTTGAGCTGCTCCCCGACGGTCGCCTGGATCGCGATGATGAACAGCAGTCCCGGGAAGACCATGACCATCTCGGTGAGACGCGAGACCACGGTGTCGACCCAGCCCCTGAAGTAGCCGGCGAGCAGACCCATGATCACGCCGATCATCACGGAGAAGAGGGTCGCGAGCACCGCGACCTCGAGCGAGGTCTGCGCACCGTAGAGGAGCCGGAGGAAGAGATCGCGCCCGAGCTGGCTGTCGGCGCCGAGCACGAACATCGTCGTCCCCGCAGGGGCCGTCGATGCAGGTCGCGCCGGGATACGGCGCCTCGCTGATCCGCGTCCACGGGCCGACCGGGAGCTGCGTCTGGGCGTCGACGCCCTCCGCGAAGATGTCGTCGGGGCCGTGCCCGAGCACGCTCTGCGCGATCGGGGCCGCGACGAACGCGGCGAGGAAGAGGAAGACGATGAACCCGAGGCTGATGAGCGCGAGCTTGTCGCGCTTGAAGCGGATCCAGACGAGCTCCCAGTAGCCGCGCGCCTTGACCTGGGTCTCGCCGGCGCTCGCGAGGGCGCCCTTGACTTCCTCGACAGTGCTCACGAGGGCAGGAGTGTACAGATCGCAGTGGCCATCGGCAGGTAGGACGAGCGAATCCCGAGGAGGTTTGCGCGGTGGCTCGACATCGTCGCGTGCTCTTCGTTCGGCACGCGCGCGACACCCCCTCCCGGCGACGCGCGACGGGGAGACATCCGACGGCGGCGCGGAGCCAACTGCCGGCCCCGCCACATGCTCTCCCCCTTCCCACGCTCGACGAGCGCTCACCAGGAGCCGGCGCCAGCCAGGGGGTCTGGGCTCGCTCCGCGACCCCAGACCCCACCAGCGACCGCGACGCCCATCAGAGGTCTGGCGTCCGGCGCAGCCGGAAGCCTGACCCACGAACCGCCCCCCGCGTCCAGGGACACGCCTGGCGACACGGTCGACGCCTGGCCGCTGCCCCCGGCAGCAGGCCACTTCAGGGATCTACCGCCGCAGGCGGAGACATTGCGACGGGGATCCGCGCGAGCGGATCCCACCGAGCAGGCAGACAGCGCACACCGGCCGCCCGGCAGCAGGCCACTTCAGGGATCTACCCGCCGCAGGCGGGAGGGACTGCGAATGGGATTCCGCGCGAGCGGAATCCCACCGAGCAGGCCAGAACAGCGACCTCGGTCGACACCTGGCCGCTGCCCCGGCAGCAGGCCACTTCAGGGATCTACCCGCCGCAGGCGGGGGAGATTGCGAATGGGATTCCGCGCGAGCGGAATCCCACCGAGCAGGCTAGGAGAGCGCCTCGGCGCCCGCGACGATCTCCAGGATCTCCTGGGTGATCGCGGCCTGGCGCGCGCGGTTCATCTCGAGGGAGAGCCGGTCGATCATCTCTCCCGCGTTCTTCGAGGCGTTCCGCATCGCCGTCATGCGCGCACCCTGTTCGGAGGCCGACGACTCGAGCAGAGCACGGTAGATCTGCGTCTCGACGTAGACGGGCAGCAGTCGCTTGAGGATCTCCTCGGGCTCGGGCTCGAAGATGAAGTCGCCGCGCATCGTGTCGTCGGCCCGCTCCTCTTCGTCGGTCTCGAGCACGTCGGTGGAGAGCGGCAGGATCTCGCTCTCGGTGACGGTCTGGGTCAGCGCCGAGACGAACGTGTTGTAGACGAGCACGACCTGGTCGACCTCGCCCGAGACGAACAGCTCGGACGCACGGTGCGCGATGCCCTGGGCGTCGGCGTACTGCGGGGCGTCGGTGAAGCCGACGTACTCGCCCGAGGCGGTGCGACGTCGAAATGCGAGCGTCGAGCGTCCCTTCTTCCCGACGGCCAGCCACTTGACCTGCTTGCCCTCGCCCAGCAGACGCCGTTCGAGCGCGAAGGCGCGCCTGACGACCTGTGCGTTGAACGCGCCGGCGAGCCCACGGTCACCCGTGAGCGGCACGATCAGCACGGTCTCGACGTTCTCGCGCTGCTGCAGCAGCGGCAGCGACCGAACGGAGCCGGCAGCGCGGCCGACGCCCGCGATGAGCTCGTTCATCGTGTCCGCGTACGGCCGCATCGCCTCGATGCGCGCCTGGGCGCGCCGAAGCTTGGCCGCTGCGACGAGCTCCATCGCCCGCGTGATCTTGCGCGTGTTGCGGACGGACCTGATCCGCCGCTTGTAGTCCTGTACTGACGCCATCGCTGTTCAGAGCTCCAGTGGCACGTTCCCGCCGCAGGCGGGGAAGTGCCTAGACGAGACCCTTCTCCTCCTCGACGTTGAAGGACTCGACGAACCGCTTGAGCGCCTCGTCCAGCTTCGCGACGGTGTCGTCACCGAGGTCCTTGGTCTCGCGGATCGCCGTGTACACGTCGCCCTCGGCCCGGAGGGTCTCGCGCAGCTCCTCCTGGAACCGCGCGACCTGCCCGACGGGCACGCCGTCGAGGTATCCGTGGATGCCGGCGTAGATCGCGACGACCTGCTCCTCGACCGGCCACGGCTGGTACTGCGGCTGGTTGAGGGTCGCGACCATGCGCTCTCCACGGGCGAGCGACTGCTGCGTCGCCGCGTCGAGCTCCGAGCCGAACTGCGCGAACGCCTCGAGCTCGCGGTACTGCGCAAGGTCGAGACGGAGGCGACCGGCGACCTTCTTCATCGCCTTCGTCTGGGCGTTGCCGCCGACGCGGGACACCGAGATGCCGACGTTGATCGCCGGGCGGATCCCCGAGAAGAACAGGTTCGACTCGAGGAAGATCTGGCCGTCGGTGATGGAGATGACGTTGGTCGGGATGTACGCCGCGACGTCACCGGCCTGCGTCTCGATCACCGGGAGCGCCGTCAACGAGCCCGCCGCCGAGGTCGTCCGAGAGCTTGCACGCGCGCTCGAGCAGGCGGGAGTGCAGGTAGAAGACGTCGCCGGGGAACGCCTCGCGGCCCGGCGGGCGGCGCAGGAGCAGCGAGAGCTGCCGGTAGGCGTCGGCATGCTTCGTGAGGTCGTCGTAGATGACGAGCGCGTGCTTGCCGTTGTAGAGGAAGTACTCGCCCATCGCGGCGCCGGCGAACGGCGCCATCCACTTGATCGGCGCGGCCTCCTGGGCGGGCGCGGAGACGACGATCGTGTACTCCATCGCCCCCGCGTCGCGAAGCTTCTCGACGACCTGAGCGACCGTCGAGGCCTTCTGACCCACCGCGACGTAGATGCAGATCACGTCGCCGCCGCGCTGGTTGATGATCGCGTCGACGCCGACGGCCGTCTTTCCGGTGCCGCGGTCGCCGATGATCAGCTCGCGCTGCCCACGTCCGATCGGGATCATCGAGTCGATCGCCTTGAGCCCGGTCTGGAGCGGCTCCGCCACCGGCTTGCGCTGCACGACGCCCGGCGCCTTGAACTCGAGCGGGCGGTTCTCGGTCGTGCCGATCGGCCCCTGACCGTCGAGCGGGTTCCCGAGCGGGTCGACGACCCGGCCGAGGAGCGCGTCACCGACGGGCACGCTCATGACGCTTCCCGTGCGACGGACCGGCTGGCCCTCCTTGACGTGCTGCCACTCGCCGAAGAGCGCGACGCCGACGTTGTCCTCCTCGAGGTTGAACGCGATGCCGACGACGCCGTGCTCGAACTCGAGCCGCTCGAGGACGACGCAGTTCTCGAGGCCGTAGACGCGGGCGATGCCGTCGCCCACCTGGAGGACGGTGCCGACCTCGCTGAGGTCGGTCTCGACGTCGTACTGCTCGATCCTCTGCTTGAGGATCGACGTGATCTCTTCAGGGCGTAGCTTCACGACTGGATCTCCTGGGTTCGGCGCAATGGCTTCACGGACGGAATCGTCTTGGTCACTCTATCTTAGTTCCGGTTCACGAGGTCGCGGCGGAGCCGCTCCAGACGGCCGCGCACGCTGGCGTCGACGCGCAGCGAGCCGGCCTGGAGGACGATGCCGCCGATGAGGCCGGGGTCGACCGACCGCGTCGCCTCGACGGAGCGGCCCGACGCCTCCTCGATCTTGCCGACGATCGCACGGGCCTCCTCGTCGTCGAGCGCGAAGGCGGTGGTGAGCTCGACGGTGATCCTGCCCTCGGCGCGGTCGACGATCGCCTCGAACTCCTCGGCGATCTGCCCGAGCTCCCCGGCTCGGCCCTTCGAGGCCGTGAGCTGGAGGAAGTTCCGGACGAGCGGATCCGCTCCGTCCGAGACCTCGGCGAGCACCTCGGCCTTCGAGCCGGGGTCGAGCTGCGGGTTCGCGAGGAACGCCGCGAGCTCGGGCGAGCCCTCGAGACCGCGGGCCAGCTCGGCGAGCTGGTCGCGGACGACGGCGACGCGATCCTGCCCGTCGGCCGCCGCGTAGAGGGCCTG
Source organism: uncultured Actinomycetes bacterium (assembly GCA_963849125.1). Taxonomy (GTDB): domain Bacteria; phylum Actinomycetota; class Thermoleophilia; order Gaiellales; family Gaiellaceae; genus Gaiella. Next base: position 49,991 of record CAWKGI010000026.1, on the reverse strand, counting down.
GGCGTACATGCGGTGCGCGATCGCCATCTAGCGGCTTCCGCGCTCCAGGGCGGAGAAGTCCAGGCCGGCGATCGCCTCTTCCACGAGTCGCTTCTGGTCGGCTGTGTCGAGCACCTTGCCCACGACTGCTTCTGTCGCCTCGATGGTGAGGTTCGCGACCTCGGTGCGGATCTGATCGATCGCGCGGGCGGTCTCGGCCTCGATCTGCTTCTGGGTCTCCTCGAGGCGCCGCTGACGCTCGGTCTCGGCCTCCTCCTTGACGCGGGCGATCTGGGAGTCGCCGATCTTGCGGGCCTCCGCGAGGATCTCCCCGGACTCGGCCCGGGCCTGAGCGAGGATCGCCTTGTTCTGCTCGAGCAGGTCGTGCGCCTCGTCACGGGCCTTGTCGGCCTCCTCGACGGCCTGCCGGATGCGGTCGCGACGGTCGTCGATCGTCTTCTGGATCGGGCCGAAAGCCCACTTCTTGAGCACGAAGAACGTCAATCCGAACGCGACGAGCGTCCAGATCATCAGGCCGGGAACGACCTTGATCAGGTCGTTGCTCGCCTCGGCTGCCAGCAGGTCGAGCATGGTCTAGATCAGCACGTAGGCGAGTAGGCCGCCGATGAGGCCGTAGAAGACGACCGCCTCGGTGAGCGCGAATCCGAGCCACTGGATGCCGGAGAGCTCGGCCTTGAGCTCGGGCTGCCGGGCGACGGCTTCGATCATCGAGCCGAAGATGTTCCCGATGCCGACACCGGCACCGAGCGCCCCGAGGCCGATGCCCAGTGCGAGGGCGATCGCCTTGCCGGCATCGGCGACGTTGCCGTCGACCGCTGCGACGATGGAGAGTGCAGACATGCGTGTGGTTCCTCCTTAGTGCTCCGGCTCGATCGCCGAGCCGATGTAGATGGCGGACAGTGCGGCGAAGATGTAGGCCTGGATCGAGACGACGATCACGACCTCGAACAGGTAGAAGGCGGTCGCCGCGGGGACGGCGATCACGGCGAGGAAGAGGTTCCCGATGATGAAGATCAGCCCGAGGAACGTGAGGATCAGCATGTGCCCGGCCAGCATGTTCGCGTAGAGACGGACGGACAGGCTGATCAGGCGCATGAACTGGCCGAGGATCTCGAGCGGGATGATGAGCGGCAGGATCGCCTTCGGGACGTCCGGGATCCAGCTCTTGAAGTACTTGCCGGCACCGTTCTCGCGGATGCCTTCGACGTGGGTGAAGACGAACGTGAGGAGCGCGAGCGCAAGGGTGACGGAGAGCGTCGAGGTGGCGGCGAACAGGGCCAGCGTGGGCACCTCCACTCCTCCGATCACCCACTTCTCGTCGGAGAGCGGCAGCGGGATGAACCCGAGCATGTTCACGACCCAGATGAAGATCATGAGCGTCGCGACGTAGGGGAACCAGCGACCGATCGCCTTGGTCGGGAGCCCCTGCTCTGCGACCTGCACCTGCGCGACCTCGTAGATGATCTCGCCGAGCGCCTGCTTCCGGCCGACATCGCGGCCCACCTTGATCCGCATCGTGACGATGCCGATCACGATCGACACCAGCGCGCCGAGCAGCAGGTATGCGACGGCCTTGTTGATCGAGAGGTCGAGTGGGCCGATGTGGATCGGGATCCACTCGTGGAGCGTCCACTCGGAGGCCGGGTTGAACTTCTCCTCCTCGCCGCTGTCACCACCGCTCGCGAGCGCGACTGCGGGGGCGACGAGCGCGACGAGCGTTCCGAGGGTGAGCAGGCGCTTCACGTGCGCACCGACGCGCCGAAGTAGACGGCGAGCGACACGCCGAGCTCGATCGTGAACGCCAGGACGTACACCGCCATAGCGGCGACCCCGACGCTCTGGTCGGCGACGGTGAGCGCGACGAGCGGAATGCCGACCGCCATCGCGCGAAACGTGGTTCCGATGCCCCTCATGCCTGCGGCGGCGAGGTTACCGGTGTCGAGCGGCAGACGCGTCAGTAGCGCGGCGAGCGCCTGGCCGGCCCCCCACAGCACCGCCGCCATCACCCATCCGCGCATCGGCCATCCGGCCACGACGAAGACGGGCAGCGCGAGGACGATCACCGCTGTCCCGGCGATCGCCGGGGCCAGGCGGCTCGGGATGGGGCGCGGCGTGGTGAACATGCCCTCGGTCATCGCTCTGCTCCGGCGTACACGCGGTAGACGACGAAGACGGAGAGGGGAATGCCCACGATCGCCCCGACGAGCAGGCCGAGGCCCGCCGAGCCGAGAAGCCAGCCGACGAGCAGGCCGACCCCCATCGCAGCGGCCGTCGTGCCCAGAAGCAGGCCCGAGGCGGTTGCGAGAGAGTGCGGTGAGGACGAGGACGCAGCGGCGGCCATCGGGCCGGAGCATATCAAGGCGCTTGTGACACACCGATCCCCGACTCGATGCGGGTTCACGGCGGACTTCGTCACATGTCGTTCGCGCGATCGCCGGCGCTCACGCGCTCCGGCGCGGCCGATCCTCCCTCTCGTCAGCGTCCTGCGCGGCAAGCCGACGTCGTGTCCTTGGAGTCGAGAGCCGGACGATCTCGAGCATCCACACGACGTAGAGCGAGAACGCCAGCGCGAACAGCGCGATCGCGACGACGACGACCGTCTCCAGTGGATGCCACTCTCCACCCGCTCGGAACGGGACGAACCGCGTCGCGAGCGCGGCCGCGCCGAGGCTCGCGGCCCAGCCCCACATCACGATCGCAGCCCGTCGCTGTGAGAAGCCGATGTCGAGGAAGCGGTGATGAAGATGCGAGCGGTCGGCGGTCGAGATCGGCTGGCCGTGCTTCAGCCGCCGGGCGACGACGAAGGACGTGTCGAGGATCGGGATCGCAAGCACGACGAGCGGCAGGAAGAGCACGACGGTGGACGCGGTCTTCAGGAGCCCGGCGACGGACACCGTCGCCAGGGTGAAGCCGAGGACGAGCGCCCCCGAGTCGCCCATGAAGATCCGCGCCGGGAAGAAGTTGTGACGCAGGAACCCGACGCACGCCCCCGCGACCACGGCGGAGAGGATCGCGGCGTCGGCGGTGCCCAGCGAGAGCGCGATCACGGAGAACGTCGCGCCCGCGATCGCGCAGACGCCCGCGGCGAGCCCGTCCATCCCGTCGAGGAAGTTGACCATGTTCATCACGGCGACGATCCACACGACCGTGAGCGGGATCCCGATCCACGGTGGGAGGTCGACGGCGCCGACGAACGGGAAGGTGAAATGGTCGATCCAGACGCCGAAGAAGGTCGGGATCACCGCTGCGAGCACCTGGCCCGCGAGCTTCGGCAAGGGCTCGAGCCCGCGGAAGTCGTCGACTGCGCCGACCACGCAGGCGACCGCCGCTCCGAGCAGGATCCCGCGCATCTCGGCCGAGAGGTCGAGGAAGGCGAGTGAGGGGACGATGATCCCCAGGAAGATCGCGAGGCCTCCGAGCCGCGGGATCGGCCGCTTGTTGAGGCGGCGGGCATCGGGCTGGTCGACGACGCCGAGCAGCCTGGCCATCCCGCCGACGGCCGGCGTGAGGAGCACGACGATCCCGAACGCGATCAGCGCCCCCCAGACGACCTCGGGCGTCGCTCGGAGCTCGTCGAGCATCGTGGAAGCCTACTTCGTGCCGTAGAGGCGATCGCCTGCGTCGCCGAGACCCGGCATGATGTAGCCGACCTCGTTGAGCCCGCGGTCGATCGACGCGACGACGATCGACACCTCGGGATGCTCCCGGTGGATGCGCTCGATCCCCTCCGGCGCTGCGATCAGGGCGATGAGGCGCACGGAGGTCGCTCCGGCGGCCTTGACCGACTCGACCGCAGCCGCCGTCGAGTTGCCGGTCGCGAGCATCGGGTCGAGGAGGATCACGTCGCGCTCGTCGAGGTCGTCCGGGAGCTTGACGTAGTACTCGACGGGCTGGAGCGTCTCCTCGTTGCGGTAGAGACCGATGAACCCCACACGTGCTCCGGGGATCAGCGAGAGGACGCCGTCGAGCATCCCCATCCCGGCGCGGAGGATCGGGCACACCGCGACCTTCTTGCCGGAGATCCTCCGGGCGTCCGTGCGCTCGAGCGGCGTCTCGATCTCGACGTGCTCGTCGGCGAGATCCTTCGTCGCCTCGTACGTCAGCAGCAGCGTCAGCTCGTTCACGAGCTGACGGAACATCTGGGTTGTCGTCGTCACGTCGCGCAGGAGGCCGAGCTTGTGCTGCACCAGCGGGTGCCTGACCTCGATCACGCCACCGTGCGTCGGGCTCGTCATGCGCTCACTCCTCCATCGCGGCCGTCGCGTACCCCCTGAACCCGGGGTACAGCGGTCGGCTGTCGCACAGCGCGAGGCTCCGGGCTGCGAGCGCATCGACGTCGGCGTCCTCCCCGAGGGCGCCGCAGATGATCCTGCCGACCTCGCGGAAGTCGTCCTCGTCGAAGCCGCGCATCGTCGCCGCCGGCGTCCCGATCCGCACGCCGGAGGCGACGGTCGGGGGGCGCTCGTCGAACGGGACCGTGTTGCGGTTGACCGTGAGCTTCACCTCGTGCAGGCGTTCCTCTGCGTCCTTGCCCGTCCAGTCCGAGTGGCGGAGGTCGAGCAGCAGAAGATGCGTGTCCGTGCCACCCGTGAGCACCTCCACCCCGCCCGCCACGATCTCGGCGGCGAGCGCGTCTGCGTTCGCACGAACCTGCTCCTGGTAGATGCGGAAGGCGTCGCTCGCCGCGATCAGGAAGCAGGTCGCCTTGGCGGCGACGGCGTGCATGAGCGGCCCACCCTGAAGGCCTGGGAAGATCGCCCGGTCGATCGCCTGAGCGTGCTCCTCACGACACATGATGAACCCGGAGCGCGGGCCCGCGAGCGTCTTGTGCGTCGTCGAGGTGACGACGTCACAGTCCGGGACGGGGTTGGGATGCAGGCCTGCGGCGACGAGGCCGGAGAAGTGGGCCATGTCGCACCAGAGCAGCGCTCCGACCTCGTCGGCGACCCGTCGGAACATCGCCGTGTCCACGGTGCGCGGATAGGCGGAGCCGCCGCAGACGATGAGCTTCGGTCGATGCTCGCGCGCGAGCGCGGCCACCTCCTCCTCCTCGACGAGGCTCGTCTCCCGCGAGACGCCGTAGTGGACGATGTCGTAGAGCCGGCCGGAGAAGTTCACCTTCAGGCCGTGCGTCAGGTGCCCACCGTGGTCGAGCCTGAGCGAGAGCACCGTGTCGCCCGGCTGGAGCAGCCCGAGGTAGACGGCCATGTTCGCCTGCGCGCCCGCGTGGGGCTGGACGTTGACGTGCTCGGCGCCGAAGAGGGCCTTCGCGCGTGCGATGGCGAGCTCCTCGAGCTCGTCGACGACCTCGCACCCGCCGTAGTACCGACGTCCCGGGTACCCCTCGGCGTACTTGTTGGTCGGCACGGAGCCGACCGCCTCGAGGATCGACGGCCAGGTGAAGTTCTCGGAGGCGATCAGCTCGATCTGGCCGCGTTGCCGGTCGAGCTCGCTTCGTCAGCAGCTCGGCGACGTCGGGGTCGGTCTCCGCGAGCCCTCCGTGGCGAAGGCGGTCGAGCTGGTCGTCGGCGAGGCTCATCGGCGTGATGCTATCGACCCGTGGCGGCCGCCACCCTCGCCAACGCGAGCTCGGCCGGGACGGCGCCCACGCGGAGCACGACCGGCGTGTCGTCGGTGAGGTCGATCACGGTCGACGCGATCCCAGGAAGCTCGCCGCCGTCGACGACCGCGCCGGCGCCTGCGAGAAACGCGCCGGGGACATCTGCGAGCCGACGCGGGTCGGGACCGCCGGGCAGGTTGGCGCTCGTCGCGACGAGCACGCCGACACCGGCGAGCACCTCACCCCCTGCCCCCCCGAGCGCGGGAACGCGCACGCCGAGAGTCGGGCTGTCACCCGTCAGCCACGCGAAGTGCCTGGCCGGGTTGGGCACGACGAGGGTGTACGGCCCCGGAAGCAGCGCCTCGACCACGGCGCTCACCTCGGGTGACAGCTCGGGGAGGCACGCCGCGACGAGACCGACGTGAGCGAGCACGAGTGCGGTCGGCTGGATCTCGTCCCTGCCCTTGAGCGCGTACAGCGACCCTGCGGCCGTCTCGCTACGTCCGTCGGCGGCCAGCCCGTACACCGTGTCGGTCGGGATCACGGCGACGCCACCCGAGCGGATCACCTCGACGGCGCGCTCCGGCAGGTCGCTCATCGACGCCCCTCGACCACCCGGTCGCGACCGGCGAGGTCCTGCGTGACGACGACGTCGCGATACCCGAGTGCACGCAGCTCCTCCGCCACGGCCTGTGCCTGGCCGTCGCCACACTCGAGCGCGACCGCCCCTCCCTCGACGAGCGCGGGCAGGGCCGCGGCGGCGATCACGCGGTGCAGCCCGTCGCCGAAGAGCGCCGTCTCGGGGTCGTGGTCGCGCACCTCCGGGGCGAGGGCGTCGCGCTCGTCCCGTCCGACGTAGGGCGGGTTCGAGACGACGAGGTGCCATGGGCCCTCCGGGAGGCCGTCGCTCAGGTCGCCGTGGCGGCAGCTCGACCTCGATCCCCGTGCGAACGGCGTTCTCGCGGGCCAGGCTGAGCGCCTCCTCCGAGATGTCGAGGCCGGTGACACGGGCTCCGGGATGCTCGTCGGCGAGCGCGAGGGCGATCGCGCCCGAGCCGACGCCGACGTCGAGGACGTGGGGAGCCTCGAGGCCGTCGAGCAGGACGAGGCAGCGCTCGACGAGGCTCTCCGTCTCGGGACGCGGGATCAGCGCACGCCGGTCGACGGAGAGCGTGAGCCGGCGGAAGCCCCACTCCCCGAGGATGTGCTGGAGCGGCTCCCTCGCGGCTCGCCGGGTGACGAGCGCCCGGGCGGCACCGAGCTCCGAGGCGTTCAGAGGGCGGTCGAGATGCATGTAGAGCTCGATGCGCCGGAGCCCGAGCGCGTGACCGAGGAGATGCTCGGCATCGGTCCTCGGCGAGGCGCATCCTTTCGCCGCGAGGTGGTCGGTCGACCGTCGCAGCACGTCGCCGAGCGTCAGGATCGACGACGTCTCGGTCCCTTCGCTCATACGCTCGTCTCACCCGTCGTGAGGCGCGATCCGCCGGGGGAGCAGCGGCCGCAAGGCCTCGCGTCGAGCGAGGTGGCGGGCGTGGGAACGGTCGAGGCCGGCGCTCCCGAGTCCGGCCACGGAGGGGCCGATCCGACGCTCGCAGCACGGCCTTCAGGCGTGGGTCGGCTGCGCATCGAGCCTCTACGCGGTCGACGCCGCCTCGAGGGCCCGACGCCGCTCCTCGGCCTGGAGCGCCTCGGTGTACTCCTCGAGATCGCCTTCCAGGATCTGGTCGAGGCGGTGGGTCGTGAGCTTGATCCGGTGATCCGTCAGCCTGTTCTCCGGGAAGTTGTACGTGCGGATCTTCTCCGCCCTCTCCCCCGTTCCGACCTGCGCCTTGCGCGTCGCGGCGATCTCCGCCTGGCGGCGCTCCCGCTCGGCCTCGTACAGCCGTGCGCGCAGGACGCGCATCGCCTTGTTCTTGTTCTGGAGCTGGGACTTCTCGTCCTGCATCGCGACCACGATCCCGGTCGGCACGTGGGTGATCCGCACGGCCGAGTCGGTCGTGTTGACCGACTGGCCACCCGGCCCGGTCGAGCGGTACACGTCGATCTTGAGGTCCTTCTCCTCGATCACGACCTCGACCTCCTCGACCTCGGGCATCACCGCCACCGTGGACGTGGAGGTGTGGATGCGCCCTTGCGACTCGGTCTCGGGGACGCGCTGGACGCGATGCGTGCCACCCTCCCACTTGAACACCGAGTAGGCACCCTCGCCCTTGACGGCGAACGACGGCCTCCTTGACGCCGCCACCGTCGCTCTCGTTGATCGAGAGCGTCTCTGTCCGAAACCCCCGACGGTCGGCGTACCGCTGGAGCATCCGCGCAACCTCCGACGCCCAGAGCGCCGCCTCGTCGCCACCGACGCCCTGTCGCACCTCGACGATCACGTCCTTCGCGTCGGCCGGATCCTTCTCGACCAGCGCGACGCGCAGCTCTTCCTCCAGACGCGCGACGTCGCCCTCGAGCTCGGCTGCCATCCCGGCGAGCTCCGGATCGGCGCGAGCCGCCTCGAGGTCGTCACTGGCCGACCGCCAGGCCCGCGCGATGCGAACCGCTCCCTCGAGCTCCTTCAGGCGGCGTCCGACGTCGGCCGCCTCCCGGTGGTCGTTGTAGACGGACGGTTCGGACATCCGCTCCTGGAGCTCGACGTAGCTGCGCTCGAGCTCGACGGCGAGTTGATCGAGGGAGCTCACGGGAGGCGATGGTACCGGGGGCCCGCGCTCTCACAGGCTCGAGCTGCAGCCCCTTCACCGAACACGAAGGACACGGCCCCGCGTCGAGGCTCCGCTCACGCGCCAGGATGGAGGAAACGACGCCGCGTTCGACAGGGGGTCAGGGCTCGCTTCGCGACCCCAGACCCCGCCTTGTCTGCGCAGGCATCCCTCGAAGGCTCGCGCAACGCAGGGTCTGGCGCCCGGCCCGGCCGGAGGCCCGACCTCGAACGCCACGTCGCCGGGGACCGTGCCCTTCCGGGCCATCTGGCGGACGCCGTTCACAACAGCGATCGTGTGCTGCATGGGGCGCAGTGCCCGCATCGACGAGGAGGGTCTCGTCCACCACGTCACCGGTCGGTCGCATCCGTACGCCCCGGCCTTCCCGGACACGACTGCCCGCGACCGGTTCCTCCAGCTGCTCGGCGAGATCACAGAGGAATGCCGCTGGGAGATCGGGGCGTTCTCCGTTCTGACCACGCACTACCACCTCCTTGTCGGCACGCCTCTTGCGACCCTGAGCAGCGGGATGCGCCGGCTGCAAGGCGACCTGGCTGAACCGGCACCGAGGAACGTCCGGGCCGGTCTGGGGCGATCGATTCCACAGCAACATGATCGAGTCCGGTCAACACCTCGTGCAGGCAGCCGTGTACATCGACCGCAACGTCGCCGACGCGGGACTCGTGGCCGAGCCGGCCGATTGGCCGTGGCACTCCTTCGGGGCAAACGCCGCACTCGCCCAGCCGCTGGCCTTTCACTCTCCCAGCGTCGTCCTTGACGCCGTCGGAGAGGTTGAGCCGGACGTCTCGACGCTCTACGCCGCACTCGTCCGGTCGGGCCTCGACCGCGAACGGGTGACGTGAAGGACACGGCGGTGCTCTGGGACGCCCACGCGCCCCGGGGTCTGGCGTCCGGCGCACGCCGGAAGCCTGACCCCATGCGTCTCCAGCGCTATGCGAGCTTCGCGTCGAGCGTGATCTCGGGGATGCCTGCGAGCGCCTTCGAGACGGGACAGCCCGCCTTCGCGTCCTGCGCGGCCTCCGCAAAGCCTGCCGCGTCGATGCCGGGGACGATGCCGACGACGGAGATCGCCCCCTTGACGATGCCCACGCCAGGCTGGAAGGTGACGGTCACCGAGGTCTCGAGCCGCTCGGGCGCCGTTCCCCCGCGGGTCAGGGCGCCGGAGAGCGCCATCGAGTAACAGGATGCCCAGGCGGCTGCGATGAGCTCCTCGGGGCTCGTCTTCCCGTTCGGCTCCTCGGATCGAGCAGGCCACGACACGGGCAGTGGCCCGAACGCCGAGCTGCCGACCGAGTCGATCGTGCCGCCTCCTTCGAGCAGCGACCCGAGCCACGTGACCGATGCGGTCCTGTCCGTCGCCACCTCAGCCGCCGACCGTCGCGGTGATGTCGACCCCGGCACCTGCAGCCTTCAGCAGCTGGGAGAACGGACACCCCTCGTCCGCAGCCACGGCGGCCTCCGCGAGCGCCGGCTCGACCCCTTCGCCGGACGCCGTCGCGACGATCGCCGAGTGGACGATCTGGTGTCCGACACCGACGACCTCGTCCATCGTGATCGTGCAGTGGACGTGGAGGTGCTCGACGGTCGCGCCGAGCTTGGCCAGCTCGCCGGCGAGCGACATCGTGAAGCAGCCCCCGTGCGCGGCGGCGAGGAGCTCCTCGGGGCTCGTCTTTCCTTCCGGGCTCGCGACCCGTGACGGCAGCGAGAACGGGAGTCCCTCGAACGCCCCCGAAGAGGCCGCGGTCAGGCGCCCCGCGCCCCGCGACAGCGTCCCGTCCCAGCTCAGCTCGGCCTCACGAACGATCCGTGGCATCTGTCCTCCCTCTTCTCCGGCTCACGCCATGACCTCGATCTTCACGTCGTCAACGCGCTGCTGCGCCGTCTCGTCGGCTTCGAAGCGGCGGACCTCGTCCATCGCCCGGATGGACACCTCGATCTGGTCGAGGCTCGGCTCGCGCGTCGTCAGCCGTTGCAGCCAGAGACCCGGCGCGAGCAGCGTCATCAGGACGCGGTTGTCCTGGTGCTTGCCGGCATAGCGGATCAGCTCGTAGGCGAGTCCGGCGATCACGGGCAGCAGCAGGATCCGGCTGATGACGAGCCAGTACCAGACCGGTCGTCCGACGAACGCGAACACGAAGATGCCGATCACCATCACCCAGAGCAAAAACGCTGTTCCGCAACGTGGGTGGATCAAGCTGAACTTCTGCACGTTGCTCGGCGTCAGCTCGGCGCCGGCCTCCAGAGCGTTGATCGTCTTGTGCTCGGCGCCGTGGTACTGGAAGACGCGCCTGAGGTCGGGGAGCAGGCCGACGAGCCCGATGTAGGCGATGAAGACGCCGACACGGATGAGGCCCTCGACGACCACGAACCACGTCGTGCCCTCGATCGGGAGCCAGTTGGTGAGGAGCGCAGGCCCGACCTTGAAGAGCATCAGGGCGAAGCCGATCGCGACGATGAACGACACGGCGATCTGCCCGCGCGAGATCTCGGTGACGACCTCGCCGTCCTCGTCCTCCTCCCGCGAGGCGACGTTCGCCGAGATCGCGAGCGCCCGGAACCCGATGGCCAGCGACTCGCCGAGCGCGATCACCCCACGAATCACCGGCAGGCGCCAGATCCGGTGACGACGCATCGGCGACGTCACGTCCCGCGTGACCTCTTCGATGCCGCCGTCGGGGCGGCGCACGGCGACCGACCAGCACGAGGCGCCGCGCATCATCACTCCCTCGAGCACGGCCTGGCCCCCGTACGAGGCGCTGCTGGCGAGCGCGACGAACATCGCGCGGAGGGCGGACACGCGAGCGAAGGCCGTCCGTCCCACGGAATGACCTGGAGAGCTCAGGCGCCCTGCGCGGCGCGCGACTTCTCGAGCTTGCGCTGGAAGCGCTCCACCCGTCCGCCGGAGTCCATCAGCTTCTGCTTGCCCGTGTAGAACGGGTGGCACGCCGAGCAGATCTCGACGTGGAGCTCGGACTTCGTGGAGCGCGTCGTGAACTCGTTGCCGCACGAGCAGCGAACGTGCGACTCGACGTACTCGGGATGGATGTCGGTCTTCATCGGCCCGTGAGGATAGCAGAGGCGTCCTCGGCGGAGACGTTGCCTCCGGAGACGACTACCACCGGCCGGGCCCCGTCGATCTTGCCTGCGAGCACCGCCGCGACGCCTGCGGCCCCGGCGGGCTCGCAGGCCAGCTTTGCGTCCCCGTACACCCGTCGCATCGCCTCGAGGATCTCCTCGTCGGTCACCGTGACGGACGTCACGCCGGCGGCGACGCACGCCGCGAGGGCGTTCTCGCCGGCATGTGGTGCGTCGAGGCCGCCGGCCACGGTCGAGGGGCGAACGGCGACGGAGCGGCCGGCGGCCAGGGCGCTGCCGAGCGCGGTCGACCCCTCCGGCTCGACCCCGACGACCTGAACCCCGAGCGGCGCGACGGCCGTCGCGATCCCCGCGATGAGGCCTCCCCCGCCGACCGGGACGACGATCACGTCGACGTCGGGAGCGTCCTCGACGATCTCGAGTCCCACCGTGCCCTGACCGGCCATCACGAGGGGATCGTCGAAGGGATGGACGACGACGCGGCCCGTCTCCTCCACCAGCGCGGCCATGCGGTCGAACGCCTGTGCAGGCCCCTCGGCCTCGAGGTCGATCGCAGCCCCGTATCCACGGGCGCGCGCCATCTTGTACGCGCTCGCCGACGCCCACATCACGACGACGCAGTCGGTGCCGAACGTCTGCGCTCCCCACGCGAGCGCGGCGGCGTGGTTCCCGGCGGAGACGCCGATCACGCCCCTTGCACGCTCGTTCGCGTCGAGGCGAGAGAGCCTGTTCGAGACGCCCCGGACCTTGAACGAGCCCGTGTGCTGGAGGAGCTCGGCCTTGAGCCGCAGGTCTGGCGCGATCCCGCGGCCGTCGACGAGCGGCGTGCGCAACGCGATCCCCTGGATGGTCGTCGCCGCTTCGAGAACGTCGTTCCTGGTGATCGGAGGCTCTCTCACGTCGCGGATCCTACGGGGTGACCTGGTGCCCGCCGCGGCCGGCGCGATCATGATGCGATCGTGCGGGACAGGCATCTCCCCCGGGCTCTGCGGATCGGCGCGGCGGCAGTGGCGGTCGTCGTGTGGCTCGTCGCCGCGCGGGCGCTGTGGGACACCGTCGTGCCCTCCGGACTCGCGCTGCCGTCGGTGGACGTGCGGCGGACGTTCGGCGCCGAGCTCGTCGGCCGCGCCGAGCGCTACGAGGCCTTCCTGCTCGCGACGTGGGCGCTGTCCCAGCTCGCGCTCCTTGCGGCGCTCGTGGTGTACGCGCGGCGCGGTGCCGCGTTCCAGCGGGAGTCGGCGGCGGGGCCGATCGGGACGGGGATGCTGCTCGGGATGCTGGGCCTCGCGCTGGCGTGGGGCGTCCAGCAGCCCTTCACCCTCGCGACGGTGTGGTGGGATCGCCGGCACGACGTCTCCGAGGTCGGGTACGTCGAGTCCGTGATCGAGGGCTGGTCGTTGCTCGTCGTCTCGTTCGTGCTGATCTGCATCGCGCTGTTCGTGGTGATGGCGCTCGCGCGCTGGCTCGGCGAGATCTGGTGGATCCCGGGCGCAGCCGTCTTCATCGCGCTGGTCGCGCTCTTCTCGTGGCTGGCGCCGCAGCTGTCGACGGAGCTCACGCGCGTCGACGACCCGGCGCTCGAGGCGCGCTACGAGCGTCTCGCCGTGTCGCAGGGCGTCGGGGACGTGCCGCTGCGGATGGAGGTCGTCAGCGGCGATACGAGCCAGGCGAACGCCTACGCCTGGGGGATCGGAGACACCCGCCAGATCGTGCTCTGGGACACGCTGCTCGACGGCCGGTTCACGGACGACGAGGTCGACGTCGTGCTCGCCCACGAGCTCGGCCATCACTCGAGCGGCCACCTGGCGGAGTCGATCGGCTGGTTCGCGCTCTTCGCGTTGCCGGGCGCCTGGCTGCTGATGCGCGCCACGCGCCGGCGCGGCGGGATGGGCGAGGCCGCAGCGATCCCGGTCGCCCTCCTCGTGGTCGTCGGATACCAGCTGGCGGTGTCACCGTTGCAGAACACCATCAGCCGCGAGAACGAGCGCGAGGCCGACTGGAAAGCGCTCGAGTCGACACGTGACCCGAGGGCGGCGCGCGGGCTGTTCCGGGAGTTCGCGCAGACTTCTCTGGGAGACCCGAGCCCGCCGACGTGGGCCTACGTGCTCCTCTCGACCCATCCGACCCTGGCGCAGCGCGTCGCGATGGCCGAGGCGTGGGCGCGATCCCACGCCGCAGGCTCCTGACCACGACGGTCTCGGCTCGCAGCGCTCAGAGGGACGGCTCGACCCGATCGGCGATCCAGCTGCCGATCGCGAGCGACGACGTCGCTCCGGGAGACGGCGCGTTCCTGACGTGCGTCACGCCCGCGGACTGGTCGATCACGAAGTCGTCGACGAGCGTCCCGTCGTGGTCGAGCGCCTGCGCACGGATGCCTGAGGGCCCGTGGACGACGTCGCCGACCCCCAGCTCGGGCAGCAGCTTCTGCGCCGAGCGCACCAGCAGCCGGGCGCTGAGATCGCGGAGCATCTCGGTGCCGCCGACGCGCCAGTGCCGGCGGGCCAGCCGACGGAAGCCCGGCGAGCGCAGCACGTCGAGCAGGTCTCCCACGTCGAGGTCGCGTCGCCTGTATCCCTCACGGGCGAGCGCGAGGACCGCGTTCGGCCCGAGCCAGACGTCGCCGTCCGGCCGGACGGTGGTGTGCACCCCGAGGAACGGAAAGGCCGGATCAGGCACCGGGTAGACGAGCCCACGCACGAGCTTCCGGCGTTCGGGCCTCAGCCGCAGGTAGTCGCCGCGAAACGGGACGATCCGGGGGTCGGGCGAGCCGCCTGTCATCGTCGAGACCCTGTCGGCGTGGAGTCCGGCGCAGGTCACCACGACCCTCGCCTCGACGTCGCCCCGCGTGGTCTCGAGCACGGTGGCGTTCGCGGCCGTCCGGATCGCCCGCACCTCGCAGCCCAGCAGGACGTCACCGCCACCTGCGCGGACGTCGTCCGCGAACGCCTCGGCGACCAGCTGGTAATCGACGACCGACGTCTCGGGCGAGCGAAGCGCCCTGACCCCCCGGACGTGCGGCTCGATCTCCGCAAGGCGCTCCCCATCGATGAGCTCGACCCCGGGAACCCCGTTCGCGAGCGAACGCCGGTACAGCTCCTCGAGGCGGGCAAGCTCCGTGTGGTCGGTGGCGACCACGACCTTCCCACAGCGGAGGACGGGGATCGCGCGGGCGTCACAGTAGGCGAGGATCTGAGCGGCCCCGGTGACGCAGAGCCTCGCCTTCACGGAGCCCGGTGCGTAGTAGACGCCGCGATGGACGACTCCGCTCGAATGCCGCGTCTGATGGGAGCCGACGCGCTCCTCCTTGTCGAGGACGGCGATCCGCAGGCCCGGGCGCCGGAGGCCGAGCTCGCGTGCGGTTGCAAGCCCGACGATCCCGGCCCCGACGACTGCGACGTCGAACCTCGAGGTCGTCAAGTCGAGCCTCTGGCGAGCGCCACCCGCAAGCCTCTACGTGAGGGTGTACTCGGGACCCGAGCCGCCCTCGGGCGGCGTGAGACGGCCGCCCTTGGCGGTGATCGCGCCGCATTGGACGCAGTTCGAGGGGGTGAGCTTGACGTCGACCGTCCCGTCGTCGTGCTCCGCGCCGACCTCGTAGACCTGAGCGGGGCACATCCAGGCCCACATCTCCGCGAGGTCGCGCGGGACGCGCTCGGCGATGCGGACGTGGTTCGGCTGGTCGTCTCGGGTGCGGTTGCCGGCGGCGAAGACCGAGGAGAGCTTGTCGAACGTGAGCGCGCCGTCCGGCGCCGGGTACGACGCCGCCCGCCCCGTCCGGATGAGGGGCGTGTCGGCGTTCGGGTGCGTCGGGAAGTCCTTCGGTGGGAGCTTCCCCTTGGTGACGGTCATCGCGCTCGCGAGCGCTCCGCCCATGAAGAACCCCTTGTCGAAGACCTGGCGCATGTTCCGCGACTCCCGCATCTCCTTCCAGAGGTAGCTCGCGCGGATCGATGCGTCGTAGGTGTCGAGCGCGCCGGGCCGCCCTGCGACCTCACCATCTCGGAGCGCCGCGAACGCGGCCTCGGCGGCCAGGCGCCCGGACTCGATCGCGTAGTGCACGCCCTTCAGCCGCGGGACGTTCACGAGGCCGGCGCTCTCGCCCACCAGGAGCAGGCCGGGCGCGTTGAGGCGGGAGGGCATCGAGAGCATGCCGCCCTCGGTGATCGTCTTCGCTCCCCAGGCGACGCGCTCGCCGCCGTCGAGGATCTCGCGCACCAGCGGATGCGTCTTGAACTCCTGCAGGACGTCGTGGGCCGAGAGCTCGACGTCGGCGTACTCGAGTCCGACGACGAACCCGATCGAGACGTGGTCCTCGCCCATCGGGTAGATCCACGATCCGCCGAACTCGCCGTAGCGCGCGCTCTTCCGCAGCGGCCAGCCCATCGTGTGGACGATCCGGCGAGCGGCTTTGCGACCTTCCAGACCTCCTTCACGCCGAGCGCCCAGATCTGCGGCTGCCGCCCGTGAAGGCCGAAGCGGTCGATCGCGGCGTACGTGAGGTGTCCCGCCGTCCCCTCCGCGAGCACCGTGAGCTGCGCTGCCACCTCCATGCCCGGCTCGAAGTTGCCGAGCGGCTCGCCTTCCTTGCCGCGCCCCTTGTCGCCGGTGCGGACCCCTGTCACCCTGCCGTGATCGACGAGCAGCCTGTCCGCGACGGTCTCCGGGAGGATCGTCGCGCCGAGCGCCTCCGCCTGCTCCCCGAGGAAGCGTCCGAGCGCCGACAGCGAGACGATCCAGTTCCCGTGGTTGCGCATCGGCGGCGGCGGCGGGATGCGGAGCGCCTTGCTCTGCGAGAGGATGTACACCGCCTCGCCCTCGACCTCGCCGTAGGTCGGCATCTCCTCGATCGGGATCCGACCGTCGAACAGCGCGCGCAGCGCCCTCGGGTTCATCACGGCCCCCGACAGCAGGTGCGAGCCTGGCTGCTTGCCCTTCTCGAGCACCGCGACGGGGTAGTCGCCGAGCCGCTCGCGGGTCTCGGGGTGCTCCTCGAGGAGCTGGCCGAGTCTCACGGCGCAGGCGAGCCCGGCCGGCCCGCCTCCGACGATCGGCGATGCCGACGTCGATGCGCTCGTCGGGCCCGGCCTCCGGCGCGACGACCGCCTCCTCGGCGGAGAAGGGCGGCGGGAAGTCGGCGGGTCGGACGCCGCTCATGCGCTCAGGAGGCCTTGCGGGCCTTCACGAGCTCGGTGAGCTTCGGGGCGATCTCCTTGAGGTCGCCCACGACGCCGAGGTCGGCGAAGTCGAAGATCGGCGCGTTCGGATCCTTGTTGATCGCGACGATCGTGCCGGAGCCCTGCATGCCCGACCTTGTGCTGGATCGCGCCCGAGATGCCGAGCGCGATGTAGAGCTTCGGCGAGACGCTCTTCCCGGTCTGGCCGACCTGGGTCGAGTACGGGTACCAGCCGGCGTCGACGACCGCGCGGGTCGCCGCGACCGCGCCGTCGAGCGCCGCGGCGAGCTCCTCGCAGATCGCAAAGCCGTCGGCCGCGCCGAGCCCGCGGCCGCCGGCCACGATCACGTCGGCGTCCTCGATCGACGGGCCGCTCGCCGCCTCCTGCAGCCGCTCGACGAGGACGGCCTGCGTGGAGAACTCCTCGAACGTCGACGCTCACCGGGACGACCGTCGCGCTGCCGCCGGTCTCGACCGGATCGAACGTCCCGGAGCGCACGAGCGCGAGCCTTGGCGTCGACGTCCAGCCCGCCTGCACGACGACGGTGTCGCCGAGCGCCGGCCGCGTCGCGACGAGCTCGCCGCCCTCGACTGCCAGACGCGGTGACGTCCCAGTTGAGCCCGGCGTCGAGGCGCGCCGCGAGCCCGGCGGCGACGTCGGCCGCGAGCACCGACGAGGCGAACAGCACGTTCTCGGCGCCGCTCTCGGCCGACGACCGCCGCGAGCGCGTCGACGCGCGGCTGCGGCAGCGGCGCCGCGAGCGCGGGGTCGTCGACGACGTAGACGGTCGAGGCGCCGTACGCGCCGGCAGCCGCAGCCACGTCCGCGACGCCCGCGCCGAGCACGACGCCGGCGACGTCGCCGCCGAGCGACGCGGCGTGCGCGAGCACGCCGAGGCCGCCCTTCTGGAGCTGCGCGCCGTCATGCTCGAGGAAGACCAGGGTCGTCGCCATCAGATCAGCCTCTTCTCGGCGAGGTACTCGAGGATCTTCTCGGCGGCCGTGCCGTCGTCCTCGATCCGAACCTGCCCGCTCTTCGGCGCCGGCGGCGCGGCGCGAGACGACGGTGGTGCGCGAGCCGGCCGCGCCGACACGCGCGCCGTCGGCGCCGAGGTCCGCGAGCGACAGCGTCTCCTGCGGCTTGCTCTTCGCGCCCATGATCCCCTTGAGCGACGGGTAGCGCGGCTCGTTGATCGCGTCGGAGACGGCGACGACCGCAGGGAGGGGCACGCGGATGACGTCGTACCCGAACTCGGTCTGGCGCTTGCCGGTGAGCGGTCTCGCCGTCGACCGTCAGCTCGGCGACCTGCGAGACCATCGGCCGCCTGAGCCGATCGGCGACGGCGGCCCAGAGCACGGCGCCGTCGCCGTCGCTGGACTGCTGCCCGAACAGCACGAGGTCGGCCGACTCGCGCTCGAGCGCCACGGCGAGCGCGTAGCTCGTCGCCACGAGGTCAGACCCGGCTGCGGCGTCGTCGGAGACGAGGACCGCCCGGTCGGCGCCCATCGCGAGCGCCTTGCGCAGCGACTCGAGCGCCTTCTCGGGCCCGAGGGAGAGCACGACGACCTCGCCGCCCTCCGCCTCCTTGAGCCGGAGCGCCTCCTCGACGGCGTTCACGTCGGTGGCGTTCAACGCGCCCTCGCCGCCTCGCTCGAGCCGGCCGGTCGCGTCGTCGAGCCGCTTCACCGCGGTTGCATCGGGAACCTGCTTCACGCAGACGACGATCTTCACGAGGTTGACTCTAGCGCCGCACGTGAGCGAGGTGGCGCAGTTCCCGGCGGCGCTCGAGGCGCTTCCTCTCGGGCCGGGCGCGCCGCGGCCTCTGGTAAGGTCGAGCGCGACCGAGCGCCGAACCGGAGCCCATGCTCAGCCACCGGACGACAGCCCGGGGAGTCCTTCTCCTCATCGTTGCCGCCTCCTGCGCCGCGGCCGTCTTCGTGTCCCCGGCGTCGTCGGCGAAGAAGGTGCCGACGATCGTCTTCCCGCTGATCGGCGACTTCGAGGTCGACGACAACTACGGCGATCCCCGCGGGAACGGGAAGCACGCGGGCATCGACATCATGGCGCCCCGCCGCACGCCGGTCGTCGCGGCCGAGGACGGGAAGGTCAAGTGGTGGACGACGTCGTCGCTGGCCGGCTGCATGCTCTATCTCTACGGGCGCAGCGGGACGACCTACCTCTACATCCACCTGAACAACGACCGCACCGCGGGGAACGACAACGAGGGCGGGTGCGTCGCCGACGTCGCCTACGCGGTCAAGGACGGCGCGTCGGTCACCGCCGGCCAGCAGATCGCCTGGAACGGCGACTCGGGCGACGCCAACGGCAACCCGCACCTCCACTTCGAGGTGCACCCGAACGACGGCGCGGACGTGAACCCGTACCCGTACCTCGTCCAGGCGACACGCCTGCTCTTCCCGGCGCGGATCGGCGCGAAGTTCACGCTCGGGCTCAGGGGCACGCCGGTCGCGGCCGGGGGCGGCCGGATCAGCCTCCGCGCCACCTCGGTGCGCTGGTGGCCGGGGGGACGATGGACGCCGATCGGCTCCCGGATCGTCGAGCTGGCCGTGAAGCAGGGAGCAGTCGTCGACAGCGCGCTCGCCGGCGCGATCGCGGGCGCGACGACCCGCACGCTGACGAGCAGATCTGCCGGAGCGACGTACAGCGTCTTCACCGCACCCTCGAAGGTCACGCCGGATGCGCTGCGCGGGACGGCAGGGTCGCTCGTCGCCGCTCGCATCGCGCGACCGGGCGCCAAGCTCGTGCCGGTGAAGCCCGGCGGCGGAAGCGTCCACGCCCGACGACGGCGAGTGGACGCCGCCGTGGGAGCAGGACCCCGAGCCCACTCCACCGGGATCCCCCACCTTCCCCTAGCGGGAGGAGCGATCGCGTGCTAGACGGCGGGCGCAGCCAGCGCGTTCTCGAGGAACGCGACGATCTCGGACGTCGACGCGCCGGGAGTGAAGACCGCGGCAACCCCGCGGCGCTCCAGCTCGGCGACGTCGTCTGGCGGGATCGTGCCGCCGACGACGACCAGGACGTGTCCGAGGCCGCGCTCGCGGAGCCCTTCGACGACGCGCGGGACGAGCGTGAGGTGGGCGCCGGAGAGGACGGAGAGCCCGACCGCGTCGGCGTCCTCCTGCAGCGCGGTCTCGACGATCTGCTCCGGCGTCTGGTGCAACCCGGTATAGATCACCTCCATGCCCGCGTCCCGCAGCGCACGTGCGATGATCTTCGCCCCGCGATCGTGGCCGTCGAGGCCGGGCTTCGCGATCACGACACGGAATCTCCGCTCCACGGTCGAAGTATAGGAACATGAAAGTCACCGTCATCGGCTCATCCCCGGCCTGGCCGAACCCCGGCAGCGCCCACGCTGGACACCTCGTCGAGTCCGACGGCAAGTCCTTGCTGCTCGACTGCGGCCCCGGCGTGCTCGGCCGGCTCCGCGAGCGCGAGGAGTGGCCGAGCATCGACGCGATCGCGATCACCCACTTCCATCTCGACCACTGGGGCGATCTGATCCCCTGGGTCTGGGGGAGCTGGTACCGGGCGGGCAAGAACGACCGGCGCCCGGAGCTGTGGGTGTTCAGGGGCGGCCGCGAGCACCTGGCGCGCCTCGGCTCGCTGCGTCGGGTTCCCCGACATGTTCGAGAAGCCGTTCGACCTGAAGGAGTACGACGCCGACACCCCGTTCGTCGCAGGCGGGTTCGAGGTCACGCCGACCCGGCTCCCGCACTACACCCTCGAGACGTACGGCTTCCGCGTCTCCGACGGATCGGCCATCCTCGCCTACTCGGGCGACTCCGGCCCGGCGCGCGCGCTCGCCGACGTCGCACGCGACGCCGACCTCTTCATCTGCGAGGCGACGCTGCTCGACGGCTCGGCCGACGGCGCGCCGCGCGGCCACCTGAGCGTCGACGAGGCCGTCGAGGCCTTCGAGGCATCGGGCGCCCGTCGTCTCGTCCTCACGCACCGTCCGTACGAGCTGCCGGTCCCGGACGGGCTCGAGCTCGCATACGACGGGCTCGAGCTCGACGTCTAGCCCCACGAAGCGACGCTCGGCCACCGGAAGGCAGCCGCTTCAGGGATCGTCGCGGTCGGGGATCCGCCCTGCGGATTCCCGACCTCCGCGGGGCAAGAACCTCTCGCGCAGCGGGCGTCAGACGCTCGGCGCGCCGGCCACCGAACGGCGGCCGCTTCAGGGATCGTCGCGGTCGGGGATCCGCCCCTGCGGATTCCCGACCTGCGGGGCAGGAACTGCCTACTGCGCGAGCGGAACCGGCGGCTTGTAGCGCGGGCTCCAGTAGTTCACGACCCAACGGGCGTTGTCACCCGTGCCGACCTTCTTGAGGCCGATGAAGAACGTGAGCTTCCGCTGCTCCGAGCCTTTGCTCGGGAGCAGCCCCACCTCGAGCAGCGCCTCGTCGGCATAGGAGTAGTCGACCGTCCAGCCATCCGAGTTGACCTTGTCGACTGGATAGGGGATCACCGGGATGTTCCCTTTCTCCCACTCCGCGCGCGACATCGTTCCACGGATGTCCGGGTGGGTCAGATCGAAGGTTCCCTTCAGGTCCCGCCGGGTGACCGCGCCGAGGATCCAACGCGTCGCGATCGCCTTCGCCTCGTCGCTGAACGGCACGGCCTTCTGGGGCTTCAGGATCTGGGCAGGCTCGTTCGAGATCGCCGCTCCTGGTTCGGTGCGGTGTTCCCGAACAGCGCGAACGTCAGCGCGACGGCACCCAGGGCGAACAGCGCGAGCGCTGCGATGAAGAGCCGGCGCTGCGCACGCGGCGAGGACTTCAGCTGCTCGATTCGCCCCTGATTCCGCTCCGTGCTGGGATTCTGCTTGGCCACGCGGCAAGGGTAGCGCCGGGCCTGTCGACCGATGGTTAAGCGGAGGTTTTCCCCCGAACGCTCGCGTCGACGAGGCTCGGGAGCCCGGGCTCCGGCTCGAAGGGGCCTGGCCAGGGCCTCTCCGAGAGTCGACGTCCCCAGAAGGAGGGATGTTGTGCGCGACCAGGGTCACCCGATCCAGGGGGCATGCGGATCACGGCTCTCCTTCCAGCGCTCGGGGCCGTCGCGACCGCCGTCGTGGTCTCCGTCGCTTCCCCCGTGACGGCGACGGCCGCCGCAGGACCGTCCCAGTGCGGGAGCGGGACAACAGGCCCAGCCGGCTACGCCTACGCCGGCCACCAGGCGGCCACTGTGGCGCATGGAATCCGAGCGACGATCACGCCCCTCGTGCGTCCGAAGATCTCGAACGGGCACGTCGCGGGTTGGGTCGGCGTCGGCGGCCGCGCTCAGGGCCCGAACGGAGAGACCATGTGGCTGCAGGCGGGTGTGGCAGGCATCCCCGGCCTCGGTCTCGTCGCGTACGCCGAGATCACCCGTCCCGGAGCGGACCCGAAGTTCGTCGAGCTCATCCCCGATGTGCAGCCCGGGCAGCGGGTCAGCGTCGCAGTGCTCGAGGTCGCGGGCCGCCCGGACTACTGGCGCGTGTGGCTCAACGGCTCTCCGGTGACCGAGCCGATCCTGTTGCGTGGCTCGTCAGAGCGCTGGAAGCCGATCGCGACGGCCGAGTCCTTCATGGGCGGATCGTCGAGCTGCAACGGCTTCGGATTCCGCTTCGAGCGAGTCGGGGTGGCCGGGTCAAAGGGGGGTAGCTGGCGCACGTTCGTGCCGGGCAGCCGCTATCTCGACCGTGGGTTCTCCGTCCGTGTCCTCACACCCGTGCAGCAGGGTCAGCGCGCACTTGCCACGGAGGCCGTGAAGCCCTTCGCGTTCGAGGCTTCGGCGCCGTTCGGCGTCTGAGCCGCTGACGCCGCCCACCACGTCCGTGGCAGTGCCTACCGGGCTCGGCGCTCAGGCCGGAACGATCTTGATCGGCGTCCCGACGGGCATCCGGTCTCGCAGGAAGAGCGCGTCCTCGTTGTGGATCCGCACGCATCCGTGCGAGACAGCCCTGCCGAGCAGGTACGGCCACGGCGTCCCGTGCACCCCGACCACGCCGCCGCCGGGCCAGTCGGACAGCTTCGAATAGCCGCTCGTCTCGAAGGCGAAGGCGCCGAGGATCGGATACCTCCTGGGGGCGAACTTGGACTGGACGTAGAAGAGACCGATTGGCGTCTCCATCCCGGGCGCGCCGACGGCGACCTTCCCGGATCGCACGAGCCGGCGATCGACGTAGAACGCGAAACGGCGGGAATCGCGGTAGACCACCAGCCAACGGTCGACAGGCCTGATGCTGACGCTCGCGGCGGGAATCCACCCCTTCTGGCCGTTGGGCCGGCCGGGAAGCTGGATCTCGTACCACTTCGGCCGTCCGTCGGCCCCCGACTTCTTCGCAACAGCCATGACCCACCGAGCCCGGAAGTCGGGACGGAACTGGTCGAGCGTCCGCACGACGGGTGCATCCAGCGACGGGCGCGTCCGAGCGGCGACCCGCGGCCACTCGATCGGCCCGGAACCGACGACGCTGATACGGGCAAGCGGACGCAGCGTCGTCGTCGAGCCGCCGGGCGCGCCGGGCGCGACCGGAACCGCGACGGCCAGAGCGGCCAGCAAGGACACGAGCGACGTCATGAAGGCAACGCGGAGCACGGTTCTCACAGTAACCCCCTTCCGGGGGATCGCCCTCACTCGAACGAGGGCTTTCGTCACCCACCCGAGCGAGTGTCGGACCGCGCGGGAGGGCCCCGGCGAAGGGGCCCTCCCGTCGTTCGCTCGGCGTCGGCGGCTACCCGGTCACGGGGGGCTCGAACACGCCCACCACGCCGATCCGCTGGGTGTTGCACGCCTTCTTGTTGGTGATCGAGACCCGGATGATCCCGGCCCCCTTCGGCCTGACGGTGGCGACCGCGACCCCTGACTTGTTGGTCTTCACCGTCAGCCTGACTCCCGGGCCGACGATGGTCACCTTCGCACCGACAACCCGCTTCTTCCCCTGGACGACCGTCGCCCGGATGAGCTGCGGCTTGCCCGACGCCTTCAGCATCTTCTGCGTCACCTGAAGCGTGTTGCACAGCGCCGGCTTCGCGACCGGCTTCGTCGGCTGAGGCTTCGGCGTCGGCGGGTTGAAGGGCTTCAGCACGACCGTCTGCGCGTCGTCGGTGTTGTTGGCCGGGTTCGTGTCCGTGCCGCCCGAACCGGTCGCGGTCGCGGAGTTCACGACGGTTCCCTGCTGGCTGACCGTCGCCGTGAACGTGATCAGCGTCTGGACGCCGTAGCCCATCGTCCCCAGGTTGCACTGAAGGAGCGCCGGGCTGATGGCGCACGAGCCGAAGTCGGGCTGCTTCGTGATCTGGTTGAACACCACGCCGCTCGGCGCCGCGTCCGCCAGGGTCACGTTGTTCGCCTGGTTCGGGCCGTTGTTCTTCACGAGGACGCTGTACGTGATCGTCGCCGTCCCGTTCGCACCGAGCGTGACCTGCGCGGTCGCGTCCTTCACCACCTGGACGTCGATCGTCGGGTTCGACGGAGGCGGCGGCGGGGGCGGCGGCGTCGCCGTGAGCGTCACGCTGGCGTCGTCCCTCCCGGTCACCGCGTTCTCGTCGTTGTCCGTGCCGCCCACGACGACGACGTCGTAGTAGGTGCCTGCCGGCCCGTTGACGGTGGCGGTGAAGGTGCAGACCTTCGAGCCGCCCTTGGCGATCGTGAACGGCACCGAGCAGCTCAGCCCGTTCATCGTGATCGCCGACCCGGGCGTGCCCGTGCCGTTGACCGTGCCGTCGCTGTCCACGAAGTCGGCGATGCTCGTGATCGAGACGTCCTCGACGGTGGAGGTGTTCGTGATCGTGACCGAGTAGGCGAATGACCCGCCCGGCGTCTGGAGCGACGTGGCGCCGGTCACGACCTTGGTGACCGTGATGCCAGGCTCGACGTCGGTGATCGTCACCTTCTCGTCGTCGAGATCGGTCACTGTCCGGCCGGTCTGGTCGGTGCCAGTCACGACGACGTAGTCGAAGTAGTCACCCGGCTCGAGCGACCCGGCTCCCGGCACCTTGGCCGTGAGCTCGCACGTGGTCGTCGCTCCCGCTGCGATCGTGTACGACCCGCAGCTGAGGCTGTCGATCGTGATCTCCTGGGCACCCGCCCCTGCGCCGTTCACGGCTCCGTCGGTATCGACGAAGTCCTTGAACGAGTCGCCGGTGAGCGTGATCGTGTCCGCCGCGGACGTGTTCTTGACCGTCACCTCGAACGTGAAGGCATCCGCGCCCGGCTCGGCCTGGGTGGCGGGCGCCTTGACCGTCTTGGTGACCTCGATCGACGTCGGCTTTCGCGTGTTGCGGAGCTCGCAGATCCAGAACGACCCGCTCGTGACCTGTACCTCCTGCGACGTCCCGCCGACGAAGGCCGGCTTGTTCGCCTGGCTGTAGCCCGGCGCGTTGAGGTCGTAGCAGCGGTGCTCGGACGTGTAGAGCGCTGCCGTCTCCGGGAGCACGAACGACTCGTTCGCGAGGTACGTCCCGGTCGGGAGCTGATCCTCCGACCCGGTGAAGTCCGCCGTGACGCCCTGCGCGGACGAGATCAGCGTAGTGTCACGCTTGATCAGGACGGCCGCGTTCCCGGTCTCCTGACCGACGAAGTCCTTGTCGATCCGGAGCTTGCCGGTGAGGCGCGTGTTGGTGATCGTGCAGGACACGTTGTCGCCGTACGCCACGCTGAAGGCGTACGTCGTCGCACCTGCTGTCGCGTCTCCCTTGCCCGATCCGCAGGAGATCTGGGCTGCGTAGCTCGAGAGCGTCGTGCCGGTTCCCGCGAGCTCACCGATGGAGGTCGGTCCTGGGGCGACGACGACGTTGCCCGTCCCCTGATTGTCGCCGGCGTCCGTCTTCTTCGTCTCGCCGTTCACCTGCAGGTCGAACTTGCCCGCGTCGCTTGCAGGCTCGAGCTGCTTGGTGACCGAGACGATCGGCTTCTGCCGGTTCTCGACGGTGCAGGTCGTTCCCACGCCCGAGACGACGATCGTCCTCTGCGAGCCGGCCGCGTACTCGTCGTTGCCGCACTTGATGAACGCGTCGTACCCGGTCGGGACGACCTTCTCGCCGACCGTGACCTCGGTGCCCGTGTTGAGCGCCTTGGTGAACGAGGCACCGTCGGTCGAGACCTGCTGCTCGTTCTGCCCGATCACGAGCGTGACGGTCGTCGTCGCGCCGACGTACTTCTTGACGACGGTCACCGAGCCCGTCTGGCGGGTGTTGGTGATCGTGCAGGCGACCGAGTCGCCGTAGCCGACCGCGATGGCGAGGCTCGTGGTCGACGAGGTGCCCTTCGCGCCGCAGTCGACCGACGAGGCGTACTTCGTCAGGTCGGTCTGGTTGCCGGCCTCGGAGATCGTGAGGCTGTCGCTTGGCGCGACGTACTGGAATCCGGTCGTCCCGCCGTTACCGACAGAGGTCGCGAACGCCGTTCCGCCGATCAGCAGGTCGAAGCGACCGCTGTCGGCGACCGGGCTGAGGCTCTTCGTGACGTTGACCTTCGGCTTCTCCTTGTTCGTGACCACGCACGTCGTGTCGGCCGTGACGTTGGTCAGCTGCTTCGAGCTGCCCGCCGCAGCGGAGTCGGTGCCGCACGCGATGAACGCGTCGTAGTTCGCCGGCACGGCGGACTCGCCCACGTTGACGTCGGAGCCCGCCTCGACCTTGTCGGAGACCTGGTCGCCGTTCTGCGAGGCGTTGCCGGTCTTCGAGCCGACGAAGAGCTGCACCTGCGTCGGGGTGCCGACGTACTGCTTCTGCACGGTCACGTTGACCGTCTTGCGGGTGTTCCTGAGATCGCAGATCCAGCTCTCGCCGGCGCCCACCGTCACCTGCTGTGACGTGCCGGGGCCATACGCGGGAGCCGAGGCGCCGCTCTTGTAGCAGCGGATCTCCTTGTCGAACAGGTTGGCGTCGCCTGTGGTGACGAACTCCTCGGAGACCGTGTAGGCACCCGTGTCGACGGCCACGGGCGAGCCCGCGTAGTCGGTCGACGTGGTGGCGACTACGGTCGCGCCGCGCTTCAGCGTGACCGACTTGCCGTTGCCCACGAAGTCCTTGTTGACCGTGAGCGTTCCCGTCGTGCGCGTGTTGGTGTACGTGCAGACCACCACGTCGTTCTTGCCGACCACGACGCTGTCGCTCGCGCCCGGCGTGTAGTTCGAGCCGTTTTTCGTGCACGAGAGCGAGGACGTGTAGTCGCCCGCGTTCGTGACCGACTCCGAGACGTAGTACGTCCCGGTGGGAACCGTGTTCGCACCGGTCGTCCCGTTGGAGGTGACGGTGGCGCTGTCGATCTCCGACCCGCCGGCCGACGACCCGATCCGGAGCGTCGCGGACCCGGGCGTCCCGATCCAGCTCTTCTTCAGCTCGACCGAGCCGGTCTGCAACGTGTTGGTGTACGTGCAGGTCACCGTCTCGCCGGGATCGAGGTCGATGTTCGCGGTCTGTCCATTGACCGTCGAGCCGTTGTCCTCATCGACGCAGGCGAGGCTCGTGAAGTCCCATCCGCCCGGGGGCGTCGACTCGGTGACGGTGTAGGAGCCGGGCGTGAGGCTGGTGAAGGCCTGCTGCCCGCTCCCGTTCGCCGTCGTGATCGAGAAGGGGCTTGCGATGCCGCCCGTCGAGGAGAAGCCGAACGTCCCGTTGCCACCGACCGTCACCTTGCGGATGACGAGGTTGGCAGGCGCGAGGATCGCGCCGGACATGATCTGGTTGTCGCGGCTGCCGACCGAGCCGCCGTCGGCTGCCGTGATCCGGACGTGGTACGGGCCGCCGGAGATCGACCCGGCACCGACGCCTGCTCCCCACCCGCGCGGTCCGAGGCTCGGGGCAAGGTGCCCACCGAAGAGCAGCATCACCTTGGATGTGGCGTCGGTGGAGGGAACGGAGTAGGTCACCGTCACACGCGCGTACGAGTCACTCGAACCGGAGGCGTCGTCGTGCGTGTACGAGGAGACGCCGGTGATGGTGCCGCCGTACATGACGAACTGCTGACCCGTCAGCTGGTGACCGGACGTGGCCGAGCCGCCCGAGTTCTTGTCGGCGACGACGGTCGGGTCGAGCGGGATCGCGAACGTCGACGGCGAGCCGCCGACGCAGTCCGCGGCAGCGAGATTGGCGCACCGGTCGGCAGACGTCTGTGTGTGGTTCCACGTAGCGAGAGAGTCATATGCGTGCACACCGCTCTTGCGGGTGAGGTAGGAGATCTCGATCGTCCGGCCGGTGGTGGGGCCGTCCTTGGGGAGATCGAGCACGACGCGCTGCGGCGTGACGTCGTCCTCTGCGTAGTGGGAGTTCTGCTCGTTGAGGATGCCGTTGATCCAGTTGTCCGGACACGCCGAGGACGAGCTCGGTGGCTTGCCGTTGGCGCACTGGTCGTACGCGCCGACGCTTGCATCGGTCCCCGGAGCGCCGGAGACAGCTCCCGGTACGACCGCTGCCAGACCGACGGCGAGCAGCGCGCCGAGAAGCGCTGCTCTGAGCCGAAAGCGACTCCCTGACTGTGAATGAATCCCGAGCTTCTTCACTTCGCCACACTCCCGGATCGATGTCTCATTCCCCAACGCCCGAAGGACGTTCGCGTCCCTGATGCCGAGCAAACCCCGGGCATCTGCCGGAGCCGACTCACCGTAGGCCCCTATCGGGGGATCGAAAATCCCTCGTCCGAGGGGTTCATCAGGTCATCGGCGCCCCTCGACTCACCCCGACGGGTGAGGCCGCGCGGCGCGCGTGCGCGCACTCGGTTCGGGCGACGACCGGGTGTGTCAGGCTCGCGTGCGAGACTGGGGTCGATGCGCGTCCTGCTGGCAGACGACCACCGCTTGATCCTCGAGAGCGTGCGTCGGGCGCTCGAGGCGGACGGCGGGTTCGAGGTCGTCGCCGAGACGCAGAGCGGCCGCGAGGTGGCGGCGCTGGTCGCCGAGCACCTGCCCGAGGTCGTGCTGCTCGACGTCCGGATGCCGGACCTCGACGGGCTCGCGTGCCTCGCGCAGATCAAGCGCGATCACCCCGAGATCAAGGTCGTGATGCTCTCCGCCTCTACGAGCCCCGACCTGATCGAGAAGGCGCTCCGCCTCGGAGCGAGCGCCTACGTCCTGAAGGCCGTGGATCCGAGCGACCTGCCGGCGACGATCCGCCAGGCGATGAGCGGCACCGTGTTCTCGACGCTCGGCGTCCCCGGCGACGAGCACGCCGCGGGCGCCAGGGCCGCGGGGCTCACCGATCGAGAGCTCGCGATCCTCGTGGAGGTCACGAAGGGCCGCTCGAACGAGGAGATCGCGAAGGAGCTGTGGGTGACCCAGCAGACCGTGAAGTTCCACCTCACGAACGTCTATCGGAAGCTCGGCGTCAGGAACCGGTCGGAGGCCCTCAGCGAGGCGTTCCGGCTGGGTCTGGTGGACGCGACGCCGAACGACGACGGCCACTGACAACGATCGAGCACGGGTGCCGCAGCCGAGCCGCGTGCCGCGGGGCGACGCTTCGCCGCCCGGCCGCCCCTCCGTTCGGGGTCAGACTCCCGGCCGACGCCGGGCGCCAGGCCCCACGCGCAGTCCCCGCCCCCCGCGAGCAGGGACTGCCATCGCCCGCGGTCTGGGGTCGCGAAGCGAGCCCTGACCCCCACCCCCGGGCGCGCTCGCAGGTGGTCGCGGTCAGCCCGGCGCCGGCTCCTGCTCGTGCGGTCAGCGCCCGGCCGGTGGAGCTGACGGGCGCAGCCGCCCCGAGCGCCCGAGCTCGGCCTCGCGGATCGCGCAGTACGCCAGGAGCGCGCCGAACGCGCTGAGCGTCAGCGCGGTCTGCCATCCCTCGCCGTTGAGGGTTCCGGGCACCACCCAGGTCGGCAGCGGGATCAGCCAGGCGGCGGTGAACGTCGGGCGCACCACCGCGAGGGGCACCAGCATCAGCGCGAAGAAGTGGAGCCACACGATCGGCGAGAGCAGGAGGGCTGCCCCGATCGCCAGCGCGAAGCTGCGCCGTCGGTACGCCAGGCCGAGCACCGCGAGACCCACGGCGGCCCAGATGACGCGCGCGACCTCCGACGGCACGCCCCCCTCGGTCAGCAGCGCGTAGATCGTGTAGCTGTCGTCGTCGAACTCACGCGAGAGGTTGCCGAGAAGCCGGACGTAGTCCCCGAGGGGGTAGAACGGCACGATCAGCAGCAGTGACGCGGCGCCGATCAGCGCGCTGACCGCCGCGGCACGGCGGCGCCCGATCCAGAAGAGCCACAGGCTGAGCGGCCAGACGAAGAACTTGAGCGCCAGTCCGACGCCGATCGCCACTCCCGGCGCGAGCCGTGCGCCGCGGTAGCGCCAGGCGAGCGCGCAGAGCAGCGCCAGCGGCAGCGTCACGTTTCCCGTCTGCGTGGCGTTGATCACCGGCGGCCACAGGCAGACTCGCCCCGTAGACACGCCAGTCCCTGACCCCCACGAGCATCAGCGCCGCCACAAGGCAGGCGAGCTCGAGCACCGCCATGCTCCAGTCCGCCGCGGCGGGCGGCAGCGCCGCGAGCGGCGCGAAGGCAAGAACGGCGGCCACGGGCCAGATCGCGTTGGCACCGCTGGAGAGATCGGCGGTGGGGTCCGGATAGGGACTCTTGCCTTCCAGGACATTCTGCGCCTGGGCGTACAGCTCGTTGTGGAAGTCGATCGAGACGCTGTCGTCCGCCCACGCGAGCCCGAGTGCGACGAGGGTGAGGAGGACGGGAGCGACCCCGAGGAACACCGGCGCCGCGACCTTGCGAGCTGCATCTCTCATCCCACACGGCCAGTTCGGCGCACGGATGCGCGTTCATCCCGTCACGGCGGAAGGCGATCTGGTCAGGTGCCTGCAGCGGAGGTCGGGGCCTCCGGCGTTCGCCGGACGCCAGACCCCGGCACTCGCGCATCCGGAGCACACCACGTAGGCCTGGGATCGCGGCGCGAGCCCTGACCCCGGGAGAGGCAGGAGGAGGCCACGCCGAGGCCGAAGCACACCCGGTGACCACCCGGGTACTCGACGCGGTACACCGGAACGTCCTCGCGTTCGTGCTGGTCGGAGCGCTCGCCGCCCTCCTCTTCGCGGTGTTCGCGCCCGGGCAGTTCGTCGCCGATTCCTGGATGACGCTCGCCTCGGGCCGCGAGGTCGTACGGTCCGGGCTGCCCGACAAGGACACGCTCACGGTCTTCGGCGAGGGCCGGCGCTGGACCGACCAGCAGTGGCTCGCGCAACTCCTCGCCTACGGCACCTTCGTCGTCTCGGGTCTCGCAGGCGTGGTCTTCGTCGCGATCGTCGCGATCGTGACCGCGCTCGGACTCGCAGTCGGGGCAGCCCGCGCCCGGGGCGGGACGCCGCTCGCGTGCGCCCTCGTGCTGGTTCCGGTCGTCGCGGCGGCTCCGTGGGCCTGGACCGTGCGCGCCCAGGTGTACGCGCTCCCGCTGTACGTGATCATCCTCTGGCTCGTCGTCGCCTCGAGGAGTCGGCTGAGCCCGTGGGCTCTCGTCTCCCTGCCGATCCTGGTCGTCTGGGCGAACCTGCACGGGTCGGTCACGCTCGGGGCCTTGCTCATCGCGCTCGCGGGGCTCCTCGCCATGATCCGGAGAGGAAGCGACCGTCGCGAGCGGCTGGTCGGCCTCGCGCTCGTCGTGCTCGCACCGGCGGCGGTGCTCGCCACCCCGTACGGGCCGCGGGCGATGGTCGACTACTACGTGCTCTTCTTCCTCCATCCGCCGTTCCAGGGGCTGCTCGTCGAGTGGAACCGCACCGGACTCGCCTGGGAGACGGTCACGTTCTGGCTGCTCGCGCTGGCGACGCTCGCCCTCTCCGTGCGCGAGCGGAAGCGGCTCTCGCTGCTCGAGGCGCTCGTGCTGGCGATCACGCTCGTCGGCGCCGTGCAGGCGATCCGGGGCATCGTCTGGTTCGCGCTGGCCGTGCTCGTGATCGCGCCGAACCTCCTCTCGGGCCTCCTCGGCGACCGGGCCGTCCTCCGGGTGCGCCCCGCGAACCTGGTGCTCGCCGCGCTCACGGCAGGCGCGGTGGTCGTGGCGGCGGCCGCCCTGCTCGTCCGGGGAGACGAGCCCATCGAACGTCCCTGGCCGAACGCCGTCCTGCCGACGATCTCGCGAGCGCTCCGCGACCCTGGAACACTCGTGTGGGGAACCGACCGCTACGCCGACTGGCTGCTCTGGCAGGAGCCCGGCCTCCGCGGGCGCCTCGCCTACGACGTCCGCTTCGAGCTCTACACCCGCGAGCAGATCGAGTCGACGATCCGCTGGAAGAGCAGGATCGGCGACGACTGGCCGCAGATCGTCGACCCGTATCGGCTCGTCCTCGTCGAGGGCGGTCGCCGCGCGCTCGCAGACGTCGTGCGCGAGACCGGCCTCCGCGTCGTCTACCGCGAGGGCGGGCTGACGGTGCTCGAGCGCGTCCCGGGCTGATCGGGCACGGCGCCGGTGGCCGCCCGTCGTGCGATCCCGACCACCAGCACCGCCGCGAGCGCGACGCACGCCGTCCGGGCGAGCGGCTCGCTGCGCCAGAACACGCCGACCCAGCAGGCCACCGGGACGAGCCAGAGCGCCGAGAGCCTCGGCGCGACGATCGCGAGCGGCACGAGGAACACCGCCCAGTAGTGCTGCCAGGCGACCGGCGTGAGGACGGTCGCGGCCGCAAGCGCCCACGTGAGCGAGAGCACGTCTCGACCGCTACGCCCGCTCCTCCAGCACAGGACGAGCGCTACCGCGCCGAGAACGAGCGTGATCGCCCGTGCGAGCGCGACCGGCGCGCCGAGGGACGCGGCAGCCGCGACGACCGATACGCCGAGCGTCTGCTCGGCCCCGGCGAGCTCCCGGAGGATCGTCGGGTAGTCGCGCAGCCCGGCGAACCCGATCACGGCCCACGGCACGAGGACGGCGACGACCGCCACCGCGCCGGCCCAGAACGCGACGCGACGTCGGCCCGCAGCGAGATGCCAGACCAGCAACGGCCAGAGATACAGCTTGAGCGCGACCGAGAGCCCGGTCGCAGCCGCGCCCGTGGTGGCGTCGCGCCGTCGCCACGCGACCGCGAGGAGCAGGCACAGACCGGCCGACACCGTTGCGTTGAGGAGTCCGTCCACGAGCGGCGCCCAGGCCAGCGCGACCCCGTAGCAGCGCCAATCGCGCACGCCGAGCAGCCACAGCGCCAGCCCGACCGAGACGGTGAGCACGGCGATCGCGAGCGCGAAGGCCACGTCGACGGGCAGCACGGTCACAGGCGTCACGAGCAGTGCCGCGAGCGGCGGGTACACGTAGGCCTGCTGCGAGAGGATCTCGGCGCTCCCGGGCTGCGGGAACGGGGAGACCCCGTCGAGCACGTCACGCGCGGCCGGATAGAAGACGTCCGGGAAGTCCCACCCGCTCACCCCGTTCGAGAGATGGAACGCGACGAGCGCGAGGAACCACATGACGCGGGAGCACGCCGAAGGCGACGAGCTCGAGAGGCGATGGCGGGCGGCGCACGCGCACAGTCTGGGCGGATCCGCGGACAACGGCGAGAGCCCACACCGAGGCGCCGATGGTCTAGGTCCGGGTCCAGACCTCCGACCAGTAGCAGGAACGCCCTGCTCCTCCAACAATGGATATCGACCCCGCCGGGGTCACGGGGACTTCGCTCCCCGGAGGAAATTGCATCGAGGGGAGCACTCATGAACCATCTCGCAACCTGGGTCGCCGTCAACCTGCAGACGACCGCCACGCGGCTTCGTCATCGGCAGGAGGGTCAGACGATGGCCGAGTACGCGCTCATCCTGGGCCTGATCGCGATCGCCGTGATCGTCGCGCTCGTCTTCCTGCGCGGCCCGATCAAGGACCTGTTCAGCCGGACGGGCAACTCGATCACGAACGCGCCGGCCGGCTAGGCGCAGCACGCCAGGGCGGGCGCGGGCCACGGGCCCGCGCCCGCCCTTCTCTTCTCCGTGGCGCACCCCCCTCGCGTCACGGTGAAACGGGGCGGGAGGCACGCCTCCCGCCCCGGTATATCTCGAGCACGGGAAAGGCCTCTGGTCAAGAGGGGCGAAGTCGATCATGATCTTGGAGAGGGGCATGGCGACAACCGGAACTGAGACCAGGCAGAACGGCCGACGGCGACGGATGCGCGACGAGCGGGGCCAGGCGATGGCCGAGTTCGCGCTCGTCCTGCCGATCCTCATCATCATCGTCGTCGGTCTTCTCGGCTTCGGCCGGGTCCTCTTCTACTGGATTCAGGCGAACCACGCCGCCAACGAGACTGCGCGCTGGGCGATCGTCGATCGCAACCCGTTCGCGCCGGGCCAAACGCTCCCGCAGATACGCGCGAAGCGGTGCGACGATCGAGTTCAGCAACGCGAGCGTGTGCATCGACTTCCCCGGAAAGACCTGGACGACGGCGGAATCGGCGACCCTGTCGCGTGAAGATCCAGAAGCCCTTCCAGGTGATCCCGTACCTCGGGCTGACGGTCCAGATCCGCGGCAAGTCCACCATGCGGATCGAGAACTTCGCGAGCACCAGCGATCCCGTCAACTACGGACAGCCGTCGGAGAACCTCGGAATATGGGCGAACGCCGCAACATGCTCGTAGGCGGCAGTCGCAACTCGACCGCGCCGCGACCTTGGGGACGAAGGCGGTGCGATCTTCGCGCTGGTCGCCGTGCTGGTGCCGATCTTCATCCTCCTCACCGCCCTGGTCGTCGATGCGGGGCTCTGGTACACGCACAAGCGCCAGCTCCAGAACCGCGCCGACGCCGCCGCGTTTGCCGCAGGTGTCGAGTACGGGTTCCGCTGGACGGCATGCGCAGGTCGGATGCGGCGGCGAAGGACGCTGACTGCTCAGGCAATCGAGAGAGTTGCCCGGCAGTACGCGGGCGACCCGATCGCGAGACCCTCGATCTCCTACGACCCCTCGAACCCCGTCGCGGTCAACACGGAGATCGCCACGCAGAGCCCGAACCCTGTCGACAACAAGCTCGACGTCGTGATCAACTCGACGTCATACACCGCCGGCACCGACTACTCCGACGGGGGCGGAACCCTGATATCAGGTGGGCCGTGCTTCGACCACCCCCGGGGACACCACCACGCCGCAGGGCGGCTACTGGGTCGATGTCAAGGTCAAGGAGCGCGACCACAAGACGCTCTTCGGCGCGTTCGGGCTCGACCTGTTCCAGAACACTGCTCGCGCGAGGATCTGGATCGGGCGGGCAGTCGCCGACAACCGCTTCGTCCCACTCGCGGTCCCGGAGACCGAGATCCTGCAGGCGCAGCTGCGCTACTACGGCTACTGCGGCGGCACGGCCACCGAGCTGGCGAGGTATCGACCTCGTTCAGCTGGACAGTGAATACCAGACGATACCGACGGGGCGACATACTGGGGTCCAGCGCCACACCGTCCCCCGTACCCTCCGGGTACCACCCGCGAGCAGCTGCTCCGACGACTACATCCCGATCGCAGCGGAGGTGCGTGTTGCGGGCCGACCCTCGAACGTCGTCGACATCGATAGCCCGACCTGCGCCGCGCTGCTACCCAGCGCTTCGCGGACTGTTTCGCGCGGGTTAGCACGATCAGGGCATGGAAGAACCGTTGGCACCGGCAACCAACGAGGCCTGGATCAAGGACCTGGAAGTCGTCGGATTCGATCCAAACTTCGTAGGCCCAACGTGCTCACCTGACGGGCTGTTCGCGCGAGACGACGGATCAGCGACATGCACGTTCCGCGTCAACCTCAACGTCGACTTCCAGAACATCTCGTCCGGCACACGTCTCAACGGCTGCAGCGGATCCTGTAGGGACAATTACACCGTGGAGGTTCGGCCGGCCGGCGGAGGATGGACAGCTCTCACGGCACCAGACTCGGTCGACGGGATATGGTACCCGAACGCTGACGAACTCCGACCTCGGCCGATCCGAGCTCGAAGTCAGGTGGTCTTGGACTGACAACAATCCCTCCCACACCGCTCCCGGCGGCGGGTCATGCAGGAGCGGCAATAGCAATCCTTGTCGAGCCTCTGGCGGCGCCTACAACCTCGGCTCGATACTTCCTGGCCAACGATTCGAACGCCGGTTCCGTAGACCTCGTGAGAACGGCCGGGGTCGGTCAGACCTCTGGAAGCCCCCTTGGCTCCCCTGTCAGCTCGACTGCTGCCGGCCTCACGGCCAGTGACCTCACGATCTATCCGACGGTCGGGCTGCGATCGTCGCTCCGCGATGGCCAGAAGCGCGTCCTCCGCGTCGGCGACCCGCAGAGGAACCAGTCGGTCGACTGCGAGCCCTTGGGAGGACAGGGACACGAGTTCGCGATGTTTTACCTCGGCTGCAACCCCTTCTACGGGCCGAACTCGTTCACGCAGGGAACGTGGTGGAACGCGGCCACGAAGGAATGCCCTGGGCAGAACGTCATCTTCAGCCAGCCGAACTCGGAGACCGAGTTCTGGCAGTGCGTACCTGCGGCGCCGGGCTTCAGCGCGAGCGTTCTCGCCGACGGGATCGCCGCCAGAACCGGGAACTGCACCGACGTTCGACTCGGCCAGGCGAACAACCTCAACAGCTGCAACAGAGTCGCTTGCGTCGTCCCGAACGACTATGTGGGCTGGCGCAAGGGAACATCGGCCTATGGCAACGGGTATGCGAACAAGCGGCTCGTGAAGCTCTTCATCGTCCCCTACGGGGCCTTCAAGGGAGTCCAGGCAAACGACGGGCTCCCGCTGTCTCGCTTCGCTGCGTTCTACGTCACCGGCTGGGGTGGGCAGGGGTCGAACCGGGTCCCTGCGCCACGGATCCCGACGGGCCGCAGGGCACTGACCCCGACGGGTCGTTGTACGGAACAGCGCAGGCCGACGACGTCGTTCCTCCGGAGCACTTGCCGGGTACTTCGTCGACTTCGTCAAGCCAGGAGGAGGCGCGCCCGTCACGCTGAAGTGCGAGATCGGCAGTGCGACCGAGTGCCGGGCTGTTCTTGTCCGCTGAATCTGCCGATAGATGAGCGTTCCCACACCGTCGAAGAGGAGTCTCTGAATGTCGAACATCGCCACCACCAAGATGGGAGGGTCACGCCGCTGGACGGTCATCGCCGGCGTTGCCGCCCTCGTGCTCGCCGCGATCCTGCTGGTGGCGTACCTGATCCAGTACCGCTCGAGCGTGAAGGAGCGCGCAGCAGCGACACCCGGTCGCTCGTCGCGAAGCACCTCATCCCGAAGGGCACCTCCGGCACGGTCATCGCGGAGAAGGGGCTCTACCAGATCGCCTCGCTGCCGAAGGACGACGTCAAGGCCGGCGCGCTCTCCGATCCCGCGTACCTCAACGGGCGCGCCGCGGTGGTCGACATCTTCCCGGGACAGCAGATCACGACCGCTGACATCACGTCGTCCACGAGCGAGGCCATCCCCACGAAGCTCTCGGGCGAGCAGCGAGCCGTCGCGATCCCGGTCAACGGAGCCCGCGGCCTCGTCGGGATCGTCGCCAACGGCGACCGCGTCGACATCTACTACGAGGCGGCCGGCAACGGTGGCCAGCTCCTCGGCCTGCTCGCCTCGAACGTCCTCGTGATGACCGCGCCCGTCCGGCGAAGATCGGCTGCGGTTCTCCGCCTCAACGCCCCCGCTGGCGCAGCGCATGGCGCTCGCCTCCGATACAGGCACGCTCGTGGTTCCTCCTGCGCCCTGCGGGCGATGCCAAGCAGCCGCCGCGCAAGGCGGTCACGACGCAGCAGCTCCTCGCCCTCGTCAACAGCTCCGCGAAGCGCTAGGGCATGCAAAGGGATTCGCCAACTCAGGCCGCTGCCCGCTGCGCGAGAAGCTCGCCGCGACACCGGCTGGAGAAGGCGCTCAATGAAGGTCAAGGCCATCATCGCGACGGCAGGCGCGGCGCCTTTCGACGTCCAGCAGCTGATGACGCGCCAGGAGACGGCGGAGGTCATCGCGGTCGTCAACGGCGTCACGGAGCTCCAGAACGCGATCCGCGACCACGACCCTGCGCTCGTGCTCGTCGGGTCGGCCGGCGAGGGCACCGACGCCCTCGAGCTCGTGACGACCGCGACGGCGGCCGACTCCGGACATCCCCGTCGTCGTGCTCGCGACCGACGCTCCGCAGGGGTTCCTGCGCAAGGCCTTCGACGCCGGGGCCGCGGACGTCCTGCACCTCCCCCACGACGCCGACACGCTCGAGTTCGCGATCACGAAGGCGCTCGCCCGCAGCCGCGCGGCCCAGGCCGCGAGCGCGAGCGCGGAGCCGCGCGGGCGACTGGTCTGCGTGCTCGGCCCCAAGGGCGGCACGGGCAAGACGCTGACGTCGACGAACCTCGCCGTCGCGCTCGTGGCCACCGGCGCCCGCGTGCTGATCCTCGACCTCGACCTGCAGTTCGGCGACGTCGCGCTCTGCCTCGGGCTGCCACCCGACCGGACGCTGTACGACCTGGCCGTCTCCCCCGGCTCGCTCGACGAGGAGAAGCTGGCCGCGTACACGATGCGCCACCCCTCCGGGGTCGACGCGCTCGTCGCGCCGAGCAGGCCCGACCAGGCGAGCAGCGTCTCGGTCGACCTGCTGCGCGAGATCTACGCGACCGCGATGCCGCGCTACGACTACATCATCGTGGACACGCCCCCGGGCTTCACCGCCGAGGTGATCACGACGATCGACGCGGCAACCGACCTGATCATGGTCGGGATGCTCGACTCGCTGTCGCTGAAGAACACGAAGCTGGGCCTCGACACGCTCCGGCTTATGGGCCACGACCCCGCCAGGATCGTGCTGCTGCTCAACCGCGCCCAGTCGCGCGTGGGGATCAGCCAGGGCGACGTGGTCGCGATCCTCGGCCGCGAGCCGGACGTCTTCGTCCCCTCCGATCGCGAGATCCCCCGCGCAGTGAACGAGGGCATCGCGATCGTGGCGGCCCGGCCGCAGTCCGAGCCGGCAGTCGCGTTCCGGAGCCTCGTCTCGATCATCACGGGCGATCCCGACACGGTCGAACAGCTGCCGGAGTCGGGTGCGCAAACGAGCGGACGGTTCCGACTCATCGGGAGGAAGTGAGCATGGATCTACACGAGCGCATCGCATCGACACGACCGTCCGGCCCCGAGCAGACGACGCGCGCGGAGCCGTTCGCCGAGCTGAAGAACCGCGTCCACATGCTCGTGATCAGCGAGCTCGGCCCGACGCTGTCGTCGGCGGAGCTCGATCCGCAGGGCGCCCGCGACCGCGTGGTCGCCGACATCCGGCGCCATCTCAGCGCCGAGACCGGCATCGCGCGCGAGGACCGCGAGCGGCTCACGACCGAGATCGCGGACGACATCCTCGGCTACGGCCCGCTCGAGCGCCTGCTCGCCGACGACTCGATCACGGAGATCATGGTCAACGGTCCCGGAGAGATCTGGATCGAGCGCCAGGGCCGCCTCTTCGAGACGACGGTCAGGTTCACCGACGACCATCACCTGCGCCGGATCATCAACCGCATCGTCGCCCAGATCGGCCGCCGGATCGACGAGTCGTCGCCCATGGTCGACGCCCGCCTTCCCGACGGATCGCGCGTCAACGCCGTGATCCCGCCCCTCTCCCTCTCCGGCCCGCTGCTCACGATCCGCAAGTTCTCGCGCCGCCGCCTGTCGCTCGAGAACATGATCGAGCTCGGCACGCTGAGCGCGGAGTCGGTCGACTTCCTCGAGCGCTGCATCCAGGCCCGGCTCAACATCCTCGTCTCGGGCGGAACCGGCTCGGGCAAGACGACCCTGCTCAACGCGCTCTCGTCGGCGATCCCCGACACCGAGCGGATCGTCACGATCGAGGACGCCGCCGAGCTGCAGCTCCACCAGCGGCACGTGCTCCGGCTCGAGGCGCGCCCGCCGAACATCGAGGGCGAGGGCGCGATCCACATCCGTGACCTCGTGCGGAACTCGCTGCGCATGCGCCCCGACCGGATCATCGTCGGCGAGGTCCGTGGCGCCGAGGCCCTGGACATGCTCCAGGCGATGAACACGGGCCACGACGGGTCGCTCTCGACGGTTCACTCCAACGCACCGCGCGACGCCCTCGCGCGGATCGAGACCATGGTCCTGATGGCCGGCTACGACCTCCCGATCCGGGCGATCCGCCAGCAGGTCTCCTCCGCCCTCGAGGTCATCATCCACCTCGAGCGCCTCGAGGACGGATCGCGTCGCGTGACGGCGATCACCGAGGTGCAGCGGATGGAGTCCGACGTGATCACGCTCCAGGACATCTTCGAGTTCAAGGTCGACTCGATCGCACCCGATCGGACGATCATCGGCGGTCTGCGACCGACCGGGCTCCGCCCCGTCCTCGCGAAGAAGTTCGAGAAGCGCGGGATCGAGCTGCCGACGACGCTCTTCTCGCAGCTCGGGCCGTCGGGCTCGTCCTATCCCGACCTCGGAACGTCCCACCCGAAGGATCAATGAGACGCGCGCTTCCGATCTGGGTCGTCACGGTCGCGATCGCCGCGGCGCTCGCCGGCTCGGCGGTCGCGGCCGATCAGCCGGCCGGCCCCGAGCTGATCGACGCGGGCACCGCCCTGTTCCCCGACCGCGCGTACGTGATCGCGCTCCCCGTGAAGCGGAAGCTCACGGCGAGCGACGTGACGGTCACCGAGGACGGGCGGGCCGTCGAGAACGAGACGGTCGTGCCCGCGAACTCCGAGGGCGGCGTCGGCACCGTGATCCTGATCGACGCCTCGAACAGCATGACGGGCAAGATCGACGAGGCGATGGCAGCGGCCCGCAGCTTCGCCAAGACCACGCAGGGCCAGGCGATCTCGGTGGTCACGTTCAACACGCGCCCCACCGTCCAGCTGCCGTTCACGTTCGACAAGAAGCAGATCGAGCAGGCGCTCGCGACGAGCCCCGCCCTCGCGCAGGGCACGAAGATCTACGACGCGCTCGCCGCCGCCCAGGCGCAGATCCGCGACGCCAAGCTGGGCGCCGGCCGCATCGTGCTCATCTCCGACGGCGCCGACGTCGGCAGCACGATCCCGGCCGACACCGCAGTCGGCGCGCTCGAGAGCGAGAGGGTGCGCGTCTACACCATCGGGATCGACTCGCCCGACTTCACGGCGGACGAGCTCGAGTCCATCGCCGAGACGACCGGCGGAAGCTTCGCGCTGGCCAAGCAGCCGGCCGCGCTGCAGGGGATCTTCGACGAGCTCGGCGTCAAGGCCTCGAACGAGTACGTGCTGCGCTACCGCTCGGACGCGCGGCCCGGAAGGGACGTCGACGTCGTCGTGGCGATCAAGGGCGTGCCAGACGACCTCACCACGTCCTACACCTCCCCGCGCGCGGGTCAGGGCGCCCCGTACGAGGAGTCCTTCTGGGATCGGATCATCCAGGGCTGGGCCGTGATGCTGCTGATCACGGCGCTCGTGCTCGGGCTCATCGGCTACGCGATCGTCCGCCTCTCGGAGCTCCGCTCGAACCGGAAGCTGCGCCGCCGGCTCGGCGAGTACGTCGAGGTCGAGGAGGAGGCGGACAGGCGTCGCACGGACGTGACCGCCCTGCTCTCCGTGGCGGACTCCTCGACGTCGCGACTCCAGCAGATGGACTGGTTCCAGCGGTTCGCGCTCGAGACCGAGATCGCCGGCATGGGTCGCTCGCCGCAGCGGCTGATGGCGATGGCGTGCATCGGCGGCCTCATCCTCGGTGTCATCCTCGCGTCGCTCGTCTCGCCGTTCCTGATCCTCACGGCGCTGCTGCCGCCGTTCTTCCTCTGGGCCGAGGTCTCCCGACGGGCGGCGAAGACCCGCGCCCGCTTCCAGGAGCAGCTCGACGACAACCTCGAGGTCCTCGGCTCGGGCCTCCGCGCGGGGCACAGCCTCGTCGGCGCGATGAGCACCGTCGTCGACGAGGCGGCCGAGCCGTCCCGCTCGGAGTTCCGGCGCGTCGTCACGGACGAGCGCCTCGGGGTCCCGCTCGACCAGGCGCTCGAGGTGACCGCAGCCCGGATGAAGAGCACCGACCTCGACCAGGTGGCGCTGCTCGCGCTCATCCAGCGCGAGGCGGGCGGCAACATGGCCGAGGTGCTCGACCAGATCATCGCGAACATCCGCGCCCGCGAGGAGATCCGCCGTCTCGTGAAGGTCCTCACCGCGCAGGGCCGCATGGCCCGGTGGGTGATCATCGGCGTGCCGGTCGGCCTGTTCTTCATGATCCTGATGATCAACCCCGATCAGATCCAGCCCCTCTTCCACGACCCGATCGGGCAGGTCAGCCTCGTGCTCGCGATCATCGGGATCTTCCTCGGGTCGTGGCTCATCAAGCGGATCGTGGCGATCGAGCTCTGATGGATATCATCCTCGTCCTCGGCCTCGTCCTCCTCGCCACCGCCGTCGTGCTGCTCGGACGATCGATGCTCGGCGACACGCCGGCGTCGACCGAGCGGCTCGACCAGATCAGCGCCTACGGGTACACCGACGAGGTCTACGCAGAGGGGGCGCCGCGGGAGCCCTTCGGCGAGCGCGTCGGCGCGTTCGTCTCGGGGATCGGCCAGCGCGTGGGCTCGCGCTTCAGCTGGATCTCCGAGGAGGAGGTCCGCAAGCGGCTGATCGCGGCGGGGATGTACACCGTCCAGCCGTCGAAGGTCTTCGGCTACCAGGTCGTGATCGCCGTCGGCGGCGGACTGCTCTGGGTCTGGATGGCAGGGCTCGCGGGCGCGAGCCTCCTCACCATCGTCCTCGGCGCGGTCGTGATCGCCGCCGCCGGCCTCCTCCTCCCCATCGCGTTCATCGACCACCGGATCCGGCAGCGGCACGACCTGATCGAGCGCGGGCTCCCCGACCTGATCGACCTGATCGTCGTCACGCTCGAGGCCGGCCTCAGCTTCCCGCAGTCGATGAAGATGGCGGCCGCGCGGGTGCACGGACCGCTGTCGCAGGAGATGCGGATCACCTTGCAGGAGCAGAACATGGGCCTGACGATGTCCGAGGCGCTGACGAACCTCCAGACGCGCGCCGACACGCCCGGCATCCGGCTCTTCACCCGGTCGGTGATCCAGGGCGAGATCCTCGGCATCTCGATCGGGCAGATCATGCGCAACCTTGCCGTCGAGATGCGCAAGCGCCGCAAGGCCTACGCGGAGGAGCGCGCGCAGAAGGCGCCGGTGAAGATGCTGTTCCCGATGATCTTCCTGATCTTCCCGGCGATCTTCATCGTGCTGCTCGTGCCGGTGGTGATCACCATCATCGACGCCTTCTCCACCCAGTGAGAAGCAGCAGAGCTGACGTTGCGCCGAGAGGACGGGCGCGTCGTCTGCGAGTCCGTCCGGGTGGCCGACACGACCCTCCGGCGCCTCCGCGGCCTGCTCGGGCGAGGCTCGCTCCCGCCCGACCAGGGGATGCTCCTCCGGCCCGCGTGGTCGATCCACACGTGGTTCATGCGCTTCCCGATCGACGTCGTGTTCCTCGATCCGGAGCAGGTCGTGATCAAGATCGAGCGCGACGTCTCGCCGTTCAAGACGGCCACCTGTCGTGGCGCCCGCGAGGTGATCGAGCTGGCCTCGGGCGAGTGCGCCCGTCGCGGTCTGGAGCTGGGTGATCGGGTGGCGTGGGCCGCGCGCTCGCACAGGCCCGCTTCCGAGAACGGCGAGACCGCGCTCGACGCCGTCGCGAGCAGCGTCGAGGCAGATGGGGCCGCCCTCGTCGTCAGCGGCGACCCCCGCTTCACGAAGCTCATCCGGTTTCTCCTCGAAGGTCGAAACGTCGCCGTGACGGTCGTCTCCTCGAACCAGGCAGCGGACGCCGCCGGCTCGCAGGCGTTCTCGGCGATCGTGATCGACGGCGGAACGGACGTCCCGGACGCGCTCCGGCTCGCAAACGCCGTGCGCGTCGAGTCGACGGCTCCCGTCCTCATCGCGCGAGAGGCCGGCGACGGCCCAGTCCCGGGCAGCCTGCCGATCTTCGACAAGTGGGACGAGACCGAGCAGCTCGTCTCCGAGGTCGAGCGGCTCGCGACCACCGGCCGTCCCTCGAACGGGGCATAGGAATCCACCCACCCCCGGCGTACGTTAGAGGTACCCGATCGGAGAGGTGGACGGTGGTCTGCGCTGTTCTAGGGGGGCCTAGCTGATGGGCTCGCTTGCACATCTCGTCGTGCTCCCCGTCGACCCGGCGACGTCCTCGGACGCCGCGCACACGGCCGGCGAGACGTCGCTCGACCGAGCGCACCGCGTCCTTCGCGCAGGGGCGCACGAGCGCGCCCATCGCGTCCTCGACGAGGCAGCCGTCAGAGCGCGCATCGTGCTCGCAGGCGCCGGATCGTCCGAGGCCGCGTCGGCGCTCGGCGCGAGCGTCTTCGTGGCGGACGTCGTCGGCGAGCTCGCTGCACGAGGCGACCTCGACGTCGCCGACATGGACGTCGCCGTCTCGACGCTCGCGGAGGTGCTCCACGTGCCGGTCGCGGTCGCCGCGTTCGACCTCTTCAGGCGGGTGGTGACGTCCCCCGGTCTGCTCGAGCTCCCTCCCGTCACGGCCGCGGAGATCCAGCTCACGCTGCTGCTGCATCTCGACGTCGTCGACGGGCTCGGTGTGTGGCAGTCCGACGGCGGCGATCTGCGACCGTTGCTGCTGCTGGGCGAGGAGCTCCCGCTCGGCAGCGTCGCGCTCGGCCGCCCGCGCAGCGATCCACGGTCGAGCGCGA
This sequence comes from uncultured Actinomycetes bacterium, assembly GCA_963849125.1. Classification (GTDB taxonomy): domain Bacteria; phylum Actinomycetota; class Thermoleophilia; order Gaiellales; family Gaiellaceae; genus Gaiella. The sequence continues at coordinate 5,847 of CAWKGI010000026.1, read as the reverse complement.
CTCTTCGCGGTCGGATCCGGGGAGCTTCGAGCCGTTGCGATCAGGCGGTTCTCGAGCACGGTCGGCGCTCTCGTCGCCCGCACCCGCCCCTGGGATGCCACCCGGGCGCGGGCCTACCTCGAGGAGGCTGCGAGGGCGCTCGGGCCGGTGCTCGAGCGGGAGCTGCTGCTCGACCGCAGCGCCGCCCGTGAGGAGGCCCTGACCCGCTCGCTGGAGAAGCGGCTGATGCGGATCGGCTTCGACCTGCACGACGGCCCCGTTCAGGACGTTCTCGCGCTCGGCTCCGAGCTCGAGCTGCTCGGCCGGGAGGTTTACCCGTTCGTGCTCGAGAGCCGACGGGAGCTCGCTGCCGGACGGTTCGACGATCTCGTCGCCCGTGCCTCCGAGATCGACGGGGCACTGCGCGAGATCGCCCACGCGCTCGAGTCGCGCAGCGTCACGTCGAGGCCGCTCGGCGAGACGCTCCACCGCGCCGTCGACGAGTTCTCGGCCCGCAGCGGCATCGCGGGCCGCCTCGAGATCAGCGGCGACCCCGAGTCGCTGACCGCGGCCCAGCGGATCGCCGTCTTCCGGGCGATCCAGGAGTCGTTGACGAACGCGCGCGAGCACTCCGGCGCGAGCTACTGTCGACGTCGCCCTTCGCGCACGCAGGCACTCGATCGACGTGCAGGTCACCGACGACGGGCACGGGTTCGACGTCGAGCGGGCACTCGCTCGGGCCGCGCAGCACGGGCGCCTCGGACTCGTCGGGATGGGTGAGCGCGTCCGGATGCTCGGAGGGACGTTCTCGATTGACAGCCGGCCCGGGGGCCCTACAATCGTCCGATTCACGCTGCCCCGCACAACCCCCGCCTAGCCGGTAGGCCTCCGCACCCGCATCGATCCCGCCCCTTCCCCCTTTCGGGGGAGGCATCGCCGCGCGGGATCACCGATACGGAGAGGGATGCGTCGCGTCACACTCGTCATCGCCCTACTGGCCTTGCTCACCCTCGCGCCTGGCGTGTCCGCGTCCGCCGGGACGGAGCGCTCCGCCGGCCTGGAGGCAGCAGTGCTCCAGGAGGTGAACGCCGCACGCGTCGCGCGTGGTCTGCGCCCGCTCGCACGGTCGACGAAGCTGACGCGCGCCGCTGACTTCCACACCATCGCGATGCTGCGGGTCGGAGCGTTCGAGCACGAGCTTCCGGGCAACCCGAGCTTCGCGCAGCGCCTGAAGCAGTTCTACGCCCCTGGCCCTGTCGCCTGGAGCGGCGCGGAGAACCTCGCGATGTTCGGTCCACGCGCGCCCAGCGCCCGCGCGATCGTGGGCGCCTGGCTCGCGTCGCCCGGTCACCGCACCAACCTGCTCTCCCGAACGTGGCGCGAGATGGGCGTCTCGGTTCGCTTCTCGCCGTCGACCGGCGGCGACTTCGGCGGGGCACCGCGCTGGGTGATCACGCTCGACCTGGGCTTCCGCGGACCGACCGCCTGATCGTCCCCGCACGTCGTCTCTGCGTGCTCGCAGCCCGGACGGCAGGCCCCACCCCGAAGCCGCGTACCGCCGTCTCTCCGCGCGGGCTACAGCAGCCGGTCAGAGGAAGGTCACGGGCGCACCTCGACACGCTGCGAGGCTGCCCACACGACGTCGGCGGACGCGCGGCCGTGCGTGGCACCTTCGGGTGGGTTCGGCGGTCAGGCCGAGACCGGGCGAAAGGGAGTGACGACGGGGTCGATCTCGCCGCCCGACCCGCTCTCCCAGTCCACCACGACGCGACCCTCCGGGGAGACGGCGCGAACCGTGCCCCGGTCGCCGGCGCGCCGATCGGATGTGTCGCCGACGAGCTCGATCACGGCACCGATCCGGACGCCGGCGGCGATCCGTGCAGCGAGGAGTCGTGCGCCGATGGAGTCCATGGGCTCACTATCCTGCGCCTGGCGGTCGTCGCCCTCCCCCGGAAGGGGGAGGACCGTCCCTTGACGTGTCGAAGCGAGCATCACGTCGGCGGTCTGGCTCCCATCTCGACGGCTAAGGATCCGGGCCGTCGACGTACAGTCTCAATGGAGAACATGGACGGTTCGGGCACCCCACATCGCGACTGGGACGAGTGGCCGGGAATGGAGTCTCCTCCCGACCGGCCTCGGCGCGGCCTTCGCGCCCTCTTCACCCCGACCGCAGACGGCACCGACGAGATCGAGGAGCTGATCGACGCTCGCGGTCGCGAGCTCGAGGAGCGCGCCGCCTCGCTCCGCGTCGCGATCGCCGATCTCGAGGACCGGGAGGAGCGAGTGCGGAACCTTCGCGCCACGATCGAGGCGCTGCTGCGCGAAGGCTCGGCCGAGCTCGACGGACGGCACGCCGAGCTCGCCGGCGTGGCGCAGGAGCTCGCAGAGCGAGAGCAGCGCCTTGCCCTGGCCGAGGCCGACGTCGAGGAGCGCCGCACGGAGCTTGGAGCCGTCGAGCTCCGACGCGCAGCCGTCGAGCGCCGCGAGCAGGCGGCCGCGGATCGCCAGGCGGAGCTCGAGCGCCTCGCCGGCGAGCTGCGGGAGCGCGCGGCCGAGGTCGAGGAGCACGCGGCGGCCCTCGACCGCGTGGCACCGGCACCGGCGGCTGACGCGTCGGCACCCGCCTGGCGCACCGACGTGCATCTCCTCGTCGTCCCCGGTGACGGCTACAGCCTGATGGAGGCGCCCGGCCCTCCGCCCGCGCCGGGTGCGCTTGTCGAGCTGCAGGGCACGCGCTACCGCGTGACCCGGGGTGGACGCTCGCCGCTGCCGGCGGACGATCGCCGCTGCTGCTTCCTCGAGGCTGTCTAGCCTCGAGCGATCGAGCAAGCGACGAGGCTCTCCGCTGGCGCCGGGCGCCACCGCCCGGCCGGACGAACCTCGCCGCCCGCGCACCAGCACGAGCACGTCCCTCGAGGGGTCCGGGCCGCGAAGCGAGCCCTGCCCCCTAACCCGGCGCCCCTCGCGCGAGCGGGCGTCGGGGTGCGCTCGGGCTACCCCTGAGGCAGGCGGAAGACCGGGAACCTTCGTCGACGCGAGACGGCGTCTCCGAGCACCTCCAGCCGGCGTGCCGCATGACCGGCGAGGAACTCGGCGACCTCCTGGTCGGTGGTGGAGAACCGGCGATGGCGCTGGTCGTAGACCTCGACCAACCCCCACGGTGCCCCCGCGACGTGGATCGGCGCGAGCAGGCAGCACGACATCTCGAGCTCGCGCAGCACGAATGCCTCGGCCCGATCGAGGTCGTCGTCGAGGAAGGAGATCGCGCGCGAGCGTCCGGATTGCACGACCTCCTCCGTGAGTGGGAAGTCCTCGAGCAGATAGGCGACCTTGTCACCGAGCCAGACGTCGCGCAGCGAGTGCGACGCCGCCTCCTGGATGCGAGCGCCGTCGACGTGCGACACGACGCAGCCGGCGGCGCCGAGGACGAACGGAAGGGCCTTCGAGAGCCGCTCGAGCACGACCTGTGTCGACTCCGCGCCCCAGATCGAGGCGGCCGCCTCGAGGACGTCACCGAGCGCGCTGCCGTCTGGTCGTCCTTCGCTGCGCCGATCGACCGGGACGGCGTCGACGCGGGCCACGCCGAGTGACATGTCGCGAAACGTGACCACGCGGTTCTTGCCTGCGGCTTTGGCCGCGTAGAGTGCCTGGTCGGCGGCCCGTTTGAGCTGCGTGGAGCTCGCGCCGTCGTACGGGTAGGTGGCGACGCCGGACGAGAGATGCACCGGGAAGCCCTCGTGGGAGAGGCCTTCCCGTAGCTCGCCGAGCAGCGCTTCGGCCGTGCCGGCGGCGGGGTCGGCATCGACGCCTTCGAGGATCACCGCGAACTCGTCGCCTCCGAGCCGGGCGGCACGGTTCGACGATCCCGTGATCCGCTCGAGCACGAGCCCTATCTCGCGGAGGAGCGCGTCGCCGAAGTCGTGGCCGGCGCGGTCGTTGACGTCCTTGAAGTCGTCGCAGTCGATCACGAGCACCGACAACGGTCTCCGCGTCTCCTGGGCGACCGTGAGGGCGCGCTCGAGCGACTCGTCGAACCCGCGACGGTTGAGCAGGACGTGAGCGATCCGTCAGCGCGGAGTGCCGCTCGCGCGAAAGCGCAACTGCTGCGTCGATCGACGCAGCCGCGTGCGCACCGAGCAGCGCAGCAGCCTCGGCCTGCCGGTGGTCGTACACGCGGGGGAACCGTGACGTCCCGACCAGGACGCCGATCTCCTCGCCGCTCGCCCGCAGAGGCACGATCGCGGCGGAGCGAACGTCGGATCCGACGAGCTCCGGCAGCGCCATCGTCCGGAGGTCGAGCAGCTCAACCACGGCAGCGGCGTCGATCCGCGCGCGCAACGCCGTGATCGCACCGCGGGACAGGGGATCCGGCGACTCTGGCGACGCCTGCCAGACGGCGAGGTCGACGAGGCCGCGTCCCTCTTCGTACAGCGCGAGCTGACAGGTCTCCAGGGGAATGACCCGCGGGAGCGAGCGGGCTGTCACGTCGGCTATCGCCTGCGGGTCGCGCAGCGAGCCCGTGTAGACGAAGAGACGCGCGAGGGCGGAGAGGTCGAGGGTGCGCGCGACCGCGAGCGTCTCCACGGCAAGCCGAAGTGCCGCCGCCAGCGGCTCGGCGAGCGTCGCCGCGAGAGCCGGCAGGCGTGCGGTCGTCTCGAGGTTGAGAACGCCGAGCACGCCGTTGGCCCCGTGCACGGGAAGGGCGAGCTCCGAGACGATCCCACCGGTCGACGGGATGTAGTCCGGATCGTCGGCGACGCGCTCGACGAGCTGGACGGCGCCCGACCTGGCCGCGCGACCGACAACTCCCTCCTCGAGCCCGACACCGTCGGAGATCATCGCGTACCCGCGCATCCCGGCCAGCCAGAGACGACCGTGCTCCAGCATGAACAAGGAGACGAATCCACCATCGAGACCGTCGTGCAGCGCCGCGAGGACGCCGTCGATCACGTCCGAAGGATCGTCGAGAGCGGTCGCTCCGATCGCGCCCTGGATCGCGTCCTCGAGGGCCGTTGCCGTGATCACCCCGACGTCTGCCGGAAGAGTGTCGTGCCGCATGGGACACCAATCGGCATCCCGGATGGGCCGCTCGCTACCCCTTTAGGGTCAGGAAACCGGCGACGGACCCGGCGAGCGCATGGAATGACAGGGGTGGCTAACTAGGCCTTTGCAGAGGGATCCTACCTCGCGTCCGAGGGACTCGAAGTCTCCTAGCCGAGCCAGGCGTCGATCAGTCGCCCACCCGCGAAGAGCGCGACGACTCCACCCGCAGCGAGGAAGGGTGCGAACGGGAGTCCCATCTTCGCCCCGCGGAGCCGTGCCGGCCAGGAGCACGATCGCCGGCGTCACCGCGAAGATCGATCCCAGGAAAAGAGCCACCGCGACATCCCACCCGAGCCAGGCCCCGAGGAAGCCGCGAGCTTGACGTCTCCCATCCCCAGGCCGGCCGGGTACACGAGGGCGAACACGAGGAAGAAGAGCCCGGCCCCGACGCAGGCGACGATCCACTCGACGCCCGGCTCCCGGATCGTCTGCACCAGGAGCGCGACCGCGGTGGCCGGAATGACGATGCGGTTCGGGATGATCCGCCGCTCGAGATCCGTCACGGTGACGGCGACGAGCACGCCGCACCCGAGCGCGCCGACCAGCGCCGCCGCGGCGGCTCGAGGAGGATGGCGCAGGCGATCGCGAGGGCAACCCACACTGCAGCGGCGACGGCACGCAGACGCATGCGAACGGGTTCCCTCCCCGTCCCCGCGATCCTGCAGGGTCGAGGGACGCTCAGAGCACGAGGGCGCCGAACGCCGCCCCTACGACGACGACGGCCCACACCGGCAGTACGCGGAGCAGGAGCAGCAGGGCAGCGAT
>CAWKGI010000025.1:0-415026 GCA_963849125.1 uncultured Actinomycetes bacterium | reverse complement strand
GAACAGCGCCTGCAGGCCGATCACGACCGCGACGTACGTGCCCGCGAGCAGCGCCGAGAGCGTGCCGTAGACGAGGGTTCGACGGATGATCACGTCGATCTCGTACAGCCGGTAGCGGAGCGCGGCGATGCCCACGGAGACTGGCAGCGCGATAAGCTGGAAGGTGATCACGATCCGCCGATCAGGTCAAGCTGAACGCGGCCGCGATCGGCAGCGTCAAGACGAGGAAGCCGGCGCTCGTCGCGAACCACTTGAACTGCTGCCGTTGATTACCTCGGGAGCGGCAGAAGCGGCCCGCGACAATAACCGAAGCGACGACCACGATACGGGGCACGCGGCGACGAAGGGGATCGCCAGGGCGCCGGCGTACAGACGCACTCGTCGTCAGCACGAGGGGATTGTCGTAGGCTTTGAGCGGTGGCTCAACCTTGCGCTCGTCGCGATGATGAACCAGATCGCCGCGAAGTCGAGCAGCACGAGCACGGCGAACCGACGCATCCCGGGGGACGACCTCGTTGCCGGCGGGAAGACGATGGCAGAGGAAACGCCGCCCAGAGGGCAGTCCAGGCGCCAGCTGCGACGGCGGCGTCCGCCGCGCCCCCGGGAAGCCCCGCGTCGGGCTTCACAGCACGCAGGCTCCGCTGACGTCCGAAGAGTCGTTGCACGCCGACGCCCAGCCCGGCGAGCAGCAGCGCCCACCCGACGAGGTTGGCGGGGCGCTTCCACGTCACCACCACCCCGACCCCCACGAAGGGGACGACAATCGCCGCATCGCGAGGGCGTCCCGGTGATCGGTGAACCCGGGGTGGAAGCCGCGACGACGACGAGGAAGACGAAGCAGGCGAGCAGGACGACCGAGATCGCAGCCGCGAGACGGGAGAGCGTGCGGGAGGTCGGATGGCGGACGCTCATCGCCCGCCCGGAGCCACAGCGACACGTGCGACGGCTGGATCGTCTCGTGCACGACGAGCGCGAGGTCGCTGCTCAGCGTCTCCAGCTCGACCTGCTCGCGCAGCCGCGCCCCGAGCCTTCGAGCGTGCGCTGCGCGTCGTAGCGGCGGCGGTAGAAGCGGCGGTCCACGAACCTCTGCACGCGGGAGCGCACGGGGAGGAAGAGCGCGGCGACGACCAGCGTCGACGCCGCGATCGCGAGGTTCGAGCCGCCCGCGAACGACGAGAACAGCGCCTGCCCGGCGAGCACGAGCCCGACGTAGGCCGCGCCGAGCACGAGCGTGAGCGCCGCGTAGACCAGCGTCTTCGAGATCACGCGATCGATGTCGAAGAGCCGGTACCGGAGGATCGCGACGCCGACGGCGAGCGGCAGCGAGCGACGACACCGGTCACGAAGCCGATGTCGCCGACACCGACCCCGAGCGACGGCGGGCACGAAGACGCCGGCGACCATGACGGAGACCGGCGGAGGCGATCCACTTCAGCTGCTGTCGCTCGTCGCCTCGCGAGCGACGGAAGCGGACGACGATGGAGGCCAGTGCGAGCAGGAGCATCGACGACGCGAGCGTCGACCTTGCCCACCGAGCGACGACGAGCGATGCCTTCGAGGGCGTGGATGCCGCGGGGTTGTCGACGCCCGGGTGGCTCGCCGAGTCGTTCATCGACCCGCGCAGACGCACGAGGTGACCGCGATGCACGCCAGGACGGCGCCGACGCACCAACTGGTAGCGCCAGCGTCGGCCCGGGACGCTGCCGTCGGGGAAGAGCAAGCGGTAGGAATGCGATCAACCCGAGCGGGAAACCAGGCCGAGAGCTAAACCCAGGCAGCGACGAGGTGCCGGGAAGAGGCTCTACGCAGACGTGAACGAGTAGTTCGCGTAGCTCCCCGCACGAGAGCGAGCGGAGACAAGGACGCCGACGCCAGGAAGATCCAGCCGACCGCGTTGCGCGGCTGGCGGGCGCGACCGGGAGCCCGACGATGGCGAACCCGAGGGACGCGAGAGCAGGCCGAGCTTGGTCGTGAGCGACGAGTGTCGCAGCGCCTGACCCCGCGACGAGCGAAGGTCGCCCCGACTGCGAAGAGCGCGGCGGTGACGCACCACTGCCCCGACGAGCGGTCCAGCGGCGCCTCACGGCCGAGCCTTCCGCAGCCACAACGATGCGTGCGCCGGCTGCATCGTCTCGGTGACGACGCCCTGCAGGTCGTGCTCGAGCGCGGCGAGGTCGACCTGTTCCCGCAGCCTTGCCCCGAAGCCCTCGAGCGTGCGCTGCGCGTCGTAGCGGCGCCGGTAGAACCGCCGGTCGACGAAGCGCTGCACCCGGGCGCGGACGGGCAGGAACAACGCCGCGACCACCAACGTCGACGCAGCGATCGCGAGGTTGGAGCCGCCGGCAAACGACGAGAAGAGCGCCTGACCTCCGAGCACCAGCCCCACGTACGCCGCGCCGAGGACGAGCGAGAGCGCCGCGTAGACGAGCGTCTTGGAGATGACGCGGTCGATGTCGAAGAGCCGGTAACGGAGGATCGCAACGCCGACGGCGATCGGCAGGAGAACGAAGCCGACGACACCGGTCACGAAGCCGATGTCGCTGATCGCCGTTTGCCCGCTGACGAAGGCGAGAAAGAACCCGGCGACCATCACAGAGCCGGCGGAGGCGACCCACTTCAGCTGCAGTCGCTCGACGCCTCGCGAGCGACGGAAGCGGAGGACGATCGAGGTCAGTGCGAGCAGGAGCATCGTCGGCGCAAGCGTCACCTTGCCCACCGAGTCGACGACCGAGGCGATGTCCTCGAGGACCGGGAACGCCGCCGGGTTCTCGACGTCCGGGTAGCCGGAGAGCCCGCTCGCGAACGCGCCGCCGAACGGAGCGACGATGAGCCCGGCGGCGACGAACCACACCGCGTAGCGCCAGCGCGGCGTCAACGGCTTGCCGGTCGGGAAGAGCAACGCAATCAGACACGGCGCGACGAAGACGGGTGGGACGAAGGCCCACGCCGTGAGCCAGAGGGGGAACGAGACGAGCGGCCAGTCGAAGTCGCCGTACAACACGAGATCGGCGTAGGCGTACGCGGACCCGACGAGCGCGAGCAGGGCACCGGACGCAAGGAAGATCCAGCCGACCGGGTTCCGCTGCTGGCGCCGCGCGATCAGGAGCCCGACCACCGCGAACTCGAGCGAGGCGAAGGCGATGATCAGCGCCTGCGGGAGCATCGAGCCGCGGCCCTCCGGCAGGACGAGACCGCGTCGATCGCCCGCGATCCCGAGCGCGGCGCAGGTCGGCGCGAGGAACGCGACCGATCCGAACAGCGCCCAGGCGAGCGCCCTCACGAGCGGGCCTCCGTCCGCAGCCAGACCGAGGCATGGGCGGGCTGCATCGTCTCGGTGACGACGCCCTGCAGGTCGCGCTCGAGCGTGCCGAGGTCGATCTGCTCGCGCAGCCGCGCTCCGAAGCTCTCGAGCGTGCGCTGCGCGTCGTAGCGGCGGCGGTAGAAGCGCCGGTCGACGAAGCGCTGCACGCGGGAGCGCACCGGCAGGAACAGCGCCGCCACCACCAGCGTCGAGGCCGCGATCGCGAGGTTCGACCCACCCGCGAACGACGAGAACAGCGCCTGGCCCGCGAGCACGAGGCCGACGTACGCCAGAGCGAGAACGGCAGTCACGGCTGCGTACACCAGAGCCTTCGAGACGACCCGGTCGATGTCGTAGAGCCGGTAGCGCAGCACAGCGAAGCCGACGCCGATCGGGAGCAGCCCGATCGAGAGCAGCGAGATCGCCCAGAAGGTGTCGATCACTGGCCCCTCGCGGATCACGAGGCTCATCGCGATCATCAGCAACCAGGTGAGGCCGATGGCCGTCCCGGCGGTCACGATCCAGCGCAGCTGCATGCGTTCGACCCCCCGCGCGTGACGAAAGCGAACGCCGATCGAGACGATCCCCGTGAGGAGGAGGACGAACGTGAGGAGGATCGAGACCTGTTCGAGCGCGCCGGCGAGGCCGCCGAGAGCGTCCACGCCGAGCGGATTGCCGACGCGCTCCTCCTCCCAGTCCGAGAAGACGCCGGGCCGCACGATCGCGGCTAGGTCGAGCGCTGCGAGGAGGACGACCGCCGCACCCGCGATCCGCCAGCGGGGCGACCCCAACCGTCCGTCCGGGAGGAGCAGCAGCGTCGTGACGAGGCAGAGGAAGAAGACGCTGAAGAGCAGCGAGCTCACCAGCGCAAACGCGCCGGCGACGGCCCGTACATCGGTCTCGAGGGCGACGTTGACGACCCCGTCGGAGGCGAGCGCGGCTGCGAGGCCGAGCCCGCAGCCGAGCATCAGCCACCCGATCGGCTGAGACGGCTGGCGAGCTGCGATCAGCGCACCCACGGTCGCGTACGGCAACCCGAGCACGAGGAATGCGCCCACCTCGAACAGGTCGCCCGCAGCGACGACGTCGAGGACGAACGCGATCGCGAGGAGCACGGGCGCAAGCGCGAGGAGTGCCCACGCGAGCGTCGACCGACTCATCGCGGTCCCTCACGCAGCCAGAGCGAGGCGTGCGTGGGCTGCATCGTCTCGGTGACGACGCCGCGGAGATCGCGCTCGAGCGTGCCGAGGTCGATCTGCTCGCGCAGCCGCGCCCCGAAGCCCTCGAGCGTGCGCTGCGCGTCGTAACGGCGGCGGTAGAAGCGGCGGTCGACGAATCGCTGGACGCGCGAACGGACTGGCAGGAACAGCGCCGCCACCACCAGCGTCGAGGCCGCGATCGCGAGGTTCGAGCCGCCCGCGAACGACGAGAACAGCGCCTGGCCCGCAAGCACAAGACCGACGTAGGAGGCGCCGAGGATCACCGTGAGCACGCCGTAGACGAGGGTCTTCGAGATGACGGCGTCGACGTCGTAGAGCCGATAGCGGAGGACCGCGACGAGAACGGCCAGGGGGGCGAGCACGAGGCCGCCGAGCGCGACGAGCTGGACCGCGTCGTGGACGCCCCCGTACGGGATCAGGTTCGCCCCGACCCACGTCACGGCCGTGATGCCGACCACCCAGGCGACGAGCTTCAGCTGCTGGCGCTCGACGCCGGCCGAGTTGTGGAAGCGGACGATCAGCGATGCCGCGGCCCCGACCGTCGCAAGGAGCAGGATCGGGAGACCGATCAGGTTCGCCCACGCCGGAATCCGGTTGAGCGGGTCGAGCGCCTCGATCCCGACGGGATTGTCGTAGCGCTTGTAGTCCAGGTCGGCCAGCGGGCCAGGCTCCAGTGCCGCTACCACCAGGCCGAGGAGCACCACGTACTGGGCGAACCCGACGCCACGCCAGCGCCGCGACGGGAGGCGGCCGTCGGGGAAGACGAGCAGGAAGCGTGGGATCAGGAAGGCGATCACGACGAGCCATGCGTTCGAGCCGAGCCAGGCGGCCCAGGCCGCCGCCGGTAGCTCGGACACACCCATCTCCGACCAGCTCACGTACGCGGCAGCGGCACCGGCGACGCTCAGCACGATTCCGATCGCGACGAGAAGCCAGCCCACTGCGTTGCGTGGCCGCAGGAACGCGAGCGCCGCTCCGACGCCACCCCAGATCGAGATCGCCAGCACCTGAAACGCGATGTCGCGACCCGTGTCGCCAGCTGCGACCCCGAACACGACGGCCCCGACGAGGCCGGCGATCAGCGTGACGGTCGAGCCGATCGCGAGGAGGCGGAACGCGCGGTTGTTCACGGCCCCGCCCTCGGGTGCGCGCGTGATCGGCGCTGTAGCTGTCGGCCGCGAAAGAGCGGGCAGCCTGCGCGAGAGCGGACGTCGGAGTGCCTCGCCTGCCACCTCGAGCTGTGCGAATGACCGCTCACGAACGACCCAACCTCCCGATCGGCACCTGGATCGCGACAGTCTCCTCGATCTCGAACACGACGTCTTCTCCGCTCGTGGGGTCCTGCTGGCCGGCTGCAGCGACCGGAGTCTCGCCCGCCCGCGTTCCGGGATCGTTACGGGGGCGGACGCGCATGGCTCCCGCGCGAAGTCGTCACGGCTGGAGCTACTCGTATTGCAGCGCCTTCAGCACGTCGAGGCGGGCGGCCCGCCTTGCCGGCAACACCGCCGCCAGCACTCCCGCGATCGCGGCGACCAAGACGTAGGCGACGAGCGGCTTCACCGGCAGGTGGAACGCGACCCCGAACCGCGAGAGCCCCTGGATCACGACGCCCGCGACGAGGATCCCGAGGGGCAGCCCCACCGCGGCCCCGATCAGCGACGTCGTCACCGCCTCGTGGCGCACCATCCGGCGCGTCTGGCGCCGGGTCATCCCGACCGCGCGCAGGGCGCCGATCTCGCGCGTCCGCTCGATCACGGCCAGCGCGAGCGCGTTCACCATACCCAGCAGTGCCGTGATCACGGCCAGCACGAGCAGCATCGTGAGCAGGGCGACGAGGCTGTCGATGTCACCCTGCCGCTTCGCGATCATCGCCGGCGTCGTGCGCAGGGTCGCGTCCGGGAACACCTTCAGCCGCGCGGCGAGCGCCGCAGTGTCCGTTCCGGGTGCGAGGTCGACGAAGGTGAACTGGTCGGCCGGCTGCGGGAAGGTGGCGTCGAACGCCTTCTGCGTCACAACCACATGACCGAGCAACGAGTCGAGCTTGGCCGGCGCGATGATGCCTCGCACGATGTACGTCGTCGTCTTGCCCGAGGCGCTCTGGACGGAGATCGTGTCGCCCACGGTGAGATGCTTCTGCTCGGCCAGGTCGTCGCGCACGAGCGCCCCGGTCGTTCCGAGGGTCGCGAGCGTCTGCACGCTGCCGTCCTTCCAGTTGAACCGGTACGGCCCGTCGATCGTGGCCGGGTCGATGCCGCTGACGTCGACCTGCTTCTTGCCGATCCTGCCGCGGTCGTAGCGCACCGAGCTGAGCGCACGCACGCCCGGAGCCCCGACGAGGGTGCGGGCCGCCTCGGGCGGGAGCGACTCCCAGCCGGTCTGCGACTGGAGCACGTGCGAGGACGCGATCTGCGACTCGGTCGCCTCGACCGCGCTGACCTTGAGGCTGCGGCCGACGACCGCGATCGCCGAGACGAGCGCGATCCCGATCATCAGCGCGGCGGCCGTCGAGGCGGTGCGGCCCGGGTTGCGGGTCGCGTTGTCGCGTGCAAGCCGCCCGGGGATCCCGGCGAAGCGCGCCGCCGGCCAGCCGACGAAGCGGGCCACCAGCGGCACGGCGACAGGGACGAGCATCGCGGCGCCGATGAAGAGGAGCAGCATCCCGCCGAGCGAGGAGACGAGCGCCCCCGCCACGCCGAGGTCGCCGCCCCGGAACATCGCCAGGGCGAGCAGCCCGGTGCCGACTGCGAGCAGCAGCGCACCGAGCACCGTTGCAACGCGCGCCATGCGGCCGCGCTCGTGGGTGACGCCCTCGCGCACGGCTGCGACGGGCGAGATCCGCGTCGCCCGCGCCGCGGGGAGGAGCCCCGCGAGGACGGTCACGACGACCCCGATCGCAAACCCGACGAGCAGAGTCGAGCGCGAGACGACGAGGCTCGTGGCGGGGAAGGAGAAGTCGAACTTGCCGAGCAGCGCGCGCAGGCCCACGGCGAGCGCGACCCCGACAGCGACTCCGACGAGCGATGCGAGCACGCCGATCACGAGCGACTCGAGGACGACGGCCCGCCGCACCTGGCTGCGGGTGGCGCCGATCAGGCGCAGCGTTCCGAGCTCACGTGTCCGCTGGGCGACCGTGATCGACATCGTGTTGACGATCACGAAGCCGCCGACGAAGAGGACGACGCCCCCGAACCCGCGCAGGATCCACGTGATGATGCTGACGAAGAGGTTGATCCCCGCCTTGTCGTCCGACGCGCGCTCCTGCGCCGTCTGCACCTGCACGGTCTTCGACGCGAACGGCTGCAGCCGCCGCACGAGCTCGTCGGCGCTGACACCGTCAGCGGCGGCGATCGAGACGACGTCGATCTTGCCCTCCTTGTGCAGCAGCCGCTGCGCCACGGGCAGATCGAACACTGCCATGGTCGCCCCGCCGAGCGAGCTGACCTTGCCGAACCGGCCAAGGCCGACGACTCTGAAGGGCGCGGAGGGCGTCAGCGCGGCGATCTGAACCGTGTCGCCGATCCTCACGCCGTGACCGTCGGCGGTACTTGCGTCGAGCACGACCTCGCCGTCGCGCGCCGCCCAGCGGCCCTCGCGGAGCCTGAGCGGGTTGAACTGCTCGTCGTTCGGCTCGAAGCCCATCACGAACGAGGGATCGCCGGAGATCTTCTTCCCGTTCGGCCCGACGACGATCGCATAGGGCGAGTTGCCGGAGAAGTCGAAGATCGCGCCGGCCGCCCGCTCGACGCCGGGCACGGCCCGGATGCGCTCGAGCGTCGACGTCGGGAGCGTGGGAGCGCTCGACTCGGACCACTCGACGACGGGCTTCCCCGAGACGACGACGTCGGTCTGCGCGTAGGCGCTCGAGAAGACGATGTCGAACGATCGCTTCATCGTGGCGCCGAGCACCGAGCTGCCGGTGACCATCGCGACGCCGAGCACGATCGCGAAGGCGGTCAGTGCCGTGCGGAGCTTCCTCGCGCGCAGGCCGCGCAGGGTGACACGCCTCATCTCGCTGCCCCCTTGAGGGCGGCGGCGACTTCGTCCATCGCGGACTGGTCGATCTCGCCCACGATGTTCCCGTCGGCGAGATAGACGACCCGGTCGGCGATCGCGGCGGCCCGCTGGTCGTGCGTGACCATGATCGTCGTCTGGCCGTAGCGGTCGACGGCAGTGCGGATCAGCTCGAGCACGTCGGCGCCCGACTGCGAGTCGAGGTTGCCCGTCGGCTCGTCGGCGAACAGCACCGACGGCCGGTGCACGAGTGCGCGAGCGACCGCGACGCGCTGCTGCTGGCCGCCGGAGAGCTCGGCCGGCCGGTGCTTGCGTCGCTCGGTGAGGCCGACCGAGGCGATCAGCTCGTCGATCCAGGCCTGGTCGACCCGCTCCCCGGCGAGGTCGAGCGGGAGGGTGACGTTCTCCTCGGCCGAGAGCGTCGGGAACAGGTTGAAGGACTGGAAGATGAAGCCGACGTGGGCCCGGCGCAGCTTCGTCAGCTGGGTGTCCTTCAACGCGGCCGGGTCGACACCGGCAATCGAGACGGCGCCGCTCGTCGGTTGGTCGAGGCCCGCGAGCAGATGCATCAGCGTCGACTTGCCGGAGCCCGAAGGCCCCATGATCGCGACCAGCTCACCCCGATCGACCTGCATGGTCACGCCGCGGAGCGCGTCGACGGCGGTCTCGCCCGAGCCGAAGCGGCGGGTCAGATCGTCGCAGCCGATCGCGGAGCCCGCATCGCCGTTCGCGGAGGGTGTTTCGAGCATCGCTGTCATCGGGATCGTCCTCTCTCGTGTCGCGCGGCCTCGACGTGCATTCCGGTTCGATGGGCACAGCGTGGTGGATCGTCGTTCCGAGATCGTTACGAGACGGAGGATCGACCGTCTTCCGTTGCGGATACGATCGAGCCGTGGTGAAGACCAAGGGATTGACGATCGCGTTGCTGGGTGCACCGCTGGTGGCGATCGACGGCACGCCGCTCGCCGTCGACACCAGAAAGGCGACCGCGCTCCTCGCCTACCTCGCCGTCACGGACCGTCCGGTCCGGCGTGACGTTCTGACAGGGCTCTTCTGGCCAGAGGCCGACCCCGAGCGTGCGCGCTCGGCGCTCAGACGCACGCTGTCGACGCTGCGCACGGCCCTCGGCGGGCGCTGGATCGTGATCGACCGCGAGACCGTGGCGCTCGACCGAGACGGCGTCTGGCTCGACGTCGCGGAGCTCCGGGGGCAGATCGCCTCCTGCGCGACGCACGGTCATGCCCACGGCGAGACGTGCCCTCGCTGCCTCGCGCCGCTCGAGGCGGCGGTCGCGCTCGACCGCGGACGCTTCCTCGAAGGGTTCGGACTCCGAGACAGCGCCGAGTTCGACGACTGGCAGCAGCTGACCACCGAGGAGCTCCGCCGCGAGGTCGCCGTCGCGCTCGATCGGCTGGCGGCCTTGCTCGGAGCACGAGGCGATCACCCCGCCGCGATCGCGGTCGCGCGGCGACGCCTCGCGCTCGACCCGCTCCACGAGCCCGCGCACCGCGAGCTGATCCGCCTGCTCGCCGATGCCGGCGACCGTGCGAGCGCTCTCGAGCAGTACCGCGACTGCGTCCGCACGCTCGACCGCGAGCTGGGCGTGCGTCCGCTCGACGAGACGACGGCGCTCTACCACGCGATCCTCGAGGGCGCGCATACGCCGGCAGCGCAGGTCGAGCCGCTCCGAGAGCCCGAGAGCGGCGTCGAGACACGCTACGCGCTGGTCGGCCGCGATCGCGAGGTCGACGTCGTGCGCCGCTCGTTCGATTCGGTCGGGCCCGACGGGAGGCTCCTCGCGATCGTCGGCGAGGCCGGGATCGGCAAGACCCGGCTCTGCGACGAGCTCGCGTCGATCGCGCGCGAGCGCGGTTCCCGCGCGGCGACGGTGCGGTGCTTCCAGGAGGAGGCAGGGCTCGCGTTCGGCGTCGTGATGCAGCTGGTGCGCGCCGCCCTGGAGGCAACCGACGGTGACGACACCACGGGTGCCTGGTGGCGCCCCGAGGCCGCACGGCTCCTGCCCGAGCTCGGCGCCCCGCCGACGACGCCCCTCGACAGCCTTGCGGCCCAGGCACGGTTCTACGAGGCGATCTGCGCTCTCGTCACCGATTGCGTCGGCGGGCAGGACACCGGCGTCGTCGTGGTCGACGACATCCACTGGGCCGACGAGGCGTCGCTCGGCCTCCTCGGATACCTCGTGAACCGGCTGCGCGGCCGCCCGCTCCTGGTCGCCCTGACGTGGAGGCCCGAGGAGGGTGCGTCCGCCCACGCGATCCAGGGGCTTCTCTCCGACGCCCGGCGTGGGCGCTCGGCCCGGCTGCTTCCGCTCGGCCGGCTCTCACAGGCCGAGATCGGGGTGCTCGTGCGCCTGGCCGGACAGGACGAGGGCCTCGCCTCCCAGCTGCATCGGGAGAGCGGCGGGCTCCCGTTCTTCGTGGTGGAGTACCTCGACGCCCTTGCCCGGGGCGAGGATCTCACGGGCGACTGGCCGATGCCGGGTGGGGTCCGCGAGCTCCTCAGCGCCCGCGTCGCCGCGCTCGGCGAGCTTGGCGGCCAGGTCGTCGCCGCGGCCGCGGTGCTGGGGCGATCGTTCGACCCCGATACGGTCCGCGACACGAGCGGACGCTCCGACGACGAGACGGTGACCGCGCTCGAGGAGCTCGTCGCACGCGGTTTGCTGCTCGAAGCGAACGACGGTGCCTACGACTTTCGCCACGAGCAGGCGCGTGATCTCGTCTACGGCGAGATGACGCTCGCCCGGCGCCGGCTGCTCCACCGGCGGGCGGCAGCAGCCCTGGGGCTGCGTGGACGCCGCGAGGAGCAGGCCGCCTCGATCGCAGACCACCTGGCGGCGGCCGGCGACGACCTGGCCGCCGCGGAGAGCTACCGCCTGGCAGGAGATCGTGCGCGACGGCTGTACGCGAACGTCGAGGCCGCCTCGCACTACCGCGCGGCGCTCGCGCTCGGCGAACCGGGCGTAGCGGAGCTGCAGACGGCGCTCGGCGACCTCGCGACCCTGGCGGGCGACTACGGCGGTGCGATGGCCGCCTACGAGACAGCCGCCGCCAACGCGGAAGGCCCGGCCCTCGTCCAGGTCGAGCATCGGCTGGGCCTCCTCCACCTGCGGCGTGGCGCGTGGGAGCTCGCCGACGCCGCACTGGCCTCTGCCGCCGACCGGCTCCCGCCGGAGGACCGCGCGCGGGCGCTCGCCGACCGCAGCCTCGTGGCCCACCGGCGGGGCGACGCCGCCGCGGCCGAGTCACTGGCTCACGACGCTCTCGCACTTGCAGAGGCAAGTGACGACCTGCCCGCGCTCGCGCAGGCGCACAACATCCTCGGGATGCTCGCCGGCCGCAGGGGCGACACCGACGAGGCGATCGCGCAGATGGAGCAGAGCCTGCAGCTGGCGCGCCGGGCCCGCGACCGCGAGGCGGAGGCCGCAGCGCTCAACAACCTCGCTCTCGTCGTGTCCCGCGACGGCGAGACCGATCAGGCGATCGTGCTCACGACCGCGGCGCTCGAGGTGTGCATCGAGCTCGGCGACCGCCATCGCGAGGCTGCACTGCGCAACAACCTCGCCGACCTGCTCCACACGAGCGGCAGAGGCGACGAGTCGATGGCCGAGCTCAAGCTGGCGGTCGCGATCTTCGCCGAGATCGGCGAGGAGGGCCGCCTCGAGCCCGAGATCTGGAAGCTCACCGACTGGTGAGGACGCTCGCGCTTCGCGCGAGCGTCCTAGGCGAGCTGACGTACGAGCAGCACGCGGTCCTCGCCCGGGCCGTCGTAGTCCGCGACCACGTGGTCGACCTCGAACCCCAGCGCCTTGTGGAACGCCGATCGACTGCTCGTTCACGGGTGAGGTCACCGCTCTCACGACCGTCCGCCCGTTCTCCCGGGCGTCGGCGAAGAAGCGCTCGTAGAGGGCCCGTCCCAGCCCCTCCCCCCGATGCTCGGGCGCGACGCCCATGAAGTGGACGTACGCCTCGCTCGGGTCGGCCTGCGAGAGGAAGCCGATCAGGAACCCGGCGAGCTGACCGTCCTCGTCGTCGACGACGTAGCTCGTCCCCTCGAAGTGGACGAAGAAGAGCTTCGGCAGCATCGGCGCCATGTCGCGCCCGCCCCACCAGGCGTTGACACGACCGATCACCCGCCCGTAGTCGGAGGGCTGCGCGTGGCGGATCTCGAGGCTCATGCCCCGAGCGTAGCGCGTCACACCGAAACGGCCCCGGATGAGCGTCGGCGAACGCGCCCGGCCGGCCGCGCGCTACGACTCGTCGACCGGAGCAGCGTCGTCCCCGGGCTCGTCCGCAGCGGACGGCTCGGTGGGCGGCACCGTCACGGGCTCGGGGAGCGCCTCGGGCTCGATCACGCGCATCTCGACCTTCGGCTCGTCCGGGCCCGGGTCCTCGCGGCGGTCGACGACGATCGTCGCGCCCTCCGGGAGCTCGCGGCCGAGCACGAAGTCGGCGAGCGGATCCTCGATGTAGCGCTGGATCGCGCGGCGCAGCGGCCGGGCGCCCATCGACGGGTCCCAGCCCTTCGTCGACGAGCAGGTCCTTCGCCGTCGTCGGTGAGCTCGAGCTCGCGCTCGTGCTCGGCCATCTGCTCGCGCAGCCGCTTCATCATCAGGTCGACGATCTGCTTGATCTCGCTCCTTCGTCGAGCTTGTGGAAGACGATGACCTCGTCGATCCGGTTGAGCAACTCGGGGCGGAAGACCTTCTTCAGCTCGCCCATGATCGCGGCCCTTCATGTCGTCGTAGGTCATGCCCGCTCTCGTCGCCGACGGCGAAGCCGAGCGGCTGTGTTCTTCGCGATCTGCGCGGCGCCGATGTTCGAGGTCATGATCACGATCGCGTTGCGGAAGTCGACCGTGCGGCCCTGGGCGTCGGTCAGCCGCCCGTCCTCCAGGATCTGCAGGAGGATGTTGAAGACGTCCGGGTGCGCCTTCTCGATCTCGTCGAGCAGCAGCACGCGAGTACGGCTTGCGGCGCACGGCCTCGGTGAGCTGGCCGCCCTCGTCGTAGCCGACGTAGCCGGGAGGCGAGCCGACGAGCCGCGACACGGCGTGCTTCTCCATGTACTCGGACATGTCGATCCGGATCATCGCGTCCTCGTCGCCGAACAGGAACTCGGCGAGCGTGCGGGCGAGCTCGGTCTTGCCGACGCCCGACGGGCCGAGGAAGATGAACGAGCCGGTCGGGCGCTTCGGGTCCTTGATCCCGGCGCGGGCGCGGCGGATCGCCTTCGAGACGGCGGCGATCGCGGCCTCCTGGCCGATGACGCGCTTGTGCAGCTCCTCCTCCATCCGGATGAGCTTCTGCGTCTCGGCCTCGGTGAGCTTGAAGACCGGGATGCCGGTCCACATCGAGACGATGTCGGCGATCTCCTCCTCGCCGATCTCGGGCTGCTCCTCGTCGGCCTCGTCGCGCTCCACTTCTCCTCGAGCTCGCGCTTCTTCTGCGTGAGCTTGCGCTCCTTGTCGCGCAGCGTCGGCGGCCTTCTCGAACTCCTGCGCCTCGATCGCGGCTCTCCTTCTCGCGTGCGCACGCTGCTCGATCTCCTCCTCGAGCTCGCGGTAGACGCGGCGGCGCGGTCATCGACTTGATGCGCATGCGCGACGCGGCCTCGTCGATCAGGTCGATCGCCTTGTCGGGCAGGAAGCGGTCGGAGATGTAGCGGTCGGCGAGCATCGGCGGCGGCCCGCAGCGCCTCGTCGGTGATCTTGACGCGGTGGTGCTGCCTCGTAGCGGTCGCGCAGGCCTCGCAGGATCTGCACGGTCTCCTCGATCGACGGCTCGCTCGACGCGGATCTGCTGGAAGCGGCGCTCCAGCGCGGAGTCGCGCTCGAGGTACTTGCGGTACTCGTCGAGCGTCGTCGCGCCGATCGTCTGCAGCTCGCCGCGGGCGAGGGCCGGCTTGAGGATCGAGGCGGCGTCGATCGCGCCCTCGGCGGCGCCGGCGCCGACGAGGTTGTGGAGCTCGTCGATGAACAGGATGATGTCGCCGCGCTGGGTGATCTCCTTCATCACCTTCTTGAGGCGCTCCTCGAACTCGCCGCGGTACTTCGAGCCGGCGACGAGGGCGGCGAGGTCGAGCGTGTAGATCTGCTTGTTCTTCAGCAGCTCCGGCACCTCGTTCGTCGCGATGCGCTGGGCGAGGCCCTCGACGACGGCGGTCTTGCCGACGCCGGGCTCGCCGATCAGCACCGGGTTGTTCTTCGTGCGGCGCGAGAGGATCTGCATGATGCGCTCGATCTCGGTCTGCGCGCCCGACGACCGGGTCGAGCTTGCCGTCGGCGGCGAGCTTCGTGAGGTTGCGGCCGAACTGGTCGAGCAGCTTCGAGCTTCTTCGCCTTCTCGCCCGGCGCGCGCGGCCGCGCCGGCTGCCCTGGCTGGCGGCCGCCGGGGCCGGAGAGCATGCGGATGACCTCGTTGCGGATCTTCTCGGAGTCGGCGTCGAAGTCGAGCAGGATGCGCGCGGCGACGCCCTCGTTCTCGCGGACGAGGCCGAGCAGGATGTGCTCGGTGCCGATGTAGTTGTGGCCCGAGCGACAGCGCCTCGCGCAGCGCGAGCTCCAGCACCTTCTTGGCGCGCGGCGTGAACGGGATCTGGCCGGTCGTGACCTCGTCGCCCGAGCCGACGATGCGCACGACCTGGGCGCGCACCCGCTCCACGGTGATGTCGAGCGACTCGAGGACGCGGGCGGCGAGGCCCTCCTCCTCGCGCAGCAGGCCGAGCAGGATGTGCTCGGTGCCGATGTAGTTGTGCTTGAGGGTGCGCGCCTCTTCCTGGGCGAGGACGACCACCTGGCGGGCTCGCTCTGTGAACCGCTCGAACACGTTGCCTCGACGCTCCTTTCCGCCGTTACCGACGTCAGCGGGTGCCGCGGCGCCGGGTCGAAGGCTAGAAGGATCGTACCCGACAGGGCGGGGGTCGGCGCCCGACTCCCGGACCGGCTCTCCGAACCCGCGCCGACAGGGATGGCGACGGCACAGCGCGCGCGGATCCCGCCCCGGTGGAGCGTTCCGGACTGCCGACCGCGAGATGCGGCCAGGAGACACCGAGCGGAGGATCCGCTGGAAGGCTCCTGTACCCTTCGGCACCGTGCCAGGCAAGGTGCTCATCACCGGCGGCGCCGGGTTCATCGGCTCGCACCTCTCAGAGCTGCTGCTCGAGCAGGGGAAGCACGTCTGGGTTCTCGACGACCTGTCGACGGGCTCGCTCGCGAACGTCGAGCATCTCAGGAGCAACCCGAACTTCCACCTGGTCGTCGACTCGGTGCTCTCGTACGCCACCGTCAACGAGCTCGTCCACAAGTGCGACGTCGTCTATCACCTCGCGGCCGCGGTCGGCGTTCGACTGATCGTCGAGCAGCCCGTCAAGACGCTCGTCACGAACCTCCGCGGGACGGAGATCGTGCTGGAGCACGCGCACAGCTTCGACAAGCGCGTGCTCGTCGCCTCGACCTCGGAGGTGTACGGCGACCACCGTGAGGAGCGCCCGCTCACGGAGGACGACCGCCGCATCTACGGCCCCACGACCCAGCGGCGCTGGGCCTACGCCGACTCGAAGGCGATGGACGAGTTCCTCGCGCTCGCGCACAACCAGGAGTCCGGCCTCGACGTCGTGATCGCGCGCCTCTTCAACACCGTCGGCCCGCGTCAGAGCGGCGATTACGGGATGGTCATCCCTCGCTTCGTTCGCGCCGCGCTCGCCGGCGAGACGCTCGAGATCCATGGCGACGGCTCGCAGACCCGGTGCTTCTGCCACGTCCAGGACACGATCCGTGCACTGCACGGCCTCATGGAGAGCGAGAGCTCGGGGGAGATCTTCAACGTCGGCTCGGCAAACCGGATCGGGATCCGCGACGCTCGCAGAGCAGGTCATCGAACGCACAGGGTCGAGCTCGACCGTCGTCGACGTGCCGTACGACCAGGTCTACGGGCACGGGATCGAGGACATGCTCCATCGCATCCCGTCGATCGACAAGATCACGGCTGCGATCGGGTGGACGCCGACCCGGTCGCTCGACGACATCCTGTCGGACGTGATCGCGTTCGAGCGGGCCTCGCGCGCGTCCTGAGCTCGCCGCACGCCTCGCCGCACGCCATGACCGGCCATTCGGCTGTTCGGCTCGACCGGCAGACGATCAGTCGACCGAGCGCAATGCCGGGAACAGCACGACGTCACGGATCGTCTCACGGCCGGTCAGGAGCATCACGAAGCGATCGATCCCGAAGCCGAGACCGCCGGTGGGCGGCATCCCGTACGAGAGCGCCTCGACGTAGTCCGGATCGCCGCGCTCGCCCTTCGACCTGCAGCGACTGCATGTCGAAGCGCTCCTGCTGCGTCGCCGCGTCGTTGATCTCCGAGAACGCGTTGCCGAGCTCCATCCCGCCCGCGAAGTACTCGAACCGCTCGGTGAGCGTCGGGTCGTCGTCGGTCGCGCGGGCGAAAGGCGAGATCTCGACGGGGTAGTCGTGGACGATGGTCGGCTGGATCAAGCCCCGGCTCGACGAAGTGGGAGAAGGCGTGATCGACGAGCTGGGCCCAGTCCTTGTCCGCGTCCGTCTCGACCCCGCGCGCGACGAGCGCCGCCCGGAGCTCGGTCTCGTCACGCAGCCAGAGCCCGTGCTCCGCGAGCGCGTCGGGGAAGCGCACGCGCCGCCACGGGGCGCGCAGGTCGAGCTCGTTGCCGCGGAACGTGACGACCGTCGTCCCGAGCACCTCGGTCGCGACGCGCTCGACGAGGCTCTCGATGCGCACCATCGTGTCGCGGTAGTCGGCGTAGGCCTCGTACCACTCGAGCATCGTGAACTCGGGGTTGTGCTTGAACGAGACGCCCTCGTTGCGGAAGTCCTTCCCGAGCTCGTAGACCCGCTCGAGCCCGCCCACGATCAGGCGCTTGAGGTAGAGCTCGGTCGCGATGCGCAGGTAGAGGTCGGCGTCGAGCTCGTTGTGGTGCGTCACGAACGGGCGTGCGAACGCGCCCCCGTACCGCGGCTGCAGCACGGGCGTCTCGACCTCGACGAACCCGGCCTCGTCGAGCACGCGACGCACGGCCGAGACGATGCGCGCGCGCAGGACGAAGTCCTGGCGCGTCTCCTCGTTCACGAGCAGATCGAGATAGCGCTTGCGGTAGCGGAGCTCGACGTCGGTGAGCCCGTGGAACGTGTCGGGGAGCGGCTGCGTGTTCCGGGCCAGCACCTCGACGCTCGATCGCGATCAACGACGGCTCGCCCCGCTTCGACTTCGCGGGCGAGCCGACGACGGCGACGACGTCACCGAGATGGACGTCGACGTCTCCCGTGACGGCCGTCTCGCAGATCGCCTGCATGCGGCCCGAGCGATCGACGACGTCGAGGAACACGAGCTTCCCCATCCCGCGGCGCGCCATCGCCCGGCCGGCGATCCGGCAGGTGCCGTCGAGCGAGGCTCCGGCCTCGAGCGGCTCGGCGAGCGCGCGAACGCTCCGCGATCTCGTCGCGGTCGGGAAAGCGCTTCGGTGTGTGGGCTCGGTCATCGGAAAGGGATCGTACGAGACTCGGTGGCCCGCCGGCGGCGGCACGCCCTGCCCGGTGTCCCGCGCGGCGCCCGCAGTGTCGGGCCGGACGGGGGCGCCACGAGAGCGCAGACCCCGAAGGCACTGTCCCGCGGGCGCCGCTCGGCCGCGGCAGGAGGACTGCTCCGCCGCCCGAGCGAGCGGCAGCGGCCAGTGCGATCAGGCGGCTTTGATCTCCATGATCTTGAACTTGACCACGCTGCCGCGGGGCGTCGTGACCTCGACGGTCTCACCCTTCTTCCGGCCCATGATCGCCTTCCCGACGGGTGACTCGTTCGAGAGGCGGTGCTCGGCGGGGTTCGCCTCGGCCGAGCCGACGATGTGGTACTCGATCGTCTGCTTCGCGTCGACGTCACGGAGCCGCACGACGGAGCCGACCGAGACGACGCTCGTGTCGATCTCGTCGGGATCGATCACCCTGGCCCGCGCAAGCCGCTCCTCGAGCTGCGCGATCTTGTGCTCGAGCATCGCCTGCTCGTTCTTCGCGTCGTCGTACTCTGCGTTCTCGGCGATCTCGCCGAACTCGCGCGCGACGCGGATGCGCTCGGCGATGTGACGGCGGCCGTCGACGCGGAGCGTGTCGAGCTCGTTCTTGAGCGTCTCGTAGCCCTCGGGGGTGAGAACGACGTCCCTCAGGGGAACCTCCTGGACAGCGTCTTCGGCGGGTGTGGCCGCGGCGTGGCACGCCACGGGGACGGGCATCCTAGCGGTCGCGCCCGTCCGGCTGCAACCCGAGCACCTCGCTGCGGCGAGATCCGCCTCTACCATGGCCCGATGATCACCGATCTCCGCGCACCGTGGACGATCGGCGACGTGGAGATCCCCACGCGCCTCGTCCTCGCCCCGATGGCAGGCGTCAGCGTCCAGGCCTTCCGCCGCCAGGGGCGGCGCTTCGGCGCAGGTCTCGTCTGCTCCGAGATGGTGAGCTGCGCAGGGATCGAGCACCGGAACGAGCGCACGCTCGGATACCTCCGCGTCGCGTCCGACGAGCATCCGCTCGCGATCCAGCTCTTCGGCTCCGAGCCGACGGACGATGGCGGAAGCCGCCAGGATGGTCGAGGCGGCAGGCGCGGACATCGTCGACCTGAACTTCGGATGCCCCGTGAAGAAGGTCACGAAGACCGGAGCCGGCGCGACGATGCTGGAGGACGTCGCCCGGGCCTCACGGATCGTCGAGGCGATCACGAAAGCGGTCGACATCCCCGTGACGGTGAAGATGCGCCGTGGCGTCCGCAACGGCTCGCGCGACTGCCTGACCGCCGGGCCGGCTCTCGTCGAGGCCGGAGCCGCCGCCCTGACCCTCCATCCGCGATCGGCGGCGCAGATGTACACGGGGACGGCCGACCACGCCCTCACGGCGGAGCTCGTGTCGCTCGTCGACGTTCCCGTGATCGCCTCCGGCGACATCACCTCGCGGGCACGCGCGCAGGCAGTGCTCGCGACCACCGGCGCGACCGCGGTGATGGTCGGGCGCGCCGCGCAGGGAAACCCCTGGGTGCTCGAGGAGATCGTCGAGGGCGACGAGCGCACGCCGTCGCGCGAGGAGGTCGTCGCGGAGCTCGTGCTGTTCGTGCGCGAGACCGTCCGGGAGCTCGGCGAGCGACGTGCAAGCGGGTTCCTCAAGAAGTTCTACGGCTGGTACCTCGGGCGTGGGCGCTTCCCGCGCGCCTTCAAGCAGGAGCTCGTGATCCTCGACTCGACCGTCGAGGTCGAGCGACGCCTGCTCGCGGCCGCCCCGGAGGCGCAGGCGCTCCTCGAGCGACTCGAGTCAGAGATCCCGAGCGGCGACGAGATCACGCTCGCCCTGCCGATCTCGGTGTACGGCGGCGGGTAGCGGCGCGTCTCGCGCAGGCTTGTTGACCCCACGCGAGACGACGGGCACGAATCGCTCCCGGTCGACGCGCGGAAGCGACGAGGTACCTCGTTCGGGGGACGCCGCAAGGCTCAGGCACCGGTTTGATGAGGGCAGTGGCAATCGACCCTGCGGCTCCGCGTCGATCCCGGAAGCGCCTGTCGGTGATCGCCGACGACGCAACCGTCGTCGACCCCACGCGCGGTACGCGCGTCGCCGTCGCATTCCCGGCCGTCGCTCTCGCCCTGACGATCGGCTGGGTCGCGCTCGACGGCGCAGACGAGCTCGCCGGGCTCGGGCCTGCGATCGCCCTCCTCGCGGTCGTATCCGCTCTCGCGGAGCGGATCTCGATCCAGCTCGGCCCTCGCAGCTGGTACTCCCCGACGACCCCTGTGATCGTCCTCGCAGCGCTGATCGGCGGGCCGCTCGCAGGTGTGCTCGTCGCGCTCGCGGGGCAGCTGGGCGCGACCGACACGGTCTGGCGGCGACGAGCCGCCGGTGCGGGCCTCGGTGCGGTGCAGGGCCTCGTCGCGGGGATCGTCGGACTGACCGCGGCGACCACGCCGGCGGCGGCGATCGTGCTCGCCGCCTGCGCCATGATCGGCGGCCATCGCGATCAACTCCGCCGGCCGGTGGCTCATCCTCCTCGACCGACGAGCCTCGCCGCTGCGAGACGTGTGGCTCCGCGGCGTCATGGTCGACGGCGTCGAAGGGGTGATCACCGTCCCGATCCTCGCCAGCCTCCTGCTCGTCGCCCCGCAGAGCGAGCTGCTCGTCGCGACCGTCCTCGCCGCCCTCCTCAGCGCGCTCGCGATCGCGCAACGGATGCGAGAGACATCGGTCGCCGCCCTCGAGGCCGAGCAGGCCAACGCCCGACGCGACACGCTCACGAACGCGCCCGAACCGGCGGGCCTTCGAGGAGGTGCTCGTCCAGGCCCATGCTCGGATCGTCCGCGGCGACCAGCCGGCGGGCCTCTTCGTCGTCGACATCGACCGCTTCAAGTCCATCAACGACCGGTTCGGGCACCGCGCAGGCGACATCGTCCTGGTGGAGGTAGTGCACAGGCTCCAAGAGGGGCTGCGGACGGGCGACGTCGTGGCCCGCTGGGGCGGCGAGGAGATCACCGTCCTCGCCCCGGGAATCCGGAGCCGCCGAGGCCTCGAGCAGTTCGCGGAGCGCATCCGGCGGCTGATCGGCGACGTGCCCCTCGCGGCCGGTCGGCACACGCTGACGGTGACGGTCTCCGTCGGCGGCACGCTTGCTCGACGGATCGCTCTCGCCCACGGAAGCCGTCCATCGCGCGGATACCGCGATGTACGAGGCCAAGAGGACGCGCGACGCATGGATCGTCTCGCTCCCCCACGCCTCTCGCTGCACCTCGAGAGCGCCTGACGCCTGCACGGCACGTGGAGGCCTCCACTCGGAGCGCAACAGGGGAACCGACTACGTGGATGTCGGACGGTGCCCGTCACGAGCGCTGCGACGCCGAGCCCGATGAACACCGATCCCGAGACCCACCGCTGGAGCCCGAGGAACCGACGGCTGTCACGGAGGACGGCACCCGCCGTGCCGGCAGCGAGGGCCCACACGAGGTCGCTCGTGAGCGCGATGAGCACGAAGATCGCCCCGAGCACCGCCAGCTGCGGCCGGGCGGGGGCGTCCGAATCGACGAACTGCGGCAGGAACGCGAGGAAGAACAGGGCCGTCTTCGGGTTCAGCACGTTGACGACGACTCCCTGCGTGTAGACACGACGGAGGGTCGGCTCGGGGCCCCGTCCCCCGATCGTGCCCTCCACGGGGCGCATCAGGACGCGAACCCCCAGGTACACCAGGTACACCGCCCCCGCGATCTTCACGGTCGTGAACGCGGTCGCCGAGGCGGCCAGGATGGCGGAGAGCCCGATGACCGCCGCGAGGACGTGCACGAAACCCCCGCTTGCGATCCCGAGGGCAGACACCACTCCGACCCGCCGCCCACCGTGCACCGACTGCGCCACGATGTAGAGCACGGCGGGGCCTGGCACCACGGCGAGCGCGAGCGCAGCGAGGGCGAACACCCAGAGCGTGCGGGCGTCGAGCGCCGCGACCAGCTCAGGCGCCATCGAGGTTGAGCTCATTGAGCTCCCAGACGAGACGCAACCCTTCGAGCGTGAGGAACGGATCGACGCTGAGATCGTCGTACTGTGCGGAGCGACCAGCTCCGCGAGCCCGCCGGTGGCGACGACCGGCGCGTCCAGGGCGCCGAGCTCCTCGCGGATGCGGGCCGCGATCCCGTCGACCTGTCCGGCGAAGCCGTACACGAGGCCGGACTGCAGGCCGCCGACGGTCGTCTTCCCGATCACGCTCGGCGGTGCGACGTAGTCGACCTTGACGAGCCGGGCGGCACGCGCGAAGAGCGCCTCCATCGAGATCTCGATTCCCGGCGCGAGCACGCCGCCGACGTAGTCGCCGGCAGTCGAGACGACGTCGAAGTTCGTCGAGGTGCCGAAGTCGACGACGATCACCGGCGCGCCGTACCGTGCGCGGGCGGCGACCGCGTTGACGATCCGATCCGGCCCGACCTCGCGCGGGTCGTCGTAGCGGATCGAGATCCCGGTCTTCACGCCCGGGCCGACCACGAGGATCGGCGCCTCGGCCCACCGCTCCGCGAGACGCGTCCACTCGCGGACGAGAGTCGGCACGGTCGCAGAGAGACAGATGCCGTCGACCTCGTCCAGCTCGAGCAGCCCCTGGAGGAGCACGCCAAGCTCGTCACCCGTTCGCTCGCGGTCGGTGGCGATTCGCCAGTCCTCCGCGAGCCGGGCGCCTTCGTACAGACCGAGGACGGTCTGGGTGTTTCCGACGTCCACGGCGAGCAGCATCCCGGGATCGTAGATCTCGGGAGGTCGCGGGGCGGTGCCTGCCCCGCCCCTTGCTCGTTCCGTTCGTTAGGGGAGCGGTTCGTCTTCGGGAGGCAGCAGCTCGCCCAGGCGGTCGGCCAGCGTCTCGGCAGTCAGCCGCGGCTCGTCGTTCTCGCCGCGCAGCTCCTCGACCGTGACGTCACCGGAGGTGTACACCTCGGTGCGGGGGATGATCCGCGACGGCCGGTTCTTGTCCCACACCCACACGTCCTCGAGCTGCAGGTGGAAGAACGGGTAGCTGGCCTGCGGCGTGACCTTCAGCTCGAGCTTGTTGCAGAGGTAGGTCGCGTCCTGCGTCAGGACGCAGAACCGGAACATCGAGAAGACGGCGGTGTACTCGCGCTTGAGCTGGAGCTCGAGCTCGGCCTCGAACTCGTCGAGGTCGTCCAGGTGGCTCATGCCGCGGAGTGTAGAGGCTCGATGCGCATCAAGCCTCCTGAGGCTTGATGCGTGTTGGGAGTGCGGCTGCGGCGGTTCTGCACCAAGGAGCGTGGCCGACGCGGATGACGGCAAGCCTGGTTGCCTTGACGTCGGACGCGGCGGACACGATCCGCAGCGGCAGGGCCGCGTCCAGACGTGCTTCCAATGCGGATCAAGCCTCGAGGGCCGCGAGCAGGTCGGTGACCCGCCCCTGACCCGGGATCTCGAGCTCCGGGTCGAGATCGTGCAGCGGCTCGAGCACGAACGCTCGCTCGTGCAGTCGCGGATGCGGCAGCTGGAGCCCCGGCTCGTCGACGACCCTGCCGTCCACGAGGAGCAGGTCGAGGTCGATCGTCCGCGGCCCCCAACGCTCCCCGTCCCTGACCCGACCCAGGTCGACCTCGATCCCGAGCAGCGTCGCGAGGAGCTCTCGCGGGTCGATGTCGGTCTCGAGCTCGAC
Organism: uncultured Actinomycetes bacterium; assembly: GCA_963849125.1. GTDB lineage: Bacteria > Actinomycetota > Thermoleophilia > Gaiellales > Gaiellaceae > Gaiella. Next base: position 391,297 of record CAWKGI010000025.1, on the reverse strand, counting down.
CGCTCCGTTGAGATACCGCGGCTGCGCGATCGGGCCCCACGGCTCCGTCTCCCGCAACCGGGACGTGGCCACGACCTCCACGCCCGGCGTAGAGCGGAGGAGCTCGACGGCCTCACGGATCGTCTGCTCCCGATCGCCGAGATTCGCACCGAGACCGACGAACGCTCTGCCCACGCCGAGACCGTACACCCGCCGCGGCAGCCCCGCTTAACCGCCGCGCAACGGCGTTTCCTCACCCCTTCCTCACCCATCACCCGTACAACTCAGACAGGCAATCCGATGCGCGTCCTCGTCGTCTCCTCCCTGGCCGTCCTTGCGGCCGCAACCGTCAGCCTCGCCGCGACACGCGGGAGCGGCTCGAACGACGGAACGACGCTCGTCGCTCTGCGCGCCTCCTCGACTGCCACGGAGCGGGCGACGCTCCGCTCGGCCGGAGCCCGTGTCGTCGACGCGAAGCTCCGACTCTGGGAGGTCGCCTCCGACGCTACGGCCGTCGATGAGCTGCAGCGTGCGGGCGCCGTCGCGTTCACGCAGCCCGTCGCCACCTACGCCGTCGTGGCGACCTCGGCCGGAAAGGCCGATCCCCTCTCGACCACCGAGTGGTGGCGAGCCGAGATCGGCGCCGCCGGACTGACGCCCCCGGCAGCGGGCGTGCCCGTGACCGTCGTCGATTCGGGGCTCGATCTCGCCCACCCGGAGTTCGCCGGGCGAGCCGAACACCACAGCGCTGAACGCCCAGGAGCCGCAGCCGCTCGGGGGCGAGCACGGAACCATGGTCTCGTCGCTGATCGCGGCGCCCGAGAACGGCGTCGGGATCGTCGGGATCTACCCGCTCGCGGATCTCCGTTCCTGGGACGCCGCCCAGGGCCAGGGCACGCGGCTGGACAGCCCGGAGATCGTGAACGGGATCCTCGCTGCCGCGCGCTCCGGCAAGGGCGTCATCAACCTGAGCCTCGGCGGTCCACGCGACCTCGCGATCGAGCTCGCCGTGGACGAGGCCGTGTCCCTCGGATCGCTCATCGTCGCGGCGTCCGGCAACGAGGGCGACAGCGGGAACCAGCTCGGCTACCCGGCAGCCCTCCCGCACGTGCTCACGGTCGGGGCCACCGGGCGCAACGGCCAGGTGACGGCCTTCTCGTCGAGCTCGAGCTATGTGGACATCGCGGCGCCCGGAGAGGACGTCACCGTCGCCTCCGCGATCGGGAACAACTGGATCACGAGCTCGGGCACGAGCTTCTCCGCCCCGCTCGTCACGCGGCGCCGCGGCGTGGGTCTGGTCTGCGCGACCCGGTCTGACCGCCGACCAGGTCGCAGAGGTGCTCCGGCGCTCGGCACGCGACCTCGGCACCCCGGGTCGCGACCCCTTCAGCGGCTTCGGGATGCTGAACGTCGGGGCGGCTCTCGCCGCGCCATCCGCCGGTCGCCGACCCTGGCGAGCCCAACGACGACGTCGACAACGTCGATCCCGATGCCGACCGCAACTTCGCCCGGCCCGCGCCTCTGACCACGAAGAAGGTGCGTCGCGCGGCGTTCTCCGCGCGTCTCGACCGCTGGGAGGATCCCGCCGACGTCTACCGGGTGTGGCTCCCCGCCCGTCGCACCCTCACGGTGACGACGACCGGCTCCGCCGACATCGGATCTCACGCTCTACCGATCCGGCGTCCCGAGCGTGAGCGGGAAGTTCATCTCCGAGTACCGCCTCGCGCGGGCGCGGACGCAGTCCACCTCCGAGCGGCTCCGCTTCGTGAACGGGCCGAGCGGCAGGTGGGCGTACCTCGCGGTCACTCCGGGTCGATCGACGCACGACGCGACCTACCGGCTCGCTGCGGTCGTCGGCTAGACGTCGCGTCGGCGCTCGACGACGACGGCCGCATGCTGAACGGGAGCGCCCAGATCGACGTCGGGCTTGCGCACGCGCACCTTGACGCTCTCCAGCTCCAACCCTGTGAGCAGGGCCTCGGCGAGATCGGAAGCGAGCGTCTCCAGGAGCTGATACGCCCGGGCGTCCGAGACCTGCCGGACGATCGTGACGACCTCCCGGTAGTCCTGCGCGTCCTCGATCCGATCGTCGAGCGGCGGGCTCCTCAGCTCGAGCTCGAGGTCGAAGAGGAACCGCTGCCCGTCGCGACGCTCGTGCTCGAGGACGCCGTGACGGCCGTGGAGCTCCAGCCCGTGCAGCTCGATCCTCATCGCGCCACCGTACCGCGCTCGATCGCGGCGGCCACGCCGAGCGCATCGACGTGCGAGCCCACGTCGTGCGCACGGAACAGCGTGGCGCCGTGCGATCGAACGCCGTGACGGCGGCCCCGACGGATGCCGCGTCCGAGGCGACGCGTGCCTCGGGCCCGACCGTGACCTTCGCAAGCGTGCTCTTGCGCGACACGCCCACGAGCACCGGCCGTCCCATCCCGACGAGCGACCTCAGGCCTCGCAGGAGCGCGAGGTTCTGGTCGGGCGTCTTGCCGAAGCCGATCCCCGGATCGACGCAGATCCTCTCCTCTGGCACGCCCTCCGCGACGGCGAACGCAAGGCGCTCCTCGAGGAACGAGGCGACCTCCGCGACGACGTCGTCGTATCGCGGCGCGTCCTGCATCGTCCGCGGCTTGCCCTGCATGTGCATGAGGCACAGATACGCGTCGGCAGCGGCGACCACGCCGGCCAGATCGGGATCGCCACGCAGCGCCGTCACGTCGTTGACCATCACGGCCCCGGCCGCCAGCGAGCGCCGGGCTACCTCTGCCTTCGTCGTGTCGACCGAGACATCCAGGCCGGTGAGCTGCTCGACGACCGGGAGCACGCGGCGGAGCTCCTCGTCGAGGGACACCGGAGGCGCACCGGGACGGGTCGACTCCCCCCCGACGTCGACCAGGCCGGCTCCGGCGTCGAGCATCGCGCGCGCACCCGCGACCGCAGCCTCCGTGAGCATGTGCACTCCCCCGTCGGAGAAGCTGTCGGGCGTGACGTTCACGATGCCCATGACGGTGGGTCGGGGCCAACGATTCTCGAGCGATGGACGTCCCATGCGACATGGACGGTAACGCCCGACGGCAGGGGCCTGCCCGCGGATGGGTCGTCGGCCTGCTGCTCGTCGTCCTCGTGACGGCCGTCGCCATCGCCTCGACGGGAGGCGTGCCCGGCGGAGGCCCGGGCGTCAGACGCCCGTCCGCCCAGCTGCTCGACGTGACGATGAGCCTGCTCGTCGTGGTCGTCATCGTCGGAGGCACAGTCGCGCTCGTGGTGTTCTCGCTGATGCGCCGCGACGAGGCCGTTGCGACGGCGGCGAGAGGGCAGCGACGACGCGGCCCGATGGGGGCGATCGCGTCCGCGGCGATGGGGCTCGCGCTCGTGATCGTCGCCTTCCGGCTCCTGCGGTCGGACGACGGGAACGGCAACGCCAACGGGCAGCTGCCCGGCCTCGGGCAGGCGCCGGGGGCCGCAGGCGACGATCCCGGGAGGTACGAGCCGCAGTTCACGCTCTGGCCTGTGGTCATCACCCTCGTGCTCGTCGCCGCCGCCGCGGCCGCCGTGGCGCTCGAGCGCAGAGCGCGGCGACGGGCTCTCGGGACGCAGGGGCCGGCCGCTGCCGAGGAGGCGCTCGCGGACGTCCTCGACGAGGCGCTGGACGACCTCCGCGCAGAGACCGACCCTCGGCGCGCTGTGATCGAGGCGTACGCGCGGATGGAGCGAGCGCTCGGGCGGCGGGAATGCCCCGCGCCAAGGCAGAGGCGCCGGAGGAGTATCTCGCGCGAATCGCGGACGGGGTCGACCTCAGCCGTCGCAGTGCCGGCCGCTTGACGGCTCTCTTCACATGGGCCCGCTTCTCCGGGCACGATGTGCGCCCGGAGATGAAGGACGAGGCGATCGACACGCTCGAGGCGGTGCGCGACGAGCTACGCGCGGCGGCCGCACGGCGTGAGCAGCTCGAGGCGTCCCAGCAGACCCCTGCCGCGGAGGTGCGCGCATGAGCCCCCGGCTGCGTCGTGCAGCAGGCACCGCGACGATCCCAACCGCCGCCCTCGTGGTCGCACTCGTCGCGCTGCCGGGCCGCACCGAGCTCGCGCTGCACGTGTGGCTTCTCGTGATCCTCGGCATCGCGCTCATCGCGCTCGTCGCCGGGATCGGCGAGGACGTCCCGCTGCGCGCGTCGGGCTTCGCCAACGCCCTCGTCCCGACCCCGGCCGCCCCGGTTCGGCCCCCGTCCCTCGCACGCGTCGAGCGCGAGGTCTCGATGGGAGCGGAGACGGCGTTCGACACGTACTACCGCCTGCGACCGCTGTTCCGCGAGCTCGCCTCGGGGCTGCTCCTCACCCACCACGGAGTCGATCTCGAGCGGGCGCCCGACCGCGCCCGGGGCCTCGTCTGCGACGAGCTCTGGTCACTGATCCGACCGGATGCCACAGCGCCCGACGACCGCGGGGGTCAGGGCATGCCGCGCGACCGGATCACGGTGGCAGTATCCGACCTGGAGCGTCTCGCGTGGAGCTGAAGCGAGGTCGCCGACCTCGGCAACCGCATCCTCGACGAGGTCGAGCGGGCGGTCGTCGGCAAGCGCGAGCGGCTCGCGCTCGTCCTCCTCGGGCTCCTCGCCGACGGGCACGTCCTGCTCGAGGACGTGCCCGGGCTCGCCAAGACCCTCACCGCTCGTTCCTTCGCAACCGTCACGGGCCTGCGCTTCGCGCGCGTCCAGTTCACGCCCGACCTCCTCCCTTCGGACGTCACCGGATCGTCGATCTGGAACCAGCGCGACGCGGTCTTCGAGTTCCGCCCCGGCCCGGTCTTCGCCAACCTCCTCCTGGCAGACGAGATCAACCGCGCCCCACCGAAGACCCAGGCAGCGCTGCTCGAGGCGATGCAGGAGCGGCAGGTCACGATCGACGGGACGACGCACGCACTCGAGCCGCCGTTCCTCGTGCTCGCGACCCAGAACCCCATCGAGTACGAGGGCACCTACCCCCTGCCGGAGGCGCAGCTCGATCGCTTCATCCTCCGCGCCGGGTTCGGCTACCCGTCGGAGGACGACGAGTGGGAGATGCTCGCGCGACGCATCGAGCGGCGAGCAGACGAGGTCGAGCTGACCCAGGTCGTCGACAGGGAGCTCCTGCGCGAGATGCAGCAGGCCGTCGAGGGCGTGCACGTCGACGAGAGCATCGGGCGGTATGTCGTCGCACTCGTCGCCGCGACGCGGCGAAGCACGTCCCTCGCTGTCGGATCCAGCCCTCGGGGCTCCCTCGCGCTCCTGAAGCTGTCGCGGTGTCGCGCCGCCCTCGCCGGACGGGACTTCGTGACCCCCGACGACGTGAAGGAGATCGCCGTGCCTGCGCTCGGGCATCGCCTCGTCCTGCGACCCGAGCTCTGGGTGCAGCGACGGACGGGCGACGACGTCGTCGCCGACGTCCTCGACGAGGTGCCGACGCCCGAGCACCGATGACGCCGCGCCTCCCGCGTGAGCAGGTACGCCGGCCCACTCCTTCCCACGGCGACGCTGGTCGCGGCGATCGGCCTCGTCGCTGCGCTCGCCCTCCGGCGTGCGGAGCTCGGTCGTGGTCGCAGCGCCGTTCGCGCTCGCAGCGGGACTCGGTCTCCGCGCAGTGCGCCCGGACGTCCGTGCGTGGCTGCTCGTTCGACAGCGAGCGGGCCCTCGAGGGTGACGAGCTCGCCGGGCTGCTCACCGTCCGCTCGGAGACCGGCGTCGAACGCCTCGAGATCGGGATCGTCGCGCCCCGCGGCGTCGAGATCGTCGACGCAGTCGTTCCCATCGCCATCCACCTGCAGCCCGGCGAGGAGCGCGAGCTGCCGCTGACCCTCCGTCTCACCCGATGGGGATCGGTCACCGTCGGAGACGTGCGCCTGCGCTCCCGCGACCGGCTCGGTCTCGTCCGCTGGGAAGGACGGATCGAGCGGCCGCACCGACTGAAGGTCTACCCGCGGCCCGAGCAGCTGCGCGCCCTCGTCTCGCCCGCGCACACGCAGTCGACCACCGGCAGCGAGGTTGCCCGTCTCCGCGGCGAGGGCGTGGAGTTCGCAGATACCCGTCCGTTCGTGACCGGAGATCGGCTTCGATCCGTCAACTGGCGTGCGAGCGCACGCCGCGCGACGCTCGTCGTCAACGAGCGACATCCGGAGCGGAACGCGGACGTCGTCCTCTTCCTCGACAGCTTCGCCGAGGCCCGCGAGTCGGACGAGGGGACGCTCGAGCATGCAGTTCGCGTCGTGGCGACGCTGTCCGCACGCTTCCTCGAGCGCCGCGACCGCGTGGGTCTCGTGACGTTCGGCGGGATCCTGCGCTGGCTCGAGCCTGGGGGCGGGATGGCGCAGCGCTACCGGCTGGTCGATGCGCTGCTCGAGACGGGCGTCGAGTTCTCGTACGCCTGGAAGGACATCAACGTGATCCCCGCCCGCACGCTGCCACCGCGCGCGCTCGTGATCGCCGTGTCGCCGCTCCTCGACGAGCGATCGATCTCGGCCCTGCTCGACCTGCGCGCCAGAGGCCACGACCTCGTCGTCGTCGAGGTCTCGCCCGAGCCGCACGTGACGCCGGGCACGCTGCCGCTCGAGCAGATCGCGCACCGGATCTGGACGCTCCAGCGTCAGGAGCTGCGCTCTCGGTTCGAGAGACTGGGCGTCGCGGTCACGACCCTCGGCGACGACACACCGCTCGACGTCGCACTGGAGGGGGTGAGATCGTTCCGACGTCACGCGCCGCATGCATCCGGCGGTAGAGCGCCGGCCTGGCCGCGGTCGCTGTCGCGCTCGGAGTGGCGGTCTGGCTCGCGCGCGGAGTCCAGCGACACGATCCGTGCGGCCGTCCTCGGGATCGGGCTCACGGGCGCGGTGGCGGTCGCCGCAGCGCTCGTCTGGTCGCCGGCTCTCCCCGCCGCGTCGTCCTGCCCGCCGCCGCCTACGCGACGCTCCTGGCGGTCGACCATCCGCCCCTCGACGGTCGAGCAGCCGTCCTCGCCGCGTGCCTCGTCGCGATCGCAGGGCTCGTCGACTGGTCGATCGAGCTCCGGACGACGAGTCCCGACGAGCCGGGAGGTCGCTGGCGGAGGCTGGCCTGGATCTCGCTCGCGTCGATCGGTGCGTTGGCTCTCGGCGGCGCGCTGCTCGCGATCGTCGATCTCGCACGGACGGACGGCATCCTCGTCGAGGCTGGTCGGCGTGCTCGCAGCGCTGGCGGCGCTGTCGCTCGTCGCGCGCCTGGCCCGTCCGGTCGAGGACCTCGACAGGTAGCCGAGCCCTCGCCGCCCGGCGCGGCGGTGCCCGAGGCTAGGCTCGCGGCTCGGCGTAGCGCACGTGCGCGAACGGCCACGCGTCGGACGCGAGCCACGCGCGCACGGCGAGCCAGAGCGGACGGTCGAGCTCGTCCCGCGTCGAGCGCACCCACGAGCGGACGTGCGCATCCGCGTCACCCGCTCGATCCGGGTAGATGTAGACGCACCCGAGCACCTCGTCGTCGGCCGGGTCGAGCACGGTGTAGGTGAACCCGTCTCTGCGTCCGGAAGTGCCTGGCGTGCATCTCCAGGTCCGCGAGGTTCTCCTCGAGCGTCATCGGGTGCGGCCAGGAGTCCTCGCCGCGGTCGTCGAAGCCAGGAGTCGCGTGGATGTGGGCGACGCTCGACGCCCATGCGTCGTAGTCACGGGCGTTGTGCTCGGGGCCGAGCGGGACGAGCACGAAGGCGTCGGTCGACCAGGCCGGCGGGCGGCTCGAAGCTCGCGGGCACGAACATCGCCGCAGGATACGTGGCCACCACGGCCGACGACCTCGCGAGCCCGGAACCCGCTCCCGGAGCGCGCACGCTGCGGCGGGGACGGCGCTAGATCGGCCGGATCGGGCGGCGGCTGCATCGCCGCACCGGGCAGCGCACGCGGAGCCGGCTTCGGGGCAGGCTTGTCCTTGGCCTCGGGCTCGGCCGGCTCTTCCTTCGCGGCGTCGACCTCGGCGAAGACCGACTCCTCGGCCTCACCCGCGAGCAGCCGCTCGAACTGATCCTTGTCGACCGTCTCGCGCTCGATGAGGATCGCCGAGAGGAGATGGAGCTCGTCCATGTGCTCGCGCAGCGTGGTCGTCGCCATGTCGTGCGCCTCCTCGATCACCCGACGGATCTCGTCGTCGATCTCGCGGGCGATCTCCTCGGAGTAGTCCGGCTCCGCGCCCATGTCCCGACCGAGGAACGGCATGTCGTGATTGCGACCGAGGACGCGGGGACCGAGCTTCTCGCTCATCCCGAACCGCATGATCATCGACTTCGCCGTCGCGGTGATGCGCTCGATGTCGTTCGCGGCACCGGTCGTGACCTCGTTGAAGACGAGCTCCTCGGCCGCACGTCCGCCGAGGGTCATCGCCATCTGCGCCATGAGCGAGCCCTTGGTCGTCAGGTAGCGGTCCTCGGTCGGCAGCGAGATCGTGTAGCCGAGCGCCTGCCCGCGGCTGACGATCGAGATCTTGTGCACCTCGTCGGTGCCCTCGAGGTAGAAGCCGACGATCGCGTGGCCCATCTCGTGGTACGCCGTGATCTTCCGCTCCTTCTCGGAGAAGAGCCGCGACTTCTTCTCGGGGCCGGCGATCACGCGCATGATCCCTTCCTCGAGCTCGTTCTGACCGATCACCTTGTTGCCGCGGCGCGCGGCGAGGAGCGCCGCCTCGTTGATGACGTTCGCCAGGTCGGCGCCGGTGAAGCCCGGGGTCGAGGCGGCGAGCACGTCGAGATCGATCTCGCGTCGCGAGCGGCTTGCCCTTCGAGTGAACCTCGAGGATCTGCTGCCGACCCTTCCGGTCGGGCCGGTCGACGACGATCTGCCGGTCGAAGCGGCCGGGGCGCAGCAGGGCGGGGTCGAGGATGTCGGGGCGGTTCGTGGCCGCGATCAGGATGATGTTGTCCTTCAGCTCGAACCCGTCCATCTCGACGAGGAGCTGGTTGAGGGTCTGCTCGCGCTCGTCGTGGCCGCCGCCCATGCCCGCGCCGCGGTGACGACCGACGGCGTCGATCTCGTCGATGAAGATGATGCAGGGGCTCGCCTGCTTGGCCTGCTCGAACAGGTCGCGCACGCGCGAGGCGCCGACGCCGACGAACATCTCGACGAAGTCGGAGCCGGAGATCGAGAAGAACGGCACCCCGGCCTCGCCGGCAGTCGCGCGCGCGAGGAGCGTCTTGCCGGTGCCGGGAGGGCCGTAGAGCAGCACGCCCTTCGGGATGCGCGCACCCGAGCGCCTGGAACTTCTTCGGGTTCTCGAGGAACTCCTTGATCTCCTGGAGCTCCTCGACCGCCTCGTCGGCGCCCGCCACGTCCTTGTACGTGACCTTCGGGCGAGTCGGGCGACATGCGCTTGGCCCGGCTCTTGCCGAAGCTCATCACCTTCGAGCCGCCGCCCTGCATCTGGTTCATCAGGAAGATCCAGAAGCCGATCAGCAGCACGAACGGCAGGAGCGTCGAGAGCAGCGTCCACCAGGCGCTCGAGCCGGTTCCCTTCGAGTCGAACTTGACGTTCTGGGCCTCGAGGGTCTTCTGGAACTCGGCCTGGGACTGCGGCGACGGGTAGTAGACCTTCACCTTGTCGCCGCCGGTGAGCGTGGCCGTGATCTGCTGGCGGTTCGGATTGAAGACGAGCGACTCGACCCCGCCGTTCTTCGACTGCTGGATCAGCTCCGAGTAGGTCATCTTCGTGTCGCTGCCCCGTTGTGGGGATGAGCGTCTCGCTCGCGAGAAACACGAGCAGGACGATCACGACGAGCGGGAACAGCGCGCTGCGGAAGAAGCGATTCACCGTTGTCGGAGGGTAGCAGCGTGCCGTCCGGTCACCGCGCCGCGCGACCGAGCGCGCAACGCTCGGCGCAACGACCCGGGAGCGGCTCGAACCGACGCGGAACCGGCTCCGTGCCGAGTGAGCTAGTGGCGCGCCACCGGGGATCAGCTCGTCGCGCAGCACACCGATGTAGGGCAGGTTCCGGTAGCGCTCCGCGTAGTCGAGGCCGTACCCGATCACGAACCTGTTCGGGATCTCGAAGCCCACGTAGCGGACGGGGACGTCGATCTCGCGGCGCTCGGGCTTGGTGAGCAGCGCGCAGATCTCGAGCGATCGTGGGCCCCGGGCCCTGAGCGTGCGCATCAGGTACGAGAGCGTCAGGCCGGAGTCGATGATGTCCTCGACGACGAGGACGTCGCGCCCCGCGATGTTGAGGTCGAGATCCTTCAGGATCCGGACGACCCCGGACGAGTCCGTGCCGGCGCCGTAGCTCGAGATCGCCATGAAGTCGATCTCGCACGGGATCGTGAGCTCGCGCATGAGGTCGGCCATGAAGAAGACCGCGCCCTTGAGGACGCCGACGAGCAGCAGGTCGCGCCCGGCATAGTCGGCGGAGATGACTGCGCCGAGCTCGGCGACGCGGAGACGAAGCGCCTCCTCGTCGACCAGGACGTCGCCGACATCGGCGTGCACGTCGCTCATGCGCTCCGTCCCGCTCCACGCGCACGACACCCTCCCAGCCGGGTGCGGCGGCGACGCCCGGCACGGCGACGACGGCCCCCTCGGGAAGCGCGACGATCGGCCACTGCGCGCGAGCCCCACGAGGGATCTTTGCGTCCACGAGCAGATCCTGCACTTTCTTGCGGCGCCCTGCGAGCCGATCCCCCTCCCGGCGTGTCCGAACGACGAGCCCTGGCGCAGCGGACGACAGCCGCCACGGCCCCCACTCGATCGTGCCCTCGAGCCGCAGCTCGTCGTACTCGCGGACGCCGCGGACGCCACCGCCGAGATCCGCGTGCGCCGAGCCCTCGCGCGAGGCGAGCAGCTCCGCGAGCGTGCGCTCCAGGCCACGCGGGAGCCGCGGACGCTCCTGCGCCGCCGCCAGCAAGCCGGCCCGCGCCCGGGGATCGAGCTGCTCGAGGAGCGGCAGGATCGTGGAGCGCACGAGGCCGCGCTTCGTGGTCGGGTTCGTCGCATCCTCGCGCCAGTCGAGGCCGGCGGCGCGGCAGTACGACCTCGTCTCCTCACCCCAGACGGTCAGCAGTGGACGAACGACGCCGTCGCGCCGTCGCGGCCTGATCCCGCGGGTCGAGCCGCTCGCGACGAGGCGGAGCAGCACGGTCTCGATCTGGTCGCTCGCGGTGTGGCCGGTCGCACGCGTCCCGAAGCCGGCGGTGGCGGCGTACCGCGCGTCGCGCATCCCCGCCTCGGTGTTCTCCGGCGCGACGCGGACGACCTCCGCGCCCAGCACCGCCGCGCAGTGGTCGGCGTCGGCGTCGGCGTCCGCGCCTCGGACGCCGTGGTGCACGTGCACCGCACGGACGGGGTGGCCGAGCCGGCGTAGCGCGTCCCAGAGGCACGTCGAGTCCGCTCCCCCCGAGACGAGACAGGTCACGGGCTCACCGGGCGCGAGCAGCTCCTGCCGGGCGATCTGGGCCGAGACCCGCTCGAGGACGTCGCGCATCGACCCATTGTGGCCGACGCAGAGGTCGGGTCAGCGCAGGTTCTGCAACGCCGTCGGGTCTGCGACGTCGGCTGCGTCCGGCAGGTCGACGGCGACAGGCTCGCCGTAGTCGAAGAGCTCGAGTCCGACGGAGGTGGAGAACGTCTGGCCGCCCTGCTCGAGGTCGGCCTCGATCTCGTACTTCCGGAGCAGGCCCTCGTCGTCGACCCACACGTCGATCGGCACGTCGGCGACGTCGACCTGCGCCATGGCCCCCGTGAGGCCCGAGAGGAGGTCTGGACGAGCCACCCGCCTGTTGCATCGCGTCGGCGAGCTTCGCGGGGTCGAGCGTCGTCCGGTAGTGCGTGGTCTCGACACCGCGCACCTCCTCACGACCGACGGCCTCGAGATCGCCCGAGACCGCCTCGAGCGCATCGAGCGCATCCCGCGGGTCGGTCGCAGCGAACCCGCCCAGATCGATGCTCCCACCCCTGCTCCTTGCGATCTGCTCGAGGTCTCCCCCGACCCAATGCTTGCCGCCGAGCTGCGAGTCGAGGAACGGCGCCCGCAGGTACATCTCCTTGCCGTCGAGGACGATGTCGAGCTTCCACGCGTCCGGGTCGGAGAGCTCGGGTGGAAGGTCGCCCTTCTTGGCGCCGAACGCCTCTCCGAAGCCTCCGATCAGCTTCGCGAAGGACGAAAGGTCCATGTGCATCTTGCCGCGCTGCGCCGTGTTGTCGAACGCGCCGTCGGCGAGGATCTCGAGGTCCATCCCGAGCATCTGCTGGCGCACCTCCAACGCGAACCCGAAGCTGTCGGCGGCCTTGGTCGCGGAGGACACCGCGGCAAGGCTCTCGAGCTGTGGGAGCGCCTGCTCCGGGCCGCCGCACCCGGCCGCCACCAGACGCGACCACGACGGTCGCAGCCACCGCGAGCAGGTGCGTGAGACGCCGCATCTCCACCATCATCGTATCGCGGGGGTAGCGCAGCGATGCCCCGTCCGGGGGAATCGTGCGTCCGGCTACGAGCACCGATCACCCCCTGTAGGGCGCGAAGCTCGGAGCCGCGGCCCACGCGCTGCAGCCGCGACGCCGCACGTTCGACGGAGGCGCGATCGAGGCTATGGGCTGCCGCGTGCGGCACGGGCGTGATGCGCGCAGACGGATCGAGCCCATCTGCCGCGTCGAGCGCATAGCGCAGGGGCAAGGCGTGTCCGACCGCGAGCACGACCTCCTCCGGACGCGCGAGCAAGGCCTCCAGAGCCGCGGCGACCCGCAGAGCGGCCGCAACCCGGCTCTCACCGTGACCGGGCGGGGCCACCTGCGGCGGCGTCGACCAGGCCCAGTCGCGGTATGCGGCGAGCGGCCCTCCCTCGAAGGCGCCGAAGGCGATCTCGTCGAGGAGCGGCTGCACGACGCGCTCGATCTGCCGCTCCCCCAGGGCGAGCTCGAGCGTCTGGCGCGTGCGCTCGAGCCGGCTGGAGACACCGATCTCGATGGGCTCGCGCGCGAGCTGCGTCACGCAGCGCCTGCGCCTGGGCGACCCCGACGTCCGACAGGCCCCCACCCGGCGGTGTCGAGCTGACGACGTCCTGCTCGTTCGACGCCGCGTGCCCATGCCGTACGAGCAGCAGCCGCCTCACAGCAGCACGCTGCGGTAGTCCAGGACGTGACGCATCCCGATCGAGTCGTACAGTCGAATCGCCGGGGCGTTGTCGGTGCGGACGAAGAGGCAGACCGCCGGCACCTCGTCGAGCAGCCGTCGTACGAGATCGCGCAGGCCGCGTGCCCCGTACCCCTTTCGCCTTGCGGCAGGATCGGTCCAGACCTGCTGCAGCTGGACGGCAGACGCCGTCCACGCCGAGGCCTCGGCCTTGAACAGGATCACGCCATCCTCCTCCCACAGCCAGGACCGCCCCTCCTCGATCTGCGCGCGTGTCCGCCAGCGGAACCCGTTGGGATCACGCCGCATCGGATCCACGCCGAGCTCGAGCCGATGCGCAGCGGCGCAGGCCGGGAGCAGGCGTTCGAGGTCGCCCATGTTGGCGAGCCTCAACCCCGTGGCTTCGACGCTCCGGGGCCTCGGTCATCACGTAGACCGGTTGACCAGGTCGATCCTCGCGAGGGCTTCCGAACCGACGTCGCGCAGCGTCCCAGAGGTCGGTCACAGCGCGCGCCTCGCCGATGAGCATGCGCGGCGACGACTTCACAGCAAGCCCTGCGAACGCGGCGCATCCGTCCCCGGAGGGCACGACGTTCGTGCCGAGGTGGCAGAGACCCCGGAGGGCGTCGTCATCGTCTCCGAGAAGGCCGGCGAAACGACCGTGGCCGCGTCGGGCGACGTCTTCGAGGAAGACGCGCTCGACGGGATCGTCGGCGCAGAAGCGCAGGATCTGGTCACGGGTGGGCTCGACGAGCGTCGGCATCGGTCACGAGTCTACGAGTGAGCACGTAGGGTGCGCGCATGCCAATCCACGTCAGGGCGAACCCCGGCGACTACGCGGAAGCCTGCCTCCTCCCAGGCGATCCGCTCCGGGCCAAGTACATCGCCGAGACCTTCATGGAGGACGTCGTCCAGCGCAACGGCGAGCGCGGGATGCTCGGATACACGGGGACGTTCGACGGCAAGCCGGTGTCCGTCCAGACGAGCGGCATGGGCTGCCCGTCCGCGGCGATCGTGATCGAGGAGCTCGTCCAGCTCGGCGTGAAGAAGATCCTGCGCGTCGGGACGTGCGGAGGGCTCCAGCCGGGCATGACCATGGGCGATCTCATCGTCGCGCTTTCGGCCACACCCGCGGACTCGACGGCCTCGCACTACGTCGGCGGCGAGCCCCACGCGCCCACTGCAGACTTCGGCCTCGTCCACGAGGCCGTGCACCAGGCGAAGGGCCTCGGGAAGAAGGTGCGCGTCGGGCCGATCGTCTCGAGCGACATCTTCTACAACCCCGATCCCGGACTGGCGGCCCGCTGGTCGGAACGGGGCATTCTCGCGGTCGAGATGGAAGCGGCCGTGCTCTTCACGCTGGGCGCGCTCCGCCGGATCCAGGCCGGTTGCATGTTGCTCGTAAGCGACATCGTCGTGGACGGGGAGTTCATCCGGATCACCGACGACGAGATGCGGGCGGCAGTCGATCAGATGACCGAGCTCGCACTGCACACCGTCACGGCGTAGATGGTTGTTCGGTGATTCGGGTGTCCTCAAGGAGGGCCCTGCACCAAGCAGCGCGCAGCGTGCGGGCCCTCACTCGGGCGCGCTGGAATCACCGATCAACCATCTAGGGCATCTCGGCTGCGCCGAAGTGCCAGAATCACGCGCGTGAACGCTCCCGGAGCCTCTGGCGCTTCCCACCCGCAGGGTGGCAAGCGCCTGTTCCTCGTCAACCCCGCTTCCGCGAACGGGTCGACCGGACGACGGTGGCCCGAGCTCGCGCGACGGGCAGCGGCGGCAGGGCTGCGCGGAGACGCGCTTTTCTCCGAGCGCCCCGGGCACCTGGGCGAGCTGGCACGCGAGGCTGCGCTCGACGGCGCGACGCAGCTCGTGGTGGTCGGCGGTGACGGATCCGTCAACGAGGTCGCGAACGGTCTCGCAGGCATCTCCGAGCCGCCGGAGCTCGCGATCATCCCGCGAGGCACCGGGTGGGACTTCGTGCGGACGTTCGGGATCCCGCGAGGCGTCGAGGAGGCAGCCGCGATCGCGCTCGACGGCGCCGTGCGCGAAGTCGACGCCGGACGCGTGACCTATCGCACCTGGGACGGCGCCGAGGCGAGCGCGGTCTTCGTCAACGTCGCGAGCGCGGGGATGAGCGGCGCGATCGCCCAGCGTGCGAACGAGACGACGAAGGCGCTCGGCGGGAAGGCGTCGTACCTTCTCGCGACGTTCGCCGTGTTCGCGCGCTGGTCTGCGACCGATCTCGTCGTCACGGTCGACGACGAGGAGCGCTCAGGACGCATGTTCGACGTGATCGTCGCGAACGGGCGGTTCTTCGGAGGTGGGATGCAGATGTGCCCGGACGCAAGCCCGGACGACGGGCTGTTCGACGTCCTGACGATCGGTGACGTCACGAAGGGCGATCTGGTGAGAACGATGCCCAAGATCTACCGGGGGACGCACCTTCCGCATCCGAAGGCGGAGCTGCTCCGAGGGGCTCGCGTGACGGTCACGAGCGACGGCCAGGTGCCCGTCGAGATCGACGGTGAGCAGCCGGGAACGACGCCTGTCGGCTTCGAGCTGCTCCCTCGCGCGCTCCGGCTTCGCGTGCCGCGCGCAACGGCGTCGTGACGGGGCCTGGCGGCCGGACTCGGCTCAGGTGCCCTTGCGAGCAGGCGCCTTGGGCGCGGGCTTCTGGGCGCGCTTGAGCGCTGCGACGTCCTTCTCCAGACGCGCGATCCGCGCCTCGAGCGCCTCGATGCCCCGCACCCGCTTGCCGAGGTCGTCGACTCGCAGTGCGAAGGTCGTTGAACGCCCTCAGCGCGGTCGTGCCGCCGGGAAGCTCCGTGATCCGCTGAAGCGTCTCCTGCCCGCGACTTGCGAGGTCGCCCAGCGTGTCGCCCGATGCGCGCTTCGTCGCCATATCCTCGTTGTACCACGGCAGCCCCGTCACGCGCGGATCAGGACCGGCGTTCCTTCGGTCGCGATGTCCATGAGCTGGCGCAGGTGGTAGTTCGAGACGCGGACACAGCCGTTCGAGACCGCGTCCGCCGATGAGATAGGGCTGGTTCGTCCCGTGGATCGCGATCGGCCCTCCCTGAGCCCAGTCGACGAGAACCGGCGAGAACGCCGAGACGCCGACGCCGCCCGGGCCCCACGGGCCAGTGGGGTCGGCCGCCAGGAGCCGCTGGTTGACGTAGTAGCTCCCCGTCGGCGTCGGGGTCGACGCCTTCCCGATCGCCGGCGCGCATGCGCAGCACGCGCTCGCCGCCGTCGGTAGACGGAGACGAGCCTGTCGGAGAGGTCGACGACGACCCTGGTGTCCACGACGAACCGCCGCACGTCACGAGCGCGCACCCACCCGGTCGCGCCGTTCGGCCGGAGCGGGAGCTGGACGTGATACCAGCTCGGACGGCAGTCCGCGCCCAGGCGCGCGCCGCGCACCCCCAGCACGGTGCGCACGCCGTTGACGTTGCGCAGATCCAACCTGGTGATCGCGGCGCCTCCCGGTGAACGTCGCGCGATCGTCGGCCGGATGACGACCGCGGCGATGGCGGCTGTGCCCGATCCCACGCGACGGACCGTTCCGGCGACGCAGCGCACCGGGGCGGCGGCAACCGCCCCCGCCGGTGGCGGATCATGTGCGGGAACGGCCGAGACGGCCGGAACGGCATCGTCACGCGGGTCGCTCCTCGTGCTCCCGCTCTGACCGTGCAGGAGCACGAGCAGACCGATCCCCGCCAGTACGACGACTGCCGCCGCGAGGGCGGCGCGGCTCCTCATGGAGAGATGATGCCGGTCTGCACCACTCCGAGGCAACCGCCCGACCGACGCCGGCGGGAGCGTGCGGGCAGTACGCTCGCGTCCGATGGACGGCTATGGCTTCTCCCACCGGGTTCGCGTCCGCTTCGCGGAGACCGACGCGCAGGCGATCGCACACCACGCCTCGTACGTCGTCTGGATCGAGGAGGCGCGCGTCGCCTACCTCGCCCAGCAACGCCGGCGGATATCCGGCGATCCGCGCGCGCGGCATCGAGGCGCTGACGACGGGGGTCGAGGTCACCTACCACCAGGCGGCCGAGTTCGACGACGTCCTGACGATCTGGGTCAGGTGCTCGGGGATCAGGGGTGCGCGGTTCCGCTACGAGTACCTGGTCGAGCGCGGCGGCGAGCGCATCGCGAGCGGCCGCGACCCTCCATGCCACGGTCGACCGGGAGACCTACAGGCCCACGCGTGTCCCCGGCTGGCTCGTCGAGGCGATCGTCAACGCCGAGCCGACGCCGCCGAGCCTGCGCTAGGCGCCGGGGTCGTCGACGCGGCAGGGGGGTCTCCGACGCCGGGCGGGCCGAGGCTCCCGCTCGTCGGCGGAACCGGCTTGGGCGGGGCAGGCGCCTCGGGTCGCGGCTTCGTGCCGACGCGAACGAGCGTCGGCTCCGATCGGTAGAACGACGCCCACGTGTTCTCGTAGAGGAGCTCTCCGGACGGGTCGTAGACGCGCCGTACGACCCGCGTCTCGCGCGGTGGCGCGCCGACCTGGTCGATCACCCTGCGTGCCCTTCAGCAGCGTCGGATCGGCGGTTCGCTCGATCGGCACCTTTCCGGTCACGGTGAGCGGGGCGGTCTCGCTCTCGACCTTCCTCCTCTGAGGCGTCCCGTACAGGTTGACGGTGAGCGAGCCGGCACCGACGAACGTCCGCACCAGGATCCAGCGCTTCGTGTCGTTCGAGAAGGTCAGGTCGATGTCCGGGTAGTTGACGGTCGCGTCACGCCCGAGGGGGTAGTGGCTGATGTAGAGCGCGTGATTCGTCCGTGCGCCGATCGGGAGACCGGCCTCGAAAGCCGCGTTGAACAGCGTCGTCGAGACCTGGCACACCCCGCCGCCGATGCCGCTCGTGATCTCGCCGTTGATGATCACCGGTGCCTCACGAAAGCCCTTGGCGGCGTTGCGCTCGCCCGTCGTCGCGTTGAAGGAGAAGGTCTGGCCCGGGGCGACGAGCGCCCCGTCGATGAGGTCGGCGACGAGCCGCACGTTCGCGAGCCGATCCTCCGAGCCGCCGTACGTCGTCGTGTACGACCCGACGACACCGGTGATCCCCATCGCCTTCGCCTCGGCCGTCGAGCGCTCGGGTGGCGCTGAGCGAACTGCGAGCGCGACGACCCTCTGGTCGGGCTCGACGATCGCCTTGCGGACGGCGTCGACCGACGCGCCGACGTCGAGCGCACGACCGTACGCCGCAGGCACGACCTCGATGCCGCCGGGCCTCACCCGGAACGTCGCATCACGCGCGGGTCGATTCACCCGAGACTGGAGGCGCGCGATCCAGCGATCGGCGCCAGGCCCCGCAAGGTCGAGGCCGGTTCGCCCTTCTGAGGGAAGCCGCACGATGCGCGCGAGCTCCCACCTAGGGATGCGCCAGCGGGTCAGGCCGGCGGTCAGAACGAGCGGTGCGGAGAGCGCAACGCGCGCCTGCTCGGCCGGAGTCTCGAGATCGGAGACGTCGAGGCGTGGCGACTCGGTGACGACCGGAAGCGCGACAGGTTCCCCTCGGTCGAGCGCAGCGAGTGAGCGCACCATCACCGCAGTCGCAGCCTCCGTATCGAGCCGTACGCCCGGCCGCCCAGACGTCACGGCGATCGCGAGGCCCCTGCGCCGGAGGGCGGGCTCGGAGGCGGCAACGTCGACGGCACGGGCGATCTCGCGCATCTCGTAGGCGACGACCGACTCGAACGACGAGGCCGTCGGCTCGAGACGCGCGCCGAAGAGCCGGGTCTGGATCCTGCGAAGTCCGCGCACCGGGCGAAAGCCGTCGCTCTCCGCACCCGCTGCACGGACTGCGGCGCCCCAGTCGGCCTTCACGCCGAGCTGGCTCGCGGAGAGCGTCCAGGACTCGCCACCGGCCGTGAAACGGATCGGGATCCTCTCGACCTCGCGCGCGCGCCGCTCGAGCTCGGCCTGCGCGGCTGAGGTGGTGAGACCCCCCACGTCGACACCAGCGATCTCGGTGCCCGCCGCAAGGCGCTGGGGCGACCCGCCGAAGACGAGTCCGAGCACGAATGCGAGCCCTGCGAGCAGGGCGACGGCGAGTGCCGTGCGGCGCACCACGTACCGGGACGTACGACGGGAACGCGCCGCCCGACGCGGGGTCGAGGCCTGAGCGGACACGAACGGCAGAGACTACCGGAGCGCCGCGAGTGGATACGGCCCCGAAGGAGAGACGAACCGGTGGCCTCGGCGGGGCGACCGAGGAAGGGTTAGCCCTTCGGCAGGAAGATCTCCTTCGCGATCACGAGGCGCTGGATCTGCGAGGTGCCCTCGTAGATCTGGAAGAGCTTGGCGTCGCGCATGAGCTTCTCGACCGGGTACTCCTTCATGTAGCCGTACCCGCCGAAGACCTGGACGGCGTCCGTGGTCACCTTCATCGCCGTGTCTGCTGCGAACCGCTTGGCGAACGACGAGTACTTCGTCGCCTTGCGACCGTGCCCGGCGTCGATCATCCACGCCGCCTGCCAGCAGAGCAGACGGGCCGCCTCGATCTCGGTCGCCATGTCGGCCACGAGGAAGTTCACGCCCTGGTTCATCGCGATGGGCATCCCGAACTGCACGCGCTCTTTCGCGTAGTCGACCGCCAGCTCGAACGCCGCCTGCGCGACGCCGACCGCGCCGATCGCGGTCCCCGGGCGCGTGAAGTCGAGGGTCTGCATCGCGATCTTGAAGCCCTCGCCTTCCTCGCCCAGGCGGTTCGCGGCCGGGATCACGACGTCCTGGAAGGCGACGGCCGACGTGTCGGTCGCCCGCTGGCCCATCTTGTCGAGCTTCCGCTCGATCGTCACCCCGTCTGCGTCCATGGGCACGACGAAGGCCGAGAGCCCCTTGTGCCCCTTCGAGCGATCGGTCGACGCGAAGCAGACGATCCACGATGCGTGACCCGCGTTGGTGATGAACATCTTCGAGCCGTTGATCACGTACGCGTCGCCTCGACGCTCGGCTGTCGTCTGGATGCCGGACACGTCCGACCCGGCGCCCGGCTCGGTCAGCCCGAAGCATCCGAGGATCGGCTCCTCGACGAGAGGGCCGAGCCACTCCTTGCATTGGGCCTCGGTGCCCGCGACGAGGATCGGGCCGGCGGCCAGCCCATTGGCCACGATCGACGTTCCGATGCCGGAACACCCCCAGTTGAGCTCCTCGCCGACGAGCATCCCGTCGAAGCACGTGAGCTCCGCCCCGCCGAGCGCCGCGGGCACGTGAAGGTTCAGCAGCCCGAGCGCGTGCGCCTTCGCGATGATGTCGGTCGGATGGGTCTGCTTCTCGTCGTGCTCGGCCGCGTGCGGCCGGATCTCCTTCTCCGCGAACTCGCGTGCGAGCGCCCGCAGCTCACGCTGCTCGGCGGTCAGCGCGAAGGACACTCCGCTCGCGGTGGTGGGCTCGACAGGGCGTTCGATCGTGGCCATCGGCGGGTGCTCCTCGGCGTCGGATCCCGGTCCGGATCCGTCGATTGACTGGTCAGTCAATGAGTGTAGAGGGAGGATCGACACCCGGTCAAGCGTCGGCGCTCCGGCTCGAGGGCGTCTCGGTGTGGCACTGGCACGCCGCTGCCGGCGTACGCATCCCCCTCGTCCAGGACGTCGACTGGACGGTTCGGCCGGGCGAGAGGTGGGCGCTCCTCGGCCCGAACGGCGCAGGCAAGACGACGTTGCTCGGCGTGGCAGGAGCCGTCTCGTTCCCGAGCCGCGGCAGAGCCGAGGTGCTCGGCAGGACGCTCGGACGGACCGACGTCCCGTCGCTGCGCGCGGAGATCGGCCACGTCGACGTCCGTGACGCCCTGCGGCTCTCGGCAGGGATCACCGTGGAAGAGGCCGTGCGCACCGGGGCGACGGGGACGATCGGCCTGTTCCTCGAGCGGATGACACAGGGTGACTTCGAGCGCGCACGCGAGCTGATCGCGACCTTCGGGCTGGCACGGCTCGCGCAGCGCAGGCTCAGGGACTGCTCCCAGGGGGAGCGCGCCCGGACGCTCGTGGCGCGGGCGCTGATGGCCCGTCCACGCCTGCTGCTGCTCGACGAGCCTGCGGCAGGCGTCGACCTCCCCGGCCGCGAGGCGCTGCTCACGGCCCTCGACCGCATGTCCGGCGAGCTGCCCGAGCTCGCGCTCGTGATGACGACGCACCACCTGGAAGAGCTCCCGTCCGAGACCACCCATGCCCTCCTCCTGCGCGACGGGCGGATCGTCGCGGCAGGCGCCGCCGACGAGACGGTGACCGACGAGCTGCTGTCGGCGTGCTTCGGCGTCCCGCTCGTCGTGGGCCGGGACGGTGGGCGCTGGCACGCCCGGCGCGCCTGAGCACGGTGGCGGCCCGTCAGGGCCGCAGGCGCGCGTCCTGGCATCACTCCCGGAAGACTGGACATGATCTGCTCTTTCCTATAAATTACTGGGATCTTCCTATAGATTCCTTTCCGACCGGAGGTACGTCCCGTGGCCACGACGCACGCCGAGCAGCCCACGACGCTCGACCCGCACGACTTTCTCGCGATCGACGCGCTCCTCAGCGAGGAGGAGCGCGCAATCCGCGACACCGTCCGGCAGTTCGTCCGCGACAACGTCCTGTCCGAGGTGGGCGACTGGTTCGAGCAGGGGATCCTCCCCCGCGAGGTGATCAAGGGCCTCGCAGACCTGGGCCTCTTCGGCATGCACCTCGACGGCTACGGGCTCCCGGGCGCGAGCGCCGTCGCGTACGGCCTCGCCTGTCTCGAGCTCGAGGCCGGCGACTCGGGGATCCGCAGTGCAGTGTCCGTCCAGGGCTCCCTCGCGATGTTCGCGATCTGGAAGTGGGGCTCGGAGGAGCAGAAGGAGCGATGGCTCCCGGCGATGCATGCAGGCGACGTGATCGGCTGCTTCGGGCTCACGGAGCCGGATGCGGGCTCGGATCCGGGAACGATGCGAACCCACGCGAAGCGCGACGGGTCCGACTGGATCCTGAACGGCGCGAAGATGTGGATCACGAATGGCACGATCGCCGACATCGCGATCGTCTGGGCGCGCACCGAGGACGGCGAGGTGCGTGGCTTCATCGTCGAGAAGGGGACGCCCGGGTTCACCGCACCCGAGATCCACAAGAAGATCTCGCTGCGCGCGTCGGTCACCTCCGAGCTCGTCCTCCAGGACGTTCGCGTTCCCGCCGAGGCGATGCTCCCGGAGGTCTCGACCCTCCGCGGCCCGCTCTCGTGCCTCAACGAGGCGCGGTACGGGATCGTCTGGGGCGCAGTCGGTGCGGGCCGCGCGTGCTTCGAGGAGGCGCTCTCGTACGCAAAGGAGCGCATCGTCTTCGCCCGGCCGCTGACGGCCTACCAGCTCACCCAGCAGAAGCTGGCCGAGATGGCGCTCGAGATCAACCGCGCAACCCTCACGGCGCTTCACATCGGACGGATGAAGGACGAGGGAACACTCCGCCCCGAGCACGTGAGCCTCGGGAAGATGGGCAACGTCCGTGGCGCGCTCGAGGTGTGCCGGTCGGCGCGCACGATCCTCGGTGGGAACGGGATCACGCTCGAGTACCCGGTGATCCGCCACATGAACAACCTGGAGAGCGTCCTCACGTACGAGGGCACGCACGAGGTTCACACGCTCGTCGTCGGTCATGCGCTGACGGGCGAGCAGGCGTTCCGGATCGGGTAGCCGATGACCGAGCCGCGAGAGGCCGCCGCCCCCACGCCGACCGCTCAGGCCCGCGCGGTCGCGACGCTGCGTGCGGCGATCCTCGAAGGGGAGCTGCGTCCGGGCCAACGCGTGAACCAGGAGGCATGGGCCACGCGGGTCGGGGTGAGCCTCATCCCGATCCGGGAAGCCCTCGGAACGCTCGCGGGCGAGGGGCTCGTCACCTACCGCCCCCGTCGGGGATATGCGGTCACGGAGCTCGACCTGGGCGAGCTCGAGGAGATCTACCGGATCCGAAGACTGCTCGAGACGGACGCTCTGGCACGCGGTGTCCCGCACGCGACGGACGCCGACGTCGAGGAGCTTCGAGCGGCGGCGAACGCGTGCCGCGCCGCCGCGACCCGGTCCGACGTCGTCGACCAGCTCGCGGCGAACCGCCGCTTCCACGACGCACTCCACGGGCTGGCCGGGTCGGCCACGCTGGTGCGTCTGATCGATCAGCTCTGGGACACGACCGAGGCCTACCGCGCGCTCTACTACGCCTTGCCCGGCGAGGCTGCCGAGGCCGACGCGGCACACGAGGCGCTCGTGGAGGCTGTCGCCGCCCGCGACGGAGACCGCGTTGTGCGGCTGCAGGACGCCCACCGCGAGCGGGCGCTCGACGCGCTGCGGATCGCCTTCAGTCGGCAGGCGTCTGCCGCGTAGCGCTCCCGGCCGACCCGCGCAAGGCCTGAGACGGAACGACCGCCGCGAAGCGTCTCGCGAGCGCCTCGAGCCCGGCGTCCCAGGTTGCCGGGCCGAGATCGAGCCCGAGACCCGCGAGCTGTTCCACCGGAGCCGCACTCCGGCCGAGGCCGAGCAGCGTCACGCACCGCTCCCCGAATCCGGCCGGGTCTGCGGAGCGCTGCTCGAGCAGAGCCAGCGCCGCGAGAGCGCCGACGGCGTACTGGAAGCCATAGAACCGCGACCCGACCGCGTACCCGGCCCTTGCACCGGCCAGCACGACGGCATCGGCCTCGGCGATCGACATCGCCGGCGCATACGCATCGCCGAAGCGGTGGAGGAACGCGTCGGCGATCGCGCCGGGCGTCACCGCGACACCGCGGCTCCGCCGTTCGTAGAGGTCGAGCTCGACCCGGCAGAACGTCATCGCTTCGAACACCGACCAGGCAAGGTTCTGGGCGAGGGCGAGCCGGACACCTGTCGCGTGCGCCGGGTACGCCTCTGCGAGCGCGTCGGCGGCCGCGATCTCCACCAGGACGGACGGCACCTCGAAGAGCACACCGGGCCAGCCTCGTGCGATCGGAGGCTGTGCTGCATCGGCTCTGGCGAGCGCCACTGCGTGTCCGAGCTCGTGCCCGAGCGTGAGCACGCTTCCGGCGGTTCCGACCTGGCGAAACCCGACGAACGCCGGGGGATCGCGTCGTGTGGCGAACGTGGCGGCGTACGGCTGCTTCCCCGGTCGCAGCTCGGCGTCGACCCGCTCAGCCGCGAACAGCGCGCGACCGTCGGCCTCGAGCACCGGGTCGAGGGAGCGCAGCCCCGCGAGGGCGACGCGCACGACGTCGTCGTACTCGAGTGGAGGGAATCCTGCGATCGGCGCCTCCAGATCTGCGGCCGACAGGCGCTCGAGGCCGAGCAGCTCCGACTGCGCGTCCAGCAGCGTCTGGAGCACGTCATGGCCGGCCCTCGACGGCGTCGAGCAGCGCGTCGAAGTCCTCCAGGGCCATGTCCTCCCGCTCGAGGGTCTCGGCCACGGGATGGTCGCGGCCGCGGAGGCGATCCTCCGCGATCCGATCCGCGACGGCTGCGTCCCAGGCAAGCGCGACGACCTCCTGGGTTCGGCTGCGCAGGTCGGCGAGAGCGGCCCACGCGGCGCGCCGCAGGTCGGGGTCGGGTCGCCGGAGCACCATCGAGAGGTCGCCGATCCCCCAGCCACGCTCTCCTCCCCGTCGTCGAACACCACGCGCGCCTCGGCCTCGACGAGCTCCTGCAGGCTCGCCCACCGAGCCCTTGCCGTCTCGTTGCGCAGAGCCCAGGTCGCCTCCACGGTACGGATCGAGCCGGTGCCGCGACTCTGTCCGCGCGCGACCCAGGCGGTATGCCGCCGGGGCAAGGGCGGGGTCGGCGAGCACGCGCGCCGCCGCGTCGTCCGTGAGCGCCCGCCACGCGTCGAGCGCCGTCTCGAGCGCCGCATGCCCGGGTGTGGTGGCCGCGCGGACACCGACCACGGCCGACTGCACGCCCTCGTCGCCCGCATCGGCGTACTGTCGCATCGAGACGTACGTGTCCACCTCGTCGAGACCGCGCTCGACCTCGGCGAGCTCGTCGACGAGCAGGGCCATCCGCCCCTCGGCAAGCAGGGACGGCGCCCGGCCGGCCAGGGACTCGGCCCGCGTGGCGAGCGCCGCGGCAGCCGCGATCGCGACATCGTCATCGGGGAACACCGGCCGCAGCGTCCACCGTCGCGGCTGACCGACGTGGTCGCTCACGGCGAGGGCCGAGTCCCGGGGACCGAGGCCGTCGGCCCGAGCGAGTTCGGCGAAAGCGAGCGAGCGAGACGTAGTGCACCCGAATCGGCGTCGCCATCGGCGCGATCCTACTCACGGCCACGTCAGCCCGCTCACGCGCCCGCGGCCTCGTCGACGCCTGCCTCGGCCCGCACCAGCATCGCCACGAACGGCAGCACCGCCAGCACGGGGATGCCGAGCACTGGCCACACGGCCTGATACCCCTGCGTCTCAGAGAGCGGGCCGCGCAGGATCTCGATCGCCGCCCCGGCGACGAGCGGGCCGATCAGGAGCCCGAGGCCCTTCGTCGTCGTCGCGAGCCCCGAGATCGCCCCGCGGTCGCCGGGGGGCATCAGCTTGAAGAGCAGACCCCACGCAAGGGTCATCACGGCACCTCCTGCGATCGCCACCACGAACACGACGGCGAGGTACCAGGTCTCCCAGCTCGTCGCGAACCCACCGCACACCAGACCGATGCCGTAGATCGTGGAGGCCACGAGGATCACGCGCGCGAGACCGAACCGGTCTCCGACCCGCCCGATCAGGAGGGCGGCGACGATGTACCCCGCCGCGACCGCGCCGAGCACCGCGGTCGACGTCGTCAGCGGCTGTGCGACACCGACCGTCACGTAGAGCACAGCGAACGTGCGGGCACCCGCGAACGCCCCCTCCCACGCCGTGTTGGCGACGAGAAAGCGTCCGACGTCGGGGTTGCGCCGCAGCACCCGCCACGAGTGCCCGACGTACGTCCCGACGCCTTCGAAGACGCGTCCGTGACCGCCGTCCTCGCGGACGAGGACGATCGGGACGGAGCAGGCGACCCCGACGACACCCGGCCGCGACGAGGAACGGCGCCGGATGCCAGAGATGGAAGAGGAAGCCGCCGCCGATCAGGCCGCCGCCGAGCGCCACGCCGCGAAACACGTGCTGGACGCCCTGCGCCCGACCGAACACGGCGAGCGGGAGGACGTCCGGGTAGAGCCCCCGGTACGGCGGCTCGTAGACGTAGTACGCGAAGAAGAACGCGAAGAGCAGCAGCGCGGTCGTCCACAGGCTCGGCATGAACGCGAGCAGCGCGAGCGTGAAGAGCATCGGCCCGAGGGCGGCGAGCATGAACGGCCGGCGTCTCCCGAGCGGGGTGTGAAACGTGTCGCTCCACGGCCCGATCACGAGCGGGAGGGTCAGCGCGAAGAGCCCCTCCGCGGCGAGGATGAGCCCGACGAGAGTCGTCGAGCTCGGTGAACGACTCGATCAGCGGAGGCAGGTACGCGGCGGTCGTGGTCAGCGACCACGCCAGCCCGAAGGCACCCGCCGCGAGCGCGGTGATCGTGCCGACGGGGGCGCCGTCAGGACGCGCGGAGGCCGCCGACGACGACCTCGACGATCGTGCGCTCGGCACGCGCGACCTCCTCCTCTCCGTCCGGCAGCTGCCCGAGGACCCAGCCGGTGAGGATCTCCTCGAGCCCACCGTAGACGACCCAGCTCGCGAGCCGCGGATCGAGGTCGCCTCGGAACGTCCCCTCGCGCTGACCCTGCTCGATCACCCGCTCGAGGATCAGCAGGCCTTCTCGGAGGTCGTCGACCTGCCCGCTCAGCTGCGAGCTGCGGGCGACCTCCCGCACCATCACCGTGACGAGGGCCGGGTCGTTCCGCCAGGTGCGGAGGAGGATCTTCGCGATCCCTCGCAGCTTCTCGTCGGCCGGCTGCTCGGTCTGCTCGACCGAACGGAACCTGACCAGCAGATCGCTCCAGTTCTCGCGGAAGACGGTCTCGAGCACCTCCTCCTTCGACCCGAAGTAGTGGTAGAGCAGCCCGTGCGCGACCCCGGCCTCCTCGGCGATCGCCCCGACGCGCGACGTGTGGTAGCCGTCGCGCGCGAAGACGCGAACGGCCGCATCGAGGATCTGGCGGCGCTTCTCCTCGGCGCCCTGCCTGGCGCGCGTCGGCACGGGTGCTCGATTCGTCCGTCAAGGCGCCTGCAGGATAGGACTGGGCAACCCGTGGCGCAACGCGGCCGTCACGCGCCACCGAGCCCGAGGGCAGCCGGGAGGTCGGCGAGCGACGTGATCACCTCGGCGCCCGGTGCGTGCGCACCCTCGCGATCGAGGAGGATCGCGCGGATCCCGAGAGCCCGCGCCCCGGCGATGTCGTCCGACGGCGAGTCGCCGACCATGGCGGCCTCCGTCGGGCGCACGCCGAGCGCCGCGAGCGCGGACTCGAAGATCGAGCGGTGCGGCTTCACGAACCCGTGCCCCTTGGAGCCGACCGCGACGTCGACGTCGAGCGCATGATGCGCGGCGAACTCCTCGAGGTCGCGCTGCCCGTTGGAGATCAGGCCGATCAGCAGCCCGTGGGCGCGCAGAGCGGCGAGCGCCGGGAGCGCGTCGTCGTAGAGGAAGAAGTTCTCGTGCCGCTCCCACTCGGCGACGATCTCGCGCGCGCACCGGTTCCCGGCGGCGCCCTGCTCCCCCCATGCCACGAACGATGTCCTCCGTGAAGCGCACCCAGATCTCCTCGTCGTGCTCCAGCTCCGGGTGGTGCTGGAGGTCGTCGAGCGCGGCGAGGCGGGCCTCCTCGTAGCGCTCGGCCACGAGCTCGAGGCCGTGGCGGGCGCCCGCGCGGACGTAGCCGTCGGGCCCGAGCTCCGGGCCTGGGCGGAACAGCGTGAAGTCGACGTCGAGCAGGACGGCGCGGAGCACCGTCCGAGGATACGGTGCGAACCGTGTCCGCCGACGGCCACACCGCGCCGGACGAGGTCGACGACCGGGAGCTTCACGCGCTCGTCGCCTTCCGGAGCAGGGACTTCCGGCTCCTCTGGGGTGGGCAGACGGTCTCGATGATCGGCGATGCCGCGTTCATCGTCGCGCTCGGCTGGCTGACGTACAGCCTCGCCGGCTCTGGCGCTCTCGGCGTCGTGCTGATGCTGCAGGCCGTCGGTCTGCTTCTGACGCTGCTGATCGGCGGGGCACTGGCCGACAGGTTCTCGCGCCGCAAGCTGATGATCGTGTCCGACCTGGGTCGCGGGGCGGTCGTGGCGGTGCTCGTCGTGATCCAGGCGACCGGTCACACCTCCGTGGCGGCGCTGGGCGCGATCGCCTTCGTGACCGGCCTCGGGAGCGGGTTCTTCATGCCGGCGTTCGGGGGGATCGTGCCGCTCGTCGTCGAGCGGCCTCACCTACTCGTCGGCGAACGCCCTGATCGGCGTCTCGCGTCAGCTGTCGCTCGTGGTCGGGCCTGCGCTCGCAGGGCTGCTCTACGGCCCGATCGGCCCCGCCGCCGTGTTCGCTCTCGACGCCGCCTCCTACGTCTTCGCGGCCGCGCTCGTGTGGGCGGCTCGGCCGCGGCGCTACGAGCGGGAGGAGCGCGAGGGCGCGCTGCGCGAGGTCGCGACCGGCTTCCGCTACGTCGCGTCCCAGCCCTGGCTGTGGGTCACGATCGTGCTCTTCTCGGTGTTCCTGATGATCGTGATCGCCCCAGTCCAGGTGCTCCTGCCCGAGCTCGTCGCGGAGCACTTCGGTCGGGGCGTCGGCGCCTACGGGCTGGTCTTCGCGGCCCAGGGGGTCGGGATGGTGCTGGGCGCGCTCACGTTCGCGCACCTCAGCCCGACGACCCACCGCGGCGTCCTCAGCTACGCGCTCTGGACGGTCAACGCCGTCGCGATCGTGCTCTTCGTCGTGTCCCCCTGGTTCGGTCTCGCGCTCGGGCTCGCGATCGCCCGCGGCGCGGCACTCGGCTTCGGGATCGCGGTGTGGGAGACGATGCTGATGGCGCTCGTCCCGGAAGGGCTCCTGAGCCGCGTGATCAGCGTCGACTACTTCGGCTCGGTCGGGCTGATGCCGATCGGCCTCGTGGCGGCCGGTGCAGCCTCCGATCTCGCGAGCCCCGAGACGCTCCTCGTCACCGGCGCGGCACTGTGCGCGCTGATGTTCGCCGCCTGCCTCCCCGCCCGCTGGCTCCGCGCCGTCCAGTAGGGGTGGGGGAACCCATGGTTCCCCCACCAGCCCCCTCCTTCACGGAAGCCCACAGGTCTCTGCCAGTCAGCCTCCCGGCCGGCCAAGCCGGCCTCCGGCCCATGTGTTCGCGCAGAGATGAAGCCCAGACCGCCCGACCACGAACGCTGCGCGCGAGCCGAGAAGAGACAGAGGAGCACCCAACCCGGGTTGCGCCGGTTCTCAGTCAAGGTGCACCCACCCCACTTCAGGGATCTGCCCGCGCGTCCGGCGCCAGCCGGACCCGAGGGATCCAGGCGGCGGGAATCCGCTCCTGCGGATTCCCGCCTTGCCGAGACAAGGATGAGACTTTGGGAAGGCCGTCCTGCGGACGGCCTTCCCAAAGTCGGGGTGCCCAGATTTGAACTGGGGGCCTCTCCGACCCGAACGGAGCGCGCTACCAGGCTGCGCCACACCCCGAGAGGGCCAAAGGGTAGCGGCTTTGGGCCGCGACGAGAGAGGCAACCACGGGCGCTGCCGCGACTGACGCGAGCGGACTACGATCGCGGGATGGCGGGAAGAGACGAGATCGTCACGTACGCGAACGAGCTGCTCGACGTCGAGCGCTGGCCCGAGTTCGCGCCACCCGGGATCCAGGTCGTCGGCTCCCGCGAGGTCGCGACGATCGCCTGCGGCGTCTCGAGCTCTCGCGCGCTCTTCGAGCAGGCGGTGGCCCTCGGTGCGGACATGATCGTCGTCCATCACGGGCTGTTCTGGCGCAACGAGCCCCTCGTCGTCGACCGCCGGCTGCGAGGCCGACTGGAGGTCCTCTTCCGCGCGAACGCGTCACTCGTGGCCTACCACCTCGCCCTGGACGCACACCCGGAGCTCGGCAACAGCGCGCAGCTCGCGAGCCGGCATCGGCGCGACGCCCGACGGCCCCTTCGCCGGGGTCGGGCTCGCATGCACCGTCGTCCCGCAGCCGATCGAGGAGCTCGTCGAGCGCGTCAGGGAGACGACGGGGCGCGAGCCGCTCGTCTTCGCCCACGGCCCAGCGGTCGTGCAACGGGTGGCGATCTCGACCGGTGCCGCCGGCTACGACCTCATCCGCGCCGCCCACGAGGGCTTCGACGCGCTCGTCACGGGGGAGCCCGAGGAGCCGAGCCTGCACGCCGCCCGCGAGCTCGGGATCCACCTGATCGCGGCGGGACACCACGCGACGGAGCGCTTCGGTGTCCAGGCGCTCACCGCGCACCTCGCCACCCGCTTCGCGACTCGAGTGGCACTACGTCGAGGTCGAGAACCCCGTCTGAGCCCGATGGCTCGGCCAGACGTTGCGAGCAGTCGGGTGACCGGGGTATCCTCGGAGGGCGATGAGCGATTTCGGGAGGCGGGCCCGTTGACCCCCGTCACAGCGATCGAGCGACGACCCGGCCCGTCTGCGCGCACCTGCGCCGGCGGGCTTTTTCGTTGCCCCTAAGGAGGAACGCCGATGGCCAACCACCTGACGCCCGACGAGCTCGCGAAGGAGCTCAACATGGACCGGGAGGCGATCATCCGGCTCTGCATCAGCGAGGGCGTGCCGATCTACCACGGGAAGATCGACAAGAGCCTGTTCCAGGCGCAGCTCCAGGCGGTCGGCAGCGCCGCTCAGGCGTCGAGCTGACGCTCACCTCGTCGGGCTAGGGCGACCCTGCGGGTCGCCCTAGTTGTGCCGCGTCAGCGCTTGGTCGCTCCGCGTCGCGGCGCCTTCTTCGCGGCAGGCGCGGCCGATGGCGCAGCGTCGGTTCCGTGGACGCCTTCTTCGCCGCCCGCCGGGCCTTCGGCGCAGCCGAGGCCTTTGCGGCCTCGACGCTCGCCTTCAGCGCCTCGAGCAGATCGCCCATCGGCGCCGGCTCGGCCTCACGTGGCACCGGCGAGATCGACTCGCCCCGGGACTTCGCGTCGAGCAGCGCCCGGAGGTCGCGCCGGTAGGCGCTCGTGAGGAGCTCGGGCTCGAACGGCCCGGCGAGGCCCTGGACGATCTGGCGGGCCAGGTCGAGCTCCGCATCCTTCGTCTCCGTCGCCTCGACGGCCTCCTCGATCTCCGCCTGCGAGTAGACGTCCTCCGCGAGGAAGAGCGTCTCCAGCGCGAGCGCCTCGCCTCGCGGCCTCACCAGGCAGAGCGACTCGCGACCCGAGCGGACGAACCGCCCGAGCGCGCCTGTCTCCGTCTCCCGCATCGCCTGGAGAAGGAGACGGTAGGGCCTGCGCTGCGCCGGGGCCTGGCCGGGCACGAGGAAGTACGTCCTGTCCATCCACGCCGGATCGACCTCGGCGGCCGGGACGAAGCGCTGGATCTCGATCACCCGTGGAGTCGTCGTGCTGCTCGATCGCCTCGAGCTCTGCGTCCTCGACGACCACGAACTGCCCCTTCGTCACCTCGAGCCCGCGCACGATCTCGTCGGACGCGAGCTCGCGGTCGTGATGCGGGCACCAGCGCTTCTGCTTCACGGGCGTGAGGCACTCGCGGTGAAGGAGGCGGAACGAGACGTCCGACTGGCGCGCAGCCGCCTTCGTCGCGGGGGCGACCCCGACGGGGATGTTGACGAGGCCGAAGCCCAGGGATCCATTCCAGGCGATGCGCATGTGCAGAGTCTAGGCGGGACCAGGCGGATTCTCCCCCGGCGCCGGTCTCCTGCACGGCGGCGACCGTCTACGATCAGGGCGTGAGCGGCGAGCGAACGATCGGACGGCTCTGGCGGAACGCGATCGCGGCGGGGCATCCCGAGCCGGCGTACCTGCATCGGGTCGGCGACGACTGGCATCCCGTGACCTGGGCCGAGGCCGACGAGCGGGTCGACCTCCTCGCGAATGGCCTGCTCGCCTGGGGCGTGCGCAAGGGCGACGTCTTCGGGATCCTCGGTCGGACGACGATCGAGTGGGCGCTCTTCGACTTCGCGCTCGCGCTCGTCGGCGGCGTGACGGCCCCGGTGTACGCGACCAGCTCGTCGAAGGACGCTGCCTATGTCCTCTCGCACTCCGGCGCCGTCGGCGTCCTGGTGGAGGACGGGACGCAACGGGAGAAGGTCGACGCGGAGCGCGAATCGATCCCGGAGCTCCGTCATGTGCTGGGCTTCGCCGACCTGGACGCCCTCGCCGAGGAGGGCCGCGCCTACAGAGAGGCACATCCGACGGCGCTTGCTCGTGGCCGAGCAGGCGATCGACGACAGCGATCTCTTCACCTTCATCTACACATCAGGCACGACCGGCCCCCCCAAGGGCTGCATGATCCTGCACCGGAACTACTACGAGATGGTCGCCGTCGTCCAGCATCTCGACGAGTTCCTGCTGGAGGGCGACACCTGCCTCCTCTATCTCCCGCTCGCCCACAACTTCGGCCGGCTCGTCCACCTCGCAGGCCCGTTCGCGGGCTTCACGATCGCGTTCGAGCCGGACCCCTATGCGGTCGCGTCCTCGCTCGGGGAGGTCAGACCGACCGTGCTCCCGAGCGTTCCGCGG
Source organism: uncultured Actinomycetes bacterium (assembly GCA_963849125.1). Classification (GTDB taxonomy): domain Bacteria; phylum Actinomycetota; class Thermoleophilia; order Gaiellales; family Gaiellaceae; genus Gaiella. Next base: position 358,654 of record CAWKGI010000025.1, on the reverse strand, counting down.
ATCTTCGAGAAGATCCACACGGCCGTCGTCTCGGCCTTCGACGAGGCGACCGGCGCCAAGGCGCGGATGATCCGGTGGGCGCTCCGGGTCGGTCGTGAGGCAGGCGACCTCCGCCGACGTGGCCAGCCGCTGCCGCGCGGGCTGGCGCTTCAGCATCGTGCCGCTGACCGGCTCGTGTACTCGAAGGTGAAAGAGCGCCTGGGGGGACGCCTGCGTCTTCCGATCTCCGGCGGCGCGCCGCTCTCGCGCGAGGTCGCGGAGCTCTTCGATGCGCTGGACATCCGGATCATGGAGGCGTACGGCCTCACGGAGTGCACGAGCGGCGCGACCGTGAACACGCCGAACGCCTACCGCTACGGGACGGTCGGCAAGGCGTTGCCGGGCTTCGAGCTCCGCCTCGCAGAGGACGGCGAGCTCCTGATGCGAAGCGAGACGGTCTTCGCCGGGTACCACAAGGAGCCCGAGGCAACGGCGGCGATCCTCGACCCCGAAGGATGGCTGAGCACGGGCGACATCGCATCGATCGACGAGGACGGGTTCGTCACGATCACCGATCGCAAGAAGGACATCCTCGTCACCGCCGGCGGCAAGAACATCGCGCCGCAGAACATCGAGAACGACCTGAAGGCGTCACGCTGGATCTCGCAGGCTCTCGTCGTGGGCGACCGTCGTCCGTACGCGACGGCGCTCATCACGCTCGACCAGGCCGAGATCGAGCGCTGGGCGGCCGAGAACGGCATCGAGCCCGAGATGTCCGTGCTCGCTCGTGACCCTCGCGTCCTGGCGCTCGTCCAGACGGCCGTCGACGCCGCCAACCGCGACCGGACCCGCTTCGAGCAGATCAAGCGCTTCACCATCCTCCCGCGCGACTTCACCGTCGACGACGGCGAGGTGACGCCCACGCTCAAGCTCCGTCGGCGCGTGTGCATCGAGCACTTCTCCGACGAGGTCGAGCAGCTCTACGCCGAGCCGTCAGGCCCGTCCTAGACGAGCACGGGGACGCCGGCCCTCAGCAGGGTACGGCGGGCGCGACTGACGAGCTCGGCCTCGACCTCGTCGTCCGTGACGATCCCTGGGTAGGAGCGGGTGAGGGCACGGATGAAGCCACTGCTGAGGCCCTCGGCCCCAGGCAGCAGCTCGGTTGCCGCGACCACCCACCCGAGCGCGATCGCGTCACCGCCCGCGACGATCTCGGCGCAGAGCCCGAGGCGGGTGCGCTCGGCCGAGGAGGCGTCGACGACCTCATCGAGCCCGTGCTCCGCGCGAACCCCCGCAGCCACCGCTCGCGCTCCTTCGACCGCGGCGTCACCGGATAGCTCGTCCAGCCCCGCAGCGGCTCGCGTTGCGCGGCCGTCCGCCCCCGCGGCGAGCGCACATCGCGCCGCGTGCGCGAGGTGACTCGACCCGACGAGCCCGGCCTGGTGACAGACCAGAACAGCAGCGAGGTCGAGCCTGTCGACGATCTGGAGGACGCCCCAGGCGCGCCTCGCTCGTTGCCGTGCGCTGTGAACCTCCCACGGCCGCTCGTCGGGGGGATCGACGTCCAGGGCCCTGGCGAATGCGAAGATCGCCTCCTCGTCGGAGCCGAGGGCGGTCAGCAGCGAGCCGCGGAGCACGTGGAGATCGGCGATCCGGCTGGCCAGCGCCTCGTCTCCCTCGTCGAAGAGCTCGTCGAGCTCGTCACCCAGGAGAGCGATCGCCGCGCGGTGGTATCCGGCTGCCTGCGTGGTTCGGGCGCGAGCGAGCAGCACGTCGAGGAGCAAGGCGGTGGAAGACCGGCTCGGTCGCGTCACCGAGGCATCGCTCAGCGTCGTCGAGGGCCTCCAGAGCCTCGACGAGGTGTCCCTCCTCGGCCAGGTCGTCGGCATGCCGGGTCAGCAGCCGCGCCTGCTCGAATGACGCTCCACGGTTTCGCCCGCGCTCCAGCCGAGCGATGACCGCAAGCTCCAGGGCGCGTCCCTCGAAACCCGTCGCACGACCGACGAGCTCCCGCAGCACCTCGACCGACCACTCAGCGCGACTCCGGAGGGCCCAGTCATCCGAGACGCCGACGGAGCGGATCGCGCGCATCGCCCAGACGACGCCCGCGTCGTCCCTTCCGCTGCACGCGAGCAGCCGAGCTCCGTCGGAGAGAGCGCCGACGACGCCGCGCAGCGCCCCGGGTGCGTCGCTGCCGGAGAACCGCTCCACGATCTCGGACTGAACCGCGAGCGCGTCCTGGGGGCCCCCCGACGCAGCAAGCATCCGGCCGCGCGCGACGAGCGCGTCGAGCGCGACCGTTCGTCGCTCCGGCCGCCCGAGAGGAGAGAGCAGCCGAAGCGCACGGTCGACGAGCGCGAGCCCTCCGACGACGTCCTGCGTGTGGAAATGACCAGCCGCGAGGTTCGCGGCCTCGACGAGCGCGTGCGCGCGCAGCTCGGCGTCACCTGCCGTCACGCTGCGAGCGGTGTCGACCTCCGACCGGTCAGATCAGGTGAGGCGGCGTCCGCCGACCCAGCCGGACGCGTACCACGAGTCGTAGATGCTCGAGATCTTGACGACGTCCCCCGTGTGAGGAGCGTGCACGAACTGCCCTCCGCCGATGTAGATCCCGACGTGCCCGAGGCCGTCGAAGAAGACGAGGTCGCCGGCCTGGAGCTCGTCCCGTCCCACGGGTGTTCCGTAGCCGAACTGCGACGCGGCATGGTGCGGGAGCGAGACGCCTACCTGGGAGTAGACGTACGCGACGAAGCCGGAGCAGTCGAACCCGCTCGGGCTCATCCCGCCCCACACGTAGGGAACCCCGAGGTACTGCATCGCGATGCCGACGACGCCCCCGTACTTCGAGGGCGGAGCAACGCTGGTACTCGTGTCCGAGGACGAGTCGGGTGTCTCGACGACCACCGGGGCCGCCGTCGCCGCAGCCGCAGCGGTGGCCTGGGCCGCCTGGGCGGCAGCCTGCTGTGCGGCCGCGCGCTGCCTCGCCTCTGCGGCAAGGCGCGCCTGCCGGGCCGCCTCGGCCGCCCGCATCTGGGCGATCTCGTCCTTGACCGAGGCGAGAAGCCGGTTCTGCTCACTGATCTTGCCCTCGATCCACTGCTTCTTCGACGCCTGGTCGGCGACGAGCGCCGCCTGCGACTTCCGCGCGGCTGCGAGACGCGCCCGACGCTGCTTGACCTCGCGACCGAAGCGCTTGACGTCCCGGAGGACCTTCGAGTCCTGCTGGCCGACGCGCTGGGCGACGTCGAGCCTCGCCAGGAGGTCGTCGAGGCTCTGGGCACCGAGGATCACCTCGACCGCGCCGCCCCCACCCCCGTTGATGTAGAGCGCCCGAAGTCGCTCGGCGACATGCCCCTGCGCCGTCACGAGACTCTTCTTCGCGACCACGAGATGCCTTCCGTTCGCAGCAAGATCGCCATCGATGCGGGCAAGCTGGATCCGCGAGTAGTTGTAGGCCTCGATCTGCTTCTCGAGCTCCATGCTCTGCTGATCGATCTGGGCCATGATCGCCCGGGCCTGCTCCTGCTTGGAGCTGATCGAGGGATCGGCGGTCGCCGACGAAGCCCCACCGAGAACCGCTGCCACGAGAGCCGCAGTCGCAAGGAAGAGGGCGGGTGCCTGTCGCGATCGCGAACGCATCAAGTTTCGGGAGGTTCGACCGTCGTCAGGCGAGCCGTGGCGGCCTGCCCCGTCATGCAGGAAGTACCGTACCAGCCACTCCAGATGGTCGCAACCGTGAAGGAGTCGAAAACCTCTGCAAAGACCCTTTTTTCCAGGGGTATTCGAGCAGCGGTGTGCTACGGTCCGCACCCCGTGTGTGGACGACGGATCACCGCGGCGGCGCGGCTCACGACCCTGGTCTGCTGCCTGACCGCTGCCCTCATCACGAGCGCCGCGGGCCTTGCGGACACCGCGCCTGCCCTCCGCGACGAGGCAGCCGGGCTCCAGCGGACGGAGCGATCGGCCGTTCTCGAGCTCTTCGCCGCCGAGACGGCGCTCGCGAGCGCCCGGGCCGATGCGGAGACGCTGAGCCGAAAGGCAGCCGTCGCCGCGGGCGCAGAGCGATCGGCCGCTCGCAGAGCCGGTCTGGTACGTCGGTCGCTGACGATCACGCGCGAGCGGGCAACCCGGACGCTGCGCGCGCTGTACATCGAAGGCGACCGCAGCGACCCGATCGCCGTCCTCCTCGGCGCAGAGTCACTCGACGCGGCGATCGACGGTCTCGACGGCCTCGAGCACGTCACCCGCTCCCATCGACGACTCGCCGCCGAGCTCGCCCTCCGGGAGGTCGCCGTGCAGCGCGCCGTAGGCCGAGCCCGGGCCGAGCGGGACGCTGCGGAAGACGCCCGGCGGGCGGCCGAGGCAGCGACGGCCAGGCTGGCGGTCACCGTGACCCGCCGGGCATCGACGCTCTCGAGCATCCGGGACCGCGGCGCCGCGACCGCTGCTCGTCTGGCTGCGGTCGAGGCCGCGGCGCGCGACGCTCAGCAACGGGCGCAGGCGCTCCAGGCGGAGGCCGCGCCTTCGACTCAAGGCGGCACGGTCAATGCGCCGACCGAGCCCTCGCCGCCTAAGTCGGCAGCTCCGGCCGTACCAGCGCAGCAGGGCACGCGCACGCTCGTCGTGGATGCGGTCGCCTACCACCTGCCCGGCCGCACCGCGAGCGGACTCCCCGTCGGAGTCGGCGTCATCGCGGTCGACCCGAGCGTGATCCCGCTCGGGACGCGGGTGTTCGTGCCCGGCTACGGTCCGGCCGTGGCCGCAGACGTGGGCTCCGCGATCAAGGGCGCGGTCATCGACCTGTGGATGCCGAGCACGGCGCAGGCGCTCGCGTGGGGCCGCCGCACCGTCACGATCACCGTCTACCGTTAGGCTCCGATGCTGGTCCGGCGCGCATCACGTGGTGTACGTCCGGGGTTCGCCTGGCTCATCGTCGGCCTGCTCGCCCTCGGGCTCACCTTGCCGGCGGCGACGTCGGCGAGCTCTCCCGGGCTCCACACACGGCTGAGCGGTGCGCTCGCCGGCAAGTGGCTCGCCCCGGGTCGGACCGCCGCGATCGCGGTCGACCTGCGCACGGGGGTCGTCGTCTTCTCGCACAACGCGACACGCCCCTTCCTCCCGGCCTCGAACGAGAAGCTCCCCGTCGCCTGGGCAGCGCTCTCCCGGCTCGGCCCCGACTGGACGATCCCGACGGAGATCGTCGGTCTTGGTGCGCGCGCGGGGGCCTCGTGGGAGGGTGATCTCGCCATCAAGGGCTACGGCGATCCCACGCTCTCCTCCGACGACGTCGATCGCCTGGCACGCACGATCAGAGCTCGCGGGATCCGCGTGGTCACCGGTGGCGTCATCGGTGACGAGTCGTTCTTCGACGCTCGCCGGGACGCTCCCGGCTGGAAGCGCGGGTTCCTGGGGATCGAGTCACCGCCGCTCTCGGCGCTCACGGTCGATCGCGCGCTCGGCTGGCCCACCGCCTCGCCCGCGCTGCTCGCAGCGCGCTCGTTCCGCAAGGCGCTCGTCCGTCACGGGGTCACGGTGCGTGGCGCCGCAGGTGTCGGCGTCACACCGGTTGAGGCGGCGCGGCTGGCACGGACGGAATCCGCACCGCTCTCGGAGATCGTCCAGACGATGGATACGACGAGCGACAACTTCCTTGCCGAGATCCTTCTGAAGCAGCTCGGCGCTCTCGACGGGAAGGTCGGCACGACAGCGCGCGGCGCTGCCGCGGTCATGGCCGAGCTGAGGGCGGCCGGGATCCCGACCGAGGGCGTCCGGATCGTCGATGGCTCGGGGCTCTCGAGCGCCGACCGGATGACGGCGGCGGCTCTGGTCGGTGTGATCCGCGCCGCGTACGCAGACCCGGCCGTGAAGGGCCCATTCCGGCGGTCGCTCGCGATCGCCGGTGTGTCCGGGACGCTGTCACGCCGGTACGGCCTGCCCTATCGGACTGTGATCGGGAAGACCGGCACCACCGACCTTGCCTGCACGCTCTCGGGCGTCGTCCGCGGGAAGGTCGCGTTCGCCGTCCTCCAGAACGGGTCACCCGTCGCCTCGTGGGCAGCGAGGGGGGCGCAGGACCGGTTCGTGACCCTGCTCTCGCAGGACGTCGCGGCCTGAGGCTCAGACGCCGCGCAGGAGCGCGACGAGCCCCGCCTCGTCCAGGATCGGAACGCCTGCCTTCTCCGCTTTCGCGGCCTTCGAGCCGGGGTTCTCGCCGACGATCACACCGGTCGTCTTCTTCGAGACGGAGTCGGACACCTTCGCGCCAAGCGCCTCGAGCGCAGCTCTTCGCCTCCTCGCGCGAGAACCCCTCGAGCGTCCCCGTGATCACGTACTGCGTGCCCGTGAGGCGGCCCTCCGCAGGACGCTCGGCCTCGCCGGCGGTCACGGTCAGTCCGAGGGCGGCGAGCTCGGCTACGAGGGCGCGGTTCTCGGGATCGGCGAACCACTCGGTCACGAGCTCGGCCCGGTCCGGGCCGAACCCCTCGACCTGCTCGACTCGCTCCTGCGTCGCCTCGGCGAGGGCATCCATCGAGCCAAGGTCGCGGGCGAGGTTGCGGGCGAGCACCCACCCGACCTTCGGGATGTTCAGCCCGAAGAGGACGCGGGAGAACGGCTGCGCCCGCGAGCGGTCGATCGCATCGACCGCCCGCGCAGCCGAGATCTCGCCGTAGCCCTCGATCCCGACGAGCTGGTCGGTGGTCAGCCGGTAGAGATCGGGCATCGAGCGGAGCAGCCCTTCGTCCCAGAGCTTGCGCACGAACTGCTCGCCGACCCCCTCGATGTCCATCGCGGCGCTGACCCAGTGGATCAGGGTCTCGAGCCCGCGCGAGGGGCACGCGCGGTTCGGGCAACGATGGTTCACCTCACCCTCGGGCTTCTCCACAGGCGAATCGCAGAGTGGGCAGCGCTCCGGCATCCGGAACGGCTCGGTGCCCGGCAGGTGCTCGCCTGCCGGCCCGACCACCTGCGGAATCACGTCGCCGGCGCGCTGGACGACGACGCGGTCACCCTCGCGAATGTCCTTGCGGTTGATGTCCTCCTCGTTGTGGAGCGTGGCGGTCGAGACCGTCACGCCGCCGACCTCGACGGGCTCGAGCTCGGCCCACGGGTTGAGCTTGCCGGTGCGCCCGACGCGGATGTGGATGCGGCGCAGCGTCGTGACCGCGGTCGTCGGCGCCCACTTGAACGCCCGTGCCCACCTCGGCCGCTGGTGGAGCGCCCCGAGCCGCTCCTGCTGCTCGAGGTCGTCGACCTTGATCACGATCCCGTCGATCTCGTAGTCGAGCTCCGATCGGCGCGTCTCCCACACGCGGCACGCCTCGGCGACCTCCTCGATCGTCTCGAGGCGCGTCGCGTGCGGGTTGACCCGAAAGCCATGGTCGCGCAGCCAGGCCAGCATCTCCGAGTGCGTCCCGGGCAGGTCGCCGCCCTCGTGCGCACCGACGCCGTACGCCCAGAGCGCCAGGGGGCGCTCCGCGGTGATGCGGGCGTCGAGCTGCCGCAGGGAGCCTGCCGCAGCGTTCCGCGGGTTCGGCGCCTCCTTCTTCCCCGCCGTGACCTGTGCAGCGTTGAAGCGCGCGAACCCCGACAGCGGGAAGTAGACCTCGCCACGCACTTCGAGCAGCGGCGGCGGCGGCTCCCCCTCCGTGACGAGGACGCGGAGAGGGACGGTGCCGATGGTGCGCAGGTTGGCGGTCACGTCCTCCCCGCGCTCGCCGTCCCCTCGCGTCGCGCCGCGCACGAAGAGACCCTGCTCGTAGACGAGCGAGATCGCCGACCCGTCGATCTTCGGCTCGACGACGTACGCGACCGGCTCGTCGGTGCCGAGTCGCTTGCGGATGTCGTCCGCCCACTTGAGGAGACCGTCCTCGTCGGTCACCTTCTCGAGCGAGCCCATCGCGAGGAGGTGGGCGACCTTGCGAAAGCCGGCGGACGGCGTGCTCCCGACCCGCTGCGTCGGGGAGTCCGGCGTGACGAGCGCGGGATGGGCCTGCTCGAGAGCGACGAGCTCGTCGTAGAGCGCGTCGTAGACGGCATCGGCCACCTCGGGGTCGTCGAGGACGTAGTACGCGTGGGCCTGACGCGCGAGCAGCGCCCGGAGCTCGGCGGCGCGCGCGGACGGGTCAGAGGACACCGAGCAGCTCCTCCGCGGACGAGACGAGATGGTCGGGCGCCTCGGCGCGCAGTACCTCGGCCCCGTGGATCCCGCCCCACGTGACCGCGACGGCGAGCACGCCCGCAGCCTTTGCGGCCTGGACGTCGAACGGGGAGTCCCCGACGTACGCCGCATCGCTCGCATCGACCCCGAGCCGCGCGAGCCCCTCGAGGATCGGGTCGGGATGGGGCTTGTGCCGCTCGGTGTCCTCTGCCCCGACGAGCACCTCGGTCAGCTCGCGCAGCTCGGGGAAGCGATCCATCGCGAGCCCGACGGTCGCCCGACGCTTCGCCGTGACGATCCCGAGGCGGTGGCCGCGCTCGAGCAGCACGGGTAGCAGCGAGAGCACGTCGTCGAAGGCGTCGAGCTCCGCGTGGAGCGGCTCGTTGTGCGCTCGATACACGGCCACGAGCTCGTCGACCCGGTCAGGATCCAGGTCTCGCATCTGCGCGATCAGGCCGGGACCGCCGATCGCAGCGCGCACACGCTCCTCGTCGGGCTCGTGACCGAGCACCGTGACGGACGCGTGACGCATCGAGGCCATGATGATCGGGCCGCTGTCGATGAGCGTGCCGTCGAGATCGAAGAGGACGACGGATCTGCGCATCGGGCGATCGTATCCGGCCGGGTCAGGAGCGAGCCCCACCTCGGTCATCGCGCTGCGCCCGGGCCGGGTCGCCCATCAGGTCACGGCGGAGCAGCTCGGGCCGAGCGCGCAGCAGATCCGTGATCCCCACCCTCGTCTCTTCCGCGACGAGCGCCTCGAGCGCGGCGAGCCAGCGTGACGTGAGCGCGGGATCGAACCGGTCGGCCGCGCCGAGGCGCTCGGTCAGGCCCTGGAGTCCCGAGATGACGGCCTCGGAGCCCCGCTCGGGCCCGAGCCGACGGAGCGCGACCAGCGCGAGGCGCACGTGTTCCTCGTGCGAGATCGCACGGTTCAGCGTCCCGGCGAGGAATGCGTCCGCGAGCTCGTCGTCTGCGTAGGCGACGTGCTCGAGGTAGAGCCCCCACGGTGGGGCAGTGAGCCCTCCTTCGGCGCGCGGACGCCCGGCGAGCAGCGGGTCGAGGTCGCGTCCCTCGAGCATCGTGCCGACGAGCGATCGCACCATGTGGCGCAGGAACGAGTCGGCAGTGATCGTGAAGTGCAGCTCGTCGCCGCGCCTCTCCCACCGGGCCTCCCTCACGGTACGGACGAAGACGACATGCTGCGTCTCTGCCGGCGTGAAGGCTGTGAAGTCGTGCTCGCCGACGAGGGCCGCGGCGGCACTCTCGAGGCGCCCCACGTCGACGGGGCGCGGCCACCACAGCGCCCGGCGCGCCCGGAGCGCCGACCGGGTCCCGGACGCGTGCACGACGTAGCGGTAGGCTCTGCTCGTCGCGGAGAACCGCGCGTGGAAGCCCGGCGGCGCGACAGCCGCCGCGCGGACGGCGACGTCTCCCGGGAGCGCCGTGTTCAGGGCCTCGGACGCCCGCTCGACCGGCGGCCCTCCGTCCGCACCGAGGGTCGCGACCTGGCCGGTCGCGTGAACGCCGGCGTCCGTCCGGCCTGCGACCGCGAGATCGTTCCAGTGGGGGAACGTCCGATCGAGAGCATCGACGACGACGCCCTCGATCGTCCGACGATCCGGCTGCCGCGCCCACCCGTGGAACGACGTGCCGTCGTACTCGAGGGTAAGGCGAAGCAGCGTGGTCATGGACGTCCCTCGGCGACGTCGTGCTCCGCCGGAAGAGCCTTCGACCGTGAGCGTCAGCCCCTCCACGGCGCGGACGACGACGCGGGAGCCCGGAGCGTGAGCGACGTCCGACCGGGCATTCCAGAGCTCGCCGTCGAGCGTGACCTGGCCGACGGGGTCGGTCGCGCGAACGACGGTCGCCTCCCGACCCACGAAGGTCCCGACGCCGACCGTCGGACGTCGTCGGCGTGTCCACCAGAGGAAGGCCCCCGTCTCGGCAACGTCCACCACGGCAGCGCACACCACCGCGACGACGCCCCAGGGGGAGGGCAGGACGAGGATCGCGAGGACGATGGCGAGGACGGTCAGCATCGATCGAAGCGTACGCGGTCGCCGTCACCGATCCCTTACATGCGGACGGCACACTGATCCTGTGACGGTGCCGACTCGCGCACTGACCGCAACGGCTCTCTCGCTCGCGATCGCGGCGCTGACTGCCGGCGTCGCCGCCGGCCGGGAGACGGCCCGGCCCCGGCTCGTGACGACGAGGGGCGCGGTCGAGTCTCTGGCCATGGACGGGGCTCTGATCGCGTACGACCTCGAGGCACACGGATCGTGCAACACCGTTCACGTCTGGGACACGAGCACGGGCCGCGACAGGATCGTCAGCGGCGCGGGCACGTGTGGGGCCGACGCGACGAGCACGGGCGCGGGTGTCCGGGAGATCGCAGTGGCGGGGTCGCGTGTGTCGTGGATCGTCAATCTGGGAGGAAACACAGAGTCGACGGACATGCTGTTCGCATCGACCGTCGGTTCCACCAGCGAGCGCAGGGTCGCCACCGCAACACGACGTGGCGACGTCGACGGCGAGCTTGACGGCGGGTGGCTCGGCAACCTCGCAGGCGACGGTGGCGTCCTCGCGCTGAACCGCTGGACGACCGTCGGCGGCGCAGTGTCGTCCGCGACGATCAGACGGCTGAAGACCGGGATCGGGCGGGTGTACAGCGGGGCAGACGCGCTGCGTGTGACGTCCGTCGACTCCGGACGCATCGCCGTGCTCGCCGAAGGGGGCACGGTGGCCGTTCGCACCGCATCCGGAGGGCTCGTCTCGACGTTGACCACGGGGGCTGCCGTCCGTGACGTCGCGCTGCGCAAGGACTTCGTCGTGCTGCTCGAGCCCGGGCGACTGGAAGTTCACCTGGCGCGCTCCGGCGCGCTCGTGAAGGTGATCACGATCCCATCGGGCGCCCGGAACCTCGACGTCCACGCCAACGTCGCGACGTTCACCGTCGGTCGGTCCGTGTTCGGCGTCAGGCTTGCGACGGGGAAGCTCGCGCCGATCGCAACCGCCCCGAAGGCGATCGTGAACGCCCGGATCGACGATGCCGGGCTCGTGTACGCCTACAACCGCACGACGGGCGTCGAGGGCATCGGCAAGCTCACGTTCGTCCCGCTCTCGCTCGTCCAGGCGCAGCTGCGGTAGGCGCCCCCGCAGTGGCGGCCGGGCAGGATCTGCCCTACGTCGCGTCAACCGCCGTCAACGGCGACGACCGCCGGCGCCTCGGGCGTCAGGCGGAAGGGTCGTAGTCGACGAGCTCGAGCAGCGCCATGTTCGCGGCGTCGCCTTGGCGCGGGCCGAGCTTGACGATGCGCGTGTACCCGCCGTTGCGGTCCGCGAACCGCGGTGCGACATCCGAGAACAGCTTGTGGACGACGTCGTTGGAGCGCAGCTCGGCCATCGCCTGGCGCCGGGCGTGGAGGTCGCCGCGCTTGCCGAGCGTGATCATCTTCTCGGCAAGCGGCTTGACGGCCTTGGCCTTCGCCTCGGTGGTCTCGATCCGACCGTGCGTGATGAGCGCACCGGTCAGGTTCGAGTACAGGGCCTTCCTGTGCGACGCGTCGCGCCCGAGCTTCTTGCCTGCGTTGGCATGGCGCATGGGTTAGGGCAGCTCCTCGCCCTTGAGCGTCAGGCCGTGCGCGGCCAGGGTCTCACGCACCTCGTCGATCGACTTCTTGCCGAAGTTCGGAATCGCTCCGAGCTCGGCCTCGCTCTTCGAGGTCAGGTCACCGATCGTCTCGATGCCGACGCGCTTGAGGCAGTTGTACGAGCGGACACCGAGCTCGAGCTCCTCGATCGGGAAGTTCTCCATCCCGTGCGAGGTGGTCGGCACCTCGACCTCGCCGGCTGCCGCCTCGCCGAAGCCCTCGATGCGATCGAGATCGGTGAAGATCGCGAGCTGGCGGATCAGGATCTCGGCGGCCTGCCCGATCGCCTCCTTGGGCTCGATCGAGCCGTCGGTCATGACGTCGAGCGTCAGGCGGTCGTAGTCGGTGCGCTGCCCGACGCGGGCGGCGTCGACCTCGTACGCGACCCTTCGCACGGGCGAGAAGATCGAGTCGATCGGAATGACGCCGATCGCGGTCTCGGGGCCTCGGTTCAGCTCGGCAGGCACGTATCCACGGCCGCGACCGATGGTGATCGTCATCTCGAGCTTGCCCTTGTCGGCGAGGTGCGCGAGCTCGAGATCCGTGTTCAGGATCTCGAGGTCGGCAGGCGCCTCGATGTCGGCAGCCGTGACGATGCCAGGGCCCTTCTTCGAGATGTGCACCTCGATCTCGGGGGACTCACCGTGCAGCCGGCAGATGAGGTCCTTGAGGTTGAGGATGATGTCCGTCACGTCCTCGCGCACGCCCTGGAGCGTCGTGAACTCGTGCGAGACGCCCTCGATCTTCACGGCCGTGACCGCTGCGCCCTCGAGCGACGAGAGCAGGACGCGGCGCAGCGAGTTCCCGAACGTGTAGCCGAAGCCACGGTCGAGGGGCTCGATCGTGAAGCGACCGGAGCGCTCGTCGGCGTCCTCCGAGACGATCTTCGGGATCTGGAAATCCATCAGGCTGGCCAATGCGGTCCTTTCAGTTCAGTCAGCAATCGCAGAACGGGTGTGCCACGTCGGGCACGGGTGGGGCGGGCCCCGCCCCTACTTCGAGTAGAGCTCGACGATGAGTGACTCCTGGACGGGCGTGTCGATCTCCGCCCGCTCGGGCCACTTCAGCATCTTGCCCGTGAGTCCGTCATGGTCGGCCTGGAGCCATGGAGCGACCGATGCGGTGAGGTCGGTGGCGTCGCGGACGATCGGCTCGGCCGTGCTGCCGGGCTTGAGCGAGACGATGTCGTCGGGGCGCACCCCGAAGCTCGGGATGTTGACCCGACGTCCGTTGACGAGGAAGTGGCCGTGCCGCACGAGCTGGCGCGCCTGGGCCCGCGATCCGGCGAAGCCGAGGCGGTAGACGACGTTGTCGAGCCGCGTCTCCAGCATGCGGAGCAGGTTCTCACCAGTCGGTCCCGACCCACGGGATGCCTTCTCGTACGTGTTGCGGAACTGCTTCTCGAGCAGGCCGTAGTACCGGCGCGCCTTCTGCTTCTCCCGCAGCTGGAGGAGGTACTCGCTCTGCTTGATGCGCCCGCGGCCGTGCTCGCCGGGCGGGTACGACCGGCGCTCGAGCGCGCACTTCTCGGTGAGGCAGCGCTCGCTCTTGAGGAACAGCTTGATCCCCTCACGCCGGCAGACCCGGCACTTCGCTCCGATGTCGCGGGCCACTAGACCCTCCGCCTCTTCTTCTGTCGGACGCCGTTGTGGGCCTGCGGAGAGACGTCCTTCACACCGAGGATCTCGAGGCCCGCAGCCTGGAGCGAGCGGATCGCGGTCTCCCGGCCGGAGCCGGGCCCCTTGACGAGCACCTCGACCTTCTGCAGGCCGTGCTCCATGCCCTTTCGCGCCGCGTTCTCGGCGGTGACCTGAGCGGCGAACGGGGTCGACTTGCGCGAGCCCTTGAACCCGGCCGAGCCGGCGGACTCCCAGGCGATCACGTTCCCCTCCTTGTCGGTGAGGGAGACGATCGTGTTGTTGAACGACGTCTTGATGTGCGCCTGCCCGATGGCGACGTTCTTGCGGACGCGGCGACGCGTCCGGCCACGAGAGGCCGCTGCCTTGCGCGGAGGTGCCATCTACTTCCCCTTCTTCCCGCGGCCGACGGTCTTCTTCGGGCCTTTACGGGTACGCGCGTTGGTCTTGGTCCTCTGCCCGTTCACCGGCAGACCGCGGCGATGTCTCACGCCCCGGTAGCACCCGATCTCGGAGAGGCGCTTGATCGACTGCGACCGCTCACGGCGGAGGTCTCCTTCGACCTCGACGTTCGTGTCGATGTATGCGCGGAGCTTCGAGACCTCGTCGTCCGTCAGGTCCTTGACCTTCTGGTCGCGGGAGAGGCCGAGGTCGTCGCAGATCTTCTGCGCCGTGGACTGACCGATCCCGTAGATGTACGTCAGCCCGATCTCGAGCCGCTTGCCGTTCGGAAGGTTGACGCCGGCGATGCGTGCCAATTCGTTTCTCCTAGCCCTGCCGCTGCTTGTGCCTGGGATTGGTGCAGATGACCATGGTCCGACCGTGCCGCTTGATCACGCGGCAACGCTCGCACATGGGCTTCACCGAAGGACGGACTTTCACGAAGACTCCTGGGTACCTGGGACGAATGGTGAGTCGGTCGCGCGCCCGGGTGTCGTGGGGAGCTCCCATCTCACCCTGGCACCGAGGGCTGCACGGCCGGGTCTCCCGACCTCGATCGCGTCCCTCGTTGTGGCCACCGTGCTTCCTGCGCGCGTCGTCCGCCTCACCCTCGCAATGTCATGAGATCCACGCAGGGCAGCAACGAACAGCCGCTCTGCGGGCCGCGCAGTGTAGCAGACCATCTGCGTCACGTCTTCCCCGCAGCGACACCGACGCGCGGCGTCAGGATCCTCGGTCCGTCAGGCAGGATCGCGACCGTGTGCTCGAAGTGGGCGGCGAGCGAGCCGTCCTCCGTCGAGATCGTCCAGCCGTCCTCGTCGAGCCACACGTCGGGGCTCCCCATCGTGATCATCGGCTCGATCGCGATCGTCATCCCCTCGGAGAGCTTGGGGCCTCGACCGGGCTGGCCGAAGTTCGGGACGTGAGGATCCTCGTGGTAGTGGCGCCCCACGCCGTGCCCGACGAGACTCCTGACGACGGAGAAGCCCGCTTCCTCGACGACGACCTGCACGGCGTTGGAGATGTCGCCGACCCGGTTTCCGATCGTCGCCTGCGCGATGCCCGCCGCGAGCGCGTCCTGGCAGACATCGAGGAGCCGTTGCGCCTCGGGCTCGATCAGGCCGACGCCGAAGGTGTAGGCGCTGTCGGCGATCGCCCCGTCGAGCACGGCCCCGACGTCGATCGTGACGAGGTCGCCCTCGGCAACGACGTGGCCGCCCGGGATGCCGTGCACGACGACGTCGTTCGGTGAGATGCAGATCGAGGCGGGGTACCCGCGATACCCCCGGGACGCGGACGTCCCCCCCGCGCCGAGGATGAACGCGTCGGCGACCTCGTCGAGCTCCGCCGTGGTGATCCCGGGCTCGATCCGCTCACCGACGTGTGCGATCGTCGCGGCGACGAGCTCTCCGGCGCGCGCGATCCGCTCGAGCTCGGCCGGCCCCTTGCGGATGATCATGTCGGCTCGCCGATGAGCGCGAGCGCACTCGAGATCTCGTCGTGGACCTCGTCGATCGACCGCTCCGCGTGGAGGGCGATCAGGGTCCCGGCGCCGCGGTAGTACTCGACGAGCGGCTCCGTCTGCTCGTGATAGAGCGCCAGGCGGGTCGCGATCACCTCGGGCGTGTCGTCGGTGCGTCCTTCCGCAGCGGCGCGGCCGTGGATTCGCTCAGCCGCGAGCTCGTCGGAGAGGTCGAAGAACAGCACGCCGTCGATCCGCCGCCCGTGTCGCGCGAGCAGCGCGTCGAGCGCCTCCGCCTGCGCGAGCGTTCGGGGGAACCCGTCCAGGACGAACCCCGGCGCCGCGTCGTCGAGTCCCGAGCCGCTCCTCCACGAGCGCGATCGTCAGCTCGTCGGACACGAGCGCGCCGCTGTCGAGAACCGCCTTGACCTCCATGCCGAGCGGGGTCGCGTCGGCGATCGCGGCACGGAACATGTCCCCGGTCGAGACGTGGGGAACGCCGTGGTCTGCCGCGATGCGCTTCGCCTGCGTGCCCTTGCCCGACCCCTGCGGGCCGAGGACGAGGAGGTTCACCGCAGGAAGCCCTCGTAGTTGCGCATCATCATCTGCGACTCCATCTGCCGCATCGTGTCGAGCGCGACGCCGACCGCGATCAGGACGGACGTGCCGCCGAGCGCGCCGAGCGCTCGCCTGCGAGAACCCGCCGTAGCGGATGAACAGGCTCGGCAGGATCGCGACGGCGCGAGGAAGAGCGAGCCGGGCAAGCGTCAGGCGGGTGAGGACGCGGTCGAGGTACTGCGCGGTCGGTGGACCGGGCCGAATCCCCGGGATGTAGCCCCCGTGCTTGCGCAGGTTGTCGGCCTGCTCGACCGGGTTGAACTGCACCGCGGTGTAGAAGAACGCGAACACGACGATCATCCCTGCCTCGATCAGCAGGTAGAGCCAGTCGCCGGGCTGGAAGTACGTGTTCACGAACCCCTGCGTGCCCGGGAAGAACTGCGCCACGGTCGCCGGGAAGGCAAGGATCGCCGCGGCGAAGATCACCGGGATCACGCCGGCCATGTTGACGCGCAACGGCAGGTAGGTCGAGCCGCCCGAGACCTGGCGCCGCCCGACCTGACGCTTCGCGTACTGGATCGGGATGCGGCGCTGCCCCTCCTGGACGAAGACCACGGCGGCGACGATCGCGAGAGCGATGAGCGGGAAGAAGATGCGCTCCATCGGCCCGCCGTTCCACCAGGCCGTGATGCCGAGCGGGAGCCCGGTGAGGATCGATGCGAAGATCAGGATCGAGATGCCGTTGCCGATGCCGCGCTTCGTGATCTGCTCGCCGATCCACATGAGCAGGACGGTGCCGGTCGTGAGCGTCACGATGATCAGCGTCATCCGGCCGGCGTTGGCCTCGAGCACGCCCTGGTTCTTGAACAGGAACGCGTAGCCGAGCGCCTGCAGCGCGGCGAGCACGACGGTCAGGTACCGCGTGTACTGGTTGATCGTCGCGTACCCGGACTCACCCTCCTTCTGGAGCTCGGAGAGCCGGGGGATCACGACGGTCATCAGCTGCACGATGATCGAGGCCGTGACGTACGGCATGATCCCGAGCGCGAAGACCGAGAACTGGCTCAGCGCGCCACCCGAGAACAGGTTCAGCAGGTTGAAGATCCCGCCGGTGCGCGTGAGGTACTGGTCGATCGCGTCCGCGTTGACGCCCGGAGCGGGGATCCACGACCCCAGCCGGTAGATCGCGAGCGCGAACGCCGTGAAGAGCAGGCGCCGCCTGATCTCCGGGACGCGCCACGCGTTGGCGAGCCACGAGAACATCGACGGCGCCTCCGATCCTTCCGACTGCTCCTGAGGCCTCGTCGCTCGCAGGCCTCGGCCTCGACGACGTCCTCGACGGTGTCGTCCCGACGTCGGCGGCCGCCGGCTTGGCCGCCGCTTCGTCTTGGGCTTGGCGCTCGACCGGCTCACCGCGCAGCCAGACGATCGTGCCGCCCGCGGCCTCGATCTTCTCGCGCGCGGTCTTCGAGAAGCCGTGGGCGGAGATGGAGAGGCTCTTCGTCAGCTCACCGACACCGAGGATCTTCACGTCCGCCGAGACCTTGCGGATCAGGCCCTTCGCCTTCAGCGACTCGGGCGTGACCTCCTCGCCGGCGGCGAAGCGCTCCTCGAGCGAGCTGAGGTTCACCGGCTGGCTGTAGGTGCGGAACGGCCCGATCGGCATCGCGTCGGCTGAGGTGTTGCCCCGAAGCTTCGGCAGCCGCATGTCGATCGGCATCTGGCCGCCCTCGAACCCGCCGGGCATCTTGTGCGAGCCCGCGCGTGACTTCTGGCCCTTGATGCCGCGGCCCGAGTAGCGCCCCTTGCCGGAGCCCATACCACGACCGACGCGCTTGCGCTCCTTGCGCGCCTGCGCAGGCTTGAGGGTGGTCAGGTTCAGCTCTTCGGTCGTCTCGTCCATCTCAGGTCACCGCCCTTCGACCCGGACGAGGTGCGCGACGTGGCGCAGCTTGCCCTCGAGGGCCGGGTTCATCGTGTGCTCGACCGTCCTGCCGATCGTCCCGAGCCCGAGCGAGCGCAGCGTGCCACGGTGCTTCTGGCTCTGGCCGACGACGCTTCGCACCTGGGTGATCTTCACGGTGCTCATGCCGTGGCCTCCACGACGACCGGGACGGTCGTCCTCCTCGAGCGCTCCATGGCGCTTCGGCGGAAGCACGTCGTCGATCGACTTGCCGCGCGCACGCGCGACGTCCTCGGGCCGGCGGAGCCGCTTGAGCCCGTCGACGGTCGCCTTCGCCATGTTGATCGGGTTGGTGGTGCCGAGGCTCTTCGAGAGCACGTCGCGGATCCCGGCGAGCTCGAGCACGGCGCGGACGCCGCCGCCGGCGATGACACCGGTTCCCTCGCTCGCGGGGCGGAGCACGACGCGCGCGGCGTCGAACTCACCCGTGATGCCGTGGGTGATCGTGCGTGCCGTGCTTCGGAACCGTGAAGAGGTTCTTCTTCGCGTCGTCGACGGCCTTCGAGATGGCGAGCGGAACCTCGCGCGCCTTCCCGTATCCGACGCCGACGCGGTCGACCTCGTCCCCGATCACGACGAGCGCCGTGAACGAGAAGCGCCGGCCGCCCTTGACGACCTTCGCGACGCGGTTGATCTCGATCACGCGCTCCTTGAGCTCACGCGTCTCGGCGATCTCAGCTGCCATCAGAACTCCAACCCTCCCTCGCGCGCGCCGTCGGCGAGCGCCTTGACGCGTCCGTGGTACAGGTAGCCGCCACGGTCGAACACGCACCGCGTGATGCCGGCCTTGCCGGCAGCTGCGGCGAGCGCCTTCCCGACCTCGGCAGCCTGGTCTGTCTTGTTGCCCTTGAACGAGCGGATCTCGAGCCAGCTCGCGGAGGCAAGCGTACGCCCGGCCTCGTCGTCGATGAGCTGCGCGAAGACGCCGCGGTTCGAGCGGAAGACGACGAGGCGCGGCCGCTCGGCCGTGCCCGACACCTTGCCGCGCACGCGGCGATGCCGTCGCAGGCGCGCCTCGCGGGTGGTCAACTGGCTCATGCCTGCGCCTCCTTCCCGCAGGACAGAGATCCGCAGGAGCGGATCCCGGCCGCGGGCATCCGCCTGCGGCGGCAGACCCCTGAAGCGGCCGCCTTGCGGCCGATGATCGTCGAGATGCTCATGCTCGCTTGCCGACCTTTCTGCGGACGTGCTCACCGTGGTAGCGGATGCCCTTGCCCTTGTACGGCTCGGGCGGCCGAACCTTGCGGATCTCCGCCGCCGTCTGGCCGACGGCCTGCTTGTCGATTCCCTTGACGATGATCTGCGTCGGGGCCGGAACGTCGAAGCTGATGCCCTCGCGGGGCTCGATCAGCACCGGATGGGAGTAGCCGACGGCGAGCTCGAGGTCGGAGCCCTTGAGCTGGGCGCGATACCCGACGCCCTGGATCTCGAGCTGCTTCTCGAACCCCTTCGTCACGCCCTCGACCATGTTCGCGACCAGCGACCGTGTGAGGCCGTGCAGAGAGCGGTCGGAGCCGCGGTCGGTCGGGCGCGCGACGGTGATCACGCCGTCGCCCTGCTCGATCTTCATGCGATCGGGGACCTGCTGCTCGAGCGCGCCCAGAGGCCCGCTGACCTTGACGTTGCCGCCGGGCGACACCTCGACGGTGACACCGGCGGGGACCTCGATGGGGCGTCTGCCGATTCGGCTCATGGCGCTACCACACGAAGGCGATCACCTCGCCGCCCACGCCGCGCTCTGCGGCCTGACGGCTCGTGATCACCCCGTTCGAGGTGGACAGGATGGCGGTGCCGAAGCCCCCGAGGACGCGCGGGAGGCGATCCTTCCGTGCGTAGACCCGGCGGCCGGGCTTGGAGACGCGCTTGAGATCGGTGATCACGCGCTCGCGGTTCTTGCCGAACTTGAGCTCGACGACCAGCGTCGCGAAGGGCTCGCCCTCGACGACCTTGAAGTCCTTGATGTAGCCCTCGTCCTTGAGCAGGCGCGCGATCTCCTCCTTCATGCGGGAGGTCGGCATCGCGGCAGAGTCGTGCATCGCGCGGTTCGCGTTGCGGATGCGGTGAGCATGTCTGCGATCGGATCGGTCAGCACTTTCTCCGGAAGAAGCGCTAGGGGAAGCATGCCCCTGGCACTTCCGTCGTGATGTGAACTCGGGATGCGTGATCATGGGTGTGTTCTCGCTCGGTCTTCTCTTCCTGGATCCTACCAGCTGCTCTTCGTCATGCCCGGGATCGCGCCCTCGTGGGCGAGATCGCGCAGGCAGATCCGGCACAGCCGGTACTTCTTGTACACGGCACGAGGCCGGCCGCACTTGTTGCAGCGCGTGTAGGCCTGCACCTTGTGCTTCGGTGCGCGCTTCTGCTTGACGCGCAGCGATGTCTTGGCCATCAGCCGTCCCTTCTCTCAGTGGCGAACGGGAGCCCGAGGTGGCGCAGCAGCGCCCGCGCGTGCTCGTCCGTCTCCGCCGTCGTCGTGATCGCGATGTCGAGGCCCCGGATCGTCTGCACCGCGTCGTAGTCGATCTCCGGGAAGATGACCTGCTCCTTGACGCCGAGCGAGTAGTTGCCCCGGCCGTCGAACGAGTCAGGGTTGAGCCCACGGAAGTCGCGGATGCGCGGAAGCGCGATCGACACGAGCCGATCGAGGAACTCGTACATCCGGGCGCCCCGCAGCGTCACGCGCGCGCCGACGGGCATGCCCTCGCGGAGCTTGAAGCTCGCGATCGACTTGCGCGCCTTGCGCACCTGGGCCCGCTGGCCGGCGATCGTGGAGAGCTCCTCGATCGCCGCGTCCATGGCCTTCGCGTCGGTCTTCGCGTCGCCGACTCCCATGTTGAGGGTGATCTTCGTCACCTTGGGCACGCTCATCACGGACGGGATCGCGAGCTCCTCGCGGAGCGCGGGCTTGATCTCCGTGTCGTAGCGCTCCTTGAGGCGCGGAACGTAGGTCTCGGTGGTGCTCACGCGTCGATCTCCTCCCCGCAGCCGTCGCGCTTGCACACGCGCACCCGCACCGCCTCGCCCTTGAGATCCTTGACCTTGCTCCCCACCCGGGTCGGCTGCTTGCACGTCGGGCAGACGAGCATCACGTTCGACACGTCGAGCGGCATCGGCTTCTCGATGATCCCGCCGGGGATGATCGTCGCGCCGCCCATCCGGGTGGAGTCGCGCACGGGGCGCGGCTTCGTGTGCCGCTTCGCCAGGTTGAGGTTCTCGAGGATCACGCGACCGTCGCGTGGGCGCGCCTCGATGACCCGCCCCTGCTTGCCGCGATCCTTGCCGGCGAGCACCTGGACGAGGTCACCCTTCTTGATCTTCATCGTTGTAGCCATCTCTAGAGCACCTCGGGAGCGAGGCTGACGATCTTCATGAAGTTCTTCTCGCGCAGCTCACGGGCGACCGGCCCGAAGATGCGCGTGCCGCGCGGGTTGTTCTGGTTGTCGATGATGACGGCCGCGTTCTCGTCGAACCCGATCAACGTGCCGTCGTTGCGCCCGTAGGGCTTCTTCGTCCGGACGACGACCGCCTTCACGACGTCGCCCTTCTTGACCGTGCCTTGCGGGGTCGCGGCCTTCACTGTAGCGACGATCACGTCGCCGACCCGCGCGTATCGACGATGCGAGCCTCCCATCACGCGGATGCAGAGGAGCTCGCGGGCGCCCGTGTTGTCGGCGACCTTGAGACGGGATTCCTGCTGGATCACTTTGCGGCCTCCACGATCTCAGCGAGTCGCCAGTGCTTGGTCTTCGACAGCGGCCGAGTCTCGACGATCCTGACCACGTCGCCGACCTTCGCCTCGCCACGCTCGTCGTGCGCGTGGAACTTCACGCTGCGTCGGACGACCTTCTTGTACTTCGGGTGGGCCTTGACGACCTCGACCTTGACGACGATGGTCTTGTCCATCGCGTCGGAGACGACGGTGCCCTGCCGCTCCTGGCGTCGACCACGATCGCCTTCGGGCTTCTCGAGTCGGACGATCGGCTTGCGCTCGGAGGGCTTCTCGCGCTTCGGCTTCGAGCGCTGACGGCGCTCGGAGCGCGGGAGGCGCTTCTTCTTCGGCTTCGGACCGGACGGCGCAGCCACTGCGGCGGCGACCTCGGCGACCTCCTCGGCAGCAGCCTCCTCGACCACAGCCTCCGCCACCTCGACCTCGGCCACAACCTCGGCGATCTCCTCCGCAGCGGCCTCCTCGACCACAGCCTCCGCCACCTCGACCTCGGCCACAACCTCGGCGATCTCCTCCGCAGCAGCCTCCTCGACCACAGCCTCGGCCACCTCGACCTCGGCCACGACCTCGGCGATCTCCTCGGCAGCAGCCTCCTCGACCACAGCCTCGGCCACCTCGACCTCGGCCACGACCTCGGCGATCTCCTCCGCAGCAGCCTCCTCGACCACAGCCTCGACCTCGGCAACCGCCTCGGCCTCCTCCACGATCGCGTCGGCCACGGCGGCCTCGACCGCCTCGACGATCTCCTCGCCCTCGGCGGGCGCGAGCGCCCCCTCGGCGACGGCCTCGGCGACCGCCTCCTCGGCGGCAGCTGCCTCGGCGACGACCTCCTCGACCTCCGCGACACCGGCGGCCTCGACCTCTGCCTCGATCTCCTCGACCTCGGCGACGATCTCGGCGATCTCCTCGGCAGCAGCCTCCTCGACCACAGCCTCGGTCACCTCGACCTCGGCCACGACCTCGGCGATCTCCTCCGCAGCAGCCTCCTCGACCACAGCCTCGGTCACCTCGACCTCGGCCACGACCTCGGCGACCTCCTCGGCAGCAGCCTCCTCGACCACAGCCTCGACCTCGGCAACCGCCTCGGCCTCCTCCACGATCGCGTCGGCGACGACCTCGTCGGCCGGCTTCGCATCCTTCTTCTTCGTGATCTTCTTCTCAGCCATCTCGTTCACACCTTCCCGAGCCGCGCCCGCTCGTGCTTGATCGTGAGGATCCGCGCGATCTCGCGCTTCGCGGTGCGCAGACGCGCGCCGTTCTCCAACGCTCCGGTCGCAGACTGGAAGCGGAGGTTGAAGAGCTCCTGACGGCTCTCGGCAAGCTTGAGGTCGATGTCCTCGTCGCTCAGCTCACGCAGGTCCTTAGCCTTCAAAGAGATCAGCCTCCCGCTTGACGAACTTCACCCGCACCGGGAGCTTCTGACCGGCTAGCCGCAGGGCCTCGCGGGCCAGCGGCTCGGGCACGCCCGACAGCTCGAACAGAACGCGTCCCGGCTTGACCACCGCGACCCAGCCCTCCGGGGAGCCCTTGCCGGAGCCCATGCGGGTCTCCGCCGGCTTCTTGGTGAAGGGCTTGTCCGGGAAGAGGTTGATCCACACCTTTCCGCCGCGGCGGATCTTGCGCGTCATGGCGATACGAGCAGCCTCGATCTGCCGGTTGGTCACCCAGCCGTTCTCGAGCGCCTTGAGCCCGTAGTCCCCGAACTGGACCGTGGTCTGACCCTTCGCAGTTCCGCGACGACGCCCCCGGAACTGCTTCCGGTGCTTCGTCTTCCGTGGCAGCAGCATCAGCTCTCACCACCCTGGGGGCTGTCCCCTCCGGGGGCTGTCCCCTCGGTGCCCGTGACCGGCGTCACGTCCGACGCGGTTGCGGGCGACACGTCCGACGCGGTCTGCGGGCTCGGTGCGTCCGACGCCGTTGCGTCGCTCGCCGCCGCCTCGCGGCGCCTGCGTCTCGGGAGCCGGGCCGCGACCCTGGCCGCGCCCGCGACCGCCCGATCCTCCGGGACGTCCACCCTGCCCACGCCCGCCCGGACCGCCGCCGGGACGCCGACGACGCTGGACGAGCCCGAGCCCCTCGCGATCCTGGCCGCGCCCGCGACCGCTCTCGCGCGAGGCACCGAGGCCCTCCGTGTTCGAACCACGACGCCGGCGCGAGCCGTCCGCCTCGGTGATCCGCTCACGACCGAGGGAGCCCTCGTAGCCCTCCGGCATGATCTCGCCCTTGTTGACCCAGACCTTGACGCCGATCCGACCGAACGTCGTCTTCGCCTCGGCGAAGCCGTAGTCGATGTCGGCGCGGATCGTGTGCAGCGGGACGCGCCCCTCGGTGTAGCGCTCGACGCGGCTCATCTCCGCGCCGCCGAGGCGACCGCCGCACTGGATCTTGATGCCCTGCGCGCCGGAGCGCATCGCCGAGGCGAGCGCGCGCTTCATCGCGCGCCGGAAGGCGACGCGGTTCTGCAGCTGCTCTGCGATCGACTGAGCGACGAGCTGCGCGTCGAGCTCGGGCCGCTTGATCTCGTTGATGTTGATGTGGACGCTCTTGCCGCGTGATCGCGTGGAGCTCCTTGCGGAGCGCGTCGACCTCGACGCCCGACTTGCCGATCACGATGCCGGGGCGCGCGGTGTAGATGTCGACGGTGATCCGCTGCTTGTCCTTGCGGATCAGGATGTCGGACAGCCCGGCATGCGCGAGCTTGCCGTTGATGTGCGCGCGGATCTTGATGTCCTCCGCGATGTAGTCGGCGACTTCCTTCTTGCCGGTCCACCAGTTCGACTTCCAGTCGTGGATGACGCCGACACGAAGGCCGCCGGGATGCACCTTCTGGCCCATCTAGGCCACCGCCTCCTTCTTCTTCGCCGGCGACCGGCGCTTCGGCTTCTCGTCCGCGGCGGTCGCCTCGGACGTGGACGCGGCCTCGGTCGCAGGCGCCGTTGCTGCCTGCTTGCGGGGACGGCCGCTCTTCGGCGCCTCCGCGAGGACGATCGTGATGTGGCAGGTGCGCTTGCGGATCCGGTTCACACGTCCACGGGCCCGGGCGCGCCAACGCTTGAGCGTCGGGCCCTCGTCCGCGTACGCCTCGAGGACGACGAGCTCGTCGCCGTCGAGGCCGTGGGCCGACTCGGCGTTCGCGACGGCCGAGCGCAGCACGCGCTCGATGTCGACGGCGGCTGCGCGCGACGTGAAGGCCAGGATCGTCCGGGCCTCCGGGACCGTGCGGCCGCGCACGTTGTCGAGGACGAGACGTGCCTTGCGGGCCGACATGCGGACCCACTTCGCCTGGGATCGCACCTGGATCGTGGGTGTCTGCGTGGTCGCCATCAGCGCTTCTTCACCTGCTTGTCGCCGGCGTGACCGCGGAACGTGCGGGTCGGCGCGAACTCGCCGAGCTTGTGCCCGACCATCTGCTCGCTGACGAACACGGGGACGTGCTTGCGCCCGTCGTGCACCGCGATCGTGTGTCCGACCATGTCGGGGAAGATCGTGGAGGAGCGCGACCAGGTGCGGATCATCCGCTTCTCCCCGGCCGCGTTCATCGCCTCGATGCGGCCGAGCAGCCGCGCCTCGACGAACGGGCCCTTCTTGGACGATCTAGACATGGACTAGCGCCTTTCCTTGCCGCGACGACGGCCGCGGACGATCAGCTTGTCGGACTCCTTGTGCTTCCTGCGGGTGCGCTTCCCGAGCGTCGGGACGCCCCACGGAGTCACCGGGTGGTGCCCCTTGGACTTGCCCTCGCCACCGCCGTGCGGATGGTCGACGGGGTTCATGGCCGTGCCGCGGACGGACGGGCGCTTGCCGAGCCAGCGGCTCCGGCCGGCCTTGCCGCTCGACTCGTTGGCGTGGTCGCTGTTGCCGACCTGGCCGACGGTCGCGCGGCAGGTGAGCAGCACGCGGCGCATCTCGCCGGACGGCAGTCGCAGCACGGCGTACGGCGCGTCCTTGGCGACGAGCTGGATGCCCGAGCCCGCCGAGCGCGCCATCTTCGCGCCCTGGCCGGGCCGGAGCTCGACGGCGTGCACGACGGTGCCGGTCGGGCATGTCGCCGAGCGGCAGCGCGTTGCCGGGCTTGATGTCGGCGCCCGGGCCCGACTGCACCGCCGCGCCGACCTTGAGCCCTGCCGGCGCGAGGATGTAGGCCTTCGCGCCGTCGGCGTAGTGGAGCAGCGCGATGCGAGCCGACCGGTTGGGGTCGTACTCGATCGTGGCGACCTTCGCCGGAATGCCGTCCTTCGTCGCGCTTGAAGTCGATCTTCCGGTAGCGGCGCTTGTGGCCACCGCCCTGGTGGCGTGTCGTGATCCGGCCGTTGTTGTTCCGGCCACCCGTGCGCTTGAGCGGCTCGAGCAGCGACTTCTCCGGCTCGGAGCGGGTGACCTCCTCGAAGGTCGAGGTCGCCATGGTGCGGCGACCGGCGCTGGTGGGCTTGTACTTCTTGACGGCCATGGCGACTAGACCTGCGCCCCCTCGAAGATCTGGATCGTCTCGCCCTCGCGGAGCTTGACGACGGCCTTCTTCCAGCCGGGCCGCGTGCCCTTGATGAGCCCGCGCCGCTTCGGCTTGGCCTGGACCTTGACGATGTTGACGCGCTCGACCTTGACCCCGAAGTGCTGCTCGACGGCCTGGCGGACCTGCGTCTTGTGCGCGTCCTGGTGCACCTTGAACGTGTACTCGCGGTCGGCGATGCCCGCGTAGCTCTTCTCGGAGACGACCGGTGCGATCAGGATGTGGGTGGGCTCGACGCTCATGCGTCCTCCTTCGACGCGCCTGCACGGCTCGTCGACGAGCGGGAGCGCGGCCTGGGTGACGATCACGGAGCGCGCCCAGACGAGCGCGGCCACCTCGAGCTCGGCCGGAACCGTCACGAGCACGCGATCGATGTTGCGGAACGACTTGACGACGGCCACCTCGTCCTCGTGCGCGACGACGACGACCGGCGTCTGCTTGCCCCAGTCGGCGAGCGTCTTGACGGCCTGCTTGGTGGACGGCTCGGCGAACGTGGCGCCGTCGAGCACGGCGAGCGATGCCGGCTGCGACGTGGTGCGAGAGCGCCCCGCGCAGCGCGGCGCGCCGGGCCTTGCGGTTCACCTTGACGTCGAAGCTGCGCATCCCGGCGCGAAGACGACGCCGCCGCCCGTGAACTGCGGCGCACGGGTCGTCCCCTGCCGGGCGCGACCCGTGCCCTTCTGGCGCCACGGCTTGGCGCGACCGCCGGAGACGAACCCGCGGCTCTTCGACGCCACGCGTGCCCGGCGCGATGCGCGTTCATCTCGGCCCGCACGGTCTCGTGCAGGAGGTGCTTCTTGACCTCGGCCTCGAAGACGGTCGCGTCGAGCGCGACGTCTCCACCGCCGAGCAGCTGCGCCTTCGCGGCCATCAGCGCTCCTCCCCGCGGATCTCGACGAGCCCGCTCGCGGTCCGGGGACGGCGCCCCTGACGAGGATCAGGTTGCGCTCGCCGTCGATCTCGTGAACGACGAGCCCCTTCTGGGTCGCGCGCTTCGCGCCCATCTGGCCGGCCATTCGCACGCCCTTGAACACGCGGGACGGCGTCGCCGACGCGCCGATCGAGCCCGGCTTGCGGATGTTGTGCGAGCCGTGCGACATCGGGCCGCGGCTGAAGTTGTGCCGCTTGATCGTGCCCTGGAAGCCCTTGCCGATCGAGACGCCGGAGACCTTGATCTTGTCGCCGGGCTGGAAGGCCTCGACGGTGACGGTCTCGCCGACCTGGAGCTCGGTGGCCCCGCGGAACTCGACGAGATGCCGGTGCGCGTCGACGCCCGCCTTCTTCGAGGTGGCCGAGCTCCCCCTTGCGTGATCTTGCGCTCCGCGACCGGCTCGTAGGCGAGCTGCACGGCGTCGTAGCCGTCGGCGTCCGACGTCCGCACGTGGACGACCGGGCACGGGCCGGCCTCGATCACGGTGACCGCGTCGACGTTCCCGGTCTCCGGGTCGAAGATCTGGGTCATGCCCAGCTTGCGTGCCGAGGATTCCCTTCATCGTCGTCACCTAGAGCTTGATCTCGATGTCGACGCCGGCCGGGAGATCGAGGCGCATGAGCGAGTCGACCGTCTTCGGGCGTCGGGCTGTGGATGTCGATCAGCCGCTTGTGCGTGCGCACCTCGAAGTGCTCGCGCGAGTCCTTGTCCTTGAACGGGCTCCGGATCACGCAGTACACGTTCTTCTCGGTGGGCAGGGGCACGGGCCCGGTGATCGTCGCACCGGTCCGCTGCGCCGTCTCGACGATCTGGGACGCCGAGCGATCCACCTGCTGGTGGTCGTAGCCCTTGAGCCGAATACGGATCTTCTGCTGCGCCACGATGCTCCCTTTCCGGCTTCCTACTTGATGATCTCGGTGACGACGCCGGCGCCGACGGTGCGGCCGCCCTCGCGGATCGCGAAGCGAAGACCCTGATCCATGGCGATCGGCTGGATCAGCTCGATCTCCATCGTTCGTGTTGTCGCCCGGCATGACCATCTCCTGGCCCTCCGGCAGCTTGATCGAGCCCGTCACGTCCGTCGTGCGGAAGTAGAACTGCGGCCGGTAGCCGTTGAAGAACGGCGTGTGGCGCCCGCCCTCGTCCTTCGAGAGGACGTAGACCTCGGCCTTGAAGTGCGTGTGCGGCGTGATCGAGCCCGGCTTCGCGAGCACCTGGCCGCGCTCGACGTCCTCGCGCTTGATGCCGCGGAGCAGCGCGCCCGCGTTGTCGCCGGCCTGCGCGTAGTCGAGGATCTTCTGGAACATCTCGAGCCCGGTGACCGATGGTCTTCTCGGTCTTCTCGTGGATGCCGACGATCTCGACCTCCTCGCCGACCTCGATCTTGCCCTGCTCGATGCGGCCGGTCACGACGGTGCCGCGGCCGGTGATCGTGAAGACGTCCTCGATCGGCATCAGGAACGGCTTGTCGACGTCGCGGGTCGGCTCGGGGATGTACGAGTCGACGGCCTCCATCAGCTCGACGATCTTCGCCGTCCAGTCCGCGTCGCCCTCGAGCGCCTTCAGCGCCGAGACGCGGACGATCGGGATGTCGTCGCCGGGGAACTCGTACTTGGAGAGGAGCTCGCGCACCTCCATCTCGACGAGCTCGAGCAGCTCGTGGTCGTCGACCATGTCGGCCTTGTTGAGCGCGACGACGATGGCGGGCACCTCGACCTGGCGGGCCAGCAGGATGTGCTCGCGGGTCTGCGGCATCGGGCCGTCCGCGGCCGAGACCACGAGGATCGCGCCGTCCATCTGGGCGGCGCCCGTGATCATGTTCTTGATGTAGTCGGCGTGCCCCGGGCAGTCGACGTGCGCGTAGTGCCGGTTGGCCGTCTCGTACTCGACGTGCGCGGTGTTGATCGTGATGCCGCGCTGGCGCTCCTCGGGGGCCTTGTCGATCGACGCGAAGTCGCGCGCCGCCGTGCCCGTGCCGGTCTCCGACAGGACCTTGGTGATCGCCGCCGTGAGCGTCGTCTTGCCGTGGTCGATGTGGCCGATCGTGCCGACGTTGACGTGCGGCTTCGACCGCTCGAACTTCTGCTTTGCCATTGGGTCCTCCGACTCCTTCCGAACCGTCGTCCTAGGCGCCCGTCTGGGCGCTCACGATGTCTGCCGCGATGGACTGCGGCACTTCCTCGTACCGATCGAACTGCATGGTGAACGTCGCGCGGCCCTGCGCTCATCGAGCGCAGGTCCGTCGCGTATCCGAACATCTCCGACAGCGGCACGCTCGCCTTGATCGTCTGCGAGTTGCCGAGCGGCTCCAGGTGCTCGACGCGTCCGCGGCGGCCGTTGAGGTTGCCCATCACGTCGCCGAGGTAGTCCTCGGGCGTGACGACCTCGACGGCCATCATCGGCTCGAGCAGCTTCGGCTTCGCGCGCTTCATCGCCTCCTTGAAGGCCATCGAGCCGGCGATCTTGAACGCCCGCTCGCTCGAGTCGACCTCGTGGTACGAGCCGTCGATCAGCTCGACCTTGACGTCCACGATCGGGTACCCGGCGAGCACGCCCGCGCCGATGGCCTCCTGGATGCCCTCGTCGACCGGCTTGATGTACTCCTTCGGGATCTTGCCGCCGACGACCTTGTCGACGAACTCGTAGCCGGCTCCCGGCTCCTGCGGGATCAGGTTGATCACGACGTCGCCGTACTGGCCCGAGCCGCCGGTCTGGCGGACGAACTTGCCCTGGACCTTGTCGACGGACTGCCCCGCGGTCTCGCGGTAGGCGACCTGCGGGCGGCCCACGTTCGCGTCGACCTTGAACTCGCGCATCAGCCGGTCGACGATGATCTCGAGGTGGAGCTCGCCCATCCCTGAGATGATCGTCTGGCCGGTCTCCTCGTCGGAGGTGACGCGGAAGGTCGGATCCTCCTCGGCGAGTCGCTGCAGGCCCTGGCCGAGCTTGTCCTGGTCGCCCTTCGTCTTCGGCTCGATCGCGACCGAGATCACCGGGTCGGGGAACGTCATCGACTCGAGCACGATCGGCTTCGCCTCCGCGGAGAGCGTGTCGCCCGGTCGTCGTGATCTTGAGCCCGACGGCCGCGGCGATCTCGCCTGCGCCGATGTCGTCGCGCTCCTCGCGGTGGTTCGCGTGCATCTGGAGGATGCGCCCGATCCGCTCGGTCTTGCCGTTCGTCGTGTTGAGCACGCGGTCGCCGGCCTTGACCTTGCCGGAGTAGACGCGGAAGTAGGTGAGCTTGCCGACGTACGGGTCGGACATGACCTTGAAGGCGAGCGCCGAGAACGGCGCGTCCTCGGCATGCCGGCCGCGTGATCTCCTCGCCGCTCTTCGGGTCGGTGCCCTGCACCGCCGGGACGTCGAGCGGGCTCGGCAGGTAGTCGACGACGGCGTCGAGCAGCGGCTGCACGCCCTTGTTCTTGAAGGCGGAGCCGCAGAGGACCGGCGTGATCGCGTCGGCGAGCGTGCCCGCGCGCAGACGCGCGGCGGAGCATGTCGGGCGTCACCGCGGACTCGTCTCCGAGGTAGGTCTCCATCAGCTCGTCGTCGTGCTCGGCGATCGCGTCGATCAACGCGTGATGCGCCGCGTGCGCCTGCGTCGGCGAGGTCGGCGGGGATCTCGCCGACGGTCGAACGTCTGGCCGAGGTCGTCGTCGTAGGTGATCGCCTGCATCTCGACGAGGTCGACGATGCCGCGATGCTGATCCTCCTCGCCGATCGGCAGCTGCACCGGAACCGGGTTGGCGCCGAGCCGGTCGCGCATCGACTGCGACGGCGTTCAGGAAGTTCGCGCCGGTGCGATCCATCTTGTTGATGAAGGCGATCCGCGGGACGCCGTAGCGGTCGGCCTGGCGCCAGACGGTCTCGGACTGCGGCTGCACGCCGGCGACGGAGTCGAAGACGGCGACCGCGCCGTCGAGGACGCGCAGGCTAGCGCTCGACCTCGACCGTGAAGTCCACGTGCCCGGGAGTATCGATGATGTTGATGCGATGGTCGCGCCAGAACGCCGTGGTCGCAGCCGACGTGATCGTGATGCCGCGCTCCTGCTCCTGCGCCATCCAGTCCATCGTCGCGGCGCCCTCGTGCACCTCGCCCAGCTTGTGGGTGCGGCCGGTGTAGTAGAGGATCCGCTCGGTCGTCGTCGTCTTGCCCGCGTCGATGTGGGCCATGATCCCGATGTTGCGGACGCGGTCGAGGCCGACCTCTGTTGCCGTCGAGCTCATGCAGTCTCTCTCCTACCACCGGTAGTGCGCGAAGGCCTTGTTGGCCTGCGCCATCCGGTACATGTCGTCCTTCCTCTTGAACGCGCCGCCCTGCTGGTTGATCGCGTCGAGCAGCTCGGCGGCGAGCTTGTTCTGCATGCCCTTCTCGCGCCGCTCGCGCGCGTACGTGACGAGGTAGCGGAGGGCGAGCGTGCGACCGCGACGCGGCGGCACCTCGACCGGAACCTGGTAGTTCGCGCCGCCGACGCGGCGCGAGCGCACCTCGAGCACCGGCGTGACGGACTTGACCGCCGCGTCGAGACCCTCGACGGCGGACTTGCCGGTCTTCTCCGCGACCTGTGCCAGCGCGTCGTAGACGACCTGCTCGGCGATCGACTTCTTGCCGTCGAGCATCACGCGGTTGATGAGCTGCTGCACGAGCACGGAGCCGTAGACGGCGTCCGGCTCGACCGTGCGCGGCTGGATCTCTGCGCGACGCGGCATCAGCTGCCCCTCTTCGCGCCGTACTTCGACCGCGCCTGCCGGCGGTCGGCGACGCCGCGAGGTGTCGAGCCCGCCGCGGATGACCTTGTAGCGGAAGCCCGGCAGGTCCTTGACGCGACCGCCGCGGATGAGGACGACCGAGTGCTCCTGGAGGTTGTGCCCCTCGCCCGGGATGTACGCACCGACCTCCATCTGGTTCGTGAGCCGCACGCGCGCGACCTTGCGCAGCGCCGAGTTCGGCTTCTTGGGGGTCGTCGTGTACACGCGCGTGCAGACGCCGCGCTTCTGCGGCGCACCGCGGAGCGCCGGGGTCTTCGTCTTCGTCTTGGGGTCCTTGCGGCCCTTGCGGACGAGCTGGTTGACGGTGGGCACGCTGCTCCTGTCGATTCGATCGTGGCTTTCGGTCACACAGAAAGGACGGCAGGGTACGTGGCCCCGCCAACCGGACGAGGAATGGTAGCCGAAGCCCCGAGACCGTGCAAACCGAGCCGCTGCACGGCGCTCGCCGACCCGACTGCCGGGCGCCGGCGAGGAGGCGCAACGCCTCCGAGCGGAGGTGCGACGCTGCGTGTCGAACGTCTGGACGATCAGGACTGGTCGCCGACCTCCCGGGCGAATAGAGTGCGCTCGGGGGATGGGGACGTCAACTGTGGCTCTCGCCGTCGCGGCAGCGGCGGTCGTCGCGTTCGCGCTGGTCGCGTGGCTGGCGGTACGTGCCCGTAACCACGCCGACGAGCGCACACGTGACGTGCTCCGACGGATCTCCGACGAGATGATGTCGATCTCGGACGGGCTCGGCGCCGTCGTGGAGGGCGTCAGACCCGCACAGCAGCAGGACGTCCTGTTCCCGGTCACGCTCGACCTCGACGAGGCGCTTCGACGCGTCGCTGCGGTCGCGGCAGCGCTCCCCGGGATGACCGGAGGTGCTGCGAGAGCCGACAGGCTCGACGGCACCGCTTCGCTGCGCTCGATCGGGATCGTCAGCAGCGCGACCGGGCTCGAGCATGCCCCGGAGCCGCCCGACGGCCAGAGCTGGGACAGCGCTCTGGTCGAATGGGTGCCGGCACCCGGTCTGGCGCGACCGTCGACGATCCGACGCGCGGTGATCGCCCCCGTCCGGCACAACGGCATCCGGATCGGGTTCGTCGGCGCCTACTCCACGACCCCGGCAGTGCCGACCGACGTCGTCGAGGCGGTCTGCGCGCTGGCAGTGTCGGCCGCCCCGGGACTCGCTGCCGCACGCGAGCACGAGGCGGTCAAGGAGCTCGTCCGCACCGACCCGCTCACCGACCTGCGCAACGTCCGCGGCCTACGCGAGGACCTGACCCGCGAGATCGCACGTGCGACGCGCATGGGATCGCCCCTCTCGCTGCTGATGCTCGACCTCGACGACTTCAGCGACGTCAACAAGGTCAACCACACCGTCGGCGACGACGTCCTTCGGGAGTTCGCGCGCGTCCTGCTCGAGGCCTGCCGCGAGACCGACATCCCCTGCCGTCGCGGCGGCGACGAGTTCACGATCATCCTGCCGGAGACCGGGTGCGCCGCGGCGCTGCGCGTCGAGGCCCGCATCCGGGCGCTCGCCTCTACGACCGACTTCCCGCACATCGGCTCGCTCACGTACTCAGCAGGCGTGACGACGCTGCGCGACGGCGACACGAGCGAATCGCTCGACCAGCGCGCGAGCGGCCTCGTCAACCTCGTCAAGCGAGGCTCGAAGGCGAACGTCGCGCACGACTGCGGCGACGACCTCGAACGCGGGTAGCCGACGGGTGCCGGCTCCGCCCTTCGAGTACGCTCGAGCCGGGCCCGGATGAGCACCACCGCCTACACGATCGCGCTCGTCTGTGCGACCGGGGTCGCGCTGCTCCTGATCGTGCTCGTCCGCCGCGGCCGCGCTCGCAGGCGCTCGGAGGCGGCTCGCCGCGCGGCCGCCGTCGGGCGCCTCGCGGAGTCGCTCGAGCGGGTCGCGCACGAGCTCGAATGGTCGCCGAGCCCGGCCTCAACCCTGCTGACCGACGCGGTCGGCGCAGCCGACCCCGTGCCCGCGCGGAGCGTCGGCCCGACGGATCCCGCGACAGGACTGCCCACCCGCGCGGCCCTCGTCGATGCGCTGATCCACGACGTCGCGAGCACCCGCAGCGCGGGCGGAAGGCTGGGGTTGGCGCTCGTCGACGTCGAGGCGTCGGGAACGGGCCTCGAGCCGGCGATGGCCGAGGCAGCACGAGCGGCCCGCGCGGCCGCCCCGGAGGGTTCGACCTTCCGCTCGGGCGAGCGCTCCCTCACGCTCGTCCTTCCTGCCGCGGGCCGCGCCGACGCGATGGCCGCCGCGGCGCGCATCGAGGCGAGCCTGGCCGGCGCGCCACCCGTGCGGACGTCCGCCGTCGAGCTCGAGGCGGACGAGGACGCTGCGGCGCTGCTGGCGCGGCTCGCCACCGTCGGG
This sequence comes from uncultured Actinomycetes bacterium, assembly GCA_963849125.1. Classification (GTDB taxonomy): domain Bacteria; phylum Actinomycetota; class Thermoleophilia; order Gaiellales; family Gaiellaceae; genus Gaiella. The sequence goes on along the minus strand of CAWKGI010000025.1, from coordinate 324,482 downwards.
CGCTGACCCCTCGAACGGAGGAGGGCGGCCGCTCGGCCGCCCTCCCTCGAGCTCTGCTGACGACGGGGCCTAGGCCTCGTCGTCCGCGGGCGCCTCGGGCTTCTCCGGCGCCTCGTCCTCGAAGGTGAGGCCGAGCGCGGAGAGGTCGATGCTCTCGCCGTCGCCGATCTCCTCCAGCGCAGCCAGCAGCTCCGCCTCCGCCCCGCCCCCGAAGATCGAGGCCGGAAGCGGCTCGTTCGGCTCGATCTCGATGCTCCGGTACTTCTTCAGCCCGGTCGCAGCGGGGATCAGCTTCCCGATGATGACGTTCTCCTTCAACCCGAGCAGCCGATCGGTCTTGCCCTCGATCGCGGCGTCGGTGAGCACCTTCGTGGTCTCCTGGAACGACGCTGCCGAGAGGAACGACTCCGTCGCGAGCGAGGCCTTCGTGATGCCGAGGATGAGCGGCACGTTCGTCGCCTTCTCCTTCTTCTTCCCGACGGCGGCGTTGGCCTTCTCGTAGACGACCTTGTCGGCCAGCTGGCCGGGCAGCAGGCCGGTGTCGCCGGACGTCTCGACGCGCACCTTCTTCATCATCTGGCGGACGATGAGCTCGATGTGCTTGTCGTGGATGTCCACGCCCTGCGACTTGTAGACCTTCTGCACCTCGCCGACGAGATAGACCTCGGTCGGCGTCGAGCCTCGCCCGGCCTGCGCGTGGAGATCGAGATGCTCGGTCGGGTTGATCGACCCCTCGTTGAGCGGATCGCCCGTCTCGACGAGCTGGCCCTCGGCGACCAGGAGCCGCGCCCTGCGCGGCAGCGAGTAGCTGCGCTCGGGGATGACCTCGCCGTCGTCGTCGAGCGCGGTCGGCGTGACGGTGACGACGGTGGCGCGATCCTGGTGCTCGATCGCGACCTTGCCCGCGACCTCGGCGAGCTGGGCCGCACCCTTCGGGTTTCGCGCCTCGAAGATCTCGACGACGCGCGGGAGGCCCTGCGTGATGTCGGCCGCCGCGGCGACGCCGCCCGTGTGGAACGTGCGCATCGTCAGCTGGGTACCGGGCTCGCCGATCGACTGGGCCGCGACGATGCCGACTGCGTCGCCGATCTCGCCCATGTCGCCGGTCGCGAGGAAGGTGCCGTAGCACGCCCGGCACACGCCGACCTCGCTGCGGCACTTGAGCACCGAGCGAAGCGGCAGGACGAACCCGTCGGCCTGCTCCTCGAGCTGCTCGACGACCTCGAGCAGGCGCGGGCGTGACAGGAGCTCGCCGCGCTCCGCGATCACGCGTCTTGCCGGGCTTCCCGTCCTTGAGCGGCTTGTGGATGTCCTCGCCGACGACCCGACCGGCAGCCGAGAGGTTCAGCTGGCCGTCGATCATCACCGGGACGTCGATGTACTCCTCCGTCCCGCAGTCCTCCTCGCGGATGATCACGTCCTGCGACACGTCCACGAGCCGCCGGGTCAGGTAGCCCGGAGTCGGCCGTCCGCAGCGCGGTGTCGGCGAGACCCTTGCGGGCACCGTGCGTCGAGATGAAGTACTCGAGGACCGAGAGGCCTTCCATGAAGTTGGCCTTGATCGGCCGCTCGATGATCTCGCCCTTCGGATTGACCATCAGACCGCGCATGCCGGCGAGCTGGCGGATCTGGTTGAACGACCCACGAGCACCCGAGTTGGCCATCATGTAGACCGAGTTGGTCTTGTGGAGGTTGTCGCGCATCGCCTCGCCGACGACGTCCGTCGCCTCGGTCCAGACCGGCGGTGACCCGCTCCTTGCGCTCCTCCTCGGTCATCAGGCCGCGCTCGTACTCCTGCTCGATCTTCGCGACCTGCTCCTCGTACCCGCGCGAGGATCTCCTCCTTCTGCAGGCGGCACGACGATGTCGTTCTTCGAGATCGTCACGCCGGCGCGCGTCGCGTAGCGGAACGCGAGGGTCTTGATCGTGTCGAGCACCGACGCGACCGCGTAGGCGCCGTAGGCGCCGACGAGACGGTCGATCAAGCGTCGAGCTCACGCTTCGTCAGCGCCGAGTCGACCACGACCGGCTCACCGAGCTCGCCCCGGACCGACGCCTCGAGCGCCCGCTCGATCTCGCACTCGAAGATGACACGGCCCGGCGTGGTCAGACGGACCTCGTCGCCGCGCCGATACTCGATCGGCTCCGGCGAGCGCGATCTGCTTCGCCGCCAGCGCGAACTCGACGTCATCCTCGTTCCGGTAACGGCGGAACCCGTCCTTGCCGAGCGCCTTCGCGAGCTCCTCCGACGTCGTCGCCGCAAGGTCGTGCTCGCAGTACGTGAGGGCGTACGAGCCGAGCACCATGTCCTGCGTCGGCGTCGCGAGCGGACGGCCGTGCGCCGGCGAGAGGATGTTGTTCGAGGAGAGCATCAGGATCCGCGCCTCCGCCTGCGCCTCGGCGCTGAGCGGAAGGTGGACGGCCATCTGGTCACCGTCGAAGTCGGCGTTGAACGCGTGGCAGACGAGCGGGTGCACCTGGATCGCCTTGCCCTCGACCAGCACCGGCTCGAACGCCTGGATGCCGAGGCGATGGAGCGTCGGGCGCGCGGTTGAGCAGCACCGGATGCTCGGAGATGACCTCCTCGAGAACGTCCCACACCTCGGGAACCATCGACTCCACGTGCTTCTTCGCCGCCTTGATGTTCTGGACGGACTTCCGCTCGACGAGCCGGCTCATGATGAACGGCTTGAAGAGCTCGAGCGCCATCAGCTTCGGCAGGCCGCACTGGTGCAGCTTCAGGCTCGGCCCGGCGACGATCACCGAGCGGCCCGAGTAGTCGACGCGCTTGCCGAGCAGGTTCTGGCGGAACCGGCCCTGCTTGCCCTTGAGCATGTCGGAGAGCGACTTGAGCGGCCGGTTGCCCGGGCCGGTCACCGCGCGGCCACGCCGGCCGTTGTCGAACAGCGCGTCGACGGCCTCCTGGAGCATGCGCTTCTCGTTGTTGACGATGATCTCCGGGGCACCGAGGTCGAGCAGGCGCTTGAGCCGGTTGTTCCGGTTGATCACGCGCCGGTAGAGGTCGTTGAGGTCGCTCGTCGCGAAGCGACCGCCGTCGAGCTGCACCATCGGGCGGAGCTCCGGCGGGATCACGGGCACGGCCTCGAGCACCATCCACTCGGGCTTGTTCTCGGACTGCTTGAACGCCTCGACGACCTTGAGGCGCTTGATCGCGCGCTGCTGCTTCTGTCCCTTCGACGTCTTGATCGTCTCGCGAAGCGTCAGCGACTCCTCGTCGAGATCGAGGTCGCGGAGCAGGTCGCGGATCGCCTCGGCACCCATGCCGCCCCGGAAGTACACCCCGAAGCCGTAGGGCGAGCCGAACCGGTCCTTGAGCTCGCGGAAGAGCTGCTCGTCGTTGACCACGAGCTTGGGCTCGAGGTCGCGGAAGAGCTTCCACGTCTCCTCGAGGCGCCGCACGCCGTCGACTGCGGCCTCACGGGCGTCGTCGCGACGGGAGTCCATGTCCTGCACCATCTCCCGGACCTTCGCGACCCACTGGATCACGATGTCGAGGTCGTCCTTGCGGGCGCCCTCGACGAGGCACAGGTCGGACGCGAGCTCGCGCAGCTGCTCCACCGCGTCACCGGGCTGAGCCTTGCCGAGCACGTCCGAGAGCAGGCCGTTCCCGATGTCCTTGGCCCGCGCGAGGTTCTTCGCGTCGATCGAGGCGGCGAGCGCAGCGTCGTCGCCCGTAGCTCCTCACCGGAGAGCAGGTGATCGAGGATCTTGTGCAGGTGCTTGGTGATCGCGCCCTTCTTCGAGCCCGACGACGCATCGAGGTCGACGCGCAGCGGCTCGAGCGCCGTGCGGATCTCGAACGCGGCGGTCGCCACGGAGTCGAGCTCGCGCGGAGCGAGGCGCCGGTCGTCGCGCGTGGCGGTCTGCCGGACGGCCTCGCGGATCTTCTTCGGATCCTCGTGCGCGATCGTCTTGGCGAGCTCGGTGAAGATCCCGCCGCCGAGCGTGCGCACGTCCTCGAGCGACGGCAGCATCTGATCCTCGGCCCAGTTGGAGAGACCGCGACCCCAGAACTCGTCGTCCTCGTCGAAGCCCTTCTCCTTGCCGGCGACCAGGTAGTCGCGGCGGCGCTTGAGACGATCGTCGACGCGCGGCGACCTGCTCGTCGCGATCCACGTAGATCTGCTCGCGACTCGGACCTCGACCTTGTCCTCGAGGTCGGCGAGATCGGCTGCCCGCTTCTCGCGGTCGACCTGGGTGACGATCGACGACGCGAAGTAGAGGACCTTCTCGAGCTCGCGCGGCGCGATGTCGAGGAGGTAGCCGATGCGGCTCGGGACGCCCTTGAAGAACCAGATGTGCGAGACGGGGGCGGCGAGGTCGATGTGCCCCATCCGCTCGCGACGGACCTTCTGGCGCGTCACCTCGACGCCGCAGCGCTCGCAGATGATGCCCTTGTAGCGGACGCGCTTGTACTTCCCGCAGTAGCACTCCCAGTCCTTCGTGGGACCGAAGATGCGCTCGCAGAAGAGCCCGTCACGCTCGGGCTTCAGCGTGCGGTAGTTGATCGTCTCGGGCTTCGTGACCTCGCCCATCGACCAGTCGCGGATCTGCTTCGGCGAAGCGAGACCGATCTTGATGGCGTCGAAGTCGTTGATGTCGATCTGTGCCAAGGATTTCTCCTTCGGAGAACTCCTAGAGATGCCCCAGGATTTCTCGAGTTGAATGTTTCCGTTCGAAATCGCGTCGGCTTCTCTGCGATTCGCGAGCGAATCGCTACTCGTCGGTCTCCAGCTCGATCGCCGGGACGTCGACCAGGTCCTCGACGTCGGCTTCCTCGTCGAGCTCCTCGTCGGCAGCGAGCAGGACGTCGCCGGCGCTGCCGTCGACGCGCACCGGCCCCCTCCTCGAGCTCCTGGACGCTCGGCTCGCGCCGCGGCGGCCCGAACGGCGAGCCGGGGAGAGGTCGATGCCGAGCTCCTCCGCGGCACGGAGCAGCTCGTCGTCCTCCTCGCGCACCTCGACCTCACGCCCCTCGTCGGAGAGGACGTGGACGTCGAGCGCGAGCGACTGCATCTCCTTGAGGAGGACCTTGAACGACTCGGGGATCGACGGCTCGGCGATGTTCTCGCCCTTGACGATCGCCTCGTAGGCCTTGACGCGCCCGATCGTGTCGTCGGACTTGATCGTGAGCATCTCCTGCAGCGTGTACGCGGCGCCGTACGCCTCGAGCGCCCACACCTCCATCTCGCCGAAGCGCTGGCCGCCGAACTGGGCCTTGCCGCCCAGCGGCTGCTGCGTGACGAGCGAGTACGGGCCCCGTCGAGCGCGCATGGATCTTGTCGTCGACGAGGTGGAGGAGCTTGAGGATGTACATGTAGCCGACCGTGACCTTCTGGTCGAACGGGTCGCCGGTCTTGCCGTCGAAGAGCTGCACCTTGCCGGAGCAGCGCCGGCCCTCGGGACGGCTGTCGTCGACGTTCATCTTGATCGTCTCGCTCGAGCGGGCCCAGGTCGAGAGCGCCTCGTCCACGTCCTTCTCGCGTCGCGCCGTCGAAGACGGGCGTCGCGACGGCGCGCGGGTTCGGCGCGTTGATCGGGGCGCGCTCGTTGACCGGGGAGCCCTCGGGGAACACGCCGTGTGCGGCGGCCCAGCCGAGATGCGTCTCGAGGATCTGGCCGATGTTCATCCGGCTCGGCACGCCGAGCGGGTTGAGCACGATGTCGACGGGACGACCGTCCTCGAGGAACGGCATGTCCTCCTCGGGGACGATCTTCGAGATGACGCCCTTGTTGCCGTGGCGCCCGGCGAGCTTGTCGCCCTCGGAGATCTTCCGCTTCTTCGCGACGAAGACCCGGACGAGCTCGTTGACGCCCGGCGGCAGGTCGTCGCCGGCGTCGCGCGAGAAGCTCTGGACGCCGATCACCTTGCCGCCCTCGCCGTGCGGCACCTTCAGCGAGGTGTCGCGCACCTCGCGCGCCTTCTCCTTGAAGATCGCGCGGATCAGCTTCTCCTCGGCCGTCAGCTCGGTCTCGCCCTTGGGCGTGACCTTCCCGACGAGCAGGTCGCCCGAGCCGACCTCGGCGCCGATGCGCACGACGCCGCGCTCGTCGAGGTTCGCGAGGGACTCCTCCGAGCGGTTCGGGATGTCCCGCGTGATCTCCTCGTCGCCGAGCTTGGTCGAGCGGGCATCGATCTCGTACTCGTGGATGTGGATCGAGCTGAGCACGTCGTCCTTGACGAGCCGCTCCGAGAGGACGATCGCGTCCTCGAAGTTGTAGCCCTCGAACGGCATGAAGGCGACCAGCAGGTTCGCGCCGAGGGCGAGCTCGCCGCCGTCGGTCGACGAGCCGTCCGCGAGGACGCCGCCCTTCGCGACCGGGTCGCCGAGCTTGACGACGGGCTTCTGGTGGATGAGCGTGCCCTGGTTCGAGCGCATGAACTTCGTCAAGCGGTACTCGTCACGCGTGCCCTTGCCCTCGACGACGATGTGCTCGGCGTCGACGTCGATCACCGTGCCGTCGTTGCGGGCGAGCACGACGTCGCCCGTGTCGACGGCGGCGCGATACTCGAGCCCGGTGCCGACGAGCGGCGCCTGCGGGATCATCAGCGGCACGGCCTGCCGCTGCATGTTCGCGCCCATCAGCGCGCGGTTGGCGTCGTTGTGCTCGAGGAACGGGATGAGCGCGGTCGCGACCGAGACGATCTGCGCCGGCGAGACGTCCATGTACTCGACCTCACCGGCCCGCGCGACGACGGCCTCACCCGCGGCCGAGCGGCACAGCACCTGCTCGTGGAGGAACTTGCCCGTCTTCGGGATCGACCGGCTCCGAGGCCTGGGCGATCGTGAAGAGCGCCTCCTCGGCGGCGTCGAGGTAGATGATCTCGTCCGAGACCTTCCCGCCCTTGACGACGCGGTAGGGCGTCTGGATGAAGCCGAACTCCGAGACGGTCGCGAACGACGCGAGCGAGCCGATCAGGCCGATGTTCGGGCCTTCCGGCGTCTCGATCGGGCACATGCGCCCGTAGTGGGTCGGGTGGACGTCGCGAACCTCGATCGGCGCGCGCTCACGCGTGAGGCCACCGGCGCCGAGCGCGCTCAGGCGGCGCCGGTGCGTGAGCCCGGCGAGCGAGTTCGTCTGGTCCATGAACTGCGACAGCTGCGACGAGCCGAAGAACTCCTTCAGCGCCGCCACGACCGGACGGATGTTGATGATCGTCTGCGGCGTGATCGTGTCGACGTCCTCGGTGGTCATCCGCTCGCGGACGACGCGCTCCATGCGGTACAGCCCGACGCGGAACGCCTCCTGGATGAGCTCGCCGGTGGTGCGGAGCCGCCGGTTGCCGAAGTGCTCGTACTCGTCGAGCTCGGCGCGGATCGGCTCGCGGCCGAGCACGGCGGCCTCCGCCGCGAAGTCCTTCGAGTCCTCGGGCACCCCGAGCTTGGTCGGGAGGTCGACGAGCCGGCGGACGAGCGCGAGGATGTCCTCGGTCGTCAGGACGCGGGTGTCCTCCGGGACGTGCACGCCGAGCCGCTGGTTGAGCTTGTAGCGGCCGACCTTGGTGAGGTCGTAGCGCTTGGGGTCGAAGAAGAGCGACGCGCAGGAGGTTGCGGGCGTTGTCCAGCGTCGGAGGCTCGCCCGGGCGCTGCTTCTTGAACACCTCGATCAGGGCCTCCTCCTCGCGGGTGGTGGTGTCCTTGTCGAGCGTGTTCTGGATGTAGCTGCGGGTGGACTCGTCGAACAGCGCGAGGATCGCCTCGTCCGTGCTCGTGTCGAGGACGAACCCGGTCGACGGGTCCTCCGCCGGCAGCGCGCGGAGCAGGGTCGTGATCGGGAGCTTGCGCTTCCGGTCGATGCGCGCGTAGACGATGCCCTTCTTGTCGATCTCCAGCTCGAGCCACGAGCCGCGAGACGGCATCAGGTTCGCCGTGAAGACCTGCTTGGTCGCGTCCTTCGGCTCCATCAGGTAGGCGCCGGGGGAGCGGACGAGCTGCGTGACGATCACGCGCTCGGTGCCGTTGATGATGAACGTGCCGTTCACGGTCATCATGGGGAAGTCGCCCATGAAGACCCGCTGCTCGCGGATCTCACCGGTCTCGGTGTTGACGAAGCTCACCGTCATCGAGAGCGGGGCCTGGTAGGTCAGGTCCTTCTCCCGGCACTCGGAGATCGAGTGGGCAGGCTCACCGAACTCGTACTCGCCGAACTCGACGGCGAGCGTTCCGGTGTAGTCCTCGATCGGCGAGATGTCGTCGATCGTCTCCCGAAGGCCCTCGTCGAGGAACCAGGCGAACGACGCCTTCTGGATGTCGATCAGGTTGGGGAGGTCGAGGACGTGCTTCAGACGCGAGAAGGTCTTGCGCGCGCGCGGCGCGACAGCGGTGCTGCTCAAGTACAGCCTCCCTTACGGCATGCGGTCTCGGAGACGGGCAGGGTAAAAAGCCAAGAGCTCGGCGGAACAGCGAAGCATAGCGGAACAGCCCACCTCCCTGCAAGCTCTGCGGGACGGCGGACAACCGGTCTGCCAAGCATAGCGGCAGGCGTCGTCGCCGTCGGGGGTCAGGCGCCCGCGAGACGACTGAGATCACGACTCGCGCCAGAGGGTCATTCGCACGCCCCGCTGTGCCGGGCTCGCCCGGCCCACGGCATGCACGCCCGCAGAGGGCGGCGCCGGCATCCTCGGGCTCACGGCCCGGGACGTCGCTTCAGCCGCGGCCCCACCGTGCCCGAAGAGGGCCGTGCGACTGCCCCGGGATCGGCCGGCGCCGCCGCCCGAAACGCAAGGGGCGCGGCTGAAGCCACGCCCCCGGTGCGGGATGGAGCATTCGTCTCCGGTGGGGCCGGGCCCTCGAGGGCCCGGCCCCACCGGGACGACCTACTTCAGCTCGACCGAGGCGCCGGCCTCTTCGAGCTCGGCCTTGAGCTTCTCGGCCTCGTCCTTCGTCAGGGCCTCCTTGACGTTGCCGGGGGCAGCGTCGACGAGGTCCTTCGCCTCCTTGAGACCCAGACCGGTCGCAGCCCGCACGACCTTGATCACCTGGATCTTCTTGTCACCGGCTCCGGTGAGGACGACGTCGAAGGAGTCCTTCTCCTCCACCGCGCCGCCGTCACCGCCGCCCGCAGGCGCGCCGACCGCCGCGACCGCGACGGGAGCTGCGGCAGTCACGCCCCACTCCTCCTCGATCGCCTTCTTGAGCTCGACGAGCTCGAGCACCGTCATGCTGCCGAGCGTCTCGAGCACCTTCGCGGTATCCGTTGCCATGCTGATTCGTTCCTTTCGTCTGGAAGGACGAGGGGCGCCTCGCCCCTACTCCTCGGTCTCGTTGTCGGTGGTGTCGTCGGTCTCCTCGGCGGCCGGCTGGTCATCGGCCGGCTGGTCCGTCGTCGTCTCGCTCGCCTCGCTCGACTCGTCGGCGGCGGGCTCCTCGGCGGCGGGTTCGTCCCGAGCCTCCTCGGCCTCGACGACGGCAGCAGCCGCAGCTGCGGCCCCGGACGTGTCGCCCTGCTCCTCGAGCTGCGTGATCCGGGCGTCGATCAACCCGACGAGGTCGCGCACCGGCGCCTCGAGCAGCCCGAGCAACTGGGTCAGCGGAGCGATGATCACCCCGATGAGCTGGCTCTTCACCACGTCTGCCGGGGGCAGCGTGGCGAGCTCCTCGACGTCCGCCTCCGTCAGCGTGCGGCCGGAGAGCACCCCGCCGCGCAGCGTCAGGACCTTCGTCTCCTTCGCGACGTCGGCCAACGCCTTCGCGACGGCGACGGGGTCTCCGTCGCTCTCCACGAACGCGATCGCCGTCGGGCCCTTCCAGGAGCGTGAGGAGCGCCTCGGCCCCTGCGGCTTCTGCGGCACGCCGGGTGAGGGTGTTCTTCACCACCTGGAGCTTCGCACCGCTGTCGCGGAGCGAAGCGCGGAGCCCGACCAGCTGGCTGTTCGTCAGCCCGCGGTAGTCGGCCACGATCAGGGTCTCGGACGAGCGCAGACGCTCGGTGAGATCCGCGATCACCTTCTCCTTCTCGGTCTTCTGCACGTGTTCACCTCCTCTCGAACGTTCGAGCCCGCCTGGTGGGCGGGCTCGACGGAGGGGGCGCGACACGCGGGTCGCTCCGATCTCTCTCGAGGCCGCCTCGGCCGGACCTCTGCCTCACGGCTGCCGGCTGTCTGTGGCGACGGGCTTGTTGCGAAAACGGGCGGGCGGCCGGAGCCGCCTAGGCTGCTGCCTCCTCGTCGGTGAGGTCGCGCGTGCGCGTCGGATCGACGTGCAGCCCCGGCCCCATCGTCGTGGTGAGGGTGACGCCCTTGATGTAGCGGCCCTTCGCGGCCGCGGGCTTCGCCCGGACGATCTCCTCGACGAGCGCCGCGTAGTTCTCGAGCAGCTGCCGCTCGGCGAAGCTCTTCTTTCCGATCGGAACGTGCACGTTCGCACCGCGATCGGTGCGGTACTCGAGCTTGCCGGCCTTCGCGTCGGAGACGGCCTTGCCGACGTCGAAGGTGACCGTGCCGGTCTTGGGGTTCGGCATCAGGCCGCGCGGCCCGAGCACGCGGCCGAGGCGGCCCACGTTGCCCATCTGATCGGGTGTCGCGATCGCGACGTCGAAGTCCAGGAACCCGCCCTCGATCTTCGCGGCGAGATCGGCAGAGCCGACGACGTCCGCACCGGCCTCCTCGGCCTCGCGCGCCTTGTCACCCTCGGCGAACACCGCGACCCGCATCGAGCGCCCGGTGCCGTGCGGCAGCATGATCGTGCCGCGGAGCTGCTCCTCGGCGTGGCGCACGTTGAGGCCGAGACGGAAGTGCACCTCGACGGTCTCGTCGAACTTGGCGCCCTCGACGGACTTCAGCACGCGGATCGCCTCGGCTGGCGCATAGAGCTGATCCCGGTCGATCGCCGCGCGAGCTGCGTCGTACCGCTTCCCGTGACGGCTCATGCCTCCACCTCCTGCCCGCAGACCACGACCCCGCAGAAGCAGGCCCGTGGTCGCGACAACCCCTGAAGCGGCCGCTTGCGCGGCCGACGCCGGTGCGGTGACAGTGATGGCGGTCATGCCTCCACCTCGACGCCCATGGAGCGTGCGGTGCCGGCGATGACCTTCATCGCCTGCTCGACCTCGTGCGCGTTGAGGTCTGCCATCTTCGTCTCGGCGATCGAGCGGAGCTGCGCCTGCGTGAGCTTGCCGACCTTGGTGCGGTTCGGCTCGGCCGAGCCAGACTCGATGCCGAGGGCCTCCTTGATGAGGACGGCCGCGGGCGGAGTCTTCGTGATGAACGTGAAGGAGCGATCCTCGTAGACCGTGATCTCGACCGGGATGATCCGGCCGTTCTCGTGGGCGGTCTGCGCGTTGAACGCCTTCGTGAACTCGACGATGTTGACGCCGTGCTGGCCCAGCGCGGGGCCGACCGGGGGTGCAGGGTTCGCCTGTCCGCCCGGGATCTGGAGCTTGATGAGTGTGAGGACCTTCTTGGCCATATGCGTGAGTGCGTGCGGGGCTGCTCGCCCCTCCTCCCGTCTTGTTCTCGTGACGACGTCTGGGCACGCTGCTTCGCGTCGTGCCAGAGAACCGTTCGGTCTTCCCTAGTGGCCTTTCGAGCGAAGCCGGGCAGCTAGTCGATCTTCTTGACCTGGTCGAACCCGAGCTCGACCGGGACCTGCCGCTCGAAGATGTCGACGAGCACCTTCAGCTTCTGCTGATCGGCGTTGACGTCGACGATCTCGCCGTCGAAGTCGCTGAGCGGGCCGGACGTCACCTTGACCGACTCGCCGAGCGAGAACTCGACCTGCGTCTTGGGCGCGGGCGCCGTGCCTGCGACACCACCGGACGCATGGAGGATCCGTTCGACCTCGCCCGGGGAGAGCGGCGACGGCTTCGCGCCGGCTCCCGACGAAGGCGGTGACGCCCGGGCGTTCCCTTCACCACCGTCCAGGCCTCGTCGTTCAGATCCATGTTGACGAGCACGTAGCCCGGAAGCACGCGCTTCTCGATCTGCACCTTCTGGCCGTCCTTCGTCTCGATCACCTGCTCCGTGGGGACGACGACGCGGCGGAAGCGCATCTGCTGGCCCATGGAGACGATCCGGTGCTCGAGGTTCGCCTTCACCTTGTTCTCGTGCCCGGAATACGTGTTGACGACGTACCACTTGAACATGCTCTACTCGTCTCCCCTAGCCGATCAGGACGTCACGGACGAACGGACGGATGATCTGGTCGAGCCCCCAGAGATAGGCCCCGACGACGGCGCAGGCGATGATCACGACGATCGTGCCCTGCATGACCTGCGCGCGGTTCGGCCACTCGACCTTGTGCAGCTCGGCCCACGACTCACGGATGAACCCTCCGCGCGGCTCGCGCTGCACGACCGCGCCGTCGGCCGTGCCCCGGCGGCCGCAGGCTGCGACGTGCGGGCAGGCTGCTGCGCAGGCGTGTCGCCCGCCGCGCGCCGAGCATCCCGGCGTTGCCTTCTGGTCTCCCCGGCCACCAGCGTCCTCCGTTAGCGGGTCTCGCGGTGCAGCGTGTGGGTCCCGCACCAGCGGCAGTACCGCCGGAACTCCACACGGTCAGGAGTGTTCCGCTTCGACTTCTGCGTCTGATAGTTGCGTCGCTTGCACTCGGTGCAGGCGAGCGTGATCGCGACTCTGACTCCGGTGGCCATCTCTTCTCGTTCTCTCGGGGATCGACTAGGAAGGGAAAGGTAGCGGCGGTAGGACTCGAACCTACGACACGCGGATTATGATTCCGCTGCTCTAACCAGCTGAGCTACGCCGCCGCGCGGATCCGGAGTGTAGCAAGGTTCTCCCGGGCTTCCGGCAGGAGAGACTCGGCATCGTCCCCCTCGCGCCTCGCCGCTGACACCCGATCTCGATCCCGCCGGCCGCCGCGTCAACGACGTCGACGGCGGACGAGCGGCCGGACCTCCGCGATCACTCGTAATCCCGGTCGACGTGCACGATCCGACCCGTTGCGGAGCGCGGTCTCCGCCAGGAGGTCGGGGATGGCGCACTCCTGATGCATACGGGCGCTCCGCCGGGGAGACGGACGCCGCCGTCGATACCAGCCGCCGGGATCTCTAGGATCACGCTCCGTGATCAGGATTCCCCCACAGCGCGGTGGCTGGCTGGAGGTCGTCTGCGGCCCGATGTTCAGCGGCAAGTCCGAGGAGATGATCCGACGCCTCCGACGCGCGGAGATCGCCGGGCAGAAGGTCGTCGTGTTCAAGCCGCAGATCGACGACCGCTACGACGTCGCCGACGTCGTCAGCCACGCCGGCGTGCGGATGCGCGCGATCCCGGTCGGCTCCGTCGCGGACGTGCTCGCGCGGGCCGAGGGCTACGACGTCGTCGGCATCGACGAGGTCCAGTTCTTCGAGGAGACGGTGGTCGAGGCCGCCCAGGCGCTCGCCGACCGTGGCGTGCGGGTCATCTGCGCCGGGCTCGACCAGGACTTCCGGCGCCTCCCGTTCGGGCCGATGCCGGAGCTCCTCTCCCGGGCCGAGTTCGTCGACAAGCTGCAGGCCGTCTGCCAGTGCTGTGGCGGCCCCGCCACCACGACGCAGCGGCTGGTCGACGGAGAGCCCGCGCCGTACGAGGGCGAGACGATCGTCGTCGGAGCGCGCGACGCGTACGAGGCACGCTGCCGCGACTGCCACCGGCCCGGTGCCGACGCGGCGCTCCGCGTCGCCTGACCGTCTAGCTTCGGCGCCCCGCTCGTCTCGACGCCGGGCTGTTCGGACGGCTCCGGCGGGCGCCGCACGAGCCCGAGCAGCGCCTCGCGGATCTGGACGGGCAGCGGCGGACCGGGCGGCCCCGGCGGCTCTCCGAGCGCCCACGCGAAGCAGGCTCCGAGCAGCAGGGCGCAGGCGGCGAGGTAGACGCTGTAGAGGAACGCGAACACGGTCGTGAGCGACCCGTAGACCGCGCTCAGGTCGGAGGTGCGCCCGATCACCGCCGAGGATGCGACCGCGATCGCGACGAGCATCAGCGAGGTCGCGACCGCCCCGGCGAGGGCGTGGCGGGTCGCGACGTGCCTGGCCGGGACGAACCGGAAGAGCGCGAGCACGATGCCGACGGTGAGTGCCACGTGGAGCGCGGTCATCACGACGGAGAGCCAGGTTCCCCCGAGGGCGATCCCCACGGTCGCCCCCAGCTCGACGATCGCCTTCTCCGCGAGCGACGCGAGCGTGCTCATGAGCACGAGCAGCACGACGAGCAGCGCCGTCGACATCACGAGCAGCGGCGTCCACGAGCTTGCCGTGGACCGCAGGCCGCCCGCTCCTCACGTCGAACGCGACCTCGAGGCCGAGACGGATCGCGGTCATCACGCCCGTCGCCGTCCAGGCGAACGCGAGCAGACCCACGAATCCGATCAGGCTCGCGGGCGAGGCGATCGCGACGATCGCGTTCTCCACCTCCTGCCGCGATGCCTCGTCGAACGGCAGGAACTCGACGACCCAGTCGATCACGCGCGCCTGCAGCTCGGCGTCGCGGAGGACGAGGCCGAAGATCGCGACCAGGACGATCGCGAGCGGCGCGAGCGCGACGAGCATGCGGTACGCGACCGCCGAGGCGTTCTGGCCGAGCCGCCGGGCGAAGTACGTGTCGAGCGCCAGGGGAACGGCCCGGACGACCTCGTGCACGCTGCCGCGCAGCCGCTCGACCGGCCGCCGTCGGGGGGCGTCACTCATGCGGCAGTCGGCTCGGCTGCTGGGTCGGGACGGCGCTCGGCACGCAGACATGGTGGCCGTCCGCACGGACGGGCGCACGCGTGACCGTCAACGGAGGCGATCCCCCGGGTGTGCGTCCGCACGGCGAGGCAGTGGCGGACTCCTGCGCCGACCGCCGCACCGCGCGCCGGCCGTTCTCGGCTACTGCCCGCTGTAGAACGGGTTCCAGACCGTGTCACGGTCGGCGACGAGCTGCGCGGCGGCGGCAGGGTCACGCCCCTCGACGCACATCCCGATCGCCTTGCGCACCGCCGCAGCGGGTCGCGACGCGGACCTGCGGTCTCGTCGTCCGCACGACCGTCGATCCAGAGCGCGACGAGGACGATCAGGTCACCCGTCGCCTCGATCAGACCGTCGGCGACGGCATCGAGCACCGCCTGGCCGATGCCCAGCTGGCCCGGCCCCCAGGTCATCTTCTCGATGTTCGGGGTGTTCGCGGTCGTCTTGTTCATCATCAGCGTCGGTGGCCAGATCGGCTGATACTCGGGCTGGCTTCGCCCGACGCAGCAGAGGACGGGCGAATGCCCGGGCGACGGGTGCGCGAACATGGAGATCGCGGCGGCAGCCGTCGGGCTGCCGCGGTGGGCGAGGACGACGTTGACGTGGGCCCCGTTGGGGGAGAGCCCGCCCCAGCCCTCGCCGATCCGGCCGTCCAGCTCCTCAAGGTTCATGCTGCTCCTCCGTCGGTCGCTTCCATCGTGGGGTCGAGGACGACGCGCAACGCCTCGCCCGAGTTCATGAGCGCGAAGGCGTCGTCCACCCGCTCGAGCGGGAGCCGGTGCGAGACGAGCCGGTCGAGCGGCAGGCGCCCAGAGCGGTACACGTCGAGGATCTTGACGAAGTCGCGCTCCGGCCGCGCCGAGCCATAGATCGAGCCCGAGCACCCGTCGCTCCATGCGGGGGATCGTCAGGGCAGGGAGCGGGATCACCGTCTCGGCACGCGGGATGCCGATCAGGACGGCGGCGCCGCGGGTGCGGGTCGACAGCACAGCGGCCAGCATCGCCTCGCCTCGCCCTGTCGCCTCGATCGCGTAGTCGACCCCACCGCCCGAGACCTCGCGCACGGCCTCCGCCGTGGCCTCGGCGCTCCCGGCCCATACCACGCCTGCAGACGCCCCGAACGACAACGCCGTGTCCACCTTGGCCTGGGAGGCGTCCACGGCGATGACGGGGTCGGCGCCGACGGCGACGGCGGCCATGAGCGCAGAGAGCCCGACACCCCCGCACCCGATGATGGCGACGCGGTCGCCCGGCCTGACACCGGCGGTGTTCCACACGGCGCCGACGCCCGTCGTCACCGCGCAGCCGACGAGGCTGGCGACGTCGAACGGCACGTCCTTCGGGATCGGGACGCAGGCGCGCTCGGGGACGACGGTCGCCTCCGCGAACGTCGAGAGGAAGCAGTAGTGATAGACGGTCTGGCCGTTCAGCGACAGCCGTGAGGTCTCGTCGAAGAGGCCGCCGGCACCCATCAACGGCCAGATCGTGGAGCACATCTGCGGCAGGTCACGGAGGCACTCCGAGCACTCCCCGCAGGACGGAGTCCACGACAACGTGACGTGGTCGCCCGGCTTGACGCGTGTGACGCGCTCGCCGACGGCCTCGACCACGCCGGCGCCCTCGTGCCCGAGCACGACCGGCCACTCGGAGCTGGTCGTCCCGTCGACGGCGTTGTAGTCGGAGCGGCACACCCCGCTCGCGCCGATGCGAACGAGCACCTCCTCGGCGTGAGGCTCTGCGAGATCGAGCTCCTCGACCCTCGTCGCCGTGCCCATGCCGTCGAGCACGGAGGCCCTGATCTTCACGCGCTCGCCGTCTCCTTCTTCTGCAGCGTGCGGAGCTCCTCGATCGGGATGTGGCAGCGCATGAAGTGACCGCCCTCGACCTCGACCAGCGGCGGCTCGGTGGTGTCGCAGATCTCGCCGACCCTGCGCGGACAGCGGTTGTGGAAGACACAGCCGCTCGGAGGCTCGGCGGCACTCGGGATGTCGCCCTCGAGACGGATGCGCTCACGACCACCGCCGTCGATCGTCGGCACGGCCGACAGCAAGGCCTCGGTGTACGGGTGATGAGGTCCGTTGAACACCACGTCGGCGAGGCCGAGCTCCATCACCCGCCCGAGGTAGAGCACCGCGATGCGATCGGAGATGTAGCGGACGACGCCGAGGTCGTGGCTGATGAAGAGATACGACACGCCCTTCTCCGCCTGCAGCTCCACGAGCAGGTTGAGGATCGCCGCCTGCACCGACACGTCGAGCGCACTCGTCGGCTCGTCGCAGACGACCAGCTTCGGGTCACCGGCGAACGCGCGCGCGATCGCGACCCGCTGCTTGAGACCGCCGGAGAGCTGGACAGGCTTCTGGGTGAGCGTGCGCTCAGTGATCCGGACGCGGTCGGCCAGGTCGGAGACGCGAGCGTCTGCCTCTGCCCCGCTGATCCCGATCAGCTTCCGCATCGAGCGCGTGAGGATCCTGCGCACCGCATGCCGCCGGTTGAGCGCCGAGTCCGGATTCTGGAAGACGATCTGGATCGATCGCAGGTCATCCGTCGTCCGCTTCTGGAAACGGGGGGCGAGCGCACGACCCTCGAGCTCCACAGCCCCGGACGTCGGGCCGATGATCCCGAGCAGTGTGCGCGCGAGCGTGGTCTTTCCGCTGCCCGACTCGCCGACGAGCCCGAGCGTCTCTCCCGGCCAGATCGCTGCGCTGACGCTGACGAGCGCGTGGATGTCGACCCCATGCTGGTGAAACACCTTGCCGAGATCGTCGAACTGGAGCAGCGGCGCTGCAGCGCGGTCGACGGCGGGCAGGGCGAGATCAGCGGTCTCCTCGCGCGGCAGGCTCTGGGCCTGCGCGTGATGGAAGCAGCGGGCCTGGTGGCTCGATCCGACCGACCTCGAGCGCCGGCTCCTCCGTCCGGCACCGGTCGTCCGCCAGGGCGCAGCGATCGGCGAACACGCACCCCGCAATGCTCGCCCCGAGGCTCGGCAGGAACCCCGGGATCGTGTCGAGCCTGCCGCGGTCCTTCCGGACACCGCCGCGAGGAATGCAGCGCAGGAGCCCGACCGTGTATGGATGTCGGGGATCCTGCAGGACCGTCTCGACCGGGCCCTCCTCGACGAGCCTGCCGGCGTAGAGGACGCCGACGCGGTCGCACATCTTCGAGATCACACCGAGGTTGTGGCTGATGAACAGGACGGCCGTCTGAATCTCGGCCTGGAGGTTTGCGACGAGGTCGAGCACCTCCGCCTCGACGGTCGCGTCGAGACCCGTCGTCGGCTCGTCGAGGATGAGCAGCGCCGGGTTCTTGGCGAGCGCCATCGCGATCACGACGCGCTGCTGCATCCCACCCGAGAGCTGGTGGGGGTAGCGACTCATCACCGACGACGGGTCGGCGATCTGCACGCGGGTCAACGCCTCGTGGGCGCGCTCCTCGGATTCCTTGCCCGGCACACCGAGGACGGTGAACGCCTCTGCGACCTGCGTGCCGACGCGAAGTCCCGGGTTCAGCGCCGAGCCGGGGTTCTGGTAGACCATCGACACAGCGCGGGCGTGGTAGTCACGCAGCCCTCGCCCACCGAGCGCAAGGACGTCCTGCCCCGCGACCGAGATGCTTCCGCCGCTGATGCGCCCATTTCGCGGGAGGTAGCGCACGATGCCGAGCGCCGCGGTGGACTTCCCGCACCCCGACTCGCCGACGAGGCCGTAGGAGCGTCCTCGCTCGATCGCGAACGAGACGCCGCGCAGCACGGGTCGGTCGACGCCTCGAACCTTGTAGACGAGCTCGAGATCCGTCACCTCGAGCGCAGTGGCCGCCATCTCGACCTCGGTCGCGAAGGTCTCCGTCACCGCTCGTACACCTCCCGGATCCCGTCCGCGACGAGGTTCACCGACACCACGAGGCTGGCGATCGCGAGAGCCGGGAACAGGGTCATCCACCAGTACGGGTCGATGAAGGTGTAGTACTGGTTGATCTGCGCGGCCCAGTCGGGCGACGGGGGCTGGACGCCGAAGCCGATGAACGTGAGCGTCGCGACGGCGAAGATCGCATATCCGAGCCTCACGGTGAACTCGACCACTACCGGTGCCAGCACGTTCGGGAGGATCTCCGAGAACATCAGGTAGGGGGATCGCTCGCCACGCAGCCTCGCGGCCTGGACATAGTCGAGCTCGGCCTCGGCGAGCACGGACGCGCGGACCGTGCGCGAGACAACGGGCGTGAAGATCAGGCCGATGGTGAGCGCGACGACCCATCGCGACGAGCTGCCGACGGCAGTCACGATCAGGATCGCCGTGACGATCAGCGGCAAGGACAGCACGGCATCGATCACGCGGCTGGTGACGTCGTCGAAGATGCCCCGGAAATACCCGGTCATGAGCCCGAGGATCGTTCCCAGCACGGTGCCGATCAGCGTTGCCGCCGGGGCGATCAAGAGCACGCTGCGCGAGCCGGCGAGCACCCGAGAGAGGACGTCGCGCCCGTTCGTGTCCGTCCCGAACGGGAAGTCCAGCGACGGTGGCTGACTGGTCGGCAGCTGGTTGTCGAAGATCGGGTTGTAGGGGCAGACGATGCCCGGGAACAGCGCACAGAAGACCCAGAAGCCGATGACCAGCACACCGATGAGGACGGTCGGCGTGCGCAGGAGCAGACGGAGCCGTTCCGACCGAGCGGAGCTGGACTCCTTCTTCCCGGCGGCGGGCACGGCGGCCGGGTCGGGTGCGACGGCGCTCACTCGGTGGCTCCGAAGCGGATGCGCGGGTTGAGCAGCGAGTAGAGGATGTCGGCGATCAGGGTCACGGTGAGGTAGACGACTCCGACCACGAGGACGCCGGCGGTCAGCAGCGGGAGATCCTTCTCACGCGCAGCCTCGTAGATGAGCAGCCCGACGCCCTGATAGTTGAACAGCACCTCGACGGCGACGAGGCCACCGACGAGGTAGCCGACCTGGACTGCGACGACCGCGATCGTCGGCAGGAGCGCGTTCCGCAGGACGTGCTTCCGGACGACCACCGAAGCGGGCAGCCCCTTGAGGAAAGCGGTGCGCGTGT
This sequence comes from uncultured Actinomycetes bacterium, assembly GCA_963849125.1. GTDB lineage: Bacteria > Actinomycetota > Thermoleophilia > Gaiellales > Gaiellaceae > Gaiella. The sequence goes on along the minus strand of CAWKGI010000025.1, from coordinate 304,758 downwards.
AGTCGCTGTCCAGCGCCTCGATCATGCTGGCCCGCGTGATGCGAGCGATGTATCCGAACAGCACGAGGGTCAGCGTCAGCGCAGGCAGGAGCAGGTACTCGAGCTGCGTGAGGAGGTTCGATCCCTCGGGCGCCTGAGCGGTCACCGGCAGCCAGCCGAGCCAGATCCCGAACACGAGGATGAGGACGATCCCCGTCACGAACTCCGGCATCGCGGCGAACGAGATGCCGGCGATCGTGATCGCCTTGTCGGTGGGCCCGCCGTAGCGAAGCCCTGCGATCACACCGCCGACGACCGAGACCGGGACGACGATCAGGAAGGCGACGAACGCCAGCTTGAGCGAGTTCTCGAGCGCGGGCTGCAGAAGATCCCAGGCGGGGATCTGCAGCGTGAGCGACTGGCCGAGGTCGCCCTGCACGAGACCGCTCGCCCAGTCCCAGTACTGCTCGAGCACCGGTCGGTCGGTGCCGAGCTGCTCGTTGAGCGCGTCAACCGACTCCTGCGTCGCGAACGGCCCGAGAACCGACCGCCCGACGTTGCCCGGGAGGATGGTCGAGATCGCGAAGACGATGACGCTCAGCAGGAAGAGCGTGATGAGCGCGAGGCCGATCCGTTTGAGGATGAAGCGGGTCACGATTGGCCTGAGAGGAGAGACGGGCGGGCGGTGGAGCCATCATCCCTCCACCGCCCGCCGCTCCTTCGCGTCTATGCCAGTCCGACCTTGGCGAGCCGGACGTGCGAGATCCCCTCGGGGACGTAGTTCTTCACCTTCGAGGAGCTCGCCGTGACGTAGTTGATGAAGTAGTTGGTGATCACGGGCGTGTCGCGGAGGAGGAGCCCAGCCATCCGCTTCGTCGCCTTGCGCTGCACCGCGATCTCCGCCGCAGCCAGGTACGTCTTTGCCTGCGAATCGAACTCAGCGTTCTTGTAGTGCGACGCGTTCCAGTCGCCGGTCGAGACGTAGCACCGCGTGAGGTAGATGTTGGGCACTCCGCGAGCGCCGTACTCGGTCAGCGAGGCAGTGCGGTTGAGCCACGGCGTGGTGCTGGCGTAGTCGGCCCCTGCCGGCTCGGAGTCGTAGTACTTCCCGACGTCCATCACCTCGAGCCCGACGTTGATCCCCGCCTCGCGGCAGTACGCCTGCATCGCCGCGGCATGGTCGGTGTGGTCGAGGAAGTTCCACGTGGTGATGTTGAACTTCAGGTTCTCGGCTCCCGCCGCCTTGAGCAGCGCCTTGGCAAGTGCGATGTTCTGCCTGCGCTGCTTGACCGACGGGTCGGACGACGCGAAGCCCTTCCAGAAGGGGTTGTCGTTGCCGACCGTGGCGGCGCCGAGCATGACCTTGGCGACGAGGCCCGGGCGGTCGGAGCAGAGCGCGATCGCCCGCCGCACCCGCGGATCACGGAGCACTCCCTGGTCGGTGCGCATGCAGAGCTGGCGATGCGCGGCCGTCGGGAGGGTGTAGGTCGTGAACTTCGAGTTGTTCTTGAAGACCTGCACCTCCTGCGGTGACAGCTGCATCGCGAGGTCGATCTGTCCGCCGCGAAGCGCCAGCACGAGCGGTGCGGAGCCGGTGAAGTACGTGACCTTGACGCCGTCGAGCGGCGGCCGGCCGCCCCAGTACGCGTTGTGGCGCACGAGCTCGGCGCTCCGCTTCTCGACGAGCGACTTGAGCTTGAACGCCCCGGTCCCGATCATCCCGCCCTTGACCCACTGACCCGGCTTCGCGGCGTCCGAGGCCCGCTGGATGATCGCCTGATACGTCGTCTGGCTGAGCAGGTACGGGAAGACGCCGATCGACGACTTGAGCTTGAACCGCACCGCGTTCGGGCCGACCGCAGAGACGCCGGACGCATCGAAGAACGGCGAGAGACCGGCGTTCGACTCCTTCGCTCCGACGTACTGCTTCATGCTCGCGACGACGTCCTTCGATGTCATCACCTGGCCGTCGTGGAACCTGACGCCCTTGCGGAGCTGGAACACCCACTCCGTCGCGTCCTTGTTCGGCTTCCAGCTCGTGGCGAGCCAGGGCACGATCTGGCCCTTCGGGTTGGTGAACGTGAGGTACTCGCCCGGGATGCCGGAGAGCGCGAGCGCGCCACCGTCGTTGAGCAGGTACGGCTCGAGCGAGCCACCGGCCGGCAGGCCGACGCGGATCGTGCCGCCGGCCTTGACGGCCTGGGTCGCGCCGAAGGCGACGTCCTCCAGGCCGGCGTACTTGAGGAGGAGACCGATCGTCCCCAGGGAGAGGCCGAACATCGTCGCGCGCTGGATGAACTCCTGGCGGTCGAGCTCACCACTCGACCAGCTCGTCGATCAGGTTGTTCTCGAGTGGCCCCGCCGCCTCGGAATGGCGGAAGCCCTCGACGAGTCGTCTCGTCTGCCGATCCATCGTTCCTCCTAGGGTCGTTGTCCCCGACTGGGGTCGATACCGCAGTTAGACGTCGAGGACCGGAACTCGGATGGTCCGTCGCACGACTTCGATAGAGCAGTTCTGCACTTGGGCGCGTGTCCCACGGTTCGGGGAGTCTGACCGTGCGAGGGGGGCATGTCAACCCTTCCTCGTTCCCCCTGTGGAACGGCGTCTCATGAAGCGAGTAGTCTCAGCCGATGGCGATCGACGTGGACGAGACGGCTCCCGCAGGGGCAGGCGGGCGACAGGGAAGCTCGGCGGGAGTCCACGCGACGCTTGCGATCCTCGACCTGCTCGCGTCGCGTGCGCCCCTCGGGCTGTCCGAGCTCGCGCGCGAGCTCGGAATCGCGAAGAGCACCCTCCACCGGATCTGCGTGGTTCTCGTCGAGCGAGGCTGGGCCGTCCGGGACGTCGAGGGTCACTTCTCCCTGGGAATCCGCGCCTTGCGGCTCGGGTCGGGCGGCTCCGACCTGCCGATCGTGACCGCGTTCCGCACGGTGGCGGCGGAGTTCCTGACCCGTCACGACGAGACGATCGCCCTCGCGATCCTCGACGGAGGAGAGTCCCTCTACATCGCGCTGGAGGAGACCTCGCAGCCCGTGCGACTGGTCACGCACGTCGGGTCGAAGACCCAGGCCTACGCCTCCGCGAGCGGGCGCGTCGTGCTCGCCTCGCACCCCCCGGCCTCGGTCGCGGCGCTCTTCGGCGGCCAGCTCCTGGTGACGCCGACGGGCCGACGGCTGAACGGTGTCGCAGAGCTCCAGTCGATCCTCGAGGAGGTGAGGGAACGCGGCTTCGCGGAGAACATCGAGGAGACCGCCGAGGGGCTCTACGCGGCCTCGGTGCCTGTGGTCAACGACGACGGCATCACGATCGCAGCGCTCACGACGCTCATCCCGGTCTCGCGCCTCGGCCAAGACCGGCGCGAGCTCATCGTCGCCGATCTCCGCTCGCTCGGCGCGATCCTCTCCGAGCTCGTCGGCTGGTTGCCGTCGTTCGACGCCAGGAGGCCCTGAGCCGCCGTGAAGGTCGCCGAGCTCCGAACGTACGTCGTCGGAACTCCTCCGGGAGCGTTCGGCGGCAGGTACTTCGTCTTCCTCCAGCTCGTCACCGACGACGGGATCGTCGGGCTCGGCGAGGTCTACGCGGCGACGTTCCATCCCAGCGCGGTCGAGGTCATGATCCGCGACGTCTTCGAACGGCATGTCGAGGGGGTCGACCCGTTCGCGATCGAGCGGCTGTGGCGAGACGTCTACGGGCGCGGATTCACGGGCCGCCCCGACGCCTCTCTGATGGGCGTGCTGAGCGGGATCGAGATCGCCCTCTGGGACATCGTCGGCAAGGCCGTCGGCAAGCCGATCCACGCGCTGCTCGGGGGGCGCGTCAACGAGCGGCTGCGGGCCTACACGTACCTCTATCCGGAGGACGGCGACACCGCCGACGTCTACGTCGATCCGGAGCTCGCCGCCGAGCGCGCCTCTGCCTACGTCGCCCGCGGATTCACGGCAGTGAAGTTCGACCCGATCGGGCGCTGGTCGGCGTTCGATCCGCGCCAGCCCGGGCTCGAAGCGCTCGAGCGCGCAGAGCGGATGGTCAGGCTCGTGCGCGAGGCGGTCGGCGATCGGGCGGACATCCTCATCGGCACGCACGGCCAGTTCACGACGTCGGGAGCGATCCGCGTCGCCCGCCGGCTCGAGCGCTTCGACCCCCTGTGGTTCGAGGAGCCGGTGCCACCCGAGATGCCCGAGGAGATGGCGACCGTCGCCCGCGCGACGACCATCCCGATCGCGACGGGCGAGCGCCTGACGACGAAGTACGAGTTCGCCCGCGTCCTCGCCACCGGCGCGGCGCGCATCCTCCAGCCCGACCTGGGTCGGGTCGGCGGCATCCTCGAGGCCAAGAAGATCGCCGCGCTGGCGGAGACCCACTACGCACAGGTCGCGCCGCATCTCTACTGCGGCCCGGTGGTCGGGGCGGCGAACGCCCAGCTCGCGACGTGCATCCCGAACTTCCTCCTGCTGGAGGGCATCCTCGACTGGGGCGGCTTCCACGCCGAGCTGCTCCGACGCCCGGTCCGGTTCGAGGACGGACACGTGCTGGTCGGCGACGAGCCCGGTCTGGGGGTCGAGCTCGACGAGGACGTCGCACGAGCACATCCCTACACCGGCGACGAGCTCCATCTCACCCCTACCCCCGGGCCGGTGCTCGACCGGTGAGGGTGGGCTTCATCGGGCTCGGCAACCTCGGCGCGAAGCTCGCCGGGAGCCTGGTCAGGGACGGCTTCGACCTCGTCGTCAACGACCGGAACGAGACGGCCGCCGTTCGGCTGGTCGAGGCCGGTGCGAGCTGGGCGCCGACCGCCGCCGAGACCGCCGCCGGAGCGGACGTCGTGATCACCTGCCTCCCCTCCCCGGCGATCAGCGCCTCCGTGGTCGCCGGCGAGGGCGGTGTGCTCTCGGCACTGCGGCCCGGCGGCACGTGGATCGAGATGTCCACGACCGACAAGCACGAGGTGGAGCGGCTGGCCGCGCTCGGCGTCGAGCGCGGGATCGCGACGCTCGAGGCGCCGGTCACCGGCGGCGTCCACCTGGCGGCGACCGGCGACATCACCGTGATCGTCGGCGGCGACGCTGACGTGGCAGCCGCGCACATGCCGCTGTTCGAGTCGATGGGCAACCGGATCTTCCACGTCGGCCCGCTCGGTCGCGCCTCGGACATCAAGGTGATCACGAACATGCTCGCCTTCATCCACCTGCTCGCCTGCGGCGAGGCGCTCATGCTGGCCGGACAGGCAGGGCTCGACCTCCGTCAGGCATGGGAGGTGATCGCCGCGAGCTCCGGCACGAGCTTCGTCCACGAGACCGAGGGCCAGGTCATCCTCAACGGCAGCTACGACATCGGGTTCACGATGGATCTCGCGCTGAAGGACCTCGGGCTCGCGCTGCAGCTCGGCGAGGAGACCGGCGTGCCGCTCGATCTCGCCTCGCTCACGCAGCGGACGTTCGCGACCGCACAGGCCCGCTACGGCGGCGATGCGTGGTCACCGCTCGTCGTGCGCCTGCTCGAGGAGAGCGTGGGCGTCGACCTGCGCGCACCGGGGTTCCCGGCCACGCTGGACCCGACGGCCGGCTGAGCCCGGGCCGGGCAAGCCCGGCCCCTACGGCGGACGGCAACAGCCCTGCCTGCGCCCCCGCCGCCTGCACGCCGCCTACCCACCCTTCGCGGCTGCCCCACAGCCGGCCGACCGCAACGCGCACGCCCGCACGGGGAGGGGCCGGGCTGGCCAAGCCCGCGCCCGACGTCGGCCCACCCCCGCGCGAGGGCTGCCCACGGTCAGGCGACGCCGAGCAGCTCGTCCGCGTAGGTGACGGCGACGCGACGCATCACGCCGTTGTCGTCGGGCTGGTAGTGCCCCATGCGCCAGAGCGCCGGCGAGTAGCAGTGGATCGACGTCGCCGGCGGCGCGTCCCCACCGGGGTGACGCACGCCGTGGATGTACGTCGAGTCGAAGATGAACGAGCCGCCGGCAGCGTGCGCCCGCGTCTCCTCACGAACCCACCCGTCGGCGCCACGCACGAAGAAGTCCTCGTTGAGGATCCCGTCGCAGACGACGACCCCGCCGCCGGAGCGGTCGTGGTCGTGGTAGCCGGTCGACTGCGCGCCGACCCAGCAGATCAGCCAGACGTCGATGTTCGGGTCGCGGTAGAGCTGCGCGTAATACCGCTCGCTCTCGTCGTGACGGACGTGAGGGCGCCACAGCTCCTCCTCCTCACGCAGCGCGTGGGCAAGCTCCCCGAGGCGCTCAGGCGCGAGGTCGGCGTTGGCGGGGACGTGCTCCGCGATCCAGGCGGCGATCTCGGTCATGCGATGAGTCTCCCGGGTGTCTCGGACTGGAGGATGTGAGCGACAGATTCGCCGAACCCGCGGACGGCACGCAAGGTCGGACGGGGATCGACGACCGGGACGTCGCTGCCGTAGAGGATGCGCTCGACCCCGAAGGTCTCGATGCACAGCTCGATCGCCCGCCTGCCGTACGTGGACGTCTCGAAGAGCGTGAGCGGGTCGAGCGCAGCGCGGACGTGGACGCCGCGGTGGGTGAGCCGCTCGTGATGGATCGGCGCGCCGCCTGCGAGCTGGGCGAACACGACCGGCACGTCGGGGTGTGCCTCGCGCCCCCCGCCGAGCCAGGCGAGGTACGCCTGCTGCATCTGGCCGGTGTAGCCCGCAGTCCAGTTCCACCAGGCCGGGCGGCCGTGAGGCACAGCGCCCTCGGCCTCGGGATGGACGAACACGAGCGTGCCGGCATCGGCGGCGGCGGCGAGCGCGTCCGCGCCACGGCCCGGTTCGAGCAGCGCCGAGGCTCCGACCGACGCCCCCGAGAACCCGTCTGCCACACGCCACGGTGCGAGGGCGCGGAAGCGCCCGCCGCTCTCCGCTACGAGATCGAGCATCCCCGCCATCCACGTCTCTTCGAGGTGGTCGCGCTCGCCCTCGGGCAGCGCCTCCACGCCGAGCGTCGGCTGCAGCGAGAGCACCGCCACGCCGATGCCGTCGCGATCGAGCAGAGCGAGGCGTGCGTCGGGATCGTGGGCGCGGGCGTCGAAGGCGAACGCCCCTTCCGGGGTCACGAGCGAGTCGTCGCGCACGAAGGGCGTCGTGTCCCGCGCGCGCAGGGCGGCGAGGAAGGCCGGGGGCCAGAGGTGCTGGTGGACGTCGTAGGTCAGCATGCGCCGATCCTCCCAGAACGGACGAGCTCGACGAGCGGTTCGATCTCCGGTAGGAGATCGCCCTCGCGCATGAACGGCGCGACCGAGCGCACGAGAGCATGGGCCCGCGACGTCCCGGCGCCGAGCACGGTCTCGCGGAGGTCGCACGCCTGGGCGGCGAGCAACAGCTCGACCGCGACGATCCGCGTGCCGAGCTCGACCATGTCGGCCAGCCGTCGCGCGGCGAGCGGGGCCATGGTCATGCGGTCCTCGATCCCGCCGGCCTGGGACGAGGAGACGAGCTCGTGCGAGACGGGCTGCGCAAGGAGACGCGCCTCCGCCGTGAGCGCCTGCATCGCGATGCCGACCTCGCTGAGCACGCTCTCCGCCATCCCCGCCCGCTCGCCGAGCCCTTCGGGCAGGCCGGAGTGCCACGGATGCAGGAGCTTGGAGGAGCGCTCGCACGCGCTCGTCAGGGCAGGCGCGAGCGCGAGCCGGGCGAGATCGAGCGCGGTCGCGAGCGGAACCATCTCGAAGTTCCCGACGGACACGACGATGCCCTCGTCCACGATCACCAAGCGGATTCGCCTGCGCCGCGTTCAGCTCGACCGCGAGCTGCTCGGACACGAACCGGAACGCGTCGCGAGCTGCGCCGTTCATCTGCGGCAGCGTCCGGAACGTCAGCGGATCCTGGAGCGCGCGCGGCACCGCCTCCCCGCCTGCGAGCAGCGCGTCGAGCCGTTCGAGGGTCGAGCGGACGCCGGGGTACGGTCGGACCGTCGCGATCGCAGGATCGAGAACGGAGCGGTTCGCACCGAAGCGCCTCGAGGTCGAGCGCGCCGGCCACGTCGAGCGCAGCGAGCAGCTCGAGCGCGTCGTTCACGGCGAGCGCGCCCCACCCGGTCGAGAAGGAGCTCTGGTTCAGGAGCGCGATCGCCTCCCCCTGGAGGAGCTCGAGTCCGCCGAGGAACCCGTCGGCCAGGTCGGCCATCGCGGCGAGATCGCTCTGCCCGATCGAGCCCCGGATGCGGACCTCCGGGAAGCGCGTCGGCGTTGATGACCTCGACGAGCCGCTCGGCGACCACGGGCCTGGCGACTGTGGTCGCCTGCGCGAGCGCGTTCGCGAGCCGCACCGCCATCGCGCGGACGACGTCGCGAGGCGCCGCAGGCCCATGACCGATCAGGTGCTGCCGGAGGACGAGCCGGTCGTGATCGGGCGCCGTGATCGCGGAATCTCGACGGATCCCGAGGCCGGTCGTGAGGCCGTACGCGGTCCCGCCGCCCGCCACGACCTTCTCGGCCACCGCGCGGGCCGCCGCCATGCGCTCGAGCGACCGGGGCGCGAGCTCGACCCGCTCGCCGGCGCGCGCGACGCGCACGACCTCCTCGAGGGTCAGTGCGGTGCCGGTGAGCGTGACGGTCATCGGAGAGGCATCATCGCGCACGGCCGAGCGACGCGGCGAGGGAAGCGACCAGCACCACACCGGCGGCGGTGAGGACGATCGTGCCGCCGGGCGGGAGGTCGGCGTAGTAGGAGACCGTGAGGCCGACGAGCGACGGAGCCGAGCCCGATCCCCATCGCGAGGCCGAGCGTGGAGCGCAGGCTCCACGCGAGACGCTGCGCGGCGATCACGGGCAGCACCATGAGCGCGGCGATCAGGAGGATCCCGACGATCCGCATCGAGATCCCGACGGTCAGCGCGGCCAGCACGGCGACGACCATGTTCATCACCCCGACACGGACTCCCGCGACGCGGCTGCCCTCCTCGTCGAGGACCGCGCCGACCAGACCCCGGTAGAGGATCGCGATCGTCGCGAGCGACGCGATCCCGAGCGTGAGCACGACCCAGAGATCGGTCCAGGTCACCGTAAGGATCGAGCCGAAGAGGAACTGGAAGAGGTTCACGTCGAGCCGGTCGGCGGACGAGATCAGGACGACCCCGAGCGCGATGCCGGTGTAGAAGACGAGTGCAAGGGCCTGATCGCCCGGCTGTTCCCGCCACGCGAGCGGAGCCACTCGATCGCGAGCGCGCCCGCGATGGCGAACACGAGCGCGGTCAGCACCGGCGAGATGCCGAGGAGGTACCCGGCCGCGACACCGGCGAAGGCGACGTGCCCGAGCCCGTCGCCGACGAGCGATGCGCGGCGCTCGACGAGGAAGAACCCGACCGCCGGCGCGAGCAGCCCGACGACGGCCCCGACGGCGAACGCGAGACGCATGAACTCGAGCCGCAGCATCAGTGGTGGTGCCCGTGGTCGTGGGACGGGTCGTGCCAGAGCGCGGGCAGGTCGGCCGGCAGACCGTCGAACGTGATCCCGCCGCGCACGAGCACGAGGCGGGAGACGACGTGCTCGACCGCCCCGAACTCGTGGGAGACGTAGAGCACGGTGACGCCCAGCTCGCCTCGGAGCTCCTCCAGCAGCACGGCGAGCGACTCCTGCGAGGCGGCGTCCACCCCCGTGGTGGGCTCGTCGAGCGCCAGCAGCGCGGGCTCGGTCGCGAGCGCCTTGGCGATGAAGGCGCGCTGCTGCATCCCGCCGGAGAGCGTCCTGAGCGGAGCGTCGGCACGGTCGCGGAGCCCGACCCGCGCGATCGCCTCGGCGACGACGGTGCGGTCGGTCTGTCGCAGCGGGCCGACCGGCCCGCGCACAGCGAGCCTCCCGGCCGAGACGATCTCCCGTACGGTGACGGGGCTCCCGGAGACGAGATGGGCGCGCTGTGGCAGGTAGCCGACACGCGGGCCGCCCCGCTTGCCAGGGTCGTCTCCGAACAGCCGCACCACGCCGCTCGTCGGGCGCTCCAGGCCGAGCGCGAGCCGCAGCAGGGTCGTCTTGCCCCCGCCGTTCGGCCCGGCGATGCCGACGAACGAGCCTTGCTCGACCGCCAGCGGAGACGTTCTCCAGGACGGCTGGGCCGCCGCGATAGGAGAACGAGACGTCGCTCAGCTCGAGCGCGGCGGTCGCCTCGACTAGCGACATCCGAGCGCCTCCCGCAGGACCGCGAGGTTCCGGCGCATGACGGTGAAGTAGTCCTCACCCGACGCGAGCTGCTCGGCGGTGAGGCCCTCGAGCGGGTCGAGCACGGCCGTCTTCACGTCGGCCTCGCGGGCGACGGTCTCGGCGAGGTCGGGCGCGACGAGCGGCTCGAAGAACACGGTCGTCGCGCCGGTCGCGCCGCACCTGCTCGACGAGCCTCGCGATGTCCTTCGGGCTCGGCTCGGCCTCGGGTGCGAGCCCGGCGAGGGGAACCTGGCGGAGGCCGTAGCGCTCGGCGAGGTACCCGAACGCCGCGTGGCTCGTCACGAGGTCACGACGCTCGCACCGCTCGAGACCGCGCCGCAGCTCGGCATCGAGTCGCTCGAGGCGGGAGACGAGGGGCCTCGCTCGCCCCGGCGTCCCCAGCGCGTGCGCGATCGTCCGGACGAGCGCCGCGTACCGGACAGGGTCGAGCCAGACGTGCGGGTCGGCTCCCTCTCCCTCCGTGCCGCCCAGGAGGGTGAGCCCGTCGAGCACGTCGACGGACGGCCGCGTGCGGCCCTCGACCGCGCGCTCGAGGGCGGGCTGGAACCCGCCGCCGAGGTACGCGACGAGGCGCGCGGCCCGGATCGTCTCGACATCCCCGGCCCCGAGCTCCAGGTCGTGCGGCTCCGCCCCGGCTGGCGTGAGGTTCACGACCTGGAGGCTCGCGCCGCCGATCTCCTGCGCCGCGAAGGCGAGGGGATAGAACGCCGCGACGACGGCGTCCTTCGACGCCGCGCCCGCCGCACCACGGCCGCAGCCGGCCGCGACGACCGCCAGAGAGGCGACGCGCTGAGAGCGAGAACCATTCTCGAATAGCGCACGCGCGGGAGGGTACCACTTTCGAGAATCGTTATCGTTCTTCCCGAATGGCGAGAAACCACCACCTCACCCTGGATCGACCACGCCCTCACCGGGCTGCGCGACGCCGGCCTGCGACGGGGCGGCGCGCGGGAGGCGGTCGTGCGCTGGCTCGGCGGTCAGAGCTGTTGTCGCTCCGCGCTCGAGATCCACGAGGGCGTCCGCGCGGACGGGCGCTCGATCGGCGTCGCGAGCGTCTACCGGATCCTCGACACGCTCACGGCGCTCCGGCTCGTCCAGCGGGTCGATGTCGGCGACGGGACGGCCCGGTTCGAGCCGGCCTCGGCCGGAAGCGACCATCATCACCACCTCGTCTGCGACGACTGCGGGGCCGTCGAGCCGTTCCACGACGACGGGCTCGAGCAGGCGCTCGAGCACGCTGCGAGCCGACTCGGTGTCGCCATGGAGCAGCACGAGGTCGTGCTCCACGGCGCTTGCGGACGCTGCCGGGCCGCCTAGCGTGAGCGCGCGCACGGGCCGCGACGTCCGCGTCCTGCTCGCGCCCGCGAGTCTCAAGGGAGTCCTCGACGCGACGAGCGCCGCAGAGCTCCTCGCAGAGGGCGTCCGGCGCGTTCGCGGAGCAGAGCCGATGCTGATGCCCGTCGCCGACGGTGGTGAGGGCACCGCGGAGGTGATCGCAGCGCGCCCGCGGTGGGACGTGGCACGAGGCCACCGTGCGCGACGCTCTCGGCCGCCCCGTCCCGGCCCGGTTCGCGCTCCTGCCGGACGGAACCGGTGTCGTGGACTGCGCCGAGGCGATCGGCCTGCCGAGGCTCCTCCCCGCCGAGCGGGACCCACTCCGGGCGTCGAGCGCCGGGCTCGGCGATCTCCTGCTCGCAGCGCTCGACGCCGGAGCACGCACGCTCCTCGTCGGGCTCGGCGGGAGTGCGACGGTGGACGGCGGTGTCGGGATGCGGGAGGTCGTCGGGGAGCGCCTCGCGACCGTGGTGGTGACCGCGGCATGCGACGTCGCCAACCCGCTCCTCGGCCCACGCGGAGCGGCGCGGGCCTTCGGCCCGCAGAAGGGCGCGGATCCCGACGCTGTGGAGGAGCTGGAGCGCCGGCTTGCGAGCCTGACCGAGCTCGTCCCCTTCGCAGAGGTGCCCGGAGCGGGCGCCGCCGGAGGGCTCGGGGCCGCCCTCGCCTCGCTCGGAGCCACGCTCGTCCCGGGCGCCGCGCTCGTGCTCGAGGCGCTCGGAGCGCACGCCGCCGTGCGGCTCTGCCGATCTCGTGATCACGGGCGAGGGCCGTGTCGACCGGACGACGGGCGAGGGCAAGGCGCCCGGAACGGTCGCGCGGCTCGCCCGTGACCTCGGCGTCCGCTGTGTCGTCTTCGGGGGGACGGTCGCGGAGGCACCCGACGATCTCGAGACCGTCGCGCTCTCCGGCGACCCGGAGCGCGTCGCCGACGACCTACGGGCGCTGGGGGCGACGCTCGCCGACCAGGCGCTCACGACCGTCGCGCGCGAGCCAGACGCTCGCTGATATCCTTGCGTGAGCAACTATCAATGCCGGTGACAGCCACACCCATCACGACACGCTCTCCCCTGCCCGCGGGAACCCGGCTCGGCTCGGTGCACCTCACGGTCACCGACCTCGACCGCGCGATCGCCTTCTACGCCGGTGTCCTGGGGCTGCGGCTGCACGAGCGAGAAGGCTCCCGGGCCACCCTCGGAGACGGCCGCGAGAACGCACTCGTGCTCGTCGCCGACCCGGATGCGAAGCCGGCCGGCCGCCACGCGGGCCTCTTCCACGTAGCGCTCCTCTACCCCTCGCGCCTCGAGCTGGCACGCGCCGCGCTCCGACTCTCGACGAGCGCGACGTCGATCGAGGGCGCTTCGGACCACGGCACGCACGAGGCGATCTACCTCCCCGACCCGGATGGGAACGGCGTCGAGCTGGCTGCCGACCGCCCCCGGGAGCAGTGGCCACCGCTCGACGAGCTGATCCAGGCGGGAGGCCCACACCCGCTCGATCTCCAGGGACTCTTCGCGCTCGTCGAGGGCGAGACCCCGCGACCGCACGCAGCGGAAGGCCTGCGCGTGGGCCACGTGCACCTGCACGTCAACGACCTCTCCGCTGCGACGGCCTTCTACCGCGACGTCCTCGGGTTCGACGTGATGATGGAGCTCCCCCACGCCGTGTTCGTGTCGTTCGGGGGCTATCACCACCACGTCGGCTTCAACGTCTGGCGCGGACGAGGGATCCCGGGCGTGCCGGAAGACGCGGTCGGCATGCGACATCTGACGCTCGTGCTCCCTGCCGACGGGCTCGACGCCGTCGTCGACCGCCTCCGGGATGCGGGTGTCGAGCTCCAGATGCAGCCGGCTGGTGTGCTCGCGCACGATCCGGCGGGCAACGGGATCCTGCTCGTCTCGGCGTAGTCCTGGCGCCCGCTACGCGACAGGGGCTCCATCGACCGTCTAGGCTCGGCGCGATGCGCGGCATCGTCATACAGCTCTCGACGACTCCCGTGAAGGGGCTCGCACTCCTGCACCCGGAGGAGGTCGTCCTGGGCCTGGCAGGCGTCGAACACGATCGTCGCTTCCACCTCATCGACGGGGACGGCAGGCTCGTGAACGCGAAGGCGGTCGGAGCGCTCGTCCAGGTCGGCGCGACGCTCGGTGCCGATGCGACGCGGCTCGAGCTCCGGTTCCCCGACGGTACCGCCGCAGACGGCGAGGTCGTACTCGGCGAGCGGGTCGAGACGAGCTTCTACGGCGAGCCCGTGCCCGGGCGGATCGTGCTCGGCCCCTGGAGCGAGGCGCTGTCCGACCTTCGCCGGTCGCCGGCTCCGGCTTGTGCGCGTCGAGAGCGAGGTCGGAGGTGTGGATCGCGGGGTTCGCGGGAGCGTCTCCCTCGTCTCCGTCGCCTCGCTCGAGCGGCTCGCTGACGAGGCAGGGGTCGAGGCCGTCGACGCGCGGAGGTTCCGCATGCTCTTCACGGTCGACGGCGTCGAGGCGCACGCCGAGGACGGATGGCTCGGCCGGGACGTCGCGGTGGGCGAGGCCGTGGTACGGCCGAACGGGCTCGTCGGGCGCTGCGCGGTGACGACCCACGATCCGGACACGGGCACGCCGACCCTCGACACGCTCCACGTCCTGCGCGGCTACCGAGAGGACGTGCCGAGCGACGAGCCTCTGCCGTTCGGGGTCTGGGGCGAGGTCGTGCGCCCGGGGCGCGTCGCGGTGGGCGACGCCGTCCAGCCCACCTAGGCGGGTCACGTTCCGAGCAACGGCTCGACCGCTCCGGCGCAGGGGACGTATTGTCCTGCCACTTCTGCCCGGCAACCCCACATCCTGGACGCTGATCGCGACCACCGACGAGCGGTTCGCGGGCTTCGCGCCGTACGTCGCCTCCGTGACGAGCACGGGGCTCGTCGCCTTCCAGGCGGCGTTGCGCGGCGGCGGGACCGGGGTCTTCGTCGGTGACGGAGCGGACGTCGACGAGATCTCCGGACGACGGATCGTCGCAACCGTCACGAGCCACCCGGACGTGAACGACGCCGGCTGGGTGAGCTACTACGCCGAGCTCGAGAGCGGCGGGCTCGGCCTCGTCCTCCACCGGGGCGACGACGTCGACGTCGTCGCGGATGCCAGACACGGCTTCAGCGCGATCGGGCCTGCCGGCCCGACGGTGAACGAGACGGGAGCGGTCGGGTTCCGGACGGAGCGTCCGGGCGGGACGACCGGCGTGCACCTCTACGACCTCGAGGGAGCGGTCACGACCGTCGCCGAGAGCGGAGAGCGCTGGGCCGGCTTCCACGGGCTGCCCGTCGTCACGGAGACGGGCGCAGTCGTGTTCCGCGCCGACCAGCGCGACGGCCGCTCGGGGATCTACTCCTTCATGCCGGACGGGATCGAGACCGTCGTCGAGACCGGCGATCGCTTCACGGCCCTGGGGCGTTTCCCCGCCGTCGACGCACGCGGGATGGTCTTCGTTGCTGCGACGCAGGCATCCGGACAGGACGTGGTCGTCACCGTCGGCGGCGACACAGTCATGGTCGTGGACGAGCAGGGCGCCTTCGCGTCGTTCCGCGGGGCGCTCCCGCTCGGGGCGGACGGGGTGGCGCGTCTCGCGACGCCGCTCGGCGGGTTCCTCGGGCTCTTCTCGGGCCCGGACCCGGTGCGCGACCGGATCGTCGCGATCGGCGACCAGCTGCTCGGATCCACGGTCACCGATCTCGCTGCGAACCCGGTCTCGTCGAGCGCGGCCGGCTACCTCGCGGTGCGGTTGGCGTTGGCAGACGGCGGCGAGGCGGTCCTGAGGTTCGACCCGTGATCCACGAGCTCGCGCTCGAACGCGCATCGCTGCACGGGCACTTCTCCGCCGACCTCCCGCCCGTGCTCACGATCGACCCTGGTGACTCGGTGCGGTTCTCCACGCTCGACGCCGGCTGGGGGCTCGAGCCCCCACGGCTCGACGGGACGGAGCGACGCACGTTCGCACCCCGTCACGAAGAGCTCGACGGCGGGCACGCGCTCGTCGGCCCGATCGAGGTGCGCGGCGCGCGTGCGGGTCAGACGCTGGCCGTGAGAATCGACGAGCTGCGGGTCGGTCCGTACGGCCTCACGACGGGGGGCGGCTGGGAGTCGCCGCTGAACGTGCGTCTCGGGGTCGAGGGCGGCGAGATGCGCCTCCTGGTCTGGGAGCTCGACGCGGTCACGAACACGGGCACCGATCAGGAAGGCCGCACGGTCGAGCTGCGACCGTTCCTCGGGGTCCTCGGGATGCCGCCGCCCGAACGCGGCATTCATCCCACGTTCCCGCCGAGGATCTGGGGTGGGAACCTCGACTGCACCGAGCTGATCGTCGGCTCGACGCTCTTCCTGCCGATTCCGGTCGACGGCGCGCTCTTCTCCGCCGGCGACGGTCACGCACGCCAGGGAGACGGCGAGGTGTCGTTCGTGGCGCTCGAGTGCCCGTTCGAGACCGTACGGCTCACCTTCGACCTCCGTGACGATCTGCCGCTCGCCTCGCCGATCGCCCGTACCGAGGAGGCATGGATCACGCTCGGGTTCGACGAGGATCTCGACGAGGCCGCGGCGATCGCGATCGACGGGATGCTCGAGCTGATGGGTCGCGAGCACGGACTCCACCGCCACGATGCGTTGGCGCTGGCGAGCGTCGTCGTCGACCTCCGCGTCACGCAGATGGTGAACGGCGTGCGGGGCGTGCACGCCGTGCTCCGGCACGACGCGATCCGAGTCCCCGACGGCGATCCGCGGGGTAGCCGGAGCTAGAGCACCGGGGGGCGGAAGATCAGCGTCTCCCCGAGCAGCTGCCACTCACCTCACCTCAGGAGAGGAGCTCGCGCACTCTCTCCTTCGGGCGCCCGATGATCGCCGTGTCGGCGGTCACCACGACCGGGCGCTGGAGCAGCTGCTTGTGCCGGACGAGCAGGTCGACGACCTGCTCGTCGGTCTGCGCGTCGTCCTCCGTGAGCCCGAGCTTCTTCCAGAGCGAGTCGCGACGAACGAGATCCGTGACAGGATCTTCGAGCTTCGCGACGACCGACCGCAGCGTGTCGGCGTCGGGCGGCGTCTTCAGATACAGCACCACGTCGACGTCGACGCCGAGCTCCTCCGCAATGCTCACGGCATTGCGACTGCTGTTTCAGTTCGGGTTGTGGAAGATCGTGACTGCGGCCATGCCCGGAACCCTACTCCGAGCGGATGCGTCTCGGCCCCCGCGGCCGCTGCTGCGCGTGACGCGACCCACCGGCCGAGGTCGTTGCGGGCTCGGCCGGCGTCAGTCGGCGCCATCTGCCCCGCCTCCCGCCCGCTCCGCGACCCAGCGGGCAGCGTCGTCCTCTGCGCGAGCAAGCGTCGCACCGACGCGCTCGTCGCCGAGATAGACGTTGACCGCACCGATCACCGCGGTGATCCCCGCCACCTGGAGCTGCTCGCGGACCCGCTCGTCCACCGACACGATCACGAGCTTCGACCCGACCTCGTCGAGCTGCGAGCGCGTACCGGTAGAGAACGTCCATGAAGGTCGTGCCGAGATCCGACCGGCCGCGGAGCCGGAGGATCACGACCGACCCGGACGAGGCCGGCCCGACCGCAGGAAGCTGTGCCTCGAAGACCGGGCGCCGACGCGAAGAAGAGGCTGCCGTACGGCTGCAGCACGACGACCTCCGAGCGCGGAAGCACGGCGGGCGGAGCGGTCTCGATCACGTTCCCCTGCGCCGTCGCGGATACGGCGGACGATCGTGACCCGGTTCGACTGCTGCACGACGTGGAGGACGACCGACAGCCCGACCCCGACCATCACCGCGTACTGCAGCGGGATCAGCATCGTGAGGACGAACGTGACGACGAGCACCGCCTTCTGCACGATCCCGGTGCGCCAGACGGACTGCAGGTCCGCGGGCTTGACGGTGCGGACGCCGATCAGGATCAGCAGCCCCGCGAGCGCCGGCATCGCGAGGTTGCCGACGGCGTCGCCGAAGACGACGATCACGATCGCCATCACGATCCCGGCGATGACGCGCGGCCTGACGCGACCTGCGCGCCCGCCGCCTTGCCGAGCGCCGACGCGGAGACCGATCCACCGACCGGCATGCCCTGGAACACCCCCGACGCGACGTTGGCGGCGCCCTGGCCGACGAAGTCCCGCGACGCGTCCGGGTAGCTCCCGTCGGGGTTCGGGAAGCTCGCCGAGATCCCGGCGCCCTGGACCAGCCCGACGAACGCGAGCGCCGCCGCCGGCACGATCAGCGCCGGGATCAGGTCGAGCGACGGCCACGCGGGGAGCGGCAGGCCGTCGACGGAGACGCCGAGATCGCTCAGCGTCGCGACATCCGTCCAGCCGACGAGCGCGGCGATCGCCGACGTCGCGATCACCGCGACGACCAGGCCCAGCGCGCCGACCGCGGTGCGCTCGAGCAGCAGGATCAGCCCGATCGTCGCGAGCCCGACCGCGACGCTCCGCCAGTCGAGCTGCCCGGGGAGAGCAGCGTGTTCGAGCGCGCGGGTGACGCGGTTCGAGCCCGCCGCCGCGTACCCGGTCAGGTTGGCGAGCTGCCCGAGCACGATGTTGACGCCGACCGCGTTGATGAACCCGACCATCACGGCGTTCGAGACGAACCGCAGCGCCGAGCCCAGCTTCAGGAGCCCGGCCGCGAGCATCACGGCTCCCGTCAGGAGCGAGAGCGTGAACAGCGCTCCCGCCGGGTCGGTGGCCTCGTGGACCTCGGGGACGTCGGAGACGACCATCGCCATCGCGCCCGTCCCCTGCACGACCATGAACGCCGACGAGGTGACGACGGCGCCCGTGATCGTGCCGACGAGGTACGCGTACAGGCCCGAGACGGGATTGACCCCGGCGAGCAGTCCGGTGGCGAGCCCGTCGGGCACGCTCTGCACGCCGAGCACGAGACCCGCGACCGCGTCCTCGCGCAGCGTCTCGCGTCGCAGGCGGGGACGTCGGATGCGTGAGATCAATCGTCGTTACCGGTGCGGCGGCCGCGCCCGGGGTGGCGAGATGCCGAGCGCTCGGGGCCGGCCGCCGCAACAGGCTACGCGACGCGAGGCGCGACCATGGCGCACCGTGGTCGCCCGGCACCCTGTGCAGACCGGCGTGCTCCGCGCCCCACCTTGTGCCTGCAGCTCGCGCTCGCTGTGATGGGACCGCCGTCGAGAGCAGGCGCGCGGCCCTGCTGCCTGCCCGCTGCTGCTGCCTGCTGCCTGCTGCTGCTGCCTACTCGATCAGCTGGAGCATCTTGAACATCGGCAGGTACATCGAGATGATGATCACGCCGACCATGAGGCCGACGCCGATCATCATGATCGGCTCGATGATCGAGGTGAGCGCGGTGATCGCGGCGTCGACCTCGTCCTCGTAGAAGTCGGCGACCTTGCCGAGCATCTTCTCGAGCTCGCCGGTCTCCTCGCCGATCTTGACCATCTGCGCGACCATCGGCGGGAACACCTCGGAGTCGACGAGCGGCGCGGCGATCGTCGCACCCTCCTGCACGCGGATGCGCATGTTCATCGTCTCGGACTCGACGACCCAGTTGCCGGCCGTCTGCGAGGTGATCTCGAGCGCCTTGACGATGTCGACGCCGGAGGCGACGAGCGTCGACAGCGTCCGCGACCAGCGGGCCATCGCGACCTTGTTGACGACGGTGCCGATCGACATCGGCATCCGCAGCTTGAACCGGTCCCAGGCCTGGCGGCCGGTCTCGGTCTTCTTCCAGCGGAAGAACGACCAGATACCCAGCCCGATCACCGGGAAGATGATGAACCAGTAGCTGCGCAGCGCCGTCGGAGGCTCGCACGACCTGCTGCGTGAGCATCGGCAGCTCGCCGCCGAGGCTCGTGAAGATCTTCTCGAAGATCGGGACGAGGAAGAGCAGCATCCCGGTGAGCACGAGGCTCGCGAAGCACGAGCACGACGACCGGGTAGATCATCGCGCCCTTCACGCGGCGCTTGATCTTCTCCTCCTTCTCGATCTGGCTCGCGACGCGGTCGAGCACGACGTCGAGCACACCGGCGGCCTCGCCGGCCTCGACCATCGAGACGTACAGGCGGTTGAAGGCCTCGGGGTGCTCGCGCCATCGCCTCGGAGAGCAGGGCGCCGCCCTCGACCTCCTCGCGGACGCTCGATGATGATCGCGGTAAGGGCCTCGTCCTCGGTCTGCGCCTCGAGGATCACGAGGGCGGAGACGACGGAGAGGCCCGCCTCGATCATCGTCGCGAACTGGCGGGAGAAGATCTGCAGCGCCTTCGGCTTCGGCTTCTTGACGCGACCGAACATCCCGCTCTTGGCGTCGGACTCCGCCGACGCGCCCTTGCGCTCCTCGATGAACTGCGCGAGCAGCCCCTGGCCGCGCAGGGCGTCGCGCGCCGCGGCGAGGTCGGTCGCCTGGATCTCACCCGCGAGGGTCGAGCCCTGGGAGTTGATCGCGCTATAGCTGAACGACGGCATCTGCCTCTCCTATCGGCGGCGGCCGGTGGCGACTTGAAGGGCGCTGCTCACGGGGCGGGAGTCGTGGTCTGCTGCTGCTCCGGCGCCGTGCTCCCCGCATCGCCCTTGGCCGGCGAGAAGGCAGCGGTCTCCTCCGGCGTGGTGCCGGTGTAGAGAAGGTCGAGCGTGTAGCGGGCCCCGGTCGCCGTGTTGACGAGCGTCAGCTTCTTGCCCATCTGCAGGGTCACGGTCTTCCCGTTCTTGAGGCTCCCGCCGGCAATGCCGATCTTGGCGGTCTTCGCGCCGACGGCGGCGAGGCGGAACATCGGGTCGTCGGCCGGGAACTCCTGCTTCGTCTGGAGCGCCTCGGGCTCGCCGTTGACGGAGATCGTCGCGAACGTCGGGACGACCTTGACCGTCTGGACGCCGCCGTCCTTCCCGCCCTTCGTGATGGCGGGATCTGCCTTCGCCGGTGCGCCGCCGGCGGTCGGAGCCGTCCCGCTGCCGGGCGCGCCGACGTCGGCCTTGATCTGCTGGACGAACGGATCCTTGGTCTCGAAGAGCGAGAACGATGCGAGCTGCGCCTTCCCCGCCTTCGGCGCGGCGGCGGCGGTGAGGGACGTCGGAGCGGTCTGCGCAGCAGCAGCCACGGGGGCGCCCGTCGTCGACGGGGCAGCGCCCGTGTCCGTCGCGGCCGCCGTTGCCGGCACCGCTGCAGGGGTGCTCTTGCCACCTCCCATGATCTTCGGAAGCTGGATCGCGAGCAGGACGCCGAGCAGGACGAGACCGACGATCAGGATCTTCTTCTGCTTCGCCTGCTTTGCCGCGGCGATATCGACCTTGGTGGCAGCCATCAGGGTGTCGCTCCTGCTGCGACCGTCCCGTCGGAGGACGGCGTGGTGGTGGGAGGCGCGACGGCGGGCGCCGGCGCGATGAACGAGTGGGCGTTGAGCGTGACGGTCGCCTTGACGACCGGGAACGCGACCTTGTCGGGCGCTCCGAGCTCGACCTGGGTCACCGAGTAGGTGCGCCCGCGGGCATCGAGCCGTCCGTCGCGCACCTTCACGAGCGAGCGGACGTCACCGAGGAACCGCGAGACCGACGTGAAGCGGCCCTGGACGACCACGGTCATCGGGAGCGTGACGCCAGCGGCGCCGAGGCTCGGCGAACCGGGCGTGACCGAATGGAACACCAGCTTGTTCTTGGCGGCCAGGCGGTGGACGTCGAGGAGGATCCCGGACATGTTCGTGCCGTCCGGCAGCGCCTTTGTAAGCCGGTACAGGTCGCTCGCCTTGATCTTCACCTCGGCGGGCGGGCTGGCGAGCTCAGCCTGCTTGGCGGCGAGCTCGACTTGCTTGGCCGCGACGTCCTGCTCGAGCGACGCCGCCTCCTGGCGCTTGGGCGCGATGAGCAGGAACCACCCCGCGGCCAGCACGAGCACGAAGGCTCCGATGCCGGCGGCGAGCGCCGCCCTGGGGTTCTCCTTCAGGCGGCTCACTTGGCACCTCCGTTACCGTCGATGTCGGCGACGATCGTGAATGCGATCGCCTGCTTCTTGCCCATCTCCCGCTCCTCCGTCGAGCCGAGGACGACGTTCGTGAGGCTGGGGACGGTGCCGAGGCGGCTGAGCACCTTCGCGACGTCCGGCACGCTGTACGTGTAGCCCTCGATCGTGACGCCGGTGGGCGCCGCGGGGATCGTCGGGCCTGCGGGCTGGCCCGAGACGGCCGCTGCCGTCGGCAAGACCTGCTCCTGTGGCGTCTGCGCGGTGAACTTCGTCAGCCAGACGTTCGCGGGGAGCACCCGGGAGAGATCCCCGAGCACGCGATCCCAGGCGAGTCGACTGCCGAGCACCGTGGCGAGAGCAGCGGCGCGCTGCTGCTGGTCGACCGCCATGCTCGCGTCGATCTGCGCACGCGGCGGCTCGGGCAGCGCGTCGATCTGGGCCTGCACCGCGACCAGGTCGGCCTTCTGCGACGACACGTCGCCGTTCGCCTGGAGGAACATGAAGCCGAGCGCGGCGAGCGGAACGACGGCCGCGACCGGAAGCGCGATCTGGAGCGCACCCGGCTTCTTGCGCCGCTGGCGGCGGAAGTCGTCGGGGAGCAGATTGACGCCACGGGCGGCGTCGTCGGCGATGGCGAGGCCGACGGGGACGGCGAAGGAGCCGATCGACGCCTCGTGCTCGGGATCGATCGGGTGCGGCACCGAGAGGCGCTGCAGCGGATCGCCGACCCGGACGCTCACGCCGATCATCTGGTGGAGCGCGTCGGCGAGCCCCTCGAGCTTGGAGGTGCCGCCGGTGATCACGATCTCGCCGATGCCGAGCGAGCCCGACTGGGCCTGGTAGAACTGGAGCGAGCTGACGAGCTCACGGGCGAACGGGGTCAGCCGGGTGCGAACGGCGTCGAGCGCGCGGGCGCGCATGCCCTCGTCGAGGTCGGCGCGCCCCTGACCGACGAGCGAGAGCCCGTGCAGGATGTTCGTCGCCTCGATCGTGTGGATGTCGAGCTCCTGGGCGATCGCCTGCTGCAGCGCGAGACCGCCCCAGTCGAAGACCCGGGTGAACTCGCAGGTGCCACCGCCCGAGACGAGAAGCGTGGTGGATTCGTGGCCGATCGCGACGACGACCGTCGCGGTGTCGGTCGAGAGCCTCGATCCCGCTGCCTGGGGCATGACGAACGCCCGGAGCAGACCGAGCGCCTCGAGATCGACCCCGGCGAGCTTAAGGCCGGCGCCGGCACATACGGTGACGAACGGCTCGACCTGGTCCTTCGGTGCGACGACGAGGAGGACGCGCTTGGTGAGATCGCCGTTCTCGGTCGCGCGCTCCTCGACCACCCGATAGTCGAGCACGGACTCGCTGAAGGAGACCGGCAGGACCTCGTGGGCCTTGAAGCGGACGGCGTTGTCGAAGCGCTCCTGATCCTCGATCCCGGAGATGTCGACCGTGCGGACGCCGATGCGGTTGCTGGCGACGCCGATGGTGACGTCGCGGCGCGGGAGCTTGTTCTCGTCGAAGAAGGTCTGGAGTGCGTCCTTGAGAGCCTCCGCGTCGCGGACCTCGCCGTCGACGACGATGCCCGGCTCGAGCGGCATGCGCGCGAGCCCGACGAGCTCGTCCTGGCCGTTCGTCCGGGTGACGACGGCGGCGGCGAGCTGGGAGGCGCCGATCTTGAGACCGACGACCTTGCGTCCACCACGGCCGCCCTTCGGGCCTGACTCCTTCGAAGCCGATGGCGCGGCACCGCGGCGCGCGCGGATCGAGCGTCGCTTGGTGGAAGGCTCGTCGGCGGTGGCGATCGCCACCGGCGCGGCGTCGGCGAGCTGGTGCTCTTCGTCCGCCTCTGCGGAGTGCTCGTCGAGCTCCGAGTCGAGCTCGGCCGCCGGCTCGTCCGAGAGCTCGGGCTCGTCCGGGAGCTCGGACGCCTCGGGCATCTCGTCGAGATCGACGACCTCGACGTGCTCGACGCTCTCTGCCCGCGGCTCGTCGGTCGAATCCTCGATCTCCTCGATCTCGGCGTCGACGATCTCGAGCTCGTCCGCCTCGGCGGCGAGGATGTCCGCCGCGGACTCCTCGTCGGGGCTGTCGACCACGTCGGCGTCCTCGTCGACCGCGAGCGGCTCGTCCATCGCGAGCACCTCGTCGGCCTCGTCGTCAGAAGTGGCGTCGTGGCCGTCGACAAGGGCGGTCACGTCGGCGTCCTCCGCGTCCTCGACTGCCTCGGACTCCGCCTCCTCGGCCGGTGCTGCAAAGCCGATCGGGCGCTCTGGCTGCTCGTCGTGCTCGGACTCGTCGTGGTCGTCGGAGACGACCTCGCCGACCGGCTCGACGGGCACGGAAGCGTCGGCGTCGGAGCGCTTCCTGCGGCGCAGCGAGATCTCACGCTTGTAGAAGGGGACGTGCTCCGTCCCGGGGCTCTCGGAGGGGACCTCGGAGGCCGGCGCGGTCGGCACGGGCTCCGTCTCCTCGAGCGCCCCGATGTCCTCGGGACGATCGGCAGGACGCCAGGCGGAGGCATGTCCGACGCCGAGTGAGCCTGCCACCGAACCCGGATCGGGCGCGGGGACCTGCGAGTCGGCGCGCGGGGAGGTGCGACGGAACGAGAGCTCGGTCACGAACTGCGGCTCGGCCGGCGCGAAGCCGATCGGAGACCGCGGCCGCCCTGGGCCCTCGGGCGGAGCGATGTCGCGGACGTCCGCGAAGCCGAGCGGGAAGTGCCCCTCGGATCCGCTCTGCGTCACGCTCGCGCTGGGCGTCGTGGTGGTGCGATGGAGGAACGACCTCGAATGCATGGCGGCTAGCTCCCGGCCACCCGCAGCCCGCCACCCATCGAGGGGGACGGGACGGGCGCGCCGTCGTTGGACATGGACGGGATGGGGACTCCGGCACGCTCGAGCGCCGACGCAAGCGCCTCGGGCCGGCTCGAGCGGGTCATGGCCTCGGGGACGCTGACCACGCTCTTCGTGATGAGCTCCGTGAGCGACTGCTCCATGGTCTGCATGCCACGACGGGTTCCGGTCTGCATGTACGAGTAGACCTGCTCGATCTTCCCCTGGCGAACCAGGTTGCGGATCGCGTCGTCCATGAAGAGGATCTCCAGGGCGCACACGCGGCCGGTGCCGTCGGCGCGAGGGAGCAGCGTCTGCGTGACGATCCCCTGCAGCGAGTTCGCCAGCTGCATGCGCACCTGGTCCTGCTGCTCGGCGGGGAAGACGTCGATGATGCGGTCGATCGTGCTCGGCGCGCTCTGCGTGTGCAGCGTCGCGAAGACGAGGTGGCCGGTCTCGGCCGCGGTGAGCGCCGTCGAGATCGTCTCGAGGTCTCGCATCTCGCCGAGGAGGATCACGTCGGGGTCCTGCCGGAGCGCTCCGCGGAGCGCCTCTGCGAACCCGACCGCGTCCTGGCCGATCTCGCGCTGGTTGACGATGCAGCTCTTGTGGTTGTGGAGGAACTCGATGGGATCCTCGATCGTGATGATGTGGTCGTGCCGGATCCGGTTGATCTCGTCGATCAGCGCGGCCAGCGACGTCGACTTGCCCGAGCCGGTCGGGCCCGTGAAGAGCACGAGGCCGCGCGGCTTCGTGGTGAACTCGTGGAGGCTCGAGGGCAGGTTCAGCTGCTCGAGGCTCTTGATGTCCGTGGGGATCGTGCGGAACGCCGCTGCGATCGCCTCGCGCTGGTAGTAGGCGTTCACGCGGAAGCGCGCCAGGCCGCGGATGCCGTAGGCGAAGTCGAGCTGACGGCTGAGCTCGAGATGCTTCTGCTGCTCCGTGGTGGTGATCCGGTAGATGAGCGTGCGCGTCTCGTCGGGCGTGAGCGGCTCGTAGTCGTCGTACAGCTCGATCCGCCCGTGAATCCGGATAGCCGGGGGCGACCCGGCGGTGATGTGCAGGTCCGACGCGCCGCGCTCGACCGCACGCTCGAGGAGCGCATCGACCGACAGAGGTGCGGACGTGGACGACGAAGTGGCGGCTGAGTTCTCCACGGTGGCCTCTATCGGCAGGCCCGGGTGCCACCTTGAGCCCCGAACTCAAGAGCGGGAGACGAGGCGGAAGGCGATTCCACTCGCGGTCGACGCATCGACGACCGCCGTCGCCCCGACCGTCGGGACCGAGTCGCCGGCCGGATGCACCTGCGCACTACGCGCCTGTGCCGCCGCGGCCGCCGCGCCACGACCCTGGCGCCGCCGGCGTCGCGCGGCTGCGGCAGCGGAGCGCGGACGCGTTCCGTCCGGGCATCGGGTCGCGCCTGGCGGTCTCGCGTCAGGCCGCCCACCGGGAGGCGACGCTCCTGCGCGCGGCGATCGTCAGCCGACCGAGCCGCCGTCGAGGGCGCCGGCGCTCCCCCACGGTGAGGGATGACCGACCCCTTCGGATCACCCGATAGAGGGATGCAGGCGGGGGGCGCGCTCCGATAGATGGCGACGTCTGTCCCATCCGCCCACAAGGAGAGGGAATGCTCACCAAGTTGAACAGCGGCGTCTCCGGCCTTCGCAGCCGGCTCGCCAAGGAGGAGAGCGGCTTCACGCTGATCGAGCTCCTCGTCGTGCTCGTCATCATCGGCGTCCTCCTCGCGATCGCCGTCCCGTCCTACCTCGGCTTCAAGCAGCGCGCCGAGAAGCAGGCCTCCAACTCGAACGTCCGCGCAGCGATCCCCGCCGCCGAGGCGTTCTACTCCGACAACGGCTTCTACACCGGCATGACCGCGACGGTGCTCCAGGCCTCCTACGACCAGGGCATCAAGACGAGCGGGCAACGGCAGCCTCAACGTGACGGCCGCCGGCGCGTCGACCTACACGATGACCAGCACGGTCGGAAGCTGCACCGCGACCATCAGCGGCCCGGGCGGCACCATCAGCAACAGCTGCTGAGCCACCCGCACCACGACGAACGACCAGCCGGGGGGCGCGGGAGACCGCGCCCCCCGGCTCGTGCAGGGACGCAGACATCCCCCACCCGGATCCCCCGCCGCGGGGGATGACCCATCCCCCCGAATCACCCGATAGAGGGGTGCAGATGAGGAGGCGTCCGCTCCGATAGACGGGGAGTCGGTTCCACCCACCCCCATCTCAAAGGAGAGGGAATGCTCACCAAGCTGAACAGCGGCGTCTCCGGCCTTCGCAGCCGGCTCGCCAAGGAGGAGAGCGGCTTCACGCTGATCGAGCTCCTCGTCGTGCTCGTCATCATCGGCGTCCTCCTCGCGATCGCCGTCCCGTCCTACCTCGGCTTCAAGCAGCGCGCCGAGAAGCAGGCCTCCAACTCGAACGTCCGCGCAGCGATCCCCGCCGCCGAGGCGTTCTACTCCGACAACGGCTTCTACACCGGCATGACCGCGACGGTGCTCCAGGCCTCGCTACGACCAGGGCATCAAGACGATCGGCAACGGCAGCCTCAACGTGACGGCCGCCGGCGCGTCGACCTACACGATGACCAGCACGGTCGGAAGCTGCACCGCGACCATCAGCGGCCCGGGCGGCACCATCAGCAACAGCTGCTGAGCCACCCGCACCACGACGAACGACCAACCGGGGGGCGCGGGAGACCGCGCCCCCCGGCTCGTGCAGGGCGAACGCAGACATCCCCCACCCGGATCCCCCGCCGCGGGGGATGGCGATCACCCGATGGAGGGTCGACCGCTCACCCGGCGATTCCGATACCTCGAGCATCGTCGTCTCCGGTCTCCCGAAGGAGCCCCATGCCCGCACATCACAGCGCGCGCTCACCGCCTCCGCCGCCGCCTCGCAGGCGAGGAGACGGCTTCACGCTGATCGAGCTCCTCGTCGTGCTCGTCATCATCGCGGTGCTCCTCGCGATCGCCGTTCCCGTCGTACCTCGGCTTCAAGAGCGCGCCGAGAAGCAGGCCTCCAACTCGAACGTCCGCGCGGCGATCCCCGCCGCCGAGGCGTTCTTCTCCGACTACGGCTTCTACACCGGCATGACGGCGACGTGCTGAAGGCCTCGTACGACCAGGGCATCAAGGACTCGGGCAACGGCAGCATCGCCGTGCCGGCCGCCGGCGCGTCGACCTACACCATCACCAGCACCGTGAACAACTGCACTGCCACGATCAGCGGTCCCGGTCGGCACCATCAGCAACACCTGCTGAGCCACCCTCGCACGCATCCACGACGACCGGGGCGCGGGCGACCGCGCCCCTCGCGTGTGCCGGCGGACGCGTCTCCCGGTCTCGACGTCCCTCACTCAAGGGATGCCCGCGGCGTGCCGATCTCCTCGTCATGTCGTCGGCTCCGTGGTCCGCAGCTCCGATCGCTCCGGCGTGCTCCGAGCGCCAACCGACTCCTCTCCCCCTCCGTCGGGCTCGCGGCGATCGTCGTCCTCGCCGCGATCGTCCGCTTCGCCCTCGCGAGCGGGCGAACGACACCGCGGTACCTGCCCGACGAGTACCTCTACCCCGAGTTCGCCCGCTCGCTGGCGCGCGGTGACGGGATGACGATCCTCGGTCTCCACTCGGGGTTTCCCGCCCTGCTCGAGCCGCTCCTGCTCACCCCGATCTGGGGCTCGCTCGCGCCCGCCGCAGGCGATCCTCGCGACGCAGGCGCTCCACTCCGTGCTGATGGCGCTGGCCGCCGTCCCCGTCTTCGCGATCGCACGCCGGATCGGGCTCGCCGAGGTCGGCGCGCTCGCATGTGCGGCGGCTGCGACGGTCGCGCCCGGCCTCTTCTTCGCGTCCCTCCTGACGGCGGACGCGCTCGGCTACCTGCTCGGGCTCACCGCGATCGCTCTCGCGGTGCGGGCGTTGAGCGAGCCTTCGTGGCGGACACAGTCCGCATTCCTGCTCGGCGCGGGACTCGCGACCTTCGCGCGCCTCCAGTACGTCGTGCTCGTCCCCGCCTTCCTGGCCGCGGCTCTGCTCGTCGAGCGCGGACTGCGCCCCGCCTTGCGCCGCCAGGCAGTCGTCGCCGGTGCGATGGGGCTCGCGGTCATCGCGGGCCTGGTCGCGAGCTCGGGTGCCCTCGGCCGCTACCAGGCCGTGACCAGCTTCGGCATCTCGACGGAGGCTGGGCGCTGGGCGCTGATCGGGGCGTTCCTCCTTGCGCTCGGCGCCGGCGTCGCGATCGTCCCGGGGCGCTCGCATGGCTCGGCGTCACGCTCGTCCGCCCGCAGGGATCGCGCAGGGCTCGCGTTCGCCGCCTACGCCACCGTGCTCACCCTCGGCCTGCTCGCTGCGTCCTCGCTCTTCGCGAGCGAGACCGCGTCGGACCGGTTCATGGAGCGCTACCTCATCGTCGTCGCGCCGCTCGCTGGTGCTCGCGTTCGCCCGCTGGTTCGCGGACGGCGGCCCCGGGAAGCCGGTGGTGCTGGTGTCGTCGCTCGTCCTGATCGTCGCGGCGGCACGCGTGCCCATCTCCGGGTGGACGGCAGGCCAGGGCGTCGCCGACTCGCCGACGCTCCTCGCGATCAGTCGCCTCGAGCGGATCGTCGGCGTCGGGAACACGAGCCTCGTGGTCGCCGGCCTCATCACCCTTGCCGCGGTGCTGCGCGCTCGCCGGTGGCTACCTCGGGCGGCGTGCCGGGCTCGCCGTGGCGTCGTTCGGCGCGGTTGCGATCGTCTCGCTCTCGGTCGGCGCCCACCACGGCGACGCCGCGACGTCGGCGAACGTCAGGAACGGCCTGTGGAGTGGAAGCCCGTCGTGGATCGACGAGGCCGGCGCCGGTGAGCCGTTGCTCGTGCAGACGCCGTGGAGCTCGCGCGTCGACGCGATGCTGACCGCGCTCATGAACCCGTCCATCCGGCGCGCGGTGCCGTTCGGCACGCGCGGGATCGACACGTTCGACGGACTCGGCAAGGCACCGCGTCACCGTCGCGCCCGACGGAAGGCTCCTCGAGGGCGGCAGGCCCGTGCGACAGCCCGTCGTCTGGGCGATCGGCGGAGGGATCGCAGCGTTCGACGATGCCCGGAGCGTCGCCTACGACCGTCGCTTCGCGCTGGTCGTGCCGCGCGACAACGTGCACCTCACGCTCGTCGCCGACGGGTTCCGCTACGACGGGAAGGTCTCGCAGCGGGGAACCATCGCGGTGTATCCGGCCGTCGACGGGCGCTGCACGCGGATGACCGCGAGGTTGAGCGTCCCGGCCGGCGTCCCCAGGACGCTCCTCGAGGTCCGCGACGACCGGCGGAGCGACCCGCCAGGTCGAGGTCACGGCCGGCTCGAAGGCGACCCTCGAGGTCACCTCGCCCGGGACGCGCGACGCACGCTGACGTACCGCACGCTGCGCCTCGGCAACCGTCCCGTGACCCCGTTCGACGAGACCGTCGCCTCCGCGAGACTTCAGGGCGACCCAGATCGCCTGCCCGGCTCAAGGACAGCCCGACTGATGCCGATAACCGGGGCATGACCGCCACGCTCCCCCTCCCCGCACGCACCCTCGCAGCCATCGGCCTTGCTCTGCTCGCCGCGTTGGCGCTCATGCTCGTCGTCCGCCCGATGCTCAGCGATGACGACACGTCGACCGCGACGCCCGCCACCCCGGTGACGGGCGCGCAGCCCACGACCACCCCCCGGACGACGCCGGCCAAGCCCGCCGTGACGCTCCTCCCGGGCATCCCGAAGCCACTCGTCGCGAAGCTCAACAAGGAGCCGGTCGTGGTCGTCTCGATCTACTCCGGCACCTCCGGCACCGACCGCGCGCTCGTCGCCCAGGCTCGGAAGGGCGCGAAGGCGACCGGCGCGGCATACGCCGCCTACAACGTGCTCGACGAGTCGAGCGCCCGTGACGTCTCCTCGTTCTTCGGCACCGTCGATGTCCCGGCGATCGCGGTCGTCCGCCGCCCGGGCACCGTAGTGACCCTGCTCGAAGGCAACGTCGACGGCGCGATCGTCGAGCAGGCCGCGCACAACGCGGGCGCCCGGAGATGAGCCTCTCCCCTGGCGTGCTTCGCGCACCCGGGGGCGGCGCCGACGGCGGAGGGCTCTTCCGTCACGAGGCCCGACGCGACAGCAAGGTCGTCGCCGTGCTGGAAGGAACACGCCAGAGCGACGGCTCCGTCGTCGTCGAGGCGACCGTGGTCAGCGTCGGCAAGTCGGCCAAGCGGCAGCAGTCACCCGTCCGTTCCCCTTCGCTCATGCAGAGGCGGCCCGACGCTTCGCCGACGAGACGCTCCAGGCGCTCGAGTACCTCGGCTGCGAGATCGTGAGCTGATTGGAGCTCCTTGCGGAGCTCCAACCAGCCAGAGACCCTGCCCGGATCGAGCGCGTCGCAGGGCGCCGGCGCCAGCAGGCGCACCGTGGGCAGCCAGGGCAGCAGGGGTCAGGCTCCGGCTCCGCCGGCGCCAGACCCCACCCACACGCCTCGCCCAAGCCCCTGGCCGCTGCCACGAGCAGCAGGCCGCTTCAGGGATCTGCCCCCAGGCCGGGCGCCAGCCGCGCACGGGCCGCCGGCGAAGGCCGACGGGGTCAGGCTTCGGCTGCGCCGGCGCCAGACCCCACGCGAATGCCCTGCCGCAGGCAGCCGGCGACCTCAGAGGTACCTGCTGCCCGTGCGTCCGTCACCCGCCCCCCTTCGCCGCTGCGCCAGCAGCAGGCGACTTCAGGGATCTGCCCTCGCGTCCGCCGCAGGCGGACCCGGGGATACCTGCGGAGGGTGCCCTGCTCCCGCAGGGCACCCTCTCGCAAGCTACAGCGTCACGACGCGCGCGAGCTCCTCGATCGAGGTGAGCCCGGCCGCAGCCTTCGCGATCCCGTCGTCCCAGAGCGAGCGCATCCCGCCTGCAGCGGCGGCCCGCTCGATCTCCTCGCGGGGCGCGTTGCGGGCCGCGAGCGACTCGAGGTCGTCGTCCATCACGAGGAGCTGGAAGATCCCGATCCGTCCCTTGTACCCGGAGCGGTTGCACCGCGGGCAGCCGACGCGCCGGTAGAGCACCATGCCCTCGCGCGCCTGCGCGGTCTGGGGCGAGATGCGGGCGGAGACGAGCTCGTCCACCGACGGCACGTACATCTCGCAGCAGTTGGTGCAGAGCTTCCTCGCCAGCCGCTGCGCGAGCACGGCCGAGACGGCCGAGCCGGTGAGGTACGGGTCGACGCCCATCTCGTTGAGGCGCGTGATCGCGCCCGGCGCGTCGTTCGTGTGCAGCGTCGAGAGGACGAAGTGACCGGTGAGCGCCGACTCGATCGCCATCTTGGCGGTCTCGGAGTCCCGGATCTCACCGACCATGATCACGTCGGGATCGGAGCGGAGGATCGACCGGAGCGCGGCCCCGAACGAGAGGTCGGCCTTCGTGTTGATCTGCACCTGGTTGATCCCCTGAACCCGGTACTCGACCGGATCCTCGACCGTGATCACGTTGATCTCGGGCTTCGCGATCTCCGCGATCGCGGCGTAGAGCGTCGTCGACTTTCCCGAGCCGGTCGGCCCGGTGACGAGGAGAGCACCGGTCGGCTTGCGGATGATCTGGGCGATCGAGTCGCGCATCGCCTCGGACAGCCCGAGCGATTCGAGTGTCGGCGCCTTGCGTGACTTGTCGATCAGGCGCATCACGACCTGCTCGCCCTCGACGGTCGGCAGGACGGCGACGCGGATGTCGAGCACCCTG
The DNA here is from genome assembly GCA_963849125.1 of uncultured Actinomycetes bacterium. Taxonomy (GTDB): domain Bacteria; phylum Actinomycetota; class Thermoleophilia; order Gaiellales; family Gaiellaceae; genus Gaiella. Next base: position 272,790 of record CAWKGI010000025.1, on the reverse strand, counting down.
CCGCCCACGCTGATGCCGATCCGCCCGTCCTGAGGGCGGCGGCGTTCTGCGATGTCGAGCTTCGCGAGCACCTTCAGGCGCGTCGTCACGCCCGGAGCCATCCGCTTGGGGATGCGCTGCATCTCGGTGAGCACGCCGTCGACCCGGTTGCGCACGAGCAGCGCGTCCTCCTGGGGCTCGAAGTGGATGTCGGAAGCGCCGTCGCCGGCGGCCTGCATGATGATCGAGTTGACGAGGCGCACGAGCGGCGCGTCGGAGACGCCGTCGTCGGCCTCGAGGTCGTCCTCGTCCTCGACGACCTCGAAGTCGTCGAGCGCGGACTGGGTCTCGCTCAGCTCGACCTGACGCTCGAGCCGCTGCAGCTCCTCGAGGATGTCCTCTCGGGGCGCGACGACGAGGTCGACGGGGTAGCGGGCGGCGATCTTGAGCTCGTCGACGCCCATGATGTTGGACGGGTCGGCGACGGCGATGAGCAGCCGGTTGTCGCGGAGCGCGACCGGCACCGCGATGACGTGGCGCAGCGTGCGCACCGGCACCATCTCCATCGCCCCGGGCGATGGACGGTGCTCGGTGATGTCGTAGAACTCCAGCCCGTGGCGGCGCGCGAGCGAGCGGGCGATGCCCTCGGCTGTGGCGATGCCCTCGTCGCGCAGCGCGTCGGCGAAGCTTCCGGTGCCTGCGCGTCCGCGGGCCGCGGCGAGACGGTCGCGCGGGACGATCTCCGTCGCGGCCACGACCTCCGCGACGAGATCGGAGATGGTCTCGAAGCCGCCCTCGAGCGGGACGTCCGTCCCCGCCTCGGCCTGGTCGCCGAGGTTCGTCGAGGTGCGGAGCGGTCCGGTGGGCTCGAAGTTCACGTGGGAATCCCTCGATTGAGGTATCGGCACCCGCGGCCCCGGGGTTGAGGCCGCAGGCCCCGTTTCACGTGACGAGCCGCAGGTACGCGTGGATGAGCGAGTCGCCCCAGAAGAGGGCGATCACGCTGCCGAGCGCGAGAAACGGGACGAACGGCACCTTGAGCCCCCGCACGGAGCCACCACGGGCCGCAACCACGACCGCCGGCACGAGCGCGGCGACCATTCCGATCATCAGAGCGGCCGCCACGTTGCGGCCGAGCATCGCTCCCAGCAGGAGCGCGAGCTTCACGTCTCCCATGCCCATCCCCTTCGGATAGGCGATCGCCGCGAGCAGGAGGAACCCCGCCGCACCGAGCGCGGCGAGCGCCCACTCGAGGCTCGGGGAGATGAGCGTCTGCGCGACGAGCACGGCGCAGGCCGCGGGCAGGACGATGCGGTTGGGGACGATCCGGTACTCGATGTCGATCGCCGAGAGCACCACCAGCACGGCGCAGAAGGACGCGGCGAGCACGCCCTCGGCGGTGAGCCCGAACACGATGATGCTGAGCGCCACGAGCAGCGCCGTCACCCCTTCCACGAGGGGATAGCGCGCCGGGATCGGGGCCCGGCAGTCGTGGCAGCGTCCGCGGAGGACGATGTACGAGACGAGCGGGATGTTGTCGTACCAGCGGATCGCCGACCCGCAGCTCATGCACTCCGACCGGGACGTCCCGATCGGCATGTGCGCAGGAACCCGGGAGGCGACGACGTTGAGGAAGCTCCCGATCGCGAGCCCCGGGGGAATCGCGATCGCGGCCAGCGAGAGCGTCGCGAGCATCAGCAGCGCACCGCGTTCCGCAGGGCCAGCGACTCGGTCAGCTGGTAGTGGCGGTACGCCGCGTTGATCGGGTCGACGGAGGTGTTGAGGAGCACCTTGAGCGTGGGCAGGCGTCCCGAGGGGCAGGTGTCGGCGGTCGGCCAGAGGTTGCCGATCCAGTCCGTGTTACCCGTGACGGCGGTGTTGGTCGGCCACCCGGAGGTCGGCGTGGTGACGTAGTCGACCTGGAACGTCGACCCGACACCGCCGTCGCACTCGTCCGGGTTGAGCCCGAGGAAGCGGTACAGGCGGAACTTCGTGTTCGTCCCGTCGGTCGGGATGGTGCACCACTGCACGCCGCTCGCGCCCGTCCCGGCAGGAATCACCGCCTCGCACCAGCCCGGGTCGTTCTCGACCGACTCGGTGAGCGTGAGCGTGAAGCCGCCGTAGGTGTTCTCCTCGACGCCCGTGACCGCGCTCGCGCAGTGGACGTCGGTGCGCATGCGCTGGAGCGCAAGCCGGGCGGAGGAGTAGGCACCCTCGCGCTGCGACTGGTCGATCTCGTGCTTGAGAGCCGACGTGAAGCTCGAGACGAGCGGCGTGAGCACGACGAGGAGGATCGCGAGCACCGCGAGCATCTCGGGCAGGGTCACCCCGTGCTCCGCGCGCAGTCGCCCCAGCAGCCGTGACAGACGGGTTCTCACGACGTGTCCATCGGCGCGAACGCCACCGGCTTAACCTGTGCTCGAGACGGATCACCCGGAAGGGTGACGCCGAAGCCTGCCGGGATGGTCGAAGAAGAGAGAGTCAATTCACGACCCGGAAGGGGTTGTCTCCAGGTGCTCGGTCGACTCGAACAGCGCATGCGGAACGAGGACGGCGTGGTGCTCGTCATCGCGCTGCTCGTCGTGGCCGCCCTCACGATCTCGACGGCGGCGATGGTGACGCTCACGCAGTCGAACGAGCGGGCCTTCGGCCGCGACAAGCTCGAGACCCGTGCCTTCAACACCGCCGAGCAGGCGTTCAACGAGGGTATCGCGACGCTCCGCGGGTACGACAACGGGACGATCGCGGCCGGCTCCTTCTACGCGTCCGAGGCGAACCCGGCGACATGCTGCGGTGGCCTGGGCGCCTGGTGGGCCCAGAAGGTGAACTCGGGCAACTGGCAGATCTGGTCGACGGGGCTGTCGCCGAACGGCGACGTGCTCCGGCGGCTCTCGGTGCAGACCAACGTCGACACCACCACGATCACGACGCAGCCGTCGCTGGCCTGGTCGTACGGGTTCTTCATCGCCAACCCGCCCTCCTGCACCAACATCGTGGGTACGGCGACGCTGACCGTCTCGACCTTCGTCAACGGCGATCTCTGTCTTCAGGGCACGAATCAGATCGCCGAACCGAGCGCATCCGGCGCGCAGACGGTCGACCTCTACGTCAAGGGAAAGCTCTACATCTCGGGAAGCGCAACGGTCGGCTCGCCGTCGCGTAGCATCCGGCTGGCGAACGTCGTCGGCGGCTGCGTCAGGAACAACCAGAACAAGATCTGCTCGCAGTCGGGCCAGTCGAAGGTCTACTCCAGCACGTACGGCGCGACGCAGACCACGCTCACGAAGCCAACGGTCGACGCGGCGGCAACGTACGCCGAGGCCGACTGGAGCACGCCGACGTGCACCGGGGGCTCGTTCACCTTCGACGACGACACGCACGCGCAACGCGAGCCGAGGCACGGTGAGCATCTTCTCCGGGGGCTCGTACGACTGCACCTTCACCGACGCGGGCGGAGGCTACGTGTCCCGGATCGCGTGGAACAGCTCGACGAAGGTGCTCACGATCGACGGGACCGTCTTCCTCGACGGGAGCCTCGCGCTGAACGGCGGCGACAAGGCCAGCTACACGGGCTTCGGCTCCCTCTACGTCAACGGCACCGTCACGACGAACGGCAACTCGGCGATCTGCGGGCCGGGAGCGACGCTCAGCGGCTCGTCGTGCACGGGTCTCTGGGACGCGAACAGCGGGGCGCTCTCGATCGTCGCGCTCAACCCGGCGAACGCTACCCCCGCGTGGTTGATGAGCGGCAACGCCGAGTACAACATCTTCGCCTACGTCGTGGGGCAGATCAACCAGACCGGTACCGCGTACGTGTCAGGCCCCGTCGTCGCAGACGCCGGGTCAGTCGCAGGCACGGCGGATCACACCGACAACCCCAACCCACCGCCGGGAACCCCCGGGGCGACGACGACGACCACCACGAGCGACTGGCGCGTCGTCCCCGGCTCCTGGCAGCAGCTGCCGAACAGCGGATGACCCGTCTGCGCGCTCACCTGCGGCGGCTCGGCTCGGAGACCGGCACGATGCTGATCGAGCTCGTGATCGGGATGATGTTCCTCGCGGTCGCCGTCTCCGCCCTGATGGCGGTCTTCGCCTCGACGCAGGTCTCGCTGCGAAACGCCGGCATCGAGGGCACGGCGTTGACCCTCGCGGAGTCGCAGATCGAGGCCTACAAGACGATGGCGTACAACGACATGCGGATGAGCTCGTCGACGATCCCCGGCTCCGGAGACCCGTACCTCACCGCGAACTCGATCGACTCGACGATCCCGTCGCCGAGCGGGCAGTTCACGGGCGGAACCTCGAGCCCCACCACCTGCGCTGCGGCGACCACGCCGATCCCCGACTGCGCGGTGCAGACGCTGACCGGGCCGGATGGCCGGACGTACCGCATCGACTCGTACCTCCACGAGGTGAGCGGGCTGAAGACGCTCACTGTCGCCGTCCGGCAGGTCATCGACGGCACCCCGGGGGCGATCCGTGCCCGCGCGACGACGGCCTTCGACCCGGCGAACCCGCCCTCCTGAGATCGGCGCTCAAGGCCCCGCCTGCGGCTGCCGATGCCTGACCTGAACCATGGAGCTCATCAACCTCCTCACCGCTGCAGTCGGCACCGGCGCGTCCGATGTGCACCTCAAGCTCGGCCAGCCGCCGATCGTCCGTCTGGACGGTGAGCTCGAGCCGCTTCCGGGCTGGCCCGCGCTCGGCGAGCACGAGCTGACCGAGGTGCTCGACGCCGTCACCGAGATCTCGCCGCGCCGCCGCGACGCGTTCGACGAGCACGGCGACCTCGACATCGCGTACTCGCACCCCACCCTGCCGCGGTTCCGCGTCAACGGCTTCCGCCAGCGCGGCGCCACCTCGTTCGCCTTCCGCGTGATCCCGAGCGTGATCCCCAACTTCGAGGAGCTCGGCCTCCCGTCCGGCGTGCGTCGGCTCGCCGACGAGCACCGCGGCCTCGTGCTCGTGACCGGCCCGACCGGCTCGGGCAAGACCACGACGCTCGCGTCGATGCTCGACCACATCAACCGGCATCGCCGACACCACATCGTCACGGTCGAGGATCCGATCGAGATCCTCCACCCCGACCGCGGGTGCATCGTCAACCAGCGCGAGGTCGGTCTCGACACCGAGAGCTTCGAGCAGGCGCTCCGCCGCGTGCTCCGCCAGGATCCCGACATCATCCTGATCGGCGAGCTGCGCGACACCGAGACCGCGCACACCGCGCTGCAGGCCGCCGAGTCGGGCCACCTCGTCTTCTCGACGCTGCACACGATCGACGCCGCCGAGACGCTCGGACGGCTCATCGAGTTCTTCCCCGCGGCGAAGCAGCCGCAGATCCGCTCGATCCTCGCCGGGACGCTGCGCGGCGTCGTCAGCCAGCGGCTGCTGCCGAAGGCCGGTGGTGGACGCGTGCCCGCCGTCGAGGTGATGGTCACCAACTCCCGCATCCAGGACCTGATCCGCGAGAACCGCCCGGATGAGATCACCGATGCGATCGAGGCCGGGGAGTTCTTCGAGATGCGCTCGTTCGCCCAGTCGCTGATCGAGCTGGTGCTCGCCGGCACGATCGACCGCGAGATCGGAGCGAACGCGGCCACCAACCGCCACGACTTCCTCGTCGCGCTCGAGCACGCCGAGAAGGAGCAGGCCGCGCTGAGACGCGAGGCCGAGCAGCAGGCGGAGGCCAACGGGAAGCCCGAGGCCACGGGCGGCGTCGCGTTCACGCCGGTCGCCACCGGCCTGCGCCAGTAGACGACGCCAGCCCCGCCCGCGGCGGCACCCCGCGCCGAGGCGGCGTCTCACACGCGGACCCGGGCAAGCCCGGCCCCTACGAGACGGACGACCGGTCTCGGGGACGACCCGGGTGTGCGCCCACGGCGGCCGACCGACCCCACGGGCGGGGCTTGCCCCGCCCGCGCACCGCAACCATCTTCCGGCGCGGGTCAGCGGACACACAGCCGGGCACCTGACCCACATGGGGCTCAGGCGTGCCCGACCCTACCTCGCCAGCCGCGCGATCAGGCGCAGCGGCGGCCTCGCCAGCCCCCGCGCCTCGGATGGGTGACCGACGTCACCGCAGAGGAGTCCGGCGACGACGCCGAACACCCCCGGCGCACGGGCGGCCGCGAAGACCGCCCGCGGGTGCCGGTCGAGCGCGCGCTTGGCCGCCCAGGACGCCGTCGCGTGGTGGTCGAGCGCCCCGGCGAGCGCGGACGGGTAGCGGTCGAGCTCGTCGGCGAGGATCGCCTCTGCCGCGAGCTGCCCCGACGTGAAGGCCTCGTACATCCCGTCACCCGAGAGCGGATCGACCAGCCCGGCGGCGTCTCCGACGAGCAGCGCGCGCCCCTTGCGCGGCGATCCCCCGGGACGCCGCATCGGCAGCCTGTGGCCTCGCACCTCGGTGAGCGCGTCCGGGTCGACGCCGTGCTCTCGCGCGAGGCGTGCCAGGTGATCGCGCAGGCGCGGCCCCTCGCTCCCCCAGCCCCCCACGCCGAGGTTCGCGTGGTCGCCCTTCGGGAACACCCAGCCGTACCCGCCCGGCAGCGTGGCGAGCTCGATCACGGCCGTCCGCTCGAGCTGCTCCACGTCGAGCACGTCGAGTGGGACGTTCCCCTCGAGCGCGACGCCGTGGACGATCTCGCCGCCGAGACCCGCGGTACGGGCGACGATGCCGTTCGCGCCGTCGGCCCCGACGACCACGTCCGCGGAGACCGGCTCACCACCGACCCGTGCGCTGACCCCCGTCGGCCCGAGGACGACGTCCTCGACCCGGGCCCCCTGCCGCAGCTCCGCCCCGGCTGCCTCCGCATGCTCCGCCAGGAACGCATCGAGCCGCCGGCGCTGCGTCATGCTGATCAGCGGCTCGTCGTGCTCTCGCGCGAACGAAGGCCCGTAGCGAAGGCGCAGCTCGAACCGATCGACCGCCCGCTCGACGACCGGCGCGGGATCGACCGGGATGCGCTTCAGCGCCCGGCCGGTGAGCCCGCCCCCACAGGGCTTGTCCCGCGGGAACCGAGCCTTGTCGGCCAGCAGGACGCGTGCGCCTCCCCGTGAGAGGTGGATCGCCGTGGCGGATCCGGCCGGCCCGGCGCCGACGACGAGGACGTCGAACCGCTGCATCCGACCGAGTGTACGCGGCGTCGTCCGGTCGCTTGCCGTGCTTTGCCCGCGCTTTGCCTGACGCGTCCTAGGTTGCCTCTCGCCCCGACCGTGCGGGGTTCCGTGCTTTGATGACCAGAGACACGACATACGAGGAGGCAGCGTCATGAGCAGCCAGCCGAACGGGGCAGATCCGACCCCCCGACGACATCGAGGCTGGAAGCGCATCGTCGGGTTCTCCGCCCTCGGCCTACTCGTCCTCTTCGGCCTCGCGCAGCTCGTGCCGTTCGGCCACTCCTACGTGCCGTTCGGCCACCCGACGGGAAACCCGCCGGTGACGAAGGCCGCCGTGTGGACCGATCCCCAGGCGCAGGCGCTCGCGGAGCACGCCTGTTACGACTGCCACTCGAACCTCACGAAGTGGTGGCTCGGAACGAACGTCGCCCCGATGTCCTGGCTCGCCCAGAGCGACGTCAACGGTGGACGCGAGATCCTCAACTTCTCGGAGTGGGACAAGCCCCAGGCGGGCCTCGACGACGTCACGGAGTCGGTTCAGGGCGGTGGGATGCCGCCGCTCCAGTACAAGCTCGCCCACTCGAACGCCCGTCTGAGCGCGTCCGAGCGGCAGCAGCTCGTGAACGGCCTCCGACAGCTCTACGCGACCGACCCGCCGGCGGGCGTCAAGCAGGGCGGCGGCTGAGCCGGTCCCTGCTACGGCGGTGGTGGCTCAACGACCGTCGTAGACGATCGCGCCCTCGACGAGCGTCAGCCTCACGGTAGCCGCGGTCGGCGCCGGCGCATCGGAGCCGAGGAGATCGCGATCGAGGACGACGAGATCGGCGAGCTTGCCCACCTCGAGGGTTCCCGTGCGGTCGTCGAGGCCGTTGACGAAGGCCGCCCCCAGCGTCGCCGCACTGATCGCCGCGCGGAGGTCGAGTCGCTCGTCTGGGAGGAAGGGCTCGTCGTCGCTCCCCGGCAGCCGTCGGCGCACCGCGACCTCGAGCTGCAGCAACGGATCGGGGCTCGAGACCGGCCAGTCGCTGCCGACGACGAGCCGTGCCCCTGCGCGCTGCAACGACCCGAAGGGGTACATCAGCCGAGCCGCCTCCGGGCTGACGAAGGGGAGCGTGAGATCCTCGACGTAACCCGACCGGACGGCCCACAGCGGCGTCACGTTGGCCGCGACGTCGAGCGCGGCGAAGCGAGGAAGGTCGTCGGGATGGACGAACTGCACGTGCGCGAGGTGGTGCCGCGCGTCTCGCGCTCCGTTCGAGCGGCGGGCGCCCTCGAGCGCGTCGAGCGCCTCCCGGACGGCCCTGTCGCCGAGCGTGTGGACGTGCACCTGGAAGCCCTCGCGATCGAGCAGCGCGACGATCCGGTCGAGATCCCGAGGCTCGTAGAGCGACTCACCGCGCGAGCCGGTCACCTGGCCGGTGGCATCACGGTACGCATCGAGCATCGCGGCGGTGCCGTTCTCGACGACCCCGTCCTGGAACAGCTTCGCACCCCGCATCCTCAGCCGGGGGCCGACCGCGATCGCGCGTCGCTCGACCAGCTCCGCGATCTGGTCGTCGCCCCGGTGGCGGCTCCACTCGAGGTTGCCCTCGACGCGGAGGGTGAGCCTGCCGCCCGTGGAGGCGCGGAGGTATGTGTCGACGAGCTCCTCGGTCGCGTTCGCCTCCTGGCACGCGGTGATCCCGAGCCGGTGGAGCTCCGCCTGCGCGCGCAGCAGCGCCTCGTCCCACTCCCCCGGTGTCGGCGGGGGAAGGACGTTGGCCTCGAGCCAGTCGGCGAGCTCGTGCACGGTGCCGGCCGGGGTGTCGTCGGGCTCGCGGTCGACGACGCCTCCCTTCGGCACGGGCGTGTCGGGCCCGATGCCCGCGAGCTCGAGCGCACGCGTGCTGAGCCAGGAGGTGTGGCCGTCGCGCGTCTCGAGGCAGACTGCTCGCCCGGGGGCGATCTCGTCCAGCAGGTGGCGGGTGGGCATCGCGCCGCCGAAGTCGTCCATCGACCAGCCGCCCCCGACGATCCACTCGGCGTCGGGGTGACGCGCGGCATACGCTGCGATCTCCTCGCGATAGCCGTCCAGCGTCGAATGCCGGTAGAGGTCGCAGCGAAGCGTTGCGAGCCCGCCGTGCAGCGGGTGGGCATGGGCGTCCTGGAAGCCCGGCAGCAGCATCCCTCCGGCGAGCTCGACCACGTCGGTCGCGGGGCCGCGGAGGTCTGCGATGTCGTACGCCGATCCGACCGCGACGATGCGTCCGCCGGCGACCGCCAGCGCTTCCGCGTCCGGCACGCCCGAGCGACCGAGGTGGACGCGCCCGCCGGTGAAGATGGTGTCCGCGTACACGCCCCTAGCCTGCCACGCGGCCCTGGTCCCGGCTGAGCTCAGCGCTGACCGCACCGGTCGGTGCCGTCGCAGGCGCGCACGACCTCGACCGTCGGCGGCTGCGACATCCCTCCGGGCCTGCGCAGGAGGACGCGGACGGAGGCGACGTTGTTCGCGTACGAGCGCTCGCGCATCCTGCGCTCCGGGTTCGCCCGGTGCACGACGACGTACGCGCCGGCCGGAACGTCGGTGACGTCGACCTCCTGCCCGTGGAAGAACTGCGGGTAGCGATCCGTGTACCCGACCGAGGAGCCTTCCTCGACGGACCGTGCGTCGGGACGCCCGGCCGCGCAGTCACCGAGGAAGTGCGGAGGCCCACGCCGCGCCCCGGGTGGAAGAGGCGCAGTGCCCCAGCGGTCGAGCAGGCAGAACCCCGTCTTGCGGTCGCGCCGGACCAGCGAGCCGTCCGACGCGCGCCGTAGCTCGTAGCCGTCGAACGGGTCGAGATGCCAGTGGTGGTGCGGCGGGTGGGATTCGAACCGCATGCCTCCGACACCCCGCCTCACGACGACTCCTCCCCCGCGCGTCTCGACGAGCTGATCGGCCCGCATCACCCGTCGCTCGCCCAGGCGCGTGCCGCGGATCCGCAGCGGCCCCGCCCCGATGTTGTCGACGGCGGAGGCGAAGCCGAGCCAGACGCGGCCACCCTCGGAGCGGATCACGAGCCCTGCCGGAGGGCGCTGGTCGAGGTCGGGGAGCAACGCGTCTCTGCGGGGAGCGAGATCGCGGCCGACCGACGCGAGGTCGATCTGCACGACGGAACCGCCCGTGAGCTGCCGCGCACCCGTTCCGTCGGCCCGCGCGAGCCACGGCGTCAGCGGGCCGCGCCCGCGCACGAACCCCAGCGTGCGACCGTCTGCCGACCAGTCCGGCCGGCCCTCGAACCCCTTGCCCGCGACGAGGCGCTCGGACACGAGACCGTCGAACGAGAGCTGCCACACGTCGGCGTTCCCGGCGACGATCCCCGTGTAGGCCAGGCGCTCGCCCGATGGATGCCACGCCGGCGCGCGTGCCTGCCCGGGCAGGTCGCCGAGTGGCTCCGCCTCGCCGCCTGCCGGAGAGACCGTCCAGATCCCGTACCGGCCGTCCCCGTCCGAGGCGAAGGCGACCAGCGTCCCGTCGGATGACCAGTCGGGTTCGACGTCGTCCCCCGCGCGGCGAACCAGTGGCGTGCGCTTCGTCCCGTCCAGGCGCATCACCCAGAGGTCGTGATCGCCTTCCGCCCCGCTCGCCCACACCAAGCGCCGTCCGTTCGGCGACCAGGCAGGCCCGACGTCCTCGCTCCCCGGCGAGCGCGTGAGCCGGGTCAGGTCGCCCGTGGCGACGTCGGCGACGTAGAGCTCGCGGTTGCCGTCGCGCTCACTGCTGAACGCGATCCTCCGGCCGTCGGGCGAGAAGGCGACATCCGCGTCGCCGGGAAGCAGCCACGGGAGCCCTTCGGCAGCGCTGCCGTCCGCGAGCGAGAGCGTCGCTCCTCCGCGGTCGGCGATCGCGACCACGGCCGTCGCGCTGCTCCCCCCGACCGCGGACGCCACCTCCGAGAAGGTCGCAGCAGCGACAGCCGCGACGAGCGGGCAGGCGCCGAGCAGGATGACCGCGGGACGTCGCACGGATCTGGAACTGTCGCACGTGGGTGACCTCACGCGCGACAGGGAGATGTGGCGGCCCTCACCGGTGCCACCCCGCGGCAGGAGTGGGATCGGCTCTCACGGTCGAGCCGTGGACACCACCACGACCCCGCCGCTCATTCTCATGCAGGGGAGAGGATTCGAACCTCTGAAGGCTGAGCCAGCGGGTTTACAGCCCGCCCCCTTTGGCCACTCGGGAACCCCTGCGCGGCTGGGAAGTGTAGCGCCGAGCCCCCGAGGAGGCGCCCCTTCCGCGGCGCCCTTCCGGCCTCATCCTCGTCGGGCCATCACGATCTCGCCGTCGTCGAGATCCTCCGGTCTCGCCCTCGCCTTCCCCCTCCGAAAACCGCTGCGGCCGGAGGCGACCAGGCTCTGACGTGTGCGGCCCCGAGAAGCGTGTACCACGGTGGTACACAGCGCCCGGCGACTCGCGGGCGTCGCCGCGGGACGTCGCGGAAGCCGCGCCCCCACTGCAACCTCGCGCCGCGCACCGAGACTGCCTCGGCCTCGCCTCGAGCCCGACGCTGGAGGCTCTCCTCCAGGCCTGCCCGACGACGTTGGGGACGAGCCTCGCCGACGCCTCAGGCGAGGAGCAGATCGGCGATGCGCTCGCCGACGACGACGGCCGGGACGTTCGTGTTGGCGCGAGGGACGACCGGCATCAGAGAGCAGTCGGCCACGACGACGCGCTCCAGCCCGTGCAGACGGCCGCGAGCGTCGCAGACCGCGTTGGGATCGTCCGCCGGCCCGAGGGAGCACGTGCCGACGGGGTGGTAGTAGTGCACGTGCGACCTCCGGATCGCGTCCGCGAGGTCAGCCTCCCGTCCCGGCGCGATCTCGTCGCCGATCAGCGAGCGGAGCGGCTCCGCTGGCGGCCAGCTCCCGCGCCCGCTCGATGCCCTCGACGAGCAGCGCGAGGTCGTGACCTTCCGGATCCGTGAGGTAGCCGTGATCCATCACCGGCGCGACGGACGGGTCGGCGCTCGCGAGCGTGAGCCGGCCGCGCGAGCGCGGCTCCATCGCGCCGACCGCGATGATCGTGCGCCCCTCGAGCAGGCTGTGCTCCGGCGCGGCGACCGGGATCAGGTGGAGGTCGTACGGGCCGCTTGCGCGGACTCGAGCGGAGCTTGCCGAGCGTCTGCTCCTCGGGCACGAACCCGACAGCGGCCGCCGACGCCAACGCCGAGCGCAGGGCATCGCTGCCCGCGAAGTCGAGCTCGACGAGCGGATGGTCGTGCAGGTTCCTCCCGACGCCCGGGAGCGGGTGCGCGACGGCGATCCCGTGCGGCGCGAGCACGGCGGGGTCGCCGATGCCCGACCGCAGGAGGATCGCGGGTGAGCCGTAGCTCCCGGACGCCAGAACGGCGGTCGCCGCACGGACGCGCACCTCGACCCCGTCACGCCAGGCGACGACCTCGACCCCCTCGGCGTCCGGGACGATCCGATCGCACATCGTCCGGTCGAGCACCCGGAGGTTCGGCCGGGCGCGGGCCGGATCGAGGTAGGCGAACGCGGTGTTGAGCCTCACGCCTGCGACGACGTTGACGGCCTCGATCCCGAAGCCGACCCCCCCGTCGAGGTCGTGGAGATCGTCCGCGCGGGGGAGTCCCAGTGCCGCGGCGGCCTCGAGGCACGCGCGATGGAACGGTCCGATCTCATCCTCCGCGTAGAGCCTCACCTGCAGGCGGGCGAGCGCCCGCGCGAACAGCGGCCGCAGCGCGTCCATCCCCCATGCCGGGTCACCTGCGATCCGGCCCCACGCGTCGTAGTCCTCGGGGCAGCCGACCGCCGCCACGCACCCGTTGTGGGAGGAGCACCCGCCGATCACGCGGGCCCGGGGGAGCTCGACCGGGCCCCGGAGCGGATGGAGCGACCCGGTGTCGTAGCCCCACGAGTGGGAGGCGACGAGCGCGCCTCCGTCGAGCAGGTCGGCCGGCCAGCCGCCCTCGCTCCGGGGCCCGTAGTCCGGACCGGCCTCGAGCACGACGACCTCTGCCTCGCTCTCGGCAGCGAGCCGGCCCGCGACGACACAGCCGGAGGTTCCACCTCCGAGCACCACCACGTCGCATGCGATGCGCTCCATGGAGGCAGTATCCCCGCCTCGCGTAGGTCGGACCTCAGTCGACGAGCTCGTCCACGCTCTCGACGAGCGCACGCTTCCGGCGCAGCAGCCCGAGGGTCGGCGCCGCGAGCGCGACGCCGACACCCACGAGCGCGACCCCTGCGACCAGCGGCACCGTCGGCGAGCGCGAGCCCATCACGTTGCCCCGGCTGGACGACGACATCACCGAGCCGTACGACCGCCAGGACAGCAGCGACCCGAACGAGCACGCCGAGCCGACGGAGAGACAGGAGGCGAACGACCCGACCGAGCCGAACGAGCAGCACGACCCGACGGAGCCGACCGACAGCATGGATCCGCGCGAGCCGATCGAGAGCAGCGAGTCCTCCGACCAGAGCGACAGCCGGGCGCTCACGCGGCGACCGCCGTTCGTTCGGCCGCGAGGCGCTCGGCCCGCTCCTTGATCCCGAGCAGCATCTTGCGCTCCATCACGAGCGATCCGGGCTCCATCACCGCCATCCCGAGCCGGTCGCCGAGCGACGGGTCGGGCATCGTGATGCGGTTCCGGCTGAGGAGCCTGGTCGCCCCGCCGTGGTCGTCGAGCACGAAGGCCCACACCCACGTCCCGTCGTCGGAGCGCGTGACGAGCGCGCGCTCGGGCTCGAGCACCTCGACGCGCATCCCCGGCAGGCTCGCCTTCCCGGGGATCACGTCGCCCACCGCGAGCTCCTGCCACTCCGGGTGGATCGCATCGGCGCTGCGCATGCCCAGCCCGAAGAGGTTCTCGATCCAGTCGTAGGTGTAGGCACCGCCGCGGCCCGAGCCCATCTGGACGAGCCAGGGCCACACGTCGGCGGGCGGCGCGGCGATCGTGATCGCGCGCGTGGAGACCACGTCCGCCTCCTCGAGCAGCTCGTCGCCGGGAAGCGCCCGCGCTGCCTCTTCCGGGGTCGCGCCCCACGTCAGCACGGGTGCCCGCAGCGCCCGTCGGTAGGTCTCGCGTACTGCAAGCGTGCCGGCCGCCACGACACCGACCGGCACCAGAACCTTCGTCGCCGTCCTCATCTCCATCCCCTCCCAGGGTGCGCAGAGCTCTCTCCTCCAGAGTGCCCGGTCGGCGCACCGCTCGCATCGGCGAGAGCGCGGATCTCTCGGTGTCGTGTTCTACGCACCGACGACGGTGCGGGTTCGATCCGGGCGGACGCGCTACGCTTCCGCTCCTGCCCTCTTAGCTCAGCTGGTAGAGCACCTCCATGGTAAGGAGGGGGTCAACGGTTCGAGTCCGTTAGAGGGCTTCACCGCAACACCAGGAAACGCGCCGTATCGTCACCGGAGAGGCCCCAGCTAGGGGCCTCTCCTCTGTTGTGGAACAGATCTGGAACGGTCGGGCGGGACCCGGCTGCCCTCGACTACGGACAACAGGTCAACCGTGCGTCTCGCTCATTTGGTGGGCTGCCACGTCCACAGAACGGCGTGGGAGATGTGTTTCGGCCCCGATTCGCGGTGACAGGGGTTATTAGCGGGTCGGGCTGCGAGTTGCTGACAAGCGGTTCGCGATTACCGACTGAGGGTCAGCCGGTCTCCGTCCAAAGGACAGCGCGGTCGCCGCATGATCCGATGATCTGGGCTCGCCCGTTGATCTGCGCGTCGCCGTCGCAGTCGTCCCCAGGGAGCCGAGGAAGGGGAATGATCTTGCCGTTCTGCACGACGAGCCGCCTATCGCCTACCACGACGACGATCCGCCCGTTGTCGCTGACTGCCATGGGCGCCTCGCCGGCGCGCGTCCGGCTACCAACTGTCGCATGGCGTCCTGCATCTCGCCGCCGGGTATGTCCGTTCGACCGCGGGCGCCGTCGGGCCTGGTCGTCAGTTCGCTTAGCCGCTCGACGACCCTTGTAGTGGTCCTTGATGCCGAGATGGTCAGGCGCTGCTCGACTGCCAGCCCGGTAGCGTGCCAGCGCTCGCCGTTCTGCCACATGCCGAACCAGCTTGTCTCCGCGTTCGCCGCCGACGATGGCGAGACGTGTCCCGCTCGGTGGTTCGCGCCCGCCGAGCCGTACAGAGCGCCGCTTTGCCACCGACGTCGAGGATCAGGTCGTACAGCTTCTCTCCGTCGGCGAAGTCCTCGCGGTTCGTCGATGACGTGGTCGGCGCCGATCGAGCGCACCAGGTCACGCTTGCTCGTGCTGCAGAAACCGGTGACTTCCGCCCCAGTGCCTTGGCGATCTGCACGGCGTAGCTGCCGACCCGCCCGAGGCGCCGACGATCAGCACGCTCTGTCCGGCCTCCCACCGGCCGACGTCGCACAGTCCGCGCAGCGCGGTCATCCGCGGAGACGGGCACCGGCGGCGGCCTGCTCGAGTGAGCTTCGACGGCTTCGCGCTAGCTTGTCCTCGCGGGCGGCAGCGCCTCGGCGAACGAGCCCTTGCTGACGCCGAACACCTCGTCACCGAGCGGGAAGCGCGTGACTTCGGCCCGACCGCCACCACGGCACCCGCCACAGCGAGCCGGCGACAGGCTTCTTCGGTGCGCGTAGGCCGGCCACCAGCCGGGCGGCACAGGGCAGACCGGCCATCACACGCCACCTCCCACGGTCGAGGCCGGCGGCGTTCACCTGCACCAGCACCTCGTGGCGCGCGCCATCGACCCTCGCAAACCCCGCGATCTGGCCGTGGTCGTTGATCGCGACCGCGCCGCTCTCCAGCCCTCGGCGGCCTCCCCAGCCGATTGTCCCGAGGTCGTGCATCTTCCCGTTCGCCCATTCGAAGGCGCGCCTGGGTGGCAGGCGGGCGCACGAACGCCGAGATCGCGGCGGAGCTCTTCATCAGCCTCAGCACCGTGAAGACCCACCTTGCGAGCCTGATGGCGAAGCTCGATGCCCGAGACCGGGTCGAGATCACGATGTGGGACTACGAGACCGGGCGGATCCAGACCTGACCTCGCACTCGATCGACGCCGAGAGAGCGCGCGTCGGCTGGGCCGCCCGCCGACGACGGCGCGCAGGACAGATCGGCACGCGGGCGAACGGTGAAGGTCCATGGGGTGGCGGCGAGGAGAGGTCTGGCTCGAGGCAGAGGTGCTCTGGTTCCGTGAGCGTGCGGCCGAGGCGACGGGCCGGATGGGAGTGGCGACGCCGATCGCAGCCGGCGCCGTCGAGCTGCCGGTCTTCGGGCCGGTCGCGAACGGGCTCGACGCCTCACGCCGACGACGGGAGGCGCTCCGCCGCAGTCGCACCACCCGTCGCACGCGCACGGCCGCGCTCGTGCTCGGACCTGCGGTCGTGCTCTCGGTCGCCGCGCCGAAGCTCGCGGGCGGTCGAGCGGGAACGCCTCTCGCCGAGGATCCACCGAGCCTGACGCTGCACCTGCGCACCGGATCGAACCCCGCCGCGGCAGAGGCACCACCGCCGCCGCACGTTCGCGGCACGGCGGGAGCACAGGCTCCGCTGCGCGCGCGGGCCGGAGCGCGCGAGCAGCAGGTCGCGATCGACTGGCACCGCGCGACCGCCCACGGGCTGCCGTACGCCGGCAGCCTGAGCGACGGCACGCAGCTCCCGATCGAGGGCCCCGACTGGGTCACCTGGAACCCGGTCGAGGATCAGCGTCCGAACCGGCCCGGGAGGCTGTTCGGCACCGAGCGCACGATCCGCCGGATCGTCGAGGTGATCACCGCCTACCGCACCGCGCACCCCGACGCGCCCCGGGTCCTCGTCGGCGACATCAGCCTCCGGCACGGCGGCCCGATCGACGAGCACCGCTCGCACCAGAACGGCCTCGACGTGGACGTCTACTACCCCCGGCGCGACGCCGCCCTGCGTGCGCCTGTCTCGACCGACCAGGTCGACCGGCGAGCTCGCGCAGGACCTGCTCGACCGGTTCGTCGCGAGCGGCGCGGAGATGGTGTTCGTCGGGTACGGGGTGGGGCTGTCAGGGCGCCCCGGCGTCGTGGTGCCGTACCCGAACCACGAGAACCACATGCACGTCCGCTTCCCCGCCTAGGACGACGCCCGGACCCCGTGCCCCCGACTTCCGTATCGTCACGCGGCCGAGAGCTCGTGGTCGTCGAGACGAGCAGGGAGCCGCGATGGAGGCAAGCGAGCAACACGCATCGAGCTCGGAGAGCCGGCCGGGAGCACCGGTGACCCGAGCCGCTGGCCGCGCTCGTCCGCCGCGAGCCTCTTCGTGCGTGGGCGCCGACGACGACCGACCTGCCCTGGGGCGACCCCGCCTTCAGCGAGCGGATGCTCGCCGAGCACCTCGACCAGACGCACGATCTCGCCTCGCGCCGACTCGCAGTCGTCGAGCAGCAGGTCGAGTGGCTCGTCGAGCGGCTCGGGCTCTCGGCCGGCGATCGCGTCCTCGACCTCGGCTGCGGACCGGGCCTCTACGCGGCGGAGCTCGGACGCCGCGGCGTCGTCGTGACCGGCGTCGACGTGGGGCCGGCCGCCGTGCGGGAGGCCCGCATGCGCTGCGCCGGCCTCCCCTGCTCGTTCGTCTGCTCCGACATGCGCACGATCGCGCTCGAGGAGCGCTCCTTCGATGCCGCGATGATCCTCTACGGACAGCTGGCCGTGCAGCGGCCGGCAGAGGTCGAGGCGCTGCTCCTCAGGATCGTGGCTGCGCTCAAGGAGGCGGCCCGGCTCGTCGTCGAGGTGGCGGACGCGACGACGCTCGACCGCGCGATCACCTCGACGTGGTGGACGAGTCGGGACGACCTGTGGGGCGAGGGCGAGCATCTCGTCCTGCACGAGCACGGCTGGGACGACGACGCCGAGGCGCTCGTCGACCGCTACCACGTCGTCGACGCCGAGACCGGCCGGGCCGAGGTCTTCGGCGTGAGCGAGGGCGCGTACCCTCCCGAGCGGCTCGCCGCGATGCTCGCCGATGCCGGACTCCCGTCCGCCACCACCCACCCCGCCTGGGACGGCATCGCACCTGACACGCTTCGCGACTGGGTCGTCGCGGTAGCGACCCGATAGAGACCCCGTCTACCTGGTGGCCCTCTGGATGATCGGCTACGAGGACGGGCCGCAACGATCGGCGGAGATCTGCATCTGCGAGATCTTCGGCAACGAGGCCGGCACGAACACGGCGCTGATCGGCGTGGGTGTCCACCCGTTCGGCGAGCCGGAGATCAGCGACGCCTTCGAGAAGGTCCACGCGCGCATCGACGCGCGCGAGCCGCACGACGACGCAGCCGTGTGGGACCCGACGAGGTGCGCTTCTTCGTCGACGACGATCTCGTCAAGATCGTGTCGCAGTCGCCCTCCTACCCGATGCAGCTCAAGCTGAGCATCTCCGCCTTCGGCCGGCGCACGAGCGACCGGCCGTCGTCGCCGTTCGTCGTCGAGCGTTTCCGCTGCTACGCACCAGTCGATATCCTCGCCCCGACGTGACGGATCTCGTGGTCGTGACTCCCGTGTTCCTCGACCTCACGTTCGTGGGGCTCGAGTCGCTGCCCGCGCTCGGGGACGAGCGGTTCGCCGCGGACCTGCTGCGCTCGCCCGGCGGTGGCGCGATCACGGCGGTCGGTGCCGTCCGCCTCGGACTCACGGCGGCCGTCGCCGCGCCGCTGGGCGACGACGTCGCCGGGGATCTCGTCCGCGCAGCGCTCGAGGAGGAGGGCGTCATCGCGATCGCGACGCGCCCCGCACCGCGGACCCCGACCACCGTCGTCCTGCCCTTCGGGGGCGACCGCGCGATGGTGACGGTCGACCCGGGGGCGCGGGCGCAGCGCGCCGACGTCGAGGCGCAGTCGCCACGCGCTGTCGCGGCCAGCCTCGATCTGCTCTACGCCGTGCCGGCCGGCGCGTTGGCGTACGTCACCTGTGGCGACGACGACGCACGCGCCTACGCGGGCCGACCACCCGCGTCGTTGCGCGAGGCACACGCGTTCTTCGTCAGCCAGAGCGAGGCGCTCCGTCTCACGGCCGCGGCCACGCCCGAGGACGCCGCCCGCGAGCTGGGCGCGCTGTGTCCGACGGTGGTGGTGACCCTCGGCCCCGACGGCGCTCTCGCATTCCGCGACGGGACATTGACGACCGTCTCCGCGGATCGCGTCGAGCGCCCTATCGACACGACGGGAGCGGGCGACCTGCTCGTCGCCGCGTATGTCTGGGCGGAGCTGCGCGGCATCCCCCCGGACGAGCGCCTCCGCTGGGCAGTGCTCTACGCGAGCCTCTCCGTGACGACGCCGACCGGGATCGGAGGCGCCGTCCGCGAGGCCGAGCTCCTCGAGGCGGGCCGTGCGCGCGGACTCACGCCGCCCGACGCCGTCTGAGCCCGACCGTCTGAGCCTGACGGCGCTCGTCGTCGTCACGACGCTCGTCCGCTAAGGCGGTTGACAAGAGAATGATCGTTCTTGTATCGTGAGAACGATCATTCTCAAAGGAGACCTGCCTTCATGACCGAGACCCGCCCGCCCCTGCCCCCGTTCGATGCCGTCTCCGCGCTCGCGAAGGTGCGCGCAGCCGAGGCCGCCTGGAACACGCGCGACCCCGAGAGGGTCGCAGCCGCGTACACCGTCGACTCGCAGTGGCGCAACCGCGACGAGTTCCTCGTCGGGCCGCGACGAGATCCGGGCCTTCCTCGAGCGCAAGTGGGCCAAGGAGCTCGACTACGTGCTGCGGAAGGACCTCTGGTCGTTCTCGGACGACCGCATCGCCGTGCGCTTCCAGTACGAGTGGCACGACCGGGAGGGCCAGTGGTACCGCTCGTACGGCAACGAGCTGTGGGAGTTCGACGAGCACGGCCTCATGCGCCGTCGCGAGGCGAGCATCAACGACGTCGCGATCGCCGAGAGCGAGCGGAGGATCCTCGCACCCCGCGCCGACGGCGACGACAGCGGGATCCCGGTGCGCTGATGCTCCACGTCGCCGAGCTGTGGCGCTACCCCGTGAAGACCCTCGCGGGAGAGCGCCTGGACAGCGCAGACCTCACCACGGACGGAGTCGCCGGCGATCGCCTCGTGCACGTGCGCGGGCCCGAGGGCGTGCGGACGTCGCGCAGGCACCATCGCCTGCTCGGCCTCCACGGCACCCTGGCCGAGGACGGCACCCCACTGATCGACGGGCGCCCCTGGCACGAGCCGGAGTCGCTGGAGCGCGTCCGGGCCGCAGCGGGCGACGACGCCGAGCTGGTGGCATACGACGGGCCCGGATCGGTTCGACATCCTGCCGCTCCTCGTCGCCACCGACGGCGCCGTGGCAGCGTTCGGGCGCGACGTCCGGCGCCTCCGTCCGAACATCGTGATCGGCGGCGTCGACGGCCTCGCCGAGCGCGCCTGGCCGGGCGCGGAGCTGCACGTCGGTGAGGTCGTGATCCGGCTCGACTCGCTCCGCTCGCGGTGCCCCATGACCACCGTCGATCCCGACACCCTCGAACGCGATCCCGGCGTGCTCAAGGACATCGGCCGCCGCTTCGGGGGCCGGATCGCGCTCAACGCCGAGGTCGTCCGCGGAGGGACCGATTCGAGAGGGCGATCCCGTCCAGCTCGTGCGCGATCATCGACGCGGCGAAGCCGCATGACCACCTCGCTCTTTCACCCAAACCCGGGTCGCCGCGTTGAGCCGCGCCCCGACCATCGACGACGACGCCGCGCGTGAGGCCGTCCTGCGCACGGCTGACCTCGTGTCTCTACGAGCACGGCATCGCGGGCACGGGGATGGCGGAGATCCGTGACGCCTCGGGTGTCTCGCTGAGGCGGCTCTACGGCCTCTACCCCTCGAAGCGGGAGCTCGTCGCCGCCTGGCTGGAGGCCCGGCACGTGACGTGGATGGCGTGGTTCACCGGGGACGTCGAACGGCGCACGGAGGACGGGGCCGGCGTCGTCGACGCGATCTTCGACACGCTGGCCGCGTGGGCGTCCACGCCCGGCTACCGCGGGTGCGCCTTCCTCAACACCGCGGCCGAGGCGAGCGAGATCGACGAGACGCACCGGCGGATCATCGCCGACCACAAGCGCGACCTCATCGCAGACGATCGCGCGCCTGCTGGCCGACGGCGGCATCTCAGAGCCCGAGACGACCGCACGCGAGGTCGGCCGTGCTCGTCGACGGCGCGATCGTCCAGTCGGCCGTGCTCGGGTCGCTCGACCCGATCGAGGCCGCCCGCGCGGTCGCTCACCGCCTCGAGCGCTGAGCCGTCTACCCGAGGGCCCGGGTCTCTAGCGGGGGAGCGTGAACGAGACGCGCGTCCCGCCCGTGACCACCGGCTCGGCCCAGATCCGCCCGCCCTGGGCCTCCACCAGCCCACGGGCGATCGCCAGCCCGAGCCCGGAGCCTCGCGTGTTGCGTGCCGAGTCGCCACGCCAGAACCGGTCGAACATCCGCTCCGCCGCGTCGGGGGCGATCCCCTCGCCGTCGTCCTCGACCGAGACCCGGACGTGGTCGTCGGCCGCCGACAGCACGACGGCCACGGTGCCGTCCGAGGGCGTGTGACGGAGCGCGTTGGTGAGGAGGTTCTGGAGGACGCGCTCGACCTGCTCCGGGGCACAGCTCGCCCGGGTCGGCTCGCCGGCGACGCGCTGCTCGAGCTGGACGTTGCGCGCCCGGGCCTCGGCCTCGAACCCGCTCAGGCAGGCCTCGGACGATCGGCGCAAGGGAGACCGACCGGATCTCGAGCGCGAGCGATCCGGCGTCGATGCGCGCGAGCTCGAAGAGGTCGTCGACGAGCAGCCCCAGCCGCCGCGTCTGGTCGCGGAGCGCCCCGAGGTACTCCTCCGGCTCCGCAAGACCGTCGTCGATCGCCTCGAGCATCGCGGCGATGGACGCCACGGGGGTGCGGAGGTCGTGGCTCGCCGCGGCGACGAGCTCGCGTCGGGCGTCGAAGAGGCTCTCGAGGCTCGCCGCCATCTCGTTGAAGGACCGCCCCAGCTCCGCGAGCTCGCGAGGGCCGGTGTCGGGCGCACGTGCCCCGAGGTCACCCGAGGCGATGTCCGCAGAGGCGGAACGCAGCCGCTCGATCCCGCCGGCGATCGACCCTCCCAGCACGAGCGCCGCAGCGACGGCCGCAGAGGCGGCGGCGGCGGCGACCGCCAGGATCTTCACGTCGTCGCCCATGTGGAACATCACCCAGCCCGAGAGCAGGACGACGAGCAGCGGCAGGCAGACCGCGAGGAGTGCGAGGCCGGTCAGCTGGAGCCGCACGGTCGGCAGGAGCCGCAGCCCGAAGGTCGCAGCGAGGCCGACGACGAGCGTGACGCGCGCGACGAGAAGCGCGAAGCCGATCACGGGACGAACCTGTAGCCGACGCCCCAGATCGTCTCGAGATGCCGTGGCGAGGCGGGATCGCGCTCGATCTTCGCCCGAGCCTCCGCATGTGGACGGTGAGCGTGCCCGTGTCGAGGGCCGCCTCGTAGCCCCACACGCTCGTCATCAGCTGGCTCCGCGAGAAGACCTGACGGGCGTTCGACGCGAGGAAGAAGAGGAGGTCGAACTCCTTCGCCGTCAGCCGCAGCGTCTCGCCGTCGCGGATCACCTCGCGGCTCGACCGGGTCGAGCCGAAGTCCGTCGAACTCCAGCGGCTTCCGGGAGTCGGCGCGCGGCCGCGCACGACGGAGGACGGCCTTCACGCGCATCGCCAGCTCGCGCGCGGAGAAGGGCTTCGAGACGTAGTCGTCGGCACCGAGCTCGAGCCCGACGAGCCGGTCCGCCTCGTCACCGCGCGCGGTCAGCATGATCACCGGCAGATCGCCCCGCGCAGCGGATCCAGCGGCACAGCGCCAGCCCGTCCGTCCCGGGCAGCATCACGTCGAGAACGACCAGCTCCGGGTCGCCCTCCTCGATCAGCCTGCGGGCGGTGTCGCCGTCGCCGGCCTCGAGCGTGTCGAAGCCCTCCCGGTGGAGGTAGCGCACGACGACGTCACGGACGATCGGCTCGTCGTCGACGACCAGGACGGTTGCCATCTCGGGCATTCTCACCCACCGGGGCCCGGCTCACCGTCGACCCACTTGGCGTGATGCTCGCGGGCCCAGTCGACCCGGACATCGCCGCGCGTCATGCCTCGCAGGGCGTGACGCGTCTTCGGGTGGATGACGGCGAGGTAGAGGTGCCCGACGAGCAGGAGGAGCGACAGCAGCGTCAGCGTGTCGTGGAGGACGATCGAGCCGTCGAGACGGAACCGCGTGTCGCGCTCGCCGAGCCAGAGCAGCGTGCCCGAGACGGCGAAGAGCAACGCGAACGCGCCCGTCAGGATGGCATTCACCTTCTGCCCGGCATTGAACCGGCCCTGCGGCGCCGGTCGACCACGCAGCCACGGCGGTCGTCCGCATCGAAGCCGTCGAGCTCGTGCAGCGTGCGGCGCAGCCCGCGGCGGTCGCCGAGGATGACGACGAGCGCGAGCGCGACGATCCACGCGACCGCGGTCAGCAGGTGCACCTCCTTCACGAACGGGCGACGGCCGATCTGCTCGCTCAGCCACGGGAGATAGAGCACGAGCCCGGTGGCGAGCAGGACGAGGAACGCGGTCGCATGCACCCAGTGCACGGAGCGCTCCGTCCGGGAGAAGCGCGGAATCAGCTCGGGCTGCTCAGAGCCCATTGGAGCGGTCTACCCAGGCGTCCGCGTCGTAGCCGCGCTGCTCCCAGTAGCCGGGCGCCGCCCGGGCGCCGAGGACGATCCGCTCGACCCACTTCACGTTCTTGTACCCGTACATCTCCGGGATCACGAGCCGCGTCGGGAGCGCCGTGCGGTCTCGAGAGCGGCTTCCCGTCCATCTCGTAGGCGAGCATCACGTCGGCCAGGCCTGCCTGGTCGAGGGTGAGAGTGTCGACGTACGGCCTCTCGGACGAGACGAACGTCAGCGCCTGCGCACCGGGAAGCACCCCGGCCGGCGCGAGCAGATCGTCCAGCCGGACCCCTGCCCAGCGGACGTCCTTGACCGACCAGCCGGTGACGCAGTGGAAGGTCGAGACCTGCTCGGCCCGCGGAAGCGCCTTCAGGTCATCGTAGGTGAGCGTCAGCGGCCTGTCGACGAGCCCTTCGATCCGCAACCGCCAGGTCGCCGGGTCGAATCGCGGCATCGAGGAGGCGACGGTGTAGATGCGCCACCCCGACGACGGGAGGATCCCGGCAGGAACGGCGTTCTTGAGCGGACTGGAGGCGCCGGCGGCGGCGTCCCAGGCTGCCCGGCCCCAGAGGAGGCTGCTGAGCCCGACGGCCGTGACACCGATGAAGGCGCGACGACCGTAGGCCCTCGTGGTGTTCTCCTGGGGGTGCTCTCCGGACATTCGACTGAAGGTACATCGGCGCGCGTTCGAGCACGATTACGAGTTCCTGAACGGCACGGGGCCGCCGGTGCACCTCCGAACGCACGGAACTGAACAGTCCCTTACAACCGGGCTCGAGCCATTGCGGACGGGCGTTGCGGCGGGAACCCTGGACCCGGGACGTTCCTCTCCCGCCACCAACCGCAAGGAGACCGAAATGCGCTCGAAGCTTCTCCGACTCGCGCTCCCGTTCGCGATCGCCGTCGCCGCCGTCCTTCCGCTCGCCGCCGCGGCCGCTCCGGCCGCGCCCGCCAAGCCGGCGATCGAGATCAAGACGAAGAACCTCGGCAAGGTGATCGCGACGACCGGCAAGCTCGGCATCTACTACTGGGACACCGAGAAGAAGGCCGGCGGCAAGATCCGCTGCACCGGAGCATGCGCCGTGGAGTGGCCACCGGTCTTCGTGAAGAAGTCCGTGCCCAAGCACATCGCGGGCGTGATGGCGACCTTCGGGACGATCAAGCGCGGGGGCAAGCTCCAGCTGACCGTGAACGGGCTGCCTGCCTACACGTTCCAGGGCGACACGGCCGGCGTGGTCAAGTGCGACAACGTCAACGGGTGGCACGCCGTCCGGCCGATGTAGTCGGGAGGTCGTGCGACCGGTCGGCGAGACACGTCGGCCGGTCGCATGATCCTTGCCGGTCTGCAACGCTCAGGCCGAACGGGCGCAACGGCGCCGCACCCAGCCGACGACGAGAGGTGGTCAGCGATGGAGCTGAACGATCGACAGAAGGAGCTCTGCACGACGAGCCGGTGGGACTTCTCCGACCTGCGCGCGCTGTTCGTCAACTGCACGCTCAAGCCGTCCCCCAGCGTCTCGAACACCGACGGCCTGATCGAGCTCTCCACGGCGATCATGGAGGCGAACGGCGTCACGGTGGATCGGATCCGGGCGGTCGACCACGACCTCGCCCCGGGGGTCTACCCCGACATGCGCGACCATGGCGCGCCGAGCGACGAGTGGCCGGCGCTCTACGAGCGCGTGCAGCAGGCGGACATCCTGGTGCTCGGCACGCCGATCTGGCTCGGCGAGAAGTCGTCGGTGTGCACGCGCGTGATCGAGCGGCTCTACGGCAACTCCGCCGAGCTCAACGAGCACGGGCAGTACGCCTACTACGGCCGCGTGGGCGGCTGCCTCGTGACCGGCAACGAGGACGGCGTCAAGCACTGCGCGATGAACATCCTCTACTCGCTTCAGCACCTCGGCTACACGATCCCGCCCCAGGCCGACGCGGGCTGGATCGGCGAGGCCGGTCCCGGTCCCTCGTACCTCGACGAGGGCTCGGGCGGCCCCGAGAACGACTTCACGAACCGGAACACGACCTTCATGACCTGGAACCTGCTCCACGCTGCGCGTCTGCTTCGCGACGCCGGTGGGTTCCCCGCGCACGGCAACCAGCGCGCGTCGTGGGACGCGGGCTGCCGGTTCGACTTCCCGAACCCGGAGTACCGCTAGCGGGGCACTCGGCCGGCAGGCCGTGCGAGCCACGCCCTCACCCGCCCGGCTCCGAGGAGACCGGCCCATTCGGGCCCGTGGGCGCAGACCGTCGCGGACCACGAAAAAGCACCGAGTCCGTGAGCCCCATCGTCCGGCTTATCCGATCGACCTACGCCGAAGCGCCTGCCTTCCGGAACCGCCATCAACCTCCGGTGCCCCGTAACTCGGTGCACGAGGAACCTACCCCCACCCACACACAACGTCAACGACCCCCACACCAAAAAACACGCACACAGCGACAAAATCGTCGCGGGTCTCCTGCGCTGCTCGCGCCGGTCGCGGTCAGGTGGAGCGGCCCGGCCCGGGCGCGTCTCGCACCGGTCGCCGGCGAGAGGGACGCGCCGTCAGGGCAGCGCAGGATCGACCGCTGACGGCGAGGGCGGATCGCCCTCGGCCTCTTGTCGCATCTCCGTGAGGTCACGGATGAGGATCTGGATCGCACCGGCGACGGGGATCGCGACGAGCGCACCCACCACGCCGGCGATCTGCGCCCCGATCAGCACCGCCACGAGCACGACGAGCGGGGACACCTGGACGGTCCTGCGATACACGACCGGCTGGATCACCTGGTTCTCGAGCTGCTGGTAGAGGAGGAAGAAGATCAGCACGATGATGCCGTTTCGCGTCGAGTCGACGAACGCGACGCCCGAGACGATCACGGCGGCGATCGTCGCGCCGGCGAGCGGCACCAGGTCGAGGAGCGCGACGATGAGGGCGAGCGCAAGCGCATACGGGATGCCGAGCGCGAGCAGCAGAGCGGCGGTCAACGTGCCGGCGATGAGGCTGATCGCGACGTTCCCGATCACGTAGCCGCCGACGGTCCGGTAGATGTCCTTGCCGAGGCGTCGCGCCCTGGGGCGGTGCCGGTCGGGCACGAGTCCGAAGCCGCGCTCGACCCAACCGGGCCCCTCGAGCAGCATGAAGAGCGTCAGGAACGTGATCGTCACGATCGCGACGATCGCGTTCAGCACGCTCTTCGTCACGCTGAGCGCCTTGCTCGAGATCCCGAGCAGGCCCCCGACGCCGCCGGAGTCGACGGCGGCCTTGATCTTGTCGACGATCTGGAACCGCTGCTGGAGCTCGCCGAGCTTTCCGCGCCCCGAGGTGAGGTCGTCGACGTACCCCGGCGCAGCCTCGGCGAAGTCGTTCACCTCGGCGACGACCTTGGGGACGAAGGTCGCGCTCAACGCCACGACCACGACGAGCGTCAGACCGAAGACGATCGCGACGGCGACCCCACGGCGCCTCACGCCACGCCCCATGACCCATTCGACTGCGGGGTTGAGCGCGACGGCGAGGAAGAGGGCGATCAGGATCCAGACGAGGACGCCGCGGATCGTCCAGAGGAACCAGAGAGCACCGAGCGTCGCGATGACGATGCCGAGCGTCGAGAGCACGGCCCTCGGTCGGAACCTGACGACGCGCTCCTCCACGCGGCCGATGCTACGGGAGGCCTCAGACGGCTCCGGTGGCCTGCATGGACCACGAAAAAGCACCGAGTCCGTGAGCCCCATCGTCCGGCTTATCCGATCGACCTACGCCGAAGCGCCTGCCTTCCGGAACCGCCATCAACCTCCGGTGCCCCGTAACTCGGTGCACGAGGAACCTACCCCCACCCACACACAACGTCAACGACCCCCACACCAAAAAACACGCACACAGCGACAAAATCGTCGCGGGTCGTCAGATCAGCGCCAGAGCGGGCGCCGGGTCAGAGCCCCGCGCGACGTCGTCGAAGGAGGGAAGCGGCGCCAGGGGGGTGAACCGGGCCTGGAAGAAGCGGAGGAACTCCGGCTCGTAGGTCATCTCCAGTCCCGAGAGCTCGTCGCGGCGCTCGAGCACCCGGACGACCGTGTCGGCGACCCAGTCGAGGTGCTCCTGCCCGTAGACGCGCCGTGGGATCGTGAGGCGGACGAGCTCGAGCCCGTCGTACGGCTCGTCGCCGTGCTGCCCCGAGACGATCCCCCGCTCCATCGCCCGGACGCCGCCTGCGAGGTACAGCGCCGCCGCGAGCGCCTGGGCCGGGAACTGCTCCTGCGGCACGTGGGGGAGGAAGCGCTTGGCGTCGAGGAAGACCGCGTGGGCTCCGACGGGCTCGACGATCGGGACGCCGGCGTCCTCCAGCCTGCCTCCCAGGTACCGCGCCTGCGCGACGTATGCGGCGACGATGCGCTCGTCCGCCGACTCGCGGATGCCCTGCGCGAGGGCCTCCATGTCGTGCCCGGCCATCCCCCCGTAGTGGAGGAACCCCTCGAAGAGCACGAGCAGCTCCCGCGCGCGCTGCGCCAGCAGGTCGTCGTCGAGACAGAGCATCCCGCCGATCGGGACGAAGTGGTCCTTCTTCGAGGAGAACACCGCACCGTCGGCAAGCCCTGCGATCTCACGGATCACGTCGGCGAGCGGACGGTCCGCGTGACCCGGCTCGCGCTCCTTCACGAACAGCGCGTTCTCGGAGATCCGCGTCGCGTCGAGCACGAACGGGACGCCGAAGCGGTGGGCAAGCGCGCTCACCTCCCGGACGTTCTCGAGCGAGAACGGCTGGCCGCCCGCCATGTTGAGGCACGCCTCCTGGCGGACGAACGCCACCTCACCGGGAGAAGCGGCGTCGAGCACCTCCTCGAGCCGATCGAGGTCGATGTCGCCCTTGAACGGGAACGGCGACGCCGGATCCGATGCCTCGGGCACGGCGACGTCGACCCAGACGCCACCCGCGAGCGTCACGTGCGCGCGGGACGTCGTGAAGTACAGGTTCGACGGCACCAGCGACCCCGGCCGCACGAGCACCCGGGCGAGCAGATGCTCTGCACCGCGTCCCTGATGGGTCGGGATCAGATGACGGAACCCGTAGAGCTCGCGCATGGCGGCTTCGAGCCGGTAGAAGCTCCGCGAGCCGGCGTAGGCCTCGTCGCCGAGCTCCATCGCGGCGCGTTGCTCCTGCGAGAGCGCAGACGTGCCGCTGTCGGTGAGCAGATCGACGAACACGTCCTCCGCGCGGAGCAGGAAGGTGTTGTGGCCCGCCTCCTCGATCGCCTCGCGGCGGCGTGCCGCCGAGACGAGCGTGATCGGCTCGACGACCTTGGCCCGCCAGGGTGGTGGCTGCACGACCTCATCGTCTCGCCGACCCGACGCGTCGTCGCATCCGCGAATCGCCGGACGCGAGCTCCGTAGTCGGAGGCGAAGCTGCGGGACACGGGTATCGCGCAACGACCGTCGGGGAGACGCCCGATGCGCGCCGCCCGCCGCCGTGCGAATCTCCGTGCATGGAGGGCCCTGCGCCGCCTCTCCCGCAGGACGCGTCCCCGGTCCGGCTGGAGCCGGACGGCGACCTCTGGGAGCGCACGTTCGCCGTCGCGCCACTCGTCCTGATCACGACCAAGGAGGGCGATGGCTGGGACGTGGCCCCGAAGCACATGGCGATGCCGCTCGGCCGGGAGGCCTTCTACGCGTTCGTCTGCACCCCGCGCCATGCGACCTACAGGAACGTCGGGGCCACCCGTGGTTCACGGTGAGCTTCCCCGGCCCCGAGCAGGTCGTGGCGTCGAGCCTCGCAGCAGGCGGTCGAGCCGGTGACGGGACGAAGCCGTCGCTCGCGGACGTCCCTACCGTCCCGGCCCGGGAGATCGACGGCCGGGTGGTCGACGGCTGCCCGCTCACCCTCGAGTGCGCGCTCGACCGGATCGTCGACGGCTTCGGGGAGAACAGCCTGATCGTCGGACGGGTGGTCGCCGCGTTCGCGCGCCGGGAGGTGCTCCGTGGTGCCGAGGTCGACGACGCCGACCTCCTCCATCGCGTCGGCGTCCTCGCCTACCTCCATCCCGACCGGTTCGGCGTGGTGCGGGAGACGCACGCGTTCCCCTTCACGCCCGACTTCCACCGCTAGTGGTCTCTCCGGGAAGTCGTGTCGTGATTCGCCGGCGAACACCGAGGAGGGCTAGGACGCAGGGAGCCCCGATACCTGCAGGTATCGGGGCGACCGAGGACGACGCCCTGCGACGTGTTTGCAGCCGCGCGAAGCGAGGCAGTGACTTCCCGGAGCGACCGCTAGATGGACGAGCCGCAGGGCCAGCGGCTGCTCACCTGTCTGCGGTCGCTGCAGCCGGAGATGGTCGACCTGCTCGAGCGGCTCGTCCGCGCCGAGTCTCCGTCTGCGGACGTCGAGGCACAGCGCGGCCCCTACCGCATCCTCGCGGAGGCGCTCTCGTCTGCCGGGTACACGGTGCGACCGATCCGCGGGTTCGAGACGGGAGACCACCTGTACGCCCGTCCCGACGACCGCCGTCGAGGCGCACCCCGTCAGCTCCTGATGGGGCACATGGACACGGTGTGGCCGATCGGGACGCTCGAGCGGATGCCCGTCCAGCGCAGGAACGGGCTCCTCTTCGGCCCGGGCACGGCCGACATGAAGGGCGGCCTCGTGGTCCTCGTGTTCGCGCTGCGGGCGCTGCGGGAGCTCTCGCTCGTCCCCGCGGTCACGCCGGTGGTGCTGATCAACGCGGACGAGGAGATCGGCAGCGTCGACTCGACGCGATTCGTGCGCCTGCTCGCCGACGGCGCCGAGCGCGCGTTCGTGCTCGAGTGCGGGGAGGGAGCCGACGGGCGGCTCAAGATCGCCCGGAAGGGCCTCGGGCGCTTCGTGATCACGGTACGCGGGCGCTCATCTCACGCAGGCGCCGCCCCGGAGGAGGGGGTGAGCGCGATCCTCGAGCTCTCGCATCAGGTGCAGCGGCTGTTCGCGCTCAACGATCCTGCCGCGGGCGTGACGGTCAACGTGGGCACGATCGACGGCGGGTACGGGCCGAACGTCGTCGCGGCCGAGGCACGGGCGGTCGTCGACGTGCGCGCGCCGACCGCCCAGGCGGCGCAGACGCTCGAGGTAGCGCTCCGCGGCCTCGAGCCGGAGCTGCCGGGCGCGTCCGTCGAGGTGACGGGCGGCTGGCGACGGCCTCCGATGGAGCCCCATCGAGGGAACAGGGCCTTGCTGGAGACAGCCGAGCGACTCGGCCGCGAGGTGGGCCTCGAGATCGCCGACGCGGGGCTCGTCGGGGGAGGATCGGACGCGAACACGACCAGCCTCTTCACGCCGACGATCGACGGGCTGGGGCCGATCGGCGACGGATCGCACGCGGCCGACGAGCACGTCGACGTCGAGCGGATGCCTGCGCGCGCGGCGCTGCTCGCGCTGCTCCTCCTCGAGCCCGCCCGGCCCGAAGCCCCGCTGTCCGCCGGGTGACTTGCGTCGTCGCACGGCGCGCGCGACGATGCGGCCCATGTCCGGTGACCTCGTCGGGATCGAGCGGGTTGGCGACGTCTGCGTCCTCACCCTGCGCCGACCCGAGAAGCTGAACGCGCTCTCGAGCGCCGTCGAGCGCGCCCTGGACGATGCGTTGCGCTCGGACGAGGTCCGCACGAGCCGGGCGGTGGTGGTCACCGGCGAGGGGCGGGCGTTCTCGGCGGGTGCGGACGTCACCGAGCTCCGAGACGCGACGCCCGCATCGATCGCCGCCTACTACCGGGACACGGGTGACGTCTACGAGCGGTTCGCTGCCCTCCCCCAGCCGACGCTCGCGGCGATCCACGGCTGGTGCGTCGGCGGGGGGTTCGAGCTCGCGCTCGCCGCCGACTTCCGCATCGCCGACGAGACGGCGGTGTTCCGCCTTCCGGAGGTCGCGATCGGCATCGTCCCGAGCTCGGGCGGCACCCATCGCCTCGTCAGGCTGCTCGGGCCGGGCCGCGCGAAGGAGCTCGTGCTCCTCCACGAGAGCGTGGACGCAGGAGAAGCGCGCCGGCTCGGCGTCGTGACGGAGGTCGTCGCCGCGGACGAGGCCCTCGACCGCGCGCTCGTGCTGGCGGAGCGACTCGCGCTGCTCCCGGCGCTGGCGGTCTCGGTCGCGAAGCAGGCGATCGACGCGATGGCTGGCGCGCCCCGCGATGCCGGAATCCTCATCGAGCGGCTCGCGTACGCTTCGCTCGCGCAGACGCCGGAGGCGACCGACGCGCTCGACGGGTTCGGCTCGCGTCAGGGCTCGAGCGGAGGCGGCAGCTCGGCCTGACCCCATGCATCCGCGCCGCCGTCGACGACGACCGTCGTCCCGGTGACGTACCCACCGCCCGACGAGCAGAGGAACGCGATCACGGAGGCGACCTCCTCCGGTGTCCCGAGCCTGCCGAGAGGCACGCTCCGCTCCCAGGTCGCGACGTCGTCGGCCGGGTACTGCGCGAGACCGTCCGTCGCGATCGTCCCCGGGGCGACGCACACCGATCGGATGCCGTACCGGCTCCACTCGAGGGACAACCCGGCGGCGAGGTTCTCGAGCGCCGCGCGCGCGGCGCTCGCGTGCGCGAACCCGGGGATGCCCCGCCTCGGGCTGAAGCCGACGAGCACGATCACGCCGCGTCGCTGCGGGATCAGCGACCGCTCTGCCACGAGGCGTGTGAGGTTCCATGCGGAATCGACCGCGAGGCGGTGCACGGCGCGCCACCCGTTCGGGGAGATGCTCTCCGCCTGTGCCATGAACTGGCCCCCGGCAGCGTGCACGAGGACATCGATCGCTCCGTACCGCTCGAGCGCCGCGTCGACCAGCGCCTCGAGCTGGTCGAGCTCGCGGACGTCGGCGGGCACGGCGAGGCTCGATCCCCCAGCCTCCTCGATCAGACCGCACACGCGATCGAGCGGCTCGGGGCGTCGCCCGCACACGACGACGGACGCGCCCGTGCGGGCGAGCTCCAGCGCGGTGGCGGCACCGATCCCCGTGCCACCGCCGGTGACGAGCGCGACCCGCCCGGCGTTCGCGTCGGGGGCGAGGACGGACGGCAGAGGCTGGGAGGCGCTCACGCGCTGAGTCTGACGGATCGGCGCAGCGTCGGTCGTCCGGGGTGAGCGGGTCAGGCTCCCGGCTCGCGCCGGGCGCCAGACCCCACGCACGGGACGCCCGCAGCTACATCCGGTCGATCATCGCCTGCCCGAAGGCGGAGCAGGAGACCTCGGTCGCCCCCTCCATCAGCCGCGCGAAGTCGTAGGTGACCTGGCCGTCGCCGATCGCGGCCTCGATCGAGGAGACGATCAGGTCGGCGGCCTCGCGCCAGCCCATGTGCCGCAGCATCATCTCGGCGGAGAGGATCAGCGAGCCGGGGTTGACCTTGTCCTGCCCCGCGTACTTCGGGGCGGTGCCGTGCGTCGCCTCGAACATCGCGACGTCGTCGGAGAGGTTCGCGCCCGGTGCGATGCCGATCCCGCCGACCTGGGCGGCGAGCGCGTCGGAGATGTAATCGCCGTTCAGGTTCGGCGTCGCGATCACGTCGTACTCCGCCGGCCGGAGGAGGATCTGCTGGAGGAAGGCGTCCGCGATCATGTCCTTGACGACGATCGGCGCCCCGGTGCGCGGGTTCGGGAAGGTCAGCCACGGGCCGCCGTCGAGCGGCTGCGCACCGAACTCGGCCGCCGCGAGGCCGTAGCCCCAGTCGCGGAACGCGCCCTCGGTGAACTTCATGATGTTGCCCTTGTGCACGAGCGTGACCGACGGCCGGTCGTTCTCGATCGCGTACTGCATCGCCTTGCGGACGAGCCGCTCCGTGCCCTGGCGCGAGAGCGGCTTGATCCCGATCCCCGAGGTCTCGGGGAAGCGGATCTTGCTCACGCCCATCTCGTTCTGGAGGAAGTCGATCACCCGACGCGCGCCGTCTGTCTCCGCCTCCCACTCGATCCCCGCGTAGATGTCCTCGGTGTTCTCCCGGAAGATGACCATGTCCGTCCTGGAGGGGTCCTTGAGCGGGCTCGGAACGCCCTTGAACCAGCGCACGGGCCGGAGGCAGACGAAGAGGTCGAGCTCCTGGCGCAGCGCCACGTTCAGCGAGCGGATCCCGCCGCCGACCGGTGTCGTCATCGGGCCCTTGATCGAGACGACGTAGTCGCGCACTGCCTGGAGCGTCTCGGCGGGCAGCCAGACGTCGGGGCCGTAGAGGCGCGTCGACTTCTCGCCGGCGTAGACCTCCATCCAGTGGATCTGTCGAATGCCGTCGTACGCCTTCGCGACCGCGGCGTCGACGACGGCCTGCATCACGGGCGTGATGTCCACGCCGATGCCGTCGCCCTCGATGAAGGGGATGATCGGGTTGTCGGGGACGGGCTCGCCCGCGACGATCTTGGCGCCTCCGTCCGGGACGACGATGTGGGAATCGGTCACGCTGGCTCCTGCTTCCTGTCGAGATCTGCGTCGCGGGAAGGCTAGCCGCCCGGGGTCTTCGGGTCTGGGGTCGCGCACCGACCCTGACTCCACCGACCCGCACACCGCTCCACGACGATCACGCCGGACCGCCCGCGAACGGGGTCAGGCTCCCGGCTGCGCCGGGCGCCAGACCCCGCGCCGGGCGCCAGCCACGACGGACGCCCGGGGACGAGTACGCTCGCGGCGATGAGCGAGGACGTCGCCCAGAGGATCGCCGAGACGCTGATCGAGGGGTTCGACCGCCACTACCGGCTGTTCAGCGCGACGACGGCGCAGGCGAAGGAGCGCTTCGAGCGCGCCGACTGGGCAGGCGTGCAGCACGCCGTCTCGGAGCGGATCCGCTTCTACGACGAGCGCGTGCTCGAGTGCGTCGACCGGCTCCGGCAGGAGCTCCACGCGGACGCCATCGACGACGAGACGTGGCAGCGCGCGAAGCTCCAGTACATCGGCCTCCTGGTCGACCATCGACGGCCGGAGCTCGCGGAGACGTTCTTCAACTCCGTCGTCACGCGGATCCTCGAGCGCACGTACGTCCACAACGACTTCATCTTCGTCCGGGCCGCGGTCTCGACGGAGTACATCGAGTCCGACCCTCCGATCTACCGGAGCTACTACCCGGAGGGCCGCGATCTCGCGGCGAGCCTCGTCCAGGCGTTCGAGGACGTCGGCTGGTCGCTCCCGTTCGCCGACCTGGCACGGGGACGTCGCCGCGGTGCTCGAGCGACTCGAGCCGGACGCCGGGCTCGCTGACCACGTTCGCAGCTCGAACTTCCAGCTCCAGGTGCTGAGCGCGCCGTTCTACCGCAACAAGGCCGCGTTCGTGATCGGCCGGGTCCTCGACGGCCACGACGAGACCCCGTTCGTGATCCCCGTGCTCCACGACGCGAGCGGACGGCTCGTGCTCGACGCGATGATCCTCGATCCCGAGCAGATCACGATCCTGTTCTCGCTCTCCCGCGCGTACTTCATGGCCGAGATGGACGTCCCGTCCGGCACCATCGCGTTCCTCCAGTCGATGATGCCGACCCGGCCGCGGTCGGAGCTCTACACGATGGTCGGGCTCGGCAAGCAGGGCAAGACGCTCTTCTACCGCGACCTGCTCCAGCACCTGCACCACTCGAACGACCGGTTCGTCGAGGCGCCGGGCACACGCGGCCAGGTGATGCACGTCTTCAACCTCCCCTCGTACCCGTACGTGTTCAAGGTGATCAAGGACGTGTTCGGGCCGGGCAAGAACACCGATCGCGAGACGGTGAAGGCGAAGTTCCGGATGGTGAAGGAGGTCGACCGCGTCGGCCGGATGACAGACGCCCTCGAGTTCACCGAGCTCGCCCTGCCACGCGAGCGGTTCGCGCCGGAGCTCCTCGACCAGCTGGCGGAGCTCGCACCGTCCCTGATCGAGCTCGACGGCGACTCGCTGGTCCTCCGGCACTGCTACGTCGAGCGCAGGATGGTGCCGCTCAACCTCTATCTGGAGACAGCGACACCGGAGGAGGTCGAGCGCGCGGTGCGCGACTACGGCGACGCGATCCGGGAGCTCGCGATCGCCAACATCTTCCCCGGCGATCTCCTCTGGCGGAACTTCGGCGTCACCCGCTACGGACGCGTCATCTTCTACGACTACGACGAGATCGAGCACCTCACCGACTGCACGTTCCGGACGATCCCCCCGCCGCCGACCCCCGAGGCCGAGATGTCCGGCGAGGCCTGGTATCCGGCCGGTCCACGCGACGTGTACCCGGAGGAGTTCGACGCGGTGCTCCTGCAGAGCGCCACGGTGCGCGAGCCGTTCCTGCGCCACCACGCCGCCCTGCTCGGAGCCGCGTTCTGGCAGGACTGCCAGCGGCGCGTCGCGGCCGGCGAGATCGTCGACTTCTTCCCCTACCCGGAGAGCGTCCGGCTCCACCCGCCTGAGCTCGGGCCCGGCTCCGACCGCCCGGGGCGCGCCTGAGCCAGGTCGCCGGCCCGCGACGAAGGGTTGTCGGGCGTCGACTCTGTGCCTACGATGCGACCGATGGCCCTGGGGAGGGCCGCTTGGCGTCAGGCGAACAGGGGGAGAACATGCGGTTGGGACGTTTCCTGGTCGGCGTGGTCGTGCTTGCGACCGCGACCGCGGTCGCGACAGGAGTGGCGCTCGCCGGTGGCGGCGCGACCGACGTCGGCTCCTACAGCTGGACCCAGGTGCGGCCAGACCGCGCCGTTCGACCCGTCGATGTGGGCGCCACGCGCGGGCCTGCAGGCGGTCGAGCTCCGCAACGACCTCTACGTGATGGGGGGACGAGGCCCCTTCAGCTTCGAGACCGAGACCGTGCTCTACGACGACGTGTGGAAGAGCACCGACGCAGGCAAGACATGGTCGCGCACGGCGTCGAAGGCCTGGCCCGCTCGCGGGTACTTCGGCGCGGTCACGCACCGTGGACGGATCTTCGTGCTCGGCGGGCAGAACTTCGCATCGAAGCCGAATCCCATCTATCCGGACGGGTGCGATTTCCTGCCCGAGGGCGTCCCGTGCCCGCCGACCCTGCCGAACTCGACGTTCTTCGACGACGTCTGGAGCAGCAAGGACGGCGTCACCTGGACACCCGAGACCACAGACGCTCCGTGGGCCGGCCGCGCCGGGCTCTCCACCGTCGTCCACAACGGCGCGATCTACGTGCTCGGCGGGAGCCAGGGCGACGACGTCGCCACGGGCGGCCAGGGCCGCGAGCTCTTCAACGACGTCTGGCGCTCGTACGACGGGAAGAGCTGGACGCGGATGACGGCGTCCGCCCCGTGGGCGAAGCGTGCAGGCGCCGCTCTCGTCTCGAAGAACGGCTACCTCTACCTGCTCGGGGGCGAGCGCGGCTTCAGCTGCGGATTCGATCAGCCACCCCCGGCCCCGCCGAACCCCTGTCAGCCGGCGACCGCCACGCTCTACTTCAACGACGTCTGGCGCTCGCGCGACGGCGCGTCGTGGGAGCTGGTGACGCCGTCGGCGGGCTGGTCACCGCGGCCGGGGCACCAGTGCGTCGTCCTCCTCGACCAGATCGTCTGCTTCGGCGGCTACGGCGAGATCCCCGGGCTGCCCCCGATCCCGGCGAACCCGATCGACGTGTGGACGAGCCGTGACGGCAAGACGTGGACGGCGCTCGGGTCGCCCGCCGCGCCGCCGTGGAACGGGACGTCCCCGGCGGACGGCCGGTACGACTTCGACGCGCTCGTCTTCTCGGGCGGTCGCGCGGGGCTGCGCCCGTCGATCATGACCTTCGGCGGCGACAGGGAGCGGTTCGGGCTGCCCTCGAACGTGAACGCGTTCCTCGTCGAGAACGACATCTGGCGGCTCAGCCCCTGACCTCGGAGCACGGCCCGGCCGGCATCGACCGGCCGGGCCGACTCACCTCCCAGGAGTGAAGCGCTCGACGAGCGCCGCCCGGCGGGCACGACGCACGCCCCGGTCCTCCGCGTCGTCGGCCGAGCGCAGGATTCGCGGCACGGCGCGGGCGGCGAGCCAGCGGAGCGGCTCCGGCTCCCAGCCACGGCCCTCGTGCCCCACCCACGGCAGCGACGTCAGCTCCGTATCGCGGTCGAGCACGAGGTCGGCGAGGGTGCGGCCGCAGAGGCTCGACGCGACGACCCCGTGTCCGGCCAGCCCTCCTGCCCAGCCGAGACCTGACCGAGGGTCGAAGCCGACGCCCATGCTCCAGTCGCGCGGCGTCGCGAACGCGCCGCCCCAGCGATGGGTGATGCTCGCGGAGCGGAGCGCCGGGAACCACTCGCGCAGCGTCCGCTCGACACGCCCCAGCGCGGCGGGGTCTCCTTCACCAGGCTCGGCGATCCGGCTCCCGAGCCCGTAGGTCGCCCCGGCGCCGCCGAGGGCGATCCTGTCGTCGGGCGTGCGCTGCCCGTAGCGGAACACGTAGCGCTGATCGGCGACCGGCTCGCACCCCGCCCAGCCGACCTCCTCCCAGAACGAGGCGGGCAGGGGCTCGGTCGCGAGCATGTGCGAGTAGACCGGCAGGAACCTCCGGCGCTGCGCGGGGAGCAGGATCGTGAACGCCTCGGTCGCCCGCAGCACGGTCGGCGCCCGGAGCGTTCCGCTCGCGGTGACGACTCGGCCCGGCCCGAGCGCAGTGGCGCGCGTGCGCTCGTGGATCACCACGCCGCGTCGCTCGCAGGCCTCAGCGAGCCCGCGCGCGAGCGCGGCGGGGTTGATGCGGGCGCAGTGCGGCGTGTACGTCCCGCCGAGGACGCCGGCGATCCGAACGCGCTCCGCGACGTCGGCCGGGGTGACGAAGCGGACGTCGTCCTCGCCGAGCCCCCGGGCGCGCTTGCCCGCCAGGCCCGCCTGCAGCCGATCGAGCTGAGCCTGCGACGTCGCCACGCGCAGGGCGCCGTTCTTCACCCAGCCACACTCGATGCCCTCGTCCGCGACGACGCGCCCGATCTCGTCGACCGCATCGACCATCGCCCGCTCGGCGCGGCGCACTCCCTCCGGACCACCCCGTCGCTCGTACACCCGGGCCTCCCCTGCGATTCCCGCGGAGACGAAGCCCGCGTTGCGCCCGGCGGCCCCGAACCCTGCGATCTCGGCCTCGACCACCCGCACGCGCACCGAGTGGTCGGCGACGGCGAGCGCGTAGGCGGTCCAGAGCCCGATGAAGCCGGCGCCGACGATCGCCACGTCACACTCGGCGTCGCCGGCGAGGGGCGCTCGAGGAGCGAGCGAGCCTGGCAGGACGTCGAGCCACAGGCTGCGCTCCCGGTAGCGACGCTCGACCTGATCCATGCACGACGATCCTACGGTCGACCACCGACGTCGGCACGTGTTCTGCGTCGTACGATCGAGGCATGGACGGTCCATCGCGCCCGTCTGTCCCAACCCTCACGTTCCTGGGAGGAGCGCGCACGGTCACGGGAAGCCGGTTCCTCGTCGAGACCCCGACGAGCCGGGTGCTCGTCGACTGCGGCCTCCATCAGGGTGATCGCGCGATGCGAGCGCTCGACCGCGGACCGTTTCCGGTGGCGCCGACGGGGATCGACGCCGTCGTCCTGACCCACGCCCACGTCGACCACTGCGGCTACGTGCCGGCGCTCGAGTGCGAGGGCTACGGAGGGCCTGTCGTGGCCACGCCGGACACGGCGAGCCTCGCGGCGATCGTCCTCCCGGACAGCGGCCACCTCCAGGAGGAGGAAGCGGCCTACGCGACCCGCAAGGGGTACGCACGCCATCGTCCCGCCGTCCCGCTCTACACGGAGGCAGATGCCGAGCGGGCGCTGCGATTGCTCGAGCCGCTCGCGTTCCATGCGGAGCACGAGATCGCCGAGGGCGTCACGCTCACCCTGAGGCCGGCGGGCCACATCCTCGGCTCCGCCACGGTGGAGCTGCGGCTGTCTCTTCCGGGGGGCGACACCCGTCGCCTGGTGATCAGCGGCGACCTCGGGCGGTCGAACCATCCGCTGCTGCTGCCGCCGGCACCCTTGCGGGGCGGAGACGTGATCCTCGTCGAGTCGACCTACGGCGATCGGCTGCATGACACGGGAGACGCCCTGGAGGTCCTCGCCGGCGCGATCACCCGCACCGCCGAGCGCGGTGGAACCGTCGTGATCCCTGCCTTCGCCGTCGATCGCACGGAGGTCGTCCTCCACCACCTCCGCGCGTTGCGCGAGTCCGGTCGGATCCCGGAGCTCGTGCCGATCTACGTGGACAGCCCGATGGCGCTCGAGGCGCTACGCGTCTACCGGAGGGCGGTGACCGAGCGGCGGGACGACGTGCGCGACGAGATCGAGGCGCTCGGCGTCTTCGAGCCCGAAGGGATCATGGAGGTGCGCGACGTCGAGGGGTCGAAGGCGATCGACGCGCTCGCGTTCCCGTCGATCGTCGTCTCGGCGTCGGGCATGGCCACCGGCGGCCGCGTCCTCCATCATCTTGCCCGTCGGCTGCCCGACCCGCGCAGCTGCGTGATCCTCGTGGGCTTCCAGGCGGCGCAGACGCGCGGCCGGATGCTCGCCGACGGTGCCCCGCAGCTGAAGCTCCTCGGCCGCTACGTGCGGGTCTCGGCCGAGATCGTCGAGCTGCCCGCGCTGTCGGTGCACGCCGACCGCGACGAGCTTCTCGCCTGGCTCGCCGGATCTCCGCAGAAGCCCGATCAGATCTACGCCGTCCATGGGGAGCCGCGCGCCTCGCTCGCGCTCGTCGACGCAATCCGTGAGCGGCTCGGCTGGGAGGCAGTCGTTCCCGAGCCGGGTGAGCGGGTGAGGCTCGACTGACGGGAAGAAATTAAACAACTAGTTCGTTGTATAGTTGTAATAGCTGAAGTGAGCACGATATGTCCCTGAAAGGAACCGCAATGCAGCCGATCCATGTCGATCAGTCGACGTTCGAGGACCAGGTCCTGTCCGCCGACACGCCCGTCCTCGTCGACTTCTGGGCCGCGTGGTGCCCGCCATGCCGGATGATCGCGCCGATCCTCGACGAGCTCGCCGAGCGCCACGAGGGCCGGCTCAAGGTCGCGAAGGTCGACGTCGACGCCGATCCCGGCCTCGCCGCGACGTTCCAGGTCTCGGGCATCCCGACGCTGATCCTCTTCGACGGCGGCACCCCGACGAAGACCCTCGTCGGCGCCCGCCCGCTCGCAGCGCTCGAGCGCGAGCTCGGCCTCGTGCCCGCGGCAGACGCCGCCTGACACCCCCGGCTCGCTCCTCCGGCCGACGCGACGCAACCGCCCGCGGCCCGGAGGAGCGGTCGATCGACGGCGACACGGCACACCTGGTCACCCCAGGGTGCGTGGGTCGAACCCCCGACGTCTAGGCTGCCGGGACGATGACCAGCGCCCGCTCACGCGCCCTGCGCGCGCCGTCGGCCCGCACGCGCGTCAAGCGCGTCAACGACCGTGCC
Source organism: uncultured Actinomycetes bacterium (assembly GCA_963849125.1). Classification (GTDB taxonomy): domain Bacteria; phylum Actinomycetota; class Thermoleophilia; order Gaiellales; family Gaiellaceae; genus Gaiella. The sequence continues at coordinate 231,768 of CAWKGI010000025.1, read as the reverse complement.
CGCTACGACCGCGAGGCCATCGACAGCGTGCTCGACGCCGCCTTCGTCGCCCATCTGGGCTTCGTCCACGACGGACAGCCGTTCGTGATCCCGACGCTCCACGCGCGAGTCGGAGACGAGGTGCTCGTGCACGGGTCGAGCGCGGCCCGCTCCCTCCGCGCGCTCGCCGAGGGCATCCCGGTATGCCTGACCGTCACGCTCGTCGACGGGCTGGTGCTCGCGCGATCGGTGTTCGAGCACTCCGTCAACTACCGGTCGGTGGTCGTGCTCGGGACGGCGACGCCGATCGTCGAGCCCGATGAGAAGCGCGCCGCGCTGGAGGCGCTGACGGAGCGCCTCCTCCCCGGCCGCTGGGCCGACGCCCGTCCCCCGACGGCGAAGGAGCTCCGTGCCACGTCCGTGCTGCGACTGCCGCTCGACGAGGCGTCCGCGAAGATCCGCGACGGAGGCCCGGACGACGACGCCACGCCGGACGCCGAGCTCGACGTCTGGGCCGGGGTGATCCCGCTCGGCGTCAGGGCCGGCGCACCGATCCCCTCCCCCGGACTCCGCGACGGGGATCCCCGTTCCGCCCTACGCCCGCCGGTATCGGCGCCCGGGCTTCACGACGTAGGCACCATCTCCCCATGGCAGCGGAGCCCTCCTACGACACCGTCGTGATGAAGTTCGGCGGCTCGTCGGTCGCCGACCCGGACAAGGTCCGTCACGTCGCGCAGCGCTTCGTGGACGCCCGGCGTCGCGGGCTCGACGTCGTCGGGACGGTCTCCGCGATGGGCAAGACGACCGACACGCTGATCGCGCTCGCCAACGACGTCTCCCCGCACCCGAACCCTCGGGAGCTCGACATGCTCCTCTCGACGGGCGAGCGCATCGCCTGCGCCCTCGTCGCGATGGCGATCCACGACCTCGGGGAGGAGGCCGTCTCCTTCACCGGGTCACAGGCCGGGATCCTCACGGACGAGGCGCACACCAAGGCGAAGATCACGACCATCAACCCCGACCGCATCCGCGCGGCGCTCGACGACGGCAAGATCGTCCTCGTCGCAGGGTTTCAGGGGTTCTCGCCCGTCACGAAGGACATCACGACGCTCGGGCGCGGCGGCTCGGACGCGACCGCAGTCGCCCTGGCGGCTGCGCTCGGGGCCGCATGCGAGATCTACTCCGACGTTCCCGGCGTGTTCACCGCAGACCCGCGCATCGTCCCGGGCGCGCGCAAGCTCGACACCCTCTCGTACGACGAGATGCTCGAGATGTCCGCGTCGGGCGCAAAGGTCCTGATGCTGCGCTCGGTCGAGCTCGGCCGCAACCACGGCGTCTCGATCCACGCGCGCTCGACGTTCTCGGACGAGCCGGGAACCTGGATCCAGGAAGGAGAAGGCATGGAGCAGCCCATCGTCACCGCCGTCACGCACTCGGAGAGCGACGTCGTGCTGACGCTCTCGGGCCTGCCCGACCGCCCAGGCGTCGCGGCCGCCGTGTTCGACGCGGTCGCCGCCGCGAACGTGAACGTCGACACGATCATCCAGAACGTCGTCCACGGCGGCGCCGAGATGTCCTTCTCGGTGCCGGAGGGCGACGTTCCCGCGACCCGCGGCGCGATCGACAGCGCCGGGGCCGATCTCGGGGACTTCCAGGTCGAGGAGAACCACGGGCTCGGGAAGGTGTCGCTGATCGGCGCCGGGATGCGATCGCACCCGGGCGTCGCCGCGACGATGTTCCGGACGCTCGCCGACCTCGGGATCAACCTTCACATGATCTCGACCTCGCCGATCAAGATCTCCTGCATGATCGACCGCGAGAAGATCCCCGACGCAGTGCGCGCGCTCCACGACGCGTTCGCGCTCGAGGGCGAGGCGCGCGTCGAGCCGACGATCTAGACGGGCGCGCTCACACGACGTCGGGCTCGTCGACCCGCACGGTGAACGGGAGCCGCCAGTCGTCGTCGACCTGGCCGTCGATCGAGAGCCGCCACTCGTAGAGTCCCGGCTCGAGCGGAAGAGGGCCAGAGTTGATCGCGACCGGGAAGTCGAGCGCCGTGCCGGGCTTGATGCCGGCGGGTCGACCGACTTCGAAGGCGATGTCGTCGAAGAACACGACCGGAGACTCCCCGTCGTCCGTCTCCGATCGAGACGGCCTGGCCGTCGGCGTCGAGCAGCTCCAGCCGCATCGTGTGGACGGCGTTGGCCTGATCCCAGGGGACACGGACGAGGATCGCGATGCCGAACGGCACCGGCTCCGGGCCAGTCATCGACCAGCCGCCACCGACCACCGTCAGCTTGCCGTCGGCGACCTGGGCGAAGTCCGCGAGGAGCATGGTGGCGCGCACGCAGCGAGTCTAGGCAACGGGGTCGACCCGCGAGGGCCGACCCCGTCACCCATAGAGCTCGTAGGCGCTACGCGGCGATCGGCTCCCGCTGCTCGACCGCGAGGACGAGATCCTCGACGAGGCTCCGCACCTGCGAGCGGAGCCCCTCGTCTGCCGCGTCGAGCCGCTCGTGCCCCTTCGGGACGGCGAGCTCGGTCGGGACGACCCGTGCGCCCATGACGCCCAGCACCTTGCGCAGCTCCGCCTGCGCCCAGACGCCGCCGAACTGGCCGGGGCTCGTCCCCGTCACCGCGACGGGCATGCCGCGCAGGGGCGCACCGAGCGGCCTTGCGCGACACCCAGTCGAGGGCGTTCTTCAGCTGGCCCGGGACCGAGCCGTTGTACTCGGGGGAGGCGAACAGCACCGCGTCCGCCGACTCGATCGCCTCGCGAAGCCCGTGCACGGTGTCCGGCGCGAGCTCCTCGACGTCCTCGTCGTACGGGGCGATGCTTGCCGAGCCCGTCGTACAGCTCGAGCGCTGACGCCGTCGGGCAGCTCCTCCGCAGCGAGGCGGAGGAGCCGCGCTGTTCAGCGAGTCGGCCCGGAGGCTGCCGGAGATGCCGAGGATCCGCACCGCTAGGCCTCCTTCGCGGCCACGAAGACCAGCTTCGCGGTGAGCTCGACGTCGTTCGCGAGCATCTGGCCACCCTCGGGGAGCGGCGCGTTCCACTCGAGGCCGAACCGGGTGCGATCGACCGTGGTCGACAGCGTCAGGCCGAGCTTCTCGTTGCCCCACGGGTCCGCCACCGGCGAGGTGATCGTGCCCCTGGAGCGTGACGGGAACGCGATTCCCCTTGATCTCGAGCGTCCCTCGACCGTCACGTCGTGGCCGTCGACCGCGAGAGGGCCGCTCTCGAACGCCGAGCGTCGGATGGGCCGCGACGTCGAAGAAGTCTGGCGAGGAAAGGTGGCCGGCGAGGTTCTCGTCGCCTACGGCGATCGACGAGGCATCGGCCGTGCCGGCGAGACCGGCCTCGGTCAGGGTCGCCTCGACCTCGTGGAACGCGCCCTCGAACGGCGCAACGCCCATGTACAGCACGGTGAACCCGATCGACGAGTGTGTCGCGTCGAGGTTCCAGGTGCCGGTGACGCCGGGCGGACCGGGTGCTGCTCGTGCGTGGTGGCGGACATGGCATCCTCCAGAGTAGTTGTAGATACGAATTGGTTGTATACGCAATTAACTCCAGGGTGGTCGTCTCTATTCCCCGACGACTCGGGCGTCTCCCGAGCCGGGCCGAGCTCAACCCGCGGCGGCGAGAAGCGCCTCGACCCGCGCGCGCTCCTCCTGCGTCAAGCGGGAACATCGGTGCGACGACGAGCGCGGAGGCACCGGCAGCCCCATCGAGGCCGAGCGCGACGGCCTCCTCGAGCGTCGCGACCTCGACGACGGTGCCGCGTGCGCGCAGCGGTCCGGCGACCGAGGCTCCCGCCGGCCCGAACACGACGACTGCACGCGCGCGGCCCGCGCAAGCACGTCGAGCGCCTCACGAGCAGCCGCCGCTCCGGGACCGCGGTCCTGCACCTGGAGCCCGACGCTCTCGAGGGCTCCTCCGGCCGACGACGCACGACCGAGCCGGCCGGATACTCGTCGGAGCGTCGCCGCCGCCTTCGTCGCGGTCGCGGCAGCCGAGTCGTCGACGAGCTCGGTCCCCTCGATCACACCCACGCACCGCGCGCGATGGGGCGGCGCGTCGAGCGAGACGAGGCTCCCGACGAGGTGCTGCGGCTCCGCACCCGCAGCGAGGGCTGCAGCGAGTGCCGCGAGCGCCGCCTGCCTGCGACCTCCCTTGACCGAAGGGGCGCTCCCCGACGACGACCTCCTCCGCCCCGTGACGCACGAAGGCGCGTATCACCGCGCACGAACGCTCCCTCGCTCCAGGGGCCTCGCTCAGCGAGAACGGGAAGCGGGCAGCGGGCGTCAGCTCGGCGAACCCCGCGACACCGGGGTCGTCAGCAGTCGAAGACCACCCGATCGCCGGGTCGCTGGCCGCGCACGATCCGCTGCTTTGCGGCCAGGTACGCCTCGACCGAGCCGTGGAGCTCGACGTGGTCGGGCCAGAAGCAGGTCACGACGGCGACGTGCGGCGGCGTGTCGCAGAACGCGAGATGCGAGCTCGTCAGCTCGAGGAGCATCACGCCGTCGGACCCTCCGTCGAGCAGCGGCAGCAGCTCCTCGGTCGCCCAGCGCTGGCCCGGGCGGGACGTCGTGCCGCTGTGCGCGACGAGCCCTGCCCGTTCGAGGATGACGGCGAGAAAGGCGGCGGTCGTGGACTTGCCGGCGGTTCCCGTGATCCCGATGGTGCGGGATCGGCGATTCGGCGAGCAGGAGGTCCGAGAGCGACGTGAGCCTCGTGCCCGCGGCCCGGAGCCGGAGCGACGCGCGGTGCGACCTCGGGCGTCCAGACGTCCAGGTACGCCCGTTCCGGCGACGCGGGCGTCGAGATCGAGGTCGACGCCCGCCGTCGACGCTCACCCCGAGCGGCTCGAGCGCCATCGCGTCGGGCGACGGCCGGCCTGGCCCCGCGAGGCGGACTCGGTCACCGCGCATGCCAGCAGCCGCGCGAGGCCGACCGCATCGGGTGCGAACCCTTCGACGAGGACGTCTGCCATGGGGCGCCCGTCGGGCGGGGGCGGCGCCGCAGTGCCGCCCCCGGCCGACGGGCCGGAGACCCTATCGCGTCTGCGGGAAGCCGAGGTCGATCTTGCTCGTGGCAGGATCGGGCCAGCGGCTCGTCACGACCTTGCCGCGGGTGTAGAAGTGCACCGACTCCGGCCCGTAGGCATGGCTGTCGCCGAAGAGCGACGCCTTCCACCCGCCGAACGAGTAGTACGCGACCGGGACGGGGATCGGGACGTTGATCCCGACCATGCCCGCCTCCACCTCGAACTGGAACTGGCGCGCGGCGCCGCCGTCGCGCGTGAAGATCGCGACGCCGTTGCCGTACGGGTTGTCCTGGACGAGCTCGACCGCCTCGTCGTAGGTCGGGACGCGCACGACGGAGAGGACTGGCCCGAAGATCTCGTCGCGATAGGCGTCCATCTCGGTCGTGACGTCGTCGATCAGCGAGACGCCGAGGAAGAAGCCGTCGCCCGGCGGGAGCGGTCTCCCGGCCGTCGGCGATCACCGTCGCACCCTGCTCGGCCGCCGACTCGAGTACGAGGCGACCTTGTCGCGATGCTCGCGCGTGACGAGCGGCCCCATCTCCGAGGTCGGGTCGGTGCCGTCGCCGACCTTCACCTTCGGCAGCCGCTCCTTGATCGCCGCGACCAGCGGGTCGGCGACGTCGCCCACCGCGACGAGCACCGACACGGCCATGCAGCGCTCGCCGGCCGACCCGTAGGCGGCCGAGACGGCCGCGTCCGCCGCCATCTCGATGTCGGCATCGGGCAGCACGATCATGTGGTTCTTCGCGCCGCCGAGCGCCTGCACGCGCTTGCCGTGCCTGGTGCCGGTCTCGTAGATGTACCGCGCGATGGGCGTCGACCCGACGAACGACACGGCCTTCACGTCGGGGTGCTCGAGGAGCGCGTCGACGGCGACCTTGTCGCCCTGGACGACGGTGAACACGCCGTCCGGCAGACCGGCCTCCTTGAGGAGCTCTGCGGTCAGGAGCGACGCCGAGGGATCCTTCTCCGAGGGCTTCAGACGAAGCAGTTGCCGCAGGCGAGCGCGGGCGCCCACATCCACATCGGGCACCATCGCCGGGAAGTTGAACGGGGTGATCCCCGCGACGACGCCGAGCGGCTGGCGGATCGAGTAGACGTCGACCCCGGTCGAGGCCTGCTCGGAGAAGCCGCCCTTGAGCAGCGTCGGGATCCCGCACGCGTAGTCGATCACCTCGATGCCGCGCGCGACCTCTCCCAGCGCGTCGGAGAACACCTTGCCGTGCTCCGCGGTCAGCAGCCGCGCGAGATCCTCCCGATGCGCGTCGAACAGCGCACGGATCCGGAAGAAGATCTCCGCCCGGCGCCCCACCGACGTCGACCGCCATGCGGCCGACGCGGCCTTCGCGCTCGCCACGGCGGCGGCGACCTCCTCGACCGAGGCGAGGTCGACCGCGCCGGTCTGCAGCCCGGTCGCAGGATCGAAGACAGGCCCCGAGCGGCCCGACGTTCCCGGGCACGCGCACACCGTCGATCCAGTGGGTGATCCTGGAGATCTCTGCGTCGCGCCCGGCGGCGGGCGCGTCGGCGACTTCGGTCATCTGCTCCTCCTCACGATGTCTCCGGAGCGTACCGCGGCAGCGCCGGTGGTGAGCCGCGAAGCGCGCCTGTCGACGCCGAGGCAGCATCCGAGCCGAGAGGACGGTCACGAGCCGAGGGCGCGACGGAGCCATGCGCGGGTCACGCCCGCGGCCGGCGCGCGCGGGGGCGTGGCTTCAGCCTCGCCCCTCGTCCAGGCCCCTCACAGCCCCACGCCGGCGACGTCCCGATGCCGCCGACACGCCGCCGCGGGCTAGATCGCCAGACCGGCCTCGGCCAGCGGTCGTCGGCCCCAGGCGAACGTCTTCGCGTACCACCCCTCGAACGGCTGGAGCGTGACGCCGTTGCCCGAGGAGTGGACGAACCAGCCGTTGCCGACGTAGATGCCGCTGTGACCCACCTGCGAGGGCTTCGAGCTCTTGCCCTTCGATCCGAAGAAGAGGACGTCCCCGGGCTGGAGGTCGGCGACGGCGATCCGCAGCGCGGGCTTGACCTCACCGCTCATCTCGAAGGTTGTCCGTCCCTTGAGGACGGACGTGAGCGTCGGCGCGGTGGGGAACGGCTCGAGCTTGTACACCCGCCAGACGAGCCCGGAGCAGTCGAACCCTCCCGGAGCGGAGACGGTCCCGCCCGGCGCGGTCGAGCTCCACAGCCGCTGTGGCTTCTCGCTCGTGCCGGCCCACACGTACGGGAAGCCGACGAGGCGCAGCCCGCGGCGGACGACCTCGCGTTGCAGGTCGTCGAGCTCGGGGAGGGAGAACGCCTCCGCCTGTGCGACGAGCGCGGGAACCCTCGACGGGTCGAGTGCGAGGATCCGCGCGAGCGAGAACGCCGCCTCTGCGCGCGGCGCGGGCTGCGTGGGCAGCCGTTCGAGATCCTCGCTCCCAGCCGGATGGTTGATGCGGAGGCCGAGCAGGCGAGCGGCCGTCTCCGTCCCGAGCATCGCGGTCGGCTGAACGCCGGCGGTCATGCGCGGCGAGACGGATCGCGCGCGAGGCGCGCAAGGCTCCGACGGCCGCGACGAGCTGCGGCGTCGAGCTCGCGCATCGACACGAGCTCGGCTCGGGTCGGCCGGCGCTGCATGAGGCTTGCCGAGCGCGACGATGGCGTCGTGGAGCTCGCCGCGCGTCAGCGGATCGTCCGGGCGAAACGTCGCGACGTCGGGCCCCATCAGCCCGGCGGCGACGACTTGGCGATCTCGGATGCCGCCCACGAGCGACCGGACTTCGCCGCCGGCTCCGCACCAGAGCCCTCGACCGGGCGCTCGGCCGCCAGCGCCGAGACCGGCGCCGAGCCGAGCACTGCGGCGACGAGCGCGCAGAGCAGGAGACGATCCCTCATGCCTTCACTATCGACGGCCGCGAGCGTCCGCTTGAACGATCCTTACGAGATCATCAACGATCGACACGGGCAGGCCGCCACGACCCGCGCGCGCGCACGGTACGGTGGCCGCATGAGACGGACTCCGGCGCTCGTCACGCTCCCGCTCCTGCTCGGTGCTCGCGCTGGCCTCGACGGCGTCGGCTGCCGCCGGCCCACCCTCGGTGGTCGGCCCGACCGTCGACGGAAAGCGGGCCTCGCTGGCCGCCCTGCGGGGGAAGCCCGTCATCGTCAACGTCTGGTCGTCGTGGTGAACGACCTGTCGAAGCGAGGCGGTCGCCTACGCACGCTGGGTCGCAAAGCAGGGGAACGGGATCCGCTTCCTCGGGCTGAACGCCGCTGATACCGACAAGGGCGCACGGGCGTTCATCGCGACCTACGGCTGGACCTGGCCCTCGATCCGCGACCCGCAGCGCACCCTTGCGCTTCGCTTCGGCGCCACCTACCAGCCCGCCTTCATCCTGATCGACGCGAAGGGCCGCACCGTCGCGGGCTTCCAGGGCGCCGGATCACCCGCCCGCTGGAACGCGCTCCGCGCACGGCTCACCACCAGGCGTTGAACGACGAGGCTCTCCACTCGGCACTTGTCGCCGCCGCCCACGCCACCGTCGACGAGCAGTGCGCCCTGCTGGCGTTCGTCGCCGGCCGGGACGTCAGGCTCGACCCGGATGAGCGGAACGCGGCGATCCGTCGGGCTCAGCTGCTGCTCGCGACCGGCGGCGATCCCCGTCGGGCACTCGACCTCCGCGGGCGCGCGGTGAGCGCCGTCGCCGCCGACCTCGACGATCCCTACCGCCGCGAGGCGCTGGCCGCGGGTCTCGCTGGCGCTCGAGTCCGTCGTGCAGCAGATCACGTCGCTCCGCGACACGCTCGACGAGCTGCAAGCAGACCCCGAGCTCGCATGGGCGGCCTTCGCGATGGCGACGCTCGCCGAGGCGCTCGATGGGGACGAGGACGAGGACTAGGTGGACGCAGGGGCGGCGACCGGCGCACGGCCGATCGAGACGTCGCCGCTGACCGACTTGATCCGGAGCTCGACGATCGGCCCTTCCTCGTCCGACGACGGCTGCGTCACCGACCTCGAGCTCGGAGGTCACGTCGCCGCTGACCGCGCTCGCATCGATCCAGACGCCAAGGCCGGGCTCGAGAGCGACGTTCACGTCCCCGGAGACCGTCTGGAGGCGGATGTCCCCGCCGGCGATGCGACGGATCTGCACGTCGCCGGACACGGTCTGGACGGTGGCTCCGGCGCGGGCGTCGAGAAGGTCGACGTCGCCGGACACGGTCTTGACGGCGAGCTCTCCGTCGATCCGGCCGAGTCGGACATCCCCCGAGGTGGTCGAGACGCCGACCTGACCGCTCGCAGCGTCGAGCGAGATGTCGCCGCTCTGCGAGCTGACGCGCACTGCCTGCAGGGCGCCGCCGAGCACGACGTCGCCGGAGGCCGTCTTCACGTCGACGGCGTCGAGCGAGCCGTCGACACGGACGTCGGAGCTGGCACCCGCCACGGTCAGCCTCGCCCCTTCGGGGCACCGGACGCGCACGGTGATCTGCGGTGAGCGCAGTCGGAAGCCGAAGCGCTTCGGCTCGCGGATGACGAGCTCGTGCCCTCCGGAGCGCGGGTGGAGCTCGACCTCGAAGGACTCGATCGTCTCGGCGGTCGCGTCGTCCGATCGCCGCCCCTTGATCTCGACCTGCGTCGTCTCCTGCGCCCAGGTCGACACGTCGAGGTCGGCGGAGGCGAGGTCGACGTGCACCGCAAGGGCGCCTGGGGTCGCGAACTGCTCGGACCTCATGGCCGATACCTCTCGGGCACCGAGGGGCGCCGGTCGACGCGGGTGTCCCCGCGGCGCCGGATGGGACGGTCGGGCGCGACGTCGGGGACGTCGATGTGCCCGAACAGTGTGACGGTCAACATGCTCGCTCCTCTCGCTCAGCCCCGGGCGAAGCCCTGGAGCCGGTTGCCCGTCCGCCGTGTGGCGGACGGTCGCTGCTCGAGCGCCCGTGCGAGGGCGCGGACGATCCAGGCGTTGGTCGAGACGCCTTCGCGGGCGGCGGCAGCCTCGACCTGGCCCTTGAGGGTCTCGGGGAGCCGCAGCGTGATGCGCGCGCTGAGATCGTCTCCCGGGCGCCGGCGGCTCGTCGGGCTCGACGGGCGCGTCGACGAACACGAGGTCGGGGTCGCGCCCGGCGAGGCGGACCTCGACGTGCCCGCTCGGCAGCTGGCTGCTGAGCGAGAGGGCCGCCTGGCCGAGGACGTCGAGCAGCTGCAGGCGCAGCGACGGCCCGACCGCGTCGATCAGTCGACGCCCTGCCTCGCCGACCTCCTCTCCTCCGAGGGAGGCCGCGGTGGCGAGGTCTTGCTGGATCGCCTCGACGTGAATGGTGATCTCCATAGAGCCAGTATGACATCATAATGATGTCTGTCAAGTGCCAGTGTCATGTCTTCTCGATGTCCCGAGTGGTGTCGGTGCTATCGTGTGCCCTCGCTCCGGCCCTCGAAAGCCGTTCGCCGGGGCCAGGCCGTCCGTGCACCGCTCCACGCCTCCGGACGCCGCAGTCCCGTCCCCCGCGCATCCGTGCGCAAGGAAGGAGCCACCGCGCTCGTGAGCCCGGTCGACCCACCCGACCTCCGCCTCTGGCCGACCCTGCGTCACCTCTACCCCCTCTGGTGGGCCCAGCGGCGCATGGTCCTGCTCGCGCTGGCGCTCGCGTTCGGCTTCACCGGGCTGTCGCTCCTGATCCCGGTGCTGATCCAGCGAACGATCGACGACGCGATCGACTCGAGCAACGGGTACAAGCTCGGGGCGTACATGGCCGCGATCCTCATCGCGGCGTGCGGACGGTTCCTGTTCAACTACCACCGCCGCTATCTCACGGCCCAGGTCGGGATCGCGGTCGAGGCACGCCTCCGCCAGATGCTCTACGAGGCGTACCTCCACTATCCGCGCGCGTTCTACGACCGGCACGCGACCGGCGAGGTGATCTCACGCGCGACGAACGACATCTATCCCGTGCGGTACTTCATCGGCTGGGGCGTCGTGCAGGCGATCCAGAGCATGATGATGCTCGTCGGCGCCGCGATCGTCCTCGCGAACGTCAACCTCCGCCTGACGGTGATCGCCGCGCTCACGATGCCGCCGATCGCCATCCTCACCTACGTCTTCGCGCATCGCGTCTTCCCGATCTCTCGGAAGGTGCAGGCCCGGAAGGGACACCTCACCGAGGCCTCGGACGAGGTCGTCGTGGGAATCGAGATGGTGCAGGCGTTCGGCCGTGAGGACGACGTCCGCGATCGGTTCGGGGAGCGCGCCGAGCACGTGCGGCGCGAGACGATGAACCAGGCGGCGGTCGAGTCGCGCTTCCTGCCGGGGCTGATCTTCCTCCCCTCGCTCGGCATCGCCGCCGTGCTCTGGTTCGGCGGCACCGACGCGATCGAGGGAACCTCACGATCGGGCAGTTCACGCTCTTCGTGACGCTGCTGCTCCAGCTCGTGTGGCCCCTCGAGGCGCTCGGCTGGATCATCAACCTCGGGCAGCGTGCGACCGCGGCCGCGTCCCGGAGCTTCGCCTGGCTCGACGGGATCGCCCCGCTCCACGAGCCCGATCGTCCCGTCCCGCTGCCCTCGGGGCCGTTGACCGTGCGCTTCGAGGACGTCTGCTTCTCCTACGAGACGGGCGCCGAGGTGCTCTCGGGCGTCGACCTCGAGGTCGCGCCCGGCGAGATCGTCGCCGTGTGCGGCACGACCGGCGCCGGGCAAGACGTCGCTTGCTCAACCTCCTGCCCCGGTTCTACGACCCGACCGCCGGTCGGGTGCTGGTCGGCGAAGTCGACGCGAGCGAGGTCGCTCTCGCCGACCTCCGCCGCTCGGTCGCCCTCGTCACGCAGAAGCCGGTGCTCTTCTCCGTGCCGCTCCGCGAGAACCTGCTCGCGGCGCGCCCCGACGCGGACTGGGCCGACGTGCTGCGCGGCATGCGACGCCGCCGGCGTGAGCGCCTTCGTCGACGAGCTCCCGGACGGCTACGACACGCTGATCGGCGAGCGCGGCGTCAACCTCTCGGGCGGCCAGCGGCAGCGGGTCGCCCTCGCCCGCGCGCTCGTGTCCGGAGCCCGTGTGCTGGTGCTCGACGACCCGATGTCCGCGGTCGACACGGAGACCGAGCGCCACCTCGTCGAGAACCTCCGTCCCGCAGTGGCGGGCAAGACCGTCCTGATCTCCGGGCAGCGGCTCTCCACGGTGCTCGTCGCCGACCGCGCCGTCGTGCTGCAGGACGGCCGGGTGATCGAGTCCGGGCACGCCGGCCGAGCTCATGCGCAGCGGCAAGGCCTTCATCGCGCTCTTCGGGGACGAGGCGCTTGCCGCCTAGGGCTCCCCGCACCGGCCTCTCGCGCCTCTGGCGCTACACGGAGGGACGCCGTCGGCGCATCGGCTTCGTGATGCTGCTCGCCGCGATCTCCGCGGCCGCTCCGGTCGCCGGCTGGATGATCGTGGGCGACGCGATCGACAACGGCATCCGCGCCGGCGACGAGCAGCGCCTCAAGCTCGACGTGATCGCGTACATCGCCGTCGGGCTGACCGCCTGGATCCTCGGCACGACCACGTGGCTGATGCTCGCCGGCATCGGCCAGCAGATCGTGCTCGACCTCCGCCGCGATCTCTTCCAGCACCTGACGTCGCTGTCGCTGCGCTACTTCTCCGAGCAGAAGGCCGGCTGGATCATCGCGCGCCTGACGAGCGACGTCGACGCGCTGTCGGACGTCCTCAACCAGGGCCTGACGACGCTCGTCGTGAGCACGCTCACGCTCGTCGCAGCGATCGGCGGCCTCTTCCTGCTCGACTGGCGCCTCGGCCTCATCGCGCTCCTGGTGCTCCCGCCGGGGATCCTCGTGACCCGCTGGTTCCAGCGCACCTCGCACGTCGCGTTCGCCGACGTGCGGACGCGGATCGCCAGCGTGACGGCGCAGCTCGCGGAGTCGGTCTCGGGGATGGCGGTCGTGCAGGCCTTCAACCGCGAGCGGCACTTCCAGCGCGAGTTCGACGAGCTGAACGAGGCGAACCGTGTCTCGAACGTCTACGCCCAGAAGCTCTCGTCCTTCTTCTTCCCCGCGATCGAGTTCCTCGGCGCGGTGGCGACGGTCGCCGTGCTGTTCGGCGGGGCCGAGCTGATCGACGCACGGCAGCCTCGAGATCGGAACGCTGATCGCCGCGGTCGGGATGCTGCAGCTCGTCTTCCAGCCGCTGCAGGAGCTCTCGGAGCTCTACGGGCAGGTGCAGTCGGCGTCGGCCGCGATGGGGAAGATCTCCACCGTCCTCGACGCGGAGCAGGACATCACCGACGCCCCGGACGCGCGGCCGCTGGGCCGCGTCGACGGCCACCTCGAGCTCGACGACGTGGTGTTCGCCTACCGCGACGCCGCGGTGATCAAGGGGATCTCGTTCGACGTGGCGCCGGGCGGATGCATCGCGCTCGTCGGCGAGTCCGGCGGGGGCAAGTCCACGACCGCGAAGCTGATCGCGCGCTTCTACGACCCGCGCTCCGGGGCGGTGCGCGTCGACGGGACAGACCTCCGGGACGTGCAGCTGCGCTCGTACCGGCGCCAGCTCGGGGTCGTGCTCCAGGATCCGTTCCTCTTCAGCGGGACGATCGCCGAGAACATCCGCTTCGGCCGGCCTGACGCCGCGGACGACGAGGTCGAGGCGGCCGCGCGCGCGATCGGCGTCGACCGCGTCGCGTCGCGATTCCCGGAGGGCCTGCAGCACGTCGTCCGCGAAGGCGGGGCCGGGCTCTCCGCCGGTGAGCGCCAGCTCATCTCGATCGCGCGCGCCCTGCTCGCCGACCCGCGGATCCTCGTCCTCGACGAGGCGACGTCGAACATCGACCGGCCCGCCGAGATCGCGATCGAGCAGGCGTTCGACACGCTGTTGCGCGGCCGCACCTCGGTGATCATCGCGCACCGCCTCGCGACGGTCAGGCGCGCCGACGAGATCCTGGTGATCGAGCGCGGGCGGGTCACGCAGCGGGGTCGCTACGACGAGATGCTCGCCACCGACGGCCCGTTCCGCCGGCTCGCGACGACCCTGCACGGCTCCGTCGAGCTGTAGGGCGTCCGGCTCGACGCCGGCCGCCGGAGGAACCCGCCCGCAGGCAGGCAACGGCTCGAGGCCGCTTCAGGCCGAGTGCGTCACGCCAGGACCCACGCGTCGTCCCTGATGACCGGGCGTAGCTGCGCCGGCCGCGTCGAGCCCGTCCACCTCGACCTCCGGCCCCCCGACCATGAAGTCGACGTGAGTGCCCGACACGTTCACGCCTGCGTCGAGCAGCGCCTCACGATCGAGCCCGTCCGCCCCCTCGACCGCGAACGGCAGGCCCGCGCCGAACGCGATGTGACAGGCGGCGTTCTCGTCGAAGAGGGTGTCGTGGAAGATGACCCCGGTCTGCTTGACGGCGGAGTCGCCTGTGACGAGCGCGAGCTCGCCGAGGAAGCGCGCGCGCTCGTCCGCGTCGAGCTGGTTCTCGATGATCGCGGCCCCGTCACGATCGGCGCTCACCTCGACGATCCGACCGTCGCGCAGGACGAAGGAGAGCCCTTCGACGCGGGCGCCGACCCCGGGAACGACCAGCGGCATCGTCGAGCGCACGGTTCCCTCCGCCCGCCGCCAGTCGGGCGTGGTGAACACCTCCTCGGTCGGGATGTTCGGAAGGTGGGCGATCCCGTCTCGCGTGGTGAACCTCGCGGACAGCCACCGCGAGGCCGGCGACAGCCCGACGGTCAGGTCGGTGCCAGGCCCGCGGTAGCGGATCGCGTCGAAGCGCCGCTCGTTGAGCGCCGATGCGCGGGCCTCGAGCCTCGCGACGTGCTCGTCCCAGGCGGCCACGGGATCCTCCCGGTCGAGGCGCGTCGCACCTGCGACGGCGTCCCACAGCCGCTCGACGTCGGGCTCGCCGAACACCGTGTTCGCCCAGCCGGGCGTCGGCGCCGCGACGATCACCCAGTTGGTGAGCCGCTCGTTGACGAGCGGGAGATACAGCGCCCGCCAGTCGGACGGGTTCGACCGCGCGACGAGCGTCGGGTCGAGTCCGTCGAACAGCGTCGGATCGGCGACACCCGAGAGCGAGACGATCGCCGGCTTCGTCTCCCGCCAGCTCACGACCACGTCGAGCAGCCAGTCCGGGGTGACTCCCAGCGTCTCCGGTGGGCCGAGCTCGATCGCCGCACGGCGCAGGTGGAGGTCGGTGTAGAAGGGGGTGACCCGACTCGCGCCCGCGCGATACGCG
The DNA here is from genome assembly GCA_963849125.1 of uncultured Actinomycetes bacterium. Taxonomy (GTDB): domain Bacteria; phylum Actinomycetota; class Thermoleophilia; order Gaiellales; family Gaiellaceae; genus Gaiella. Next base: position 216,542 of record CAWKGI010000025.1, on the reverse strand, counting down.
GCGCGGGCGACGGCACGCACCACGTCGACATGCTCGACGTGACAGGGGACGACGACCTCCTGTCCCGGCTGGACGTTCGCGCCCGACCGGACGGCGAGCGTCGCGTAGCGCTCGAGGCGGTCTGCTGCAGCCACGCTCAGCCCACCGCCGACGCGAACGGCGTCAGTCGCCCCAGTCGAAGTCCCGCGAGTTGTTCCACAGCCCGTCGGCGAGCGCCGGGCCTTCGGTCGACTCCTCGCCCGGCCAGGGCAACGGTGAGGCGTCCGCGGCGGCCGGGTCCTCGACGAGCACCGCTCCTGCCGCGAGAGGCTCGTCGACGACGGACTCGAGGGTCTCCTCGAGTCGTGCCTGCTCCTCGGACTTGAAAAGGGGGTGGTTCTCGAACGGATCCTCGACCTCGTAGCGATCGATCGGCATGTCGTCGCCGAGATCGGCATTGCGCTGCTTCAGATCGAGATGCTCCTGGATCGCGCTCGCGAAATTCGTCTCCGCATCGACGCTCATCTGACCTCCTGAATCGCACGACTGTCGGCCACGCGGGCCTGTCGTAGTGTAGCCGACCTCGAAATCCCTGCAACCGAACCGTATTTCCGTGGTCTCCCCGATCGTGTGCTTGGATGCGAGCAATGGCACGCCCTCGCTCAGGCCGGCTGGGAGCCGCGTTGACGCTCTTCGCGCTCTACCGGCGACTCCCCCGCAGGCACCGTCGCATGCTCCTGGGCGTCGCGCGTCGCCACGGGCCGAGGGTCGCGCTCACGACCTGGACGATCGCGCGCCGTCGCCGCGAGGCGCGCCGCGATGCCGCTCTATGAGACGCCGAGCGCGGCGCGGACGATCCTGTCCTGCTCGCGCTGGTGGGCCGTCGGGTATCCCTCGCTCGGGCTCGCCTTCCACGTCCGGCCCACGTAGGTGACGTTGGGGACGGACGAGCCGAACCGTGCGGCCTCGTCCAGCCGGTGCCGGATCGAGCGCCAGGGCCCCATGTTCTGCGGCTCCTCCTGCGCCCACACGATCTCGCGCAGCGAGGGGTATCCCGCGATCACGGCCGTGAGCTCGTCGACCGGGAACGGGTAGAGCTGCTCGACCCGCGCGACCGCGACGCCCGTCGCCCCGCCGCGCTGCTCGTGCCCCACGACGTCGTAGTAGACCTTCCCGGAGCACAGGACGAGTCGGTGGGCGGCGAGGTGATCGGTGCCCGCGTCGTCGAGCACGGGCTGGAACGCGCCGCGCGCGAGGTCGTCGAGCGACGACGCCGCCTGACGCAGGCGGAGCAGCCCCTTGGGCGTCATCACGACGAGGGGCCGTGCGACCGCATCGAGCGCCTGACGGCGCAGCAGGTGGAAGAACTGGGCGGCGGTCGAGCAGTTGGCGACGCGGATGTTGTCCTGGGCGCCGAGCTGGAGGAACCGCTCGAGACGCGCGCTCGAGTGCTCGGGGCCGTTCCCCTCGTAGCCGTGCGGGAGGAGGAGCGTGAGCCGCGACGTCTGCCCCCACTTCGAGCGGCCTGCGACGATGAACTGGTCGATCACGATCTGGGCGCCGTTGACGAAGTCGCCGAACTGGCCCTCCCACAGGACGAGCGCGTCGGAGGCGGCGACCGAGTACCCGTACTCGAAGGCCAGCGCCGCGTACTCCGACAGCGGCGAGTTGTAGACCTCGAACGACGCGTTCGCGCCGTCGAGGTTCTGGACGGGGGCGAAGGTCTCCCCGGTTCCCGGATCGTGGAGGACGAGGTGGCGGTGCGAGAACGTCCCGCGCTCGGAGTCCTGACCCGAGAGACGGATGGGGATGCCGTCCTCGAGCAGCGTCGCGAACGCAAGCGCCTCTGCCTGGCCCCAGTCGATCCCGCCCTCGTGGACGCTGCGTGCGCCGACGATCGAGCTGCTTCGCGAGCTTGGCGTTGACGGTGAAGCCCTCGGGGACGCGCAGCAGCTCCTCGTTGAGCGCGAGGAGCCGCTCCTCGGGAACCGCGGTCACGACCCGGTCTCCCTCGGTCCCGGACGGCCGACCGGCACGGGGCCGGCGGGCGGCAGGGCTCTCACCGATGCTGTGACGGAGACGTTCGTGGGCCTCCCGCAGGGTTGCGGTGACGCGCTGCACGAAGGCGTCGGCCTGCTCGGCCGTCAGCACGCCCTCGTCGACCAGGCGCGCCGCGTAGCGCTCGCGCGCCGTCGGCTGCAGCTGGATCTGCTCCACCATCAGCGGCTGGGTGTACGACGCCTCGTCCTGCTCGTTGTGCCCGAAGCGGCGGTAGCCCACGAGGTCGATCACGAAGTCGTGGCCGAACTCCTCGCGGTAGGCGAGCGCCAGACGGACGGCGCTGAGCGCCGCTTCGGGATCGTCCGCGTTGACGTGGACGATCGGGACGTCGAAGCCCTTCGCGAGATCGCTCGAGTACCGGGTCGAGCGGCTCTCCGTCGGATCCGTCGTGAACCCGACCTGGTTGTTCGCGATCACGTGGAGCGATCCGCCCGTCGAGTACCCGTCCAGGCTCTGCAGGTTGAACGTCTCGGCGACGACACCCTGGCCCGCGAACGAGGCGTCGCCGTGGATGAGGATCGGGAGCGCCACCGACGGGTCGTGGAGACCCGCGCCACCTGACCGATCCGTCTGCTCGGCACGGGCCCGTCCTTCGACGACCGGATCGACTGCCTCGAGGTGGCTCGGGTTCGGCGCGATCACGACCTCGACCTCGCCTGCGCGCGTGACGCGCGAGCCCGTGGCCGGAAGGTGGTACTTGACGTCGCCGCTCCCTCCTTCGGGATCGATCAGGAGCGCGTCGAGAGAGCGCTCGCCCTCGAACTCCCGGAGGATCGACTCGTACGAGCGGCCGACCGTGTGGACGAGGGCGTTCAGCCGCCCGCGGTGCGCCATCCCGATCACGACCTCGTGGGCGCCCCCCTCGGCCGCGAGCTCGATCGCCTCGTCGAGAAGCGGGATGAGGGTCTCGAGCCCTTCGAGCGAGAACTGCTTCTGCCCGAGGAACGCACGCCGGAGGTACTGCTCGAAGCCCTTCGGCCTCCGAGAGGCGCTCGAGCAGCGCGAGACGCTCCTGCGTTCGGGGAGCGGTCGCGCGGAAGCGGCCGGACTCGATCGCCTTTCGCAACCACACCCGCTCGGCGTGATCGGAGATGTGCTCGATCTCGTAGGCGATCGAGCCGGTATAGACGTCGCGCAGCAGCGGCAGCGCATCACGGAGCGTCTCACCGGGGACGAACAGGCGCAGGAGGCGGGCGGGGATCCGCTCCTGCAGCTCGGGCGTGAGCGGCGGCTGGAGGCGGAGCTCGTCGAGCGCGGGATCGCCCGTCGGCTCGGCCCCGAGGGGATCGAGCCGCGCCGCGAGATGACCGTGCATCCGGATCGCCTTGACGAGCGCCATCGCCGCGGCGATGCCGCCCAGCAGCTCCTCGTCGAGCGCGGCGCCCCGTCGCCGCTCGCGGCCTGAGCCGACGGCGCCGATGGCGGTGCCTGGCACGGGCGCGTCGCGACGTCGGCAGGAGGGGCCGCCGGCGCGGGTGGCGTCGCGACGGCGCGGTCGGCTGCTCGACGGGGAGCCGCTGGAGCAGGCGTGACCGGTTCGGCCGCGCCCCGGTCTCGACTCGCCGGCCGAGCCGTGCTCGACGAGCGCTCCGAGGGCAGGGAGCGCGTCGAGGACGGCGCTGCCGGATGCCCTCGAACAGGGCCCGCCACTCCGGCTCGACGCTTGCGGGCGACTCGAGGTAGTCCGCGAGGAGCTGTGCGACGTACCCGGCGTTCGCACCGGAGAGATCGGTTGACGCCATCTCGTCTCCGAGCCCCTTCGCAGGGAGCCTCAGAAGAGCGGCGCCTCGGTCAGCACGGCGACCGTCATCCCGAACGCCCAGGCGAAGGCGGCGAAGTACATGGCCTTGAGCGACATCCGCTCGATATCGCTCGCTCATGAGGCCGGCGACGATGGCGAGAACGACGGCGATCGGTGCGGTCCTGGCGGGGTGGGCGTCGACTCCGAGCACGAAGAACAGATCCATCGCGACCGCCGACAGGACGACCGAGGCGGCGGCGAGGAACCCTGCGACCGCGTCCGTCGCCGTGAACGTCGACTTTCGCTGCTGATCCATCGCGCTCATCGTCGCACCTCCGTGCGCGTTCCGGCAGGACGGTCGACGACGGGACGGCGCGGCCCGCGGCCGGTGGGCGCCGGGCGCCGCCGCGCGGGACGCGGTGACCACCGGGTCGGGTCGGGTGATGGCGTGTCGGTCACGGGCACATGTGCGGTCGGCGGCTCGGTGGTCGGTTCTGCCTTGATCGCCCACCAGACGACGAGGCAAAGGTACACGACCGGGATCTTCAGGATCACGAGCAGGAAGAGCGCCTCCCAGACCATGAGTTCGCCAGTCTACGTGAGGTGGTCGCCGTCACGCGAGGCGCGCAGGAGGATGAGGCCGACGAGCGCGTTCAGCAGGCCACCCGCCAGCGCGACCGCGCCGAGCCCTGGGCCAAGCGTCGTCACCACGTCCGCTCCGTCACGTTCGACGGCGGCGAAGACGAAAGGGCCGAGCGCGAGCCGCAACGTCGTCTCCGCGGCAGCGGACGCGACGACGAGCGCGGCGCCGACCACGTAGGCCACCGCGCCGGTGACGGCGGCTCCGATCAGGAACGCGCGGAGCACGACGGTCACTGCGGTCCCGCCGAGCCGGAGCCCTCGTGCAGTCCGCAGGCCGTCTGCCCGTCGCTCGCAGCCACGGTCGCCGCGAGGGCGTGTCCGACGGCGTGGGCATGCGGCGAGCGCGACCGCGGGTGAGTGCTCCACCAGCGCGACGGCCGAGAGCACGACCCCCAGGAGGACGGCCGCGAGCGGTCCTGCGAGGGCGACGCGAGACCGCGTGCTCCGGCGTCCCGCGTCGGTGCACGACGGAGGTCCGACCGCCGACGAGCAGGATCGCAGCCGGGGTGCGGCCCGAGCGCGAGCACGTGCCCGAGCTCGTGGACGAGCATCGCGAGACCTGTCGACGCCGCCCACCACGAGCACGCCGAGCGAGGTCGGTGCCACCCGCTACGACCCCTATCGCCGTCAGGGCGGCCACGGCGACCAGCGCGAGGCCGAGGACACGGCCGATCAACGCCCGTGCCGTGGTGATCATCGCACGGGTGGGCGACGACGTGTCGATCGGGTGCCGCCGGACCCGCGGCGCGGGCAGGCGGCCGAACGGAATCGTGCGGATCGCGAGCCCGAGCCACGGAGTGATGCGGGCGTGGCAGGGGCACCGTGGCGCACGTTCACGAGCCCCAGGCGGTTGAGCTGCCACGCGAACCGCAGCACGTCACGCCGCGCATCCTCCTCGGAGAGGTGCCACCGGCGCGAGAGCCTCTCGATCGTCGCTGCGAGGGGCAGACCGCGCCGCTCAGCACGACGATCGCCGAAGGGTTCGCGGTGACGGCGAGTCCCACGGACGTCGTCGACGATCTGACCCTCCGACGAGCCGTACGCCGGGCGCCAGGTCGAGGACGTCTCGCTCCTCCAGCATCAGCTCGCGGGCTCCAGATTGCGCAACAGGCTCGCGAGCGCGCCCGTGAGCGCGAGCCCGAGGACGAGCGCCACCGTGACCGCCGAGGGCACGCCGAACGCGGAGAGGCGTGGGCCGGCGAGCGCCGAGACCAGCGAGAGCGAGCCGCACAGTGCGGCGAAGAGACCGAGCGAGGCGGCCTGCTCGATGACACGCCCCCCTCTCCACGGGAGCAGCGCCCCGGCCGCGAGGCCCGCCGCGCAGATCCCGCCGCGACACCCAGCGCGGGCACGGCGTCTGCCGGTTCGCCGCCGCCGAGAGCCAGCGCCGCGCCAGCAGGCGACGGCTGCCGGCGCGAGCGTCACGAGCCCAGCTGCGCCGAGCCAGGCGAGCGCGACGGACGTTCGTGACGATGCGAGCATCCACACGTGCTCGGCCTCGCGGAGCGCTCCTCCGACGGCGACGGCGCACGGGGCCGCGGCGAGGACGGCGCCGCTCGAGCCGAGCGCCATCCCGGTCGGGGCCGGAGCACGTGCGAGCCACGCGCTCACGACCCCCGCGAGGCCGATGCCGGCTCCCCCGACGAGCGCCGCCCTGAGGTCGCTGCGCCGTCCCAGGACGCGCGCAGCGGAGACAAAGGTCGCGGGAACGGCGGCTCGCGGCTGGAGCCGTGACGCCGATGGGGCGTCCGGCGCTCCCGCCGTCGATCCCCGTGAGCAGCGCACCCCAGGCCACGAGTGCGAGCGCTCCGCCTGAGACGATGCCCGTGCTCTGCCACGCAGCCGCGCTCCCCGTCGCGACGGCGCCGACCGTCCCGGAGCCCAAGGCCAGCAGCGCCGCCAGGGCCGCCGTCGCCGCGAGCAGCGCGGCGCATCTCGCAGCAGGTCGCCCTCCGCGGAGCGACGATCCGACGACTCCGCCGACGATTCCCGCGCACCAGAGCGCAGCCACGACGTGCGGCAGCGCCGCAAGCCCGCCCGGGGCCGCTTCGAGGACGGGGAGCCCGATCGGGAGCGCGAGGGCCGAGACGCCTGCGAGCGCCAGCGTGAGCGGCACCACGAGCACCGCGGACGCGCGGTCCAGCCCCGAGGCACCCGTGGCGCAAAGCTGCGGCCCGAGCCTCGAGAGGGACGGGACGACGGCGCCGAGTGCGAGGCCACCGGCGAGCGCAGTGACGATCGATCCCGCGAGGAGCGCGCGGACGACGTCGGGGTCGCCGAGCGCGGGACCGAGCACCGAGACCAGCTCCCGGCCCAGCAGCGACGCGGCAAGCGGCTCGGCGGCGATGCCCGCCACGAGCGGGGCCGCGAACCTTGGGCGTCGCACGCAGCCGCTCCCCGAGGCCCCGAACCCCGTCGGCGACCGACGCCCTAGTGAGCTCGAGCGGCATCGTTCCTCGTCTCCTGCGGAATCGAAGCCGCCGCGGGCGAGGGCGACGAGTGCGGAGGCGGTGCGCCCGGGCCCGGCGCCGACGACCCGACCCGCCGCGCAGGACCTCGACCCGATCGCAGGCTCCTTCGGCGAACGAGAGGTCGTGCGTCGCGAGCAGCGTCGTGCCGCCACTGCGAGCCCTGTCGCGGATGACCTCCGTGAGCGCGGTGACCGCCGCAGCATCGAGCGTCACCGTCGCCTCGTCGACGAGCAGCACCGAAGGCGCCGACGCGAGCGCCGCGGCAAGCGCCGCCCTGCGCCGCAGCCCACGCGAGAGCCGACCGACGCGCTCCGATGCGTGCTCCTGTAGTCCGAGCGCCGCGACCGCACGCTCACCCGGCTCGTCCGGGGCGTCCGCAAGTGCCCGCAGGAGCGCGACATGCTCGGCGACGGTGAGCTCGCCGAGGCCCGCCGGCTCGTCGGGAACGAACGCGACCTGGCGTCGCGCAGGTCGCGTAGCCGGCCCGGTGCCCGTTCACGGCCACGGAGCCACCCGACGGCACCGTCAGGCCCGCCACGAGGCGGAGCAGGGTCGTCTTGCCGGACCCGTTCTCGCCGAGGAGCGCGACCACCTCGCCGGCGTCCACCTCGAGGTCGACGTCCGCGAGCGCAGCAGCGCACGCCAAAGCGCTTGGCCGCCCCGACGAGAGAGACGGCGGCAGGTGCGGGAGGGCGGCACGAAGCCGCCCTCCCGTCCGTCTCACTTCCGGCAGACAACCTTGAACCCCGTCCAGCCGAACGAGATCTCGGCGCTTCCGCCGTTCGTGCGGCACCAGGTCGCCCAGGCGAGGGCGACGGCGTAGGCGAAGCCCACGACCACGACCCACCAGACCACGTCCTCCTGCCGCGCGACCTCTCCGTCGAGCGTCACCGCCGGTGGGGCGTACCCCGGGCCTGCGAGCGCAAGCGTGGCTCCCATGCAGATCCTCCTCTCGTCGCGTCCGTTGCATCGAGCCACGCTACGGAGCACGCTGATGCAGGAGGGTGTCGCCTTCGCGCCGGAACGGTGACCGCAGAGGCGAGGCGTACCCTTCACAGAGCCCTAACCGACGGTCGGTAGGGTCGATCACGTCCACGTACAGGGAGGATTGCCCGTGAGAGTCGCCATCCGCTTGCTCGTCGCCGTCTGCGGCGCAGCCGCGTTGCTTGCACCCGTCGCATCCGCCGCCGACCGCATGTGGATCGGCTTCCACGACGACCCCGTGCTTCGCTACGACGGCGGCCGCGTCGAGGCGATGGACCGTGCCGCCGAGAACAACGCGGTGATCCTGCGGACGCTCGTCGAGTGGAGCAAGGTGGCACCGGCCCGCCCCGCGAAGCCGTCCGATCCGTTCGACCCGACCTATCGCTTCAACGACCTCGACGAGTTCGTGCGGGGCGCGCAGAGTCGAGGGATGGAGGTGCTGATCACGCTGTGGGGCACGCCGACCTGGGCCAACGGCAACCAGAAGGCACAGGTGCTGCCGACCAAGATGGCCGACTTCCAGGACTTCGCCCGCGCGGTCGCCTCACGCTACTCGGGCCGGTATCGCCGGGTACCCGTTCGTGCGCTTCTACGGCATCTGGAACGAGTCGAACCTGGCGACCTTCCTCGTCCCGCAGTTCGACGCCAAGGGCAACATCGTCAGCCCGAAGAACTACGCGAAGCTCGCGGCTGCCGGCTACGCGGGCATCAAGGCAGGGAACGCGAAGGCACAGGTCGCGATCGGGGAGACCTCCTCCAACGGACGCGACAAGCAGGTTCCCGGCCAGACCGACACCGTGCGCCCCGGGACGTTCATGTCGTTGCTCGCGAAGGCCAACCCACGCCTCAAGTTCGACGCGTGGGCGCAGCACCCCTATCCGTCGCCGGTGAACCAGGCGCCCACCCAGAAGGTCGCGTATCCGAACGTCACCTTCTCGACGATGGGGACCTTCGAGAAGGAGCTCGACAAGAGCTTCCGGCGGAAGAACATCCCCGTGTGGGTCACGGAGTACGGCAACGAGACCAAGCCGGGTGAGCCGAAGGGCGTCACCGAGTCGCAGCAGGCGTCGTACCTCTCCCAGGCGATCGCGCTCGCGAAGAAGGATCCGCGGATCCCGATGTTCATCTGGTTCGTGATGCAGGACTCGGGCACGAGCCCCTGGCAGAGCGGCATCTACAGGACGACCGGAGCACCGAAGCCCGCGCAGCCGAAGTTCGCCAAGGCGGCGCTTCCCGCTGAGCCCCGTCAACGGGAAGGTCGAGGTCAAGGGCGGCACCTCGAGCCCCACGGTCACCGCGTACCTGCGCTCCTACTGCGCGAACAACCCGGTCGGGACGACGGTCGGCATGACCGTGCGCACCACGCTGGCCGGCAAGCTCGTCCTCGTCTTCCAGACGGCGCAGCCTCTCGCGATCGACTGCACCGTGCCCGTCAGGCTGAACGGACTGAAGGTGGCTAAGGGGAAGACCTACACCGTGACGGTCGACGCGAACACGCTCACGACCGCCGGCGTGCAGCGAACGATCACGATCGTCGGCATCTGAGCCTCTCGACCGTGGTGCCGCGCCCGACCGGCGTGGCACCGCGGTCGCGCCTCTCACCGACGCAGATCGACAGCGACCGGCCACCCTCCGTGGAGGCCAGACTCGGTACCCGAGACGCTGGCCGGAGCTGCCCGTGACGGCCCGGGAACCGACGCGCACGACCAGGCGCTCGGGCACGATGGCGTGATGCCGCCGACCTTCCGTCGCATCGACGGCCTTCCCCCGTACGTCTTCGCCGTGATCCGCGACCTGACGCTCGAGCTGCGCCGGGCAGGTGAGGACGTCGTCGACCTCGGCTTCGGCAACCCCGATCTGCCCTCGCCCGAGGTCGCGGTCGCGAAGCTCGCGGAGGCCGCCGCCAAGCCACACAACCATCGCTACTCCCAGTCGAAGGGGATCCCGAAGCTGCGCTCCGCCTGCGCCGACCTCTACCTCCGCCGGTTCGGCGTCGCAGCTCGATCCCGAGACGCAGGTCGTCGCGACGATGGGCGCGAAGGAGGGGCTCGTCCACCTGATGTGGACGCTCGTCGAGCCCGGCGACGCCGCGCTCGTCCCGGCGCCGAGCTACCCGATCCACATCCACGCGCCGATGCTCGCCGGGGCGAGCGTGTTCCAGGTCGCGATGGGGCACGACGAGGACCTCGTCGCGAACCTCGCAGAGGCCTACGAGCGAGCGCAGCCCCGTCCGCGGGTGCTGCTCCTCTCCTTCCCGCACAACCCGACGACGGCGACCGTCGAGCTCGACTTCATGGAGCACGTCGTCGACTTCGCCCGCGCAACGCGACATCATCGTCGTCCACGACTTCGCCTATGCCGACCTCGCCTTCGACGGGCACGTCCCCCCGTCGATCCTCCAGGTGCCGGGTGCGGAGGACGTCGCGGTCGAGCTGTACACGCTCACCAAGTCGTTCTCGATGGCGGGCTGGCGCGTCGGCTTCATGGTCGGGAACGCCGACGTCTGCCAGGCCCTCGCCCGTCTGAAGAGCTGGCTCGACTACGGAACGTTCCAGCCGATCCAGATCGCCGCGATCACGGCGATGAACGAGGCGCCCGACACGCCGACCGAGGTGTGCGAGGTCTACCGCTCGCGGCGCGACGCGCTCTGCGACGGGCTCGACCGGGTCGGCTGGTCGTTTCCCCGAAGCCGCGCGGGACGATGTTCGCCTGGGCGCCGTTGCCCGAGGAGTTCGCGTCGATGGGCTCGCTCGCGTTCGCCGAGCACCTCGCGAGGGAAGCGCAGGTCGCGGTCTCCCCCGGAGTCGGCTTCGGCCCCGGTGGCGAGGGCTTCGTCCGCTTCGCGCTGGTCGAGAACGAGCACCGCATCCGCCAGGCCGTCCGCGGGATCGGCCGCGTGCTTCGCGACGGGCCCCCGCCGGCGAGCTGAAGGCTCGTAGTGGGCTGAGGATCCTCCTCGCTGCAGGGGTTGGAGCGACCAAGCCCCGCCGGCCGGGAGCCGCATCCTCACGAGACTGCCGGTCCCAGCGGGTACGACCCCGATCACGAGCGCGTTCGCCGACTCGGGCGTAGACTCGCGACGTGACGGCAGCCGACGCAGGAGGACGTCCGGCAACGCCGACCGTCGAGGAGCCGATCCGTGCGGCGGAGGTCGTCGGCGCGCTCTCGCTCGCGACCGACCTCGGCACCGGCCAGCCGCTGGAGCACGCGCTGCGCACCGCCGTGATCGCGATCCGGCTCGGTGAGCTGGCGGGCGCCACGCAGCAGGAGCTCGTCGACACCTACTACGTCGCGCTCCTCCACTCCTCCGGCTGCACCTCGGACGGGCATGAGGCTGCCCAGCTGTACGGCGACGACATCGCGCCGCGGGCAGCATTCGCGCTCGTCGACGCGGGCAACGTGGAAGAGATCGTCGGATACCTGCAGTCGAACGTCGGGCTCGGCCGCACCGCCGAGGAGCGCGCGGTGATGGTCGAGCAGGCGATCCTGCACGGTCTCGACCTGGCCCGCCAGACGTTCGCGATGCACTGCGAGGTGGCACAGCGCTTCGCCTCCTGGCTCGGCTTCAGCGACGGAACCCAGGCGGCGCTCGCACACGTCTTCGAGCGCTGGGACGGGCACGGCTTCCCGGGTGTCACGAGCGGCGAGGCGATCCCGTTGCCGATGCGGATCCTTCACATCGCGCGCGACGTCTCGGTGTTTCTCTCGGCCGCAGGGCCGGAGGAGGCGCGCCTCGTCGTCGAGCGTCGCGCCGGCTCCGCCTACGACCCGCAGCTCGCGGCGCTGGCCGTGGAGCATCTCGACGCAATCCTCGCGGAGCTGGACGACACGAGGATCTGGGAGCAGGCGCTCGAGGTCGAGCCGTTTCCGCAGATCTGGATCGCAGGAGAGCGGGTCGACACCGCCTTCATCGCGATCGCCGCGTTCACCGATCTCAAGACGCCGTGGCTGCGCGAGCACTCGACCGGGGTCGCCGATCTGGCGGAGGCCGCCGCCTGGCGCCTCGACCTGCCCGCCGAGACCGTGACGCTGATCCGGCGTGCCGCGCTCGCGCACGATCTCGGCCGGGTCGGTGTCTCGAACGCGATCTGGGAGAAGCCCGGCGGGCTCGGCTTCGGCGAGTGGGAGCGCGTGCGACTCCATCCCCACTTCACCGAGCGCGCCTTCGCGCAGTCGCCTGCGCTCGCACCGATCGGGCTCGTGGCCGGCTCGCACCACGAACGGCTCGACGGCTCGGGCTACCACCGCGGCACGCGCGGGCCGGCGCTCGACCAGGCCGCGCGGATCATCGCGGCCGCCGACTGCTACGCGGCAATGCGCGAGGCTCGTCCGTTCCGGCAGGCGCTCGATGCGGAGTCGGCCGAGGCTGAGCTGAGCCGCGAGGCCGACGAGGGGCGCCTCGACCAGGAGGCAGTCGATGCGGTGCTCGCCGCCGCCGGCCATCGCGTCAGCCGACGCCCCCGGGAGCTCCCCGCCGGGCTGACCGATCGAGAGCTCGAGGTGCTCCTGATCCTCGCTCGAGGCTCGTCGAACCAGGAGATCGGCGAGACGCTCGGCATCTCACCGAAGACGGTCGGGCACCACGTGCAGCACGTCTACCAGAAGGCGGGCGTCAACAGCCGCGCGGCCGCGACGCTGTGGGCCTTCCAGCACGACCTCGTGCACGCCGGATAGAACGTCCGGCGGAATAGGGCGTTCGCCCGATGCGTGCCCACGCTACCCGGAGCATCCTCCTCTGGTCATCGACCAAGGAGGAAGCATGAGCACCATCGTCACCGAGCACCCGAACGCCACCCTCGTCCGCCGGGGCTACGCCGCGTTCAACACCGCCGACATGGAAGCCCTCACGGAGCTGTTCCACGTGGACTCCTGCTGGCACACCCCGGGCCGCAGCCCGCTCGGCGGCAGCTACCAGGGCCGCGACGCGGTCTTCGGCCACTTCGGCCAGTACGGAGGCCTCACCGCCGGCACCTTCCAGGCCAACCTGCAGGAGGTGGTGACGAACGAGGACGGAACCGTCATCGCGATCCACCAGAACACGGCGAAGAAGGACGGCAAGACCCTCGACGTCAGCTGCTGCATCGTTTTCGACATCAAGGACGGCCAGCTCGTCGACGGGCGCGAGTACTTCTTCGACCTGCACGCCTGGGACGATTTCTGGACATAGGTCTGCGAATCACACCGGACGAGCGAGGGCCCCGCAGAACGCGGGGCCCTCGCTCGTTCTCGATGTGACCGGAAGCGGGCCGACCATCAGCACGCAGGAGGGTACCCCCGGGTGGGCCGAAGGTTCCCATGCTTCAGGGATTCTCGAACTGCGGAAAATGGAGCCGAGGGGGCTCGAACCCCTGACCTTCTGGCTGCCAGCCAGACGCTCTCCCAGCTGAGCTACGGCCCCGTGGAGCGCGAAGTCTAGCGGCGTCGCGCGGAGGGCGCGTGCTGCGTGGCGCTCCGCTGTCTGATCGACGCCGACGGCGACCGCGTCGACCTTCGGAACGTCGCTCCAGAGATCCTCGAGCCGGTAGAAGGCTCGCGTCTCGGGGTCGAAGACGTGCAGCACGACGTCGAGGTAGTCGGCCACGATCCACGTCGCCTCGGGAAGCCCGCTGACCGAGCGCGGCACCCGTCGTGTCTCCTTCTTGAGGACGCCGAGCACCTCGTCGTGGATCGCCTTCGTCTGGCGGGAGTTGCCGCCCGTGGCGAGGACGAAGAAGTCCGTGTAGTCGCAGACCCCCCGCATGTCGAGGACGACGACGTCGGTCGCCAGCTTGTCGCCGCACAGCGCGGCGATGCGGTGGGCGAGCTCGAGAGGGGTCAGGGGCGCGATGTGAGGACTCGTGTGCCGATGGGCCAAGGATACGCGAGGATCGCGGACATCAGGAGGATCCGTAGAGACCGAGCCGCCGGATCTCGTCGGCGACCGCCTCGGGCACGAACGGGACGAGCGGCTCGCCTGCTGCCGCCAGCTCGCGCAGCTCGAGTCGACGAGACCGGGTGCGGCGGGATGTCGAAGACGGTGATCCTCTCGGAGCGGTCGAGGCGCCGCAGCACCGCGTCGAGCGCCTCCGGATCGACTCCGGGCCGGGTGCCGACCCCGAGGCGCGCGAGGTCGAGGACCCGCTGCGGCTCCTTCCAGGCGAGGAAGCCCGCGAGCTCGTCCGCCCCGATCACGAACACCGGGTCGGTCGAGGTCGAAGCGCCTCGAGCGCGTCGACGGTGCGCCCGTGTGGCTCGAGCGAGACCTCTGCCGCGTCGAGCCCGGCGAACGCCAGCTCGGCAAGGCGGAGCCTCGCCTCCGCAGGCGTGCCGACCTCCTTGTGGCCCGGGTCGGCGACGACACGGACGAGCAGCCGCTCGAGGGAGAACCGCTCGATCGCCGATGTCGCAAGCGCCAGGTGCCCGGCATGCGGCGGGTCGAACGCACCGCCGAGCACGCCCACGGCCTCGGGAGGGCTCACGGCTCCCATTCGAACTCCTCGTCGCCGACCTCGACGAGCGACCCCTTGCGCACCCCGGCGGCGCGCAGCGCCTCGTCGAGCTCCTCCCCGCTCGGCGCCTCGCCCATCACGCGGAAGCCGCGGTCGGTGCGGTACACGCGGAACGGAGCGCGTCGCTTCGGCTGCGGGCGGTACTCGAGGAAGTCGGGCACCTCGGGCGGTGCGTCTTCCGTCGGCTCGGGCGCGGCGGGGCACAGCGCGAAGAGCGCATGCTCCAGCTCCGGGATCCCGTGTCCGGTGGCGCACGAGACGCGGTGCACGGCGACGATCCGGTCGTCCGCGATGCCGAAGGGCGCCGGCTCGAGCGTGAGATCGGCCTTGTTGAGGACGACGACCTGCGGACGGGTCTCCAGGCCGGCGCCGTACAGCGCGAGCTCACGGTCGATCATGCGGAACCGCTCGTCGGCATCGCCCTCGGACGCGTCGATCACGTGGACGAGCAGGCGCGCGCGCTCGAGGTGGGCGAGGAAGTCGTGGCCGAGCCCGACCCCGTCTGCAGCGCCCTCGATCAGCCCCGGGACGTCGGCGACCGTCAGCTGCGCGCCGTCGGGCGACTCGACCGTCCCGAGCACGGGCTGCAGCGTCGTGAACGGATAGTCCGCGACCTTCGGCGTCGCGTTCGAGATCCGGCGCAGCAGCGACGACTTGCCGGCGTTCGGCAGGCCCGGCGAGCGCCGCGTCGGCCATCAGCTTGAGCCGCAGCTCGACGCTCGCGGACTCCCCCGAGATGCCGACCTCCGCGAACCGCGGAGTCTGACGCGTCGGGGTCGCGAACCGCGCGTTCCCGCGGCCCGCCGTTGCCGCCCCGCACCACCGTCACCCGAGCGCCGGGCCGCGCGAGGTCGGCGAGCAGCTGGCCCTCGTCCCCCCACACCTGCGTGCCGACCGGGACGCGCAGCTCGATCGTCGGCGCCGTCGGCGCCGTGCTTGCGCGTGCCACGGCCGTTGCCGCCGCGACCCGGCGTCGAACGAGCGTCTTGCCACGGAAGAACGAGAGGTCGCGAAGCGCGGCGTCGGCCTCGATCACGACGTCTCCGCCGCGTCCGCCGTCGCCACCGTCGGGACCGCCCTCGCGGCACGAACTTCTCGCGCCGGAAGCTGAGCCCGCCGTCGCCGCCGCGCCCGGCGCGGAGCAGCACGGCTGCGCGATCGTGGAACACGATCAGCCCGTGCGCGGCCGCGACGTGGCGGTCGGCTCGGTGAGGTGACGCCAGGCCTCGGGGAGACCACGAGGCCCCAGGCGAGCGCTGCGAGCAGCGGGACGCCGAGCCGAGCAGCGCACGTGCCGCACGGGTGTCTGCCGTGCCGAACGCCCAGGTCGCGATCGACGCAACGGCCAGAGCTCCAACGCGAATCGGAGCACCGGGTTCGCGGACGCACCGGGCTCACGCGCGGCCCCATCTCATCGGTGGAGGTCGTGCGCGCTACTCGGCAGCCGACTCGGCCACCGAGACGAAGCGGCGCTCGCCGCTGCGGCGGAACTCGACCATTCCCGGCGCGCAGCGCGAACAGCGTGTCGTCGCGACCGATGCCGACGCCTGCACCCGGGCGAAACCGCGTGCCACGCTGGCGCACGATGATCATCCCGGCCTTCACCTGCTGGCCGGCGAAGATCTTCACGCCGAGGCGCTTGCTCTCCGAGTCGCGACCGTTCTTCGAGGACCCGAGGCCCTTCTTGTGCGCCATCTAGCTGCCCTCCTCCGCGAGTGCCGACTCGAGCGCTGCGATCGCGCCCTTGCGCTTGCCGTGCTCCTGCTCGTAGGCGAGTGCCGCCTCGACCGCGTCGCGGCTCCACGAGCCCACGGCGGACTTGACTGTCGGCGACGGTCATCTCCGCATAGCCATCGGGCAGACCCGCGGGTGCGGCGACGGCGACCTCGGCGGTCGGCGCGTCCTCGACGGGAGCCGCGGCCGGCGCCGCCTTCGTCGCAGTGGCACGTGCCTTCCCGGCCCCGATCGACTCGATCTGGATCTGGGTGAGCGACGCGCGGAACCCTGTGTGACGCTTGTAGCCCGTCCGCTTCTTGTACTTCCCGATGCGGATCTTGGGACCCTTCGCCTCACCGAGGACCTTCGCGGTCACGACCACGTCGTCCGGCGCGATCGACGGGGAGTCGTTACCGCCGACGAGCAGGACGGGAGGCGTGAACGTCGCCCCGTCCTCGAGCGCAACGCGATCGACGAGCAGGCGCTCGCCCTCTTGGACGCGGTACTGCTTGCCGCCGACGGAGATGATCGCGTAGCTCATTGCCCGATGCCTTCTGACGTGGAAAACGCGGGCAGGTGCCCGCGAGCCGGTGGATTGTAGCGCACTTCCACGGCGCGGTGGTGGGTCAGCTCCGCCCGCGGGGGCGGTCGAAGTCGTCGATCCACTGGGACATGGGCACGTACCCGCCGTCTACGTCCGGCGTCTCGCTCTCGACGTCATCGGCGGCGCGCTCGCCGGAATCGGCCGCGGCACGACTCTCGGTTGCTGCCGGCTCATCCGCGTGCTCGGCGCGAGGCTCGGCGAGATCCACGTCGGCGACGATCTCCGACACCTCGCCGTTGGCGTCGGAGGAGACCCTCGCAGCCAGCGCGCCGTCGTGCGACGGCTCGTCGGCCCCGGTCTCTGGCGCGGAGCCGTCGTCCGTCGACGCGTCGGCGCCGACCGCCTCCGGCACGCCGTCGCCGCCCTCGCCCGTGCCGTCGCCTCCAGCCGCTGCGGGCTTCTTCTTCCGGTTGCGACCGCCGCGCGAGCCACGCCGCGTGCGCTTCCTCGGTGCCGGGGTCTGACCGTCCACGTCGTCGCCGCCTGTCGTGGAGGTCACGTCTTCGCCGACGGCATCGTCGCCGGCGTCGCCGGCCGTCTCATCGCTCAGGTCGCCGACTGCTTCGTCGGCGCGCGCCGGCGTCGCTGCTGGCGCCGCGTCCTCCTCGCCGGGCCGTCGGTCGTCTTCCGGGAGATGGATCCTCGGCGCCCGCCTGGCCCGCGGAGCACGCGGCTTGGCCGCGGCCGTCGACCCAACCGTCGGCGGTCTCGACCTCTGCGGCCTCCGCCGGCGCGTCGTCGTCGAGATCCGGATCGGGTCTCGCCCTCGCCTGCCTCCGTGTCGCCCATCGGCGCGCCGTCGGCGTCGACCGGGCGCTTCTTGCGGCGCCGCCCACCACGCGAGCCTCGGCGCGTCTTCTTCTTGACGGGTGCGACCCCGTCGGCGTCATCGGCTTCACCGACAGCATCGCCGTCCTCGCCCTCGGGCTCCTCGGCGTCAGCCGCATCGCCGATCTCCCGCGTGTCGTCGATCGCGGCGACGCCGGCCGTCGTGGCGGCGGCGTCCTCGCTGTCGTCGCTCCGACCTGCGCTCTCGTCAACGGTCGCCGTAGGCTCCGTGGGGTCCGATGCCTTCCGTCGCGCGGGGGCACGGGTCGGCTTCTCCGCCTCGCTCTCGAACGTGATCGCCGCGGGCACGCCGGCGCCCTCCACCTGTGTTGCGAACGCCTGGCCGGCGAGCACACGGCCGACGACGACGGTCGCCTTCTTGCCGACGAGCTTGGCGGCGCCGGCGACGATCACGTCGACGCCGTCGACCTTCGCCACGCCGGTGCTCGAATCGTGGAGCCCGAGCTCGACCAGCTTCACCTCGAGCTGGGCGCCCTCCTCGATCGGAGAAGCGGGCCGCAGATCGTCGAGCTTGCCCTCGGCAAGAACCTCGAAGTGGTCGCCGTGGGCGTGCCCCTCTGCCGGCTCGAGGAAGAAGCGGCGACGCGTCGACTCCTCGAGGTCGGCCAGGCGCTGCCCGCCGGGCCCGACGAGCAGCGCGAGCGTCCGCGGATGGACTGCGACGCGATAGGCCTGGACCCGCGAGCCGGCCCCACCTGCCGCGAGCGCCCGGAGCTTGCGCTCCACCTGCATCGCGAGCGTCTGATCCGACACGACTATCCCGTCGCCACCGCAGGCGGGGCACTTCCGCGTCATGACCTCTCGCGGCCCGTCCGTGATGTTCTGGCGGGTCATCTCGACCAGCCCGAGCGGAGAGATCTCGACGACGTAGGTCTTTGTGCGATCGCGCTCGAGCTCCGAGCGCAGCGCCTCCTCGACGGCCGTGCGGTTCTTCTGGTTCGCCATGTCGATGAAGTCGATGACGATGATCCCGCCGATGTCGCGCAGCCGGAGCTGGCGCACGACCTCCTTCACGGCCTCGAGGTTGTTCTTGACGATGGTGTCCTCGAGTCGCTGCGTCGAGTTCTTCGAGCGGGAGCCCACGAACCGTCCGGTGTTGACGTCGATCACGGTGAACGCCTCGGCGTAGTCGAAGATCAGATACCCGCCCGACGGGAGGTCGACCCGTCGGTCGAGCGTCGAGGCGATCTCCTTCTCGACACCGAACTGCTCGAACAGCCTGTCCTTCTCCTTCCAGCGGTGCACGCGCTCGACCATGTGCGGCGACGTCTTCTTCAGGTACCCGACGATGCGCTTGTGGGTCCGGTCGTTGTCGACGTACGCCGCGAGGAAGTCTCCGGCGAAGAGGTCGCGCACGATCCGCAGGGGCAGCTCAGCCTCCTGGTACACGAGCTCGGGCGCCTTGGCGGGCTCGGCCCGCGTCTGGATCGTCTTCCAGAGTCGCTGGAGGAAGACGAGGTCGCGCTCAACGTCCTCGGCAGAGGCGCCCTCGGCCGCGGTGCGGACGATCACGCCGCCTTCCTTCGGGGCGATCGGCTTGAGGATGTCCTTCAGCCGCTGGCGCTCGGCGTCCTCGAGACGCCGCGAGACGCCGAGACCTTCGCCGTTCGGCACGAGGACGAGGAACCGGCCGGGCAGCGAGATCTCGGTCGTGAGCCGGGCACCCTTCGTCTTCATCGGATCCTTGACCGCCTGGACGAGGATCTTCTCGCCACGGGAGATCAGATCCTGGATCTTCTTGCCGTGCCGCTTGCCCTCGAGCTCGGGCACGACGATCTCGTCGACATAGAGGAAGCCGTTCTTCTCCAGGCCGATCTCGACGAACGCCGCCTCCATGCCGGGCAGCACGTTGTCGACCGTGCCGAGATAGATGTTCCCGACGATCGACCGGCTCTCGGGCCGCTCGAGGTAGACCTCGGCGACCTGGTCGTCCTCGAGGATCGCGACGCGCTGCTCCCCGACGTCGACGGAGATCAGGACCTCGCGCTTCGCCTCCGGGAGCGGCGCACGCCGCGGCGCCTGCTTTCGGCGCTGCTGCGACGAGCCCGAGCGGCGACGCTGCTGACCGTCCTTGCGCTCCGCTCCACGCTCGCCGCGCCCTCCGCCGCTGTCCTTGGCGGGCTGCTTCTCGGCGCCGCGGCGGTTCTCTCCGGCAGCCACCGGTGCGTCGGCGTCGTCGGCCGCGCCCTCGTCATCGGAGGCACGGGGTGTGCTCCCGCGGTCCCCTTGCTGCGGCGTCGGCCGCCGCGGCTACCGCGGCGGCGCCTGCGGCGGGCAGGCTCGCCGTCCTCTGAGGCGTCCGCGTCGGCGTCGTCGGCTTCGTCGTTCTCGCCGGTCGCGTCGGCGTCGACGCCCGCGCTCGCGTTCGCGAGGGCTTCCGTCGGCTCAGCTGGTGCTGCGACGTCCTGTGGTGTGTCGGCGGTCTCTTCCGCCGGTGAATCCGTGCTCTTCTTCAGAAACCTGAACCAGGGCAAGTAGTCCTTCTCCTCGTTGTAGCGCGCGCGGGCGAGCAGCCGTGACGACGGTCACGGTCGGCCTCGCGCAGCGGATGTGGAATTCGGTGGCCATCGGCCTCGCCCGACAGGCTATCAGCCTCGTCGTTCGCAGACGGGCACGCGGAGCGTGCGACCGCATCGCGGACCGTTGCTTCGCCGGGCAGCAGACGTCCCGTGGGAGGAGCGAGGACGGGTCAGGCCGCGGCCGGGCGGAGCCGTGCCCGCCGTGCACGAACCGCGCGCAGCCTCTGCCCGAGCCGGGCCCACGCCCACAGCTCGACCTCGTCGTACCGCGACGCCGTCTGCCCGCGGGTCGCCTCGAGGTACTCGAACCAGGCGTCGGCCTCCTCGATCTGCAGCAGCTCCTCCGCCAGCTCGGTGTCCGGCACCGTCGCCCTCCCATTTCTCGGGTTCGTGGTCGGACGCGATCCTAGGTCCCGGACCGGACGGACACGATTCCCGGCCCGACGAGACGGCCGGAGGGCGGGCTACCGTCGCCGCAGCGTGAGGTCGACGACCGTCGCGAGAGCGAGCGTCCCGCCGTAGGCGACCGCGGCGTCGATGACGCGGTTTCGCACCGGGAGCGAGCGCACGAGCGATCGGCAGACTGCGCCCGTGGCCAGCGCGGCCACGAGCTCCGGTCCTGCGGCGGCCGCGACACCCTGTGGTTGGGTGGGCGGCTCGGCGCCGCGCGCCAGCTCGACGCGGCGAAGCATGCGCGCCTGGAGCAACGAGATCGCCGGCGTGAGCGGCCCGCTCCGCCCTCGCAGCAACCCGAGCATGGCGGCAGAGAGGGCGGCGTCGTGCGCCTGCCGACCGACGACGGATCCGCGCAGAGCCGGCAGCCCGGCGGCGAACGCGACGGCGTCGTCACGCAGCCCGTCGGCCAGCGCGTCGGCGAGTCGCTCGAGTGGCAGCGGCGCTCCCGCCGGCCAGGCGACGACGTCCGTCGCGAGCACGTACGGCACCCGCTCGACGATCGAGTCGCGCACGAGCGCGACGAGCGGGATCCCCGCGCGCGCGCCCATCCGAAGCTGCTGCTCGTCGTGGGCGCCGACGGCCCCCTCGACGATCCGCACGAGCGCCGCAGCGCCGGCAGGGTCGCCTGCGACCGCGACGAGGCCGGCCTCCCCGCCCTCGCGCAACGCGGCAGCGACCTCCGCCGCCCCGGGTCCCGGAGACGACGATCGGCCCCCTGGAGGCAGGGCTGCGCTGCGCCTCACGCAGCACCCCGATCACGTCGCGTGGGCCGACGCCGAGCATCTACCGGCGGAACGGCACCGCGGTGCCACGGGCGTGGATGGACTGGAGGATGCCGATGGCGACAAGGTTAGACACCATCGACGAGCCACCGACGGTCATGAACGGCAAGGGGATCCCCGTGACGGGCGCGACGCCCATCGTCATGCCGACGTTGACGAACACCTGGAAGAGGAACGCGAACGTGATCCCGCCCGCGACCACGGCCCCGTACAGATCGCCCGCGACGGTCACGATGCGCAGCCCGCGCCAGACGACGAGGAGGTAGAGGAGCAGGAGCACCGCGGCCCCGAAGAACCCGCGCTGCTCGGCGAACGAGGCGAAGACGAAGTCGGTGGCGTGCTCGGGGAGGTAGTCCAGGCGGGTCTGGCTCGCCTCCACGACCCCCCTGCCGTCGATCCCACCGGCGCCGATCGCCGTGATCGACTGCGTGACGTTGTACGTGAGACCGCGTGGGTCGGCATCGGGGTTCGTGAACCCGATGAGCCGCTCGACCTGGTACGGCTTCAACACCTGGAGCCCCGCGGCGGGAAGCAGCCACAGGACGGACATGACGACGACGAGTCCGACGGCGCCGAGCAGCACGAGGTGCCGCCACCGCACGCCTGCGACGAAGAGCACCGCGGTGAGCGCGGCGGCGTAGACGAGCGCTGTGCCGAGGTCGGGCTGGAGGAACACGAGGATCATCGGTGGCAGCGCGAGCCCGATGGTCGCGAGCGCCGTGCGAAGCTCGCCGATCCGATCCCGGCGGCCGACGACGAAACCGGCCAGCGCGAGGACGAACAGCACCTTGCCGAACTCCGACGGCTGGAACTGGAACGGGCCGATGTCGATCCAGCGCTTGGAGCCTCGGATCGCCTCGGCGAACCCGAAGGTGAATGCCATCAGAAAGATCGTGCCCCCGTAGATGGCCTTCCAGCTTCGCTGGAAGAGGTCGAGCGGAGTGGCGAGCACGACGAGGAAGCCGACGACGCCGACGGCGGCGGCGATCCCCTGCCGGACGACGAACGCCTGCGGGTCGCCTGGCACGTCGAACCGCGTGATCCCTCCGATCGCCCACAGCCCGTAGCCGACCAGGCAGGCGACGGCGAGCAGGAGCACCCAGTCGAGCCGCCGGAGGAGACCGGTGAGCTCGACGCTCGACGCGCGGCGGGTGGCGACAGCTGAACGACCGGCGTCGGCGATCATCAGTCCGTCTTCACGAGCTGGGGGGCCCCGCCCTTCACGCCGAAGAACCTCTCGAAGACCTCGAGGGCCGCGGGCGCCGCCGACGTCGACCCGTGGCCGCCGTTCTCGATGACGGCACACACGACGATCTTCGCCTCGGCGTCGCTGGGGCCGTATCCGCACCACCAGGACTGGTCCTCGAGGTGGCCAGCCGGGTAGCCCGGGATCTGGACGACCTTCTCCGCCGTCCCGGTCTTGCCGGCGATCGGGATCGGATACGTGCCGAACACGCCCGACGACGTCCCGTACGACGAATGCGTCGCCGAGAACAGCCCGTCCCGGACGACCTGAAGGGCAGCGGGGTCGACGCCCGCGGAGCGCGGGGGCTCGGGCGCGAACCGCTGGAGCACGACCGATGACTGCCCGTTCGCACCGGGGGTCTCCACCGACTGCACGACGTACGGCGTCACGAGCTTCCCGCCGTTCGCGATCATCGCGTAGAACCGCGCCATCTGGAGCGGCGTGACCCGCACCTCCTTCTGCCCGATCGCGAGCTGGATCGAGTCTCCCGGGTTCCAGGCGCGATCCCAGTCGCTCGTGAAGGCCTTCTTGCGCCACGCAGGCGTCGGCACGAGGCCGACGGTCTCGGAGCCGAGGCTGAAGCCGGTGGGAACGCCGAAGCCGAAGCGCCTCGCCCACTCCTGCATCCGAGAGCGGCCGTCGTTTCCGGCGAGGTAGAACCGGTAGCCGACGTCGTAGAAGTACGTGTCGCACGAGCGCGAGAGAGCCTCTGCCAACGTGATCGGGCGGTTGATGTACGGGTCCCAGTTCTTGAACGGGAACTTGTCGAGCCCGTAGGTGGCCGTCGGCGTGCACGGGATCGACTCGTACGGCGCGAGCTTGTGCTCTTGCATCGCGGCGAGCGCGGTGATCGGCTTCCAGGTGGAGCCCGGCGGGTACTCGGCCTGGGTCACGCGGTTCAGCCCGGGGTAGTTGGCGCGACGGGCAGCCTTCTCGTTCACGAGTGGCTCGATCTTCTTCGGATCGACGCGACCCACGTAGACGGACGGCTTGAAGGTCGGGTACGACGCCATCGCGAGCACGGCTCCATCGCGCGGGTCGAGCGCGACGATCGCGCCGCCGTTCGCGAAGTACGAGCCGCTCGCACGAGCCTTCTCGATCCCGTCGACGATCGCGCGCTCGGCCGCCCGCTGCAGCCCGGCGTCGATCGTGAGGCGCACCGCGTTTCCGGCACGCGCCTCGCGACGCAGCTCGAGCTCGCTCTGCGGTCGGCCGAGCGAGTCGACGCGGATCTGCGCCTCGCCCGGCTGGCCGCGGAGGTAGAGGTCGTACCGGGACTCGATCCCGACCTTCCCGATCTTGTCCCCCGCCCGATAGCCCTCCTTGGCGAGCCTGTCGAGCTCACCCGGCGAGATCTCGCCGATGTACCCGAGGATCTGGGCGCCGAGCGAGCCGTTGCGGTAGTTCCGGAGGTAGGTCTGCTGGATCTGGACGCCGGGGAACTCCTCCTGGTGCTCGTAGAGGTAGGCGACCTGCTCCTCGCCGACCGCGGTCTTCACGATGATCGGGTTGAGCGGGTCGAAGCGTCGCTCGTCGACCTCCTTCGCGAGCCGTCCGGCCGGGACGTTCAGCACGGCCGCCAGCTTCGTGATCACCTGGAACCGACCTTGCTTCGGGAGGTCGCCGACCCAGAGCTTGACCGCGGTGCCCGGAACGTTGTCGACGAGCACCCTGCCGTTGCGATCGACGATCGTGCCGCGCGGCGCCTCGACCTTGATCGTCCGCAGCTGGTTGTCCTGCGCGGCCTCCAGATACCGGTCGCCAGAGAGCACCTGGAGCGACCAGAGCCGGACGAACAGCACGGCGAAGATCGCGATCGCCACCGCTCCGAGCACGCCGACCCGAAGGGCGAGGCCGGGCGTGAGCCGGTGCGGCGCCTCGAGCCCTGGCTCGGGCGGGAGGAAGCGGCGCGACGGCGACCGCCGCTCGCCGTACGGCGGGCTAGACAAGCTCCACTCCTCGCGCGCGTGGCTGCTGGATCGACGTGCCGAGGACGATGCGGCAGAGCGGCATCACGCCGAGGACGAGGACGGACGCGAGCAGCGCGGACGGGAGGACCGAGCGGAGAACCTCCGTCGCCGCGACCGTCTCGCCGAGCAGGTAGTGGAGCGCGGCGCCGCCGAACGCCACACCGATCGTGGCCGTGAACGCAGTCAGGGACGGGGCGTACGCACGTCCCTGCCCCGTGGTCTCGCCATACCGTCCCGCCCAGTACCCGACGACGACCAGCAGGATCGACGTGACGCCGAGCGTGCCGAGGGTCATCACGTCGACGAGCACCCCGGCGGCGAAGCCGGCGCACGCCCCGACGACCGAGCCGCGCAGCAAGGCGATCGCGACGAGCGTGACGAGCAGGACGTCCGGCTCGGCTCCGAGCAGACGGGAGCCTGAGACGAGCGACACCTGCACCACGGCCGCGACGAGCACGAGCGGCGCTGCCCGGAGCGCGACCGTCACGGGCGCTCCTTCGGCGACGAGGACGAGCACGGCGTCGAGCCCGGCGAGGTCGGCATAGGGGCTCACCTGCACCTGCTTGTACGGGTAGGTGTCGGACTGCCCGACGCTCGTGACCTCGCCGATCGGGATGCCTCGCGGGTAGATCGAGGACAGACGCGGCGACCGCCAGCCGGCGGTGACGATCACGTCGCCGGGCCTGATCCGCTGCTCCTTCGGCACCCGGTCGAGCCGGAGCGCCGCCCGCGGCCCCTGTCCACGACGAACGATGCCGGCGGCGTTCGTGGTGAGGTCGAGCGCGGACACGGCGCTCTGGTCGTCGGTGAGGAGCATGACCCTCGACTCGCTCTCCGTCGACCCTCGTCACCCGGCCGACGAGACCGTCCTCGGTGACGACCGGGTCGTCCTCCTGCACGCCGTCCTTGCGGCCCGCTGCGACGACGATCGCCTGGGCGTACGCCCCGGCCGGCGCGCGCGATCACGGCTGCGGCGACTCCGTCGTACCCCTCGGGGAACGCCGGCCCGGAGAGGTACCGCAGGAGACGCCGCAACCGCACGTTCTCCTCGGCCGCCAGCTGGTTGCGCACGATCTGCTGCCGCAGCGCGTCGTTCTCCTTCTCGAGGCGCTCGGCGTCCGAGCGGGCACCGAAGAGGCTGTCGAACCACGCCCAGGCGTCACGGAACGGCTCGGCGACCCGGTCGGCTCCGACCTGGAGCGG
The DNA here is from genome assembly GCA_963849125.1 of uncultured Actinomycetes bacterium. Lineage (GTDB taxonomy): Bacteria > Actinomycetota > Thermoleophilia > Gaiellales > Gaiellaceae > Gaiella. The sequence goes on along the minus strand of CAWKGI010000025.1, from coordinate 190,831 downwards.
CCGGAGCGCGGAGGCACCGGCGTCCTGCGCACGCGACAGCGCCCCGTCGGGTCGCTGGAACGACAACGTCACGAGGACGAGGGAGACGAGGATCAGACCACCGACGATCAGCCGGCGCCGAAGCGCGGCGGACGTCCTCGAGGTGGCCTGCCCGGATGCGGGACGCTGGACGCGGGAGCCCAGCACCGCGGAGCGTGCGGTGCGGTTGCGAGGCACTCCGGGCCAGTGTACCGGGCTCCCTGGCCGGAAAACGTGAGGTTCCCGTGAAGCGCGGCGGGGTGAGACTGCCCGTTCTGGCTAGGTGGTCGCGCGAAGCCCGAGCACCTAGCGGCGACCGTTGCTTCGACGCCCACGACCCCGGTTCGAGCGTGCGTACGACTCGAACTCCTCGAGGCTTCGCCCGGAGCCGACCGCGACGCAGGTGAGCGGGCTCTCCGCGAGGTGCACCGGCATGTGCGTCTCGTGGCGCAACCGCTCGTCGAGCCCCATCAGCAGGGCGCCGCCGCCGGCGAGGACGATGCCCCGATCCATGATGTCCGCGGACAGCTCCGGCGGCGTCTTGTCGAGCGTCGACTTGATCGCGTCGACGATCTGGGAGACAGGCTCGTCGAGCGCCCGACGGATCTCGTCGGAGGTGATGATCACCGTCTTCGGCAGGCCCGTGAGCATGTCGCGCCCGCGCACCTCGGCCTGCACCTCCTCCTTCATGCGGTGCGCGGAGCCGATCTCGAGCTTGATCTCCTCGGCCGTCTGCTGGCCCACGAGGAGCTTGTACTCCTTCTTGATGTGGGTGACGATCGCGTCGTCCATCTCGTCGCCGCCGACGCGGAGCGACTGCGAGACGACGATGCCGCCGAGCGAGATCACGGCGACCTCGGTGGTGCCGCCGCCGATGTCGACGATCATGTTCCCGGTCGGCTCGGCGACCGGGAGCCCGGCGCCGATCGCGGCGGCCATCGGCTCCTCGATCAGGTAGGCCTGCCGTGCACCCGCGGACAGCGTCGCCTCCTCGACGGCGCGCTTCTCGACCCCGGTCACGCCCGAGGGAACGCAGACGACGACGCGCGGGTGCGCGAAGCGGTGCTGGTGCACCTTCTGGATGAAGTGGCGGAGCATCTGCTCGGTGACGTCGAAGTCGGCGATCACGCCGTCCTTCAGCGGGCGGATCGCGGAGATCGAGCCCGGGCGTGCGCCCGAGCATCCGCTTCGCCTCGACGCCGACCGCGTGGACGTCGCCTGTGCGCTGGTCGATCGCGACGACCGACGGCTCGGAGAGCACGATGCCGCGCCCGCGCACGTAGACGAGCGTGTTGGCGGTGCCGAGGTCGACGGCCATGTCGCGGCCGCCGAAGCCGGTCATCGAGCGAAAGAGGCCCATGGGAGGCGGAGTGTAGCGACCGCCCGATTTGCAGCGGGTTCTTCGGTCCGGGCCGTGGCCGCCGCCGCGGCGACCCGACGCGACCTCCACCCTCGCCGCGGGTGACGATCCGCCCGGTGGCGCCGCTCAGCGCGCGAGGAGCGCCGGCACGTGTGTCTCGAGCAGCCCGACGACGAGCGCCGCGGGCAGGCCCACGACGTTCAGGTAGTCGCCGTCGATGCGCTCGACGAGCCGTGCCCCGAGACCCTGGATCGCGTAGCCGCCCGCGCGTCCCTCCCACTCGCCGGCCGCGACGTAGGCGTCGATCGCCCGGTCGTCGAGCGAGCGGAACGTGACGAGCGTGACGGCCTCCTCGACGCCGCTCGACGCCGGGGCCGAGCAGGCACACGCCCGAGACGACAGCGTGGGTGCGGCCCGCCAGCGAGGCGAGCATCGCGCGCGCGCCGTCCTCTCCGCGCGGCTTCGCGTAGACGCGGCCGTCGAGGTGCACGGTCGTGTCCACGCCGAGCGTCCAGGCGCCGTCGGCATGGACGCTCGCGGCCTTGCCGTGGGCGTGCTCGCGGACGAGCGCCACGGGATCGGCGTCGGGCGGGTCGTGCTCCTCGTACGACGGCGCCACGGCCACGAAGGGGATCCCGAGCTGCTCGAGGATCGCGCGCCGCTGCGGCGACGTCGAGGCGAGGACGAGCGGCCCGCTCACCGCTTGACCGCGACCCAGATCTCCTCGGCCGGCCACTGCCGCGCCCACGCGAGGGGGACGAACGAGTAGTACGGGTGCTCCTCGGCGTCGTCGGGCGGGTAGAGCTCGACCAGGTCGACGACGTCGAAGCCCGTCCGCCGCAGCAGCCGGAAGAGCTCGCCGTGCGGGAGCTGCCACTCGACGCCCACCTCGTCGGGCCACTCGAGGCGCCCGAGGCCGCGCTGCGGGCGCAGCAGGTCGTGCCGACCCTGTCCTCCTCGAGGTCGGGCGCGCACAGCATCGAGATCGTGCTGTTGCGGAGGAACCAGAGCCGGCCGCCCGGACGCAGCAGCCGGTGCGCCTCGGGGATCCAGCGATGCGGATCGCACCAGATGCTCGCGCCGTACTCCGAGACGACGAGGTCGAAGCTCGCGTCGGGAAGCGGCACATCCTCGGCGCTCGCCTCGATCAGCGGGAACCGCAGGTCGAACCGCTCCTGCATCCGGCGGGCGGTGTCGAGCTGCGCGGGAGTCACGTCCACCCCCACGGGTCGCGCGCCACGCTTGGCGAGCCAGGCAGAGACGTAGGCCGTGCCGCAGCCGAGCTCGATCACGTCTCGGCCCTCGACAGGCCCGAGCGTGCCGAGCCCTTCCTCGGGGACGCCCCAGACGCCCCACGTGATCGCGTCCTTCGCCCAGGTCTCCTCGGCCTTGCCGTCGGTGTACTCGGCGTTCGCCTCGGTCCAGGCCTCGCGATTGCGCTTCGCGTCGTCGGAGATGTCGCTCATCCGCAGGATCGTACGTCGCCGCTCACCGCGGGCGCCACGGCGCGATCCGTTGAGCCATGAGCCACCGCGTCGGGCCGAAGGCCGGCTCGGCCGGCCGCAGGCAGACCGTGACCGACACTGATCCAGGCCGGCACCAGCCGCCGCCCCCGGCGGCAGGCTGCTTCAGGGGTCTGCCCCGCGGCCCGCGCCAGCGGGACCCGGGGAGACCTGGGGGTGGGATCCGCTCCTGCGGTTCCCACCCCGCACGCTAGGTGAGCCCCTCGGGGAAGAACAGCGCGAGCTCGCGCTTCGCGCTCGCCCTCGAGTCGGAGCCGTGCACGACGTTCTCGGAGAGCAGCGTCGCGAAGTCACCGCGGATCGTGCCCGGAGCCGCGTTCGCGGGATGGGTCGCGCCCATCATCGTGCGGACTCCGGCGATCGCGTCCTCGCCGCGGACGGCGAGCGCCAGCACGGGGCCGGAGGTGATGAACGAGACGAGCTCGCCGAAGAACGGCTTGCCCTTGTGCTCGGCGTAGTGCTGCTGCGCGAGCGGCCTTGGTGATCTTCAGCAGGCGGGCGCCGCGCAGCTCGTAGCCGCGACGCTCGAAGCGGGACACGACCTCACCGCAGAGACCGCGGCGGACGCCGTCCGGCTTGACCAGGACGAGTGTGGTTTCGGTAGCCATGCGGCGCAGGGTAGTCGCACACGCTGCGACCCGGCGCGAGACGCGCGTGACGCAGACGGCGGGGTGCGGCGAGCGCACCGGGAGGAGCCACGCCCGCACCCCGGCAGACGGCGGCTCAGGTGCGGCCTTGCCGGTGCTGCGCAGCGGCTGCAGGACCTCGTCGGCCACGCCCAGCCCGTGCGGGATGGGGTCGCGCAGTACGGGCAGGCCTGCCAGATCGCCTCGAGCGGCGCGCCGCACGATGCGCACGCCTGCTTGAGGCGGGTCGTGCAGACCGGGCACACGACGAAGGTCGAGTCGACCCGTCCCCGGCAGGTCGGGCAACGGAGGTCGTCGTCCGGCAAGGCGCTCCTCCATCGCGCTGAGCCCGAGCTCGCGCTCGCGCCGGTCGGCGAGCGTCTCCGGCGGGCGGAAGAGCATGTAGATCAGCGGGCCGACGAACGGGCGGGAAGAGCCCGAGGATCGCCGCCATCGCGACGAGCCACGGGTCGTCGATCCGGCGGCGGGCGTCCTTCACGACCCAGTACGCCGTGCCGAGCCAGAACACGACGACGAGGAACACCGCCGACGTTGCGGGCGACGTCGAGGTTTCCGGCGAGCGGGAGAGTGGAGGCGAGGTTCGGCACGGGCATCAGAGGAGGAGCTTGCCGAGGATATACCCGACGACGAACGACAGACCGAGGATCACCGCGAGGAGGATGAGCGCGAACGCCCGTCACCGTGACCCGCTCGCGCATCCTGCTCATGCGGCGGGCTCCGCGGCGGCGAGGTCGGCGAGGAGATAGAGCGATCCCGTCACCAGCACGGGCTCCCCGAGTCCGTGCGCCAGCGTGAGCGCTGCGAGGGGATCATCGACCCGCTCGACCCGCTCGAAGTACCGACCGGCGACAGCTGCGAGCGCGTCCACCGGGAGGACACGCGGGTTCGAGGACGCCGTTGCGACGAGCGTCGAGCCGAGCTGCGAGAGCGCGGCGAGCATCGCGTCGGCGTCCTTGTCGGCGAGCAGCGACACGCAGAGCGTGAACCGCTCCGGCCGCAGACGCTCGACGAGCCATCGGACACCGTCGGGATTGTGGGCGCCGTCCCGGACCTCGCCGGCCCGTCGCTCGAGCCGCCCGGGAAGCGAGACGCGAAGCGCGGGGGCGGGGTCGACCACGTATCCGAGGAACGCCTCGACGGCCGCGTGGGCGAGGTCGACCGAGGCACCCGAGGTGACGACCTCGACCTCTGCGGCGCCGGCAGCCCAGGCGAGCGGCTCGTGCTCGGGCTCGCCGAGCACGACGGTGCAGCCGGGTCGCACGACGGCGAGCTTCTCGCGCGCGATCGCCTCCCGGGTCGATCCGAGGACCTCCGTGTGCTCGAGCCCGACGTTGGTGAGGACCACCACGATCGTCCGGTCGAGGACGTTGGTCGCGTCAAGGCGACCCCCGAGGCCGGCCTCGACGACCGCGGCGGTCACGTCCCCGCTTCCTGAAGGCCACGAACGCGGCTGCGGTGAGCGTCTCGAACTGGGTCGCCCCGGTCTCGGTCGCAGGGCCGCGGACGACGTCGAGCACCTGCTCGAGGTCGCACTCGGCTCCCTGGACCCGGATGCGCTCCGCCCAGCTCGTGATGTGCGGCGAGAGATACGCGCCGCGACGATCCCCTCGGCGAGCAGCAGCGCCTCGATCATCCGCGTGGTCGTCGACTTGCCGTTCGTTCCGACGACGTGGATCGCCTGCAGGCCTCGCTGGGGCTCGCCGAGCAGGCTGAGCAATGCGCGCATCCGGTCGAGACCGAACCCGTCGGTCGGCCAGGGCGAGAGGCTCGCGAGCCACGAGACGTTCGGACCGGCGCCGGGCATGGCGGGATCCTCGCACCAGCGCGCTCCGCCGTGCTGCCCGACCCCACCCGGCTCGCCGCCACGCACCGACGCCCGGGCGCGAGGGGGCGAGGCTGAAGCCACGCCCCTGGGACGCGCAGCAACCCAGGCCGAGCTCCGCCCGGCCAGACCCCGCGATCACCCCCACCGCGTTCGACTGCCGGCAGCACCGGCTGCAACGCGAACCCCGGGGACGCGGCTGAAGCCACGTCCCGGCAGCGCGCCACCGAGCCCCGCGGCGGCGCAGCCGCCGCCTTCAGGGATCTGCCCGCGCCTCCCGCGCCAGCGGGACCCGCGGGATCAAGCGGCGGATCCGCTCCGCGGATCCCGCTTGCGCGAACTAGCGAGCGCGTCGAGCTCCGAGCGGTAGCGCTCGAGCTTTGCGCGCTCGGCCTCGACGACCTCGGGCGGCGCGTTCCCGACGAACCGCTCGTTCGCGAGCATCTTCTCCGCGCGCGAGATCTCGTTCTGCAGGCGCGCCCGCTCGGCATCGACGTCGCCCGTGGCCTTCTGCCGCTCGGGACGCACGACCGCCGCGAAGATCCGCTGCTCGTCGGCGGTGGCGAGGTCGACCAGCACCCCACTGCGCCGGAACGTCCGCGGCCGCCGCTGAACCGCGTCGAGGGCCCGACGGCGCCCGAACTGGGGATCCGGCTCGGGCCAGGGCGAGACGATCAACCGGGCGCGCCGTGCGGGAGGTACGACCAGATCTCCTCGGTGACGTGCGGCATCACCGGGTGCAGCAGGGCGAGCAGGCGCTCGAGGGCGATGAGCGCAGTCGCGATCGCGTCCTTCTCCCCGTCGTAGAGGCGCGGCTTGAGCGCCTCCGCGTACCAGTCGCAGAAGTCGTCGAACGTCAGGTGGTAGAGCGCGGCGGTGGCCGCCGCGAAATCGAATCGTCCCCAGGCCTCCTCGACCTCGGCGCGGACCGCGTCGATCCGCCCGAGAATCCACTGCTCCTCGAGGGCGTGCGGCCGCAGCGACGGGGTCACCAGGTCGGACTTCGAGAGGATGAGCCGCGAGACGTTCCACAGCTTGTTGGCGAGCTTCCGCCCCTCCTCGATCGCGCCCGGGGAGAAGCGGACGTCCTGCGTCGAGGAGATCTTGAGCAGGCCGTACCGCGTCGCATCGGCGCCGTGCTGGTCGACGGTCTCCAGCGGGTCGATGCCCGTACCGAGGCTCTTCGACATGCGGCGGCCGTCCGGCGCCAGCACCGTCGAGTGGATGATCACGTCGGTGAAGGGCACCTCGCCGAGCGCCTCGAGCCCGGTCCAGATCATCCGGTTCTCCCAGAGGCGGATGATCTCCCGTGCCGTCGAGTTGACGTTGCCCGGGTAGTAGCGGTCGAGCTCGGGTGTCTCGTCGGGCCAGCCGAGCGTGGCGTACGGCCAGAGCGCCGACGAGAACCACGTGTCGAGCACGTCGGGATCTCGGGTCAGCTCGACGCCTTCGCCCGCGCGCGCCTGCGCCTCCTCCTCGCTCACGGCGCAGAAGACCTGGCCGTCCGGGGCGTACCAGATCGGCAGCTGATGCCCCCACCAGAGCTGGCGCGACACGCACCAGTCGGGCGACTCCTCCAGCGACGTGATCGCGAACCGGTGCTGCGACTCGGGGTGGTAGCGCACGTCACGCGCCTGCAGCGCGGTGATCGCGGGGTGCGCAGCCTCCTTCATGCGGCACCACCACTGCTCGGAGACGAGCGGCTCGATCCGCGAGTGGCAGCGTTCGCACGTGCCGACCGCGTGCCGGTAGTGCTCGCGCTTGACCAGCTGGCCACGCTCCTTGACCCACGCGATGACGGCGTCGTCGGCGTCCTTCTGCGTCAGCCCTGCGAGAGCCCCAGCCTCGGCGGACATCTTGCCGTCGAGCCCGATCACGGCGGGCTCGGGAAGCCCGTGCGCGCGCCCGATCTCGAAGTCGGTGGGATCGTGGGCAGGCGTGATCTTGAGCGCGCCGGTTCCGAACTCCGGCTCCACGCGCTCGTCTGCGATCACCGGGACCCGGCGCTCGACGAAGGGGACGATCACCTCGCGCCCCACGGCCGTCCGGAAGCGCTCGTCGTCCGGGTGCACGGCGACGGCGACGTCCGCGAGGATCGTCGCGGGCCGCACGGTCGCGATGGTGATCCCCTCGCTCCCGTCGCCGTCGGCGAACGGATAGGTGACGTAGGTGAGCGTGTCGTCCATCTCCTCGTGGGCGACCTCGAGGTCGGAGATCGCCGTCTGGTGGTGCGGACACCAGTTGACGATCCGGTTCGCGCGGTAGATCCAGCCGTTGTCCCAGAGCCGCACGAAGAACGTGAGCACGGCACGGACGTACGCCTCATCGAGCGTGAACCGCTCACGGTCGTAATCCATCGACGCTCCCAGACGTCGGAACTGACCCATGATCGTGCGACCGGTCGTCTCCAACCACTCCCAGGTGCGGTCGACGAACGCGTCGCGCCCGAGATCGTGGCGCGTCAGCCCTTCCTTCGCGAGCTCCCTCTCGACGACGTTCTGCGTGGCGATGCCTGCGTGGTCGTACCCCGGCTGCCAGAGCGTGTCGTACCCCAGCATCCGGTGCCAACGGATCAAGCAGTCCTGGATCGAGCCGTTGAGCGCGTGCCCCATGTGGAGCTCACCCGTGACGTTCGGCGGCGGCACGCAGATGACGTAGGACTCGTCGCGACGGCGGCCGGCGCCGGCCGCATAGAGGCCCTCGGCCTCCCATGTCTGCTGCCAGCGCTGTTCGACGCCGTCGGGGCGGTATAGGCTGTCCATCTGCTGCTCGGTCACCGCGGGCAAGTGTACGGAGCGGCGAGGCACATCGGTTGGCAAGGAAGCTCCGGCGGGCACGGAGCCCGCCGGAGCCGCTCGGCGGCGCTAGACGGTTGATGGGTGATTCGGTCTCCTCAGGGAGGGCCCTGCACCAAGCAGCGTCGCAGGTCCCCCACTCGGGGGCGCCTGAATCAGCGATCAACCATCTGCTGGGGGCGTCGTGCGCAAAGGGGAGTGATGCGCGCGTGCCGTGCGACGTGGGTTACGGGCCCGCACGTCGGGCGAGCAGCTAGCCACCGAAGTCGAAGAGATCCTCCAGGAAGGACGAGCGACGACGCGTGTCACCTTTCGGCGTGTCGTCCGCCGGCGTCGTCCGCCGACCTCGCATCTCCGCGATGAAGTCGGCGTCGAGCTCGGTCTCACGAGCGCGGCGCTCCTCCTCGACGATCCGGTCGAGCTCACCGCGATCCAGCCAGATGCCCCGACAGCGAGGGCACGCGTCGATGTGGATGCCCGACCGGTCGAGCTGCACGAGGACGGCGTCGCACGTCGGGCAGTGGAGCGCCGCCGGAGGCGGTTCGAGAGAGGTGTTCATGGCTCCATTATACATGAAAATTAATTCCTGCAATGTGGAGTGGTAGAACCGGCCGAGTCGGCGATGCGGGTCGGGTTCCGGCTTCGCCGGCGCCAGCTCCCACGCACTCCTCGCCGGTGCGGGTCTTTGCCGCGCCGCCATCAGCAGGCGACCTCAGGGATCTGCCCCCGCGTCCCGCGCAACAGGCCCCAGGGATGCGGCGTCCGCTCCGCGAAGGCGGAACGGACGCTCCCAAGCAAGACCGCCCACCCTGCGTCCGCCGCACACACGGCCGACGGATACCCCGCCGTGCCACACCAAGACCGGGGGTCAGGCTCCGGCTGCGCCGGCGCCAGACCCCACGCGCCAACGCAACGCCACACCCTGGCCGCTGCCGCAGGCAGCAGGCCACTTCAGGGATCTGCCCCGCGTCCGCCACAGGCGGACACGGGGATACCTGCGGCGTGCGCCCCGCTCCTGCGGGGCGCACGCTCGCAAGCAGGGACTGCTACGCCGTGCCGTCTGCGACGGCGCCGAGATCCTCGTCCTCGAGCGGGCCGCCGGTAGTGACCAGGGTCGGGCTCTGCCCGCGTGTGATCGTCTCGCGCGTGATCACGCACTTCGAGACGTCGCGGCGCGACGGGAGCTCGAACATCACGTCGTTGAGGGCGCTCTCGATGATCGACCGCAGGCCGCGGGCGCCCGTCTCACGCTCGAGCGCGCGATCGGCGATCGACCACATCGCGTCCTCGGTGAAGACGAGCTCGATGTTGTCGTAGCCGAAGAACCGCTGGTACTGCTTCACGAGGGCGTTCTTCGGCTCGCTGAGGATGCGCACGAGGTCGTCACGGCGCAGCTGGTGCACGTCGGAGACGACGGGCAGGCGGCCGATGAACTCGGGGATCAGGCCGAAGTTGACCAGGTCCTCGGGCATCACCTGCGAGAGCAGGTCGGACGACACCTCACCGGTCTTCGAGCGGACGTCGGCTCCGAAGCCGACGGCGTTCTTGCCGATCCGCCGGGCGATGATCTTGTCGAGCCCGGCGAACGCCCCGCCGCAGATGAAGAGGATGTTCGTCGTGTCGATCGTGAGGAACTCCTGGTGGGGGTGCTTCCGTCCGCCCTGCGGCGGCACGGAGGCGACCGTGCCCTCGAGGATCTTCAGCAGCGCCTGCTGCACGCCCTCGCCCGAGACGTCGCGCGTGATCGACGGGTTGTCGGCCTTGCGCGCGATCTTGTCGACCTCGTCGATGTAGATGATCCCGGTCTCGGCCTTCTTGATGTCGAAGTCCGCGGCCTGGATGAGCTTGAGCAGGATGTTCTCGACGTCCTCGCCGACGTAGCCGGCCTCGGTCAGCGCGGTCGCGTCGGCGATCGCGAAGGGGACGTTCAGGATCCGGGCGAGCGTCTGCGCGAGCAGCGTCTTGCCGCAGCCGGTCGGGCCGAGCAGCAGGATGTTGGACTTCTGCAGCTCGACGTCGCCCTCCTCGGGCTGGCCCATGCGCACGCGCTTGTAGTGGTTGTAGACCGCGACCGAGAGCGTCCGCTTCGCCTCCTCCTGAGAGACGACGTAGTCGTTCAGGACGGCGTAGATGTCACGCGGCCGCGGGAGGTTGTCGAGGTCGAGCGCGACCGGAGCGGCGAGCTCCTCGTCGATGATCTCGTTGCAGAGATCGATGCACTCGTCGCAGATGTAGACGCCGGGCCCGGCGATCAGCTTCTTGACCTGCCGCTGGCTCTTTCCGCAGAAGCTGCAGAGAAGCTGCTCGTTGCCGTCGCTCGCCCTGGCCATCGATCTCCTTTTACTGCACTTCGCCGGTTACGACTACCCCGGGGCTGCCTCAGCGGTGGGTGATCACGCGGTCCACGATCCCGTACTCCTTGGCCTCCTCCGAGGTCATGAAGTAGTCGCGGTCCATGTCAGCTCGCACTTTCTCGATCTCCTGTCCCGTGTGCTGGGACATGATCTCCTCGAGCTTGCGCTTCAGCGCGATCGTCTCCTTCGCATGGATCTCGATGTCCGAGGCCTGCCCCTGGTACCCGCCCCACACCTGGTGGATCAGGATCTTCGAGTTCGGCAGGGACATGCGCTTCCCTTCGGCGCCGCCTGCGAGAAGCAGTGCGCCCATGCTCATCGCGATCCCGACGCAGATGGTCGAGACGTCCGGCTTGATGAACTGCATCGTGTCGTAGATCGCGAGACCTGCGTACACCGACCCGCCGGGCGAGTTGATGTAGAGGTAGATGTCCTTGTCGGGGTCCTCCGACTCGAGGTGCAGCAGCTGCGCGACGATCAGGTTCGCGATCTGGTCGTCGACCTGCGTGCCCAGGAAGATGATCCGCTCGTTGAGCAGACGGGAATAGATGTCGAACGACCGCTCACCGCGGGACGTCTGCTCGATGACCATCGGGATCAGGGGACTCATCAGCTCTCCTCGCTTCCTGGTGTCCACAACTTCTTCGGCGCCTCGGCGTTCTCCTTGTCGGGCGTCCAGATCGCGTCGCGCGCGGCGCGCTGCTCGTCGCGTTCGGCTGCCTGCTCGAGGGAGATGGGCTTGACCTCTGCCGCCAGCCGGTCGAGCGCCTCCCTCAGCCGCAGGTCCTCGCGGAGCGACTCCTGGTGCCCGTGGGCCCAGATGTCCTCGATCACCTCGTCGGGGTCGTCCCCCGCCGCCTCCGCCTGCTCGCGGATCACCGCCTTGACGTCGTCGTCGGTGACCTCGATGCCGGCCTTGTCGGCCACGGCCTCGAGCGCGAGCTCACGCGCAACCGAGTGCGCTGCCTCGGCGCGGATCTGCGCCGTCAGCAGCTCCGGTGTCTGCCCCGTGACCTGGAAGTAGGCGTCAGGCGCGATCCCGCGGTTGGAGAGCGAGCGCAGGAAGCCGTTGAGCAGCTCTCGGGCGCGCGCCTCGACGAGCGGGCCGGCGCCCTGGACGTCCGACGCCTTGACGAGCTCGTCGACGGCAGCGGCGCGGAAGGCAGTCTCGATCTCGTCGTCGATCGCCTCGCGGATGCGCCCCTCGACGTCGGTGCGCCACTCGGCGAGCGTGTCGAACTCGGTCGCCGAGCGGGCGAGCTCGTCGTCGATCTCGGGCAGCACCTTCTCGTTGACGTGCTTGACGGTGACGACGACGGTGGCGGTGCCTCCCTCGCCGACCTCGTAGACGACCTCCCGCTCGTCGCCCACCTTGGCGCCGATCAGCGCCTGCTCGACCTCCTCGACCAGGCGGCTGCTGCCCAGCTCGACGACGGTGTCCGACTGGGTCTGTCCGTCCTCGTTGCGGAGGTCGACGACGAGGGTGTCGCCTTCGCGGGCCTCGCGGTCGTCCGCCGGCACGAGCTCGGCGACGGACTGGCGCAGCGCCTCGAGCTCCTGCTCGACGAGCTCCGCCGGGATCTCTGCCTCGGCGCGCGGCACCTCGAGGGTCGTCCAGTCGACGATCTCCGGGGTGGGCTGCACCTCGACCGTGGCGGCGAACTGCCAGGGCTCCTCGTGCGTGGTCGGCAGCTCGTACTCGAAGTCGGGCGCCGTGATCGGGCGGAGCCGCGCGCGTGCCGCCGCGCTCCAGAACCACCCGCTGATGTGCGAGTCGACGGCTTCGGCCCAGACCCGGTCCTTCCCGACGTGCGCGATCAGCACCGCCTGCGGCACCTTGCCCTTGCGGAAGCCCGGGATGCGCACCGACTCCGAGAGGTCGTTCTGCGCGTGCTCGACCGCGTGGTGGAGCTCGTGCTCGGAGACGTCCACCGTGAGGCGGACGCGGTTGTCCGCGAGCTGCTCGACCTGGGCCACGGCGCCATTCAAGCAGTTGCCGCGCGCGTGACCGGGGGGCAGGTCGCTTCGCGACCCTGCGAGGGGCCCCTCCCCACACCTCCGAGGGTCCGTGCAAGTGCGGGCGAGAGGACTCGAACCTCCAAGGACCGAAGCCCACCGGGACCTAAACCCGGCGCGTCTACCAGTTCCGCCACACCCGCGTGGAGCAAGAGTACGCCATGGTGCTCGCTGCGGTCGCCGGCGAGGCTCGGCCGAGTCTGCAGGGGCGGTGATCCAACCCGAGCTCGTCCGCCTGGCAACGCCGTCGACCGGGAGGTGCGACGGGGTCGTGCGCCCGACCCCGTCTTCGGGGCCACGGCCGGTGTCCGTGTGACCGGCGATCAGCGGCCGAGGAGGAGCCCGACCGTCTCGCGCACCGAGTCGAGGACGAGCCCACCCACCGCGATGAGCGCGAACGACGCGAAGGCGACGAACGGCTCGTGCGCCTGGATCACGAGCAGCGCCGAGAAGGCGCCGACCACGAGACAGGCGGTTGTGAGAGGGCGTCGTGTCATCGTCCCGACGCCGAGACCGGTCAGGAAGACCGCCCCGAACACGACGATGCCCAGCACCATGGCCGGAGCGTAGGACCTGGACCGGACGGACCGGACCTGCGTCACGGCGCCCTGCTTCGCTCAGTCGATGTGGCACCCTGTCCCGGTGGCACATCCGCCCCAGCTCTCGCTCACCGACGCGATCGCTGCGCAGCTGACGGTGATCGGCCCTCGCGCAGGTGCGACCCGGGGTGCGCCTGTCGAGTCGGCTCGGTGCTGCGCGATGACGGCCGCGTCGAGACAGGGGTGTGGGAGGTCGGCGAGTGGACGTCCCCTGCGCGGAAGGACGGCGTCTGCGAGACGTTCCACGTCGTCGCCGGCACCGGCACGATCACCGGGGCCGACGGCGATGTCGCCGTGCTCCGCCCCGGGGTGACCGTGCACCAGCCGGACGGCTGGCATGGGACCTGGGACGTGACCGAGCCGGTGCGCAAGGTGTACGTCGTCGTCGCGACTCGATGAGCGAGGAGCGGGCGCCGTGGTGGCGCCGGCGGCTCGGGGCGCTGGGGCGTGGCCTGCGGGATCCTGGTCTCCACCTCGATCGCCCTCGGCATCGCGTTCGACAGAGACGATCGTCTGATCCTGACGCAGCTCGTGCTGCTCGGCCTGGCCGCGCTCGCCTACATGGTCGGGCTCGTCCGTTCTTCGCGCTGAGCAGCTTTCGGGCAGGACTCCCAGTCGCTCATACGAACCGGCGAGGGACAGCTCTTCACACAGGAGGGAATGACGATGAGCAACCTGCAAGGACTGTCCCTCGACGAGCGGGAGACAGTGGAGGAAGCCGCCCGTCTCTGGTGGTTGTTCCTCCTCACGGGCATCGCCTGGATCGTCGTGTCCTGGCTGATCCTGCGCTGGGACTACTCGACGGTCGCGTCGATCTCGTACCTGTTCGGGTTCCTCGCGATCGCCGCAGGCGTGAACGAGTTCCTGATGTTCCCGGGCTCGTCCGCAGGCTGGAAGGTCATCCACGGGCTGCTCGGCGCGCTCTTCGTGGTCGCGGGGGTGTTCGCCCTGCTCAATCCGTTCACGACGTTCACGGCGCTCGCGTCGCTGATGGGCCTCTTCTTCCTCGTGAAGGGGACATTCGACATCATCGTCTCGATCGCCACTCGCAACGAGGTGAACGGGTGGTGGATCCAGCTGGTGGTCGGCCTGATCGAGCTCGGCCTCGGCTTCTGGGCGTCCGGCCCGGGCTTCGACACCTACGGCAACCAGGTCGTGCTGCTCGTGGTGTGGGCGGGCCTGATGTGCCTGTTCCGCGGGATCACCGAGCTGATCTTCGCGTTCAAGCTCCGAAGCGTGGGCCACGACCTCCAGGCCGCCTGAGCCGCGACACCCGATCTCCACGGGACGCGAGGGACGCGTCGTCGGCGCGTCCCCCGTCGTCTCGGAGGTCACGACGCGGCCGTCGCCGATCGCTGGCTCGGCTCGCAGCCAGGCCCATGGCTCGCCGCCCGCGGAGTAGGCTCGCTCGGTGAAGCTCTTCCGCAGGATCCGGGCACGGCTCGAGCGGCGTCCGCCGAGCGCCGAGGACATCGCTGCACGCGAGGAATCCGAGCGCGTCAACTTCGACCACGAGTCGGACAAGGTCGCCGGGATCCTCCCCCAGAGCCGGCCGGACTTCTCCGACGAGCCGCGACGCTGACCGACCTCTCGACGCCGCCGGCGCTCGCGTGCCGTGAGGGCACCTCCAGGAGCAACCACGGGTGATCCTCCCGCGATGGCCGAGCGGATGGTCATGGCCCCGGGAGGAATCGAACCTCCGCGCGCAGGTTCGAAGCCTGCCGCTCTATCCACTGAGCTACGGGGCCTGGGGAACCGCCAGGCGGTTCCCCAGAGGGTAGACGGACCCGCGCCGAGCCCCATGTTCTACGTGGCGGTGACCGACGGGCTGTATCCTTCCCCCGCGCGCGGTGGCGGTAGCTCAGTTGGTAGAGCCCCGGGTTGTGGTCCCGGTGGTCGCGGGTTCGAGTCCCGTCCGCCACCCTCTCTCGCCTTCTCGCCGGGAGTGCGGGCTCGCTCCGTCGACGGGCACGCTTCCGCTCTCCCGAGACCACGAGCAGCTGGGAGATGCCGCGGGGTCTGACGTGCGGGAGTACGCTCACCCTCGATGGAAGGCGTGCGGCACACGCGGTACGGCTGGTGGCTCGAGGACGCCGGGCCGGTGGAGGCGACTCGTCCGCTCGAGGGGGACGCTTCGGCCGACGTCGCGATCGTCGGCGGCGGCTACCTCGGGATGTGGACGGCCTGGCAGCTCAAGCAGCTCGCGCCCGAGGCCGACGTGATCGTGCTCGAGGCAGGGCTTGCAGGGCACGGTCCGAGCGGGCGCAACGGTGGCTTCGTCTCGACCCTCTGGGACGACCTCCCCATCCTCCGTGACAGCGTCGGCGACGAGCGGGCGCTCGAGGTCGTCCGGGCGTCGGAGCGTGGCGTGCGCGGCATCGGCGCGTTCTGCGAGGCCGAAGGCGTCGACGCCTGGTTCCACGCGGCGCCGACGCTCTACGTGGCGACCAGCGACGCCCAGATCGGGCACTTCGACGAGGCGATCGACGCATGCTCCGAGGTCGGTGCGCCGGAGGAGATCGCCCCACTCACAGCCGCCGAGGTGCGCGCGCGGTGCGACGCCCCGCAGTTCCGCTCGGGCGCGCTCGTGAAGACCTCCGCCACGGTGCACCCCGCACGCCTCTCGCTTGGCCTCAGGGCCAGACTGCTCGCCTCGGGAGCCCGCCTCCATGAGCGCACCCGGGTGCTCCGCACGACCGAGGCCGGCGTCGAGACGACGCACGGGACGGTGCGTGCAGGACAGGTCGTGCTCGCCGTGAACAGCGCGACCGCTGCCTTCCGCGGCTTCCGCCTCGCACACGGCGTCGCGTCGAGCCACATGGTCATCACCGAGCCGGTGCCCGACGTGATCGAGGAGCTCGGCTGGACGGGTCACGAGGCGATCGCCGACGGCCGGACGCTCCTCCACTACCTGCGGACTACGGACGACGGACGCATCGCGTTCGGCTGGGGCGGCGGCCGGATGGGGATCGGCGCGCGACGCCTCGGGCACCTGGAGGTCGACGCGGCGGCCGCGCGCCAGACCTCACGCCGACCTGGTGCGGTTCTTCCCGCAGCTCGCCGGGCGGCGCGTGGCGCATGCCTGGGGCGGGCCGATCGACGTCTCGCCCACGCACCTGCCGATCTTCGGGTCGCACGGCCGCGTGCATCACGGGTTCGGGTTCACGGGGAACGGCGTCGGCCCGAGCTACCTCGGCGGCGAGATCCTCGCGCGGCTCGCGCTCGACCGGCGCGACGAGCTCACCCGGCTCGCCCTCGTCGACCCGGCGCGCAAGCTGATGCCGCCCGAGCCGTTCCGGTGGCTCGGCGGCACGATGATCCGCGAGGCGCTGATCCGCAAGGACGCGGCCGAGGACGCCGGACGCGAGCCCGGTGCCGCCGTGTCGTTCGTCGCCTCGCTGCCGCGCCGGCTCGGGCTCCGGCTGCCCCGCTGAGCGTCGCGAGGGCGCTCCCCGCGGCAAATCAACCGCGGGCCCGGCGCGGCGGAGCCAGCGCGGCGAGCACCTCGAGGAGATCCACGCCACGCTGGACGTCCTCCGGTGCGTCAGCGGGAGCCCAGGACTCCGCGAGCTCTTCGTACACCCGTGCGAACGCGGAGAAGAGCTCGGGCGAGAGATCTGCGCCCGCCTGGGTCGCCGCGATCTCCTCCATCTCCGCGACGTAGCGCCACGCCTTCGTCGAGGCGCGTGCGAGCGTCTCGCCGGTGCGCTCCCGGTCGGCGAGCCCGGTCACGACGAGATCGTCGAGCACGTGGTCGACGACCCCATGCGCGTGGGCGGTGCGGAGCGCCTGTGCGAGCAGCGCGACCCGTCCCTTGTAGACGGACGCAGTGCACATCTTCACCGCGGAGGCGAGCCCGACCGTGGTGCCGACGACGGTGCGCTCGACCCCGTCCAGGGGCAGCGCCTCGATCTCGGCCGCCCTGCTCCCAGCGAGGTACATCCGCGTGATGCCGGGGGCGAGCGGCGGTGGCCCCGAGATCGCGCCGTCGACGAGGTCGACGCCGGCGCCGGCGAGCAGCTCCGCGAGGCGAGTGACGCTCTCCGGTCCGATCGCGTTGAGGTCGGCGACGAGCGGCCGCGCAGCCGTGCGGCGTGCCGCCGCGACGAGCGCCTCGGCAACTGCAGGCGCCTCGCCCGGCGGAACGACCGACAGGACGACGTCACAGGCGTCCACGAGCTCGTCGAGGAAGGCGACCTGGGAGAAGCCCGCGCCTGCCGCGAGCGACTGCGTTCGGGCGCTGCGATCGGCGACGCTGGCGACCGTGACTGCCCCACCGTCACGCAGCCGCGCACCGAGCGCGCTCCCCATGGAGCCGGGGCTGACGATGCCGACCGTGACCACTCGGGCAGCCTATGCGGGCACGGCATCGCCCGCGGCGACCGGCGCGCTCCTCTCAGCCCGCGCGGCGCGGCAACGATCAGCCCAGGACGAGCCCCACGACGCTGACGACCACCAGGTACCCGGCGATGGCCGCGTTGATCACGATCCCCGGGGTCCCGAGCCGCGACTCACCGAGACGACGCGCGCGAGCTCCGAGGACGATCCCGACGACCGCCGGCATGACGAGCACGGCGGTGAGGCCCAGCCCCGCGAGCACCCCCACGAGCCCCGCCTCGCGCAGGCTCTCGCCCTCCGTCAGGTCGAGCGCGGACTGGACGCCGGCTCCCACCAGCTCCGCGACCGTGAACGAGAGAACGAGCGTCGGGATCATCAGCAACGACACGACCCCAGCGCGCCGCCCGGGTCGGGAGTCGGACGAGGCACGACCATCGTGGTGGTGAACGACGGACGGGTTCATGTGTCCTCCTTCCCTCCTCCCTATCGTCCGGCAGGGCTCGAAGCCGCGCATCCGGGCGTGCACGGATCGGGCTGCCGATTCGCAATCCTGTGGCCGACGTCGTAGGCTCGAGGACGTGGAGGACATGCACCGACCGTCGACCGTCGTTCTCCGTTCCCCGATGCTCCGCCTCTGCGCCAGGATCGGGTGCACGGTGATCGTCTTCGGCGGCGGCACGTGCGTCGAGCACGACCCGCTCGAGATCGCCGCCGACCGGCTCCTCGCCGAGGCCGTGACCGGCGGGGTCCAGCGCGAGCCGGACACAGATGAAGCGGCCGGCGCGAACGGGCGCAGGGTCGCGAGCCCGACCGCACGCTGAGACGGGCCGCCGTCCCGTCGCGGGGCGCGAGCACGCGGACACTGGCCCTCGCGGACAGACGCAGGGCACGCCCGCGGCCGGGCCGCTTTGGACGGGCCGGGGATTCCCCGATGGAGTCGCCCGCGCGGTCTCGTAGCGTTTGGCGTGAGGCCGCGTGAGGGCGCGGCCGGAGGAGGTGTGCACGGCGGTGTCGACCCAGGCCCTGGATGTCGACCGTCCCTGGCTTGCGCACTACGGGGACGTGCCGCCGACGCTCGACTATCCCGCGGTCACGGTCGCCGAGCATGTGCTCACGGCGGCACGCCGCAGCCCGGGAAGGACCGCCTTCGACTTCCTCGGCACGACGACGACATACGACGCGTTCGCCCAGTCGGTCGAGCGCTGGGCGGGGGCGCTCGCATCGCTCGGCGTGGAGCACGGCGACCGGGTCGCGATCGCCCTCCCGACGAGCCCGGTCGGCGTCGAGGCCTTCTACGGCACGGTCGCCGCCGGAGCCATCCCATGCATGATCCATCCTCTCTCGACGGCGGAGGAGGTGACGACCTACCTCCGTCTGAGCGAGGCGCGCGTCGCGTTGACCCTCGACGCGTTCTACGGCGTCTTTGCCGAGGCCCGCGGGAGCGCGCCGCTCGAGACGCTCGTGCTCACCCGGATCACCGACGGGCTCCCCTGGTGGAAGCGACTCGGATTTCGCCTGACCAAGGGAAGGAAGATCGCTCCGGTGCCGAGCGACGCCAAGGTGCTCTGGTGGACGTCGCTGCTCGCACAGGCACCTGTCACCTCAGCACCGTCCGGGGTGATGCCGGACGATCCCGCCGCGATCCTGTTCTCAGGCGGGACGACGGGAACGCCGAAGGCGATCGTCCTCTCGCACCGCAACCTCGTGGCGGCGGGCGTCGAGATCAACGCCTGGTTCGCCGTCCGAGAGAGCGACGTCGTGCTCGCGGCGCTGCCGATCTTCCACGGCTTCGGGCTCGGCGCACAGGTGCATGCGCCGCTCGCGGCAGGGGCGACGCTCGTGCTCGTGCCGAAGTACGACCCCGAGGAGCTCGCCAGGCTGATCCGCCGCAAGCGCCCGACGCTGATGGCGGGCGTCCCGACCCTCTACGAGTCCCTCTCACGGCACCCGGCGCTTCGGCGAGCCGACCTCTCGAGCCTCAGGGCAGCGGTCTGCGGCGCCGACACGCTCCCGCGGACGGTCAAGGAGCGGTTCGAGCGCCTCGTCGCGGAGCGCGGGGGAACGGTGACCCTCGTCGAGGGTTACGGCCTTTCGGAGACGGTCACCGGGATCATGTGCCAACCGCTCCACGAGTACCGCGAAGGCTCGATCGGAGTCCCGCTTCCCGACATGCGGGCGACGATCTGCGAGCCGTGGTCGACCGACGAGCTGCCGCCCGACGCGGAGGGAGAGATCTGCATCGCCGGCCCCGCAGTGATGCTCGGCTACCTCGGGGACGAGCAGGCGACGGCCGAGGCGTTGCGCCTGCACGCCGACGGGCGCACCTGGCTCCACACCGGAGACCTCGGCCTGCGCGACGGGGATGGCTTCTTCTACTTCCGGGCGAGGCTGAAGCGCATGATCAAGTCGTCGGGCTTCAACGTCTACCCGGGCGAGGTCGAGGCGGTGCTCCGTGAGCATCCCGCGGTCGCAGACGCCTGCGTGATCGGGATCCCCGACCAGCAGCAGGGTGAGCGCGTGCGCGCGGTGGTCGTTCCGGTCGACCCGGCGGCGACGACCGATGCCCTCGCGGAGGAGCTCCGCGCCTTCTGCCGCGACCGCCTGATCAAGTGGTCATGCCCACGGGACGTCGTGTTCCGGGACGAGCTCCCTCTCACCCGGCTCGGCAAGGTCGACTTCATGGCGCTGATCCGGGAGGCAGCGCCGTCAAGCTGAGCCGCGGCCTCAGCCCAGGCTCGCCTCGAGCCGCAGGATCTCCGACCAGAGCCTCTCGGTCGCGGCCCGTGCTGCGAGATGCGGCTCGAGTCCGGCGAGGTCGTCGAACGAGATCGGCGCGCCGAACGCGACGCGCCAGCGCTCGAAACGACGCCAGCTGTCCGTGCCACGGATCGCGGCCGGGACGACCGGGACGCCCGCGTCGAGCGCAACACGCGCCGCCCCGGTTCGCGGCCGCAGGACGCGACCGCGACGGCGTGCGCCCTCCGGCATGATCAGCACTGCGAACCCGGCCTGCGCCAGTGCGGCCGCAGTTCCGACGCTTGCCCCGGTCGCGGTCGCCGACCGCGCCGGGAACGCCCCGAACCGGCGCACGAGCGCGGCGAGCGGCTGCCGGGCGAACAGCTGGGGCTTCGCCATGTGGAGCACCCATCGCCCACCGAGCGGCCCGGCGAGAGCGGGCGAGTCGAGCCCGGAGAGGTGGTTGGCGCAGAGCACGAACCCTCCGGCCGGCACATGCTGCAGCCCCGTCACCTGCGGCCGGAACACGAGCCGCACGAGCGGTCGCGTCCACCGGATCGTCGCCCGGTAGACCAACGTCGGCCGGCGGGGCCCTCGGCCCGAGGCGCTGTAGAAGGCGAGGTCGCCGGTCGGGGTCGGGGTCGGGGTCATGCTCGCCGAAGCGTACGACGCGATGACTCACCCCGCCGCAGACGACCGGATCCCCGCCTCCATCCTCCTCGGGCAATCGAAGACCCTGGCGTCGTAGGCCTCGGGCGTGCTGGTCTGCCCCACATGCGGCGGCGAGAACCCGGAGGGTTTCGTCACTGTGGGTTCTGCGGCGTCGTTCTCGCGCGGCCGGTCGCGGACAGACGGAAGCTGGCGACGCTCGTGTTCTGCGATCTCTCGGGATCGACGGCGATGGGCGAGCACGTCGACGCAGAGACGATGCGGAGCCTGATGCCGTCGTACTTCCACGAGATGCGCTCCGCGCTCGATGGGGCGCGGTCGAGAACTTCGTGGGCGACGCCGTGCTCGCAGTGTTCGGCGCGCCCGAGGCGCACGAGGACGATGCGCTGCGCGCCTGCCGGGCCGCGCTCGAGATGCAGGCGCGGCTCGCGTCCCTGAAAGAGGAGCTCGAGACGCGGTTCGGCACCCGAATCGCGATCCCGCATGGTTCCTGACGCGCCCGGGAGGATTCGAGCACCCGTCCGAGTCCCCCGTGCCGAGGCGCCGGACTCTGAGGTCGGCTTCCTTGAGCACGTCTCGCTCGGCCCGACACCTGTCGACCACCCTCACACTCTCACGCTGCCGCCCAGCCGTCATGTGGGGCCCCGGGCGAGCCGGTACGGCATGCACACGGAGGAACGAGGTCGACCAGCCTCGGTCATCGACTCGAACCTGCATCCGCGCATGTAAGGCCCCGGAGGTGCGCGCGGATACCTGCACGCGTGCACGCGAAGGGCAGTCAAGTTGTGGAACCGGGAGATGGCCAGCCCCCTTACAGAGATCTCCGGTCAGCGACACGCGTATTAGGCGAGGCGGTCGAGAAGGCAATCGCACCAGCCGACGTTGGTGAATCCGAGTCGTTCGAGGATTGGCCGCGACATCGCTCCGGCTCCCACCGTCAACGCTGGTGTCCCACGTGCCACAGCCTCATCCCACCGTGCCCGGACGAGAGCGCGGTAGACGCCCCGCCCACGGGCGTCGGCTCGCGTCGCACCTCCGGAGAGGTAGACGGCGTTCGCGCCGAGGATCGCACCGCCGCAACCCACCACCTCGCCGTCGATCAGCGCGACGAAGGAGTGGAAAGGGCTTCCTCCGCTCTCGATCCGCCACATGACCTCCTCCTGCGCCTCGAAGGCAGCGCGATCCTCCTGGGACATCGCGAACGCGTCGTCCTGGACGCGGCCGCCCGCCTGGAACTCCTCGAACGTCCGCACCGGCCTCGCGTCAACGTCGTCGGGGCCAATCGGGGGCGGCTCGACCAACGCCATTGCCGCGAACCGAGGCTCGAGCGGCGGCTCCTCGTATGGCACCAACCCACGGGAGCGCAGCGTCTCGGCCAGCCCGCTCGGAGAGGCAGACTCGGGAATCATCCACCCGCCCCGTCCGATCCCGCGCTCACGGAAGAACTCCCGGGTCTCCGAGAGCGTCCGCTCGACATCATCCGGCGCGAGCGTCCGCACGAACACGAACCCGAAGGTCGCCCCACGGAACACCCCCAGCGAGTATCCGTCGCGATCGGTCCGCTCGAAAGGATGCTCGGGCGGCGGGACGGGAAGGTCGAGCTCTGGGTGGTTCGCCGCCCGAACCACCGCCTGAGGGATCGACATCCGCCCACTCTGACGAACACACCGAGAGGCGTCAAACACTCCCGCTGCCAGCACTCGTGTTGACCCCCGTCTTTGTACCCCCCGGCCCCTTGCCGGAACGCCTCCAAGCCGAGATCCCGCATGGTTCCTGACGCGCCCGGGAGGATTCGAACCTCCGACCCGCGGATTAGAAGAAGCCGAACCGAGTCTCGGCCCGTCTCGGCTGATCTGGGTTTTCGGCCCGTTCATACGGATTCCGCCGCTTCCAGAACCTCGGCGTCTCGGCTGATCTCGGTGGGCCTCGCTGCCACCCTGCTGCCACCCCACCGCCTGGTTCGGCCGGGTGCGGCTGGGCGACGTACGGCCGCCGCACGTCGCGATCTCCCGCCGCGCCTCCACCCACTTGGCCGCCGGGTGTGTCTCCCGCTCGCGTGGCGATAGTCGCCGGTGTCTAGGAACGGCCGCAGGCGACCCGGAGCCGCCTGCAATGTGTGCGCCTTGGCTCCGCTGCGCCTACGTGGCTGGGGATGGTTGCCAGGCCAGGTGAGCGCCCTTGCTTCCTGCTGCAAGAGGCATCTTGCCGGAGCCGTTGGCGTTCATCACGTAGATCGTGCCGACGGCTCCACAGCAGAACGCTCCGCCGCGGACAAACGCGATCCGCCGCCCATCGGGCGACCAACTGACCGCACCTTGGTACACGCTCGAACGGATGGTCAACGGCGTGCTGTCCCATCCGTTCGCGTTCATCACCGCGATCTGGCACTCGTCGACTCCGCTGGTGTTGAGGCAGTACGTGAACGCAATCCTGCGACCGTCGGGTGACCAGTCCGGCTCCATCAACTCATCCGACCAACCGTGGCTGGCAGTTGAAGGGAGCGCTTCCAGCAGTCCGGTGCCGTCGGCCTTCATCACGTAGATCCGTGGCACGTACCCGCCGACGTCGAACGCGATGCGCCCGGTGGAGGCCCAATCCACGTTCCGCTTCGGCAGCCCTATCGGCGTCCGTCTTCAGGAGACGGGCGTTGCTGCCGGTGGCCTTCACCACCCAGACGCCGTTCTTCCAGGTGAACGCGATCCTCTGCCCATCGGGCGACCACGTCACCGACTGGGCCGCGATGCTCGACACCCGCACGGCGCGGCGGCCGTCAGCGCTCATCACCCAGATCCCGCCCACCTTGGGGTCATTGGCGGTGGCCCAGGTACTTACCGCGAGCCGACGCCCGTCAGGCGACCACGCAACATCGCTCACAAACCGCGCGCTCCGCCAGAGAGGACGGATGCTCCCGCCATCCGACTGCAGCACGTAGACGCCTCGCCCGCTCGAAAACGCGATCACCCCCGCGGCCCGGGACGCCGACCCAGCAGCCGTGACAAACACAGCCGACACCAGCACCGCGACGAGCGCAACCACCGCCGACACCCACACCCCCAGCCGCACGTCGCACACGCCCTCGCTCGGCGACCTCAGCATGAGAATCACCCCCTCATCCACCAGCGTGCCACTCCCCACCTGCCCCGACATCAGAAGGAACGCTGAACCCATCGACGCCAAGACGAGGCCTTCGGATCTCTACCTTCGCGATGCCGCGATAGGGCCGCCGGGTTACCCGTACCGCGCGACAATGTGCAACCTTGTGCAGGCCCGCCGGGCTGCGTGCATCTCCGGGAGGCGATGCGACTGACGGCGCACCCGGCGGGCCCTCGCCCACCGATGCAAGAGGGCGTTGACGGAACGACGGCCAGGGTGATCGGCACCGCTGGCCGACATCTCCTGCCGACGCGGGCGGGCGACGGCACTGCAAGGTTTGACAGCGCCACCACGCACTCGCAGGATCTGGCTGATGGTCGGACTGCTCAAGCGCGACACCCGCTACGGCGTCTGGGAAGAGTCACGACCCCTGCGCCCGCAACGCTTCTACTTCGGCACCCAGACCAAGCCCTACCAGTACTACGCAAAGCGGTGGTGGCGGGATGCAAAGGCGCGCTCCGATCACGAACCTGTCCACCTGGCAATGCCCCTCGCCGCCTAGCGTGCGTCAGGGCAAGGCATGGCATGGAGTTGGGACACCGAGAGGCCGCCATGTCCGCGGCCTCTCACTTTGCACCTACCCGCGCGACTCAGCCGCGAAACCGCTCCCGCTCGTGCGCCCGGCACATCTCCACCGCACCGCATCAGGCCCGGCTGAGTCTCGTCCTCCAGGCGCCACGCCCCGTCGCACCGGGCGAATGCTGCCACTTTGCTGCCACCCTGGCCTCAACGCGATCGCCCTCAACCCGCGATCCCGCATGGTTCCTGACGCGCCCGGGAGGATTCGAACCTCCGACCCGCGGATTAGAAGTCCGCCGCTCTGTCCCCTGAGCTACGGGCGCTCGGCACGGAGGGTACTGGGCTCGGTGGCGCTCGTGGGCTCGGTGAGAGGGCGACCCCGGGCCGCAACGAACCGCGAGGACGACTGCGCCGCTCCCGTGAAGCGTCTTGGGTCGAGCAGGGCTCCACGACTCGGCGCCTCGGGCACCCATTCGTCGACGGGCTCGCCGAGGAGCGCCGCCACGATCCGCTCGGCCGCATGGCCGTCGCCGTAGGGGTTGAGCTTGCGCGACATCAGCGAGAGCTCGCCGGGCGACCCGAGCAGCGTGAGCGCCTCGTCGACGATCCTGCGCCGATCGGTGCCGATCAGCCGGACCGTGCCGGCCTCGACGCCCTCCGAGCGCTCGGTCACGTCCCTGAGCACGAGCACCGGCTTGCCGAGGGCAGGAGCCTCCTCCTGGAGCCCGCCGGAGTCGGTCAGGACGATCTCGCAGCGCTCGAGCAGCTCGACCATCTCGCGGTAGCCGAGCGGGTCGAGCAGCGTGACCGCGGGGTTCGAGCCGAGCGCGGCGCGCACCGTCTCCGAGACCGAGGGGTTGGGGTGCACGGGCACGACGAAGCCGACGTCCGGCAGACGCCGCGCGATCTCCTCGACCGCCGCGCAGATCGAGACGAGCGGCGCGCCGATGCTCTCACGTCGATGCGTGGTGAGCAGCACGAGGCGCCGGTCGGTCGGGAGGACGTCGAGCGCGGAAGGCGAGGACAGCGGCATGGTGCGAGCGAGGTGCAGCGCGTCGATCACGGGGTTGCCCGTGACGACGACCGCGTCGGGGGAGACGCCCTCCCCCAGCAGGTTGGCGCGCGCCGCGCCCGTGGGCGCGAGGTGCAGGTCGGCGACGACACCTGCGATCCTGCGGTTGACCTCCTCGGGGAACGGCTCTCGATGCGTGTGGGTACGGAGGCCCGCCTCGACGTGCGCCACGCGGGCGCCCGCGTAGAACGCGGCGATCGCCCCGATCGCGGCCGTGGTGGTGTCGCCCTGGACGACGACCCAGTCGGGGCGCTCCTCGTCGAGGAGGGCCCCGAGGCCGAGGAGGATCGCGGCGGAGGCCTCGTGGAGCGACCTCGCGCCTCGACGCATCACGTCGAGGTCGACGTCGGGCTCGATCGCGAAGAGCTCGAGCACCTCGTCGAGCATCTCCCGGTGCTGGGCGGTGACGCACACGGTCTGCACCACGTCGGATCGCCCGGCGAGCTCACGGACGACGGGTGCCATCTTGATCGCCTCGGGCCGCGTGCCGATCACGGAACAGACGCGCAGGGGGCGGTAAGGGGTGGGGGACATACCCGAGCCATCGGCCGAAAGGGGGACGCGCCCCTACCCCGTCCGGGGGATCGTCGGCTGTCCGCCGCGAATCCCGATCCCTCGCTCAAGTCATCCTCGGCGTGCGCCGATATGGGTGCGGACGGCCGCTGCCAGGCCACCTGTCCCCCCATGACTCGCGTCTTCTCACCCATCCGCCTGGCCCGCAGGCCGACCGGGCCTCGCGCCGTCGTCGCGCTCGCCGTGCTGGTCGTCGCGCTCGCGGCCCCTGCGGCTGCCGACGCCTCCCCTCTCAGCAGGATCACCCCGACGGTGACCTGCGTGGACGTGAACACCGACGGCTCCGTGACAGCCCACTTCGGCTACGTCAACAGCTGGACGAGCCAGATGACTATCCCCGTCGGGGTGCGCAGCGGTGGCGCCAACGCCTTCTCGCCGACCCCCGAGGACCGGGGGCAGCCGACGCAGTTCCAGCCCGGCACGTTCTCCGACGTGTTCACCGTGACCTTCACCGAGCCCGCGCTGACCTGGTTGCTCGACGATGCGAAGGGCACGCCGAACAGCGCAACGGCCTCCGCGTCGTCGACCCGCTGTGCGCCCGTGCCCGCGCTCGGGATCGACTCGCCGCTGCCGCTTGCGCTCCTCGCGGTCGGTCTCGTCGCACTGCTCGCACGCCGTGGCCGCCGACTCACGACGCAGGTGCCCGCGTGATCGCCACGCTCTTCGACGCGATCATGGCCGTCGGCCTGCTCCTGCTCGGCTGGGGCTTCGCCCAGTTCCTCGTCCACCTGCGCTACGGCCGCGCCGAGCTCGACGCGGCGCTCGCCGCGCCCTCTCACCCTGTCAACGCCTACACGCTGGCGTTCGTCGTCCCCTGCCTCGACGAGGAGGCAGTGATCGGCGAGACCGTCAGCTCGCTGCAGTCGCTCGTCCCCGGCTCGCTCGTCGTCGTGGTCGACGACGGGAGCTCCGACGCGACCGCCGCGATCGCCGAGGCCGCCGGTGCCCACGTCGTCCGGCGCACGCTGCCCGACGCACGCCAGGGCAAGGGCCCGGCGCTCAACGCCGGCTATGCGGCGTTGCTCGAGGTCGCCGACGAGCGTGGACTCGACGCACGCGCCACGATCGTCTGCGTGATGGACGCGGACGGACACCTCTCGCCGAACGCGGCCCACGAGGTGCTCGCCCGGTTCGACCGCCCGAGCGTCGGCGGTGTTCAGCTCCCCGTGCGCATCCGCAACCGGGACGGGTTCCTCGGACGGATGCAGGACCTCGAGTTCTGGGGGATGTCCGCGATCGCCCAGATGGCTCGGATCCGGACGCGCTCGGTCAGCCTCGGCGGGAACGGCCAGTTCACCCGCCTCGCCGCCCTCCAGGAGGTCGGTCCCGCACCGTGGTCGAACGCGCTCACCGAGGATCTCGACCTCGGACTCGAGCTGACGCTGCGCGGATGGGACCTCGACTGCGCCCCGGCAGCCTGGGTGTCGCAACAGGGGGTCGAGACGGTGAGCGGGCTCCTGCGCCAACGCACCCGCTGGTATCAGGGGCACATCACGTGCTCGCGCAAGGCCCAGTCTCTGTGGCAGTCGGAGATCGTCGACCGGCGCACGGCGCTCGAGACGACGCTCTACCTCGCGACGCCGGTCTTCGTGATCCTCCCGTGGTCGATCGTGTTCACCCTCGCGCTCGGCTACGTCGCCGAGCTCGTCCTCTCGCAGCCCGTCGTCCCCGTCGACGGCGTCCAGCTCCACGCAGGGTTCTATCTCGCCTTCTGGTACCTGCTGACCTTCATCCCGGCGATCATGCTCGGGCTGCTCTACGCCGAGCGCTCACAGACGAGCCGCGTCCGTGCGCTCGGGCTTGCGCACGCACAGGTCTTCTACTCGTACGTCAACCTGCTCGCCGCCTGGCGCGCCGTGGCGCGGATCGCGCTCGGACGGCACGGGTGGGCGAAGACGGCGCGCGTCGCGGAGGACGTCGGATGAGCCTCCGGGGCGCACGTGACTCGCTCTCCCTCCGGGCGGTCCTCACGATCGGGATCGTGCTCGTCGGGTACCTCGTCCTGCACGCGCAGTTCGCGCGGTTCGACAGCGCGGTCGTCGGCGACCTGCTTGCGTGGGCCGGGTTCGACGTCTCGCGCCCGGAGCCGGCCCGCCTGCTCGTCAGCGCGGGCGACACCTACGACGTGTACGCGGTCGTGACCGGTGCGTGCTCGAGCGCCGCGGGTGCGCTCGGGATCGCGGCGGCGGCGCTCGTCCTGCTCCCCGGGCCGCTCGGACGCCGATCGCTCGGTGCCGCCCTCGCTGTCCTCGTCTTCGTCGTGCTGAACATCCTGCGCATCTTCGGCATCCTCGCGTTCGGCTGGGTCTTCGCGACGCTGCCCTCGGAGGCGCTCCTCGTCGGTCTCGGCTCCGCCGTGCTCGCGTGCCTCCTCGTCGCGTGGCGTCTCCCCCGGTCTCTCGTCGTCCGGGGTGCGCTCGTCCTCGGCGCCGTCGTGCTCGGCGTCCTCGCCTACGACGTCGCTCGGGGCTACGACTACGCGATCGTGATCGGGACGTATCACGCGCTGGCGGGTCCGATGCTGACGTTCGCCTCGCTCGCACTCGCACTGCTCGTGCTGTGGCGCGTGATCGTCGGGCGCAGGGTCCCCGACGCCGTCGCCTGAGCTCCCGCTCGGCGTCGTCAGGCGTGCACGCGCTCGAGCCGGTGGCGGCGGACGAGCACGCTCGTGGCACCCACGAACGCCATCGAGCTGCCCGCGACGAACGTCCAGCGAACGCCAAGCTGGTCGACCACCAGACCGCCGATCGCGACGCCCGACGCCGCGCCGAACGCGACCGACGTCCCGAACCACGCGAACGACTCGGCGATCGACGACGCGTGGGCGACCCGGTCGATGATCCCGTAGGCAGCGGCGATGGTCGGGGCGATCGGGAGCCCGGCGACGAACCCGAGCAGCGCCAAGGTCGGCACCGACCACGCGCCGACGAGCAGGAGCATCCCGCACCCGATGAGAGGGGCGAAGACCACGAACCGCCGCACCGGATCGGGCGCTGCCTGCATCCCGGCGGCTATCCCACCCACCAGGCTGCCCGTGGAGAAGGCCGCCAGCGCGAGCCCTCCGAGCTCACGTGAGCCCTGCGCCTCGGCGAGCGCCGGGAACCCGATCTCGACCATCCCGAACGCGAGCCCCAGGAAGAGCGCGAAGAGGCTGAGCACCCGCACCCCCGGGGCCGACAGCGCGCCGAGCAGCCCATGGCCCCCCGGGGCGGACGCCTCCATCTCGCGCACGGGTGGGAGCCGCACGACGAGCAGCGTCCCGACGAGCGCAAAGACGGCGGCGCCGACGACGGCCCCCGCAGGACGGATCGCCGAGAGCAGCGCAGCGATCATCGGCCCGACGACGAAGAACACCTCCTGGGCCGATGCCTCCAGCCCGTAGGCGGCACCGCGGAGGTCGTCCGGGACGAGCCGCGGCCACACCGTCCGCACGGTCGGCGCGATCGGAGGGATCGCCGCGCCCGCTGCTGCAGCCGCGACGCCGATCGCGACGATGGGCGCGTCCACGACCGCGAGCACGACCACGACGCCGAGGAGCGACGGGTAGGCGAACGCTCGGCGAAGCAGGATCCGGTGCGCGCCCCGCCTGTCGACGAGCCGACCGGCGATGGGTGCCCCCACAGCGAGCGCGAGCCCGTACGCGGCGGCGACGACGCCCGCGGCCGCGTAGCCGGCGCCCTCGCCGCGCGCGAGGAAGATCAGCCCGAGCGGGACCATGCCCAACGGCAGGCGAGCCAGGAGCGACCAGCCCAGCAGCGCGGTCGCGTTCGGCCGTGAGAGCAGCCGACGATAGGTCCCCTGCGTCGAGGTGGCCGACGTCACGGGGACGAGTCTCGCAGCCGGATCAGCGCGCCCGGAGGACGAGCGGGGCGCAGACGGCGCCCGTCTTCTCGCGGACAGGGCCACCGGTCGCCGCCTTCGGCGTCACGGTCAGCGTCGTCCGCGTCGCCTTGACCTGCGAGTAGCCGTACGCGTCGGTCGCCGTGCAGCGCAGGCCGAGCCCGCTCGGGAGCGCCGGCTTGAGGAAGAGCGACGTCACGAAGTCGCCGGTGCCCGCCGCGCCGAGCGCGGTGTCGATCTCCTTCGCGTAGGTGTTGGTGGCCACGGGGCCGGTGATGACCTCCCAGATGCCGCTCGAGACGGGGCCAGGCGCCTCGAACGTCGTCTTCCGGATCTCGCCGATCAGATGCGCGTGCGTGTCCGTCGTGAGGACGACGACGTTCTTCACGCCCGAGAGGACGTCCAGCACGCGGGCCCGGTCGGCGGCGTAGCCCTCCCAGCGGTCGTACGGGAGCGCGTACAGCTGCATCATCGGCACCTCGTTCATCACGATCTTCCACGTTGCCGTCGAGGTCGTGATCGCCTTCGCGAAGGCGGCGAGCTGTGCCGCGCCGAGCATCGTGCGCGAGGGGTCGTTCACGGCCGCCAGGCACCCGGCGGGAACGGGCTGGCCGAGAGGCGGCGCGAGCGCGGCGAACGCCTTGCGCACGGCGGCGGGCGCGGTCGGCGCGAGGTCGCCGCCGCACTCCTTTGCGACCTTGGCCGAGCGGAACGAGCGCTCGTCGAGGAAGAACAGCTCGACGTTCTTGCCCCAGCGGACGGTGCGGTAGAGCCCGAGCTTCCCGGGCGCGGCGACCGGCGCGTAGTCGCGGAACGCCTTGACGCCCGCGGCATAGAGCGCCTTGCCGTTCTCCGCAGCCGAGAAGTCGTTGATGAACTCGTGGTCGTCCCAGTGGCTGTAGAGCCCGGTCGTCGCGCGCAGCGTGCGCAACGGCGTGAGCGCCAGGCCGAGCTTGTACTTCCCCCACTTCGCCGGGACGGTCAGCGCCGGAGGCGCGCCCGCGACCTCGGAGTCGGAGTAGATCGTGTCGCCGATGTTGACGTTGAAGTCGTTGCGCTCGGCGGCCATCCGGGCGTAGGTCTCGAAGCCGTTGAACCCGGGCTTGCCGTCCTTGCCCGGCGTCGCGTCGGCGTCGCCGGAGTAGGCGAAGCGAACCGGCACGTCCGCCGTCGGCAGCCGGCGCCGTCTCGAAGCGGCCGAGCGGGCTGCGAGCGGCTCCCTGGGCGAACCTGTACGTGCAGGCTGCGGCAGGCGGCAGCTTCCGCACCGGCGACCGAGACCGTGAGGTCGCTGGCCGGCGCCGGCCCTCCCCCACGCGACGAGGGCCGTGCTCCCCCGCGGCGTCTTGCAGGCGCCGCGCAGCTCGACGCGCCCGGCCGAGGGAGCACGCGTCCAGAGGATCGCGCTCGACGAGGAGATCTCCCCGGCAGCGACCCCCAGGGCGAACGGGGCACCCTCGCCTCCGGCGATCCCCGCGGCCAGCCCGACCGCCGCGGCGAGGGGGAGCACGAGCAGGGCGATCCGGCGCATCGCGGGAGTCTACGTCGCACGCGGGCCGCCCGGGCCGCCGTTCACCGCATCGCAACCCCCGTCGCAGGTGTCGAAGGCGCGATGCCGGTGCGAGCGTCGACACGACCCCGACGGGGCGCCCGGACACGCGCACCGCCGCTCCGAGCCCAGCGCGGTCGCTGCCGCGGACGGGCTACGCTTCGCCGCGCGCGGGTGTAGCTCAATGGTAGAGCTCCAGCCTTCCAAGCTGGCTATGAGGGTTCGATTCCCTCCACCCGCTCTCCGCGCGTCTCGGGAATGATCTCCTGCCACGAGCCGACTGCGTCGGCAGTCAGCGCAGGCTTTGGCTGCCTCTTGAACGCGGCGAAGCCGGAGACCTGGAAAGCAAGCTCAAGTTCACCCTTCCGGTTCGTGTCGATCGTTGCGTCGATGAACTGCCCGCCAACAACCTTCGTGGGCAGTCGGGTTCTGCGGTGGCGCGGATGTCTCGTGCCGTGCCGGGAAGCTGGTGGGTTCTGGACTGGTAGGGGATCAGCGTCGGCGCTGATGTGGTGGGGTCGTGCGGGTGGGATGATGGTGGTGCGACGGACGAAGCGTGTCTGGCCGATGTGGGTCGGGCGAGGTGGGGTTCGTTGATGGTCACGGGGCAGGCAGCGGTTGCGGGTGCGCAGGCCCTGCTGGACGAGGCGTCGCAGGCGGCTGAACGGCTGGATGTGCTGCGGGCGCTCGAGTTGCTGAATCAGGCGATCCGGGCCGCGCAGGTCACCGACGACCACGTGCTGCTCGGCGAGTGCGCGATCCTGGGGGAGCAGTTACAGGTTCTTGCCACGTCGCGTGTCGAGTTGGAGCGTGCCGAGGAGTTGACCGAGGCAGTGTGGGGACATGAGGTGGCGTCGGCGCGGGAGGCGGCGTGGGGACGCGACGAGTGGACCGAGGTGATCGTGGGATGCGGGATGATCCTCTTCCTCCCGCTCCTGATCCTTGCCGCGCAGATGGTGACGTGGATCGCGTATCCGGGACCGCTCGATTGCCGGGATCAGTCGTGCATGGGGGCGTTCTTCTCGCTCTGGCTAATGCTGTTCGCGCTCCTGATCTGTGTCGGCTGGGTGGGCCACGTCGCCCGCTCCACCCGAACGAGGCACCGGGGGACGAGAAGGGCGAGGCGATAGTGATTGGCGAGCGCCGGCCGCCGAGTCGTCGAGGTCTCGACAGGTCGCGCCTGCGCGACATACGTGGGTGGGCGTATGAGTTCTTGAGCAAACGCCTCGGTAACGCAGTTCCTCGACCAGCAACCCGATCTGCCCATGGGGAACATCCCATCGTTCATCGCCATACGCGAACGTGACCGTCATAGCTGCCTGATCAAAGTCTGCGTGCGAAGCGGCGAGTGATGTTGGCACAGGGATCGATCAAGAGCTTGCCCCGAATGGTCTCGCGTTCGTCCGCGATCGCACCGCCGAGTCGTTGGCCACCTCAGAGGCTGCCGAACAGATCAATTGCCGAGAGCGAACACCGTCACCGGCGCACCCCCAACTCTGCGCTTGGCCTCATCGACCGACACGATCTCCCGTCCAAACGGCCGCAGGCCGACGGTGATCAGCTTGAAGTTCGCAAGACCAAGAGGGATTCGCCGACAGAGGCCCCCGGCCACGACACCCGCCGTGGCGACTCGCAGAACGACGAACTCTTCCACGTCACCCAGGGGATGCAGGCCGACGCCGCAAGCGCCGTCGCAGACTGGGGCGAGCGCAACATGGGCGATCCGCAGACGCTCGTCGACCTCGTCACCTGGGCGAAGGCCAACTACCCGGCCGACCGGTACGCGCTCGCCTTCTGGGGCCACGGCTGGAGCTGGGACCCGGGCTGGGTGATGGAGGCCGACACGGGCGGGGACACGCTCGACTACCACGAGCTCAAGTCGGTGCTGCCGTCTCTCGCGTCAACCCTGTCAACGACGTTGAGCTCGACGGGCGCAGGCGAGCACCGGCTTCAGCCCTTGGTGGCTACGGCCCGCTCGAGGTCGGCGGCGGTGAACGGTCCCGTCGCGCCCTGGCCGGTCGCGTACCGCAGGAGCGCGACGGAGAACACCGCCCGCGCGGCCGCCGCGAGCACCGCGGCAACGAGAAGGACGAGCACCGCGGCCGCGATCGCGACGACCTCGAACAGGCCGGTCTCCTCTCCCGGGCCGAGGAACGCGAGCCCGAACAGGAGCCCGGCCGGCACGAGCCCGACGAGCATGAACACCCCGGTGATCGAGACCTGCCCGACGACCTGCTCGCCCCAGCGCTCGCGGAAGATCGTCCCCGAGCGGCGGAGCGCCTCGCCCGGCCCGAGCCCCTCGAGCGCGATCACCGGGACGACCAGGAACGTGACGAGCTCCCAGGCCACCCCGACGAAGCCTGTGACGATGCGGCCGAGCGGCCCGAGCCTGCTCGCGACGAGCTGCAGCACGAGATTGACGGTCACGAGCAGGAGACCCCAGCCCAGGACGGCTCCTCGGCGGGCCCAGGCGACCCCGAGCGCGCGGAGCACCGTGGCGTTGCCCCCGTCGAGGACGACGGCGGCCGCCGCGGCGAGCGCGACTGCGAAGAACACCGACACGATCGAGCCGACCGCGGCCGCGACGGCCAGCGACACGTACGCCCACACCATCTCGTCCTGGCTGGCGAAGAGGAGCATCGGCACGAGCACCGCGCCGACCGCGATCGCGGCGGTCATCGAGCCGAGCACGACCAGGGCGCTCAGCGACCCGTCGGCGAGCACCACGTCGAGGCTCTGCCTCGACAGCGACCATCCCCGGCCGATGCGTCCCATCCTCTCGAAGGTACCAAGCCGCGTGACGAGCGCTCAGCGACCGTCCGCCGAGAAGTGCTGGTAGTCGCGATCGCCGCTCCAGCGGCCACCCCAGCCCCACCCGATCGCGTCGAACGCCCCGACCGCGGCGCCGCCCTCGACCGCCATCCCCGGCCGCACGGGGCTGCGCGCGACGTACGCCCGGCTCGCACGGTGGGCGACCGAGCCGGAGGCGGTGACGTACGGGTTCTCGATCGGGTTCAGGTCGATCGCCGTGCCGTAGGCGTGGTTCGACCAGCGGGTCGTGCCGTCCACGAACCTGCAGTTGAACGCCGACGTGTTGTCGGCCTCGATCGAGCGGAAGTCGCTGCCGCCGTACGCGTCGATCGGCACCATCCGCCGGATCGGGAACCGGGCCGCGTACAGCTGCCGCAGAACGGCGACGACGTCCGCTGCGGAGTCGCGATGGACGACGAGCCGCCCGGTGCGCACCCGCCCGTCGAAGCCCCAGTGCGTCGCGCGGACGACCCGCAGGTCGCGCAGGGCGACCGGGCACCCGGGCCGCCACGAGCGGCCGGCCATGATCGTCGCGAGCGACCGGTCGATCGGGCGGACGGTCGCCTCGAAGCCGGTGGACGTCGGGAACGCGGACGTCGCCGTCCCGAGGCAGGCAGCGACGGCGAGGGCGCCCAGGCCGCTCCATCGGAGCACGCCCAGGCGCCCACTGCACCGTCGCCCGGCTATCGGCGCAGGTCGAACCGGTCGAGGTTCATGACCTTGTCCCACGCGGCGACGAAGTCGTGCACGAGCTTCTCCTTCGCATCGTCGCTCGCATAGACCTCGGCCAGCGCTCGCAGCTGCGAGTTCGAGCCGAACACGAGGTCGACCCGGCTCGCCGTCCAGCGCGCGTCGCCGGTCGCGCGATCGCGCCCCTCGAACGCCTGCTCGGTCTCCGACGTCGGCTCCCACCGGACGCTCGGGTCGAGGAGGTGCACGAACCAGTCGTTCGTGAGCACCCCGGGCCGCGTGGTGAAGACGCCGACCTTCGACCCGCCGGTGTTCGCCCCGAGGACCCGGAGACCGCCCACGAGCACGGTCGCCTCGGGCCCCGTGAGGGTGAGCAGCTGCGCGCGGTCGATCAGGAGATGCTCGGCCGGGCGCGTGTGACCGTCGGCGAGGTAGTTGCGGAACCCGTCGGCGGTCGGCTCGAGCACCGCGAACGACTCGACGTCGGTGAGCTCCTGCGACGCGTCGGTGCGTCCCGGCGCGAAGGGCACCTCGACCTCGAACCCTGCCTCGCGTGCCGCCTGCTCGACGGCCGCGCAGCCGCCGAGGACGATCACGTCGGCGAGTGAGACCTGCGCTCCGCCGGCGTGTGCTGCGTTGAACGCCTCCTGAACGCGTGTGAGGGCCCCGAGGGCCGCAGCGAGCGCGTCGGGGTCGTTGACGGCCCAGCCGCTCTGCGGGGCGAGCCGGATCCGCGCCCCGTTCGCCCCTCCGCGCTTGTCGGTGCCGCGGAAGGTCGAGGCCGACGCCCACGCGGTCGAGACGAGCTGCGAGATGGACAGGCCGGAGGCGAGCAGGTCTGCCTTCAGCGCTGCGATCTCCCCTGGGCCGAGAAGCGGGTGGTCGACAACGGGCACCGGGTCCTGCCACAGCTGCGGCTCGGCCGGGACGAGCGGGCCGACGTAGCGGGAGATCGGCCCCATGTCACGGTGCGTCAGCTTGAACCACGCCCGCGCGAACGCGTTGGCGAACTCGTCGGGATGCTCGAGGAAGCGCCGCGAGATCGGCCCGTAGATCGGATCCATCCGCAACGCGAGGTCCGTCGTGAGCATCACCGGGGTGTGGCTGCGGGAGGGGTCGTGCGCATCGGGCACGGTGCCCGCCGCGTCCGGGTCGGTCGGCACCCACTGCCAGGCGCCGGCCGGGCTCTTCGTGAGATCCCAGTCGTAGCGGAACAGGGTCTCGAAGAAGCTGTTGTCCCAGGTCGTCGGCGTGGGCGTCCAGGTGCCTTCGAGGCCGCTCGTGATCGCGTCGCCTCCGACGCCCGTGCCGTGGGCGCTCGTCCAGCCGAGGCCCATCTCCTGCAACGACGCCGCCTCGGGCTCCGGCCCGACGAGCGCCGCGTCGCCGGCACCGTGGGTCTTGCCAAAGGTGTGCCCGCCCGCGATGAGCGCGACGGTCTCCTCGTCGTTCATCGCCATGCGGCGGAACGTCTCACGGATGTCGACGGCCGCGGCAAGCGCGCTCGGCTCGCTGTTCGGGCCCTCGGGGTTCACGTAGATGAGCCCCATCTGGACGGCCGCGAGCGGGTTCGCGAGCTCGCGCTCGCCGCTGTAGCGGGCGTCGTCGAGCCATGTCCCCTCGGTGCCCCAGTCGATCTCCTCGGGCTCCCAGACGTCCTCGCGCCCGCCGGCGAAGCCGAACGTCTCGAACCCCATCGACTCGAGCGCGCAGTTGCCGGCGAAGACCATCAGGTCGGCCCAGGAGAGCTTCCGCCCGTACTTGCGCTTCACGGGCCAGAGCAGCCGCCGCGCCTTGTCGAGGTTCGCGTTGTCGGGCCAGCTGTTGAGCGGCGCGAAGCGCTGCTCGCCCGAGCCGGCGCCGCCGCGGCCGTCGCTGATGCGGTACGTGCCGGCGCTGTGCCAGGCCATCCGGATGAAGAGCGGCCCGTAGTGGCCGTAGTCGGCCGGCCACCAGTCCTGCGAGGTCGTCATCACCGCCTCGATGTCCTGCTTCACCGCGGCGAGGTCGAGCGTCGCGAACTCCGCGGCGTAGTCGAAGTCCCCGCCCATCGGATCTGCGGCGGGCGGGTTCTGGTGGAGCACACCGAGGTCGATCTGGTTCGGCCACCAGTCGCGGTTCGCCCGCGGCCGGGTGCCATGGCCGGTCACGGGACAGGAGCCGTTGGTCTCGGCGTTCGGTGTCGCCGGGGTGTCGGGGGTGTCGGGCATCGAGGTGTTCCTTCCTAGATCGGGTTCGTCAGGACGCAGGCAGAGCGGAGCAGGCGGGGCACAGGCCCCAGTAGACGACCTCGGCCTCGTCGATCGCGAAGCCGTGGTCGTGGGCGGCGGTGAGGCAGGGCGTCTCGCCGACGGCACACTCGACGTCGGTGATCGCACCGCACGCGCGACAGACGAGGTGATGGTGATTGTCGCCGGTGTGCAACTCGTAGCGGGCGGCGGATCCCGCCGGCTGGATGCGCCGCACGAGGCCGGCCGCCGTGAGCGCGCGCAGCACGTCATAGACGGCCTGGTGGGAGACCTCGCCGATGTCGTCACGGACGGCGCGGATGAGCGTCTCGGTGTCGGCGTGCGGGTGCTCGTACACCGCACTGAGCACCGCCACCCGGGGTCGGGTCACGCGCAGGGAGGCCGCGCGCAACACCTGCTCGAGATCCAGCGCCGACGGCACGCTGCCAGTCTAGACCGATTCTTCTGGAACCAGTCAAGAGTAGTGCGGGGCCTGCAGATCCTCCGGTTCCTTGGGGGTCTCGGAGCTCACTGGGGACCCGCGATGGGCGTGTGCCACGCGAGGAAGCGGGAGCGCCAGCAGCAGTGCTGTGCCGGCACGACGCGACTCGGAGGCCACAGCGTCGTTCTGCGATGAGCCCACCGGGGAACGCAAGACGCTGCCGCTCCGGGCCCCCGGGGAGTGGTCTCAGGGGAACCGGAGGCTCTCCCTCCGTCAGGGATCCCTCGCGGTCGGGATCCGCTCCTGCGGATCCCGACCGCGGGACAAGGTCGGGGCGGCCGGATTCGAACCGGCGACTTCTCGCTCCCAAAGCGAGCGCGCTACCAGGCTGCGCCACGCCCCGTCGGGCGACAGTCTACGAGGCGGATGCGTCGTCGACCGCGTCTGCGAGGACGACCACGAGCGAACGCGGCCCGTGGACGCCCTCGACCCGGTCGAACTCGATGTCGCTCGTGGCGGACGGGCCCGAGACGAGGACGATCGGCCGCCCCGCGCGCGCCGCCGGGGCGAGGAGGGCGAAGAGCTCGGGCACGGTCTCGACGATCTGGTCGCGGCGGACGACGCACACGTGCAGGTCGGGGAGGAGCGTGAGCGCCCTGCGCCCCTCGCCCCGGCCCCCGGCGAGCGCGATCGTCCCCGTGTCGGCGCACGCGGCCGCGCAGCAGGTGAGCGCGCCGTCGAGAGCATCCATCGCAGCCGGGTCGAGCCCCTCGTCCTCGACGAGTGAGGTCGCGTCGGGCCGGAGCGCGAGCGGGCAGGTCCGGGGGGATGCCGATCGTCCGCTCGCCCGCGACCTCGCCGACGGCGCCGGCGGGATCGCTCGTGACCACGACGACGCCGCCGTACTCCTCGACCCGCTCGACGAACCGGGTGACGACCTCGTCGCAGGCCAACGAGCCGCGGAGGCGGTAGCGCGGTTGGAGCGGGTCGACCGTCGGCGCCGTCGGCGAGGGCCGCCCGGATCCTGGCGAGAACCTCCTCACGCGCCCCGGTCACGGCGCTCCCACCACTCGCGGAACGTCTCCGGTGCGACGCCCGGGAGCTCGCGGCTGCTGCCCCCAGCCACGCAGCTTCCCCGGGAACCAGCGCACCCGTCCGTCGCGCACCGCGGGCCGCTGCACGAGACGGACGACGCGCTGGGCGCGTCGTACGCCGCACGGGTCGCGAAGGCGCGGCGAGCGCCCCGAGCGCGGCCCGCTCGGAGCGCGGGGACCCTCCTGCGACGACCTTCGCGCGCTCGTGCACGAGGAGCGCGGGGATGTCGATGCGCACCGGGCAGACGTCCGCGCAGGCGCCGCAGAGCGTCGACGCGAACGGCAGCGAGCCGCGCGGCACCTCGTTCGCCCGTCAGCTGCGGCTGGAGGATCGCCCCGATCGGGCCGGCGTAGACCGTGTGGTAGGCGTGCCCGCCGGTCTGCCGGTACACCGGGCAGACGTTGACGCAGGCCGAGCAGCGGATGCAGCGCAACGCGTCGCGCCCGACGGGGTCCGCGAGCGCCCGCGTGCGACCGGCGTCGACGAGCACGAGGTGGAACGCCGACGGCCCGTCGCCGGCCCGCACGCCCGTCCAGAGCGACGTGTACGGGTTCATCCGCTCGCCCGTCGCCGAGCGGGGCAGCAGCTGGAGCACGACCGCGAGGTCGTCCCAGCGGGCGACGACCTTCTCGATGCCCATCACCGTGATGAGCGTGTCCGGGAAGCGTCGTGCACATCCGCCCGTTTCCCTCCGACTCGACGACGCAGACGGTGCCCGTCTCGGCGACGGCGAGGTTCGCCCCGGAGATCGCGACGCGGGCGCGCAGGAACGCCGCCCTGAGGTGAATGCCTGCCGCCTCGGCGAGCTCCGCCGGTTCGTCGCCGAGATCGGGGAGGCCGAGGCGGTCGCGGAAGAGGTCGCGGATCTCGGCGCGGCTGTGGTGGATCGCGGGCACGAGCAGATGCGACGGCCGCTCGCCGGCGAGCTGGACGATCAGCTCCGCCAGGTCGGTCTCGAGCGGGCTGATCCCGGCCGCCTCCAGTGCGCCGTTCAGGCCCAGCTCGTCGGTCGTCAGCGACTTGACCTTGACGACCTCGCGCTCGCCCGTCGCCTCGACGAGCCCGACCACGATCGCGTTCGCCTCGGCCGCGTCGCGCGCCCAGTGGACGACGCCTCCGGCGCGGGTCACGCTCGTCTCGAGCTCGACCAGGAGCTCCGCCATGCCCACCAGGGCGTCCCGGCGGAGCGCCCCGCCCGCATCGCGGAGCTCCTCCCAGTCGGGCACCTCGGCGACGACCCTCGCGCGCCGGCCCTGATCGAGGTCGTCGCATGCGCGACGTTCGCCCGCGTGACCGGGTCGAGCAGCGCCTCGACGGCGGCGCGCTCGAACGCCAGCGGAGCCGCGTCGCGATCGGCGAGCCGCTGGCTCATCCGGCGAGCACCTCGGCCAGGTGGACGGCCCGCACCGCGCGATCCTGCGCGCTCGAGCCCGCCACCGCATGTGCATGAGGCACGACGCATCGCAGGCGCACACGGCATCCGCCCCCGTCGACCCCACGGCGCGCAGCTTGTCCGCGAGCATCGCGGTCGAGACGTCGGGGTTCCTCACGGCGAAGGTGCCGCCGAACCCGCAGCACTCGCCCGCGTCCGGCAGCTCGACGAGCTCCAGCCCTGCCGACCGCGGCGAGCAGGCGCAGTGGCTGGTCGCGCAGGCCCGAGGAACCGCGTCGAGTGGCACGTGGGGTGGTAGGTCGAGCCGGCCCGCGTACCGCGCGCCCGACGTCGACCGCCCCGAGATCGTCCACGAGGAGCTCCGAGAGCTCCCGGACTCGCGCGCCGCTCGCGCCGCCGTGGGCGCGGACGTGCGCGGCGCACGATCCCGACGGGGTCACGATCACCTCGTGTCGGCGAAGACCTCGTCGAACCGTCGCTCGAGCGCGGCGGCCTGCCGGGCGCACCCGCTGTTGCGGTGGAGCTGCCCGCAGCAGGTCTGCTCCCGCGGGAACACGACCTCGACGCCGAGCCGCGCCAGGACGGCGACCGTCGAGCGTCCGACCTCAGGGTAGAGCGAGTCGGCGAGGCAGGTGATGAAGAGCGCGACCTTCACGAGCATCGATTATCGATCATCTGGGCTCCCCGCTGCCATCCCGTCCCAGCCGCCGCGCTGCGACAGCCCCGTGCGGTTAGCCTCGCGCGGTGACCGAGATCGCATTCCCGCATCCCAACTCGCCGACGCGATCGAACGCGGCGAACGGGCCGGTGATGGTGCTCCTCGCCGCCACGCTCTTCGCGCTCAACGGCTCGGTCTCCAAGATCGCCCTCGAGGCGAGCGGGCTGAGCACGCTGCGCTGGACGGAGCTCCGGTCGACAGGCGCGTTCCTGGGACTGGCGGCCTGGATCCTGCTGCGCGACGCCGGCTCGCTCCGCGTCGGCCGCGCCGAGCTGCCCCGGCTCGCGGCGTACGGGGTGTTCGGCTTCGCGCTGGTGCAGTGGCTGTACTTCGTCGCGATCAGCCGGCTCCCGATCGGGATCGGGCTGCTCTTCGAGTTCACAGCGGTGCTCCTGATCGCGCTGTGGGCCCGCTTCGTCTGGCACGAGCGCGTGCGCGCCCGCGTGTGGCCCGCACTCGGCCTCGTCCTCTTCGGCCTCGGCCTGGTCGCCCAGGTCTGGGAGGGCGCGACGCTCGACACGATCGGCGTGCTGGCCGGACTCGCCGCCGCCTGCTCCCTGGCGCTCTTCTACCTGCAGGGCGAGCGCCTCGTCGGCACCCGTCCGCCGCTCACCGTGGTGTGCCTGGGACTCCTCTTCGCCTCGGTGCTCTGGGCGATCGTGCAACCGTGGTGGAGCTTCCCCTTCGACGCGCTCTCCGTCACGGCGGAGCTCCCCCGCTCAGGGCTCGCCGTGCCGGTGGGCGCGCTCGCGCTCTTCACGATCGTGCTCGGCACGATCGCACCGTTCGTCCTCTCGCTGAGCGCGCTCCAGCTCCTGCCGGCGACGACGGTCGGGATCCTCGCGACCTTCGAGCCCGTCGCGGCGACCGTCATCGCCTGGGCGTGGCTCGGCGAGTCGCTCCTCCTCGTCCAGGTCGTCGGCGGCCTGATCGTGATCGCGGGGATCGTCCTCGCGGAGACCGCCCGCTACGCTGATGGTGGGGGAACCCGATGGTTCCCCCACCAGCCCCCTCCTTCGCGTTCGTCCACAGCACATGCGCAAACGAGCCTCCCGGCCGGCAAAGCCGGCCTCCGGCCCTGAAGATGGACTCAGGAGTCAGCCGAAGCAGGAACCTCGAAGGCTGCTGGAGACGTTCGGTGTCTCGCTGACTTCTCTGCGCATGCATGCGGGCCGAAGGCCGGCTTTGCCGGCCGGGAGGCTGAGTGCGGCACTCCCGTGTGCAGCCGTGAAGGAGGGGGCGGGTGGGGGAACCATGGGTTCCCCCACCCCACAATCATGGGTTCCCCCACCACGACACCGAGTACCCTTGCAGGACGATGGTCGAGCGTGTCCTCCTCGCCTCTCCCCGCGGCTACTGCGCCGGGGTCGAGCGCGCCGTCGAGACGGTCGAGCGCGCGCTCGAGCACTACGGGGCGCCCGTCTACGTCCGCAAGCAGATCGTCCACAACATCCACGTCGTGCGCGACCTCGAGGCGCGCGGCGCGATCTTCGTCGAGGAGGAGACCGAGGTGCCCGAGGGCGCCACGGTCGTCTACTCGGCGCACGGCGTCGCCCCCAGCGTCCATGCGAACTCCGCCGGGCTCGGGCACAACGTGA
Organism: uncultured Actinomycetes bacterium; assembly: GCA_963849125.1. GTDB lineage: Bacteria > Actinomycetota > Thermoleophilia > Gaiellales > Gaiellaceae > Gaiella. The sequence continues at coordinate 148,273 of CAWKGI010000025.1, read as the reverse complement.
TCGACGCGACATGTCCGCTCGTGACGAAGGTCCACGTCCAGGCGAGGCGCTACGCGGAGGCCGGCTACACGGTCGTGCTGATCGGGCACGCCGGGCACGAGGAGGTGGTCGGGACGATGGGCGAGGCGCCGGAGGCGACCGTCCTCGTGCAGGACGTGGACGAGGCCCGCGCGCTCGCGCTCCCCGACGGCGCGCAGGTCGCGTACGTCACCCAGACGACGCTCTCCGTCGACGAGACCAGCGAGATCATCGGCGTGCTGCGGGAGCGCTTCCCGGCGATCCACGGGCCGAAGAAGGAGGACATCTGCTACGCGACCTCCAACCGCCAGTGGGCCGTCAAGGACATGATCGCGGAGATCGACCTGCTCCTCGTGATCGGCTCGCGCAACTCGTCGAACTCCAACCGGCTCGTCGACGTCGCCCGCGCGTCCGGTGTCCCCGCGCACCTGATCGACGACGAGACGGAGATCGACGAGGCGTGGCTGAACGGTGTGCGAACCGTCGGCGTCACCTCGGGCGCGTCGGCACCGGAGCGGCTCGTCGCGCGGGTCTGCGACTGGTTCCGGGCACGCGGCGTCGAGCAGATCGAGCCTTTCACGATGGTCGACGAGGACGTCACGTTCCGTCTCCCGGTCGAGCTGCGCCGCGAGCTCGCGCTCGCCGACGGCGCGTAACCGCCGGGGCGGAGACGTGCCGATGCGCGTGACCGTGGTCATCCCGGCGACGAACGCGCCGTCGACGCTCGCTCGGTGCCTCGCGGCGATCGAGGTGTCGACGCTGCAGCCGGACGAGGTGATCGTCGTCGACGCTCCTGCCGGCGCCGGCCCCGCCGCCGCGCGGAACGCCGGCCTCGGCCAGACGACGAGCGAGATCGTCGTCTTCGTCGACTCCGACGTCGTCGTCGCCCCTGACGCCCTTTCCCGGATCCGCCGCCACTTCGAGGACGATCCAGAGCTGGTCGCTGTCTTCGGGTCGTACGACGACACGGTCGCCACGGGCGACGTCGTCTCTGGCTTCCGCAACCTCCTGCACCACGTCATCCACCACCGGCATCCCGGGCTCGCGCAGACGTTCTGGGCCGGTCTCGGCGCCGTGCGCCGAGCAGGCGGCGCTCGCGGTCAGGTGGGTTCGACGCGACGCGCTACCGCGTTCCTTCGATCGAGGACATCGAGCTCGGCGGCCGCCTCTCTCGCCTCGGGCCGTGCTCCTCGACCCGACGATCCAGGGAACGCACCTGAAGCGATGGAGCCTGTGGTCGATGGTCGCGACCGACTTCTCACGGCGCGGCGTCCCGTGGGTGGAGCTGATGGCGGAGCATCGCACGACGCCGGCGACGCTCAACATCGGCCCTCGCGAGCGCATCAGCGCGCTCAGCGCCCTGGTCGCGGGCGCAGCGCTCTTGCTGCAGACGCCCGCTCGTCGCCGGTGCCGCGCTCGGGTGCCAGGTCGGCGCTCAACCTCGACCTGTACGCAGTGTGCTTCAAGCGCCTCGGCGTGCGAGGCGCGGCCGCCGCGTGCGGGCTTCACACGCTTCACCAGCTGACCGCCGCCGCCGCCGTCCCGGTCGGCCTCGCCCGACACGCCCAGCGCGCCCGCCGCGCACCCGACGAATCGGCCCCACCGCACGTCCCGCCCGCCACGTCGTAGCATCGACCATCGTGGGGGTGACGACGAGCGCGCGTGGGCGCCTGGCAAGGATCACTGCAGTGCTCGGCGCCCTCGCCGTGAGCGACCTCCGCGCCCGTTATGGACGCGGGCGCTGGCGGATGGCGAAATGGCTCCTCGACCCGTTCGCCGCCGTCGGGGTGTACCTCATCCTGGTCGCCTTCGTCCTCGACCGCTCCGGCCCGGCGCCGGCGCTCTCGATCGCGTGCGCGGTGATCCCGTTCCAGCTCGTGATCATGGTCGTCTCGAGCTCCATGTACGCCGTCCGGCTGCGTCGCTCGATCGTCCTCAACATGCACTTCGACCGGCGTCTGATCCCGCTCTCGATCGTGCTCACCGAGACGGTCGCCTTTGCCGGGGCGCTCGGTCTGCTCGTCCTGATCATGGCGGTCTCGGGGGTAGCGCCCACGCCGGCAGTCCTCTGGCTGCTCGTGTTCGTCCCGCTGACGATCCTCTTCGCGGTCGGGCTCTCGTACCCGGCGACCCTGTTCGGCGTCTGGTTCCGGGAGCTGATCCTGTTCGCGATGAGCTTCGTCCGGACGATGTTCTTCGTCGCACCCGGCCTCGTCGCGCTCGACACGGTGCCCTCGAACGTCGCGACGCTGCTCAAGCTCAACCCCCTCAGCGGGATCTTCGAGGGCTACCGCGACGCGCTCCTCTACGGCCAGGCGCCGGAGGCGTGGGAGGTGCTGATCCCGCTCGCGTTCAGCATCGGGCTCATCGCCGTGTTCGGCCCGCTGTACGCGCGCGAGCAGGCGCAGCTGGCGAAGGTGGTCGAATGACCGCGGCGATCGAGGCGGTCGGCGTCGGTGTGCGCTTCCAGTTCGACCGCGATCAGCGGCCGCTGACGCCCGCGCTCGCCCGCCTGCGGCGCGGCGTCAGCGAGACCTGGGGCCTGCGGGACGTGACGTTCACTGCCACGCCCGGGGAGGCGATCGCGCTCATCGGCCCGAGCGGGTCGGGGAAGTCGACGCTGCTCCGTCTCATCGCGGGCGTCTTCACGCCGGATGCCGGCCGGATCGACGTGCACGGCGGCGTCGGCACCCTCCTCGCGACAGACGCGGGACTGATGGGCGCTCTGACGGGGCGAGAGAACGCGTCGCTGATCGGCGTGCTCGCCGGGATGAGCCGGGCGGAGGCGCGTGCGGCACTCGGTGACGTCGGCCGGGAGACCCGTCTGGGGGAGGCGTTCGAGAGGCCCGTGATGAGCTACTCGGAGGGAATGCGGGCACGTGTGGGGTTCGCGGCGGCGATGGAGGCCGACCCGACGATCGTCCTGCTCGACGAGGTTCACGAGGCGCTCGACCACGAGTACCGCGAGATCGTCGAGCAGCGGACGCGTGGGCTGCTCGAGCGCGGCGGCATCGTGGTCGCGGCCGGGCACGACCACCCGCTGCTCGAGCGGATCTGTACGCGGGCCCTGCTGCTGGACGGTGGAACGATCGTCACGGACGGACCGTTCCGCGACGTCCAGCAGGCCTATCTCGGCGCGGGCTAGGCCCGCGCGAGCGTCGGCTCGCCGTCTGCGTCGGCCGTCACCGAGGTCGCGAGCGTCTCCTGCTGGATCCACTGCACGTGCGCGAGCAGATCGGCGTCGACCGACGGGATCGCGAGCGCGATGCGGTCCGAGAGCGCGTAGCCCTGCTCCTTCCGCATCGCGTTCACCCGGCGGATCAGCTCGTAGACGCGCCGCTCCCGGTCGAGCTCCTCGTCGACATGGGTGTCGAGCGCGACCGTCACGCCGTCCTCGGCCGCGACGGCCCAGCCCTCCTTGCCCGCCCGCTCGACGAGAACGTCGTCCGGCCCGAGCTCGTGGGATCCGACGCGGAAGCGGCCGTCGCCCAGCTCCTCGAAGTCGCCCGCCTGGAGGGCGGCGCGCACGACGCCGAGCTCCTTGCCGAGCCGAGGTCCGAGCACCGGGAGGTTCGGCTTGACGCGAATCTCGGCGTCGACCGGCTCGAAGCGCACCTCCTTCACGCGCAGCTCGTCGCGCAGCTCGTCGGCGTGGGCGGCGGCGAGGGGAGCGCCTTCGACGACGAGCAGGCGAAGCGGCTGCTGCACCTTGAGGCCCGCGTTCTGCCGCGCCTGATGGCCCAGGCCGACGACCCGCCGCACGTCGGCGATCTCCGCGAGGAGGGCATCGTCCGGCGCGGGCGCCGCAGGCCAACCGGCGAGATGGACGCTCGCATGCTCCTCACCGAGAGGTCCGCGCACGATGACCTGCCACAGATGCTCCGCGAGGAACGGCATCACCGGCGCGATCACGCGAAGCCCCTGCACCAACGCGTACCAGAGCGTGCGCAGCGCGACCTCGTCGCCGTCCCAGAACCGACGCCGCGACCGGCGGATGTACCAGTTCGAGAGGTCGTCGACCCAGGCCTCGAACGCCCTCGTCACGTCGACGGTCAGCCACCGCTCGTAGCCGGCCGTGGCGTCGCGCTCGAGCGCGTGCGTGCGCTCGACGAGCCAGCGGTCGAGCGGCTGGAGAGTCGCCGTCCGGCCCGCCGTCGAGATCCTCGCTCCGCGGCACGAACTCCGCGACGTTCGCGTACTGGACGAGGAACCCGACCGAGTTCCACAGCGTCAGCAGCCGGCGCTGGATCTCGTGCGCCGGGCCGAAGCCGAAGAGAAGGTTGCGGTCGGGCGGCTGCGCGCAGAACTGCCAGCGCATGACGTCGGCGCCCATCCGGGAGAAGGCGTCGGGGGCGTGGATCATGTTGCCCCACGAGCCGTGCATCTCCCGCCCGGTCTCGTCGAGCATCTTCTCGTAGCCGAGCACCTGCCGGAACGGGGCCCGTTTCGTGAGCACGACCGACATGAAGAGCTGCGAGTAGAACCAAAGCCTGATCTGCTCGCGCATCTCCGACACCCAGTCGGCCGGGAACCACTCCTCCCAGGTGGCGTGGTCGGGCAGGTCGGCCCGCGTCAGCCCCCGGGCCGCCCCGGTCGCGTAGCCCTCCGGCACGAGCTCGGGGTTCTGCCAGCCGAGCGTCGAGAAGGGGACGATCCCGGCGTCGAGCCAGACGTCGCCGACCTCCTTCACCCGCTCGACGGGCTCGCCGCAGGCCTCACACGCGATGGGCACCCGGTCGATCCACGGGCGCCGCAGCTCCTCGAGCTGGTCGAGCCCCGTCGTCGCGCGCTCCTCGAGCTCGGCGCGCGAGCCGATCACGTTGACGTGCCCGCAGGCGCACGGGTAGATCGGCAGCGGCAGCCCGTAGTAGCGCCGTCGCGAGATGTTCCAGTCGCCCATGTTCCGCAGCCAGTCGTCCATCCGCTTGCCCATGTACTCGGGCGTCCACTCGACGGTCGCGTTGGCATCGAGCATCTGCTGGCGGAGGTCCCGGACGGAGATCAGCCAGTCGTCGGCGATCCGGAAGATCAGCGGGGTGTCGCAGCGCCAGCAGTGCGGGTAGCGGTGCTCGTAGAGGCCGGCCTCGACGAGCAGGCCCCGCTCCTTCAGGTCGCCCACGATCTGGTCGGCCGACTCCGCGGTCGAGAGCCCGTGCAGCCAGCCGTACTCGTCGTAGAAGTGGCCGGCCTCGTCCACCGGCGTCAGCACCGCGAGACCCTCCGCCTTGCCGAGCTCGAAGTCCTCGCCTCCGCACCCCGGTGCGATGTGGACGACTCCGGTGCCCTCTTCGAGCGAGACCTCGTCCCACGCGACCACACGGTGCTCGACGGCCGCACCGGGCGGCAGCGTGTCGAAGGGGCCCGCGTAGCGCCAGCCGACGAGCTCGCGGCCGGGGACGCCTCTCGACGAAGGACTCGTCGGGGTAGCGCCCGACGGCGACCCACTCGCCGCTCGCGCGGCGGCCGTACTCGGCGTCCGGGTTGACTGCAGCCGCCACGTTGGCGGGAAGCGTCCACGGGGTCGTCGTCCAGATCACGAGCGACTCCCCGCTCCGCTCGAGCAGCGGGAAACGGACCGTGAGCGAGGGGTCGGCGCGGTCCTGGTACACGCCCGACATCGTCAGCTCGTGCTGCGAGATCGAGGTGCCGCAGCGCGGGCACCACTCGGTCGAGCGGTGGCCGAGGTAGAGCCAGTCGCGCTCGTGCACCGTCTTCAGCATCCGCCAGACGTACTCGATGTTGGTGTCGCTGAACGTGAAGTAGTCGTTTCCCCAGTCCATCCACTGGCCGAGTCGGATCGAGCCCTTGGTCAGCTCTTCCGACGACCACACGACGACCTCGCGGCACTTCCGGGCGAACTCCTCGAGCCCGAACTCCTCGATGTCGCGCTTCGAGTTGAGCCCGAGCTCGCGCTCGACTCCCACCTCGATCCAGAGCCCCTGGCAGTCGAAGCCGTTCTGGTAGCGCTGGTGGTAGCCGCGCAGCGCCTTGTAGCGCTGGAAGACGTCCTTCAGGGTGCGGCCCCACGCCGTGTGGACGGCGAGCGCCTTGTTCGCCGTCACGGGCCCGTCGAAGAAGCTGAACCGCGGTCCGTCGGCGTTCTGGGCGCGCAGCCTGGCGAACGTTCCCTCCCGCTCCCACAGCTCGAGGATGTCCTGCTCGAGTGCGTCGTGGTCGGGCTTGTCGGGAAGCGGGGCGAGCACGCGACCGATTCTAGGGAAGAGGCTCCTCCGGCCCGTCGTTGATACTCATTGTGCGTACGAGCTTTCCTCGCACGCGAACAGACGAAAGGAAACGACGAACGACATGGCACTCGACGTGACGACCCAGAACTTCGAGCAGGAGGTCATCCAGAGCAGCACACCGGTGCTCGTGGACTTCTGGGCCGAATGGTGCGGACCGTGCCACGCTGTCGCCCCCGTGCTCGACCGCATCGTGGAGGAGCGGAGCGGGGCGCTGAAGCTGGTCAAGGTCAACATCGACAACGAGAACGAGCTCGCATCGCGGTTCGGGGTCGCCTCGATCCCGACGATGATCCTGTTCAAGGACGGCGAGCCCTCCGCTGCGGTGATCGGCGCGCAGCCCAAGGGCGCCATCGAGCGAGCGCTCGGACTCTAGGCGGGGTGGGGGAACCCATGGTTCCCCCACCAACCCCCTCCTTTGCGGCTGCCCGTTGCTCAGCCGCTCGTGGCCTCCCGGCCGGCAAAGCCGGCCTCCGGCCGCACCGGTATGCGCGTCGGTGAGACGTCTTGTGCTCCGCCTCCGGGTCTGTCGCCGCGGAGCGGAGCCTGACCCCCACAAGGCCCAAGAGGCAACGATCGGCAGGCCAAGCGGGCGCCTCCGAACACCACCGCGCGTCCGCCCGCCCTGCGGGCTGACCGCTGCGACCGCCGTTGCGGCCGGAGGCCGGCTTTGCCGGCCGGGAGGCCACACCTGGCTGTGCCGTGCGTCAGCTCAGAGGAGGGGGCTGGTGGGGGAACCAGGGGTTCCCCCACCCCGCTCGCGCCACGCGGCGACGACGTCCGCGACGCGGGTGAACGCGAGCTCGTGCGGTGCCGGGAGCTCGTCTGCCGAGAACCACGCGAGCTCGGAGACGTCGTCGGCGGGGACCGGGACGCCGCCCGTCGCCCGCACGACCCAGAAGAGGTTGAGCGTGTGCACTGCGTCAGGCCCCGTTCCGTAACGGTCGGTCCACGCGCCCAGGAACGAGATCGGCTCGACCTCGAGCCCCGTCTCCTCGAGCAGCTCCCGACGGAGCCCGTCCTCGAGATCCTCACCTTCGTGGAGGAAGCCGCCGAGCGTGTCCCACATCCCGAGGTACGGCTCGATCGCCCGTCTGCCGAGCAACAGCCGGCCCCGCTCGTCCTCGACCAGGCCGCACACGGTCGGCGCGGAGTTCGCGTAGTACACCGAGCCGCACCCCGGGCAGGCGCGCCGGCTCTCGTCGCCGGTCAGGGCCCTCCCGCAACGCGGGCACGTCGTCCAGCCGTGGAGCGCACCCATCGACGGGCTACCGTACCCGCGGATGCCACGCCATGTCCCCGCCTCCGTGACCGAGCTTTCCCGCATCGGCCTGCTCGCAACGCTCCCGGGCGAGACCCTGACCCGTCTGGCGGAGCGGATGGCCCGCGAGGAGGTTCCGCCGGGAACGGTGATCCTCCGGGAGGACGACCCACCGTCGCGGTTTTTCGTCCTCCTCTCCGGGCTCGCCTCCGTCAGTCAGAGCGAGCGAGGTCCACGGAGCATCCTGCGGCCCGGCGAGGTGTTCGGCGAGGTCGCCCTGCTGATGGGGATCGGCCGCACGGCGACGATCACGGCGATGACTCCGTGCGTCGTCGCGAGCTGCGACAGCGCGACGTTCGACGAGCTGGTCCGCCCGCTGCTCTCCGCGACCGACTGAGCCGGTCCCGGGCGCGGCACCCGCCTCCGGACGTCCTCACCCCAGCTCGGCGACGATCGCGTCGGCCAGCGCGGGCCAGGCCTCCTTCGCCCATGGGCCGAACGGCCGCGTGGTGAGAGCCGCCACGGCGATCCCGAGTGCCGGATCGGCCCAGAGGAAGGTGCCGCTGCCGCCGAAGTGCCCGAACGTCGCGGGCGACGTCGCGCCCCCCGTCCAATGACCTTTCTTGCCGTCCTTGATCTCCACGCCGAGACCCCAGTCGAGCGGCGTGAACCGGCCGAAGTCGGGCAGGACGCCGTCGAGGCCGGGGAACTGGACGCTCACCATCTCCGCGTGGGTCTCGGCCGCGACCAGCCGCGGTGCGAGAAGCTCACGTCCGATCGCCAGCACATCCTCGAGCGACGCGTGCATTCCCGCGCCCGGGTGGCCCTCCGGATCGAGGCCGAGCCCGAGCGGCGCGCAGACCGCCTCGTGGACGTAGGAGGCGAACGGCATTGCGGCGGCGCGCCCGACGTGCTCGCCGATCACCTCGAAGCCCTGGTTCGAGTAGATCCTCCGCCGTTCTGGCGGCGCGATCGGGACGAGCCCCTCGAACGGGAGCCCCGACGCGTGCGCGAGCAGATGCCGAAGCGTGGCGCCCGGCGGACCAGCGGCGTCGTCGAGGTCGACGACGCCCTCCTCGGCGGCGACGAGCGTCGCGAGCGCCGCGACCGGCTTCGACACCGAGGCGAGCCTGACCGCCACGGAGGTGTCTCCACGGGTTGCGATCGGGCCGTCGGCCCGGGTGACGCCCACCGCGACGAACGGCACGTCCCACGCGTCGACCTGGAACAACGCATCCATCGGCGCGATACTAGGGGGATGGAGCGTCGGCTGATCACCGGACACTCACCGTACGAGGGGGTCGCCGGCTTCTCCCGGGCCGTCGTCGCCGGCGACCGCGTCCACGTCGCCGGGACCGCGCCGATCCCGCCCGACGGCTCGGCGCCGCCCGAGAGCGCCTACGATCAGGCAGTCCTCTGTCTCGAGATCATCGGCGAGGCCCTGGAGCGAGCGGGCTCGAGCCTCGACGACGTGGTGCGGACGAACCTGATCGTGACCGACGCGGCGCACTGGGACGACGTCTCACGGGCTCACGGCGAGGTGTTCCGCGACACGCGACCCGCTGCGACATGCGTCGTTGCGGGCCTGCTCGACGAGCGCTGGAAGGTCGAGATCGAGGCCGAGGCGGTGCTCCCGTGAGCCCCGATCCCGGCCCGATCGGCGAGGTGCTCGCGCGCGAGATCGAGAGCGCCCTCGGGCCGCGAGCCGTCCCCTCGTCGATCACCGGCGATGCGACCCGCTACCAGGGCAGCGTCGACGACCACCGCTTCGGGAAGAGCGAGCCGTACACGCTCGGGGTGGAGGAGGAGTACATGCTCCTCGACCCCGAATCGCTCGACCTCGTCCAGCACATCGACACCGTGCTCGCGGCCGTGCAGGGGCACGAGCTCGAGACTCGGATCACGAGCGAGCTGATGCAGTCGGTGCTCGAGATCGCGACGCCCGTGTGCCGGACGGCGGGTGACGTGATGCGGGAGCTCCAGACGCTGCGCAGCTACGTGTGCACCACCGCGCGCGACCACGGGCTCCGCGTGGGGTCGGCGGGCACGCATCCGTTCAGCCTGTTCGAGGCGCAGCGGATCACCGCGAAGGACCGCTACCACTCGCTGATCGACCAGCTCCAGTACGTCGCCCGTCGTGAGCTGATCTTCGGCATGCACATCCACGTGGCGATCGACGACCCGGACAAGGCGATCCAGGTGGTGAACGCGCTGCTCCCGGAGCTGGCGCCGCTGCTCGCGCTTTCGGCCAGCTCGCCCTTCTGGCGCGGACAGCCGACGGGTCTCGCCTCGAGCCGACAGATGGTGTTCTCCGCGTTCCCCCGCTCCGGCCCGCCTCCGCGGTTCCGCGACTACGAGGACTACGCCCAGGTCGTCGGCCAGCTCGAACGGACCGGGTGCATCGCGGACTACACGCACATCTGGTGGGACATCAGGCCCCATCCGAAGTGGGGGACGATCGAGATCCGGATCTGCGACGCGGTCACCCGCGTCGAGGACGCCGTCGCGATCGCCGCGTACCTCCAGGCGCTCGTCAAGCTTCTCTGCGAGCAGTACGAGGCCGACGGCGAGCTGCCGTCGTTCCATCGGATCCTGACGAGCGAGAACAAGTGGCTCGCCGCGCGGTACGGGCTCACGGCGCCGGTCATGGACTTGAAGACAGGACGAAGGAATCGCGTCCCCGTGGCGCAGCTCGTCCGCCGGACGCTGCGTGACATCACGCCGCACGCGCGGGAGCTCGGCTCCGACCGCGAGCTCGAGGGGATCCAGACGATCCTCGATCGCGGCAACTCCTCCGAGCGCCAGTTGCGCATCTGGAACGCGAACCGCGACATCCGCGAGATCGTCGAGGCGATCGCCGACGCGACCGAGGAAGGGTGCTGCACGCCTGTCGGAGACGCCGGGCAGTGCTCGGCCCCGGGGACGCCGTCCCCGACGGCAGCGTCTGGGCGGCGCCGGGAGCCGGCCGTCACGCTGGCCGAGGCTGTCGCAGGCGACGGCTGACGCCCTGCTCTGCTTCTACCCGTTCGACTGGTCGCCAGGCTGAACGAACGAGCTGCTGCTCCTGCGGGCCAGGGGCGACGAGCTCGCCGCAGCGGGCGTGCGCGTGTTCGGGATCTCGCTCGACTCGCCCTGGTCGCAGCGCGCGTTCGCCGAGTCGCTCGGGCTCTCGGAGCTCGCCGCTCCTCTCCGACGCGCTCGGAGAGGCCGCCACGGCGTTCGGCGTCCTGGGCGACACGCATGACGTCCCGAAGGCCGCTCCGCAGCGCGTTCCTCCTCCGGGACGGTACGGTCGTCGCGTCGTGGATGCTGGGATCGGACCTGCCGGACGTGGACGCGATCATCGCGGCCTCCTCGTCCTCCTAGCGCTCGGGCTGTACCTCGCCTGCGCCGTCTGGGCGACCTGGCCCGCGGTCCGGCACCTCGACGGCACCCACTACCTCGCACGGCCCGCCGCGGGCCACGGTGAGGCGGCGGCCGGCGATCACCTCCAGCTCGGCTGGGCGATGTGGCTCACCGGGCACCAGCTCGGGCAGGCAGCCTCGCCGCTCGAGGACCCGTACTCGTTCCGCCCCGAGGCGGCGGCTCCGCCCGAACCTCCAGGGCTGGCTGCTCGGCGTTCCCGTACTGGCCGCTGGCGGCGGCGTTCGGCGACGTCTGGGCGTACGACCTCGTGCTCCTGCTCTCCTTCGTCGCAGCCGGCGGGCCTTGACGTGCTGGTGGCTTCGCTCGCTCGGGCTGTCAGCGTCTGCCGCGCTGCTCGGCGGGCTCGTGTTCGCCCTGATGCCCTACCGCGTCGGGCAGTCGACCGGCCACCTGCTCGGCCCCATCTCGCTCCTGCTCCCGGCGCTGCTCCTCGCGCTCGAGCGACGACGGCTCGTCGTCGCAGGGCTCGTCCTCGTCGCGCTCCCGCTCTCGGGCCAGCTCCATCTCGCGCTCGGCGCGATCCCGCTCGCGCTCGGATACGCGTGGGCCAGGCTGCCGCGGCCCTGTGGTGGAAGGTGGCAGCCGGAGGGGCTGGCGGCGCTTGCGGCAGGGCTCGTCGTCCAGCGGTGGGCGGTCGCCGGGTCGATCGGCACGGGCCGGTCGTTCGCGCAGGTCGAGCGCTACTCCGCCGAGCTCTCCGACCTCGTGACGCGCGGCGTCGGTGACGGCGTCGAGGAGCTCGTGTTCGTCGGCTGGCTCGTGCCCGTGCTCGCCCTCGTCGGGCTCTGGTCTGTCCGCCGGCAGCGCGGCCTCGCACTGGTGCTCGGGCTCGGCGCGCTCCTCCCGATCCTGCTCGCGTTCGGCGGAAGCCTTCCCGGCTACGAGCTGCTCTGGCGGGTGACGCCGGGTCTCGGGTCGACACGCGTCCCGGAGCGGCTGATGCCGATCGCGTGTCTCGCGCTCGCGGCGTCTCGTCGCGTCTGGCCTTCGATGCCGCGCTGGCGCGGGTCGCGGCGCGGCGCGACGCGGCCGTCCCCGTGGTGGGCGGTCGGGCTGACGAGCGCAGCGCTCGGCTGGTGGTCGCCGTCGACCTGCGCGTGCCGGTGTTCGGCGCGGTGGCGGCCGACACCGCGAGCTCCGCGTATGCCGCGATCGACGCGCCCGGCCGGCTGCTCGAGCTGCCCGTCGTCCGGCCCGACATCCACTACGGCTCCGTCTATCTCGGCTACGCACGGCAGAGCCCGCGCGAGCGGCCGCAGGGGTACTCGACGCTCGCGGAGCCGGCCGCCGACCGCTGGGCACGGACGAACCGCGGCCTCTCGTGCGGCGACGGCCCCGTCCCCGGCGTGGGTCGCGTGGGTCGTCGTGCACCGCGGCGTCTATGCGCAGACCGGGTTCTTTGCCGGAGACTGCCCGGCGAGAGCCGAGTCGATGCTCGCGCGGACCGGCTGGCAGCGCGTGCGCCGTGACGGCGTGCTCACGACCTGGCGTCGCGCTCCCGGTTGACGCCGAGGGGAGGCGCCAACCGGGGGTCCGGGGTCGCGGAGCGAGCCCTGACCCTCTTTCGCGGGCGGCAACCGCACCGGAGCCTGCCACGCGGTCCGGCGCACCCGAAGGGGCTCATGCCTCCGGCTGCGCCGGAGGCCAGACCCACGACGACGCTACGAGCCGGGTGCGACCCCTCCGCCGTCGACCAACCCCGCGGCGACGAGCGCGAGGTTCTCCTGCCAGACCTCCCGCGGCAGCGGCGGGAGGATCGAGTCCCAGATCTCGGCGAAGCCTGACCGGAGCTGCGCGAAGCCGAACGGGCGCGCGAGGAACCACCAGTGCAGGTGCGCGCTCCCCTCCCCCCACCTCCCGAGGTGGATGCGGGCTACGCCGGGGACGCCGCGCACCGCGTGCTCGACCCGCACGAGCATGCGGCCGAGGTCGGCCGCCATCTCGTCGTCGAGGTCGCTGATGTCGACGTGCGCGCGCGGCTGCAGCAGCACGACCACCGGGAGCCCCGACGGCTCGTCGAGCGGCGTCACGAGCCAGCGTTCGTCGTACCAGATCGCCCCCTCCACCCCACGGCGGCACCGGCGGCAGCTCTCGGCCTCCTCGCCCCTCCGGGGCGGCTCGGCCGGCTCGGGCGGAAGCAGCGGCTTGACGCGGAGCTCGCCCTCGAACGGAAAGGTGTCCCACCCCTCGAGCGAGGGCACCGGCAACCGGCCATCCGCGTCGGCCGCGGCAGACGCGCGCCGATAGAGCTCCTCGGCCGTCTCCGCCACGAACTGTTCGCTCCTCTACTCGTGGATGCCGAAGGCGGTCACGAGTCACATGCCCATCGCGTGGTACCCGGCGTCCACGTAGAGCAGCGTGCCGGTCACGTTGCGGCCGTCCTCCGAGAGGAGGTATGCGGCTGCCGCGCCGCAGTCGTCGGCGTCCATGTGGCGATGGAGCGGCGCGCGAGCCTCGAACATGTCCTCCATCGTCGTGAATCCGGCGATCGACCGAGCCGCGAGGGTGCGCACGGGTCCGGCGGAGATCGCGTTGATGCGGATGTCGGACTTGCCGAGGTCCCAGGCGAGGTAGCGCATCGACGCGTCGAGGGTCGCCTTCGCGACGCCCATGACGTTGTAGTGCGGCACGGCGCGCTCGCCGCCGAGGTAGGTCATCGTCACGATCGACCCGCCGCCCCGCGTCTGCATGAGCGCCTCGGCACGCTTCGCGCAGGCGACGAGCGAGTAGGCAGAGATGTCGACCGCCATCCAGAACCGATCCCGCGGCGTGTCGATGAAGCGCCCCTCGAGATCCTCGGCCGCAGCGAAGGCCACCGAGTGGACGAGGTGGTCGAGCCCACCGTCGAACGCCTCCGCGGTCGCGGCGAAGACACGGTCGAGGTCGGCGTCCGAGCGGACGTCGCACTCGCCCACGACCACGCCGCCCACGGACTCGGCCAGCTCCCGCACGGACTTCTCGATGCGCTCGCCCTGGAAGGTGAACGCGAGCTGCGCGCCCTCCTCGGCGAGCCGCTGGGCGATCGCCCAGGCGATGGAGCGCTTGTTGGCGACGCCCAGCACGAGCGCCTGCTTCCCCTCGAATCTCCCGGCCACGCGGCGATCCTATCGTGGCGGGGTACCGTCACGCGCGTGCGAGCCTTCGCGCACGACGTCTTCACCTATCCCCTCCCCCCGGGCCATCGCTTCCCGCTCGAGAAGTACCGGCTCGTCAGCGAGGGCGTCGCGCTGCTTCCCTGCGTCGCAGTCGAGCCTGCCGGCCGCGCGACCGACGACGAGCTCGCCCTCGTCCACACCGATCGCTGGCTGCGCGTCGTCGCGGAGGGAACGCTGACGCGGCGGGAGGAGCTCGGCCTCGGACTGCCGTGGTCGCCGGCGCTCGTCGAGCGCGCGCGACGAGCGACCGGTGCGACCGTTCAGGCTGCCGAGGTCGCCCTCGCGGACGGCGTCTCTGCCAACCTCGGCGGGGGCACGCATCACGCGTTCGCAGACGTCGGGCGGGGCTTCTGCGTGTTCAACGACGTCGTCACCGCGATCCGGGTGCTCCGGCAGGTCGGGCGCCCTCGGGCGCGCGCTCGTCGTCGACCTCGACGTCCATCAGGGCGACGGGACGCATGCGCTGCTCGCCGACGACCCCGAGTCGTTCACGCTCTCCCTCAACGGGTTTCGCAACTACCCCTTCCGCCGTGTCCCCGGCGACCTCGAGCACGACTTCGTGGACGGCACCGAGGACGAGGAGTACCTGGAGACGCTCGAGCTGCTCCTCGCCGAGGCGATCCGTCGTGCACGACCCGACCTGGCCTTCGTGCTCGCGGGCGCGGACCCGTTCGTCGGCGACCGGCTCGGCCGGCTCGCGCTCACGAAGGAGGGGCTGGGGACGCGCGACGTTCTCGTCCGCGACCGGCTCGCCAAGGCCGGGATCCCGGTCTGCGTCACGCTCGCCGGCGGCTACGCGGAGGAGATCCGGGACACCGTGGCGATCAACGTCGCGACGATCGAGGTCTTCGCCGGCGGCGCCAAACCGTCTCCGACCCGATCGCAGTGAGCCGGAGCCGGGATGGGCCGGCCGCTCGACTCGACTACGCTGGCGCCGTGACGACGGGCAGGATCGCAGTTGTGACGGGGGCGTCCTCGGGGATCGGCGAAGCGACCGCCAGGCGCCTCGCACGCACCGGCTGGACGCTGCGTCCTCGTCGCGCGACGCGCAGACCGACTCCGTGCGCTCGCAGAGGAGATCGGTGGCGAGCCGGAGGTCTGCGACATCGGCGACGGCGACGCCGTCGCGGCGACGAGCGCACGGATCCTCGACCGGCACCCTGCTGTCGAGCTCCTCGTCAACAACGCAGGAATCCCTGCGCGACGGACGTTCGACGAGGTCGACCTCGACCTGGTCGAGCGGGTCGCACGCGTCAACTACCTGGGAGGGGTCCACGTCACCCGTGGGCTGCTGCCGGGACTGCGACGTGCTGCGGAGACGCGACGCGCGCACGTCGTGAACGTCGTCTCGATCGCCGGCGCGGTCGCCTTCGCGCCCTCGGGCGCGTACATCGCCGCCAAGCACGCGCAGCTCGCGTTCTCGCGGTCGTTGGGCGTGACGCTGCGTGGGAGCGGGATCGACGTGCACACGGTGCTCCCGGGCTACGTCTCGACGGAGGGCTTCCCGCAGCGCTCGCTGCTCGAGCACCCCCACCTCCGGCGCATCGTCGCCCGGCCCGACGACGTGGCGCGGGCGATCGAGCGCTCGGTGGCGCGCGGGCGCCGCGAGGTGGTCGTCCCGTGGTTCCCGTACCGGCCGGCGCTCCTGCTCTACGGTCTCGCCCCCGGGCTCGTGTCCCGGCTGGGGACACGGATCACCCGCACGAGCCCGACGTTCCGGGCGAAGGCCGCCGAGGGAGAGGGGGGCTCGTGAGCGCACCCGCCGCGACGCAGCGCGTGGCCGTCGTGACCGGCGCCTCCTCGGGGATCGGAGAGGCGACGGCGCGCCTCCTCGCCCGGCAGGGCTGGCGCTGCGTCCTCGTCGCCAGACGCGAGGAGGTGCTCCGCGACCTCGCGGCGGAGCTCGGCGGCGAGGTCGAGCCGTGCGACGTCGGGGATCGGGCCGCCGTCGCGGGGATGGCAGCCCGCGTCCTCGAGCGCCACCCCGCGATCGGGCTCCTCGTCAACGGCGCCGGCATCCTCGCGCGGGGCAGCTTCGTGGACGCGCCGCTCGAGCTGATAGAGCGCGCGCTCGCCGTCAACTACCTCGGAGGCGTGTGGACGACGCGCGGGCTGCTCGACGGCCTGCACGCGAGCGCCTCGCAGGGACGGCCCGCGCACGTCGTGAACATCGCGTCGATCGGCGGGTCGATCGTGTTCACGCCGGCCGCGCCGTACTCGGCGTCGAAGCACGCCCAGGTCGCGTTCTCCCGCTCGCTGCGGGCGGCGCTCGCCGGTAGCGGCATCGAGGTGCACACGATCCTCCCCGGCTTCGTGACGACCCCCGGCTTTCCGCACCCGACCGTGTTCGCCACGCGCCTCGGGCGGCGCTTCGTCGTCGGCCCCGACGACGTCGCACGCAGGATCGTCCACGTGATCGAGCGCGGCTCCGCGGAGGCGGTGATCCCGTGGTTCCCGTACGCCCTCGGCGCGATGGCGCAGGCGGTCGTGCCGTCGCTGACCGCGCGCGTGCTCGGGCACGCGGCGTACCCCGAGGATGCAGGCTGAGGCACTCCGCCGCGGCGGCCGCTCAGCGCGGCTCGGCGGCGACGCGCTCGACCTGGAGCCGGGCGCTCTCGAGCAGTCGCAGCATGGCACGGCCGTGCGCGACGACCACCTCGCCCGCAGGCGTGACCCGCACGGTCCTCCCGCCGCGCCCACGGTGCACGAGCGGCACCCCGACGGCGGCCTCGAGCTGGGCGATCTGGTGGCTCACCGACGAGCGGGAGTAGCCCAGCCGCCGGGCGGCGCGACCGAAGCTCCGCTCCTCCGCGACCGCGACGAGCGATGCGAGCACGCGGGCGTGGACGCCCATCCAGCTCGTTCGCTCGACAGGGAGCCGCGCACGGGCGGCGAGGTCGGCGTGATGGTGGGCGTGCGGGTCGACGCGCGGCGGCTCGACGACCTCGAGACCGGCCGCGACGGAGCCGAACGGCAACGGCGTTCCCCGCTGGACAGGGCCCATCCGCGGACGCTATCACCGCACAGGGTCGGACGGAAGGGCCCGTGGCGGGGGCTGGCCACCCCCTGCCACGGGCCGGGCTCTCACCGTCCAGCGCCCACGGGAGACGGCGTTCCCGCCGTCATGGCGCTAGCGGACCTGAAGGAGTGAGAGGTCCGCCGCCTGGAACACGGGTTGGAACACGTAGCCCGACGTGCGCGCCGAGACGAACTCGCGCACGTTGGGGGTGATGATCGGCGCGATCGGGGCGGCATCGCGCATCAGGTCGACGTCGAGCTTCCCGTAGGCACCGAAGCGCGCGTCGCCGTTGAGTCGACTCGCGACGGTCATCCGCCTGTTGTAGACCGCGTCGTCGAAGTACGAGTAGTTGCTGTTGTTCGAGTCCTGGATGAGACGGCCGTCCAGGATCGGGTTGATGAACACCGAAGGGTCCGGGTAGTCCGACGCCCAGGCGATCAGGAACATGTCGAAGTCCGCCCCGCGTGTGCCGGCCGTCTTGATCGCGACTCCGAACGGCTCGGGCCGGAGCTTCACGTCGACGCCGATCTGCTTGAGGTTGTACTGGATCACCGCCGCCCGCGCGGTCGACGTCGGGCTGGTCGTGTGCAGGAGCGTGATCTGCCCGCCGATGTTCGGCGAGACCTTCTTCGCCATCGCCGGGTTGGCGCCCTTGATCGCGTACAGCCGCGCCTCCCGGAATCCAGGGACGGTCGGTGGCAGGATCTGGTCGGTGCGCGTTCCCGCGAGCTTTCCGCCGACCCGGAGCAGCGCCGGCCGGTCGATCGCCCAGTTGATCGCCTTGCGATGCGAGACGTCGGCGAAGAACGGCCGGGCCGTGTTGAGGGCGATGTACGTGAGGCCGAGCGTCGGGTTGACGAAGTACCGTCCCGCCCCCGCCTTGCGCACGCCGTAGGTCTCGGCGAGATCGCCGTGCGCGGTCGGGGGAAGCCCGCCGAGGTCGTAGTCGGCCTGGCCGGCCCGCACCTGCAGGAGGCTCTGCGACGTGTCGGTGTTGACGGTGATCACGATGCGGTCGGAGCGTGCGGGACGCGGGCCGCGGTAGAAACGGTTCTTCTCGAGCACGACGCTGACGCCCGGCTCGCGGGACACGATCCGGAACGCCCCCGCGCTCGGGTAGACGCTGACCCCGCGGGGGTCGATCGGCATCGAAGGCTTGACCGCCTGGAAGAACGGCAGCGAGACCTCGGACAGGAAGGTCGGCCGCGGCCGCGCAAGCCGGACCACGAGCGTCGACCCCTTGGCGCTCAGCCCCGAGATCCGCGGCGCCTTGCCCGCGATGTACGCGTCGACGCCGGCGAGATCGCCGATGTACTGGTTGGCGGGAGACTGCTGCTGGGGGTTCGCGGCGCGCTCGAACGCCCGCACGAACGCAGCAGGCGTCACCGCCGAGCCGTCGCTGAAGCGGAGCCCCTTGCGGAGCGTGAACGTGTAGGTCTTCCCGTCCTTCGAGACGAGCGGCATCGCGCGGGCCGCGTCGGGCACGATCTGCGTCCCACGCGGCGCAGGCGCGTTCCGGAAGCCGACGAGCGTGGCGCCCGTCGCGAAGAGCACCTGCCACGAGGGCCCGTCGTATGCGAGGGCCGGGTCGAGGAAGGCGAAGTCGCTCGCGGAGAAGTTGACCCGCAGGGTGCCTCCGCTCTTGGCCTGGCCGCTCGTGCCCGCCGCGAGCGCGGCGGACGCGAGAACGACACCGAGCGAGGCCATGAGAGCCGTGGCGAGCAGTGATCGGCGCATCCGAGCTCCTTTCGATCGCCACGGCCGGACGGCCGGGCAGGGTCCGAGTGCGACCTGAGACGTCGGCTCCCTGCGGATCGGCGGTGAAAGGTCGAAGTCTTCGACCTTCGGGGATCCAGCCTCAGCGCGCCTTGGTGAAGCGCTGCACCGCGGCGAGAAGCTCCTCGGTCTTCGCGAAGGCCTCCGCCTCGTCGCCCGAGGCGAGCGCCCCCGCGACGCAATGCCGGACATGGTCGTCGAGCACCTGGAGGCCGACCGACTCGAGCGCCGTCGAGACCGCCGCGAGCTGCGTGAGCACGTCGATGCAGTAGCGATCCTCCTCGACCATCCGCTGGATCCCCCGAACCTGGCCCTCGATCCGGCGCAGCCGATTGAGGATCCTCTGCTTGTCCTCCGCGTAGCCCGGCCCGGTGTGCTGATGCTGCTCGACGCTCATGCGCGCACGCTCCTGAATCGCCGCAGGCGCAGCGAGTTGGTGACGACGAAGACGCTCGAGAAGGCCATCGCGCCGCCCGCGATGATCGGGCTGAGGTAGCCGGCCATCGCCAGCGGGATCGCCGCGACGTTGTAGGCGAACGCCCAGAACAGGTTGCCCTTGATCGTGCCGAGCGTCCGCCGAGACAGGCGGATCGCGTCGACCGCGGAGCGCAGGTCGCCCGAGACGAGCGTCAGGTCGGCGGCCTCGATCGCGACGTCGGTGCCGGTGCCGATCGCGACGCCGAGGTCGGCGCGGGCGAGCGCCGGCGCGTCGTTGACGCCGTCGCCGACCATCGCGACGACGCTGCCCTCGCCCTGCAGCCGTGCGACGACCGTCGTCCTTGTCGGCGGGCATGACCTCGGCGATCACGTCCTCGATCCCGACCTGGGCCGCGACCGCGCGGGCGGTCGCCTCGTTGTCGCCGGTCAGCAGGACGGGCCGCAGGCCGAGCTGCCGGAGCTCGGCGACGGCCTCGGCGCTCGTCGGCTTGACGGTGTCGGCCACGACGAGCAGCGCGCCGACGGTCCCGTCCCAGGCGACGACGACCGCCGTCCGTCCGGCTCCTTCGGCGTCGGCGCCGTGCCTCGACCAGGCGCTGCGGCAGCGCCAGGCCCCACTCCTCGAGCAGCGCCGGGCGGCCGACCGCGACCGCGTGCCCGTCGACGACGCCGCGCGCGCCGAGGCCCGCCTCGGCCCGGAAGCCCTCGACGGGCGGCAGCTGCGCCGAGGCGCGTCGCGGGCGCCGTCGGCGATCGCGCGGGCGATCGGATGCTCCGAGGCGTGCTCGACCGCGCCGGCGAGCCGCAGCGCGTCGGCCTCGTCGATCCCGTCCGCCGTCACGACCGCGACGAGCGCCATCCGGCCGGTCGTCACGGTCCCCGTCTTGTCGAGCAGGATCGTGTCGACTCGCCGGGTCGACTCGAGCACCTCGGGGCCCCTGATCAGCACGCCGAGCTGCGCGCCGCGGCCGGTGCCCACGAGCAGCGCGGTCGGCGTCGCGAGGCCGAGCGCGCACGGGCAGGCGATGATCAGCACCGCGACGGCGGCGCTGAACGCGTACGCGGCGTCCGAGCCGGTTCCCAGCCAGAACCCGAGCGTCGCGACCGACAGCACGATCACGACCGGCACGAAGACGGCGGAGACGCGGTCGGCGAGCCGCTGGACGGGCGCCTTGCCGCTCTGCGCCTCGGTCACGAGCCGGGCGATCTGCGCGAGCGCGGTCTCCTCGCCGACGTTCGTGGCGCGCACGACGAGCAGGCCGCCCACGTTGACCGTCGCGCCGATCACCGTGTCGCCCGGCCCGACCTCGACCGGGACGCTCTCGCCCGTCACGATCGACGTGTCGATCGCCGAGGAGCCCTCGAGCACGACGCCGTCCGTCGCCACCTTCTCGCCGGGACGGACGACGAACCTGTCGCCGGCGCGCAGCTCCTCGATCGGGACGCGCCGCTCGCGCCGTCCTCGTCGAGCACGGCGACGTCCTTCGCGCCGAGCTCGAGCAGCGCCCGCAGCGCTGCACCCGAGCTCCGCTTCGCCCGCGCCTCGAGGTAGCGGCCGGTGAGGATGAGCGTCGTCACGACCGCGGCGACCTCGAGGTAGATGTCGCCGCCGCCCGCTCCCGGCGCCGAGCGTCAGCGCGAACGGCATCCGCATCTCGAGCTCGCCCGCACCGAGGAAGAACAGCGCGACGACCGACCAGCCCCACGCGGCGAGGGTGCCGAGCGAGATCAGCGTGTCCATCGTGGCCGCGCCGTGGCGCAGGTTGACGAGCGCTGCGCGGTGGAACGGCCACGCGCCCCACAGCACGACGACCGTCGCCAGCTGCAGCGAGAGCCACTGCCAGTCGTCGAACTGGAGGGGCTCGATCATCGCCATCGCGAACACGGGCACGGTGAGCGCCGCCGAGACGATGAGGCGGTTCCGCCACGGCGCGGCCGGGTCGACGGCCGCCGCGTCGTCGTCGCCCTCGCCGCGGGCCGTCCGGGAGCGCGGCGTGGTAGCCCGCAGACTCGATGGCCGCGACGAGCGCGTCCGGGCGCGACGGTGGCCGCGTCGAACCGCACGGTGGCGCTCTCGGTCGCGTAGTTGACCGTCGCCTCGACGCCGTCGAGGCGATTGAGCTTCTTCTCGATGCGGGCCGCGCACGACGCGCACGTCATCCCCTCGATCGGCAGCTCGATCCGGCTGCGCTCGGCGACGCGCGCTCATCGACGTCACCTCGAGGGTGAACGGTGCGGTCACGACCCGCCCGTCGACCGCCAGCTGCAGGAAGGCGCGGTAGCGGCCCTGCGCTCGGGAGCGTCGACTCGAACACGACAGGCCCGGTGCCCGTCTCCTCGGGATGCGCGTGGACGTACGCGAGATCCCCTTCGCGCAGGACGACCAGGTGGCCACGCGCACCGAGGTATGGGCCGGGCTCGACCACGGCGCCGCCACGAGTGACCGTGAACCGGAAGGACGTCGGCTCGCCCGCGCGCCCACCGTCGACCTCGAGGGCGACCCGATAGCCGTCGACGACGCACGGACGGCGCGGGGTCGGGGAGGGGCCGCGCGACCGGTGTCCCGGGGGCGGCGAGGTCGACGCCGAGAACGCGGCGGGTTCCCTCGGTCGAGAAGTCGGCGAACAGCCGGTAGGCCCCCGGGCCGGCGACCGTCACCGGGATGCGCCACGTGCCGTCCGTCGGCCATCCGCGGGTGGACGTGGAGGAAGCCGGAGAGGTCGCGGCGCACGAGGATCGCGTGCATGCGCTTGGTGTGCTCGACGTCGAAGTCGGTCACCGCGGAGCCGTCCGGCGCCACGATGCGGAAGGCGAGGAGCGAGCTGGCCTGTCGGGGCGAGCGTCGATCGAGCGCGGCTCGAGGACGTAGCCGTCCTCGGAGAGCGAGAGCCCGACCGGACCGCGCCGCGTCCGCCCATTGCGCCGTGGCCCGACGTCGGCGCCCTCGACGGCGCGCGGCGCCACGGACGCCGCCCGTCCGACGAGCGTCGCGACACCGAACACGAGCGCGAGCACGCCAAGGAACCCTCACGATGCGGACGGGCGCGCTCACTCCGCCTCGTACCCGGCCTCGTCGATCGCGGCGCGAACATCGCCGTCGTCGAACGCGCCCGTGACGACTGCACGAGCTTCGACTCGAAGTCCGCGTCGACCGAGACGACGCCGGTGACCCTCCCGACCTCCTCCTCGATCGCCGCCTTGCAGTGGGCGCACGACATGCCCCTGACGATGTACGTGTGCTGTTCCATGTCGGCCACAATATACCCCTATAGGGTATCTGTCAAGTGCCCGCAGGCTTGCTCGCCTCGTACCAGCCGACCTCGATCTCGTAGTGCGGGCGCCGGGTGCCATCCGGCGGACGTGCTCTCGGCGCTCCCCTTCCAGCCCGGCGAGATCGAGGAAGCGCTCCACGTCGCGCATCTCCCGCACGACCTCGTTGCGCCGGACGATGAGGTCGTTGGCGTCGAGGAGCTGGCGGACGTCGGCGTCGGGCAGGAGTCGCGAGTGGCTCGGATCTCGCTCCCGCTCGAAGCGGTCGAGCTCGAGGCTGCGAAGCGGGTCGACGCTGCCGAGCTGGTCGACGACGAGGATCGTCCCACCCGGGCGAACGACGCGGGTCAGCTCGGCCACGATCAGCTCGGGTCGACGGACGTGGTGCAGCACGCGCATGCAGCCGACGATGTCGAACGACCCGTAGGGAAACGGCAACGCGGCCGCGTCCGCCGACGAGGAAGGAGCAGTTGGACGGCGCGACGGCCCTGCCGCCTCGACGAACCGCTCGTCGGCATCGACGCCCGACGACCTCGCCGACGAGGGGCGCGACCGCCAGCGCGAACGCGCCCGTGCCGCAGCCGGCGTCGAGCACCCGCTCGTCGCCGGCGAGTGGCGCGAGCCACGACGCGACCCGCTCGGCGAGCGCCGCAGCACGCTCCTGCTGGAGCCCGACGCGCAGCGTGACGGTCGGATCGCTCATCCCACCACCATCCTGACCGAACGGGAAGGCGCCGTGCGGATCCGACACGCGAGCTCGTAGCCGATCGTGCCTGCCACGCGCGCATGCTGTTCGAGCGTGACACCGTCCCCGACGAGCGTGACGACCGCGCCCACGCCGACGCCGGCTGGAAGCACGACCGCGAAGGCGTCCATCGAGATCGTCCCGACGACGCTGGCTCGCACCCCCTCGACGAGCACCTCGGTGCCGCTCAGGTCGCGCGAGAACCCGTCCGCGTACCCGACCGGGACGACGCCCACGCGGACGGGCTCGGCGGCGACGAAACGTCGGCCGTACCCGGTGCTCTCTCCCGGGAGCCAGCTCCACCACCCGCACCACCTCGGACTCCCAGCGCAGCACGGGTCGGAGCCCGTGAGCGCGCGCGTCCTCGCCGAACGGATCGACGCCGTAGAGGGCGATGCCGCAACGGACCGCATCGAGGCGGGTCTCGGGAAGACCGAGCGCCGCGGCGCTGTTCGCCGCGTGCCGGACGAGGTGCGCGTGCGACGCGTCGCCTGCAGGAACCGCTCGAGCTGAAGCCGCGTGAAGCCGCATCGGTCTCGGACGAGGCGAAGTGCGTCATCAGCGCCACGACGCTCCTGCCGGGCGCCGCGAGCTCGGACAGGCCCCACCGCCCCATCCCGGTGTCGAGCTTCAGGTGGAGCGGAAGCCCCTCGGGCAGCGGCCCTGCGGCCACGACCGTGAGCTCGAGCCCTGCGTCGCGCGCAGCTGGCGAGCTCGTCGGTCCCCGTGGGGCCGAGCACGAGGATGCGCGTGGAGCCGACGTGCGGGCGGAGCTCCGCGCCCTTCGCCGACCGTGGCGACGCAGAGCGCGGTGATCGCCGCCCTCGACGGCAGCCCGAGCGACGTCGACAGCGCCGTGACCGTACGCGTCGGCCTTGACCACGGCCCACACCTCCGCGCTCCCGACGACCTCGCGGAGTCGGGTCGCGTTGTGGCGGACCGCAGCGAGGTCGATCGTCACGAGCGAGCGCACCATTCCGACATTGTCGCTAGACGAGGCAGTGGGGTGCGGTGTCAGACACCGGAGGTCTGTCAAGGCCTTTCGTGCCGATTTCGTGCCGAACGACCCACGCCGCCCCGGGAGGGAGGGCCTCGGTGTCAGACACCGAGGGTCCGTCAAGAGCGTTCGCGCCGCCTTCGTGCCGAAGGGCTCACACGTCGACGACGAGGCCGTCCCACGCGAACGTGAGCGGCCGGCCCGCGGCGCGCTGCTGCGCCTCCACGAGCAGCAGATCGTCGTAGGTGAGCTCGTCCATCTCCTCGATGTGGTGAAGCACGACCCGTCTTCGCGGCGAGCGCATCGACCATCTCGAGCGTCTCGGCGAACGTCGCCTCGTAGCGCAGCACGGGATGGGCGCTGTCGATCAGCCGCTCGCCACCAAGCGGGTGGTGCTCGCAGATCCCCATCGGCAGCACGGCGAGGTCGACTCCCGCAGAGGTCGCCGGGCGGCGTCCAGCCGTTGAGCTCGTCCATCGCGACGAGCAGCCTGCGGTCGCCCTGGCGGAGCTCGAACGCGTAGACGTAGTCCTCCGCGAGCCGGAACGGACGGATCTGGACGTCGCCGATCTCGACCGTCTCGCCGTCGCGCAGCTCGTGGATGCGGATCCAGCCGCGCGAGGCCATGAACTCGAGATGGGCCATCCCACCGAGCCACTCGCGGTGATCGCTCGCGACCTGCTCGGGCAGGTACACGTCCGTGACGCGGGGGCGCTTTGCCTCGATCGGCCAGGTCGCGGAAGTCGCCGTTCCTCGTCTCCCAGACGCGCCGGCCCATCGTGTGGTCGGGATGCCAGTGCGAGTAGAAGCACGCGGCGATCTCACCGATCGCGGCCCGCTCGAGCTGCAGCTTCGACTCCTCCGGCGTGTCGAAGACGACGTCCGGCCCGTGGACGAAGACGCTCGGCCCGGTACGGACGTGCCGGCCGCCTTCGAGGCGCGCCGTCGGCGCACGCGCGGCAGCGCGCAGCCGGGACGTGGGATCGTGGCCGCGCCACCGGAGCCGAGGATCTCGACGCGCACGTCCTCGAGCCTAGGCGAGCGCGGCGGCCGCTACTGGATCTGCGTCTCGCAGGTGCTGTGGAAGGTGTCGAGACCCGGCCCACCGACGCAGACGTCGTTACCGCCGTTGCCGCGGAGGAAGTCGTCACCACCGCCGCCGAGGATGCAGTCGTCGCCTCCGTTGCCGTTGATCGAGTCGTTTCCGGGGGTCCCGATGATCAGCGCGTTCGTGTTGCCACCGCCGGACGCGGGTCCACGCACGTCCGTGAGGTTCAGGGCAGCGCATTCGGCCGGCTTCAGATCGTTCGCGGACGCGCCGCTGGGGGTGATGCCCGCCCGGCTCCCGGCGACGATGTTGGTAGCGGTGAACGCAGTCGCGACGACGACCGCGAGCGCAAGAGGCACGGCGAGCAGGCCCCAGCGGTGCCGCCGTCTCATCGCCCGTGGGCCGGAAGCGTCCGAGGAGTCCCGAGCGGTCTCGGCGGCTCCGGGCGGAACCGGTAGACCGCGATCCCGTCGTCGACGAGGAACGCGTCCCGCCCGTCGACCTCGGTGACCCGCAGGACGACCCGGTCGTATGCCTCGGCGAGGCGGAGCAACGCCTCGACATCGTGCAGCTCGGTCACCCAGCGGCCTTCAGGGATGGTCGCGCGGGCGCGTACGACCCGGGAGCCGAAGCGCGCCTCGATACGGTCAGCCTCGGAGCCGCTCGAGCGGCGGAGCAGGAGGAGCGCGCCGAGTGCCAGCGCGCCGAGCGCAACCAGGATGCCGACGAGCGAGACCGCCCGGGCGCGCTGCACCTCGATCGAGGCGACCGGGCCGATCGACAGCGACGCCGGAGACTCCACGACGCTCGATCCGTCCGAGCGAGGCGCGAGCGGCGTGGCAGGCACGACGTCCCCGGAAGGGTCGGTCGGGCTTCCGGCGTCCGCCGGGGCCAGCCTCAATGCGACCGTGTCGAGGGTGAAGGGCAGCTCGGGCGCGAACTGCTCGTCGACGACCTGGTCGCCGCTGTAGCCCGAGACCGACACCCGCGGAACGATCGTGACCCGGGCCTGCGGCACGTTCGCCCCCGTGCTGGTCTGAAGTCGAAGGATGAGGCGCTCCACCCGTCGGAGGTCGAGCCGGCCGACAGCTCTGGCCGTCGAACCCGTGAAGGGTGCCAGGTTCGAGAGGGGAGCGTACGGCTCCATCCCTGACCGTCCGTGACGACCGCGTCAAGGGCCACACCACCTCGCACGTCGGCGACCTCGTCGGATGCGAATCGGTAGTCGAACGCGACGTCGACGAAGCGGGAGAGCCGGACGAACACCGGCTGCCCCGTCTGGACGAGGCCGTCCGGGTACGCGGCGCCGCGCCTGGCGCGCGCGTCGTACGAGAACGTCCCGGTGTGCGCGTAGGCACCGACGACGGTCGAGCTCGCGGTCGTCGACCGCGTCCACGACGCGAGCGTGAGAGTCCCGAAGGCGAGCATCGCAATCGCTCCCGCATACAGCAGCCCACGCCCGGCGGTCGTGGCGCCCGGGAGCCGTTCCGTCTCGACGGGCTCGACGGCGACGGGAACGGGATCGACGCCACGCCGCCGCCGCCGCGCGACCTCACGCCCACCGGCGAGGGCGAGCAGCACCAGGACGAAGCAGGCAATCGCGAGGTTGACCGGTCTGGCCAGCCAGTGGAGCGGGCGACCGGCCCCGGGAACGACGAGCCACTCGCCGCCCAGGATCGCGGCCTCGGTCACGGGGGCCGGGTCGTTCTCGCGCCGATTGTCGCCGCGCAGGGTGATCCGTCCGTCCGAGATGGAGACGATCCGGTGATAGACGTGCGAGCGGAGGACAGCGCTCTCGTACAGCACGGGGTCACCGACGGCGTAATCGGCCCACTTTCTCGTCACGACGAGATCGCCCGTGTGCAGGCGAGGCTCCATCGACGAGCCGTCTATGACCGCGTAGCCTGTCCAACCGCCGAGCTGCACGGGCCAGAGGAAGAAGACCGCGGCGGCGATGGCGGCGATGCCGAACGCCGCGCCGAAGGCACGGGTGAGGATGCGCGGGGACATACGCACGGAAACTGTTCGGCCGGGCGGGAGGTTTCCCTCCCGCCCGGCCGACGTGCCGTGCTTCGAATCGGTGCGCTCCTGCCGGCTACGCGACAGCTGCGACGCGGAGACCCACCAGGGCCTGCGTCCCGACGGTCGACGTCGGCGTGCAGGAGACCGATGTACCTCCCGTGACGGTGCAATCCGTGGCGGCAAGCCACGAGGCGCCCGAGCCCACGTCGACGCCGACGCGAACCGCGGTCGCCGCGGGGGAGATCGTGAAGGTCAGGCCACCTATCTTCGTCGGGTCGGACGCGTTCAGCGTCCACTTGACCGCCGAGACCGTGAACGGCGAGACCGTCGCAGAGCCGTCGCCCGCGTTCGACGCGCCGACGGTGTTTGTAGCAGCGAACGCGTATCCCGAGGTGGCGACCACGAACGCGAGGAGCGCCGCGAGCGCGTAGCGCTTCCGATTCCTCTTCATTTCCTCTCCTTGTGTGCCGCAGTGGGTGGGGACTCCCCAGAATGTCGGTCGCGGCGAGCCCACGGCCCTCCCCCGGAAGGGGGATCCCCGGGAGAGTGAGACAGGGGTCACCCGAGCGCGAGCGGGAGCGCCTCGACGACGTCGGAGGCGATCAGGCCCGCCCCGTGACCACAGCGCTGCGCGGCGATCCCGTGCGCCGTTGCAGCCGCGGCGGCGGCGTGCGCGGGCTCCATCCCCTTCGCCAGGAACGCGGCGACGACGCCGGTGAGGACGTCCCCTGTGCCGGCGGTCGCCAACGACGGCGGGCCCTGGTCGACGACGAGCAGGCCCTCGTCCGGAGCGACGACGAGCGTGTCCGCCCCCTTCAGCACGACGACGGCGTCGAACCGCTCGGCGGCGTCGGTCGCGGCCTCGAGCCGATGCTCGTCGACCCACGCAGCGCTCCGCTCGAGGAGTCGGGCGAGCTCACCGGCGTGCGGCGTCAGCACCGTCGGGTGAGACCTCGTCACGGGCGTGAGGCCGAACAGCCCGTCGGCGTCCACCACGACGGGCACCTCGAGCCGCTCGAGCAGCCCGCGGACGAGCGCGTCCGTGCCGGAGGCACGACCCAGCCCGGGACCGAGCGCGACGGCGCCGGCGCGCTCGAGTGCCTCGAGCAGCGTCTCCAGCGCACCCTCCGGCCCGAACCCCGTCTTCACCGGCTCGAGCGCCAGCATCTCCGCGACGGGAAGGCACGCCTCCGGCACGCAGAGCGTCACGTACCCGGCATCGGCGCGGAGAGCCGCACGCGCTGCGAGGACGGCAGCCCCCGTCGTCCCGGGCGCGCCGCCGACGATGCCCACCGCCGCCGAGAACTTCGAGTCGCGCGAGCCTCGCCGCGGGAACGGTGGCGAGGATCGCCTCCCCCACCCGTCGCGCCCGTGTGGCGGCCCGCTCGAGGCCGATGTCGGCGACGACGACCGTCCCCGCGTGGTGCCGACCCGGTGCGACGGCGTGCCCGACCTTGCGCCC
Source organism: uncultured Actinomycetes bacterium (assembly GCA_963849125.1). Lineage (GTDB taxonomy): Bacteria > Actinomycetota > Thermoleophilia > Gaiellales > Gaiellaceae > Gaiella. Next base: position 119,394 of record CAWKGI010000025.1, on the reverse strand, counting down.
GTGGAACGTCACGGTCAGGTCGGCGCGCACGGCGACGCCCGCGATCTCGCCGGTGGACGCGTCGACGCCGGACGGGAGGTCGACGGCGACGACCGGGACGCCGGCGGCGTTGATCCGCTCGATGAGCGCCTCGGCGGCCTCTCTCGGAGGCCCGCTGAAGCCCGTGCCGAAGAGGGCGTCGACGACGACGTCGAACCCCGACCGGCTCGTCGGTCTCGACCGCGTCCACGCCCGCGGAGCGGAGCACCTCGGCCGCGACCCTGCCGTCACCCCCGTTCGAGCCACCACCGCAGACCACGGCGACCCGGCGGGCCTCGGGATACGCGCGCATCAGCTCGACCGCGACGGCGTGGCCGGCCCGCTGCATCAGCTCGCGGCGCGGTCTCCGGGAACCCGGGGTAGCGCGCCTCGGCGGCCCGCATCTCGTCCGCCGTGTAGAGCGGCTCGAGCATCACGGCTCGAGCACGGCCACGCACGCCGCCCCGGCCATCGTGTGGGAGTGGGTGAGCGAGACGTCGAGCTCGCGCATCCCCACCCGCTGCGCGAAGGCGAGCGTCCGGCCGCGTCAGCGTCACGCCCGGCTTCGGCGGGCCGACGATCTCGATCTCCTTCCAGGTGAACAGCACCCCGCATCCGAGCGCCTTGCCGACCGCCTCCTTCCCGCAGAAGCGGGCGGCGTAGCTCTCGGCCGGGTTGCGTCGCGACTCGCAGTAGTCCTGCTCGGCCGGGGTGAAGCACCGGTCGCGAAACCCGGGACGCTCGAGCGCGCGGACGACCCGCTCGATCTCGATCAGGTCGGTGCCGACCCGCGTCGGCATCGCCTAGTGGTCCTGCAGCTTCCCGGGCGACCACTACAGGCTCCGCTCGAGCCAGTCGGGGAGCAGCGCGACCGAGCTCAGGACGACGTCCGGGACGACGGCCGAGTGGTCGAGCGCCTCCGGGCGGAACTTCCCGGTGCGGACGAGCACGGTGCGCATCCCGAACGCCTGGGCGCCTCGCACGTCCGCCTCGAGGTCGTCGCCGATCAGCCACGTGAGCTCGGGCTCCGCGTCGAGCGCGTCGAGCGCGGCTGCGAAGTAGGCGGGGCTCGGCTTGCCGAGCACCGTCGCCTCGACACCCGTCGCGTACTCCAGCCCGGCGACGAACGCGCCGCCGTCCAGCATCGGCCCGCGCTTCGTCTGCCACCAGCGGTTCTTGTGCATGCAGTACAGCTCCGCACCGGCCTGGATCTCGGCGAACGCGCGGGCGAGGTTCATGTAGCTGAACACCTGGTTGGGCTCGAGGCGTCTCGTCGCAGCCTCCGATCAGCACGGCGTCGGCGCCGTCCCCGACGAGCTCGACCCCCTCGAGCTCCTGCACGACGCCGCTCATCACGAGCGCGAGCACGCGCCGGCCCGCGAGCTCCCTGGCGGCGGCCCGCGGCGTCGTCTGCAGCTCGTCGTCCTCGAGCTCGAAGCCGAGCGCGCGGAGATCCTCGGCGAGCGTCGAGCGTGGCACCGTGGAGTTGTTCGTGACGAACCGCAGCCGGTGGCCCGAGGCCCGAAGACGGGCGACCGCATCCTGGCGCGCCGGGGATCGGCTCGCCCGAGACGTGGAGAACCCCGTCGATGTCGAGGAGAATGCACGCCATGCCCCGAGAGTCTATTCGCGTCACCCGGTCGGTCTCGATCCCACTGCGCGAGATCGAGCTGCGCGTGTCTCGCTCCGGCGGTCCCGGAGGGCAGCACGCCAACACCAGCGAGACGCGCGTCGAGGCGGTCTTCGACGTCGCCGGCTCGGAGACGCTGGGCGCGATCCAGAAGCGGCGTGTGATCGAGCGGCTCGGTCCGGTCGTCCGCGCGGTCGCCCAGGACGAGCGCAGCCAGGCACGGAACCGCGAGCTCGCGCTCGAGCGTCTCGCAGCACGCCTCGCCCGGGGACTCCATGTCGAGCGCCCGCGAGTCGCGACTCGACCGACGAAGGCGTCGAAGGAGCGTCGTCTCGCAGAGAAGCGGCGTCGCGCCTCGGTCAAGCGGACACGTGGCACGGGGGCCGCGGACGAGGGATGATCCCGTCGTGGAGGGAGCTCCCGCCCTCACCGCCGAGGCCGTGATGCCCCTCGTCCGGGGCCGCTTCGCTGTGCCCTACCTCTGGCACGCGACCTGCGCCTCGACCCAGGACGTCCTGCGCGGGTCGGGCCTGCCGGAGGGCGCGGTCGCCGTCGCAGAGCACCAGACCTCCGGCCGGGGACGGTCGGGCCGCCGCTGGGACGATCGGGTGGGGCAGGCGGTTCTCGTCTCGGTCCTGCTGCGCCCACCGTCCGGTGCGGCGCTCCCGCAGCTCTCGCTCGTCGTCGGCCTCGCGACCGCGGAGGCGGTCGAGTTCGTGACCGGGCCGCCGGCAGGGATCAAGTGGCCGAACGACGTGCTGCTCGGTGGACGCAAGGTCGCGGGCGTCCTCCTCGAGGGCGACGGCGACGCCGTCGTGTGCGGCGTGGGCGTCAACGTCGCGCAGCAGGCGGCGGACCTCCCGGTGCAGACGCCCGTGGCGGCGACGTCGCTCCTGCTCGAGACCGGGACTGCGTTCGACCGCGCCACCGTCCTCTCGACCCTGCTGGACACGCTCGAGCGCCGCTACGACGCCTGGCGCCACGACGGGATCGAGCCGTTGCTGCCCGCACTGGAAGCCCGAAACGCGCTCCGGGGGCGGAGGGCTCGGGCGGGTCGCGGTCGAGGGCGTGGTGGGGTCGTTCGGCCACGACGGACGCATCGTCCTCGAGGTCGAGGGCGGGCCGCCGGTGCTGATCGGGACGGGGGAGCTCGTGCTGCTCTAGTCGAGACGGTGCTCGCGGGCGTGTCGCGCAGGGGGTCAGGGCTCGCTCCGCGATCCGTCCGGTCAGGGGTCTGGCGCCCGGCGCAGCCGGAAGCCTGACCCCGACGCGCAGACGAAGCGGTTGGGCGGGCGCACCCGGACCGCTCGGCGCCGCGGTGCTCCCGTCCCACGTCGACCCGCTACACGAGGCGAGCGAGCGCGGCGCGGAGCTCTCGCGGGCTGTCGACATCGACGAGTGAGGCCAGCTCCGGGTCGGCCTGCGCGAGCGCGCCGTCGGCGAGCAGCCCTGCCGCGTCGAGATCGACAGTGACACAGCGCTCGAGCACGAGCCCCAGGCGGCGTTCTCCTGCCTCGAGCAGCTCCTCGACCGTCGCCAGCACGCCGAGCCGGTAGGCCGCCGCAAGCGGGTGGCGGTGGCCGAGCGTCAGCGGGACGGCGACCTGCGCCTCGGGATGCGCCTCGAGGGCGCCGACGACTGCCCTCACCAGCTCGACGCGAAGCAACGGGAGGTCGACCGACGCCACGAATGCGACGTCCGCCCGTCGACCGAGGGCCTCGAGTCCGGCGCGAAGGCCTTCGAGTGGCCCCTGGTCGGGCACGGCGTCACGTACGACCTCGACGTCCTCCTGCAGCCCGACCAACGTAGAGCCTGCACTACGCACCACGACGACGGGGCCGTCGACGGCCTCGCTCACGACGGACGAGACGTAGGACACGAGCGGGATGCCACGCCGGTCGAGGAGTGCCTTGTCGAACCCCATCCGGGACGAACGCCCCCCGGCCAGCACGATCCCGCCTACCCGTGTCACGCGCCGTGAGCTCGCATCGGGGTCACGCGTCGTGCCGGCGAGCCGTCATCGCCGTGCGATCAGCCGTCGTCGCGGGCCTGTACGTGCTGGAACCCGAACCGTCCCTTGACGCAGAGGTTCCCGCGCGTGATGTCGTGGTCGTCGGGGCTCGTGACCTTGACGATCGTGTTGTCCTGCACGTGGAGCTCGAGGTTGCAGCCGACCCCGCAGTAGGGGCAGACGGTCTGCGTGACGGTCTGCTCGTCCTCACGCCACTCGCCCGACTCGCGGAGCTCGTGCTCGCTGACGAACATCAACGCGCCGGTCGGGCACACCGCGATGCAGTTCCCGCAGTAGACGCACGCGGACTCCGGCAGCTCCGTGTCGAACTCGGTCGAGATCCGCGCGTCGAACCCGCGGCCCGCGACGTGGATGGCGAACGTGTTCTGGTACTGCTCGCCACAGGCGTCGACGCACTTGTAACAGAGGATGCACTTCGAGTAGTCGCGCACGTAGAGCTCGTTGTCGAGCTTCACGCCCTGGGCGACGGTCGCCGCGGTGCGACCGTCGGGCGCCTCGTGCACGCCGGGGCGCGCGCTGCCGCGCGACGGATCGGGCTCGGCCGCAGGCCCGAACCGCTCCGGCTCGGCGTCGTAGCGCTCCATGTAGCCGGGCGCGACGGGCGTCGTCGAGAGGTCGACCGACGAGCCGAGGAGCTCCAGCACGACCTTGCGCGAGAGCCGGACGCGCTCGGAGTCGGTCTGCACCTTCATCCCAGCCTCAGCCTTGCGTGAGCAGGAGGGCGCGAGGACTCTCGCCCCCTCCACCTCGACGACGCACACCCTGCAGACGTTGGCGGGCTCGAGGGTGTCGGCGTAGCAGAGCGTCGGAGTGTCGATCCCGAGCTTTCTGCAGCCGTCGAGGATCGTCTGCCCCTCGAAGACCTCGACGGGCCTGCCATCGATCTCCAGCTCGACCATCCGCCGGGGCAGATCGAGACCGCTCATGCGTGTCCTCCCTGAAAGACGTGGAGACGCCTGATCGCCGACTCGATCGCGGACGACGCGGTCTGCCCGAGGCCGCAGATCGACGCGTCCCGCATGCACTGGCCGACCTCGGCGACGAGCGCGAGCTCGGCCTCGCGGCCGCCGCGAGGCTCACCGCTCGCAAGTCGTGCGAGCGCCTCCTCCTGTCTGACCGTCCCGACCCGGCACGGGACGCACTGGCCGCACGACTCGTCGCGGAAGAAGGCGGCGATCCGCTGCAGGAAGCGGGGCAGATCGACGGTCTCGTCGAGCACGAGGACGACGCCGGAGCCCAGCGTGGTGCCCGCCTCCCGCGCGCCCTCGAACGAGAGGGTCAGGTCGAGCTCGTCCGGACTGAGGAACCCGCCGGCTGCCCCGCCCATCAGCACGGCCTGCAGGGTGAGCCCTCCGGCGACCCCACCCGCGAGGTCGAGGAGCTCGCGCAGCGTCGTCCCGAACGGGACCTCGTACACGCCGGGGCGCTCGACGTTGCCCGAGAGACAGAAGAGCTTCGTGCCCGTCGAGCCGTCTGTCCCCGTCTCCGCGTACCCGGGGCCGGTGGCGAGCACCACGTCGAGCACGTTGACGAGGGTCTCGACGTTGTTGATCACCGTGGGCTTGCCGAAGACCCCCTCGTTCACGGGGAAGGGCGGCTTGTTGCGGGGCTCGCCGCGCTCTCCCTCGATCGAGTTGAAGATCGCGGTCTCCTCGCCACAGATGTACGCGCCTGCGCCCTTGCGGATCTCGATCTCGAAGCGGAAGCCCTCCCCGAGCACATCGTCGCCGAGGTACCCACGAGCCCGCGCCTCGTCGATCGCGGCCTGCAGGATGCGGTGGGCCTCCGGGTACTCGCCGCGCAGGTAGACGAACGCCTCCTCCGCCCCGGTGGCATAGCCGGCGATCGTCATCGCCTCGACCAGGGCGAACGGGTCGCCGGCGAGGAGGAGACGATCCTTGAACGTCCCTGGCTCGGACTCATCGGCGTTGCAGACGAGGTAGTGCGGTCGCGCCGGGTGCCGCGCGACCGCGTCCCACTTGACCCCTGTCGGGAACGCCGCGCCCCCGCGCCCCATCAGGCGCGAGTCCTTCACCTCGCGGATCACCCCTTCCGGCCCGAGCTCGATCGCGCGGCGCAGCGCCGCGTAGCCACCGGTCGAGCGGTAGTCGTCGAGCGTCGGCGGCCGACCGACTCGACGGAGGAGCCGGAGACTCGGGTCACCGGCCTGCGGCGCGACGAACGCGGGCGGCGCGGGCGGCGCACCACCGGCGAGGAGCGCGAGCACGTCCTCGCCGCTCACCGGCGCCACCACGAACTCACCGTGGTCGGGTCCCGAGACCGTCAGCAGCGCGTTCGGCGCGATGTCGCACTGGCCCAGGCACGGGCTGCGAAACCACGTCGCTGAGCCGTCGTCCGAGAGCTCGCCCTCTCCGCCGAACCGCTCCTCGATCTGGGCGATCAGGTCATCGGAGCCGTTGCACCGGCACGCCAGATCCTCGCAGACGTGCACGACGCGCCCCGGCCGCGGCTCGGTCGCGAAGAGCGCGTAGAAGCTCGCCACGCCGTAGGCGTCGGCGGGCGGGACGGTCAGCCTTCGGCAGACCTCGTTCAGCCCGCCCGGGCTGATCCAGCCGACCTGCTCCTGGAGCGCCCACAGGACAGGCAGCAAGAGATGCCGTCGTGAGCGCGCAGCATGGCCGCCGGCAGCAGTGTTCCCTGCCGGCCCCAGCCGTCGCTCGCCGCCGTCCCAGCCGTCGATGGGCGGGCCGAGGACGGTCTCGACCGCCGCGCGCTCCGACGGCGTCGGCTCCGCGTTCGGGATCAGCTTGATGTCCACCGGCGCTCCCTCCCCCCGAGCGGGCGAGCGAACAGGTACCGCGGTGGTACGTGCTCGGGCCTCTGGAGCGTGGCGCCCGGTGTGGTCAGAACACCGCTCACGGTTGGCCGCCCACCGTCGCGGGCTCCTGCACGCCGGCCCGGTCGGCCGTCGGGGCCGGCTCGAGCCGATCCACGCGGATCGCGGCGGCCTTGAACTCCGCCGTCCCGGACTTCGGGTCGGTCGCGTCGATCGTCAGCTGGTTCGTGTCGACCTCGTCCGGGAAGTGGAAGGTCATGAAGGCGAGGCCGGGGCGGAGCGAGGAGTCGACGCGCACCGGGGCCTCGACCGAGCCGCGACGAGACGAGACCTTGACGATCTCGCCCTCCGAGAGCTCCATCCGCTCGGCATCCTCGGGCGAGAGATCGAGCGACTCGCCGCGATGGAGGGGCGAGCGGTACAGGTTCGTCTGTGCGCCGGTGTTGTAGGACTCGAGTCGCCGCCCGGTCGTGAGACGGATCGGGAACTCGGCGTCGAGCGCCTCGAACGGCGGCCTGTTCTCCACCACGCTGAACGGCGCCGGCGGCCCCTCGAGCGGCTCGGCCCAGAGGCGCTCGTGCAGCATCGACGATCCCGGGTGCTCCTCGTCCGGGCACGGCCACTGGATCCCGCCGAGGGCCTCGAGCCGGTCGTAGCGCATCCCACGGTGCATCGGCGACAGCGACCGGAGCTCGTCCCACGCCTCCTCGGCCGTGGGGTCACCCCAGTCGGCACCGAGACGGCGGGCCAGCTCGCAGATGATCCACATGTCGTCGCGCGCCTCGCCGGGCGGGTCGAGGGCCTTGCGCACCCGCTGGACACGGCGCTCGCTGTTCGTGACGGTGCCCTCCGTCTCGCACCACGACGCCGCCGACGGGAAGACGACGTCGGCCATCTCGGCCGTCCTCGTCATCACGATGTCCTGCACGACGAGGAAGTCGAGTCCGGCGAGAAGCTTGCGCGTCCGGTTGATGTCGGCCTCGGACTGCGCGGGATTCTCGCCGATCACGTAGAGCGTCCGCAGCTCGCCCCGCTCCATCCCGTGGAACATCTGGGTCAGGTGCCAGCCGTAGTGCGGCCTGATCGTGACTCCCCACGCCGCCTCGAACCGTGCCCGCGCCTCGTCGTCGCGCTCGATGTCCTGGAAGCCGGGGAGCTTGTTCGGGATCGCGCCCATGTCGCCACCGCCCTGCACGTTGTTCTGGCCGCGGAGCGGGTTCAGCCCTGAGCCGTACCGACCCACATGGCCGCAGAGCAACGCCAGGTTGATCAGAGAGAGGACGTTGTCGACGGCGTTGTGGTGCTCCGTGATCCCGAGCGTCCAGCAGATCATCGCCCGGTCGGCGCGCGCGTAGGCATGCGCCGTCTCGCGGATCACCTCCGCGGGGACACCCGTGAGCCGCTCGCCTTCCTCGAGGGTGTACTCCTCGACCGAGGCGGCGTAGGCGTCGAACCCGACGGTCGCACGGTCGATGAAGGTGCGGTTCGCGAGACCGGCGTGGATGATCTCGCGCGCGATCGCGTTCGACAGCGCGACGTCCGAGCCGACGTCCAGCCCGAGCCAGCGATCCGCCCATTGCGCGCTCGACGTCCGGCGTGGGTCGACGGAGAAGAGCCGCGCCCCGTTGTGCACCCCCTTGAGGAGGTGGTGGAAGAAGATCGGATGCGTCTCCCGGGCGTTCGAGCCCCACAGGAGGATCACGTCCGTCTCCTCGATCTCGCGGTACGACGACGTGCCGCCGCCCGCTCCGAACACCGTCGCCAGACCGACGACGCTGGGTGCGTGTCAGGTTCTGTTGCAGGAGTCGATGTTGTTCGTGCCCATCACCTGACGCGCGAACTTCTGGGCCAGGAAGTTCATCTCGTTCGATGCCTTGGAGCACGAGAAGATCCCGAAGGACGTCGACGTGTCCGTCTCGCGCGCACGGGCGAACCCGGCTGCCGCGACGTCGAGCGCCTCGTTCCAGCTCGCGGGGCGCAGCGCGCCGCCTTCGCGAACGTACGGTGTGGTCAGGCGGCCCTTCGGCTTGCGCATCGTTTCACTCCCGTCGTGGACGACTCCGGCCTCTGCAGGATCCCTGCTGCAACGGCCCACGTCAAAGTGACACCTCCGACCGGACGATAGACTCTCTCTATCAAAAAGGGATCCACGGTCGATTGAACCTCCAGAACCTCACCTACCTCGCCGCCGTCGTCCGGGAGGAGCACTTCGGCCGGGCAGCGGCCGCGTGCGGCGTGTCGCAGCCGACGCTGTCGGCCGGCATCCGGCGGCTGGAGGAGGAGGTCGGCTTCCCCGTCGTCCGGCGCGAGAGACGGTACGAGGGGCTGACGCCGGAGGGCGAGCGCGTGCACGAGTGGGCGCTCCGCATCCTCGCGGACGTCGACGGGCTCGCCGGAGAGGTCGGGGCGCTCCACGGTGGGCTCCGGGGACGCGTCCGGATCGGGGCGATCCCGACGTCGCTGCCGTCCGTTCCGCTGCTGACGCGGCCCCTCGTCGACACCCACGCGGAGGTGACCGTGTCGATCCACTCGCTGACGTCGCGCCAGATCGAGCGCGGACTTCACGACTTCGAGCTCGACCTCGGCGTCACCTACCTCGACAACGAGCCGCTCGCAGGCGTGCGCTCGCTGCCGCTGTACGCCGAGCGCTATCTCCTGCTCACGCCGGCCGACGGCCCGTTCCGTGGCCGACACGACGTCTCCTGGGCCGCTGCCGCAGCTGCGCCGCTCTGCCTGCTGACCGAGGACATGCAGAACCGCCGGATCGTCAACGCCATCTTCGCCGAGGCCGGGGCGCGGCCGACGCCGACAGTCGAGACGAACTCGATCTCCACCCTCTACGCCCACGTCCGGGACGGGCGCTGGTCGAGCGTCGTCGCGCACGCCTGGCTCGACTTCTTCCCGGTTCCCGAGGGGATGGTCGCGCTGCCGCTCGTCGCCCCGCAGACGACCAGGACGATCGGGCTCGTCTGGCTCGACCGCGATCCCGAGCCGCTACCGGTGCGCGCCGTGGTGGACGTCGCGCAGGGTGTCGACGTCGAGCGCGCCCTCGGCCCCGGCTGAGGGCCTCAGGGCTCGCGCACCCTCGCCGGTCGCGTGTAGACGGTCGCGCGGCCGTCTCGCACCCAGCCGCAGAGCGTGATCCCTCGATCCTCCGCGAGCTCGACCGCGAGCGACGACGGCGCGCCGACCGCGACGAGCACGGGGCAGCCGGCGACGGCCGCCTTCTGCACCAGCTCGAAGGAGAGCCTCCCGCTCACGCAGAGCACGAGGCCGGAGAGCGGCAGCGTCCCGGCCCCGAGGGCCCAGCCGACCACCTTGTCCATCGCGTTGTGCCGCCCGACGTCCTCCCGCGCGACGAGCAGCTCGCCCGACCGGGGTGAAGAGCCCGGTCGCGTGGAGTCCCCCGGTGCGGGCGAAAGTCGCCTGAGCGGCGCGCAGCCGGTCAGGAAGAGCGGTCAGAACGCCGAGGGAGACGACGACATCGCTCACGATCGGCGGGGACTCGACCGCGACTGCCTCGAGCGCCCCTTCCCGCAGACCCCGCACGACGACGAGGTGTAGAACGACCGTTGCACGCGGTCGAGGTCGGCGCCGGGCGCGTCGACCTCGACGGTGTTCGCAGCGAGATCGACAGGCAGCCGCGCCGTGATCGGGGTCGACCCCTCGGTCACGCAGAACCCGAGCGCCAGCTCCTCGTCATGGCCGGGCGTCCGCATCGTCACGGCGACCGCCCGGCCGTTCACGCGGATCTCGAGCGGCTCCTCGACGGCCAGCCGATCGTCCTCGACGATCCCGCCAGGAAGCCTGGTGACCGTGGCACGCTTCGAGCCGGAGGGAGCGGCGTCCATCGGTCGCAGCGTACTGAGCCCTTCACACCGGCGCGTCTACGCGGGAGCGGTCGGGCCGTCATCGGCGAGCGAGGGCGAGTCGCGGAAGACGATCTGGCGCGAGAGGGCGAAGGTCGTCAGGGTCACCACCGGCAGCGCGCGAGATCTGACCGGGCAACGGGGCGAGGCCGACGCGGTCGACGAGCAGCCACAGCAGCGCGGCGTTCAGCGCCACGCCGACGAGCTGAACACCGACGTAGAGCGTCCGCGAGCGCCACGTCGACGACGCGCGAAACGTCCAGAGCCGGTTGAGGACGTAGCCGTTGACAGCCCCGGCCGCGAACGCGAGCACGGACGCGACGAGGTAGTGCAGCCCGAGGTGGAGGAGCGCCGCGAAGGCGACGAGGCTGACGAGCGTGTTCGAGACGCCGACGACGCAGAACCGCAGGAGCTGCCCGACGACCGTGCGAGACGGGCGCGTCTCGACGTGCGCGGAGCTGCTCCCCATCCGGGCCATCGTAGAGGTCGGATCTCGGGCTTACGGTGGCGGCACGTGGAGCCGAACCTCACGCGCAGGCCCCGGGCCGAGGCCGCTCCGGGGGATCGGCCTCCCGAGGCTGGAGTCCGCGCGGATCAGGTCATCGCAACGCGCGGAGCGCGTTGAGGATCACCGCGACGTCGACCGCCTCCTGGAACAGCGCACCCGCGACCGGCGGCAGGTACCCGAACGCGGCGACGACCATCGCACCGAGGCTCAGGCCGAGCCCGAAGAGCACGCTCTGCCGCGCGATCCCCAGGGAGCGGCGCCCGATCCGGATCGCGTCGGCAACGCGATCCACCCGGTCGACCGTGATCACGACGTCGGCGGTCTCGGACGACACCGTCGCTCCCTGGGCACCCATCGCGATGCCCACGTCGGCGAGCGCGAGCGCGGGCGCATCGTTGATCCCGTCGCCGACCATCACGACCGGGCGGAGCTCCTCCTGGGCGCGGATCGCCCGGACGACGTCCAGCTTGTCCTCGGGGGACTGCTCCGCGTAGACCATGTCGACGCCGACGAGCCGACCGACCTCGTCGGCCACCTCCCGGCGATCGCCGGAGACGAGCGCGACGTGGCGGATGCCGGCCGCGCGGAGGTCGTCGGCGAGCCCCGAGGCGTCCGGCCGCACATGATCGGCCATCACGACGACGCCGCCGACGGCCCCGTCGACGCCGACCACGACCTTCGCGCGCCCGACGCTCCCCTCCCCGTCGAGCGAGACGGACGCGTCGTGCGCCCCGCGTGGCCGTGGCCTCGAGCCACTTCCCGGAGCCGACCGCGACGGCGTGACCGTCGACCGTCCCGACGATGCCCTGCCCTGCCGTCTCGCGGGTCTCCGTCGGCGGGGAGAGCACCAGGCCCCGCTCCTGGGCGCCGTGGACGAGCCCCTCGGCGAGGGCGTGCACCGAGTGCTGGTCGAGCGACGCCGCGAGCCGGAGCAGCTCGTCCTGGGGCACCGCGCCCGTCGCGACGACCCGCTCGATCTCGGGCTCGCCGCTCGTGACGGTCCCGGTCTTGTCGAGCAGGACCGTGCGGGCGCCGCCGAGCGCCTCGATCGCCCCGCCGCCCTTGACGATGATCCCCTGCCGCGCCGCGCGAGAGAGACCCGCGACGAGCGCGATCGGGGCTGCCAGGATCAACGGGCACGGCGTCGCGACGACGAACACGGCGAGCGCACGCACGGGGTCGCCCGAGAGCGCCCAGGCGAGCCCCGCGACGGCTGCGGTCACGGGCAGGAAGACGATCGCGTAGCGGTCGGCCATGCGGACGAACGGCGCCCGCTGCTCGGCCGCGCCCCGCACGAGCCGCACGACGCCGGCGTAGGCCGACTCGCGCGCCTCGCGGATCACGCGCAGGTCGAAGGCCTCGCCGGCGTTGGCGGTTCCCGAGAGGATCTCGCCGTCGGGCGCGACCGCGACTGGGAGCGGCTCCCCGGTCAGCGCGGACGTGTCGATCACCGCCTCATGCGGGCCGGCCACCACGCCGTCGGCGGGGATCACCTCACCCGCCCGGATCACGAGCACGTCCCCGGGGACGAGGTCGTCGACGGGAACCTCGACGATCGCGTGCCCTCCCGCCGGTGGCCGATGCGTGGGGCCCGATCGACGAGCGCGCGCAGCTCGCGGGTGGCCATGCCCTGCGCGTAGTCCTCGAGGGCGTTCCCACCCGCGAGCATCAGCGCGATGATCGCGCCGGTGAGGTACTCATCGAGGAGGAGCGCCCCGGTGATCGCGACGAGCGCGATCGCGTCGACGCCGACGTCGCCACGGAGCAGCGACCGCGTGACGTCGACCGCGAGCGGGACCAGGACGGCCGCGGTCGCGATCGCCCAGAGGATGTCCGCCTCGCGGTCGTGACCGGTGAGCGCCAGCACCCCGCCGACCGCGAGCGCGACGAGGATCGCAGCGGCGAGCAGCAGGTTGAGTCGACGACCCATCGCCGTCAGCATCGTCGGGCCGGCGACAGGCGGCATCCGCGCTCGCGCTGATCGACCAGGGGAGAATCCCCGAACGGCCCGTTCGAGGGAGGGCGAGCTATCCCAGCGCGGCGAGACCGCGCTCGACGTCGGCGAGCACGTCCTCGACGTCCTCGCAGCCGATCGAGAGCCGGATGAGGTCGTCGCGCTTCGGCATCGGGTAGACGAGCGTCTTCAGGTCGCCGAGGCTGACCCCGATCGCCGCCAGCTCCAGCGCGTTCACGAACGCGTACATCGCGTCCGCGCCCCCGTCGAGGCGCAGCGAGAGCATGCCGCCGGAGCCCCGAGGGAGCAGGCGCCCGGCGAGCTCGTGCTCCGGATGGGAGGGGTGTCCCGGGTAGGAGAGCCAGCGCACCTCGGGCCGCGCGGCCAGCAGCTCCGCGACGGCGGTCGCATTGCGGGTGTGGACGTCCATCCGCAGCGGCAGCGTCCGCATCCCGCGCGCGACGAGCCACGAGCTGAACGGGCTGACGGCGCCGCCGAGGGCGTCGAGCTCGTAGCGGATCGCGTCGGTGAGCTCCTCTGCTGCCGGCCACGACCCCGCACACGGTGTCGCCGTGGCCGGCGAGGTACTTCGTCGCGGAGTGCAGCACGAGGTCGGCGCCGTGCTCCAGCGGCCTGAGCAGCGCCGGGGAGAGGAACGTGTTGTCGACGACGAGCGGGCAGCCGTGCTCGTGCGCGATCTCCGCCAGCGCGGGAACGTCGGCGAGCTGGAGGTGCGGGTTCGAGAGCGACTCGACGAAGACGGCCCTGGTCGTCGGTCTCAGCGCCGCACGCACCGCGTCGAGCGTCACGGACGTCGACCCGCGTCACCTCGATCCCCTTGCGCGCCAGCACGTCGTCGAGCAGGAAGCGCGTGATGATGAACACGTCATCCGCGGCGACGCAGTGATCGCCCGCGGAGAGCAGGCTGAAGACGGTGCTGGAGACGGCGGCCATCCCTGACGCGCACGCGACGGCGGCCTCGGCGCCCTCGAGCGAGGCGACCTTCTGCTCGAGCGCGTCGGTCGTCGGGTTCTGGGTGCGGCTGTAGAAGTAGGCGCCGGCCTCCCACGCCATCGCTGCGTCGACTACCTCCTCCTTGTGCTCCCCGTCTCGAACGCGAACGTCGCGGTCTGGTAGATCGGGGTCGCGTGGGCCCGCGTGACGGGGTCGGTCTCCTCGCCGGCATGGATCGCCCGAGTGCGTGAACCCTGCCTCGCCGTCGCTCACCGCCCCTCCCTTCCGGCTCCCCCGCGTCCTCTCCCCACGCCCGACCCGCGCCGCACGCCCGACCCGTTCCGGACGCACTCTGCGCAGCAGGGGCCAGGCCGAAGCCAGGCCTCCGTCGGGTGACGGGCGTCGAGCCCGTCACTCGACGGTGACGGTCTTCGCGAGGTTGCGCGGCTGGTCGACGTTCAGGCCGCGCAGCCGGGCGATCCGGTAGGCCAGGAGCTGCAGCGGCACGACGGCCAGGACGGCCTGCAGGAACGCCGGCGCCTCCGGGACGAAGATCACGTCGTCGGCGTGGTGCTGGATGTCCTCGTTGCCGTCGGTCGCGATCGCGATCACGTGTGCGCCGCGGGCGCGGACCTCCTGGATGTTCGAGACGATCTTGTCGTACACGTGGATCCTCGTCGCCACGACCACGACGGGGGTGTTCTCGTCGAGCAGGGCGATCGGCCCGTGCTTCATCTCGCCGGCCGAGTACGCCTCCGTGGGGATGTACGAGATCTCCTTCAGCTTGAGCGCGCCCTCGAGCGCGACCGGCAGCCCGATGTGGCGCCCCAGGTAGAGGAAGAACGGCGCGTCGTGGTAGCGACGGGCGATCTCCTCGATCGGGTGGTCGCCGTCGAGGAAGTGCTGGATCTTGTCCGGAAGCGTGTAGACCTCGTCGAGGATGAACGTGAGCTCCGTCGCGGGCAAGCGTCTCTCGCACCTGCGCGAGCTTCAACGCGATGAGGAAGAGCAGCGAGAGCTGCGCGGTGAACGTCTTCGAGGCCGCGACGCTCACCTCGGTACCGGCCCGCGTGAAGAGCACGGAGTCCGCCTCGCGGGTGATCTGCGAGCCCATCATGTTCGTGATCGCGACGGTGTGCGCACCCATCGCCCGCGCGAGCTTGACCGCCTCGATCGTGTCGCGGGTCTCGCCCGGACTGCGAGATCCCGATCACCAGCGTGTCTGCGTCCAGCACCGGGTTCCGGTAGATCCACTCGGACGCGATGTCGTGCTCGACCGGGACACGCGCCCACTCCTCGATCGCGTACCGAGCGGCGACGGCCGCGTGGTACGACGTGCCCGCGGAGAGGATCACGATCCGCCGCAGGTGGCGCAGCTCGTCGTCGTCCATCCCGAGCCCCTCGAGCTCGAGCCGACCGTGCCGCACGCGATCGCCGATGGTGTCGGCGACGGCCTGCGGCTGCTCGTAGATCTCCTTGAGCATGAACGTCTCGAAGCCGGCCTTCTCGGCCCCCTCGTCGTCCCAGTCGAGCTCGACGACCTCGTGCTCGACGGGGGCGCCGTCCGCGGCGGTGAAGTACCGCGCGCCCGACGTGGTGATCTCGACGACCTCGCCGTCGTCCGGGAACTGCACGACGTTCGTGTCGCGCAGGAACGCGGCGGCGTTCGACGCGACGAAGGTCTCGCCCTCGCGCAGGCCGATCACCATCGGGCACTGGTGCCTCGCTCCGACGAGCCGACCCGGATGGTCGCGATGGATCGCGACGAACGCGAAGTGGCCTTCGAGCTGCGCGTACGCCGCCCGCACCGCGGCGACGAGATCGCCTTCGTAGGCTCCCTCGATCAGATGGGTGACCGTCTCGGCGTCGGTCTCCGAGGCGAACGTGTGCCCTTCCGCGATCAGGCGCTCGCGCAGCTCGCGGTAGTTCTCGACGATCCCGTTGAGGACGATCGCGAGCGAGGAGGCGTCCTCGGTGGCGAGCGGGTGAGCGTTGCGCTCCGTGACGCCGCCGTGGGTCGCCCAGCGGGTGTGGCCCAGCCCGGTCGTCGCAGGTGAGACCGAGTCTCCCGCCGCGCGCTCGAGGTTGTCGAGCGTCCCAACCGCGCGGACGTGCGTCAGGCCCGTCAGCCTCGAGCAGCGCGATCCCGGCCGAGTCGTACCCGCGGTACTCGAGGCGCTTGAGGCCGTGCAGCAGGAGCGGCTTGCACTCCCTGGGCCCGACGTATCCGATGATCCCGCACATCGCGTGGTCTCCTTCGTCGCCTGCTGCCGCTCGCGCTCGGGCCGCCGACGCGCACCCCGCCGGGCCTGGCCGCTGCTACGCGGTCTCGGCTCCCTGTCGGACGAGATGGGCCACCGTAGCACAGAGCGCATCGGCCTCCTCCTGCTTCGCCGCCTCCGCGAGAACCCGCACGAGAGGCTCCGTGCCGGAGGGTCGCACGAGGACGCGGCCGCGACCCGTCGAGCTCCTCGTTGAGCCTCTCGACCTCGTCGACGACCGACGCCGGCACGACCCGCCGGGCCACGCGGACGTTCTCCTTCGCCTGCGCGAAGCGGGGCATCACGGCCGCTGCCTCCGCGAGCGTCCGCCCTTCGAGCGAGCGGCAGAGCAGCAGCGCAGCCGCGAGCCCGTCGCCCGTGACGTGCCCGTCGAGGACGATCACGTGGCCGGACTGCTCCGCTCCGAGGATGCCGCCCTCGCGCCGCAGCGCCTCGAGCACGTAGCGGTCGCCGACGTCCGTCGTGAGGACCCGGATCCCGTGGTCGGCCATCAGCCGATGGAAGCCGAGGTTCGTCATGGAGGTCACGGCGACGAGTGTCGACGCCGAGCGCGAGCGCGCAGATCGCGACGATCTGATCTCCGTCGACCGTCTCGCCGGCGGCGTCGACCGCGAGCATCCGGTCTCCGTCCCCGTCGAACGCGATGCCGAGGTCGTGGCCGCCGCTGCGCACCGTGTCGGAGAGCATCGCGAGGTCGGTCGCCCCGCAACCGGCGTTGATGTTCGTGCCGTCGGGCGCGTCGGCGATCGCCGTCACCTGGTGCGCCGAGCTGCTCGAACACGGCCGGGCGCGATCCCCGAGTACGCGCCGTTCGCGCAGTCGACGGCGATCCGCAGCCCACTCAGGTCGGAGCCGAACCGGTCGACGACGTGCTCGACGTACCCGGTCGACTGCATCCTCGGCATGCTCGACGCTGCCGCCACCGAGCTCCGGGGCATCGAGCAGCGCCTCGATCTCGAGCTCCTGGGCGTCGGTGAGCTTACGGCCCTCGTGGTCGAAGACCTTGACGCCGTTGTACTCGGGCGGGTTGTGCGACGCGGAGATCACGAGCCCGAGGTCCTGCGCGAGCAGCGCGACCGCGGGCGTCGGCAGCACGCCCGCGAGCACGGCAGTTCCGCCTGCGGCCACGATCCCGCGGACGAGAGCGTCCTCCAGCGCCAGCCCGGAGGCGCGCGTGTCGCGCCCGACCAGCACCCGGCCGCGCCCCGACCAGAGGGTCGTGGCCTTCCCGAGCCGCTCGACGAGGTCCTCGGTGAGCGTCTCGCCGACGACACCGCGCACGCCGTCGGTCCCGAAGTACATCCTGGCTTCGCCAGGCTGCACGAGGTCCTGGTTGCCGGTCGGAGAGTCAGCCATCTCGTCTCATCGAGCACCATGCCGCCGAGAGTCGCGACCGGCCCGAACGCCGAGCGAATCCGCATCTAGTACTTCTCGGAGAGAAGTACTAGCGCTTCGAGAACTGCGGGGCCTTGCGCGCCTTGTGCAGGCCGGCCTTCTTGCGCTCGACCTTGCGGGCGTCGCGGGTCAGGAAGCCCTGGCGCTTGAGCGGCACGCGCAGCTCGGGATCGGCCTCGACGAGGGCGCGGGCGACGCCGTGCCGGATCGCACCGGCCTGGCCGCTGACGCCGCCGCCGTGCACGCGGACGCGGAGGTCGTAGGTGCCGACCGCCTCGGCGACGCCGAGCGGTGACATCACCTGCGTGCGGTGGAGCGACCGGGGGAAGTACTCCTCGATCGAGCGGCCGTTGATCCAGGTCTTGCCGTCACCCGGCCGCAGGATCACGCGCGCGACGGACGTCTTGCGCTTGCCGGTTCCGAAGTACTGGGCGATCTGGGTCATCGACTGGCTCCTAGAGCTCGAGCTGCTTCGGCATCTGGGCGGCGTGCGGGTGCTCCGGGCCGGCGTACACCTTCAGCTTCGTGATCTGCTGGGCCGCGAGGCGGTTCTTGGGGAGCATCCCCTTGACGGACTTGCGGATGACCTCGGTCGGGCGGCGCTGCAGCTGCTCGCGCAGCGTCCGCTCCTTGAGCCCGCCGGGATACCCGGTATGCCAGCGCACCATCTTGTCGTCGAGCTTCTTGCCGGTCACGCGGATCTTCTCCGCGTTCACGACGATCACGAAGTCGCCGGTGTCGACGTGCGGGGTGTACTGGGGCTTGCCCTTGCCGCGGAGAGCGTCGGCGATGCGCGTCGAGAGACGCCCGAGGGTCTGCCCCTCGGCGTCGACGACGTACCAGTCGCGCTTGATCTCGCCCGGCTTTGCGGTGTAGGTGGTCATCTGTGCTCGGAAAGAAGGGCGACCGTGTGATCGCCGGCGGCGGATGATAGCAGCATGGAGGCGCCGGAGGGGTTCGAGCCCCGTCCGCAGCGCCTCGTCCCGTGTCGTCCGCTCCGGGCTCTACCCGGCGTCGGCCTCCTCGAGCGTGGTGGGCTCGCCCTCGCCGACGAGCAGCGCGTACGAGGCCCCCGCGATGACCGCTCCCGCGATCGGCGCGAGGATGAAGAGCCAGAGCTGGCTGATCGCGTCCGAGCCGGCGAAGAGCGCCGGCCCGATCGAGCGCGCGGGGTTCACCGAGGTGTTCGTGACCGGGATCGAGATCAGGTGGATGAGCGTCAGGCTGAGACCGATCGCGAGTGGCGCGAACCCCTTCGGCGCACGGGTGTCGGTGATGCCGAGGATGACGTAGAGGAACACCGCGGTGAGCACGATCTCGATGACGAGACACGCAAGGAGGCTGTACCCGCCCGGCGAGCGGTCGGCATAGCCGTTCGTCGCGAACCCGGAAGCCTTCGCCGAGAAGCCGTCGCGGCCCGACGCGATGACGTACAGCACCGAGGCGGCTGCGATCGCGGCGACGACCTGGGTCACGACGTAGCCCACGGTGTCCTTCCACGGGAACCGCCGGCCCGCAGCCAGCCCCAGCGTGATCGCCGGATTGAAGTGCCCGCCGGAGACGTGGCCGACCGCGTACGCCATCGTGACGACGGTCAGCCCGAACGCGAGCGCGACACCCAGGAAGCCGACGCCGAGCTGCACGCCGCCCGAGAGGAACGTGGCGGCGAGCACGGCGGTGCCACAGCCTCCGAAGACGAGGACGAACGTCCCCAGGAACTCGGCGGCAAGACGCTGGGGGGTGGTCGGGGGTGTCTGCTTCATGACGAGCTCCTCCTCGGCCTCGGGGCGACGATCGCGCCCAACGCTAGCGCGCCTGCCAGATGCCTGGCGCAGGCCCCGAACGGGACGACGGCCATCAGCGGAGGCCCGCCTCGCGGAGCCGGCTGGCAAGCTCGCCGGCGAACGCCGCAGCGCCTCCGTGCGACGGATGCCTCACCGCAGGAGCACCCGTTGCCCGCTCGGCTATCCGGCCGACGGCGACGATCGGCCTGCCCGACGCGACGCGCTCGACCCAGGGAAGGCCGCCCGCGACCTCGGCGGCGCTCGGCGGCCTGTTCGCGACGTCGGTGCCGGGGTGCGTGGGAACGACGTTCCAGAGCAGCACGTCGTCCTCGAGACCGAGCTCCCGCAGGACGCGGTGGACGATCGTCGCGGTGGCCTCGGCCGGCCCCGAGCCCGTGAGCTGTCGCTCCGAGGTGAACGGGATGCCCGAGACGCGGGCGCCGCGGTACCCGGGCGCCTCGCCCACGAGGACGAGCCGCGCGCCGTGCCGCGCCTCGAGGTACGCGACGAGGCGCTCGCGCAGGAGCGGCGCGCGAGGCCCGTCGGCGTACTGGTTGAACGTCTCGCCGATGCGCGCGCCGGCGAGCGCGTCGACCAGTCGCGTCGGGTCGCCGGCCGACTGCGTCCGGACGCGGGGCTGGGCGTTCACGGCCCTGATGCTGAGGGTCGGCGGGCCGGCTGTCCAGCTGCGGTCGCTTGAGACTGACCAGACGCTTTGCGTAGCCGTGCCGGCCCCGCCGGCGTGCCGGCCCCACCGCGCTACACTCGGACGAGCGAAACGGGGAGCTCGGGGCAGCCGGGCTGAGAGGGTGGACGCAGGCCTCCGCCGACCCGCGAACCTGATCTGGGTAATGCCAGCGGAGGGAGCGGATGCAGCACTCGGAGATCGTCGTCGTCGCCGCCGGGCCCGGCCCCTCACGCGTCGACGGGCTTCCCGCCGGCGCGCTCGTGATCGCCGCCGACGGCGGCCTCGAGCGCTGCGCGGCGCTGGGGCTGCAGGCGGACGTCGTGGTCGGCGACCTCGACTCGGCGGAGCCCGGCTCGATCGCCGCCGCGCAGGAGCGCGGCGCCGAGATCCAGCGGCACCCGACACGCAAGGACGCCACCGATCTCGAGCTCGCGCTCGACGAGGCCGTCGCCCGAGGCGCGGAGCGCGTCCTCGTCGTCGCGAGCGCGGAGGGCCGGCTCGACCACCTCCTCTCCTCCCTGCTCCTCCTCGGTCACGAGCGCTACGCGGCGGTCGAGGTCGACGCGCTCGTCGGCACTGCGCGGGTCGCGGTCGTCCGTGGCGAGCGGAGGCTCGCGGGCGCTCCCGGCGACACGCTGACCCTGCTCGCCCTCCACGGGGCCGCCGACGGCGTGCGGACGGAGGGCCTCGAGTACCCGCTGCGCGGCGAGCGCCTCGACCCCGGCTCGAGCCGCGGCGTCTCGAACGTCTTCTCCGCCCACGAAGCGACGATCTCGCTCGAGCGCGGGGTCCTGCTCGCGATCCTCCCCCGAGGCGACGAATGACGATCCAGAGCGCGCAAGCAACACGCGTGGTACAAGTGCCTGCGGCCCGGTCGGCCCTTCGCCGTGGCTGCGCTGACGATGGTGACGCTGGCGCTGGCTCTCGTCGGCGCGGGGTGCGGAGGGTCGGGTGAGACGACCCCGACGAAGGTCGTGCTCGTGACGCACGACTCGTTCGCGATCTCGAAGGAGGCGAAGGCTGCGTTCGAGGCGCAGACGGGCCTCGAGCTCCAGATCCTGCAGAGCGGCGACGCCGGGGCCGTGCTCAACACGGCGCTCCTCACCGCCGGGGACCCGCAGGGCGACGTCCTCTTCGGCGTCGACAACACGCTCCTCTCCCGGGCGCTCGCCGGCGACCTGCTCGAGCCGTACGCCTCGCCCGCGCTCGACAGCGTGCGCGCGGAGTACCCGGCCCCCGATCCGCGCGTGACGCCGATCGATCACGGCGAGGTCTGCCTCAACGTCGACCGGAGTGGTTCGAGCCGCAAGCGCCTGGCGCCACCGCGCTCGCTCGCCGACCTGGCACGCCCGCGTACCGCGACCTCCTCGTGGTTGAGAACCCCGCGACCTCGAGTCCGGGGTCTCGCGTTCCTGCTCGCGACGGTCGCCACGTTCGGCGACGACGGGCTGGCAAGACTACTGGCGCGGGCTGCGCGCGAACGGCGTGCGGGTCGTGGACGGCTGGGAGGAGGCGTACACGCAGGAGTTCTCCGGTGCCGCGGGCAGCCCCGGCAAGCGCCCGATCGTCGTCTCGTACGCCACGTCGCCCGCGGCGGAGGTGATCTTCGCAGCGAAGAAGCCGGCGACCGCGCCGACCGCAGCGCTCGACGCGGGCTGCTTCCGACAGGTCGAGTACGCGGGGATCCTGAAGGGCGCGCCGAACGAGGAGGGCGCCCGCGCGCTCGTCGACTTCATGCTCTCGCCGCCGCTTCCAGGCCGACGTGCCGGGCTCGATGTTCGTGATGCCCGTGCGGCGAGGCGTCCCGATCCCGCCGGAGTTCGTCGAGAACGCCCTCGTCCCGCGCGACCCGCTCACGCTGCCACCGGCCGTGATCGCCGCGAAGCGCGACGAGTGGGTGGACGCATGGACGGACCTCGTCCTGCGCTGAGCAGGCGGAGTCGGCTCGCCCTCGCCGCGCCGGCGCTCGCCCTCCTCGGCCTCTTCCTCGCCTGGCCGCTCGCCGCGATCCTCGACCGCAGCCTCGCGGGCGGGTTCCCGCTCGACGTCCTCACGAGCGGCTCCGACGCTGCACCTGCTCTGGTTCACGACCTGGCAGGCGACCGTCTCGACGGCCCTCACGCTGGTCTGCGCGCTCCCGCTCACCTGGGCGCTCGCGCGGACGTCCTTCCGCGGCCGCTCGGTCGTCGAGGCGCTCGCGCTCGTCCCGTTCGTGCTCCCGACGATCGTGGTCGCGACCGGGTTCCTCGCGCTGCTGCCGGAGCGGGCAGGCCACACGATCTGGGCGATCCTGCTCGCCCACGTCTTCTTCAACGTCGCCGTGGTGATCCGGGTCGTGGGAGCCTCCTGGAGCGCGCTCGACCAGCGGCTGTGGGAGGCCGCGAGCCTCGCTCGGTGCCGCGCCCGACGACGCGGCTGCGAACGGTCACCCTGCCGCTGCTCCGCCCCGCGCTCGCGGCCGCCGCGTCGATCGTCTTCCTCTTCAGCTTCACGTCCTTCGGCGTGATCCTGGTGCTCGGCGGGCCGCGCTTCTCGACGCTCGAGACCGAGATCTACAACCAGGCGGTGCGCAGCTTCGACCTCGGCACCGCTGCCGTGCTCGCGCTGCTCCAGCTCGCCGCGGTTGCGGTCGCCGCGACGATCGCCGGCCGGCTGGAGCGAGGGCTCGGCGTCGTCGGACGGCGCGCAACGCGCCATCCCGCCCCGGAGGGACGCATGCGCCTCGTCGTCGCCGGCGTCGTCATCCTCTCGCTCGGCCTCCTCGCGCTGCCGCTGCTCGCCGTGCTCCGCCAGGCGCTGCAGGTCGGCGACGGCTGGGGACTCGACCACTTCGCGGCGCTCGCCGACGAGACCCCGGCCCTGCTCGTCACGCCCGTGGCATGCGATCGTCGAACTCCCTCGCCTACGCAACCGTCGCCACGGCGATCGCGCTGGCGGTCGGCACGCCCGCGGCGATCGCGATCGCGCGGGGCGGTGACACGCTCGGCGTGCTCGTGATGCTCCCGCTCGGCGCGTCGGCGGCGATGCTCGGCTTCGGCTTCCTCCTCGCGTTCGACGCGCCTCCGCTCGACCTCCGGGGCTCGCGCGCGATCGTCCCGCTCGCACAGGCGCTCGTCGCGCTCCCGTTCGTGGTGCGCGCGCTCGTCCCCCCGCTGCGGAGCCTCGACCCGCGTCTCGGCGAGGCGGCCGCCACGCTCGGCGCGAGCCCGTCGGTCGTGAGACGTACCGTCCATCTCCCGCTGCTCGGCCGGGCGCTCGCTGCCGCCGGCAGCGCTCGCCTTCGCGGTCTCGCTCGGCGAGTTCGGGGCGACGGTCTTTCTCGCACGCGCCGACGCGCCGACGCTCCCGGTCGCGGTGTTCCGGTTCCTCGGCCGCCCCGGCGCCGACAACGTCGGGCTGGCCGCCGCGCTCTGCGCGGTGCTCGTCGTGCTCGTCGCGACGGTCTCGCTCGCCGCGGAGCGCGCGCTCGTCCGCAGGAGCCTCCGATGAGGCTCGAGCTCGAGAGCGTGTAGCGTCGACCTCGAGGGACGAAGCGCATCGTCCACGGCGTCGACCTCGCCGTCGAGAGCGGCGAGCGCATCGCGCTGCTCGGCCCGAGCGGATCCGGGAAGTCCACGCTGCTGCGAACGATCGCGGGTCTCCGCGCGCCGAGCGCCGGTCGGGTGCTCGCGGACGGCAACGACCTCGCGTCCGTGCCCACGCACCTCCGAGGGATCGGACTCGTGTTCCAGGACGGAGCTCTTTTCCCGCACCGCGACGTCGCGGGCAACGTGGGCTACGGGCTCGAGATCGGCGGCGTCCCGCGCGCCGAGCGCGACGAGCGCGTCGCGGAGGCGCTCGAGCTCGTCGGCCTCGCGGGCATCGGCGACGCCGAGTGGAGACGCTCTCGGGAGGAGAGGCACAGCGGGTCGCGCTCGCGCGCGCGCTCGCCCCACGCCCCCGCGCGCTGCTCCTCGACGAGCCGCTCGGCGCACTGGACGGGCCGCTCCGCGCGCAGGCTGCAGGACGACCTCCGGGCGCTGTTCGCGCGGCTCGCGCTGACGGTCGTGCACGTGACCCACGACGTCGAGGAGGCCTTCGCGCTCGGTGATCGGATCGCCGTGCTGCGGGAAGGGCGGCTGGCCCAGGTCGCGTCCCCGACGGGACCTCTGGCGCGCGCCGGCCGACGACTGGGTCGCCCGCTTCCTGGGCATGCGGAACGTCGAGCCGATGGGAGCAGCGGCACGCGTGACGCGGCCGGAGGCAGTGCGGCTCACCTCAGGCGGCGGCGCGCAGGTCGTCGAGGTCGAGCCGCGCGGGGCAACTGCGCGCGTCCGGGTCGTGACTGCTCGGACGGCCGCACCCTGGAGGCGATCACGACCGGGCTCGACGCGCCGCCGCTCGGCTCCGAGATCGCCGTCGAGTCGATCCGGCCGGGGTCGTCGACGTCCCGGTCTGAGCGACCCCAAGGATCGGGTGAGCGCTCGGGCTCGGCGCGGCGAGGGATCTGGAGTCTGACGCAAGCCGGAGCGGTCTGGCGTCCGGTGCGAGCCGGACGCCGACGCCGAGCCGCCGACGCAGACCAGGGGGTCAGGCTCCGGGTGCGCCGGCGCCAGACCCCGGAGACGCCCTTACTCCCACTCGATCGTGGCGGGCGGCTTCGAGGAGAGGTCGAGCGCGACGCGGTTGACGCCGCGCACCTCGTTGATGATGCGGGTGCTGATCGTCTCGAGCACGTCGTAGGGGATCCGCGCCCAGTCGGCGGTCATCGCGTCCTCCGAGGTGACGGCCCGGATCACGATCGGATAGGCGTAGGTGCGCTCGTCGCCCTGGACGCCGACCGAGCGGACGGCCGGGAGCACCGCGAAGCACTGCCAGAGCTCGTCGTAGAGGCCCGCACGGCGGATCTCCTCGAGCAGCACGGAGTCTGCCGTCCGCAGGATCTCGAGCCGCTCCTCGGTGACGTCGCCGATGATCCTGATCGCAAGACCCGGGGCCGGGGAACGGATGGCGCCAGACCATGCGCTTCGGCAGCCCCAGCTCCTCGCCGACGCGCCGCACCTCGTCCTTGAACAGCAGGCGGAGCGGCTCGACCAGCTCCATCTTCATGTCGGCGGGGAGCCCACCGACGTTGTGGTGCGACTTGATCTTCGCCGCGACCCCGACGTCACCGCCGGACTCGATCACGTCGGAGTAGAGCGTCCCCTGCACGAGGAAGCGCACGTCCCCGAGCGAGCGGGCCTCCTCCTCGAACACGCGGATGAACTCCTCGCCGATGATCTTCCGCTTCTCCTCGGGCTCGGTGACGCCCTCGAGCCGCCGCAGGAACCGCTCGCGTGCGTCGACGTGGACGAGCGGGCACGTGGAAGTGCCCGCCGAACGTCTCGACCACCTGCTCGCCCTCGTTCTCGCGGAGGAGGCCGTGGTCGACGAACACGCAGGTCAGCTGATCGCCGACCGCCTTGTACACGAGCAGCGCGGCGACGGCGGAGTCGACGCCGCCGGAGAGGCCGCAGATCACGCGCTCCGATCCGACCTGGGCCCGGATCGCGCTCGACCTGCTCCTCGATCACGGCGGCCGGCGTCCACGCCGGCGGCGCGCCCGCGACGTCGTAGAGGAAGTTCTCGAGCACGGCCTGGCCGTGCGGCGTGTGGACGACCTCGGGATGGAACTGCACGCCGTACAGCGCCCGCTGCGCGATCCTCGAAGGCGGCGATCGGCGTCGACAGCGACGAGGCGGTGACCGTCGCGCCCGGCGGCGGCGCGGTCACGGAGTCGCGGTGGCTCATCCACACGATCTGGTCGGGTGGCAGATCCCGGAACAGCGCCGACTCCCCTGCTTCCAGCGAGGTCTTCCCGTACTCCGAGACGTCGTTGGACTCGACCGCCCCACCGAGCTCGCGCGCCATCAGCTGCATCCCGTAACAGATCCCGAGCGTCGGGACACCAAGGGCGAGGATCGACGGATCCATCTGCGGCGCGCCCTCCGCATACACCGACGCCGGGCCACCGGAGAGCACGATCGCGAGCGGGTTGCGCGCGCGGACGTCGTCGACGCTCACCCTGTGCGAGACGAGCTCCGAGTAGACGTGCGCCTCGCGAACGCGGCGCGCGATGAGCTGGCTGTACTGGCCGCCGAAGTCGAGGACGAGCACCGGCCGCTCCTCCGGTCCCGGAACGATCGCCGGGAACGGCACGACCTGGGCGGACGGCTCAGAGCTCATCGCGGAATGACGCTTCGTCGCCGGGGCGCGCCGGGCGCGTGCGATGCGAGGACGCAGGGAGCGCCAAGAGCAGCGCTCCTGGCGCGACCGAGGACGACGCAGCGTGCGTGCACAGGGCGCTGCCGCGCCACAAGGCTTCGTTCTGCGATTGAGCTCTTAGCCACGGCGGTAGTTCGGCGCGTCCTTCGTGATCGTCACGTCGTGGGGGTGGCTCTCGCGCAGCCCTGCGCCGGTGATCCGGACGAACCGCGCCGCCTTCAGGTCCTCGACGGTCGCGCGCGCCGCAGTACCCCATCGCCTGGCGCACGCCGCCGATCACCTGGTGGACGATCGGCGCGAGCGGGCCCTTGTACGCGACACGGCCCTCGATGCCCTCCGGCACGAGCTTGTCGACGTCCTCGACGTCCCCCTGGAAGTACCGGTCCTTCGAGAACGAGCGCGCCTTCATCGCACCGAGCGAGCCCATGCCGCGGTACTCCTTGAAGCGCTCGCCCTGTACGACGATCACGTCGCCGGGCGCCTCGTCGGTGCCCGGCGAGCATCGAGCCGAGCATCACGGCGTCGGCGCCTGCCGCGAGCGCCTTCGCGACGTCGCCGGACGAGGTGATGCCGCCGTCGGCGATCACCGGGACGCCGTGCTCCGAGGCGACGGCGCGACGTCGTAGCACCGCGGTGACCTGGGGGACGCCGACGCCGGCGACCACGCGCGTCGTGCAGATGCTCCCGGGCCCCACGCCGACCTTCACCGCGTCGACGCCGGCGTCGATCAGCGCCTCGGCCGCCTCGCGCCGTCGCGACGTTCCCGGCGATCGACCTCGACGGTCGCGGACGTCCTTGATCCGACGGACGACGTCGATCACGCCGAGCGAGTGCCCGTGGGCCGTGTCCACGACGAGCACGTCGACCCCGGCCGCCTCGAGCGCCGCCGCACGCTCGAGCGCGTCGGGCCCGACGCCGACGGCTGCGGCGACCCGCAGCCGTCCGCGCTCGTCCTTCGTCGCGACGCGGGTACGCCTCGCGCTTCTGGATGTCCTTGACGGTGATGAGGCCCTTGAGCCGCCCGTCCAGATCGACGATCGGCAGCTTCTCGATGCGGTGCCGCCCGAGGATCGCCTGCGCCTCCTCGAGCGTCGTGCCCGACCGGCGCGGTGACGAGGCCCTCCGCGGTCATCGCTTCGGCGACGCGGGCTGCGCGGGTCGACGCCGAAGCGCAGGTCACGGTTGGTGAGGATGCCGACGAGGCGCCCGTCGGCCTCGGTGATCGGCACGCCGGAGACGCGGTAGCGCTCCATCAGCGCGAGCGCGTCGCCGACGAGCGCGTCGGGCTGCAGCGTCACCGGCTCGACGATCATCCCGGCCTCCGAGCGCTTCACCTTGTCGACCTCGGCCACCTGGTCCTCGATCGAGAGGTTCCGGTGGACGACCCCGATGCCGCCGATGCGCGCGAGCGCGATCGCCATCCGCGCCTCGGTGACCGTGTCCATCGCCGCCGAGACGATCGGGATCTCGAGGACGATCGTCCGCGTCAGCCGCGTCGCGGTGCGCACGTCGTTCGGCAGCACCGCCGACTCGGCGGGGACGAGCAGGACGTCGTCGAAGGTCAGACCCTCCCTCGCGAACTTGTCCTCGCTCCCGATCGGCACCGTCGCTCGAGACTAGCAACCGCCTCGGCGGCGGTGATCGTCCTAGCCGACCGGCGCTGAGCTCGTGCACCTCGACCTGCGAGGCGACGCGACGGGCCTCGGCCGGGTCGAACCGTCCGGCGCCGACCTCGAGCACCGACGCCGCACCGGCGGCCACGGCCGCGCGCAGCGCCTCCTCCGGAGAGGCCCCGACGAGGTGCGACGCGAGGAACTGCGCGAGCAGCGCGTCGCCCGCTCCGACCATCGACACCGGCTCGAGCCGCGGCGCGTCGACGCGGTAGCGGCGCACCTGGCGGTCGTCGCCCCGGATCGAGGCGAAGCACCCCGCCTCGGTGCGTGATGTGGACGTTCCGCGCCCCCATCTCCGTGATCGTCTCGAGCGCCATCAGGAAGTCGTCGTCCTCGGCGAGCTCCTGTCCGACCAGCTGCTCCGCCTCGAGCTGGTTGGGCGAGACGAGCCACGGCTCGGCCTCGACCGCGAGGCGAAGCGGCTCGCCGTCGGTGTCGAGCACGACGCGGACGCCCCGGCGCGTGAGCTCGCGCGCGGCGTCGGCGTAGAACGCCTCGTCGACGCCGCGCGGCAGCGACCCCGCGAAGACGACCGCCTCCGCGCCCTGCGAGAGGTAGCGCAGCTTCTCGAGCAGCATCTCGAGCTCCGCGGCGGAGACCTTCGGGCCCCACTCGTTGATCTCCGTGTGCGTCCCGGAGGTCGGGTCGATCACGACGGTCGACGTCCGCGACTCGTCTCGGATGCGCACGAAGTCGTTGAGGATCGCCTCGTCGGTGAGCTCCTCGACGATGCGCGTCCCCGTGCGCCCGCCTGCGAGCCCCGACGCGACCACCGGGACGTCGAGCGCCTTCAGCGCCCGGGCGACGTTGATCCCCTTGCCGCCCGCGAGGGTGACGACGTCGCTCGCACGGTGACGGTGCCCGACGTGGAAGATCGGGACGGTGACGGAGCGGTCGAGAGCGGCGTTGAGGGTGACGGTCAGGATCATCTAGGCGGCCCAGCCCAGCAGATGATGCACGGTGCGGCGGGCGACGTACGCCGCCCGTGCGAGACGCCCCGGACTGCTCGACCGAGCGGGCGGCGACGAGCGGCGCTCGCGCGACGACGCGCTCCCCGTCGAGCACGACGACCGAGCCGAGGCGCGCGCCGGCCCGCACCGGGAGCGCGACGGTCACGGGCGCCTCGACCCGCTCGACGAGCGGACGGCCCGTCGGAGTCGGACGGACGACCTCGCGGCGTCGCGACCAGCCCGACCGGGGCTCGCCCCCAGCCGACCTCGACGCTCGCGTAGACCCGCGCCGGGTCGACGACGCGCGACGGGCGGTAGGCAGCGAGGCCGTAGCGGAGGAGCGCTGCGAGATCGCGGTCGCGCTGCGCCTCGCTCGGGCCGCCGAGGACGGCGGCGGTGATCCCGACCCCGTCGCGGCGCGCGGCAGCGACCTGCGACCACCCTGCCCCGTCGGTGTGCCCGGTCTTCCCGCCGACGAACCCGGGCACGACGCCGAAGAGGTTGTCGGTCGAGGTCACGACCGTCCCGTTCGAGAGGGTGGCCCGCGCGGAGCCGGCGTACCGGCGGATGAACGGATCGCGGAGCGCGACGCGGAGCAGGCGCGCGACGTCGCGAGCGGTGGAGACGTGGCCGGGCTGATCGAGCCCGTGCGGGTTCCGGTAACGCGTGCCCGTGAGCCCGAGCTCGCGCGCGGTCGCGTTCATCCGGGCGACGAACCGGTCGACCGAGCCCTCGCCGGCGCGGTAGCGCGAGCGCCGTCGCCGCGTCGTTGGCGCTCGGCACGAGCGTCCCGATGAGGAGGTCGCGAACGGTGATCCGCTGCCCGGGACGCAGGAAGAGCGGTCGACTCGCCCACGCGCAGTCGCGGCGGTCGGCACCACGACGACCTCGTCGAGCCCGAGCGCTCCTGCGCGCGACGAGCGCGGTCATCAGCTTCGTGATGCTCGCCATCGGACGGGGCTCGTCGGCGCCGGCGCGCCGCGAGCGTCGTCCCGTCGACGGAGCTCTCGACGACGTACGCCGCGGCCTGGACGTTCGGGGCGCCGGCCGTGGCGGAGCCCGCGACGGCGGACGCCAGGACGGCGATTGCGCGACGAGCGGAAGCCCCCTGCGCACCGCGGCGGCAATGTAGCGGACGGCACGATCCCCGCTGTCGCTCCCCCGGCGCGCGGCTCCTACCAGCCTGCCGCCGCCCAGACGCCGGCGCTCAGCCGCGCTGCCTCGGCTCCTGCGGCCGCGCGCCAGTCAGCGTCGGGCATCTCGCGGTAGGCGTAGATCACCGAGCGCGAGGCGTTGACGAGCCCGCTCGCGGGCCCGCTCGTGAACGCCCGCGCCACGTCGGCGGGCGTCGCCCCCTGCGCGCCGACGCCGGGCAGCAGGATGATCGCGCGCGGCATCGCGCGCCGCGCCTCGCCGATCGCGAACGGCGCGGTCGCGCCCACGACCGCGCCGACGCTCGAGAGCCCACGCTCGCCGACGAGATCCTCTCCCCACCCGTCGACGAGCTCCGCGACGTGGCGCCACAGCGGACGGCCGTCGGAGAGCGTCGCGTCCTGGATGTCCGCCGCCCCGGCGTTCGAGGTGCGGACGAGCACGAACAGGCCGGCCCCGTCACGCCGGCAGGCGGCGAGGAACGGATCGAGGGAGTCGCGACCGAGGTACGGGTTCACCGTCAGCGCGTCGGCGAGCGGCGGGCCGTCGCCGACCGGCTCGAGGAACGCGGAGGCGTACGCTCGCGCAGTCGATCCGATGTCGCCGCGCTTCGCGTCGGCGATCACGAGGAGCCCGGCGTCGCGGCGCGTACCGGGAGACGCGCTCGAGCGCGATGTACCCGTCGGCGCCGAGCACCTCGAAGAACGCGACCTGTGGCTTGACCGCGACGACGTAGGGAGCGACCGCGTCGATGATGCCCTTGCAGAAGCGCTCGACGGCGCTCCCGGCTGCCGCGCCTCCCGCGCGACGCCTCGCCGCGAAGCTCGACCGGGAGGAGGTCGAGCACCGGATCGAGGCCGACGACGAGCTGGGTGCGCTTCTGCTCGACGGCCTCCGCGACGCGATCGGCGAACGGAGCGGGTGCGGCGGGGACGCTGCTCACGCAGCCAAGGCTATCCGGGCCGCGGCGGCGACCGCCTCCGCATCGAGCGCGACGACCCGCAGCTCCGGCGGAGGGCGTCGCAGGAACGTGCCGACGAGCAGCAGCTCGTCGGCGTCCTCCGGCGCACGCGACGCCGCCGCGCCGCCTGCCTCCGCGACGAGCGCTCCCGCCTCGAGCGCAGCGCCGGCACCGCAGGGCAGCGTCCGCGAGGCGGCGATCCTCCCGCCGCGGAGCGCGAGGGCACGGACGAACCCCGGCTGGACGGCAGGCACCAGCAGGCACGCCTCCAGGGCACGGAGCCGGTCGAGCTCGGCGACTCCGTCGAGCACCTCCTCGAGGGCGGCGAGCCGGTCGCGCAGACGGGCGGCGTCCTCGAAGCGCTGGGCCTGCGCCAGCGCGCGCAGCCGCTCGCGCAGCACGGGGAGCACGAGGGCGGGGTCGTCGTCCTCGTGCCCGTCGAGCGCACGGGCCGCGGCCGACGCGAGCCGTCGCCCTCCGCGCACCGGCCCGATCGGCGTCTCCTCCGTCACCGCAGACCAGCGCGCGCCGCGCCGTCTGAGGTAGAGGTGCCGGTCGGGGCGCGTGCTCCGCGCGTTCGCGGGCGGTCGGAGCTCCCGCAGCAGCCGCAGCTCCTCGAGGGCAGCCTCGAGCTCCGACCCGTGCACGGTCCAGGAGACCCGCTCGAGCGCGGCGAGCGCGGCCTCCACGGCGGGGCGCTGCCTCCCGCCGGCGAAGTAGGAGCGCAGGCGCGAGCGGAGGTCTCGCGCCCGTCCGACGTAGAGCGGGGTCTCGCCGGGCCCGACGAAGACGTACGTCCCGGGGAGCGTCGGTGCCGCCGCGACGAGCGCCCGCTTGCCATGCAGCCGACGGGCCCGGGGCGCGGCCAGCACGACGAGGTCGTCGACCGTCTCGGCGCCGCGCTCCTGGGCGAGCCCGATCAGGACGACCAGGATCTCGGCCGTCGCCCGCGCGTCCGGCAAGGCACGGTGGCAGGGCTCGGTCGGGACGCCGAGGAAGTGCGCGAGCGAAGCGAGCGAGACGCGGCGGAGACGATCGCCGAGCAGTCGTCGCGCGAGCCAGACGGTGTCCACGACCGGCGCCGCGACGCGGCGGCCCGTGAGCCGCTCGACCTCTCGGTCGAGAAAGCCCAGGTCGAACCGGGCGTTGTGCGCGACCAGCGCGTCGTCGCCCGCGAACGCGAGGAATCGCCGCACCGCGAGCTCGGCCCGTGGCGCGCCGCGCAGCATCGACCGGTCGAGGCCGGTGATCGCCGACGACCGCGGCCGGGATGGGCGTTCCGGGATCGACGAGCGTCTCGAACGCGTCGGCGAGCTCGAGCGCGCGGACGCGCTGGGCACCGATCTCGCAGATCCGCGCCGACCCGGGCGAGAGACCGGTCGTCTCGAGGTCGAGCACGACGAACGACGCGTCGGCGAGCGAGATGGTCGCGCCGGGCGGCACGGCGAGCCCGACCGATGCGCCGCGCCAGGCGAGCCGAGCGTCGCCCGTGACGACCTCGTCGAGCAGCGAGCGGGCGATCGCGGTCGGTGCGCTCGCGAGCGCGAAGAGCCTCCGGGCCGCCTCCTCGGCCGGCACCGGCCCTCGGCGCTCGTGCACGAGCTCCACGAGGCGATCCGCTGCGTCGAACGACAGCTGCACGCCATCTGTCTATCGAACATGTGTTCGATACGCAAGTGCGGGGCTATCTTCGAAACGAGCGCGCGCACTGGGGGCCGGCGCCGCTGGGGGTCAGGCTCCGGCTCCGCCGGCGCCAGACCCCACCACACGCGACCCAACAACACCCTGGTCGCTGCCACAGGCAGCGGGCCACTTCAGAGATCTGCCAGCGGGCATGGGGACACCTGCGGCGTGCGTTCCGCGAAGGCGGAGCGGAACCACACCACGCGTCGTCGCCACACCCTTCGCCGCTGCGCCAGCAGCAGGCGACTTCAGGGATCTGCCCCCGCGTCCGCGCAGCGGGACCCGGGGATACCTGCGGCGTGGGCCCTGCTCCTGCAGGGCCGCACGCTCGCAAGCAGGACTAGTTCAGCGCCTTCTTCAGCTGCGAGCCGGCCGAGAACTTCGGCACGTTCGCCGCTGCGATCTGAACCTTCTCACCCGTCCGGGGGTTCACGCCCTGGCGCGCAGCGCGCTTCGTGGCGTGGAACTTCCCGAAGCCCGGTGAACGCGACCGTGTCGCCGGCCATGAGCGCACCGGTGATCACGTCGAGCATCGCGTCGACGGCGGCGCCGGCGTCCTTCTTGCTGAGGCCGGCCTTGTCGGCGACGGCGTCGACGAACTCATGCTTGGTCACTTGCTACTCCTCCTGGTGGTCGATGTCGATGGACGGCCTGCGCGGCATTGGGCCGTGCTGGCGCGGTTCAACCATGCGGGTCGGCCGCGGGATCGCGCACGGCGAGCAGCTGGCTCGCCGCGTAGAGCGAGGAGAGCCGCACGCCGACACGTGCGAGTGCGTCGGCGCCTCCCTCCTCCCGGTCGACGACGCACACTGCGTGGCGTACGACGAGCCCCGCCGCGCGAACGGCCTCCACCGCTTCGAGAAGGGCGCCGCCGGAGGTGACGACGTCCTCGACGAGGCACACGCGTTCGCCGACCCCGTGGGGGCCTTCGATGCGGTTCGCCGTGCCGTATTCCTTGGTTTCACCGCGCACGATGATGAAGGGCAGTCCGGACGCCATGGATGCCGAAGCGGCCAGCGCGACCGCTCCGAGGGCCGGACCGGCGATCCTGACGGCCTCCGGCTCGACCTCCCGGACGGACGTCGCGAGGCGCTCGCCGAGCGCGCGGAGCAGGTCCGGGCGGGTCTCGAACCGGTACTTGTCGAGATACCAGCGCGAGCGCTTTCCGCTGCGCAGGAGGAAGTCGCCCTCGAGCAGAGCGGCGTCGACGAGCTCGCGTCCGAGGTCGTCGACGCTCATCCGACGACCTCGCGCGCGAGCTCGACCAGGCGGTCTCGCTCGGGCGCGCCGGGCTCGAGGGTGACGGACGATCCGTCCTCCCAGCCGATCGTCACCTGCTCGTCCGGGGTCGAGCGGCGCGCGAGGAACCGCCAGGCGGCGAATGCGCCGAGGGCGAGGACGACCAGACGTCCGATCATGCGCTCTTCTTCTTCGCGCGGCGGGTCGGCTTCTCCGGCTCGTCGAGGCGGCGAAGCAGGGAGCGCAGGTCGTAGGTGACGAGACCGATGGTCGGCTCGGCGACGGTCGTCGCCACGACCGAGCGGTCTCCCTGCCGGACGACGATCACCGCTGCCGACCCCAGGTCGACGACGACGCGGTCGACGGTGGCTGCTCCCGGCCGAACATCCGACGCCGCCTCGAGGAGCGACGAGCCTACTGCGGCGAGGCGCTCGGCGCGCGTCCGGATCGGCGGTCGAGGAGGCCCTGACCCCGTCCGGGCCGATCGACGACGGCCTCGACGACCTGGGTCGAGAGGTCGAGGAGCTCGGTGAGGGCGGTCGCGGCGTCCACGGCATCCGAGCGTACCTGGCCCGCACGCGCGCGACGAAACCCAGCACACTGTGGGCGTGAGCCAGATCCGCGCAGCGTTCGGCCGGTTCTTCGCGGTGCGCGGGACGCACCTCGCGGCGATGGTCGCCTACTTCGCCCTCGCGTCGTTCGTGCCGCTCGTGTTCCTCGCGCTCGCGCTGCTGGGGCTGTTCGGGCGCGTCGACGAGTCGACGGCGCTCGTCTCGTACCTCGAGGAGATCTTCCCGGGACGCTCCGTCGAGCAGATCGTGAAGATCGTCGGCGCCGTGCAGGACAACGCCCGGACGCTCGGGATCGTCGGCGCCGTCTTCCTCCTCTGGAGCTCGCTGTCGCTCTTCAGCGCGCTCGAGTCGGCCTTCAACATCGTCTACGACCGCCCGAACCGGCCCGTTCCTCCGCGGCAAGGCTCTCGCCATCGTCTACATGACGCTCGGCCTCGCTGCGGTGTTCGTCGGGCTCGTCGTGGCGACGCTCGGCACCGATCTGCTCCAGCGCTACGCGGCCGAGGTGGTCGGCAACCACTGGGCAGCGCTCGGGCTGACGTCGGCGGTCTCCGGGGTGGTGCTCCTGGCGTTCCTGCAGACCGCGTACTTCCGGCTCACCAACGCACGGATGACCCACCGTGAGGTGCTGCCCGGCGCCGTGCTCGTCACGGTCGCGCTGGTCGTGACGCTGCAGGCGCTGCCGCTGTTCGTCTGGGTGTCGTCCGGCATCCTCGCCCTCCAGGCGCTCGGGGCGACGTTCCTCCTGCTCGTCTGGCTCTACGTGATGGCGAACATGATCGTGTTCGGCTCGGTGTTCAACTGGCAGCTGAGCCACGGGCGCACGGGCGTGCCCGTGCTGCCGCGGCGGGAGCCGGACGAGGTGTCCGCGGAGGATGGCATCGCCGGCCCCGAGCAGCTCGGAGCAGAGCCTGCAGCCGCTCGCCGTGCCGCCCGAGCAGCCGCCGGCGACGGCTAGCCCGCCCGCTGCCTGATCGCAGTTGCGAGCGCCGCGGCGGCACGTGCGCGGTGTGAGCTCCGCGCCTTCCACGCGTCCCCGAGCTCGGCGACTGTCCGTTCCTCCCCCACCGGCACGAAGATCGGGTCGTAGCCGAAGCCCTGGTCCCCGCGGCGCTCGTGGGCGATCGCACCGTCGAGCACGCCCTCCGCCACGATCTCGTCGCCGTCGGGACCGAGAGCGACGATCGCGCAGACGTAGCGGGCCCGCCGGTCGTCCGCGCCGTCGAGCTCCCGAAGCATGCGCGCGACGCCGTCGGCGTCCCACCGGGCCGAGCGCACCCCGGGTGCGCCATCGAGCGCGCTCGCCTCGATCCCGGAGTCCTCACCGAGCACCCAGGCATCCGGCGGCGCCGCGGCTCGCCCTGCCTGTGCCTTGATCCGCGCGTTCGCCGTGTAAGCTGCCGCCCGTCTCCTCGGGCTCGTCGACGAGACGTAGGCCCTCGACCCGCCACCCCGGCGCCGCGGCCGCGAGCTCCTCGACCTTGTGCGGGTTGCCCGTGACGAGCACCGCATGCACGGTTTGGCCCTCAGGCACCGAGCCGGGGGGCATCGCACGCCGCGCGCTGGGCAACCCCGAGCTCCGTGATGCCGCCGGCCGCCAGATCGAGCAGCCGGTCGAGCAGCCCGCGCGAGAACGGATCCTTCTCCGCGGTCGCCTGCACCTCGACGAGCCGACCGTCGGCGGTCATCACCACGTTCATGTCGGTCTCGGCCTCCGAGTCCTCGACGTAGTCCAGGTCGAGAACCGGCTCGCCCTCGACGACGCCGACCGAGACGGCGGCGACGGAGCCTGCGAGCGCCTTCGAGAGGCCCATCCGGTCGAGAGCGCGGAACGCCGCGATGTACGCGCCGGTGATCGCGGCGCAGCGGGTGCCGCCGTCGGCCTGGAGGACGTCGCAGTCGAGCCAGAGCGTCCGCTCGCCGAGCGCCTCGAAGTCGCAGATGCTGCGCATCGCGCGCCCGATCAGCCGCTGGATCTCGACCGTTCGACCGTCCGGTCGCCCCCGTGTCACCGCGCGCTGGACGCGCTCACCGGTGGAGGCGGGCAGGAGCGCGTACTCGGCGGTCATCCAGCCTCGCCCCTTGCCCCGGATCCAGCGGGGCACGCTCTCCTCGACCGTGGCGGTGCAGAGGATCACGGTGCGTCCCTGCGCGTAGAGGATCGAGCCGTGGGGCTGCTCGAGGAAGTCGACCTGGAGGTCGAGCTCCCGTAGCTCGTCGACCCTGCGTCCGTCGTGTCGCGTCATGCCGCCATCCTCTCGAGATCGGCGACGGCGACGCGCTCGACCTCGGTGATCGGGAGCTGGAGAAACCGCCTGCCCATCGCTCGGAACGCGTCGGGGTCGCCGGTCGTGAGGAACCGGTACGTCCCCTCACGCGCCCCTTCGTGCTCGATGCCCTTGCGCGAGAGCGTCTCCGCCACCTCGTGCGCCGTCTCGTCGGCGGAGAAGACGAGGGTCACGTCGCGCCCGAAGACGCGCTGGAAGATCGGCCGCAGGAGCGGGTAGTGCGTGCAGCCGAGGATCACCGTGTCGACGCCGGCCTCCTTCAGGGGGGCGGCGACCTCGCGCACGGCGGCGGTCGTCTCCTCGCCGAACGGGTCGTCGCCCTCGATCAGCGGCACGAGCCTCGGGCACGCGACGGAGACGACCTCGACGCCTGCGTCGACGGTCGCGACGAGCGCCGTGTAGCGACCGCTCGCGACCGTCGCCTCCGTGGCGAGGAGACCCACCCGCCGATTGCGCGTCGCAAGGGCGGCGGCCCGGGCCTCTGGCTGGAGCACGCCGACGACGGGAACGGTGAGGGCCTTCTGGAGATCTGGCAGCGCAGCGGCGGTCGCGGAGTTGCACGCAGCGACGACGAGCTTCACGCCCTGCTGCTCGAGGAACCGTCCGACCTCGAGCGCGAAGCGCCTGATCTCGTCGAGCGGGCGCGTGCCGTACGGCAGCCGCGCGTTGTCGCCAAGGTAGAGCGACGTCCTCGTGGGGAAGCGTGACCAGCAGCTCGTGGAGGACCGTCAGGCCCCCCACGCCGGAGTCGAACACGCCGATCGGCCTCTCGTCCACGCGGGGATCATACGGAGCGCAGTGCTCATCGCCGACGGCGTGGGCTACCCTTCGCCGCCGTGGTGAAGTTCCGGAGACGCGTGTCGGCGCTCGTCGTCGCACTCGGCGCAGCGCTGCTCGTGGCAGGGCAGGCCTCGGCCGCGACGCGCACGGACGTCATCATCCCCTCGACGGACGCGACGAAGCTCGCCGCCACGCTCGTGCTCCCCGACGGGACGCCGCCTGCGGGAGGCTGGCCGGCGGTCGTGATCCTTCACGGCCTGGGCGGCGACCGGTCGAGCTCGCTCGCACTGTCGGACTCGATGGGCCTCGAGCAACGGTTCGCCGTCCTCGCCTTCGACGCGCGCGGGCACGGCCAGTCGGGCGGCCTGATCGGGATCGACGGGCCACGCGAGATCGCCGACACGCAGGCCGTGTTCGCGTGGCTGCGCGACCGACCGGAGGTCTCCGACACGCGGATCGGCGGGTTCGGGACGTCCTACGGCGGTGGCGCGTTGTGGAACTCGCTCGCCGCCGGGACGCCGTGGGCGACGCTCGCCGTGAACATCACCTGGACCGACCTGCGCTCGGCGCTGATGCCGCAGGACCTCGTCAAGTCCGGCGTCGTCGCCGGCCTCCTCGGCTCGCTTCCGCCCGACCGGGTCGATCCCGAGGTGCTCGCGATCCGCGACGCGGCGTTCATCTCCGGCAACATCGCGCCGATCGTGCCGTGGGGAGCCCGTCGCTCGTCGCTCGCGTCGCTGAAGGGCGTGAAGACCCCCGTGCTGATGATGCAGGGCCGCGGGACTTCCTCTTCGGCCTCGACCAGGCGTTCCGCGCG
Organism: uncultured Actinomycetes bacterium; assembly: GCA_963849125.1. Taxonomy (GTDB): domain Bacteria; phylum Actinomycetota; class Thermoleophilia; order Gaiellales; family Gaiellaceae; genus Gaiella. The sequence continues at coordinate 81,125 of CAWKGI010000025.1, read as the reverse complement.
TGGTCGGCGCTCGCAGGCCCCAAGCGACTGTGGCTCGGGCTGCACGGCCATGCGCCGTCGAGCTTCCCGGCAGCTGACTCGACGGCGATGCTGGCGGAGGCCTCGACGTGGCTCGACCGCACCCTCGGCGTGCCCGGGGCGAAGGCCGCTCGACCCGCGCCCGGTGGCGATCTCCCCCGAGAGCTGGTCGGGCGCTCCCGTCCGGATGGCCTCGCTCCCGAAGGTGCGGCGGACGTCCTTCGACGCTGGCCGGGCTCGAGATCGATCGTCGCGTCGGGCAAGGTGCAGCGCACGACGCGCCCGCTGAAGGCACCGCTCGAGGTGTTCGGCGCGCCGACCGTGACCGTGCGGGCGTCGGCCGCCGGCGGCTGGTCGAGGATCGTCGCGATCCTCGCTGCGCGGACACCGGCCGGCACGGAGATCGTCGTCGCGGGTGGCGGCGTCCCGACCCGACCCGGCTCACGCGCTGTACCGGATCGTGCTGGGCAACCAGGCGACCTTCGTTCCCCGCGGCTCGCGGCTGACGCTGACGCTCGCGTCGTCGTCGCTCGCGCAGAACCCCGGGAACCTCCTCTACCTCGACCTTCCGATGGCGTCCGGCGCGAAGCTCGCGGTCGGCGGCTGCGACCCTCGTCCTCCCGGGCCTCGTCAAGCAGGTGTCGCGATGAGGCGCCTCGCCGTCGCCGCGCTCGTCGCGCTCGTCGCCGCCGCCGCTGCGGTCGCCGGGACGAGCGCCGACCCCGGGATCACGCCGACGAGCGTGCTGATCGGCGGCACCGTCCCGCTCTCGGGCGAGGCGGCGGCGTTCGGCTCCGTCGCGCCCTGGCGCGAAGGCGTACTTCGACTACGTCAACGCCCGCGGCGGCGTCAACGGGCGGAAGATCGACTACCGCTACTACGACGACGCCTACAACCCGGCGCAGACCGTGCAGCTGACCCGGAAGCTCGTCGAGCAGGACAACGTCGCTGGCGATCTTCAACTCCGTCGGCACGGCCAACAACCTCGCGATCCGGGACTACCTGAACGCGCAGAAGATCCCGCAGCTGTTCGCCGGCGACGGATCGACCGCGCTCGGCTCGTCGCCGACGCAGTACCCGTGGACGATGGGCTTCCTGCCCTCGCTACCAGGGTGAGGGTGCGACCTACGGACGCGACGTCGTCAAGCGCCGCCCGAAGGCGCGGATCGCCGTCCTGCTCGAGAACACCGAGCTCGGCAAGGACATGACCCGCGGGCTCTCACGCGCGATCGCCGGCAAGGGGCCGCGCGTCGTCGCGAGCGAGCCCTACGAGTACACCTCCGCCGACGTCGCCTCGCAGGTCGCGAAGCTGAAGACGTCGGGCGCCGACACGCTCATGCTCTTCGCGACGCCGAAGTTCATGATCCAGGCGATCGTCGCGGCGCACAAGCTCGGCTGGAGGCCGCAGCTCGTATCGTCGCGTCTGTCTCGATCGAGCCGACGATCATGGGCATCGCCAAGGCGAACGCGCCCGAGCTCACGAAGGGCGCGCGCTCGATCGCGTTCGTCAAGAACCCGGAGGATCCGATCTGGGCGAAGGATCCCGCGTCGTCAAGCTCTATCGCACGATCCTCGCGAAGTACGCCCCGTCGGCTCGGCCGAGCGACGTCTACAACTGGTACGGGATGACCGTCGCCTGGACGATGGTCGAGACGCTGCGCAAGGCCGGCAAGAACCTCTCGCGGACGAGCCTGCTCAAGGCGGCACGATCGCTCGACACCACGAAGAACCCGTTCCTGCTCCCCGGCATCCGCGTGCGCACGGGCCCGACCGACAGCTATCCGCTCGACACGCTCTACCTCTACCGGTACGACAACAGCCAGTGGGTTCGGGCCAGCGGGCTGCTTCCCGCGCGCTGACGTGCGAGGATGCTCAACAGCCGACCCCCGGCGACGTCTCACTTCCCAGCACTCATCCACCAGGAGGGATCGATGAAGAAAGGCACCCGGCTCGTCACGGTCGGTCTGGCAGCGCTGATCGCGCTCGCCGTGGCCGCGACCGCGACCGCCGCATACAACACGGCCAAGCTCTCCGTGACCTACACCGGCACGGTCACGCGTGTCGTCGTGTCGTCCGCCGTCGGCGACGACGCGACCGCCCGCGCGTCGATCGTGATCCCCACGGGGACGACGATCACGGCGCCGGCCACCCCCGGCGCCAAGGTCGGCACGGTCAAGGCGCAGGTCAGCGCGCTCGCGCTCGGCGGCGCTCTGCTCCCGCTCGAGGGCGACATGATCATCGCGCCCCCGGGCGCCGTCCCGGCCGCCTCGCAGGCGGCGTGCACGGGTGGCGTCGCACCGGTCGCGACGCTTGCTGCTCGTCCTCAAGGCAGCGGGCCAGACGCTCAACCTGCCCGCGTACATCGTTCCCACCTCTGGGGCAGCCGGCCGCGATCGGCCCGAACGCGATCAACATCTGCCTCCCGCCGCCGGACCTTCCGGTCGAGAAGGGCGGAGCGACGTTCGGCGCGAAGTTCCTGAGCGCCGACATGACGTTCAACGGCGTGTTCTCGCCGGTCTCGCAGGGCGCGTGGGTCGGCTTCTGGACCCCGTACCAGGCGGGGAACGGCCAGACCAACGCTGCGGCCACCGTCGCCTCGCCGGCCGTGATCGCACCCGGCAGCGTCACCCTCGCCGGCAAGAAGGTGAAGGGGCGCGTCGCGCTCAGCGGCAAGCTCACGCAGGGCGCTGTCCGTGTCCCCGACCGCGTCCAGATCTGGGCCGCAGTCGGCAAGGCGGCGTTCAAGCCGTTCAAGCAGGTCACCTCGACGCAGAGCGGCGCGTTCGCGCTCGTGCTGCCGAAGGGCGCGAAGCAGACGTCGTTCCAGGCGCGGGCCGTGGTCACCGGCCGCACCGCTCCGGCGCTCTGCACGGCACTGTTCTCGAGCCTGCCCGTCCCGTGCGTCAACGCCACGGTCAACGGGTTCACGGCGAAGTCGAAGGCCGTCACCGTTCGCTAGAGGCGACGGCTCCGGTCGAACGCAGAAGGGGCGCCTGCGGGCGCCCCTTCTGCGTTCGGCAGAGGGGCGCCGCTTCAGCTCGTCGACCCCTGCGGAGGACCTCGAACGCAACCGCTGTTTCGCTCGGCGCAGGCCACCACTGGCGCGTCCGCGAAGTCGAGCAGGAGGCTCTCGTGCTGCGCCGTCGACGAGCGGATCCGAGGGAGGTCGTCGTCATCGTCGGGCAGGCGCTACGGCACCGAGGGCGAGCCTCTATCGTCCTCTCATGCCCGCCACCGTTCGGATCGGGACGTGCAGCTGGGCCGACGAGGGGCTCCTCAAGGCGTGGTACCCGCGCGGCGTCTCGTCCGCGGAGAAGCGCCTGCGCTACTACGCCGAGCGCTTCGACGTCGTCGAGGTCGACTCGCCGTACTACGCGCTCCCCGACCCGGACGTGACGCGCCGCTGGGCCGAGCGCACGCCCGACCACTTCACCTTCCACGTCAAGGCGAGCGCGGCGATGACGTGGCACGAGGGCGTGCCGACGGACGCCGACTTCCGCGGCGTTCAGGGCGTCGATGGAGCCGCTCGAGCTCTCGGGGAAGCTCCGCGGGGTGCTGCTCCAGTACCACCCGCGCTTCACGAAGTCGGCCGAGGCGAAGGCCGAGCTCGCACGCGCCGCCGAGCGGCTCGAGCCGCTCGTGCCGCTGATCGAGTTCCGCCACCGCTCGTGGATGGAGCCCGAGGAGCGCGCCGACACGCTCGCGTTCCTCGAGCGTCACGGGCTCGCCTACGTCTCCGTCGACAGCCCGCTCACGCGCGCCTCGAACGTCTCACCGCGCGTGGCCGCCGCGACGCACGCGCTCGCCTACGTCCGCTTCCACGGACGCAACGCGCAGACCTGGAACGTCCGCGGAGCCTCTGCCGCCGACCGCTTCGACTGGCTGTACGAGCGCGAGGAGCTCGGTGAGTGGGTCGGCCCGCTGCGCCGGCTGGCCGACGAGGCGCAGGAGGTCTACGCGCTGTTCAACAACAACCGCGACGACTTCGCGCCGCGCAGCGCGATGCTGCTGCGCGGCCTGCTGGACGAGGCCGGTGTCCAAGCCGCCGGCGGGATCGAGCCGCCGCCCGAGCGGCCGACGCTGTTCTAGTCGGGCCACGCACGGCGCCCCCTCTGTCCTGGAGACTCCCGATACAGTCACGCATCGATGCGCGTCCTCTCCGTCACCCACGAGCCGGCGCCGTTCGGTGGCGGCGGCGCCTTCGAGGCGCACGTCGCGACCCGCGGCGACGAGCTCACCGTCTGGCTGAGCCCCGGAGCAGGAGCGCCCCGGGGCGCCGGAGGACTTCGACGCGATCATGGTGTTCGGCGGCGCGATGCACCCCGACCAGGACGCGGAGCACCCCTGGCTCCCCGAGGAGACCGCGTTCCTGCGCGAGGCCCTCGACGCAGGGCGTCCCGCTGCTCGGCGTCTGCCTCGGCGCGCAGCTCATCGCCCGCGCGGCGGGAGCCTGGGTCGGGCCCGGCAAGGTCGGCGAGGTCGGCTGGCACGAGGTCGGGCTGACGCAGCCGGGCGTCGCGGACAGCGTCGTCGGCGCGGCCTTCCCCGAGCGGTTCACCGCCTTCCAGTGGCACTACTACACCTTCGAGCTCCCCGACGGCGCCGAGCTCCTGGCCGCGAACGGCGCGGCCCGCCAGGCGTACCGGCTCGGCGACCGCACCTGGGCCGTGCAGTTCCATCCCGAGGTGAACAGGACGATGCTCGACTTCTGGTTCGTCCACGGCGCCGCGGAGCTGCCCGTTCCCGCCGACGTGATCCACGCGGAGACGGATCGGCGCCTGCCGACGTGGCAGGGACACGGGGCGAGGCTCGTCGAGGCCTTCCTCGTCGAGGCTGCGCGCCTCAGGTGACGCGACACTGCAGCGCGTGCGGCGCTGCCCTCACCGAGCCGTTGCCGACGACGTGTGACGTCTGCGGCGCAGAGCAGTGGGACAACGCGAAGCCGGCTGCAGCCGCCCTCGTCCTCGAGCGGGGATCGGTGCTCCTCACCCGCAGAGCCCACGCGCCGTGGCTCGGGCTGTGGTGCGCCCCGTCCGGCTTCTGCGACGGAGCCGAGCACCCGATCGCGGCGGCCGAGCGCGAGACGCGCGAGGAGGCCGGTCTCGCGATCCGCGTCGTCGGCTACCTCGGCACGTGGGTCGACGCCTACGCAGACCCCGGCGAGCAGCGCCGACGCACACGTCAGCGTGGCGTACTACGCGGCTCGGGCTCTCGGCTCCCTCGAGCCCGCACCCGATCCGACCGAGGTGGCGGAAGCGCGCTGGTGGCCGCTCGACGCGCTCCCCGACGGCCTCGCACCCCCGGGCACGCTGGAGCAGGCGCTCGACGCGCTCCGCTGCAGCGCTCGCCGGCCCGGGGATCGAGACGCCGCTGCCCGATCGACCCTCGTCGGGCTGAGCGCCGCTCAGCCGGCTTCGACCGGCAGGGAGTCGTCGCGCGACCACTCGTGCCACGAGCCGACGTAGTTCCGGGCGACGTATCCGGCGGCCGCGAGAAGGTCGACGGCGATCGCCGACCGCGCCCCGGAGTGGCAGTACGCGATCACCTCGGTGCCCTCCGGCGCGCCCAGGAGCTCGCGGACGTGCTCCGGCGTGCCGGCCTCGATCAGCCTCGTCACGTCGAGGTGGCGTGCGCCCGGGACGTGTCCCTGACGGGGATCGCACGGCGCCCCCATCGAGCCGGTGAACTCGGCGAGCGACCGCACGTCGAGCACCACGAGACCCTCTTCGTGGAGCCGCGCCGCGAGCTCCTCCGCGGTGGCGTCGTCCGCGCTCATCTCGCGTCAGGTCCGCCCGGGCTCGAGGTCGAACCCGTAGCCGGCCCCCTCGAGCCCCAGGGCCGCGGCGATCCCCGCGAGCAGCTCGCGCGCGGGAGGCAGGGCGGCGGGTGCTGCGGCCGTGCGGGCGACCGCGCGCACCGACTCAGGGTCGGCGCCCGTGAGCCGGTGGAGCACGGTCGGGTTCGCGGCCAGTCCGATCACGTCTCCCGGAGGCAGCGAGCCGTAGAACTCGGGCACGGAGAGGTACTCGTCGACGATCCCTCCGCGCTCGAGCGCGACGAGGCGGACGACCTGGTCGACCTCGAGGGAGAGCGCGATCACGATCGCGCCGAGGCGGGACGAGAGCTCTCTCGCGAAGCGCACGAGCGCGGTCGGATCCTGGTCGATGATCTCGTCGTAGACCGCCGTCCACCCGTTTCGCGGCCCCTCGACGCGCCAGTCCCGCGACCCGATCCGAGGCGCGAACGCCTCTGCCGCCCGCTCGACGTCCCCGACCTCGTCGGTCTGGACGTGGAGCGACGCGAAGGAGACCGAATGCTGGCCGGGGACGAGCCGCTCCCGGAGCAGGTGGACGGGCGTCGAGAGCACGAGGGTGTGCTCGACGAACCCCCAGCGCTGGTAGACCGCTCGCGCGTCGGCGTTGGAGCCCGTCACCTCGAGGTCGAGGTGCTTGACGCCGAGCTCGTCGAGCGCGACCGCGACCTCCGCGACGAGCGCGGCGGCGACCCCGCCTCTCCTCGCCGAGGGAGCGACGTAGAGGTCGGTGAGGCGACCGAGCGTCGGCGCCTCGCGTCGGGCGAGCGCGAAGCCGACGACCGTCCCGTCGCGCTCGGCGACGAACGCGAGCCCCGAGGCGACGATCTCGCGCACCTCGCCGATCTCGTGCTCGTGATCGAGGTCGATGTGGGTGGGTGGCGGCACCTCGGCGACGGACGCCCGCCAGAGGCCCTCGAGCACCGGCAGGTCGTCCGCGGTCGCGCGCCTGACGCTCATCCGCGTGCCTTCGGCAGCGTCACCGTGACGACCGGCGACTGCCGCACCTGACCGTCGAGCGAGCGGGCGACCGCGACCAGGTGAAGGGTCTCGCCGCGCCTGTAGCGGCGGGGATCGAGGAAGACCCGGTAGGGCGCCGACGCGTCGACGCCGAGCCGGAGCCATGCCTTCCCGCGGTCACGCCGCACGGCGACGGCGACGCTCGCCGGCGCACCGCCCGCGACCTGCACCGACGCCTTCCGCAGGGCGGTGAGATCGTCGGCTGTGACGCGGAGCGCGACGGCGCCGGGAGCCGCCGGGCGGATCGTGGACTCGGCGCGGTAGAGGAGCGCGGTCAGCGCGGGGATCTTCAGCGAGACGGCCCCCGTGCCGCTCGACGTCACCGGGGCGCTTCCCTCGATCAGCTCGGCCCAGGCGGTGGAGGGGGTCGCCGTGCGCACGGTCACGCTGGTCGCCGCCTTGCCGGCGTTGAACGCCGCAAGCAGCTCCCTCCCGGTCGCCGGGTCGAAGCGGCTGACGACGAAGACGCCCTGGGTCGCGAGGCGGACGGCCGAGCCCCCGTCGAGAGCGCCGGGTTGGCCTGGCGCAGCCCACCGAGCAGCTGCAGCCGCTTCCCCACGGGATTGCCGACGACGTCGAACGAGGAGCCCGTCCCGATCGGGGGAGAGCCGACCCGCTCCTCGGTCTGCCACGACTGGACCTGCGTCGGGAACATGTCCTGACGCGCCTCCTTGTCACCACCGCGCCCGATGATCCCCACCTCGTCGCCGTAGTAGACGATCGGCGCGCCGCGAAGCAGGTAGAGGAGCGCGTGCGCGAGGTTCACGCGGCGGACGAGCTCGCGCGCCGGTCGCGCCCGACTGATCCTTGATCAGCCGCCCGACGCGGCCGATGTCGTGGTTCCCGAGGAACGTCCCGGGCGTCGGCATCGTCCCGGACGGGGTGAGGAAGTAGTCGTCGTCGTCGAGGCGCGCCTGGATCCCCTTCGCGCCGGCGGTGCCGCCCGCGTAGCGGACGAGGGCGTCCTGGAGCGGGAAGTCGAGGAGGTTCGGCACCCCGCGCTCGCGCGGGTACGACGAGAGCTCGACGGCGTCGGAGACGAACACCTCGCCGAAGATCTCGAAGTCCTCGACGCCGGCGGCCTTCGCGTAGGCGCGGATCTTCGGCACCCAGCTCGGGAAGAACTTCCTGTCGACGTGCTTCGCGGTGTCGACGCGGAACCCGTCGACCTTGAAGCGGGTGATCCAGCCGCCGAACACGTCCGCCAGCCCCTTGACCACGACCGGCTGCTCGGTGAACAGGTCGTCGAGGCCGAAGAAGTCGCCGAGCTCGTAGCAGGTGGTGCTGCAGCCGGAGAAGTCGATGTCCCCGCGGTTGTGGTACCGCAGCGGGTCGTTCAGCCAGGCCGGGCTCTTGGCCTTGCGGTCGCCCGGCAGCACGAACGGGATCCGCGGCATGTACTTGACGGCGAGGCACGGGAAGGTCGTGCCGCCCGCGTACCGCGCCGCGACGAACGGCTTCCCCTTGCAGTCGCGGTAGGGGACGTCCTCCGGCCCGACGTAGCCCGAGCCCGACAGGGGTGATCACGTCGGCGGTGTGGTTGACGACGACGTCGAGGTACACCTTCAGCCCGAGCGAGTGGGCGCAGTCGACGAAGGCCTTGAAGTCCTGCTCGGTGCCGAGGTGCGGGTCGACGCGGTCGAAGTTGAGGCCCCAGTAGCCGTGGTAGGCGGCGCTGTCGGCCTGGACGGTCTTCTGCCCCACCGGCGGGGTGACCCAGAGCGCGGTGAAGCCGAGCGCCTTGATCCGGGCGAGGCCCGTCGACGGGTCGTCGCAGGTGCCGGTGAGGCCCTTGAAGTCGCCGCCGTGGAAGTAGCCGGTGCTGGCCGGGTCGAAGCCCGTCCGCGAGACGAGGCCGGTGGCGCCCGCCGCGGTCGTTGGCCGGATCGCCGTTGCGGTAGCGATCCGTCATCACGAAGTAGACGCGCTGGGAGGCGAACGGCGAGACCTTCGGCGGCTGCGAGAGCACGGCGAGCTCCGCCCCCGCCGGCGGCGGGGGCGCGACGCGGGGGCTCCCGAGCGCGCCCCCGGCGAACAGCCGCTAGCGCGATCGACGCGCAGGCGGCGATCGCGCTAGCGGAGGGCGGCACCCGTCTCCGCGTCGAAGAAGTGGAGGTTGGCGGTGTCGATCGCGACCGGGACCATGTCCCCGAGCCGCAGGTCGAACCGGGGCGGGAACTGCGCCGTGAGGTTCGCCTTGGCCCCCGAGAGCTCGGCGTCCACGTCGGCGCTCGGGGTGACGGCGCCGCGGACGGACTTGGCGTCGATCGAGAAGTACGCCATCTGCCCGGAGCCGAGCGCCTCCACGAGCTCGAGCCGCGCGTGCACGGCGGGCAGCTCGGGTCGGCGGTCCTGCGGGTGCACGTCCTCCGAGCGGATCCCGACGACGACCGTCGTCCCCGCCTTCTCGCGGAGCCGGCCGTACCGCTGCAGCGCGAGCGGGTCGAGCGTCAGGCGGTCGCCGGCGAGCGTCATCACGACCCCGTCGTCCACGACCTCGATCTCCGCCTCGAGCAGGCTCATGGGCGGCGTGCCGATGAAGCTGGCGACGAACAGGTTCGCAGGCTCGTCGTAGAGGTGCTGGGGCTTGTCGACCTGCTGGAGGAGGCCCATGCTCATCACCGCGACCCGGTCGCCCATCGTCATCGCCTCGACCTGGTCGTGCGTGACGTAGATCGTGGTCGTCGCGAGCTCCTTCTGGAGCTTCGCGATCTCGGCGCGCATCTGGACGCGCAGCTTCGCGTCGAGGTTCGAGAGCGGCTCGTCCATCAGGAACACCTGCGGCTCGCGGACGATCGCGCGTCCCATCGCGACGCGCTGCCGCTGGCCGCCCGAGAGCTCCTTCGGCTTCCGGTCGAGGTAGGGCGTCAGGTCGAGCAGCTTCGCGGCCCACGCGACCCGCTCGCCGATCTGGTCCTTCGGCATCTTGCGGAGCTGCAGCCCGAAGGCGATGTTGTCCGCCACCGACAGGTGGGGATAGAGCGCGTAGCTCTGGAAGACCATCGCGATGTCGCGATCCTTCGCCGACAGCTCGTTGACGACGCGGTCGCCGATCGTGATCGTCCCGTCCGAGATCGTCTCGAGGCCGGCGAGCATCCGCAGCGCCGTCGTCTTGCCGCACCCCGACGGGCCGACGAGCACGAGGAACTCCCCGTCCGCGATGTCGAGCGACAGATCCTGGACGGCGTGCACGTTGCCCTCGTAGATCTTGTCGACGTCCTTGAACTCCACCTCAGCCACGGTCGGCCTCCTCGGTCGTCATGAAAGCAGTCTCCAGGCGTGGAACGCGGGACCGGCGGCGGGAAGCACGACGCTCCCCTCCGTCGATCGTGACGTCGTCACCCAGCAGTGTCTCGAGCCTCGTCGCAGTCCAGCGCCGCCGACGGGAGCCGCACCGGCTCGTGCGCGGCCCGCGCGGCGAGGCACAGGATCCGCTCGCGCGGGCTCTCGCGCAGGTAGGCGAAGGCGTCGTCGGAGATCGCCGCGTAGCGGATGCCTCCGCGGGCGAGGGCATCGGAACCACGTCGCAGCGCGATGAGACGGCGGTAGCCGTCGAGCAGGTCGGCGTCCCAGCCGTCCTCGACCGTCCCACGGCATCGGGCGTCGCGCGTCCTCCCCCCACAGCCCGCCGACCCCGATCTCGTCGCCCGCCCAGACCATCGGCACGCCGGGGGTCGTCATCTGCAGGCCGACGCCGACGAGATGGCGCTCGCGGTCACCGGCGACGGCGCCGAAGCGGGCGGTGTCGTGGCTGTCGAGCAGCGTCCAGGAGTGCAGGACCGCCTGCCAGGGGACGCCGGCCCGGAAGCGGCGCATCGATGCGACCGCCGCGTGAGCCGAGATCGCGGGAACGCCGACCGGGAGGCCGAGGAAGCCGTCGGCGAGCTCCGCGGGCAGCCGGTCGCCGCGCAGCCACGCCCAGATCGGGCGGAGGAAGCCCATGTAGTTCATCACGCCCTGCCAGCCGTCCCCGCGCAGGTCGGAGCGATAGTCGTGCCCGTGCTCGGCGATCAGCAGGCCGTCGCCACGCGCGTCGGTGACCGCCCCGCGCACGAGCGCGGCCACGTCGAGGTTCACGTCGACGTCGCGATAGCGCCCCGTCATGTTCGCGACGTCGATCCGCCAGCCGTCGAGGCCGAAGGGCTCGCGCATCCAGCGCTGGACGACGCTCGTCGGCCCGTCGGCCAGGCGCCGTCGCAGCTCGGGCGAGCGGTAGTCGAGCTTCGGCAGCGTGCGGACGCCGAGCCAGGTCTCGTAGCCGTGGCGGATGTCCTCGTCGAAGAGGAAGAACGACCGCTCGGGCGCGTCCTCGTCCGACCGGGCCGCCCGGAACCAGTCGTGGCCGTCGCCGCAGTGGTTGAGCGTGAGGTCGCCGACGACCCGGAGCCCGCGCTCGTGCGCCGCCGCCGTGAGCGAGGCCAGGGCGGCGTCACCCCCGAGCAGCGGGTCGACGTGGTCGAAGGAGACGGCGTCGTAGCGGTGGGTGCTCCCGGCCGGGAAGATCGGGGTGAGGTAGATGACGTTGACGCCGAGCGCCACGAGATGGTCGAGCCGCTCCTCGATCCCGCGGAGGTCGCCGCCGTACCACTCGGCGCCCGTGTTCTCGCCCCATCCTGCAGGGGACTCGTCCCAGCCGCGACGGACCGCCCACTCCGGTGGCTCGCCGACCGCGCCGCCCGTGCTCGCGAACCGGTCGGGGAAGATCTCGTAGACGACCGACTCGAGATGCCACTCCGGCCCGCCGGCGCCCACGGCGATCGTGAAGTCGTCGGCGTCGGGGACGTCGAAGGGCTCGAGCCCGGCGCCGGTCACCCACGCGTACCCGAGCTCGCCCCCGGCGACGAGCCACCGGTAGCGCGTGACGGGGTTGTAGGCCGTGAAGCGCACGCTCCACCACTGATCCGTCTCGGTCTCCTCGTCGACGGTCGCACCGTGCACGCGCGGCTCGCCGTCGTGGGTGTAGCGCAGCGCGACCTGGTCGACCGCCAGCGCGCGGGGCACGCGCAGCCGCACGGTGACCTGATCGCCCAGGGCGCGCGGTGGAGCAGGGACGTACAGCTCCGAGCCGTCGTGGTGCGGCTCGGCGAGGAGCGAGGAGGTCATCCCTTGACGGAGCCCTGGGTGAGGCCGGAGACGATGAACTTCTGCAGGTAGGCGAACAGCAGCACCGCGGGGATCGCGGCGAGCAGCACCCCGGCCGCGAACGGCCCCCAGCGCTCCCCGTACTGCTGGTCGATGAAGCCCTGCAGCCCGACCGGCAGGGTGCGCTTGTCGTTGACCTCGAGCAGGATGCTGGCGATCGCGAACTCGTTGAAGACGCCGACGAACGCGAACAGCCCGACCACCGCGAGCACCGGGGTCGGCGAGCGGGAGGATCACGCCCCAGAAGATCTGGGAGGGGGTGGCGCCGTCGACGCGGGCGGACTCGTCCAGCTCGTGCGGGATCGAGTCGAAGAACCCCTTCATCAGCCACACGTTCACGCCCATCGCGCCGCCGAGGTAGACGAGCCCGAGCGCGAGCAGGTGGTTGAGCCCGAGCGCGGGGAACACCTCGCCGGTGCGCAGCACGATCAGGTAGATCGCGACCAGCATCAGCAGCTGCGGGAACATCTGGATCAGCAGCAGGAACAGCAGCCCCATCCGGCGGCCCTGGAAGCGGAACCGCGAGAACGCGTAGGCGGCGAGCGCGCCGATGATCACCGTGAAGAACGCGGTGAACGTCGCGATGAAGATCGAGTTGAGGAACCACATCGGATACGCCGTCTCCGACTTGTCCGAGGGCGGGTTGAACAGCTCCTTGAAGTTGTCGAGCGTCAGCTCACGCGGGATCAGGGTGGCGCTGCTGATCGAGGGGTCGGCGTTGAACGCCGCCGAGACCACGTACACCGCCGGGAACACCGCGACGATCACCGCCAGGATCGCGACCACGTGCCGCCACCAGGTGTCGCCCATCGGCGGCCGCGGCGCCTTGCCCTCCACGGCGCGCTCCGCGACGACGAGCCGCTCGGCCTCGAGCGTCGTGCGGAAGTCGACGGTCTCCTCGCCGGTGCTCAATTCACGCCCTCCAATGCCTTCGTGCGCCAGAACGCGACGCCCGAGATGGTTGCCACGATCAGGAACACGTAGATCGAGACGGCCGAGGCCAGCCCGTAGTCCTGGCCCTTGCCCGCCGCGAACGCGAGCTTGTACGTGTACGAGATCAGGATGTCGGTCGAGCCCGCCACCGACTGGTCGTTCGAGGCCGGGCCGCCACCCGTGAGCAGGTAGATGTTGTTGAAGTTGTTGAAGTTGAAGGCGAATGACGCGATCAGCAGCGGCGCGACCACGATCATCAGCAGCGGCAGCGTCACGCGCCTGAACACCTGGAGCTTGCTCGCGCCGTCGACCCGCGCCGCCTCGGTCAGCTCCGAGGGGATCGACTGGAGTGCGCCGAGCGAGACGAGCATGAAGTACGGCACCGTCAGCCAGGTCGTGACCATGATCACCGAGACCTTCGCCCAGAACGGGTCGAAGAGCCACGGCCGGTCGAGCCCGCCGGGCAAGAGCTTGTTGATCACGCCGAAGTCGTCGTTGAGCAGCCCGCCCCAGACGAGCAGCATCAGGAAGCCGGGGATCGCGTAGGGGATGACGAGCAGCGAGCGGTACGTCCTGCAGGAACCGCATCCCCGGCTTGTCGAGCGTGATCGCGAGGAACAGGCCGATCGCGAAGGAGAGGAAGACCGCCGACGAGCGCGAACACGATCGTCCAGATGAACGTCCGGAAGAACGGACCGCGCACGAGCGGGTCGTTGAAGACGGCGGCGAGGTTGTCGAACCCGATGAAGGTCCGCCAGCCCGGCTCGAGCTCGACCCCGTCGGGAGCGACGTAGGAGCCCTTGCTGTTGTCCGAATAGACGACACCTGTCTCGATGTTCTTGAACGTGTCCGTGGCCGGGTCGTAGATCAGGGTCGGCTTCAGCACGACGGCGGTGGAGACGCCTTCCGGGCGGATCGCCGACCCGTCCTCGACCGGGACGGTGTAGGCCGCGAGCTCCGCGTCGAGCGCGAACAGCTCGCCGCCCGTGATCACCGTGTAGTCGGGGTTCGTGCTCGTGACGGCGCCGACCTCGTCGACCTTCAGCGTTCCGGCCGGGAGCTACGTGAGACCTTCCGGCGTGCCGACCGCCTGCTTGCCCGTCTCGTCGTCGACGAGCAGGAGCACGAGATCGCCGTTCGCGTCGCGCGCCGGCGCCATCACGTACGTCACGCCGGTCGGCTGCAGCGACTGCAGCTGGATCGACTTGATCGCCTCGTCCTGGGTCAGGACGTGCCCGGTCGAGTAGACCTGGAACGCCGTCGTGACGGTGAAGAAGATCGGGATCAGGAGGTACGCGACGAGGAACACCGTCCCCGGGGCGATGAACTTCGCGGGGACGAGCCCCGGCAGCAGGTAGATCAGGTCGAGCACGCCGAGCACGGCGGTCGTGATCAGCGCCCAGAGAGGCTTGCCCTGCGCGAAGAGCTGGCCGATCGACCAGATCACGAGGGCGTTGACGAGCGAGAGGAGGATCCACTTCGCGACCCTGCCGTTCCTGCCCGACATCGTCGCGATCGCGCGCGCGAGTCGCGAGGGGTGGTAGTCGCTCGTCGGCGGCGCCGCCGGGGTGCTGGTCATGGCTCCATTCCCGCGTCCTCGTGGTACCCGCACCTGCGGGGGTGGGACACCTTAGTCCCACCCCCGCAGCGCGGTCAATCGGTCAGTCGATCAGCCGATCTTGTTCGCGATGTTCCGCGAAGCGGTGATGAACGACGCGCGGGCCGGCACGGCGCCTGCGCCCTTCGTCGACTTCACCCAGGCACCGCCGAGCTCCGACCAGACGGAGGACATCTGGGGGATGTTCGGCATCGGGACGCCGCCCTTGCTCGCGTTGCCGAAGAGCTTGAGGACGGGATCCGTGACGAGCTTCGCTGCTGCGGTGTTGGCCGGGAAGCGGCCGTTGGCAGCGGCGAGCGCGGCCTGCGAGGCAGCGGAGGTGAAGTACCCGGCGACCAGGTCCTTCGCCGCGGACTCGACGCCGTGGCCTGCGGCGAACTTCGTCACCATGAAGCCCTGCACGCCGAGGAACGGAACCGACTGGCAGCCCGTGCCCATGTTCGGGAACGGAGCGATCGTGTAGGAGAGACCGCTCTTCTTGAGCGTGTCGGACTCCCACGGACCGGTGATCCAGAAGGCGGCCTTGCCCTTCAGGAACGCGTCCTTGCCGACGCCGTAGTCGATCTTGGAGTTGATGAAGCCCGTCTTGTTCCAGAGGTCGATCCTCTTCGCGTTCTTCAGGAACTTCGGGTTCGCCACGCCGATGTTCGACGGGTCGAGGTTGCCTGCGCTGTTGGTGCCGAAGACGTAGCCACAGAGACCCGAGAAGAACGGGTACATGTGGTACGCGTCACCGTTCGCGCCCTGCGGGACGGCCAGGCCGATGTTGCCGGAGGCCTTCTTCTGGAACTTCAGCGCCTGCGTCTGGAGCGACACGATCGTCTTGGGGACGGTCGCCAGCTTCTTGTTGACGACGAGGCCGACGTTCTCGAGCGCGACCGGGACGCCGTAGAGGCGCTTGACGGCCGTGCCGTAGGACATCGCGTTGAGCGAGTAGGCCGGGAACTGCGCCTTCGTCGCCTTCGGCAGGACGAGCGGGACGACCGAGCCGTCGACCGACAGCTGGCCGACCCAGTCGTGCGCGCCGACGATGACGTCGGGAGCCGTCTCGGGCTGGACCGTCTTCAGGTCGTCGCGGATCTTGCCGAAGTCCTTCTGCACGACCTGGACGTTGACGCCCTTCGCGGTGCCCCAGGCACCGGCGACCTTCTCGACGGCCGCCTTGCGATCCGCGTCCGTCCAGATGCGGACGGTGGTCGCGCTGCTGGCGCTCATCGCTGCCGACGACGCGATCGCGGCCAGGACGGCCACTGCCGACGTCATCACCAGCGCGCGCAGCGTGCGGGTGCTCATCATTGAGCTTCCTCCTTCGGGGGTTTTCGGCGCAAGCGCCACTGAAACGTGTTTCATGATTGTGTAACGACGATGTAGACTAGCGCCTCGGACACCAGTTGGTCAAGAGCGATGAACAACCCGTCAACCATGTAAAGTTGGACAAATCGATCATGTGCACCCTGTGACCTCGATGGAATCCCGTTACGCAACCATGAAACCCGACGCGCCACATACGCGAGGCGCCACCCTTAGAGACGTCGCGAACCGCGCGGGAGTTAGCGTCGCGACCGCCTCCCGCGTGCTCAGCCACAGCGCGAACGTCCGTCCCGAGACCCGCGCGCGGGTCGAGCGGGCGATGCGCGAGCTGCTCTACGTCGGCCCGGAGCGGGGCCTCCGCGCGACGACCGGCGCGATCGGGCTGCTGATGCCGGAGTTCCAGAACCCCGTGTTCGCCTCCCTCGCACAGGCGCTGGAGACGCGCGCCACCGGCGCGGGCTTCGCGACGATCATCTGCAACACCGCCGGCTCGGCGATGCGCGAGGTCGACTACGTGCACATGCTGCTCGAGCGCCGGGTCGACGGGATGGTGTTCGTGTGCTCCGAGGTCACAGACGTCCGCGGCGCGCACACCCACTACCGCCAGCTGCTCGACCAAGGCGCCAGGCTCGTGTTCGTGAACGGCGGCTCGGACGAGCTCCCCGTCACGTCGGTGGGCGTCGACGAGCGCGCCTCCGGTCGGCTCGCGACCGAGCACCTCCTCGAGCTCGGGCACCGCCGCATCGGGTTCGTCGCCGGCGGCCAGTTCGCGCAGGCGACGCGCGAGAAGGCGCTCGGTCGTCTCGACGCGCTCGCCGAGGCCGGTCTGAAGGGCGAGCGCTGGGTTGCGCACGCAAGCTTCACCGTCGACGGCGGACGGCAGGCCCTCCGCGCGCTGGTCGAGTGCGCGAACGGCGACCGTCCAACCGGGGTGATCTGCTCGAACGACCTCATGGCGATCGGCGCGCTGCATGAGGCGCGGGAGCTGGGCCTCGACGTCCCGCGGGATCTCTCGATCGTGGGCTTCGACGGGATCGACGCCGGCCTGTGGACGCAGCCCGTGCTGACGACCGTCGAGCAGCCCGTCGACGAGATCGCCGAGACGACAGTCGTCGCGCTCGAGTCGCTGATGGACGCACCCGATACGATCCTGCCCCGCTACGTCTTCCGGCCGACGCTCCGCGTCGGAGGGACGAGCGCCGCTCCGGCCAAGCGCTGAGCCGCAGGCGCGAGCAGCGCCGGTGCGAGAGGGGCGAGGTTGACGCCACGCCACCCGGCCACGAGCGACACGAGAGACGCGATCTGGGCGACGCTGCAGCGACCACGGGGCCGCGAAGCACGAGCGAGCAGGACGCCGCGCTCCTGGACGCCGGGAGACGCCACGCGCAACGGCTGGGAATGAGGCGGACTTCGACGACCGAGACCGCCCGGGCGTGGCTTCAGCCGCGTCCCGTGCCCCGCCGACGCTCACCCGGCTGGCTCCCTACCCAACGCGAGGCGCACGTCGTGCAGGTCCGCGAAGCCCTCGTATCGCACGTCGCGCTCGTATAGCCAGCGGGCCAGACCTGCCCGTGCGAAGACCCGCTCGGCGACGAGCGAGACGCACCGGTCGGACACCCCGTCGCCGACGTAGGCGAACGGGCCGAGCCCCGCGGTGACCATGCGCTTGCACGGCTCGCCGCAGACCTCGCAGCGCGGTCGCTCCTCGAACGTCGCCCGCCAGCCGGCTGGATGCGCCTCGACCCGGTTCGCGACGACGCGCGCAGCGACTCCCTCACGGGCGAGGATCGGCTCGATCAGGTCGCGGAACCCCGCCGACACGATCAGCGGGTCGTATGCCGCGACGAGCTCGGACAGCCCCGGCCGGACGACGACGTGCGCGAGCAGCCAGTCGATCACCTCGTCGAGCGGCGCAGTGACGGTCGCCATCTCGACCGCGATCACCTCGTTCAGCGGCCGACCTCGGTCGATGTCGGCCTCGAGCGAGCGGAAGACGTCCATGTCTCCGAACCGCTCCATCACCATGTGGAGCGTGTCCCTCTCGGTGACGGTTCCGTCCCAGTCGACGACGAGTCTCAGCACGGGGCTCACGGCTCGGTGTGCACGACGACGTCGGCCACCCCCGGCACGCTGCGACGCACCGCGCGGGCGACCACCCCTGCGCGCTCGTGCGCGTCGGCGAGCGTCGAGCCGCCGTCGACCGCGACGGTCAACAGGACGACCAGACCACCCGGAGTGTCGAGCACGCGCATCGCGCGCGGCGGGGCGCCTGTCACCTCCTCGACGACGCGCTCGACGGTCGCTGGATCGAGCGCGGCTTCACGTCCGATCGCCTCCTCTGCCAGCGGCTCGAGGTGGGTCTGGACGGCACGGACGGAAGGCACCGCTTCGAGGATCGCCCGCTCGACGTCCTCGGCGCTCGCATGCGCCTGGGCGAGTGGAAGGTCGTGGGGGAGCTTCAGGTGGAGCGAGACCTCGATGCCGTCCGCGGTGTCGATCAGGACGACGTCGTGGATCTCGCGCACGTGCGAGACCGTCGTGGCAGCGGCTCGCACGCGCTCGCGCAGGGCAGCGTCGTCGTCGGGAAGCGGCTCGACGTGGACGACGACGTCGATTCCGGGGAGGGCGCGCT
Source organism: uncultured Actinomycetes bacterium (assembly GCA_963849125.1). Lineage (GTDB taxonomy): Bacteria > Actinomycetota > Thermoleophilia > Gaiellales > Gaiellaceae > Gaiella. The sequence goes on along the minus strand of CAWKGI010000025.1, from coordinate 62,639 downwards.
CGAGCGCCCGCTCGACACGGTCGGCGGCAGCATGTCCCTGCCCGACCGCAGCTCCGGGAGAGACCCCGATCACGACGTCCGCGAAGGTGCGGCCCCCTGCCTCCCGCAGCCTCACCCGACGCAGGTCGACGTCCGGCTCGAGCGCCTCGATCGCGGAGATCGCAGCCGCGACCGTTCCGGCGGGTGCCCGATCCATGAGGACGTCGACGTTTCGCCGCATCAGCCTCGCCCCTGCCGCGACGACGAGACACGCGACGAAGAGGGCCGCGATCGAGTCACCCGCGGGAAAGCCGGCGCGCGCCGCGACCAGGCCCGCGAGCACGGCGAGCGTCCCGGCCAGATCGGCCCCGAAGTGCAGCGCGTTCGAGAGGAGCGCCGCGCTGTTGTAGCGGCGCGCGCCGCGCAGCGAGACGACCGTGCGGGAGACGTCGATCGCGATCACGACGAACGCGGCCGCGAACGCCCACCAGGCGGGGTCGACCTCGGCCTCGATGCGGCCTGTGAGCCGCGCGATCGCGAGGCCCGCGACGATGATGCTCACGAGCACGAGGAACGCGGCCTCGGCGAGCGCGGCCAGGTGCTCTGCCTTGCCGTGGCCATAGGGGTGGGACGCGTCGGCGGGCTTGGCTGCGAAACCGACCGCGAAGAACGTCAGCAGCGCCGCGACGAAGTCCGTGCCCGAGTGGAGCGCCTCCGCCACGAACCCGAGGCTGCCCGACGCGAGGCCGACCGCCAGCTTGATCGCGATCAGCGCGAGCGCGGCGAAGACCGAGACGAGCGCGGTGCGGCGGAGCGGGGTCACGCGGGGAAGCCTAGGGTCCTACGCCTCGGGCGGCCGGGGCACCGGGAGCGACGGCGGCCCGCCCGACCGCCGGCCACGGGCGACCAGGATGCCGAGACCGATCAGCACGCCGCCGACGAGCAGAAGCGGGTCGGTCGGCTCGCCGAGGAGCACGATCGCCAGGATCGCCGCCAGGAACGGCTGCAGGTTGGTGGCGAGCGTCGCGCGTGCCGGGCCGATCCGGTCGAGCGAGCGGAACCAGAGGACGTTCGTGAGGACGAGCGGCCCGAGCGTCGCGAAGACGAGCAGCACCCACACGGTCGGGCCGAGCGACCAGTCCTGCTGCTCGAGCTGCGGCAGACCCGTGAGCGTGATCGGCACCCAGGCTGCCGTCAGCACGGTCGCGCTGATCCGGGTCGCCGAGTGCCGCTGCATCAGCGGCGTGATCAGGATCGAGTAGATCGCCCACGTCGCCGCCGCCATCAGCCCGAGGAGCACGCCCTGGACGCTCCCACCCAGCTGGCCCCCGGCCGCGAGCGCGACGATCGCGACCCCGGCGATCGACAGCGCCGTCCCGACCCAGAAGCGCGGCCGGAGCCCGTGCTCGCGACCGAGCGCGAGGCCGATCAGCGCGGCCACGATCGGCGTCGCCGCCAGGATCAGCGCGATCACGGAGGCGGACGTCGTCTTCAGCGAGTAGACGAAGCCGATCTGGTTCACGTACAGCACGAAGGCGGCTGCGAGCGCGACGAGCAGGTCGCGACGAGGGAGCCGCAGCGACCGCTCTGCGACGAGGACGATCCCGACGAACACCACCGCGGCGAGGCCGTAGCGGACGCTCCCGTAGGCGAGCGGCAAGAACCCGTGCGTGAGGATGTAACGCGTGATCGAGAGGTTCAGCGCCCAGAGCGTGATGGCCGAGAGCAGCATCACCTCGACGGAGGACGGTCGGCGCATGCCGGCGACGCTACTCGTTACAGTTGGGCGCGCGATGACCGAGCCGACCACCGACGACATCGACGCCCTCGTCGGGCCAGCCACCCCCCACTTCGCGTTCCAGATCAGGGCGCGGGTGCGCGAGGCCGTCGCCGATCTCCCGGAAGGCCACGCGGTGCGCGTGTACGCCGAGGAGCGGATCGCCATGCTCGAGCGGCTCGGGAACGCCTCCAGCAAGGCCGAGGACGACGCCGAGCGCGAGTCGGCGGAGCGTCCCGGCTGGGAGACGATCCCGTCGTCGGCGCCCGCCTGGGACGTCGAGCCGGTCGCGCCCCGGTGAGCGGCACCGGCCGCAGCATCCTCGTCACGGGGGGCTCGCGCGGGATCGGGAAGGAGATCGCGCTGCGCTTCGCGCGCGAGGGAGCGAGCCGCGTCGCGATCGGGTACTTCCGCTCGGACGGCGCCGCCGAGGAGACCGCCGAGGAGCTTCGCGCGCTTGGCGCGGAGCCGGTGCTCGTCCGGGGCAACGTCTCGTCCACGGGGGTCGCCGACCAGGTCGCTGCACTCGGCCCGATCGACGTCCTCGTCCACAACGCCGCGACCGGGGTCATCCGCCCCGCGCTGGAGACCGAGGACAAGCACTGGGACTGGACGCACTCCGCCAACGCCAGGGCCCTGCTCTCGTTGACGCGCGCAGCCGCTCCGGCGATGACCGAGGGGGCGTGCATCATCGGGATCTCCAGCCTCGGAGCGGTCCGCGTGCTGGACAACTACACGCTGGTCGGCACCTCGAAGGCGGCGCTCGAAGCGCTGGTTCGCTACCTCGCCGTCGAGCTCGGGCCGCGCGGGATCAGGGTCAACGCCGTCTCTGCCGGGGTCGTGCACACGGACGCGCTCGACCACTTCCCGAACCGGGAGGAGATGCTCGAGATGGGAGCCGACAACGCCGCCGGCCGGATCGTCACCCCCGCCGACGTCGCCGGCGTCGTCTCGTTCCTGTGCTCGCCGGACGCCGAGATGATCCGCGGGCAGACGCTCGTGATCGACGGCGGCTGGAGCCTTCCTTGTTAGCGCTGCCTGTTAGCCCGAACGTGGGAATCCGCAGGAGCGGATCCCCACGCGGGCATCCCTCGGGTCCGGCTGGCGCCGGACGCGAGGGCACATCCCTGAAGCTGGGGGAACCGAGGTTCCCCCAGGGCACCCCTCCTCTAGGAGCCCAGCGGCGCGTCCTTCTGGACGAGCCGCGTCGGACGCGATCCGGCCCGGCGTCGCCTCTACCCGCGGCCGACGACGCGGCCGACCGTCGCCTTGGCGATCGTCGTCGCCATCGCCGGGTTCTCCTGCAGCCGACGGAGCGAGTACTCGTACCAGCGCTGGCCGAACGGGACGTAGACGCGCAGCCGATGTCCGGCGGCGACCAGCTCCGACGCCCGTCCCTCCCTCACGCCGAGCAGCATCTGCAGCTCGTACGCCGACGCAGGCATCCCGTCGAGCCGGGCGAGCGACTCGACGATCAGCCGCTCGTCGTGGGTCGCGACGCCGACGTAGCTGCCGCCCGCGAGCAGCGCCTCGAGACAGTCGAGGAAGCTCCGGCGGATCGTCTCGGCGTCCTGGTAGGCGATCCTCGCGGACTCCACGTAGATGCCTTTGCACAGCCGACGCTGGGACGGAGATCGCCGAGATCCGCGATGTCGTGGAGCGTCCGGCGGAGCGCAGCCTGCAGAACGATGCCGACGTTGTCGACGCCCGAGGCACGGAGCTCGCGATAGAGCCGGAGCGTCCCGTCGGTGCAGCTCGAGTCCTCCATGTCGATCCGCACGAACGCACCCTGCTCGGCGGCGTGCGCGGCGACGTCCTGGAGCAGCTCCCGGCAGAGCTCCGGATCGAGCGTCGAGCCCGAGCGCGGTGAGCTTGACGCTCACGTTCGCGTCGAGGCCCCCGTCGCGGATCGCCGTGAGCACGTCGCGATACGCCCCGGCGATCGCGCGCGCCTCGTCGGGGGAGCGGATCTCCTCACCGAGGACGTCGACGGTCGCGAGCTTGCCGGCGGCGTTGAGCGCGGCGACGACGCGCGTCGCGTCGTCGAGCGACGGCCCCGCGATGTAGGGCGCCGACACGCGCCGGACGATGCCCCGCGGCACGACCGGCAGGGCGCGCGCAACGATGCCGTCGAGAACCCCCATCCGAGTCGATCGTAACGCCGGAGACCCACCTCCGTCACCGGTCACGCAGCGGCTCAGTACCTCTCCACACCGCGCGATCGGCGCTCTCGCCGATGGCCGCAGCGGCCGACTTCGGGTCGAATGGGAGCGTGTAGAGGCGTCGCCGGCGCCGGCCCCCGCCGCCGCCGAGCGCGCGGATGGAGGATCGCACCGATGCGCAAGGTCGTGATCATGGGAGCCGGAGGTCGTGACTTCCACGACTTCAACGTCGTCTACCGCGACGACCCGACGACGCGGGTGGTCGCGTTCACGGCCGCCCAGATCCCCGGGATCGACGACCGGACGTACCCGGCGTCGCTGGCGGGGCCGCTCTACCCGGACGGGATCCCGATCCGGCCGGAGTCCGAGCTCGCCGACATCGTCCGCGACGACGACGTCGACGAGGTGGTGTTCGCCTACTCCGACGTCGCCCACGCCGACGTCATGCACCACGCGTCGACGGTGCTCGCCGCCGGTGCCGACTTCCGGCTGCTGGGACCGCACGCGACGATGCTCGAGTCGCATCGGCCGGTGATCGCCGTCACCGCGGTGCGCACGGGCTGCGGCAAGAGCCAGACGAGCCGGGCGGTCGGGAGGATCCTCGGCGACGCCGGGCTCCGGGTCGCGCTCGTGCGGCACCCGATGCCGTACGGCGACCTCGAGGCGATGCGCGTCCAACGCTTCGCGACGCTCGCCGACATCGACGCGGCCGACCCGACCGCCGAGGAGCGCGAGGAGTACGAGGCGCCCGTCGAGCTCGGGATGATCATGTACGCCGGCGTCGACTACGGCGACATCCTCGCCCGGGCCGAGGAGGAGGCGGACGTGATCGTGTGGGACGGCGGCAACAACGACTTCCCGTTCTACGAGCCGGATCTCCACATCACCGTCACCGATCCGCTCCGCGCGGGCCACGAGCTCGCCTACCACCCCGGCGAGACCAACCTGCGCATGGCCGACGTCGTGATCGTCAACAAGGTCGACTCCGCCCAGCTCGAGGACGTCGAGCGCGTGCTCGCGGACGTCGCGGACGGTCAACCCCGACGCGGTCGTGATCACCGCCGAGTCACCCGTGACGCTCGACCCCGGCCCGCCGCTCGAGGGCTTGCGGGTGCTCGTCGTCGACGACGGGCCGACGCTGACGCACGGCGGGATGGCGTTCGGAGCGGGAACCGTCGCCGCGCGCGCAGCCGGCGCCGCCGAGCTCGTCGACCCGCGCCCCTACGCCGTCGGGACGATCGCGGAGACGCTGGAGCGCTACCCGCACCTCGGCGCCGTGCTGCCCGCGATGGGCTACGGCGACGACCAGCTCCGCGAGCTGGCCGAGACGATCGACCGCGTCCCCTGCGACGTCGTCGTCACCGGCACCCCGTTCGACCTCGGGCGCCTGATCGACGTCCGTCACCCGCTGCGACACGCCCGCTACACGTTGCGCGAGCTCGGCGAGCCGACGCTCGAGGACGTGCTCGCACCGATCGTCCAGCTGGCGCATCGCACCCCGGCCCTCGCCCGGGAGAAGGGAGCCTCCTCATGACCACCGTGCACGCACCGGCCGTCCCCGACCACTTCCTCCGCGTGACGGACCTCGACGCGGACGGTCTGACGGCGCTGCTCGACCTCGCCGTGGCGATGAAGCAGCGGCCGCACGGGTTCGTCGACGCGCTGCGCGGCGACACCGTCGTCTGCTTCTTCGAGAAGCCCTCGACGCGCACGCGCGTCTCCTTCGCGGCCGCGGCCGAGCGGCTCGGGATGCTCCCGCTCGTCCTGCGCCCCGACGAGCTGCAGCTCGGGCGAGGCGAGACGCTCGGCGACACGGCGAGGACGCTCTCCGGCTATGCCTCGGCGATCGTGGTGCGCACCTTCGCGCAGGCGACGGTCGACGAGCTGGCCGAGGCTGCGAGCCGGCCCGTCGTCAACGCGCTCACCGACGAGCACCACCCGTGCCAGGCGCTGGCCGACATCCTCACGCTGCGGGAGCACTTCGGCTCGCTCGAGGGGCTGAAGGTCGCGTTCGTGGGGGACGGCAACAACGTCGCCCGCTCGCTGGCGGAGGCGGCGCGCCTGACGGGGATGGAGCTCGTCCTCGCCGCCCCGTCGGGGTACGTCCACGACGTCCCGGCGACGGTCGTCTCCGATCCGGCCGAGGCGGTCGCGGGCGCCAATGCGGTCTACACCGACGTCTGGGTGTCGATGGGCGAGGAGGACGAGCGCGAGGCGCGTCTCGAGGCGCTCCGCCCGTACCAGGTGGACGAGCCGCCTGATGGCGCTCGCAGCACCGGACGCCGTCTTCATGCACTGCCTGCCGGCGCACCGAGGGGAGGAGGTCGCCGCAGAGGTCCTCGACGGGCCGCAGTCGATCGTCTGGAGCCAGGCCGAGAACCGGATGCCGACCGAGGAGGCGCTCCTGCTCGCGCTCATCTCGCGGAGCTGGGAGCCGTAGCCGCCGCCGTTTCGCGCCGGCGGGCGCGACGCGGGAGGGGCAAGCCCGCTCTCGACCATCTAGGCCATGAAGCCCTGGCGGGCGGCGGAGACGAGCGCGACGGCCTCGGGGAAGAGCACGCGCATCGCGTCGCGGAGGGCGATCGTCTGCTCGTCGACCGTCCCCGTCGGCTGACCTGTGCCAGCGCAGCCTTGGTGAGCTCCACCGCCGTGCCGAGCGTCAGCGTCGCGAACTGCTCCCGCTGCGCGTCCTTGACGCCCTCGGCCTGCTGCTCGGCGAACTCGCGCAGACCGCGCATGAGGTCGTCGGGGTCGCCGCCGAACGGGAAGAAGCCACCGCCCTTCCATCGCTGCAGCCTAGCGCGGCACGCGGCGCCCGGCACGGCGTCGGGGCCGTCAGCCGTCGAGCGCCACGCGATAGCTGCGCTCGACCTCCTGCCACAGCTCGTCGACGACGGCCTGGGCGGAGCGCATCGCGGCGGCGAAGGGCGAGGCGACGGTCGGATCGAGCGCCCGCTCCAGGCGCATCGCGGCACGACCGATGTCGTCCAGCCGTGCGGGGACGCGATGATCGGCGGAGCCCCGAGCGTCCGTTGGAGGTCCCCGCACCGCCGCCTCCGCCTCCTCGATCCCTTCGGGCGCCTCGGAGATCCGCAACGCGACGAGCTGAGAGCGCAGCTCGTCCAGATCACCCGGGAAGGCGGCCTCCTCCGCGATCTCGCACAGCGCCGCGATCGACACCGCGTCGCGGGCGTCGCGCCGGTCGACGACCGGTCGGCCCGCGCGATCGACGACGAGCCAGCTCCGGCCGCCGTCAGCCGTCTCGAACGCACAGACGTAGGCCCGGACGCCCTGCGCCGCCTCGGCGACGAGCACCGCAGCGAGCCGCGCGCCGTCGCCGAGCGGCGCAGCCTCCGCCGCGACGAGCTCGAGCTCCTCGACCAGACCCACCGTGCCAGGATAGAGCGACGTGTCCGCCCGCCGCAGCCATGCGCTCGAGCTCTTCGCTCCGCTGGGACCGACCTACGACCGCGTCGGGGCCGTCCTCTCGTTCGGTCAGGACCCTCGCTGGCGGCGCTTCCTCGTCTCGCGGCTGCCGCGGGACGGCGGCCACGTGCTCGACGTCGCAACCGGAACCGGCCTGGTCGCCGCGAGACTGCTCGACGCGGGCTTCACCGTCACGGGGCTCGACCAGTCGCCCGGGATGCTCCAGACGGCTCGCGCACGCCTCGGGAGCCGCGTCGCTCTCGTCACCAGCTCGGCCGAGGCCCTCCCGTTCGCGGACGCGGCCTTCGACCACCTCACGTTCACGTACCTGCTCCGGTACGTCGACGACCCGGGCGCGACGCTCCGCGAGCTCGCACGGGTCGTCCGGCCCGGAGGGACGGTCGCGATGCTCGAGTTCGCCGTGCCCCGCGGCGTCTGGAGGCCGCTCTGGGATCTCTACTGCGACGTCGGGCTCCCGCTCGGGGGGCGCGCCGTGTCTCGCGAGTGGCGGGAGGTCGGCCGGTTCCTCGGCCCGTCGATCCGCGGGTTCCACGCGCGCTATCCGGAGCCGCGGCTGCTCGGGCTGTGGCGCGACGCCGGGATCGGAGACCTCCACCTACGACGGATGAGCCTCGGAGGGGGCGTGGTCGTCTGGGGGACGCGCGCGTGAGCACCCCGCCACCCGCCTTCTACGCGGTGGGGCGGAGCGGCTGGCGCGCCTGGGTGACGATCCTCCACCTCCCCTACACCGCCTGGCACCTGGCGTACGTCGTCGTGGGCGGCTGCCTCGCCGCCGAGGTCGAGTGGGGTCGCCTCGGCGTGACGGTGCTGGCGTTCGCGCTCGCGATGGGCGTCGGCGCCCACGCCCTCGACGAGCTCAACGGCCGCCCGCTGGGGACGTCGATCTCCTCGCGAGCCCTCGTCACCGCAGCCGTGCTCTCCGTCGCGGCGGCCTGCGGGCTCGGCGTGGTCGTCGCGGCCGGCACGACCTGGTGGCTGCTCCTGCCGATCGCCCTGGGGGCTCTGCTCGTCCCCGCGTACAACCTCGAGTGGCTCGACGGTCGCGTCCACACGGATCTCGGCTTCGCCCTCGCCTGGGGTGCGTTCCCGGTGCTGACGGCGTTCCTCGCCCAGACGGAGGAGATCAGACCCGTCGCGGTCGTCGCAGCAGCGTGGGCGACGGTGCTCTCGCTCGCCCAGAGAGCCCTCTCCACAGCGGTTCGCCGTCTGCGGCGCGACGTCGTCGGGGTCGAGGGAGCGCTCTCCCTGCGGGACGGCAGCCAGGAGCCGCTCGACCGCGACGCGCTCATCCGCGCGCCCGAGGCCGCGCTCCGGCTCCTCGCGCTCGCGACGGTGCTCGTCGCGGCGACGCTCGTCGTCTGGCAGGTCGGCTGACCGCAAGCGTCGGCGCCCAGACGCAGCGGCACGGCCCGCACTAGCATCCCGCTGTGACCGTCTGGATCCTCGCCGCCTGCCTCGCGGCCGCGCTCGTCCTCGCGCTCGTGCTCTATCTCGCGCTCCGGCGCAGCCGGGATCGGGCACGCGACACCGATCGCCTCGTCGATCAGGCACGCGCCGCCGTCCGCCGTGCCGTCGACGAGGAGACCGCGCTCCACGTCGAGGAGATGCGTCGGACGCTCGCCCGCGAGCGCGCCGCGTCGATCTCGATCCTGGCCGAGGAGGAGCGCCGGCTCGGTGAGGAGCGGCGCACGGCGTTCGTCGAGCGGGAGCGCCGAGCCGGCGAAGACCTCGCCGACCAGCTCGCGCGCACCGAGCGACGTCTGGAGGAGCGGCTCCGGGGCTTCACCGACGACCTCGACCGCTCGCAACGGCACTTCGAGCTGCAGATCGCACGGGTCGAGCAGGCGCAGCGCGCCGCCGTCGCGGAGGTCGAGGCCCGCATCGCAGCCGAGGCTGCGGCGCTCGGCTCCTCGGCCGACGAGCAACGCCGCACCGTCGAGCGGCTCCGCGACGAGCTCGAGCGGGCGGCGGGGCAGGCCGTGAGCGAGGCGCTGGACGAGCTCGAGGCGAGCACCGCCGACCGGCGACGCTCGATCGAGGAGATAACCGAGCGGCTTCGGGCTCGAGAGGCGGCCATCGCCGAGTCGCTCGAGCGCGCCGAGGTCGACGTCCGGGCGAGGCTCGACGTGATCCTGGTTGAGTGGGAGAAGCGCCAGACCGAGCGTCTCGCACGGGTGATCGACCGCGAGGTCGAGCACCACGCCCAGCTCGCGCTCCAGCAGGTGGACGAGCGGTTCCGCGAGGCGCGCGAGGATGCGACCACCCGCCTCCACCGCGAGCTCGAGCGGGCGGTGGAGCTGCTCTCGAGCGAGGAGCTCGCGCGCCGCCTCGACGAGAGCTGAGGCCGCAGCGCCTGTTCGCGCCGACGTGCCCGACGGCACGACGCCAACTTCGGCGAGAAGGGATCGTCGCAGTGAGGACGAAACTGCCGCTCACCATGGCCGAGGCGACCGAGACATCCGTGTGGCGCGAGGACGAGCAGTCCAAGGTCGAGAGCTGGCGGCTGCACGTGCTGATCGAGGCGGGGTTCCCGCTCCACCTCGCGGAGAGGCTCGCCGTGAGCGAGGCGGATCTCCACACGTGCGTGACGCTGGTGCGGCAGGGCTGCAGCCCCGTGACCGCGGCCGAGATCCTGCTCTGAGACCTCGTCGGCGCACCGTGCCCGAGTAGGCTGGGGCGGTGAGCGACGCCGACCCGACGACCCCCGAGCGCACGGTCTATGCCGTCGAGGAGTTCAACGGACGGCTGCGCTCGTACCTCCAGCGCGTCAGGTCGGTCTGGGTCGAAGGTGAGGTCAGCGGACTGCGCCGCAACGACGCGTGGGCGACCGTGTTCCTCACGCTCAAGGGTCAGAGCGGCGCGTCGCTCCGGGTGCAGATGCCGCGCCGTCGGTACGACGCGACCGGACTCGAGCTCCTCGACGGGGAGCGCGTCCAGGCGTGCGGCGACCTCGACCTCTGGGAGCAGCGCGGAGAGCTCGTCTTCCGGGCCTCGGCGATCGAGCGAGTCGGCGCAGGAGACCTGCTCGTGCGCCTGGAGCGGCTCAAGCGACAGCTTGCTGCGGAGGGCCTGTTCGACGAGCGCCGGAAGCGGCCGCTCCCGCGGATGCCCCGGGTGATCGGCGTGCTCACGGGCACGGAGGGCGCCGCGCGCGGGGACGTGGTCGCTGCCATCCGCGCGCGCTTCCCCGCAGTGACCCTGATCGTCGCCGAGACGCGCGTCCAGGGAGATCGCGCACCCGAGGGCATCGTCGGCGGCCTCGCCGCGCTCGCGGCGGATCCGCGGGTCGAGGTGATCGTCCTGACCCGCGGTGGCGGAAGCATCGATGACCTCCTCCCCTTCAGCGACGAGCGCGTGGTCCGCGCGGTCGCGGCCTCGCCGGTGCCGGTCGTCTCCGCGATCGGCCACGAGCAGGACACGCCGCTCTGCGACCTCGCGGCCGACGTGCGCGCGGCGACGCCCACCGCCGCGGCCAGGCTCGTCGTCCCGGACCTGGCCGAGGTGCGGACTGCCCTCGAGCGCGCGCGGGCGCGCATGGCGACAGGGGTGAGCGCCAGGCTCGAGCGGCACCGGGAGCGCATCGAGACGCGCCGAGGCCGGGCGCGGGCAGCGCTCGTGCGCTCGCTCGACCGCGATCGGGCGACGCTCGGTCGAACGCACGAGCGGCTGACTGCGGCGCCCCTGCGGCTCCTCGAGCGTCGGCGTGCCGCGCTCGACACCGGCGGCGCCCGGCTTCAGGCGCTCGCACCGCACGCCACGCTGGCCCGGGGTATGCGATCGTCCGGGCGGGGGACGCCGTGCTGCGACGCTCCGACGCCGTGACGACCGGGGCCTTGGTGGACATCCAGCTCGCGAGCGGCTCGCTCGGGGCGACGATCGTGGAGGTGCGCACATGACGCAGGAGCGCTCGGAGGAGGACGTGGCCATCCCGGACGACGCGCCGTTCGAGGTGCTGCAGCGAGAGCTCGACGGGATCGTCGAGGCGCTGGAGCAGGGCGACGTTCCCGTCGACGAGGCAATCCGGCTCTGGCAACGTGGCGAGGCGCTCTACCGGGCCTGCGCGGAGCGCCTCGACGCGGCGGAGCTGCGCGTGGAGGCGCTCGCCCGGCCGGACGACGCTCCCCGTGACACGGGAACTTCGGGGCTGTAGAGTCGCACCCATGTCCACACCGACTCCAGAGCTCCTCCGCGGCGTGCAGCTGTTCGCCAACGTCGACGACGCCACCCTCGAGCGACTCGCCGGCGACTTCATCGAGCGCGACTTCGCCGAAGGCGCACTGATCGCAGAAGAAGGGATCGGTGGCCTCAACTTCTTCATCGTCGAGAGCGGCGAGGCCGACGTCACCGTCGCCGGAGAGAAGGTCGGGACGATCTCGGCCGGCAGCGCGTTCGGCGAGGTCGCGCTGGTCGACAAGTCGGCGCGCTCCGCGACGATCACCGCCACGACGCAGCTGAAGGCCTACGCGCTCCCGGTCTGGAGCTTCCGCAGCTTCGTCGAGACGCGCCCTGACGTCGCCTGGACGCTGCTCGAGATCCTTGCCGAGCGCCTTCGCTCGGCGCAGGCGCGCTAGACCAACCGCGGAGGGGGCGCCCTGATCGGCTCGGTCGCAACGGACGCGGAGCTCGTCGAGCGCTGCCGGGCCGGCGACGAGGCCGCCTGGCGGGCGCTCGTCGAGCGCTACGGGCGCTACGTCCACGCGATCGTGAGCCGGGTCTACCGCCTGCAGGGCCACGACGCCGAGGACGCCTTCCAGGACGTCTTCGCACGGGTCTACGAGCGGCTCGGGTCGCTCCGCAACCCCGAGGCGCTCCGCCCGTGGATCGCGCAGACGGCGAGGCGCTGCTGCGTCGACCGGCTCCGGACGCACGACGGCGAGGTGCTGACCGACGCACCGCCCGAGCAGGAGTCCGAGGACGAGCTCGCCCTGCTCGACGAGGCGCTCGACCTCCGCGAGCTGCTCGACAGCCTGTCCGGAGACTGCGCGGAGATCCTCGACCGGTTCTTCTGCCGTGACGAGAGCTACCACACCATCGCGGCGGCGCTCGACCTGCCGTCGGGGACGATCGCCAGCAGGATCTCGCGGTGTCTGACACGGCTCCGGGGCGTCCTCGAGGAGCGCGAGGGAAGAAAACCAGCCCCCGACCCGTCTAGTGGCTGATGGACGGAACGATCGACCACACCGAAGAGCGCATCGCGGGGTTGCTGCGGCTGCTGCCGCCCGCCCCCGACGGCTGGATCGAGGCGGCGCAGGAGCTGCCCTCCGCCCTGGCCGGCATCGACGCGCTCGTGGCCCGTGCGACGGAGGACGCTGCCTACCGCGCCCGGGTCGTCGAGGGCCTCGAGCAGGCGCTCCTCGACGCAGGACTCGAGCCGAGCCCTGCGGTGGTCGAAGCGCTTCGCCATAGACTCGAGCGGTGAGCCCGACTCCGCCGATCAGAACGCTCACCGTCACCGAGCTGCACACGGTGCTCGGGGAGCCGGCGCCGACGCCGTCGGGCGGATCGGCAGCCGCAGTCGCAGCGTCGATGGCAGCGGCGCTCGTCGGCCTCGTCGCGCGCGCGTCTCCCGACTGGCCGGAGGCCGCCGGGATCGCCGCCCAGGCGGCCGCGCTCGAGGATCGGCTGCTCGCGCTCGCCGACGACGACGCCGCGGCGTTCGGCGAGGCTCTCGCAGAGCTCCGGGCGGCACGAGCCGAGGGCCGCCGGTCGGGTCTCGGCCCGGCACTCCTCCGCGCGACGGACGTGCCGCTCGCGATCGCGGAGGCGTGCGCCGACGTCGCCACGCTGGCAGCGCTGGCGGCAGAGCACTGCCGACCCATGGTGCGCCCCGACGCCGTCGTCGCGCACGAGCTCGCGGTCGCGGCGACCCGCGGCGCAGCTCAGCTCGTCGATGCGAACCTCGCGACGCGGCCGGGCGACGACCGCTCGCTCCGCGCCGCCGCCGCGACGAGAGCCGCGGAGGCGACGTGAGCGAGCGGATGCTCCCGGCCTGGAGCCTCCCGGCCGACGCCATGCGCACCCTGAAGGTGGCTCCCGACTGGTCCGAGCGGATCACGCGTGAGTGGGCGTTCGGAGGCTCGACGGGGGCAGGGGTCGACGTCTGCATCCTCGACAGCGGCATCGACCGCGACCACCCGCTGATCGGCGAGGTCGCCAGCGCCGTGGTCGTCACCTTCGACGACGACGGGACGCCGAGGATCGTCGAGGACGACGGCGGTGACGTCTGCGGGCACGGCACGGCGTGTGCGGGGATCGTGCGGGCGCTTGCGCCGGACTGCCGTCTGCACTCCGTTCGGGTGCTCGGCTCGGGCGCGACGGGCACGGGCGACCTCATCCTCGCAGGGCTCCGCCACGCGATCGAGGCCGGTCACCAGGTCGTCAACCTCAGCCTCTCGACGACGAAGCGCCGCTTCGCGGACGCGCTCCACGACCTCGCGGACGATGCGTACTTCAACGGCACGGTCCTCGTCGCCTCCGCGCACAACAGCCCGGTCGAGAGCTATCCCTGGCGCTTCTCCTCCGTCGTGTCGGTCGGGAGCCACGAGGGCGACGATCCTCACTCGTGGTACGCGAACCCCGATCCGCCGGTCGAGTTCTTCGCACGCGGGGTCGACCTCGACGTCGCGTGGATCGGCGGCGGGACGATGAAGTGCACGGGCAACAGCTTCGCCGCACCGCACATCGCCGGGATGTCTGCGCTCATCCTCGCGAAGCACCCGGAGCTGACGCCGTTCCAGCTCAAGAGCGTGCTCTACCTCACGGCCGACAACATGGGAGGAAACGGATGAGCGACGAAACGTTGCGCGCGGCGACCTCGGTCGGGTCACTGGCCTCGGAGGACGGGCACCGGGAGCTGCTGAAGTCGATCGTCGACGTCGCACGGGCGATCTTCGACGCGGGAGCCGCCTCCGTGTTCCTGCTCGACGACGAGACGGACGAGCTCGTGTTCGAGGCTGTCTCGGGCGAGGGCGAGCAGGATCTCGTCGGCGTCCGGTTCCCCTCTTCCACGGGCATCGCCGGCTGGGTTCTGATCACGGGCCAGTCGCTCGTGATCGACGATCTCGCCGCCGATCCCCGCTTCGCGAAGAGCGCCGCCGAGGCGACCGGCTACGTCCCCCGGGCGCTCGTCGCGGTCCCGCTCCTCGTCGACGAGCGGACGATCGGCGTCCTCGAGGTGCTCGACCGGCCGACCGAGCGGCCGTTCTCCCTCGCGGACATGAACCTGCTCCAGCTGTTCGCGCACCAGGCGGCGATCGCGCTCGATCTGCTGCGCTCCGCCCGCCGCGCGCAGCAGGCGCTCGACGGAACGGGAGAGACCGCGGTCGTCGCGCGCCTCGCCGCGCTCCTCGAGCGCGCGGACGACGGCGGCGATGCGCTGCGCCTGCTCGAGGCGCTGGAGCGCGTCCTCGCGCGCCGGGTGTGAGCGAGACCCTCGCCACGACGTGAATCGGGCGCCTCGTGGGCGCCCGATTCGATCTCTCCTGTCGTCGGCGCCTGTGCGCCGGCGAGCCGCCTACTGCAGGGACGGACGCTGAACGGTCGGGCGGTCGACCTTGAGCTTGTGCGCCTCGAAGTCGTCGTCGCCGTCGTCGGCGGCGCCGGGCTTGTTGCGCTCGATGTCGAGCTCGTCGCTCGGGGCATCGTCGCGACCGAGTGCTTCTTGTGCGCCTCGAAGTCGGCGGAACCCAGCTTGTTCTTCTCGACGATCTGCTCGTTCTCGTCCATCTTCCTGGCTCCTTGTGAGAGGGGTTCGACCGCTTCTTCGGCCGTCTGAACCCCTAGACGGGGTCCGAGTCGGAAATCTTCCCTCGCGATCGAGATTCGCGCAAGTCGCCGTCCCCGGTCGGGATCGAGCCGACGCCGGCCCGATCGCTAGGCGCGCTCGACGGGGGCCGCGGGTGGCTCCGCTGCGGCAGGATGCTCGGTCCCGGCGCCGTCGTCCTGCTCCATCAGGTGCTCGAGCGCGTGCTCGGCGGAGCTCTCCTCCTCGTCTTCCATCCCCTGGAGGGTGGTGAGGTTCAGCCCTTCCCGCGCCAGGAAGATGAGACCGACGCCGACGCCCACCGACATCTCGACCGCCTGCAGCACCAGTCCGCAGGCGAAGCCGGTGCCGTAGGGGACGCCGTACTGCTTGAGGGGGAGCGCGACGGCCGCCTGGAGCAGGCCGACGTTGCCGGGCCAGAGCGGGAAGATCGTCGCGACGTTCATGAGCAGCAGCACGAGCGCCGCGGCCGGGAGCGGGACGCCCATGTCGAACGCGCGGGTGACGGCCCACACCGCCATCAGCTGGAGGAACCAGCCGATCGTCTGGAACAGGATCGCCGCGATCGCCGCGCTCGGCGTTCGGAGCGCCGCCAGGCCCTGGCGCGCCATCGCGAGCAGCCGCCTGACCGAGCCGGCGCTGTCCAGATGGACGCGCCCGTCGTGCGCCCGGCGCGCCGCGAGGACGGCGACGGCGAGCAGGGCGACCCCGACGAGCCCGCCGATCACGAGGCCCGTCACGGCCCAGTGCGGGATCTTGGCCGTGAGGAGGACGTACACCACGAGCATCGATGCGGGGAAGAGGTCGAACAGACGGTGCGCGAAGACCGTGCCGAGCAGCGTCACGCTCGTCCCCGGGCCGTGCGGGAGGTGGCGCCGCAGGACGGCGACGCGGGCGAGCTCTCCCGCCCGCGCGGGCAGCACGGCGTTGCCGAGGAGCCCCACCGCGAACGCCGAGAACACCTGGCCGAACGAGGGGTGCGGAGGCGGAAGCGCCTGGTCGATCGTCAGGTTCCAGGAGATCGCGCGGGCGAGCACCGACAGCAGGTTGAGCGCGACCGCGACGGCGACCCAGCGCCAGGCGACGAAGTCGAAGGCGTGGTACACGACCCCCACTCCGGCCCGCGCCACCAGATCAGGACGATCGCGGTGGCCAGCATCGCCAGCACCAGGATCCCGCGGGCCCACGGGTTCCGGGCGACGGCTCCGAGACGGCTCACGCCGCCTCCCTCACTCGGCCCTCCACGACGCGATCGTAGATCCCCTCGAGCCGGCGTGCGATGTCCGGCCAGGCGTACCGCTCCTCGGCGAGGGCGCGTCCTGCGAGCCCCATCGCCTCGCGTCGCGTCTCGTCGGCGAGCAGGCTCTCGACCGCCTCGGCGAGCGCGCGTGGGTCGTCCGGGGGGACGGCGACGGACGTGCCGGCGGTGATCACCTCGCGGTAGCCGGGGATGTCGGACGCGACGACCGGGGTCGCGCACGCGAGCGCGCGCGTGAGGACCATCCCGAAGCTCTCGCCTCCGAGCGACGGCGCGATCAGCGCCTTCGTCGAGCGGAGGAGGTCGGTGAGATCCTCCTGGGCCAGGAAGCCGACGACGTCGATCCCGTCCGACGGCGTCCGCAGCCGCCTCATCAGGAGCCCGACGGCGAGAGGATCGGCACCGGCGACCTTCAGCCGGGCCCCCGTCCGACGCCTGATCTCGGGCCAGGCGCGCAACAGCACCTGCAGCCCCTTGCGCGGCTCGTGGCGGCCGGCGAAGACGACGGTGTGCTCGCGGTTCCCGGGGTCGGCGTGGGGCGGCACGAGGACCCCGTTGGGAACGATCTCCCACGGGCCGCCGAGCCAGCGGTCGGCCGACTCGCGCGCTCGCTCGGAGACGGCGATCCGCTGGTCGACCCGGTCCATCAGGAATCCCCAGCCCGGCATCCCGAGCTTCATCCAGCCGAGGTCGCCGGAGGCGTGGTGCGTCGCGACGATCGGCTCGGTCGCCAGCGACAGCACCGCGACGCAGATCGCCGGCGTCATCGGCTCGTGCAGGTGGAGCACGTCGAACCGCTCGCGGGCGAGCGTCCGGCGGATCCGGAAGACGGTGCGCGGGCTGAGCGCGATGTTCGGGAGCGATCCGTTCGCCGGCACGATCACCGACCGGCCCACGGGGATCACGTGAGCCGGTGGGTCGCCGTGCCGCCCGACCCGCGGGTGGAGCACGCGCGTGAACTGGCCGGGCGGATCGTTGGCCATGATCAGGCGCACGTCGTGGCCGCGCTCCATGAGCGCCTGGGCCTGCAGCTCTGCGTGCTCGACGACCGCCCCCCAGAACGACCACGAGAACGGCACGACGATGCCGATCTTCACGGTGTCACCCTATGCGCTCGCGCCAGTCGGGATCACCGGGCGGCGCCGGGGACGACCTTCTCCCACGCCTTGCGAGCGCGGCGAGCTCTTCCTCGTAGAACCGGTCGAGGAAGCGCTCGTGGACGTCCTGCGAGGTGCGTCCTTCGTGCCTCCACGAAGCGCGCCCTCCCCTCGTCGGTGATCCTTGCGTACAGCCTCGCCGATCCTGCTCGCACCGGTCACGGGCGACGAGCCCGGCCCGCTCGAGCCGGTCGACCAGGCGGGTGAGCCCGCTCTGGCTGAGGAGCACGCTGTCGGCGAGCTCGCTCATGCGCATGCGCCCGCCCTCGCACCCGGCGAGGACGAGCAGCACCTCGTACTGGTGCAGCGGGAGCCCGTGCTTCCGCTCGAGCTCGTGGTCGAGCTCGCGTACGAGCGCCGAGTGGACGCGGAGGAACCCGCGCCAGGCAGCGGTCTCGAGGGGTGTGAGCATCGGTTCGCTTGACGTTTGCATGTGCAAGTAGTATAGCGCCGGGCCCGTCGAACGAGCCATACGTGACAATGCCAGGATCGACGACGCCCGTCCACGTCGCCGGCGGCAGAGAGGAGTCGAGATGCGCTTCGAGGGCATCCACCACGTGACCTGCATCACCGGAGACGCCCCGGGGAACGTCGACTTCTACGTCCGCGTCCTCGGCCTGCGGCTGGTCAAGAAGACCGTCAACCAGGACGACCCGACCGTCTACCACCTCTTCTACGCCGACGAGGCGGGGAGCGCCGGCGCCGACCTCACGTTCTTCGAGTACCCGGGCGCCCGGCGCGGCCGGCCCGGCGCGGGGATGGTGCACACGATCACCTTCCGCGTCGCGTCCGACGCGGCGCTCGACTTCTGGGCCGAGCGCCTGCGGGGCGAGGGCGTCGCATCGACGCGCGCCGGCGACCGGCTCCGGTTCGACGACCCCGAGGGCCTCGGGCACGAGCTGGTGGTGGACGCCACCCGCGACGCGCCGCTGACCGCCCACGACGCGAGCATCCCCGCCGAGCACGCGCTGCGCGGCTTCGACGGCGTCCGCGCGTTCTCGACCGATCCCGAGCGCAGCCGGCGGCTGCTGGAGGAGGTGCTCGGCTTCGCCCCGGCGGGCGAGACGGCGTGGGAGGTGCGCGGCGCCGAGCGCGGTGGGCTGTTCGCGTACGACCCGGCCCCGGCGTCCGGCCCGGGCGTCCCGGGCGCCGGGCACGGTGCACCACGTCGCCTGGTCGTCGACGATGGACGAGCACGCCGCCTGGCAGCAGCGGGTCGCGGCGGCCGGCTACCGCCCGACCCCGGTGATCGACCGGTTCTGGTTCCGGTCGGTCTACTTCCGCGAGCCGAGCGGGGTGCTCTTCGAGATCGCGACCCTCGGGCCCGGGTTCGCCGTCGACGAGGAGCCCGACCATCTCGGCGAGTCCCTGATCCTGCCACCCGCGTTCGAGCACCTCCGCGCCCAGGTCGAGCCGATCCTCACGCCGATCACGAACCCCCGGGAGCGTCAGGACGTGACGGAGCTCGACCGGCTGGAGCGCCCGGCGGCAGGAGACCCCGAGGGCGCCATCGTCCTCCTCCACGGCCGCGGGGCGGACGAGCACGACCTGTTCGGGCTGCTCGACCTCCTCGACCCCGAGCGCAGCCTGCTCGGGGTGACGCCGGGAGCCCCGTTCGCGCTGCCCCCCGGCGGTCGCCACTGGTACCGGCTCGGCGGGATCCCGACCCCCGAGCCCGAGACCTTCCTCGCCTCCGCGCGCCTGCTCGCCGACCTCGTCGACGCCCTCCCGGTCGCCGCCGACCGCGTCGTGCTCGGCGGGTTCTCGCAGGGCACCGTGATGTCGTGGGCGACCGCGTTCGGCCCCGGGCGCCCGCGGCCGGCCGGGGTGCTGGCGCTGTCCGGGTTCCTGCCGCAGGTCGCCGGCTTCCCGCTCGCGCTCGCGTCGGCCCGTGACCTGCCGGTCGCGGTCGCGCACGGCTCGCTCGACCCCGTCATCCCCGCCTCGTTCGGCCGTGAGGCCGCCGACGCGATGGAGGCGGCAGGAGCACGGCTGACGCGGCTGGAGAGCCCGGTGCCGCACACGGTCGACCCCGGCTGGATCGGCGCCCTGCGCGCGGTCGTCGAGGCAGCGGTACCGCCGGCCTGAGGCCGCGGAGGCGGAGGTACGCTCAGCGCGTGACCGCGCCCTTCGACCCGAGCCGGCTCGACGACGAGCCGACGCTCGCCGAGACGATCCGCGAGCTCTCGAACCAGCCGTCGACCGAGAGCTGGCTCGGGCGGCGTCGTGCCCGCTGGCTCGCGACCGCCGAGCGGCTCACCACGCAGGGCCCGCTCGCGCCGATCGCGGAGCTCGGCTGGGGGACGTCTCGGCGCCTCGCCCGCGTCGGCGGCAGCGCGCTCGCCGCGCTCATCGCCTACCGGCTCTTCGTGTGGCTGCTGCCGCTCTCGCTCGTGGTCGTGTCGATCATCCAGCTCTTCGACCCCGACCACGTGATCGACGAGCAGGCCGCGACCGACCGGTTCGGGATCGCCGGGTACATCGCGGCGTCCGTCTCGACCGCCACGGCCGGCGCCACGGGCCCGGGCTTCTTCTCGGCCGTGGTCCTCGGCGGCCTCTTCCTCCTCTACGCGACGTTCGCGCTGGTCCGAGCGCTCCGCGCCGTGCACTTCCTCGTCTGGCGGATGCGGATCACGCCCACCCCGTCGCCCCTGCGCACGAGCCTGCTCACGCTCGCCGTCCTCACCGGCGTCGTGCTCGTGCGGGCGGCCCTCGACGGCATCCAGGAAGCCGGCGGGCCTCTCGTCACCCTCCTGATGACGGCTGCGCTGCTCGCCCTCTACCCGGCCTTCTGGCTGCTCGTCTCCCTGTGGCTGCCGCACGGCGAAGCGGGCTGGCGCGCACTGCTCCCCGGCGCGGTCGTGTTCGGGGTCGCCGTGACGATCATCCACGTCCTGGTCGTCCTCGTCCTCTTCCCGTACCTCGAGCAGAAGGCCGCGACGTACGGTGCGCTCGGCCTCGCCGCAGGGCTGATGCTCGCCCTCTACGCGCTCGGGTACGTCGCGGCGGGCTGCGCGGCGCTGAACGCCGAGCTGGTCGAGCAGCGGAGGAGAGGACGTCCTCGGACGCGCAGTAGACTGGCGCGCGTGATCCTCGAAGGCGAAGGGCTCGCCGAGCTCCACACGCACCTCGGCGGCTCGGTCGCCTCGGACATCATGTGGAGCCTGGCGCACGAGCAGGGGATCGCCCTGCCGGTGAAGGACTACTGGGCGTTCGACAAGCTCGTCACGGTCTCCGACCCGCGAGGCGTCGAGAACCTCGACGCGCTCGACGCGATCTACCACTGGACGGAGCTGATCCAGTCGTCGCCGCTCGCGGTCGAGCGCTCCGTGCACGCCGCGATCAGCGGGGCGTACCGCTCGCAGCGGATCACGACGCTCGAGCTGCGGTTCAACCCGATGAAGCGGAACCGCGGCGGGGAGCGCGACCTCGACCACATCATCCTGGCGGCGATCCGCGGGCTCGACCGGGCCTCCCTCGAGTACCCGCAGGTACGCGCAGGGCTGATCCTGATGATGGACCGCACGTTCGACCGGCGCCAGAACGAGATCATCGTCGAGAAGGCGATCCACTGGGCCGACCGCGGCGTCGTCGGCGTCGACATCGCAGGCCCACGCCCCGGGGGCCTCCGCTACGACTACGCGGCGCTCGCGCCGATGGTCGAGACCGCGCGCTCGGCAGGGCTCGGCGTCACGATCCACGTGGGCGAGGAAGGGGCGACCGGTCTCGAGGAGCTCGGGGAGGTCGTCGAGACGCTGCGCCCCGACCGCATCGGCCACGGGATCCTGGCGGCACGCGATCCGGAGCTGATGGGCACGCCTCCGCGCCACCGGCACGGTGCTCGAGATCTGCCCCACCTCGAACCTCCTGACGAAGGCCCTGCCCGACGAGGATGCGGTGCGCGAGACGTTCCGGCGCTTCGCCGAGCACGAGGTCCCGTTCACGATCGCGACGGACGGGCCCGAGATGATGCACACCCACCTCCGCGACGAGCTCGCGCTGCTGCACCGGATCGGTGCGCTCGACGAGGCGGAGCTCGCACAGGCCAACGCCCGCGGGCATGCCGCGTCGTTCATCGGGCGCGTCGGCCAGGCCGCCCGACCCGCGGCGCCGGCCGCTGCCCTCTAGCGCCGCCGGGCCACCGATGAGCGATCCTGCCGGCTACGTCGCGTCGCCGGGGCTCGCGCTGTCGGTCGCGGCGGCGGCAGCGCCCTCCGCGGCCGGAGACGCACCGGCGGCATCGTCGCCCGGTCGGTCTCGCCGCCTCCGCCGACCGCGCCCTTGGCCTTGTCCACCGCCGACGAGGCGACGTCGCCCGCCTTGTCCACCGCGCCCGAGATGCGTCCGCCCGACTTCTCGTCGGCGGCCCCGTATGCACCCGTGGCCGTGTCCTTCGCCTTGTCCACCACCGGCGCCGCCTTCTCGGCGGCGTCCGAGGCGACGACCTTCGCCTTGTCCACCATCGGCCCTGCCTTCTCGGCGACGTCCGCAG
Source organism: uncultured Actinomycetes bacterium (assembly GCA_963849125.1). Taxonomy (GTDB): domain Bacteria; phylum Actinomycetota; class Thermoleophilia; order Gaiellales; family Gaiellaceae; genus Gaiella. The sequence continues at coordinate 40,605 of CAWKGI010000025.1, read as the reverse complement.
CCGTCTCCTTCGCGCGCCCGACCACCTTGTCGAGAAAGCCCATGACCGCTCCTCCTCAGCGTCGCGAGAACGATCTCACCGATCGCCGACGCTACCACGTTGACCCGTTCATGAGACCCGCGTCGAACGGCAAGGTCTGGGTCGCGCTCGTCACGGTCTACGTGGTGTGGGGATCGACGTACTTCGCCATCAAGATCGCCGTCCGGACGCTGCCACCGCTCCTCGTCGCGGGTGCGCGGTTCCTCGTCGCCGGCGCGCTCCTCGGAGCGATGCTGCACCTGGCCGGACGCGATCTGCGAGCGTCGAGGCGACAGGTCGCCGCGGCGGCGGGGCCTGGGGGTCGTGCTGCTCGGGTGCGGGGTCGGGCTCGTGCACGTCGCCGAGCAGCACATCGACTCGAGCGTCGCTGCGATGATCGCAGGCTCCGTGCCGCTGCAGGTGGTCGTGTGGCGGACGCTCGCGGGCGAGCGCGTACGGCGTGCGACCGTCGTCGCGGCGATCGTCGGCCTCGCTCGGGCTGGCCCTCGTCGTCGCGCCCGACGGGCTGCGGGGCGGCGCGACGGCGGTCGGCCTGCTGACGATGCTCGTGGGGACGATCGCGTGGTCGCGCGGCTCGTTCGCTTCGTCCCGCCTCGATCTCCCGGCGGACCCGTTCGTCACGACGGTGATCGAGATGCTCGCCGGCGGCGCGGCGCTGCTCACCGTCGGCTCCGCGCTCGGCCAGTGGGGCGACCTCGAGAGAGCCGATCTCGAGGCCGGCCCGGTCGCGGCGTGGGTCTACCTGGTGACGTTCGGCTCGATCCTCGCCTTCACCGCCTACGCCTGGCTCCTCCAGCACGCCCCGATCTCGCGCGTCGTCACCCACCAGTACGTCAACCCGCTCGTCGCTGTCGCCCTCGGCGCCGCGTTCCTCGGGGAGCGGCCGGGGCCGACCACGCTCGTCGGCGCCGTCGTGATCGTAGGAGCGGTGGCCGCGACGCTGCGCAGCGAGAGCGGCAGCCGGGTCACGGTCGTCGGCGACCTCCCCGACCGCACGATCCCCGCCGAGCAGCCCTGACCGGTCGTCCGGGTCGGGCGCGCAGGCGTTCCGACAAGCGGCAGCGCGACCGGGAAGAGGCCTCAGGGCGCGCCGTGGCAGGGGTCAGGGCTCAGAGGTCAGGGCTCGCTCCGCGACCCCAGACCCCGCCAGCTTCCGGCCGTGCCGGTCCGGCCGGCGCGAGCGCCTCGCGCACGGCACCGCCTCGAGGCCGCCGGCTCAGGCTTCGACGTGGGTGCGGCGCGAGGCGAGGAACTCGAGCAGGTCCGACCGGGTGAGGATCGCGACGGGCTCGACCCCGCGCGCGACGAGCACGGCCTCGCGCTTCCCGGTGAGGTCCTGGAAGACGCGGTCGAGCGTCTCCGTCGCGTCGATCGCGCCGAACGGTGGCTGCATGGCGTTGACGACGTCCTCGGAGAGCGCGTCCGGGTTCCGGACGACGCGCTCGAGCAGCCCGCGCTCCTCGAGTGACCCGATCACGTCGGTGACGCTCGCGGGCGGCTCCTGCCGGACGACCGGGCAGCTGCGAGATGCCATAGCGCTGCATCAGCTCGATCGCGGCCCCGACCTTCTGCGACGCGCCGATCGTGACCAGCTCGGGCAGCCTCTCCCGGTGCCCGTGCTTGAACGTCGAGGACCTCGTCGACCGTCGGCTGGCGCCCGGCGCGCTCGACGAAGCCGTACTGCGTCATCCAGTCCTCGTCGTGGAACTTCGAGAGGTACGAGCGTCCCCCGTCGGGGAACGTCATCAGGATCCGCGCCTGCGAACCGAGCTCCTTCGCGAGCTGTAGCGCACCCCACGCCGTCGACCCGCACGAGCCGCCGACGAGAAGCCCTTCCTCCCGTGCCAGTCGCCGAGCCGTGAGGAACGAGTCGCGGTCGGAGACGCGGATCCAGCGGTCGACCACGGCGGGGTCCATCGTCTCGGGCCAGGCGTCCTTGCCGATCCCCTCGACGAGGTACGAGTGCATCGGATGGTCGTCGTCCGCGGTGTAGACCGATCCCTCCGGATCGATCCCGACGATGAGGACGTCCGGGTTGCGCTCCTTGAAGTAGCGGCCGATCCCGGTGATCGAGCCGCCCGTGCCGACCGAGATGACGATCGCGTCGATCTGACCGCCGTCGGTCTGCTCCCACAGCTCGGGGCCGGTGGTGCGGTAGTGCGCCTCGGGGTTCGCGAGGTTCGAGTACTGGTCGGGCTTGAACCCGCCGGGGATCTCCTCCGCCAGGCGGTCGGAGACCGAGTAGTAGCTCTCGGGTGAGTCGTGCTCGACCGCCGTCGGGGTGATCACGACCTCGGCGCCGTAGGCGCGCAGGGTCGAGATCTTCTCCTGGCTCATCTTGTCGGGCATCACGAAGATGCAGCGGTAGCCCTTGTGCGCTGCGGCGATCGCGAGCCCCACGCCCGTGTTCCCGGACGTCGGCTCGACGATCGTGCCACCCGGCTGGAGCAGCCCGTCGCGCTCGGCGGCCTCGATCATCGCGAGGCCGATCCGGTCCTTGTTGGAGCCGCCCGGGTTGAGGAACTCCAGCTTCGCGAGCAGCGTGGCGCCGGTCTCCCGTCCGAACCGGTCGAGCCGGACGATCGGCGTGTGGCCGATGAGCTCGAGCACGGTCGGGAACGTCGGGGGCATCGCGGGCGAAGCCTACCCTCCCACCCTCACCCTCCGACCCGGGCGACTGCGGGTTTTCCGTACCGCCCTACGGGGACACCCCGTTCCTGGTCGCAGCACGGCTCGATAGCGTCTCGGTGCCTTGGGAGGTGGGTGATGAGCGAGCACGGACTCTGCACGATCGAGCTGATCGCCGAAGGGCATGCCGAGCGCTGCCCCGGACAGGGCGTGCGCGTTCTGGCACGACGGCTGCGTGCTCGAGGCGGTCGAGGTCGAGCTGCAGGCGGCGCCGGGCGTCGCCGAGCTGCTCCTCTCGCTGCGCCGCGAGATCGAGGAGGGTGCCCGGATCCCGGTCGACGAGGCACGGGAGCGGCTGCTCGAGGCGATGGGCGAGGAGAGCGACGAGACCGGCCCCGCCGGCGGCGCGACCGAGCTGGTCTAGCCCCGCCCCTAGCTGACGACGATCCGTCGGGCTCCGACGATCGAGTCCCCGCGCGCCGCGAGCGAGTCGATCTCGACCGTCCGACCCGTCTCGGGGGAGTGGATGTACCGCCCCTGGCCGACGGCCATCCCCACGTGCCCGAGCCCGCTGAAGAACACGAGATCGCCGGGGCGCAGGCGCGCGAGCGGGACAGGCCTGCCCACCCCGTAGAGCGCCGCCGCGTTGTGGGGCAGCGACACGCCCAGGCGCCCGTAGACGTACGAGACGAGCCCGGAGCAGTCGAAGCCCGACGGTGACGCGCCGCCCCACCGGTACGGCACGCCGATGTAGCGACGCGCGACCCGGATCGCACGTGCGCCGAGCGGCGTCGCGCGCGCCGCACGTCGCACGTGTGGCCGGTCGTGGATGGCGCGCACGGTCGCGTCGGAGACGGAGGGAAGCCCGCCCGCACGGCTCTCGGGCGCCGTCACCAGCGCAGGCACGGCACAGGCGCCGACGACGAGCGTGAGCACGAACAGGAGCAAGCCGATGCGGAGGGGGAGACGGAGCACGATGAGGTCCGGGGCGCGGCCGCGCGAGAGGAAGACGTGCGAGGCGGCCGTTCGCTATGGGATCGGAGGCCACCGTACCGGGCCACTCCCCCGAACGAGCGACTGCCGAAAGGAATCCTTACAGGGTCGAGAACGTGGCGATCGTCACGTTCTCCGGCCGCTCAGGCTCAGGTCGATGCCGGCTAGTGCCGGAAGTGCCGGCGACCGGTGAGGACCATCGTGGCACCCGCCGCCTGCACCGCCGCGACGACCTCGTCGTCGCGGCGCGACCCTCCGGGCTGGATGATCGCGGTCACGCCTGCCTCGAGCGCGAGCGCGACGCCGTCGGCGAACGGGAAGAACGCATCCGAGGCGAGGACGGCCCCGGCCAGGTCGTGGCCGTGCTCGCGAGCCTTCTCGACCGCGATCCTGACCGCGTCGACCCGGCTCATCTGCCCGGCGCCGATCCCGAGGGTCTGCCCCCCGCGCGCGATCACGATCGCGTTCGAGGAGACGTGCCTGACCACCGCCCAGGCGAAGAGCAGATCCTCCCAGACCGCCGTGTCGGCCTCCCCGCAGGCGACCGTCATCAGGTCGAGCGGGTCGGGACCGCTGTCGCGCTCCTGGAGCAGCGCGCCACCGAGAACCCGCTTGAGGTCGCGCTCGCCCGCCACGAAGGCGCGTCGCTCCTGGTCGACGAGGATCCGCGTCGACTCCTTGCGCACGAGCGCCTCGATCGCGGCGGCGTCGTAGCCGGGCGCGAAGAGCACCTCGACGAACTGCGCCGAGAGCGCCTCGCCGAGCGCCGCGCTCACCGGCCGGTTCAGCACGACGACCCCGCCGTAGGCCGAGACGGGATCCGCCGCGAGCGCCTTCGCGTAGGCCTCCTCGATCGTCTCCGCGACCGCGACGCCGCACGGGTTGGCGTGCTTCACGATCACGCAGCCCGGGACGGTCGAGCTCGAGCGAGAGCAGGCGCGCGGCGGAGAGGTCGTTGAGGTTGTTGAACGAGAGGGGCTTGCCGTGCAGCTGCTCGACCCGCGCAAGGAGATGCGTGCGCGCCCCGCGCTCCGCGTAGTAGGCAGCCTCCTGGTGCGGGTTCTCGCCGTACGAGAGGCCACGCACGCGGTCGAGGACGACGACGGCCGTCTCGGGAAACGTCCGGTTGCCGCCGAGCCAGGCGGCGACCGCCGCGTCGTAGGACGCCGTCGTCGCGAACGCCCGCGCAGCCAGCTCCTGCCGCGTCTCGGTGGAGACCTCGCCGGTCGCGCGAAGCTCGTCGAGGACGTCGTCGTAGTCGTCCGGCCGGCACAGCGGGACGACGAACGCGTGGTTCTTGGCGGCGGCGCGGAGCATGGCAGGGCCGCCGACGTCGATCTTCTCGATCCCCTCGTCCCACGTCACGTCGAGCCGGCCGACGGTCTGCTCGAACGGGTAGAGGTTCACGCAGACGAGGTCGAACGGGAGGATCCCGTGCTCCTCGAGGTCGGCGACGTCGCCCGGGACGTCGCGGCGGGCGAGGATGCCGCCGTGCACCGCCGGATGGAGCGTGACGACGCGGTGGCCGAGCATGTCGTCGAACCCGGTCAGCTCCTCGACCGGCGTGACGTCGATCCCGTCCTCCGCGAGCAGCCGCGCCGTGCCCCCGCTCGCGACGAGCTCCACGTCGAGCTCGCGCAGGCCGCGGGCGAAGGCGATCAGGCCGGTCTTGTCGTAGGCGCTGAGGAGCGCCCTGCGAACCGTCATGCGGCGATCAGCTCCTTCACGACCGCGGGCAGCAGCCGGTGCTCGACCTCGCGGATCCGCGCGTGGAGGCTCTCGACGGTGTCGTCCGGGAGCACCGGCACCGCCTCCTGGCGCAGCACCGGCCCGGTGTCGACGCCCTCGTCGACGAGGTGGACCGTCGCCCCCGTCTCGGGGACGCCTGCGGCGAGCGCGTCCTCGACGGCGTGGACGCCGGGGAACGCGGGGAGCAGCGCCGGATGCACGTTGACGACGCGCCCGAGGAACCGGTCGAGGAAGTCGACCGTCAGCAGCTGCATGTAGCCGGCGCACACGACCAGCCCGACGCCGTGCCCGGCAAGCCAGTCCGCGATCGCGAGGTCGCGCTCGACGCGACCCGTGAACCGCTCGAGCGGGAACGCCGCCGTGGGGATCCCCGCCGACTCGGCTCGCGCCAGGGCCGGGGCACCGTCGACGTTCGAGGCGACGGCGACGACCGGCAGCCCCTCGTCCATGAGCGCCTGGAGGTTCGATCCCGTCCCGGAGACGAGCACGCCGATCATGCGTCGCCCCAGACGACGCCTTCGACGCCTGCCGCGATCCGGCCGATCACGAGATCGTCCTCCCGGGCGTCCGCCTGCGGGACGACGGCGCAGTAGCCGACGCCGAGGTTGAAGACGCGGCGGAGCTCGTCCTCGGGGACGCCGTTCTCGGCCAGCCAGCCGAAGACGGCGGGACGCTCCCAGGCACCCGCGTCGACGATCGCGCCGAGCCCCGGCGGCAGCACCCGCGCGAGGTTCCCGGCGATCCCCCCGCCGGTCACGTGCGCGAGCGCGCGAACGTCGGCGCGCGCCCGCAGGGCCCTGACGTGGTCGAGGTAGCAGACCGTCGGCGGCAGCAGCAGGTCGGCGTCGAACGGGCCGTCACCCACGATGCGCCGCACGAGCGAGAAGCCGTTGGCGTGGATCCCCGCCGACGGGAACCCGATCACGACGTCGCCCTCGGTCACGCGCGACCCGTCGATCAGGTCGGAGCGGCGCACCAGCCCGACCACCGTGCCGCAGAAGTCGATCTCCTCGTCGCGGTAGATCCCCGGGAGCTCCGCCGTCTCGCCGCCGAGGATGGCGCAGCCCGCGGCTCGGCATACCTCGGCCGCCCCCTCGACCAGCTCGACGACCTGCTCCTCGTGGATGGTGTTGGCCGCGACGTAGTCGAGGAAGAAGAGCGGCTCGGCGCCCGTCGTGAGCACGTCGTTGATGCCGTGCGCGGCCAGGTCCATCCCGCACCAGCGCAGCCTGCCGGCGCGCCTGCCGAGGACGAGCTTCGACCCGACCGAGTCGGTGGAGGCGGCGAGCAGCCGGTCGTCGTCGAGGGCGTACAGCCCCGCGAAGACGCCGAAGGCGCCCTCGACCGCCGGCGTCCGCGTGCTCTCGACCGCGCTGCGCAGACGGCCGACGATCGTCTCAGCCGTGGCGAGCGAGACGCCGGCCGCCGCGTACGTCACCTCGGAGCTCACCTCCCGAGCCTAACCGAAGGATCGGCCCGGACCATCCCCCGGACGCGCAATGGCCAGGGTGAGGGCCGACCCGGCGTCGGTTCTGGACGAGCGTGGCTGAGCATGACCGCGAAGCCGACGTGGCGGTACCGCGGGCGAGCGCACCGACCTACGAGGGCGCGACGACGGCTCGAACCGGAGCTTCTCGACGGCTTCCGTCGAGGGCACGGCCGTGGGGTACTCGCGGGTGAAGCACGCGCGACACACGGCCGAGGACGGGAGCCGCGCGGCCCACTGCATCCCCTCGACCGAGAGGTAGGCGAGCGACGTCGCGCCGATGAGCGCCGCATCTCCTCGACCGAGCGGTCCGGGCGGCGAGCTCTGCCTCGTCGGCCATGTCGATCCCGTAGAAGCACGGGGAGACGACGGGCGGGGACGAGACGCGGACGTGCACCTCCTCGGCACCCGAGTCGAAGAGCATCTCGATGAGCTGGCGCATCGTGTTGCCGCGCACGATCGAGTCGTCGACGATCACGATCCGCTGCCCGGCGATCTCGTCGAGCGGGTTGAACTTGAGCCTGATCCCCTGACGGCGCAGCTCCTGGTCGGGCTGGATGAACGTGCGCCCGACGTACCGGTTCTTGATCAGTCCCTCGTCGTACGGGATCCCCGAGCGCTTGGCGAAGCCGATCGCAGCAGGCGTGCCGGAGTCGGGGATCGGCATCACGACGTCGGCCACTGCCGGCGCCTCCTCGGCGAGCCGCTCGCCCATGCGCACCCGCGTTCATGTGCACCTCGCTGCCGCCGAGCCGCGAGTCGGGCCGCGCGAAGTAGACGTGCTCGAAGATGCACTGCGGCCGACGCGCCTGCGGGGACGGCCTGGCGCGGTGCATCGCCGCTCTCGTCGACCCACACGACCTCGCCCGGACGGACGTCGCGCACACGCTCTGCGCCGACGAGGTCGAGCGCGCACGTCTCCGAGGCGACGACCCAGTCGTCGCCGATCCGGCCGAGCGTCAGCGGCCGGATGCCGTGCGGGTCGCGGAACGCCACGAGCGCGCCGTCCGACGATCGCGACGACCGAGTACGCACCCTTGAGCCGGCCATCGTGGACGCGACGGCCTCGGGCAACGGCGCCGGATCGCGGGCGAGCAGCGCCGCGATCACCTCGGTGTCGGACGTCGAGCCGAGCCGGACGCCGTCCGGCCGACAGCTCCTCGCGCAGCTCGGCGAGCGTCGACGAGGTTGCCGTTGTGGCCGAGCGCGACCGTCCGGGCCCGCACCCTGGTGGACGAGCGGCTGCGCGTTCGACCAGTGGGCGCCGCCGGTCGTCGAGTAGCGCGCATGCCCGATCGCGACCTCGCCCGGCAGGGCGGAGAGCTTCTCCTCGTCGAACACCTGGGCGACGAGCCCCATGTCCCGCACCGCCGTGACCCGCCCTCCCTCCGACACCGCGATCCCGGCGGACTCCTGCCCTCGATGCTGGAGCGCGAAGAGGCCGAAGTAGGTGAGTCGCGCCACGTCGCGCTCGACCGACCGCACGCCGAACACGCCGCACATCAGGCGTCCATCCCCTCGTAGGCGGCGCGCAGCTCGGCAAGCCGCACGCCGAGCACCTCGTCGCCGCCGACGGTGCCGATCCTCCGCACCTGCACGTCCGCTCCCGTCGGGTCGACCTCGACCTGGTCGGACGGGAGCGCGAAGACGACCTGACCGCCGACCTCGCCGAACAGCGCGACAGGGTCGTCGTCGACGTCGAGCGATGACGCCGACGTCGCTCCAGAGCGCCGCCTCGGCCAGCGCGACCGCGAGGCCGCCCTCGGCGACGTCGTGGACGAGCGTCGCGCGCGAGGCGATCGCGGTCGTGAAGCGCACGAGCTCGACCTCCGAGGCGAGATCGAGCCGCGGCTCGCCGCTGCAGGTCCCGTAGAGCGCCTGGGCCTCCGATCCCGGCGAGCGTGAGCGGGCTCGCCGAGCGGGCCACGAGCACGGCGTCGCCTGGGCTCCAGCGCCCCGGCACGCGGCGGACGTCCGCGATCGTCCCGACGCACCCGACCACGGGAGTCGGGTGGATCGAGCGACCGTCGGTGTCGTTGTAGAGCGAGACGTTGCCCGAGACGATCGGAACGCCGAGCGCCTCGCAGGCGAGCGCCATCCCCTCGATCGACTCGGCGAGCTCCCAGCCGATCTCCGGCTTCTCGGGGTTCCCGAAGTTGAGGCAGTCGGTGAAGCCGATCGGCTCGCCGCCGACGCAGGCGACGTTCCGCGCCGCCTCGAGGATCGCGAGCATCCCGCCGACGCGCGGGTCGAGGGAGCCGACCCTGCCCTGACCGTCGAGCGTGAGCGCGAGACCCGCGTGGTCGGGACGCAGGCGCAGGACGGCCGCGTCGAGACCGGGGCGGCGGACGGTGCGCGACTGCACGAGCTGGTCGTAGCGGCGCGTGACGAACGCGCGCGAGCGGAGCTGCGGTGACCCGAGCAGCTCGACGAGCGCGGTCGCCGTCGGCGGAACGGCTGTTGGAACCTCGGGTCGGGGCGCACGCGGCGGTGCGCTCGACGACGTAGCGGGGGCACTCGTCGGTGAGGAACCGTGCGGGGATCGCCCCCACCTCCTCGCCGTGCCACAGGGCGCGCAGCACGCCGCTGTCGGTGACCTCGCCGATCACCGCGCGGTGCAGCTCCCAGCGGTCGACCACCGCCTCGACCTCGGCGAGCCGGTCGTCGGCGACCACCGCGACCATCCGCTCCTGCGACTCGGAGATCATCACCTCCCACGGCTCCATCCCCTCCTCGCGGAAGGGCACGCGGTCGAGGTGGACGTCGATCCCGGTCTCCGCGGCCATCTCCGAGAGGCTCGACGCCAGCCCGGCGGCGCCGCAGTCCTGGAGCGAGAGCACGAGGCCGCGCTCGACGAGCTCGACCGAGACCTCGATCAGCCGCTTCCCGGTGAACGGGTCGCCCACCTGCACGGAGGGCCGCTTGTCGGCGTCGGCCTCGCCGAGCTCGGCGCTCGCGAGCACCGACGCGCCGCCGATGCCGTCCCGGCCGGTCGTGGCGCCGTAGACGAGCACGTGCGCCCCGACCGCGGTCGCCTTCGCCGTGGTCAGGCGGTCGGCGGGGAGCAGGCCCACGCACATCGCGTTGACGAGGCAGTTCGACGCGTAGGAGTCGTCGAACACCACCTCGCCGCCGACGTTCGGCACGCCCACGCAGTTGCCGTAGTGGCCAACGCCTCCCACCGCCCGGGAGAAGTGGTCGTCGGGAGCGCCGAAGCGCAGCCCGTCGAGCAGCGCGATCGGCCGCGCGCCCATCGCCGAGATGTCGCGCAGGATCCCGCCCACGCCGGTCGCGGCGCCCTGGAAGGGCTCGACCGCCGAGGGATGGTTGTGGCTCTCGACCTTGAACGCGACGGCGAGGCCGTCGCCGAGGTCGAGCACGCCGGCGTTCTCGCCGGGGCCCTGGAGCACGCGCGGCCCCTCGCTCGGCAGGCGCCGAAGCAGGAGCGCCGAGTGCTTGTACCCGCAGTGCTCCGACCAGAGGAGCGAGAACACCGCCAGCTCGAAGTGGTTCGGCTCGCGCTCGAGGAGCGTGACGATACGGTCGAGCTCCCCGTCCGTGAGGCCGAGCTGGCGGTGGAGTGGCTGTTCCACGGTGGAGCTCAGACGGTCAGTCTAACCGCCGCTCGTGACGACCTCCCTCTGCCAACCGCCTTCGCGATCTCGGCGGCCACGGCGGGGAGCAGCGCGAGGGCGATCACGAGACCGAGCTCGCGCGCGGTCAGCGCGACCGTCCCGAACGGCTCGTGCGCCCAGGGCAGGTAGACGATCGCCGCGAGCACCGCGGACGATGCGACCACCGCGAGGCCGAGCCAGCGGTTCGGCACGAGCCGCCAGCTCGGCAGCGAGTCCGAGCGGCACGCGTAGACGAAGGCGAGCTCGGCGAGGGCGATCGTGGCGAACGCCGCCGTCTGCGCCGCCTCGGGCCGCCACTCCCGGACGACGAGGAACGCCGCGAGGGATGACGATCCCGATCAGTCCGGCGACGAGCAGCAGCCCCGCCACGAGCGGCCGGGCGAGCAGCGGCTGCCCACGGCGCATCCAGCTCCGCCCCTCCGTGGCGCGGTCGGCGGCGAGCGCCACCGCCGGCGGCCCGTCCGTGAGGAGGTTCACCACGAGGACCTGGACGACCGTCATCGGCACGCCGAGCCCGGCGGCGACCGCGATGCCGAAGAGCACGACCTCACCGACGTTCGCCGAGAGCAGGAACGCCAGGAACGAGCGCACGTTGGCGCTGACACGACGCCCTTCCTCCACGGCAGCGACGATCGAGGCGAAGTCGTCGTCGGTGAGGACGAGCATCGAGGCCTCGCGCGCCGCCTCGGTTCCGGCGCCTCCCATCGCGATCCCGACGTCGGCCTGGCGGAGCGCCGGCGCGTCGTTGACGCCGTCCCCCGTCACGGCGACGACCTCACCGGCCTCCTGGAGCCGCTCGACGAGCTCGAGCTTGTCCGCAGGCGTGAAGCGGGCGTGGACGTCGGCGGGGTCGAGTCCGAGCTCCTGCCCGATGGAGGCCGCCGTCAGCGCATGGTCACCGGTGAGCATCTTCACGGTGAGGCCCATCTCCCGGGCCGCCGCCACCGCGCCAGCCGCGTTCGGGCGCAGCGGATCCGCCAGCCCGACGAGCCCGACGGCGGTCAGCCCCTCCTCGAGGCCGTCCTCGCCCGGCGAGGAGACCGCCCTCGTGGCGACGGCGAGCACCCGGACCCCTCCGCGGCCCACGCCTCCGCGACGAGGGCGAGCCGCTGCGGCTCCACCCCCGTGCACCGGGCGAGGACGACCTCGGGTGCGCCCTTGAGCACCGCTCGGAGCACCCCGTCCGGCTCCTCGACGACGACGGTCGCGCGCTTGCGCGACGCCTCGAACGGGAGAGAACGGACGACGACGTGATCCGTGGGGGCGCCCGCGCTCTGCGCGGCACGGATCAGCGCCCGGTCGACCGGGTCGACCTCGGCCGCGGAGGCCGCCGCCGCCGCGCCCAGGACGGAGCGCTCGTCCGCCCCGGCTGCCGGCTCGATCCGCGCGAGCTCCATCCGGTTCTCGGTGAGCGTTCCGGTCTTGTCGGTGCAGATCGTGGTCGCCTCCCCGACGGTCTCGATCGCCGAGAGCGTCCGGACGATCGCCTGACGGCGCGCCATCGCGCGTGACCCGATCGCGAGCGCGATGGTGAGGATCGCCGCGAGACCCTCGGGCACCGCGGCGACCGCCACCGAGACGCCGACGAGGAACGCCTCGCGGAGCGGCTCCCCTCGGGCCAGCATCGCCCCCGCCAGGGCGAGCGTGACGCCGATCCCGACCACGACGAGCACCTGAGCCAGGCGGCCCAGCCTCACCTGCAGAGGCGTCGCTGGCGGCGTCGCATCACGCACGAGCTCGGCGATGCGACCCTGCTCGGTCGCCGCTCCGGTCGCGACGACCAGAGCCGTCGCGCTGCCCCGCGTCACACCCGTGCCGGCGTAGAGGATGCACGTGCGCTCCGCCAGGGGCGCCTCGGGGGCGACGGGGCGGGCGTCCTTCCCGAGCGGGAGCGACTCGCCCGTCAGCAGCGACTCGTCGACCTCGAGACCGTGGGTGGCCACGACACGCGCGTCCGCGCCGATCCGGTCGCCCTCGCGCACGCGCACGACGTCCCCGGGGACGAGCTCGGCGGCGAGGACGGTCGTCTCGGCCCCGTCGCGGATCACGGTGGACTCGAGCGAGAGCGACGACTGCAACGCGAGCACCTCGCGCTCCGCGCCGGCCTCGAGGGCGAAGCCGAGCAACGCGTTGAGGACGACGATCGCGGCGATCACCGCCGCCTCGAGCCCTTCGCCGATCGACGCGGAGACGATCGCCGCGACGAGGAGCAGGGCCACGAGCGGGTCGACCAGCTGGCGGGCGGCGATTCGCACGTACGGCGGCCGCCGGGGGCGGGCGAGCACGTTGGGGCCGACCGCGGCCAGGCGGGCGCTCGCCTCGGCCGTCGAGAGGCCGACGCGCACGTCGACCTCGAGCGCGGAGGCGACCGCGTCCGGCTCGAGCGCATGCGCGGATCGGGCCACGGCGGCGGACACGCCCTCAGCGAAACACACGCTCCGTCGCACCGCCTCGGGGCGTCCACGGTCGTCCGCTCAGCGGTCCCCCGGATCCCAACCTCACCCCCGGAGGCCCGCGGACGTTCACACTCCACGACGTGACCCGCCGCGACGCCGCCCTCCTGCTCCTCCTCTCAGCGATCTGGGGCTCCTCGTTCATGTTCATCAAGCTCGGCGTGGACGAGCTCGAGCCCGCCGTCGTCGTCTTCGGACGGCTCGTCGTCGGCGTGCTCGTCCTGCTGCCCCTGCTGATCGGACGCGGTGGGCTCGCGCCGCTGCGCGGGCACCTGCGCACCGCTGATCGTGCTGGGCGTGCTCAACAACGCGATCCCGTTCTGGCTCCTCGGCTTCGCCGAGACGCGGATCGACTCCGGGCTGACCGCCGTGATCCAGGCCGCCGCCCCGATCTTCACCGTCCTGCTCGCGAGCCGGATCGACCCGAGCCAGCGCGTCACCGGGGTGCGTCTCGTCGGGATCGCGATCGGCTTCGTCGGGGTCGCGCTGCTCGTCGGCGTCCAGGAGGGCGGGCAGGTGCTCGGCGCCCTTGCGGTGATCGGGACGGCGCTCTGCTACGCCGTCTCCGTCCTCTACGCCGGGCGCACCGTCCGCTCGCTGCCGCCCCTCCAGGTCTCGATCGGGCAGCTCGCCGCCGCCGCCGTCTTCATCGCGCCGGTGGCGCTGCTGCAGCTCCCCACCTCGCCACCTCCCGCCCGGGCGATCGCCGCGGTCGTCGCCCTGGGCGCCCTCGGCTCCGGCCTCGCGTACCTCCTCTACTTCGCGATCATCGCCAGCGCGGGAGCGTCCCGCGCGATCCTCGTGACCTACCTCGTCCCCGCCTTCGCGCTCGTCTACGGCGCGGTCTTCCTCGACGAGGCCGTGACGACGACCGCGCTGATCGGCCTTGCCCTGGTGCTCGGCGGAACTGCGGTCGCAACCGGGCTCGCGCGGCGGGCGCCTGCCGTCGCCGAGCCGTCCGGCGTCGACTGACCGACTACCCTGCCGCGGTGCGCAGCTATCCCGCCCTGCTCCTCACGCTGGCTGCCCTCTGGGGGGCCTCGTACTACTTCATCAAGGTCGGCGTCGAGGGCGGGCTCGATCCCGCGCCGCTGATGGCCCTGCGGACGCTGATCGCGGCCGTCGCGCTCCTGGCCTATCTCCTGCTCGCGCTCGGGCCTGCACGGGCGCTCGCCGACCTCCGGAGCGTGTGGCGCGAGGCGCTCGTGCTCGGCGCGCTCAACGCGGCCCTCCCGTTCTGGCTGGTCGCGTGGGGCGAGACGCACATCGACTCCGGCGTCGCGGCGATCGCGCAGGCGACGGTGCCGATCTGCTCGCTCCTGATCGGGCTCCCGTTCCTGCCGCACGAGCGGATCGGCGGGCTCCGCGTCGCCGGTGTCGGGCTCGGCCTGGTCGGCGTCGCCCTCCTCGCGGGCGGGATGCCCGGCCGGGACGCCTGGACGGTCGCGGGCACCCTGGCGGTCGTGCTCGCCTCGGTCTGCTACGCCTCGGCCGGCATCTACGGGCAGCTCCGGCTGACGGGGAAGACGACGGGCCCGGTGCTCGCGACCGCGTCGATGATCGGCGGGTTCCTGCTCCTGCTGCCCCCCGCGCTCCTCGACCTGCCGACGCGAGCGGCCGACCGACGGCGCGATCGCCTCCTTACTCGCCCTGGCGCTCCTCGGCACCGCGCTCGCGCAGATCCTCCTCTTCAGGATCATCGGGCTCTACGGGGCGCGGCGGCTCAGCCTCGTCACCTACCTGATGCCCGGTTTCGCGCTCGCCTACGGCGCGCTGCTCCTCGACGAGCAGGTGACGGCTGCCGCGCTCGGCGGCCTGGCGCTGATCCTCGCCGGAGTCGCGCTCGGCTCCGGCGCGCTCGGCGACCGCCTGCGACGACGGGCAGCGCCCCGCGTGACCGTCGCGATCCGCCCGGCGCGCCCGGACGACGTCGGCTTCCTCGTCGCGCTCGCCGGTCACCCCGAGGTCGCGCCGTTCCTCGCCGCCGTCCGCCCGAGCGACGAGGGGGCGATCCGCGGCGAGATCGAGCGGATGCGGGCCGAGCCCGACGGCTTCGGCATCGTCGTGATCGAGCACGACGGCGTCGCGGTCGGCTCCGTCACCTGGGAGCGCGTCAACCGGCGCTCCCGGATCGCGAGCGTCGGCGGCCTCGCGCTCGATCCGTCGGCACGGGGCTCCGGCACGGCGGCGCGCGCGCTGGAGCTGCTCGTCGACGAGCTCCTCGACACCGCGGCTTCCACCGCGTGCAGCTCGAGGTCTACGCCTTCAACGACCGCGCCGTCCGGTTCTTCGAGAGCGTCGGCTTCGTCAAGGAGGGGGTCCGGCGCAAGGCGTACTGGCGTGACGACCGGTGGGTCGACGGCGTGCTGTTCGGCCTCGTCGCCGAGGACCGGCTCTAGCGCTCGACCGGCTCGAGCGTCACCGTCCCGTGCGGCCCGTCGGCTCGCGGGGCGATCACGGCCCGGTCGAGGTCGCCGGGGACGATCACCCGGTCGAACGCGAGGGCCGCCTCGGCCTCCACCTCCGAGCGCGGGTAGCGCGTGGACAGATGCGTCAGCGCGAGCGTCCCGACGCCTGCCTCGCGCGCGAGCGTGCCCGCCTCGAACGCCGTCGCGTGCATGCTCGAGCGCGCACGGTCGGCGTCGCGGTCGAGGAACGTCGCCTCGAAGACGAGGAGGTCGGCCCCGCGGGCCGCCTCGGCGATCGCCTCGGTCGGGCGCGAGTCCCCCGGGATCACCGCGACGCGGTCTCCGCCGCACCGACCTCCGAGAACCGCCAGCCGAGCGACGGCGTCCCGTGCTCCGTCGCGAACGTCTCCAGGCGCAGCGTTCCCAGCTCCAGCACCTCGCCCGGCTCGACCACGTCCAGGTTCGAGACGAGCGGCCACAGCGAGCCCCAGCGCAGCGCCCGCCACCACGACTCCGCGGGCGGACGTGGTCCGATCAGGTGCAGGTCGCTGCGGCTGCCGAAGCTGCCGGCCCCGCGACGCAGCAGCGTCGGCAGCCCGGCGACGTGATCGGGATGCCAGTGCGTGAGCACGATCGCCTCGAGCTCGCCCTGGCCGGAGCCCGGCGGCCTGGAGCTGCGACGCGGCGCCGAGGCCCGCGTCGACGAGAACGTCGCTGCCGCCGAGCGAAACGAGCTGCGAGCTCGTGTGCGCGCCCGGCCGCACGGCCGCGTCGCGCGTCCCGAGGAAGGTGACGCTGAACTCGTCCACCGGCTCGCTCACAGGCCCCCCGCGTACCCGTCCTTGCGCGGGTCGGAGCCGCCGATCAGCCCGTCGCCCTCGACCAGGATCATCTGGCCTCCGCCGAAGCCGTACACGTCCGCATCGTGCTCGACGGCGAGCCCGGCCCGCTCGAGCGCTTCGCTCTCCCTCCAAAGTCCCTCCTCCAGGCGCACGACGTTGCCGTCGACGCGGAATCGCGGCCGGTCGAGAGCGGCCTGCGGGTCGAGCCCGTCGTCGACGAGGCCGGACACGAGCTGCATGTGCGCCTGCGCCTGGACGAAGCCGCCCATGTTCCCGAACGGGCCGTAGAGCGCTCCGTCGCGCAGCAGCAACCCCGGGATGATCGTGTGGAACGGCCGCCGACCGGGCTCGACCCGCCCCGAGACCGCGAAGCAGGCGCCGCGGTTCTGCAGGACGATGCCCGTCCCCGGTGCGACGACGCCCGGAACCGAAGCCGTGGAAGACGCTCTGGATGAACGAGACCGCCATGCGGTCGGCGTCGACGGCGCAGAGGTACACCGTTCCGCCCGGGAGCTCGCTCGCCGCGCCGGGCGCGTCGTTCCGTCGCCGGTCGAGGTAGGTCGGCTCGAGGAGGTGGGCCACGTCGGCGCCGTCGCGGACGTGGGCGAACGCGTCCTCCAGCGCGAGCCGCGCGCACGCGATGCGGTTCGGCAGCGTCGGCTCGAGCCCTCGGAGCAGGCCGAGCGCCTCGAGCGCCGCGACGCCCTGCCCCGGCGGGGGAAGCTCGAGCACCTCGACGCCTCGGTAGTCGAGGCGCAGCGGCTCGACCCACCGCGGCTCGAAGCCGGCCAGGTCGGACTCGTCGAGCCAGGATGACGGCACAGATCGCCTCGGCGATCCGGCCCCGGTAGAGCGCGTCGGGCCCCTCGACGGCGATCGCGCCGAGCGACGCTCCGAGCTCGGGAAGCCGGACGCGCTGGCCCAGCTCGCGGCGGCGGGCCGAGCTCCGCCGGTGAGGGACCCGCGTTCCACATGTCGGCCGTGTGCCAGGCGGCGGCATACCCGCTCCGGGCGACGTCGATCGCGTCGGCCAGGCAGACGTCGAGCCCGAGGCGCCCGTGCCGCTCGGCGAGCGCGGCCCAGCCCGCGACGGCGCCGGGCACGGTGACCGAGCGCGGGCCGATCTCCTCGACCGGCTCGAGCGGGAACGCGTCCGCCGGCGCGGGACCCGGCCGCGTCGAGCCCTTCTGCGACGCCGTCGCGCCAGACGATCGCGAAGCAGTCGCCGCCGATCCCGGTCGACATCGGCTCGGTCACGCAGAGCATCGCCGCGGCCGCGAGCGCGGCGTCGGCCGCGTTCCCGCCGCGCTCGAGCATGCGCAGCCCGGCGCGGGTGGCGAGCGGCTGGCTCGTCGCGACCATCCCGTCGAGCGCGACCGTCGGCTTGCGACCGTATGCGTGCCGGAAGGCCATTGCGCGGATCGTAGGGGCCGCGGCCACGCGGCTCACGCCCAGGCGGGCTTCGCCCTCGGGCCGGGGAGCCTGGAGACATCGCTCCGGCCGGCCCGAGGTCGCTCGTCTACGCTCCCGCTGTGAGCGCCGGCCACCCCTACGACGTCGCGATCGTCGGCGGCGGTCTGGCCGGGATCTCGGGCGCGATGACCGCGGTGCGCAAGGGCGCGAAGGTCGTGCTCTTCGAGCCCGGCCCGCTCGGCGGCACCTGAATCACGCGCGGGTGCATCCCGACGAAGGCCCTGGTCAGGGCCGCGGAGATCGCGCACGACGCACGACGGGCCGCCGAGTTCGGCGTCTCCGTGGGCGAGGTCGAGGTCGACTTCCCCGCGGTGATGCGACGCATCCGCCAGGTGATCGACGACGGCGCGCTGTACTACGAGCGCCTCCTCGCCGAGAGCGGCGTCGACCTGATCCGCGCGCACGCGTGCTTCAACGGCCCGCACGAGCTCGAGGCGGGCGACATGCGGATCTCCTTCAAGCAGGCGCTGCTCGCGACAGGCGCGTCACCGCAACGGCTGATGGTCCCCGGCGCCGACACCGTCCCGACGATCACGAGCGACGATCTTCTCTCCGCCGACTGGACGACGCTGCCCGGGCACCTGATCTGCGTCGGCGCCGGTGCGGTGTCGCTCGAGTTCGCGCAGATCTACCGGCGCCTCGGGGCCGAGGTGACCGTCGTGCAGCGCGGCGAGCACCTCGCGCACGGCGAGGACGAGGAGCTCGGCGACCTGCTCAAGGCCTACCTCGAGGAGGAGGGCGTCCGCGTCCTCACGGGCTCCGCGGTCGAGCGGCTCGAGCACGTCGACGGACGCCCGTCGGTGCTGTGCGCCGGCGGCAACCGCGTAGTCGGCGATGCGATCCTCACCGCCGTCGGCCGCACGCCGACCGTGACGGGGATGCGACTCGAGGAAGTGGGGATCGCCTACGACCGCAGCGGGATCACCGTCGACGAGAACCTCCGCACGACCCTCCCCCACGTCTTCGCGGTCGGGGACGCCAACGGCGGGATGCTCTTCACCCACGTCGCGACCTACGAGGCGCCACTGGCCGTTCGCAACATGCTCGACGGCGCCGCCGAGGTGCCCGACTACCGCACGATGCCGCGGGCGATCTTCACCGATCCCGTGCTCGCCGCCGCCGGGCTCACCGAGCGACAGGCGCGCGAGGCCGGCTACGAGGTCGAGGTGCGCCGCTCCGACGTCGGCACCCGCGGCAAGGCCCGTGCGGTCGGCGATCGCCGCGGCCGCGTCAAGTTCGTGCTCGACGCCCGCACCGGCGAGATCCTCGGCGTCGGCATCCTCGCCCACGACGGCGCCGACCTCCTCCCCGGCCCGCAGGTGGCGATGAACGCCCCCGGCGGCACCCTCGCCCCACTGCTCGCGACGGTGCACACGCACCCGACGATCAGCGAGGCGGTCAAGGTCGCGGCGCGCGGCGGCTGAGGCCGACACGGCCGCCAACGGTGCGCGCCCGAGCCCGCTCTGTCCCCAGCCGCCACGGCGCGTGATGCGCGAGGGGCGATAGGGCAGCGCACGGTGCCTGAGGGACGTGGCTTCAGCCTCGCCGCTCCGCTCGAGCAGGAGCATCCGGGGGCGCGAGCCTGGCGTGCGCGGACACGGCCCTTGTGGGCCTATTCGTGTGCTCAATAGTCCCTGGCCGCGTGGTCGACCCGGACTGGTCGCCCGACAGCACGACGCTCGCCTTCGTCGTCGTCGGTGACGATGGCATCGGGCGGATCTGGACGTCGGCCGCCGACGGCTCGGGGGCGAAGCAGGCGCTCGACACGACGACCCGCTGCCCGGCCGAGGCGCGCTTCCCTGCCTGGTCGCCCGACGGCAAGCGGCTCGCGTTCGGCTGCTTCCACCCCGACCCTGAGCCGATCGAGCTCGTGGTCGCCGACCTCGAAACGGGCAAGACGTCTACCGTCTGGACCGCCGGCCCCCTGGAGCAGGGGTGGAACCCGCGCTGGTCGCCCGACGGCTCCTCGCTCGTCTTCGAGCTCGAGCAGCTGAGCCTCGACCGCGAGCGCACGACCGGGACGGGGCTCGCGATCGTGCCGTCCGCCGGCGGCGGCGGTTCGCGCCGGATCACGCCCGTGTCGATGTTCGCGACGTACCCCGACTGGAGCCCCGACAGCGAGCGGATCGTCTTCTCGACCTACGGGATCGACTCGTTCGAGACCGGTGGCCCCGGGGCGTCGAACCTCTACACGGTGCGCCCCGACGGCACTGACCTGCGGGCGGTGACGCGCTACGCGAGGGGCGGCGTGCGGGCCGGGCACCCCTCGTGGACGCCGGACGGCGAGCGGATCGTGTTCACGCGGATCACCGACACCGCGACGGCGAACGACGGGTACGGCGAGCGCCGCATCGCGTTCGTCGACCTCGACGGCGCGAACCTCTCGGTGATCGAGGATCTCTGGTCGACCCACCCGAGGCAACAGCCGGGTACGCCGTGACGCGGCCGTCTGGAGGGGCGAGGCTGAAGCCACGCCACGCCTCCCCGCCCAACTCCTCGCCTCCAGCGACTCGAGCCTCCCCGGACCGGGGCGTGGCTTAAGCCTCGCCCCGCGCCACCGTTCGCCGGAGGGCGGCGTCGATCGTCTAGGCTCGCCGCGATGCCCTACGAGGCCGACCCGACACGCTACGACCGGATGCCCTACCGCCGCTGCGGGCGCAGCGGGCTCCTGCTCCCCGGTCTCTCGCTCGGCCTCTGGCACAACTTCGGCGCCGACAGGCCGTTCGCGACGAGCCGGGAGATCGTGCGGCGCGCGTTCGACCTCGGGATCACGCACCTCGACCTCGCGAACAACTACGGCACGCCCTTCGGCTCGGCCGAGGAGACGATGGGTCGCCTGCTCGCGACCGACCTCGCTCCCTACCGTGACGAGCTGGTGATCTCGACCAAGGCGGGCTGGGACATGTGGCCGGGCCCCTACGGCGAGTACGGCTCGCGCAAGTACCTCCTCGCGAGCCTCGACCAGAGCCTGCGCCGGCTCGGTCTCGACTACGTGGACGTCTTCTACTCGCACCGCTTCGACCCCGACACCCCGCTCGAGGAGACGATGGGCGCGCTCGACGCGGCGGTGCGTCAGGGCAAGGCGCTCTACGTCGGCATCTCCTCCTACGACGCGGAGCAGACCCGCCGGGCCGCCGCGATCCTGCGCGACCTCGGCACCCCGCTCCTCATCCACCAGCCGAGCTACTCGCTGCTCGACCGCTGGATCGAGCCCGACCTGCTCGACGCGATCGGCGAGCTCGGGATCGGCTGCATCGTCTTCTCGCCGCTCGCCCAGGGCCTGCTCACCGACCGCTACCTCGACGGGATCCCGGAAGGCTCGCGGGCGTCCTTCAGCCAGTACTTCCCCCGCGACCGGCTCACCGACGAGCTGCGCGACGGGCTCCGCGCGCTGAACGAGATCGCCGCCGGACGGAGCCAGTCGCTCGCCCAGCTCGCGCTGGCGTGGACGCTGCGCGACGCGCGGGTGACCTCGACGCTCGTCGGCGCCTCCAGCGTCGCGCAGCTCGAGGCGAACGTCGCGGCCCTCGATCGGCTCGAGCTCTCGGGCGACGAGCTCGCTGCGATCGAAGACGCGCTCGCGGGCCTCTGACGCCCTGGCCGGGGAGCCTCGCCGAGCGAGCCTATCCGGCGATCTCGGCGGCCACCCGGATCCCGCTGCGCAGCGCGCCCTCCATCAGCGCCGAGAACGCGCCGCCGGTGTGCTCGCCGCAGACGTGAAGCGGGCCGACCGGCGCCCACGCGGCCTCTCCGGCGGCGTCGCAGGAGTACGCCGCGCCGACCCACGGGTCGTCGTCCCAGGTCGAGAGCACGGCGCCGTCGCGATCGAGCGCGAGGTCGGGGCGCAAGCGCGAGACCGAGTCGGCCCAGACCCGTGCGCCGTCCGTCACCCGGAGCGCCTCGAGCGCGGGCGCCGAGCCCGCGAACGCGTGCACCACCGGCTGCACCCCCGCCCCTGCTGTCGCCGTCCAGGTCCAGTACCGCTCGGGCACGGAGAGCACCGCACTCGTCGGAGGCGCCTCGCGCAGCGGCACGAAGAGCTTGGCGGCGTTGCCGTAGGAGACGGCGGCGTACGCCTCGGCGAGCCGCGGGGGCAGCGCCGGCTCGAACACGATCCGCCCGACCACGCTCGCGGGCACGGCGAGCACGACGCGATCGGCCGCGACCTCCGCCCCGCCCCCGGCCACGCGCACACCGTCCTCGCCCCAGGCGACGCGCTCCGCCGCGACGCCGAGCCAAACCGCGGAGCCGAGCTCCTGGGCGAGCCGCAGCGCGATCGACTGGTTGCCGCCGAGCACGGTCGGGCAGGGATCCTGCGAGATCGCCGCGAGGTGCGCCAGCGCCGAGGCAGGGAACCGATCGGCAGTCGCCGCGCAGGAGACCTCGGCCCGCGAGCGGATCGTCTCGCGGGTCGCCGGGTGCAGGTCGAGCCCGTCGAGGAAGCTCGCGGCGTCGACCCCGTCGCCGTGGTCGGCGCGCGACTCCAGCCCCGCGCGCACGGCTTCCACGCCCAGGTGCAGCTGGGCGGCGTCGACCGCCACCCCGCGCGGCTCGCGGTCGCCGTAGAACATCCCCTTGTCGGCGAGCTCGAGACCGAGCCGCGCGCAGGTCTCGCGCACGACGTCGTGGCCCGGGAGCACGAACTCGGCGCCCATCTCGATCACGGCCCCGTTCGCCATCCTCGTCGACCAGACACGGCCGCCGACCCGGTCGCGGGCCTCGAGGACGACCACCTCGACACCCCTGCGCGCCAGCGCGTCCGCGGCGGCCAGGCCCGCGAATCCCGCGCCCACGACGACGACCCTGGTCACGAGCCCCACCGCGCGACGATCGCCCGCGCCTCCTCGGCGAACGCATCCGCCTGGAAGGCATCGAAGGACTCCCAGCTCGTCGAGCGTGCGTGGATCCTCCACCCGGTCGACGAACAGCACGCCGTCGAGATGGTCCTGCTCGTGCTGGAACGTGCCGGCGCTCAGCCCGCGGATCGTCTCGACGTGCCGCCCACCGGCGCGATCGAGGTAGGAGACCTCCACCTCGGCGTGCCGCCGCAGCCTCCCGCGCAGGGCGGGGATCGAGAGGCACCCCTCGATCACTTCGAACATCTCGTCGGAGAGCGGACGCACCTCCGGGTCGACCAGCACGCGCAGCGGCATGTTCGGCTTGTAGGGGTAACGCGGGTTGTCGCGCACCTCGGTCACGTAGACGCGCAGCGGAACGCCGATCTGCGGCGCGGCGAGGCCGGCGCCGCCCGCGGCGCGCGTCGTGTCGACGAGATCGTCGATCAGCGACTGCACCTCCGCCGAGGCGAGCGTGTCGCCCACCGGTCGGGCGCGCTCGCGGAGCACCGGATGCCCGATCGTCACGATCTCGCGCACGGCCACGACCCGATCCTACGCCCGACCGGGAGCCGCGGCGGCCCAGGAGACCCTCGGCCGACAGGAGCGCACGGCGAGGCTCGAGCTTGCGATAGCCTCGCCTCCATGACAGCAACCGCCCTCTCCGTCCTCGCCTTCAGCGCCGCGCAATGGATCCTGCTGATCGGGTTCATGATCCCCGTCCTGATCCTCTGGGGCTACGCGATCGCGAGCCTCGTCTCGCGACCCGATCTCGGTGTAGGCGCGAAGATCCTCTGGCTCGTCGGGATCCTGCTCTTCCCGATCCTCGGCTCCGCGGTCTACTTCATGCTGCGTCCCGCGCCGCAGGAGCAGAACCGCCGCGCCCAGGCGCGCCACAAGCACTGAGCCTCTCCGCCGGGCCGGACGGCTGGCGTCCACGAGGTCGCTGCGGGCCGAACACGGCCCCCGAGCATGCGACCCTAGTTCGCAAACGCGACCCAGGCGTTCAGGCTCGCCGCAAAGGCCACCCACACGACGTACGGCGCGAGCAGCCACGCCGCGAGCGGCGAGATCCCGTGGAAGGCGACCGCCGTGGCGACGATCGCGACGAGCAGCACGACGATCTCGACGAGCGCCCAGCCGGGCCGGCGCCAGCCGAAGAAGATCCACGACCAACCCAGGTTGAGGACGAGCTGGACGAGGTACAGCGTGATCGCCACCTGCACCTCGGGCCGGTCGAGCCCTTCCCGCGCCACGAGCCACGCTGCGACGGCCATCAGCAGGTAGAGCACCGTCCAGGCAGGCCCGAATACCCACGACGGCGGGTTCCAGGGGGCGCGCTCGAGGCTCTCGTACCACGAGCCCGAGCTGCCGACGGAGCGAGCCGTCGCGATGCCGCCCAGAGCGGCGGCCGCAACGACGAGCGCGATCGAGACACCGAGGAGCGCGGCTGAGGAGAGCCGTCCGAGGGCGAGGAGATCGGCGAAGCGCATACCCGGGTTGTAGCCGCAGCGGACGAGGCGGGGGACCCGTCGCCGCGCGGCGGGAGCAGGAGCAGGTCGAGGACCCGGTGTCCGTCCCGGGGTCAGTCTTCCGGCTGACGCCGGACGCCAGACCCCAGCCCTCCTCCGATGATGCAGGGCGCGAGCGCGTCGCACCCGACCAGGTCCGTCGAGTCAGGGGTCTGGGGTCGCGAAGCGAGCCCTGACCTCACACGTCCCGCGTCCGGGAGACGCGTGGGGTCTGACGTGCGCGTCGGGGTCAGGCCCCGGCGTGCGCCGGCGCCAGACCCAGATCCCCTCATACGATGTACGGCGCGAGCACGTCGCGGGCGAGGAAGAAGCCCCGCTCGACGAGCTCCGGGGTTCCCTCGAACGCGCGGTCCTCGTGCTCGATCGAGACGACGTAGTCGTACCCGACGCGGTAGAGCTGCCCGATGAAGCGTCCCCAGTCGACGACGCCGAGGCCGGGCAGGCGCGGCACCTGCCAGCCCATCCCGAGCGCGCCGATGCCGCCCCTGTAGAGCCCTTCGCCGTCGATCTCCATGTCCTTGGCGTGGACGTGGATGATCCGAGAGGCGTAGTCGCGCACCACCCGCTCGTGGTCGATCATCAGCCACACGAGGTGCGACGGGTCGAGGTTCAGGCCGAAGCTCTCCGACGGGATGATCGAGAACATCTCGTCCCAGACCGCCGGCGTCGAGGCGAGGTTGGTGCCGCCCGGCCACTCGTCCCAGCTGAACAGCATCGGGCAGTTCTCGATCGCGATCTTGACGCCGCGCTGTTCCGCATAGTCCACGAGCCGCGGCCAGACCTTGCGGAACTCCTTGACGTTCTCGGGGACGCTGCGCGCCGGGTCGCGTCCGACGAACGTCCCCACGATCGGGACATCGAGCTTCGCCGCGGCGTCGATCACCTTCCTGAGATGGTCGTTCGCGGCCTTGCGCTGCGTCGGGTCGGGGTGGAGGTTGTTCGGGTAGTAGGCGAGCGAGGAGATCTCGACCCCCGTCCGGTCGAGCGCGTCACGCACATGGCCCGCGTCGAACGAGCGCACGTCGATGTGCGAGACGCCGGCGTACCGGCGCTGACGCCCGGTCACGCGCGGCCAGCACGCCACCTCGATCATCCCGAACCCGCTCGCGCCCGCCCAGGTGGCGACCTGGTCGAACGACATCCGCGACAGCGCCGCGGTCATCACACCGAGCTTCACAGCTGCACCTCCACCCGTCGTCGCCGACGGCTCGCGATCACCGGCACGCCCGCGTGCCGCTCCTGGCGGCATCATCGCGTGCGGCGACGATGCGCTGCGTCAGCTCTGCGCGTGCCCGACGGTGCCGTTGATCGTGAGGCCTCCGTCGACGAGCAGCTCCTGGCCGGTCACGTACCGCGCGGCGTCGGAGACGAGGAACACCGCCGCGTCCGCGATCTCCTCCGGCACGGCGATCCGCCCGAGCGCGATGCGCTGCTCGTACGCAGCACGCACCTCGGGCGTGTAGGCGGTCCGGTTGAGCGGGGTCTCGGTGGCGCCCGGCGCGATCGCGTTCACCGTGATCCCGGAGGAGGCGAGCTCGAGCGCCAGGGTGCGGGTCATCCCGACGATCGCGCCCTTAGCCGCGATGTAGGCGGTGAGGTTCGCGAGCGGCTGGATGTCGGCCGCCGAGCTGACGTTGAGGATCCTCCCGCCCGTCCCCTGCGCGATCATGCGCCGGGCCGCGGCGCGGCAGCCATGCATGTAGCCGTGGAGGTTCGGGCCGAGGAGCGCGTGCCAGTCCTCGTCGCTTGTCTCGACGAGCGGCCTCACGAGCAGGCGCGCGGCGTTGTTGACCCAGATGTCGATCCCGCCGAACCGGGCGACGACCTCGCCGGCGAGCGCGTCGACCGCGGCCGAGCTGCTCGTGTCGCCGCTCACCATCAGCGCCTCGCGTCCCTGCGCGCGGATCGCCGCCGCGGTCTCGGCACCGTCGTCGAGCGCGATCCCCGCGACGTCGGCGCCCGCGGCCGCGAGAGCCACCGCGATCGCCTGGCCGATCCCGCTCGAGGCGCCCGTCACGACGGCGCGACGGCCGGTGAGATCGAACGGCGAGGTCACGGGCACGACCGTCACGCTAGCGACCCGCCCCCGGCGCGGCAACCGGTGCGTAGGCTTTCGCCGTGCGTCTCGGGGTCGCAGCGGCGGTGGTCGACGGAGCGCTCGTGCGCGGCGACGTCGAGGTCGGCCGATGGAGTCGTGCGGGCGGTCGGCCTCGGCGGCGGCGACAGCGGGCTCGCGATCCCCGGCCTCGTCGATCTCCAGGTCAACGGCTACGCCGGCGTCGACGTGTCTCGCGCAGAGGTGGGCGACCTTGCCCGGCTGGGGCGCGCGCTCGCCCGGGACGGCGTGCTCTGGTACCAGCCGACGCTCGTCAGCGCCCCGCTCGGCGATCTGCACCGGGCGCTCTCGACGATCGGCGCGGCGACCGGCCACGGCGACGAGGCCCGCATCCTCGGTGCGCATCTCGAAGGCCCGTTCCTCTCCCCCACGCGCGTCGGTGCCCATGACCCGGAGCATCTGCTGCGACCCGACCGCGACACGCTGGCGTCGCTGCTCCTCTCAGGCTGCCCGGTGACGACGATGACGCTCGCGCCCGAGCTCGACGGAGCGGACGAGGTGATCGAGGCGCTCGTCGAGCGTGGTGTCCCCGTCTCGGTGGGGCACACCGACGCGACTTCGACGCAGGCGCACGCGGCGTTCGACCTCGGGGCCCGCGCCGTGACGCACCTCTACAACGCGATGCGCCCGTTCGGCCACCGCGATCCGGGAACGGTCGGAGCGGCGCTCGGCCGCGCGGACGTCACGCCGATGCTGATCGCCGACGGAGTCCACGTCGCACCCGATGCGCTGCTCGTCGCCTGGAGGGCCGCCCGGGGGCGGATCGTCCTGGTCAGCGACGCCGATCGCCGCGGCCGGGATGAAGGACGGCACGTCGACCCTCGGAGGGCGGGACGTGTGGGTCGAGCGAGGCGTCGCGCGGCTGGAGGACGGGACGCTCGCCGGGGCGACCCGACCCCTGGCGTGGGGGCTGCGAATGCTCGTCGAGCTCGGCGTCCCGCTCGTCGAGGCGGTGGCCGCGGTGACGACGACGCCCGCCCGGCTCGTCGGACGTCCCGACGCCGGGGCGCTCACCGTCGGCGGCCCTGCAGATCTCGTCGTCCTCGACGACGCCTTCGCCGTGCGCTCGACGCTCGTCGGCCGGACGCCCGCTCGACTGACGGCCAGGCGTCAGGCGACCGCCGGTGCCGTCTCTCCCTCGCTCACCATCGCGACGTCGTCGCGCCGCAGGAGCACCGCGAGCACGATCGCCGCGCAGGCGAGCAGGATCGCTCCCGCGAGGTAGGCGACGTGGAACCCGGCCACGAGGGCGCTCGCCTGGTCGTCCGCGGACGGCACGCCGCCGAGAGCTTCGAGCTCGTCGGTCGTCTTGCTCGTGGCGAGCGTCGAGAGGATCGCGAGCCCGAGCGCGCCGCCGATCTGCTGCGACGTGTTGAAGAGGCCCGACGCGAGCCCGGCATCCGAGTGCGGCAGGCCGCTCGTCGCGATCAGGGTGACGGGGACGAACACGAGCCCCATCCCGATCGAGGCGAACAGGATCGGGGGCAGCACGTCGGTCACGTACGAGCCGGCCGGCTCGAGCCGCAGGAACAGCAGCATCCCGACCACTCCGAGCCCGAGCCCGATCAGCGGCACCTCGCGCGCGCCGAGCTTCGGGATCATGAACTGCGAGAGCCCCGAGCCGACGATGATCCCGGCGGTGAACGGGAGGAACGCGAGCCCTGCCTGGAGGGCGCTGTAGCCGAGCACCCGCTGCAGGTAGAGCGTGTTGAAGAAGAACATCGCGAACAGGCCGGAGGCGACGAGCAGCATCGCGATGTTCGCGGCGCGCAGCGTCTTCACCTTGAAGATGTCGAGCCTGACGAGCGGTGAGCGCGCCCGCAGCTCGATCAGGACGAACGCGGAGAGCAGGACCGCCGCGACGGCGAGGCACGCGAGCACCTCGCCGGACGTCCAGCCTCGCTCCGCGGAGCGGACGATGCCGTAGACGAGAGCGACGAGCCCGGCCGTGACCGTGACGGCGCCGAAGACGTCGAAGCTCCGGTGCGCGTGCTCGTCGACCGACTCGGGCACCAGCACGAACGAGAAGGCGAAGGCCGCGATCCCGACGGGGACGTTGACGAAGAAGATCCACTCCCACGAGAGCGTGTCCACCAGGATCCCGCCGAGGATGAGGCCGACGGCGCCGCCGCCGACGGCGATTGCGGCCCAGACGCCCATCGCCTTGGTCCGCTCCGCGCCCTCCTCGAACGTGGTGGTCACGATCGAGAGGGCGGCGGGCGAGACGAGCGCGGCGCCGAGGCCCTGCAGGCCGCGCGCGACGATCAGCCAGGTCTCGCTCGGCGCGAGGCCCGCGAGCAGGGAGGCGAGCGTGAAGAGGACGACGCCGGCGAGGAACACCCGCTTGCGGCCGATGAGGTCGCCTGCGCGTCCGCCGAGCAGCAGGAACCCGCCGAACACGAGCGTGTAGGCGTTGACGATCCACTGGAGGTCGGCGTCGCTCATCCCGAGATCGGTCTGGATGGACGGCAGCGCGACGTTCGTGATGGTCGCGTCGAGCACCACCATGAACTGGGCGATGCAGACGAGGACGAGGACGATCCACGGGTTCCGGTCGCGTGTGCTCATGGAGGACGACGCTACCTGCACCGCCGAGGGCTGTGACGTACGGCTAGCCGTACTACCGTGCGAACGCCGGTGGACGGTCGAGACGACACGCCGGCGCCCGACCCCGGGTCGCGAGGCCGGCGAGGAGCGCCGCCGCGGCCGCCGCGGCCGCACAGAGCCCGAACCCGGCCCGAAGCCCTTCGACGACGTCGTCTCCCGCGGTGGTCAGCACGGCGGAGACCGCCGCGACACCGAGTGACCCGCCGAGCCACTGGCACGATCCGAGGATCCCCGACGCGAGTCCCGAGTCGCCGGGCTGGACGCACTGCAGCGCCAGCGTCGAGCCCGACACGAACACGAGCGGAGCCGCAAGACCGAGCACGACGAGCCCCGGCAAGACGTCCGTCCCGTAGCTGGGTGCGGCCCCGATCCGGGTCAGGGAGGCACAGCCGACCGCCATGCCCGCGAGACCGAGGAGCTGCGCGTGCACCGCGCCGACGCGGGCGACGATCCGTCCCGCGAGACCCGCCCAGCCCGCCTGCGTCGCCCGCCAGCCGAGCATCGCGAGACCCGCCTCGATCGGCCCGAGCGCCATCACGTCGACGAACGTCACGGTGAGGAGGAGCAGCGTCCCGAGCATGACGGCGCCGTGCACCGACCCGGTCGCAGCCGGCAGGACGACGCCCGTCCGTCGCAGGAAGCCCCGCGGCACGAGGGGGGCGGACGCCCGGCCGACGTGGAGCGCGTAGCCGAGCAGGCCGGTCGCCGCGACGACCACGCCGGCGCACGATGCCGTCGAGATCCCTCCGGGAGCACTGGCGATGAGCAGCGCGAGCCCGGACCCGCCGGTGGTCAGCAGGACTGCCCCTGCGACGTCGACGCGGCGTCCGGGGCGTCGGACGCCGGAGGGCAGCAGGCGCCGCGCCAGGGCCAGTCCGAGCAGCCCCACGGGGACGTTGAGGAGGAAGACCGCCCGCCAGTCCAGCAGCTCCGCCGTCGCGCCGCCGACGAGCATCCCCGAGACGGCGCCGAGGCTACCGACCGAGCCCCAGACGGCCAGCGCGCGGAGCCGTTCCTGCCCGCCGGGGTACATGTGCGCGAGCAGGGAGATCGCGGCCGGCTCGAGAAACGCCGCCGAGAGCCCTTGCGCGGCTCGGGCGCCCACGAGAGGGAGGATCGCGGGCGCGGTCGCGCACGCGAGGGACGCGAGCGCGAACCCGGCCGAGCCGGCCGCGAACGCCCGGCGTGGACCCACGATGTCCGCCGTCCTCCCTCCCGCGAGCAGGAAGCCGCCGAAGGCGATCGCGTAGGCGCCGATCACCCATTGCAGCGACTCCCTCGACGCCCCGAGGTCGCTCCCGATCGGGGCGAGCGCGCCGTTCACGACCGTGAGGTCGAGCACGCCCATGAAGTGCGCGAGGCAGAGCAGCCAGAGGCCGCGGCGGCGAGGATCTCTCACGCCGCGGCCTCGAGCTCTCTGAGCGACGCGGTGACCCTCGTCCTCCCGGCGGCGAGGACCGTGGAGGCGAGGTCGGGGAACCGCCTCAGGAGCGTGCGGAACTCCCGGCGGGCGAGAACCACGAGATCGAGCTCCGTGCCGGCGACCACGGTCGCCGTCCGGTAGGGCCGACCCACGAGCGCGATCTCACCGAAGAAGTCACCGGATCCGAGCACGGCCGCAAGCCGCCCGTCGCAGAACACGTCGGCCTCGCCGCTGACGATCACGAAGAACTCGTGCGCCAGATCGCCCTGACGGGTCAGGACCGTGCCGGCGGGGACGGTCAGCCTGTCGGCGGCGCGTGCGACCTCGCCGCGGCGGCGACGGGGCACGGTGTCGAACAGCGGGGTCGCAAGGACGTCATCGATGTGCATGAGGTCTCCTTCCTCGTAGTTAGCACGACCGTTCGTGCTGTTGCAGACTATACGACCGTTCGTGCTAACTTGTCAAGCGATGAGCACCGCACCCGTCCAGCCGGATCCCGACCGCCAGGTGCGCCGCACGCGCAGTGACGGCGAGCGGAGCCGGACGGCGATCCTCCACGAGGCGGCCAGGCTCGCGACGGTCGAGGGGCTGGCAGGGCTCTCGATCGGGCGGCTGGCAGAGGCCGTCGGGATGAGCAAGAGCGGCCTGTTCGCCCACTTCGGCTCCAAGGAGGAGCTCCAGCTGGCGACGATCGACACCGCGGCGACCATCTTCACGGACGAGGTGGTCGCGCCCGCGACGTCGGCGCCCACGGGTCTCGACCGGCTGCGGCAGCTCGTCGAGCGCTTCCTGCGCCACGTGGAGGAGGACGTGTTTCCCGGTGGCTGCTTCTTCGCATCGGTCGCCGCCGAGATGGACACCCACCCCGGTCCCGTCCGCGACCGCGCGATCCGGTTCGCGGAGGACTGGTTCACGATGCTCGTCGCCGCCGTCCAGGATGCGCAGGCGGAGGGCGCGCTCGATCCCGACGAGGATGCCGTTCAGCTCGCCTTCGAGGTGGACGCCTACCTCCTCCTCGCGAACGCGAACTACGTCGTGAGCCGTGAGAGGACACCGCTCGACCGCGCGCGTCGCGCCGTCGAGCGCCGACTCCAGGCGTCGGCACCGCTCGCGTAGCCAGGGACCGCTCCCGCCCGCGGCCTCGCCGATCGTGGCCGGCCCGGCTCGGGCCCGGCCGCTCAGGCGGAGCCGAGGTCGATCTCCGCCGGGAGCTCGCCGTCGTGCGTCGCGCGGCTCGAGCTCGCCGCGAACGCGGGCGTCGAAGTAGACGTACGCGGTGGTGAGGGCGACCAGCGGCATCGCGATCACGTAGACCAGGCCGGCGATCGACGTTGAGGAGCGCGCAGAGGCACGCTCGTCGTGAAGATCAGCAGCGTGCCGAGCAGCGGGCCGCTCGCGATCACGATGACCGCCCCGACGCCGATCGAGCGAGCCGACGCGCAGCCACCGCCCGTGCACCAGGGAACCGCTGCGCCGCACCGAGGCGAGCCCGCCGCGTCCTTCCAGCTCGACGACGGGCGCGATCAGACACCAGCGGATGGCCAGCCACACCGCGATCGGCAGCAGCACGCCGGTGCTCGAGAGCGCGACCCACATCACCACGAACACCGACGATCGCGCCCAGCAGCGGACGCAGCCGGCGGAGCGCGAGGCGGTACGCCCGCACGGGGCCGACGTCCCGCCCGGCGTCGATCTCCACGAGGGCGCACACGGTCGCTGCCTGGACGAGCCCGAGCGCCAGCAGGGTGAACGCGGTGCCGATCGCCGAGCGCGACGAGCGCCCCGAACCCGGCCCCCTCACCCGTGCCGGCTCCGACCGCGTCGAGGACAGCGAAGACGAGGTACTGCAGCAGGGTGATGACGAGCGCGGTCGGCAGCAGGATGAGCCCGATCCCCACGAAGGTGAGGATCCGCGAGAAGTACATCCGGAACGTGGCTGCGACGATCTGTCCCCAGTGGCGACGGCGCGCGAGGCGCAGAGGTGCCACCGGCGTCCAGGTCGCCTTGACGGCCAGGAGCACGATGAGGCCGACCACCAGGCCGATCAGCAGCAGCATCGGCACCGGGTTGGCCAGCAGCCTGGCCAGCCAGGCCGATCCGGTCGCGACACCGGAGCAGAAGAGGTCGGTCGCCCCGGTGCCGAACACGCCTCCCGTCGGCACGGCGTAGCTGCGGTCGCGCCAGTCCTCCGACCAGGTGATCGGCTCCGTCCACTGGGTCTTCATGTTCGGTCCGGTCGGGCCGTTGAAGAACGCCTTCTGCAGCTCGCCCCAGCGTCCCTCGAAGGTGATCCACGGGTAGGCGGCGGCCGCGGCCGTCGCGTCGCTCGGAAGGCTGACCACCGCCGGTCGCAGCTCCCGGTGTGGTGCCCGCGTGTCGTCGCAGCCGACGCCCGCGTCGGCGGAGGCCCCGAGGTAGAGCGCCTGCGTGAACTTGTTCGCGTGCGAGCCGGCAGCCGGGTAGACGACCGGGTGCGTCCCGTCGACGATCTCGAGCTTGTCGTCGCCCCAGGCCGCCCGCTCGGCGCCCTCGTGGGCGCTGTACCCGACCTCGACCGGCTTCTCGTCGAGCGCCTCTGCGGCATCGGCCGCGTCGAAGACGAGCTGGATCATCTCCCAGTCGCCCTCGTGGGTGTTGTTGAAGTCGTTGAAGACGTAGAAGAACCAGTACTGGAGCGCGAGCTTGCCGGGCTTCCCGCGCTCCTGCGCGACGTGGGCGTAGACCGTCGGCGTGTGGCCCTGCGTGAGCCGCTTCGACCACTCCTCGTAGAGGCAGCCGGGGTCGAGCGCGTCGCCCGGGAAGTCGAGGTGGTACTCGAAGCGGTCGACGAGATCCGTGGCGACCGGCCCGATCTTCACGAGGTCGGTCCGGTTCCACGGCCCCCGCAGGGCGACCGTGCGGTCGCCGAACAGGAGCTCGACGTCGATCGGCTCGTACGGCTCGCCGGGGTCGCAGTCGCCGCGCTGCTCGACGAGGCGCACGACCGGGGCGTACTTGTCGGCGAGCGCCTTCTCGTCGGCGGTGTCGGCCCGCGCGACCGCCGGGGCGACCAGCGCGACGCAGCGCGACGACCACAGGCAGGACGAGGCGGAGCAGCGACGGAGAGCGCCAGGTCACCGCGGCATCCTCGCACGCGCGGCGGTCCGAGGGTCGATCGTCCGGCGGCGCGACGAGGCGGGACGGGTCCGGGGTCACCGTGCTCCGGTCTCCGGCGCGGCAGCGGCAGCGCGCGATGCGAACAGGTCGAGCCCGAGCGCCCGCGAGAGGAAGGCCGCGGCGCGCACGCCCCGGATGCTGTTCCCGGCTCCGTCGAGCAGGGGCGAGAAGGTCGCGAGGGCGCCCTTTCCCGGTGCGACGGTGACGATCCCACCGCCGATCCCGCTCTTCCCGGGCAACCCGATCTCGTAGAGCCACTCCCCGGAGGTCTCGTAGAGGCCGGCCGTCGTCATCACGACGAGCGTGTGATGACAGCTCTCCTCGGAGACGACGCGCACGCCCGTGCGCGGGTTGACGCCCCCGTTCGCGAGCGTCGCGCCCATCAGCGCGAGATCCGCGGCCGTCACCGACAGCGAGCTCTGTCGGGTGTAGAGGTCGAGCGCCACGGCTGGGTCGCCGTCGAGGGCGCCCGCCTCGACGAGCGCCGCGACGAGCTCGCGGTTGCGGTGGTTCGTCGCCGAGGCGGACGCGAAGACCTCCTCGTCGAGCGCGAGCTCCCGACCGGCGAAGCGCGAGAGCCCGTCGCGGAGCGCAGCCCAGCGCTCCTCGGCCGAGGCGCCGGGGACGAGCGCGACGCTGGCGATCGCGCCGGGGTTCACCATCGGGTTCGTCCGCCCGTCCCCCGCTCGCGCGACCGCCTCGACGGCGTTGAACGGCAGCCCGGTGGCGTTGACGCCGATGCGTCGACCGGCCTCGCCCGGCCCCACCGCGTCGCAGACCAACGCGAACGTGAAGGGCTTCGCGACGCTCATGATCGTGAAGGGCACGTCGACGTCGCCGGCGGCGACGACGCGCCCCGCCACCCCCACGAGGCAGAGCCCGAAGAGCCCCGGATCGACGCGCGCGAGCGCGGGATAGACCGACGAGAGCGCGCCGTCGTCGACCTGCGCGTAGCGGGCGTGGGCCTCGCGGATCGAGTCGCTCCAGCTCGTCCAGGGCGGGCAGCGCGCCGGTCGAGACGCGGCGGGGTGGCTGTGTCAGCTCCACGGGATCCTCACCGTTGGTCGCACCACGGCTAGAACGACCAGATCACGGGGACGAGGAGCACCGCCACGGCCACGAACAGCGCGATCAGCGGCAGCCCGAGCTTCCAGTAGTCGCCGAAGCGATAGCCGGCGGGCTCCATCACCATCAGGTTCGCGGGCGTCGCGACCGGCGTGAGGAACGAGGCAGCGGCCGCGACCACGATCGCCATCAGGACGGGCTTCGCGGAGACGTCGAGCTCGGCGGCGGCGGAGACCCCGATCGGGATCACGATCAGCGCGGTCGCCATGTTCGAGATCAGCTGCCCGAGCACGACCGTGAGGAGGACGAGCCCGAGCAGCAGAGCGTGCGGCCCGGCATCGCCGACGAGGTCGACGAGACCCTCGGCCAGCTGCGCGGCCGCACCGGTCTGGGTCATCGCGGTGGAGAGCGGGATCATCCCGCCGACGAGGATCACGGTCGTCCACTGGATCCCGCGGTAGGCCTGGTCGATCGTGAGGACGCCCGAGACGACGATGATCCCGGCGGCGATCAGCCCCGCGACCGCCGGCGGGACGAGGCCCGTGGCGAGCAGCACGATCATCAGCGCGAGCGCCAGCCAGCGCCCGCTTCGCGCCCGCGCCGAAGGGCACCGTCTGCCGGCGCACCGCGGTCGGCTCGTCCACCGCGAGCATGTCCGGCTCGTCGAGCCGCTCCTCGAGCGCGCCCCACGACCCGCGCAGGAGCATCGTGTCGCCTGCCTCGAGCCGCGTGTCGCCGACGACGTGCTCCCCTCGCCGCTGGATCGCGACGACGACGAACGTGCCGTCCTCGCTGCGGATCCCGGGGAACACCTCCTCCCCGATCAGCCCGGAGCGAGGCGGGATCACGACCTCGGCCACGCCGCGCGAGCGCCCGAGCAGCCGCGACGCGTCGCCGTCGAGGTCGTACTGCTCGGCGAGGACCCGCGCGAGGTCGCCGAAGTCCTGCGTCGCCACGCGCGGCGTGCGCTCGGGGAGCAGCCGGTCGCCGAGCAGCACGACGATCGCGACCGTGCCGAGCAGGAGCGGCACGCCGACGAGCGCGAAGGCGAAGAAGGAGATCCTCCCCACCCCGGCGTCGGCCGCGGCCTCCGAGACGACGACGTTCACGGGCGACCCGGTGAGGACGAGCAGCGACCCGGCGTGGGCGGCGAACGCCAGCGGCAGCAGGAGCTTCGAGGGCGCCCAGCGCAGCGTCAGGCACATCACGACGGCGACCGGCGTGAGCGCGGCCACCGACCCGTTCGGCGTGATCAGCGCCGTGAGCAGCGCGCACAGCGCCATCGTCCCGACCAGCACGCGCCTGCGGCTGCCGCCGCCGCGCGCGATCAGCTGCTGCCCCGCCCAGGTCGTCACCCCGGTCGCGTCGAGCGCCTCGCTGACCACGAACAGCGCGGCGATGAAGAGCACCGTCGGGTCGCCGAAGCCGGCGAGCGCCTGGTCGAGGTCGAGCACGCCGGTCGCCCACAGCGAGAGCGCGACCCCGAGCGCGACGACCGCGACCGGCAGCCGATCCCAGACGAAGACGGCGACCGTCGCCGCGAGGATCAGGTAGACGATCGTCTGATCGCTCACCGACTCGTGCCCCGTGGCGATCGATGCGCGTGCCGGACGTCACGGCGGCGACGCTCAGCCCAGGTGGACGGGCGAGCCGGGCCCGAGCGGGATCCCGAGCAGGTACCAGGCGATGAAGAACAGCGTCCAGACCACCGTCAGCACGAGGACGAACGGGCAGCATCATCGAGACGACGGTGCCGATGCCCGCGTCCTTGCTTGTAGCGCTGCGCGAAGATCACGATCAGCGGGAAGTACGGCCATCAGCGGCGTGATCACGTTCGACGGCGAGTCGCCGACGCGGAAGGCCGCGAGCACCGTCTGCGGCGCGACGTCGAGCCGGAGGAAGAGCGGGATGAAGATCGGCGCGAGGATCGCCCACTTGGCGATCGCCGCCGGCATGATGAAGTTGACGAGCGCGGTCACGAAGACGAAGCCGATCAGCAGCCAGAGCGCCCCGATGTTCGCCGACTCGAGCCAGTCGCCGAGCTTCACAGCCGCGACCGTGGGGATGTTCGAGTAGCTGAAGTACGCGATGAACTGCGCGATCAGCAGGAACAGGAAGAGCAGCGCCGCGAGGCCGGCCCAGGACTTCGTGATCGCCGCGATGATCTCGTCGCTCGTCCTGATCGTCCCCGCACCGCGTCCGTAGGCGAGCCCCGCGGCGAAGAAGATCAGCGTGATGATCACGATCAGGCTGTCCATGAACGGCGAGTCGCCGATGATGTCGCCGGTGACAGGGTCGCGCAGCGGCGCGTCGGGAAAGACGGTGAGCAGGGCGATCCCGACCAGCACCGCGGCTGTCGCGAGCGCGCGCGTAGCGCAGGCCCCTCGCCTCCGCCTCGGGTGAGACCTCGGGCCCCTTGTCGGCGTCGAGCGACGCGTCGTCGCTCTCGAGCGAGGGGTCGTGGGGGCCGAGGCTCCGCTCGACGACGCGCGTGGCGACGAGCGTGATCACGACCGTCAGCAGGATCGTCGAGCGCGATGCCGAAGTAGAGGTTCGCGGCCAGGTCGATCGAGCGGTCGGGATCGACGAGCGCGATCGAGTCGTTCGTGATCTCGGTGAGCACGCCGTCGAGCGGCGTGATCAGGAAGTTGACGCCGAAGCCGGCCGCGACGCCGGCGAACGCAGCCGCCATCCCCGCGAGCGGATTGCGGCCGACGCTCTTGAACGCGGCTGCGCCCAGGGGTATGAGCACCAGGTAGCCGGCGTCCGAGGCGACGCTCGAGAGGATGCCGATGAAGACGATGAACGGCGTCAGCGTCGCCTCGGACGAGACGGCGACGAGCTTCCGGATCAGCGCGCCGATCAGGCCCGAGGCCTCGGCGAGGCCGACGCCGATCATCACCACGAGGATGATCGCCACCGCCGCGAAGTTGCGGAAGTTCGAGACGAACGAGGTGAAGAGGAAGCGGATCCCGTCGGCCGAGAGCAGGCTCTCGATCGAGGCGGTCCCCGTGACGATCTCGTACTCGCCCTCCTGGATCGACGCATCGGGGAGCCCGCCCGAGGGCTGCGTCGAGCCGCCGAGGAGGTTCTCCTCGACCGCGATCGGCGGCGGCTTCGCGACCTCGTAGGTCACCTTGACGTCCGCCCAGGCGAGCACGACCGAGAGGACGATCACGCCGACGCAGAGCCAGAGGAACAGGATCGCCGGGTGCGGCATCTTGTTGCCGCCGCGCTCGATCGCGCCGAGCACGCGCACCATCAGCCCCCGTGGCGGCTCGGCCGGCGCGGCGGGGGCGCGTGGCCGGCTCGCTCATCGTGCGCCCCGGCCTGCCGGACGTCGCCCGCGAACCGGCCGAGGAACTCCGCCTCGACGACGACGGCCTTCTCGAACTCCTCGAGCAGCACGCGCTCGTTCGGGGCGTGGATGTTCGCGTAGCCGTCCGTCGTCCCGAGCAGCAGGATCTCCGCCTCCGGCACCGCCCGGTGCAGCGCGCTGACGAGCGGGATCGAGCCTCCCGTGGCGACGAAGGCGACGCTCCCTGCCCCACGCGGCCCGCATCGCCTCGCGCGCGGCCGTGTAGGCCGGACCGTCGACAGGGGCGAGGAAGCCGTTGCCGATCACGCCGGGCTGGACCTCGAGGCCGATGCCGAACGGCCGCAGCGCCTCGAGGTGGCGGACGACCGCCGCCTGGGCCTCGCCGGCGTCCTGGCCCGGGTGGACGCGGAGGCTGATCTTCGCGCGCGCCCACGGGCTGACCGCGTTGAGCGCGTCGTCCACGGAGGGGACGTCGATGCCCGTGACGGTGATCGCCGGGCCCGACCACAGCCGGGAGCCGAGGTCGCCGGTGCCCTTCAGCGGGAGGCCGTCCTCGACCTCGGCGAGCAGGCGGAACTCCTCCTCGCGAGAGACCCTCGCCGTGCCACGGCTCGCGGAGCAGGCCCTCGACGGCCACGTCGCCGTTCGCGTCGTGGAGCGTCGCGAGCGCGTGGAGCAGGACGATCATCGCGTCGGGCGCGGCGCCCCCGTACTGGCCGCTGTGCTTGGCGCCGGCGAGGGTGGAGACCTCCATCGTCGCCATCGCCATCCCCCGCAGCCCGATCGTGAGGGTCGGCACGCCGGGGCGGATGCTCCCCATGTCGCCGATCAGCATCGCATCGGCGCGGAACGGCTCCGGGTTCGTCGCGGGGTAGGTGTTGAGGGCGCTGCCGACCTCCTCCTGCCCCTCGATCACGACCTTGATCCCGACCGGCGGCCGTCCCTCCCAGGCCCGGAGCGCACCGACGTGCGCCAGGATGTTCGACTTGGTGTCGGCCGCGCCGCGTCCGAAGATCGCGTCGTCGCGCCTCGTCGCCTCGAACGGGGGCGAGTCCCAGAGCTCCTCGTCGCCGGCCGGGACGACGTCGTAGTGCGAGTACAGGAGCACCGTCGGCGCACCGGGAGGGGCGGGGATCTCGCCGACGACGATCGGGGCCGTGTGCGGAAGCTCGAGGGTGCCGACCTGCTCGACGCCCGCGTCGCGCAGCAGCTCCTGGACGAAGCTGCACGCCTCGAGCAGAGCGCCGTGCGTCTCCTCCGGGTAGTCGGTCGCGGAGACGGACGGGATCGCGACGAGCTCGGCGAGCTCACGCTCGAGCTCGGGCATCAGCTCCGGAACGCGAGACGCGGCCTCCGTCGCACGGCTGTGATCGTCGGTCTGCAGCGTGAGGTCTTGAGTCGGCGGGGTCTGTAGTCGACGAGGGCCGGATGCCCACGCTGAACGATTGTTCATGTCGAGGCGTGCGCTCGTCAAGAAGCCTGTGTGCGACGAGCGGTGCCGTGCCGCCGGTCGACCTGGCAGGGTGTCGCCGTGGATCTGCCCGCATCCGAGCAGAGCGCCCTCGCGCTCGGACAGCTCGTCCGGCCGCGCCGGGTGTTCTCCACTCCCAGGGGGCGACGACGCTACCGGCGCGCGACCGACTTCATGCTCCTGGCGCCCGCGCTGCTCGGCGTCCTCACACTCGTCCTCGCCTACCCGCCGCAGCGGTTCGAGCGCACGCTCTCCGTCTTCCTCTCCAGCTTCCCCGCCTGGCTCGAGCCGGTCTGGGACACGCTCTACGACGGGCTGGTGCTCTGGGCCGTCGCCTGCCTGGTCGCGGCGCTCGTCACCCGCCGCTTTGCGGTCGTCGTCGCTGCGCTCTGCGCGGCGCTCGCGGCGCTCGCCCTCGCCGCGGTCTCGTCACGCCTCGCGCTCGGCAGCTGGCCCGCCGCGGAGGATGTCCTGCGCCTGCGCACGGGCGAGAGCGCGTTCTCCGTGCTCGCGCTGTCGGCGTTCGCCGCAATCGGTCTCGTCGTCACGCCGTACCTCGTCCGGCCGCTCCAGCGGCTCAGCCACTGGGTGATGATCCTCGGCTTCGTCGGAGCCCTGCTCACGCAGGCCGCTCCCCCGAGCGCGACGCTCGCCGCCTTCGCGATCGCGATCGCGGCCGCGACGGCTGTCCGCCTGATCCTCGGCACCTCGGCGGGGCACCCGGAGCCCGACGCCGTCGTCGCGATGCTCGCGGAGCTCCGCGTCGGCGTGGCCGAGCTGCAGCCGACCTCCCGGCAGCCTGCCGGCGTCTTCGTCGCGCACGGACGCGACGTGGACGGGGCGCCGCTGCTCGTCAAGGTCTACGGGCGCGACGCCTACGACACCCAGCTGCTCGAGAAGGCGTGGCGGACGTTGATGTACTCGGACGACGGCCCCCGGGCCCGGCTGTCGCGCATCGAGGCCGTGGAGCACGAGGCGCTGGTCACGCTGCTCGCCCGCCAGGCCGGCATCGCGGTGCCGGACGTCGTGGTGGCCGCGGAGGCGTCGACCGGTGACGCCCTGCTCGTGCTGCGTGACTCGCGCCGGCCGCTGGGCGGGCTCCCCCGCGACGCCGTCGACGACCGAGTTCTGGCCGCTGCCTGGGAGACCGTCCTCTCCCTCGGTCGCGCGGGGATCGCCCACCATCGGCTCGATCCGGACACGGTCGCGCTCGTCGACGGGCAGGTGGGCCTCGTCGAGCTCGATCGCGCCAGCGTCGCCGCCCGCCCGGACCAGCTTCTCCGTGACCAGGCCCAGCTGCTCGGGACGACCGCTGCGCTCGCCGGCGTCGACCGCGCCGTCGCGGCGGCGGCCGGCGCGGTCGGTGACGAAGGGC